>NZ_JAFVMF010000059.1 GCF_017377715.1 Acetobacter sacchari | reverse complement strand
GTAACTACGAACCTGTGGAAGGAACTGAACCCCGACGCGACGATGGAAGACCGTCGCCGCGTCGTCTCCGCTGTGTGTCACGTCCTGTTCGGTTGATCGGCCAAAGCCGAGCCGCAACAGCAACCGCCATGAGCGCGCAGATGAAGAGCGCGCTCACTCGCCCGTCACCCCATCATCGGCTACGCTCGGGGCGCGCGAGAGAGTCGGAATCTCTCCCGCGCTATCACCATCTGATGCAACAGAGGATGAATTGTTATGAGCGACACGCCCGACACAGTAATTAGAAGCATTAGCGACAATCTGAGGCGCATCGAAGGCGTTGGAGCGCCAATTATCTTTGCCGACAACGTTCCATTTATTGGCCATGTTGGCGGAGTAATTAAGGCTACACTCAGCGCAGGAGTTTCTAGCGTTGACGCCCCTGGGGCCGAAGTGCCAACGGCCCACCTTCGCCTCACCAGACACGCCGCTGAAGCCCTCATCAAAGGACTTCAGGACATCATCGTGCTTGCCGACAGAAACAATTCCGGCGCTCCGATCAACTGAAACCCCAAGCAATGACATGAGGCGTGACAACGTGCGCCTCATACCCCCGCCTCCTGATTGGGGCGG
>NZ_JAFVMF010000058.1 GCF_017377715.1 Acetobacter sacchari | reverse complement strand
CTCTCGAAGCCACAGGCGCATCTGACCTTCAGGTCAATTCCTGAGCCGGTTCCGCACGAATGCACTCCAATCACTTCACGATGTCCGAACTTAATTCCAACAGAAGACGCGGCGATATCGGCGGCTTTCTTCTTTCTCGCGCATGGCAGGCATCGGTCTGCCTTCCCTTGCACTAGATAACGAGCGGCAACGTCATCGACTTTCCCGCATGAGCACCTGACGAAGTATCGGGCCTGCCCGTTCCGAGAAGGAGCGCAAGCGAATACGTGGCGCTGACCGAATGTTTCCCCGCGAAGATCGGGTGTCTTCACGCCTTTCGTCACGCTGCGTCCTCCCGTCGTGCGATTTCCCGATCCAGATACCATCTGGCCTTTTTCAGATCCTCGATTGCGTCTTTCTTCAGGTCAGAGCGCCAGATGTATTTCACGGCGTTCCCGAGGTTGAACCCCATGTGTTCCGTGACCTGAATGCACTCCACGCCCGAAGGATGGCTTGTGTAATGAGGAGGGTGGTTCACCATGTCTGTCACGTTGCCACTCCGCTAAATCTCTTGTAAGACGCCACCAAAGGCGCAACCTCGTCGTCTGCTACCGTGATGCCGCACTCGTCGAG
>NZ_JAFVMF010000057.1 GCF_017377715.1 Acetobacter sacchari | reverse complement strand
GCCGAGGCGCGCAACGCCTACGCGCAGAAGGTCATTGGCACAGAGGACCAGTTGCAGGCGGCGGAAGCGGCCCGGAGCGCGATCGAGGGACAGAACCGGGATGCCGCGTTCGGCAATCAGCAGCCGGTCGACGTGACGCCAATCCGCCAGCACCTTGCGCGCCTGATCGACGACAATCGCGGGCGCGAGACCGTGCAGACGCCGTTGAAGAACGTGCTTGGCCAGTTGAACTCCGTTGCCGAAGAGGATGGAACGGCTCTGCCTGAGCATCTGTGGAACGTGCGCAAATACATGGGCGACATCATCGCTCCAGCTGCGCGCGGCACGAAACAGAGCGGCCACGCGGCTGTTTCGCAGTTGATGGACCTGAAGCCGACCGTCACCGACACGATCGAGCAGGGAGCGCCGGGTTTCCAGAATTACGCCAAGGCTTACGAGGAACTGTCGCGTCCGATCGACGCCATGCGGTTTCTGCAATCACGCAATCTGACCGATGCCCAAGGCAATGTGAACCTTAAGCAGTTGGACAATCTCCTGAAGACGATCAGCCGCGAGAAGGGGAAGCCCGGCGTGCGCGAGGCAGACAGCGTGACCGACGAGCAGATACAGGCGCTCAC
>NZ_JAFVMF010000056.1 GCF_017377715.1 Acetobacter sacchari | reverse complement strand
TCAGTTAAGCAGGATGATGATTGAAGCGAACTGGACGGCTGCGAGGAAGGTGGATTTCAGCTTGCCGTAGCGTGTTGCGATAGCGCGTAACTGTTTGAGTTTATTGAAGAACCGCTCGACAAGGTTACGCTCCCTGTAAAGAGCGAAGTCTGTTTCCCGTTGGGTTGTTCTGTTGCGTTTCGGTGGGATGACCACGGTAATCCTGCGCTCTGTCAGCCGATTGATCAACCTGTCTGCATCATACGCCCTATCAGCCAGGAAGGCGTCCGGATCGATGTTTTCGAGCATCGGTTCCGCTTGGCTGATATCCGCATCCGGTCCCGGTGTGACGTCGATCTCCACCGATTGCCGAGAGCGTCGCAGATGGCATGGATCTTTGTAGTCAGTCCGCCCCGGGATCGTCCGACAGCCTGATCCGTGCCCCTTTTTTGAGAGCTTCGGCACTGTGCTGATGCGCCCGGACAATCGTGCTGTCGATCATCATGTATTCATTGCCGTGATCAGCGGCCAGATAACGAAATATCCGTTCTATAACACCGCTTTCACACCAGCGGCGCAGACGCCGGTGGACGTTTTTCCAGTCCCCGAACCGGGCAGGAAGGTCACGCCACGGAATGCCAGCACGATAGCGATACAACACCGCTTCCACGAACAGCCTGTTATCCGCGGCCGTGCCGCCAACATGGCCCTCCCGACCGGGGAGAAGGTCCTTTATCCGTTCCCATTGATCATCGCGTAAACCGTAGCGCCGCATCTGTTTCTCTCCCCCAAAACCGG
>NZ_JAFVMF010000055.1 GCF_017377715.1 Acetobacter sacchari | reverse complement strand
CTTGCGAATGTCTCGGAAGATCCATTCGACTCAGTCATCGTCTCGTTCGCCGCCGCGATGAAATACACGGCGTAGTTCTCAGTCGTCATGAGTATTCCTCGATCACGAACCAACTCGGCATACCGGACCCGCCGATGTATCCCGTGGTCGAATTACTTCCGCCGCCAGATCCGCCGGCGCCGTAACCGCTGCCCGTGCCAGGGCTCCCGTTGTTTTGTGGCGACGCCGCGCTACCGTAAGCGGAACTGGCTCCGATAGCGGGAACACCGTTACCAAAGATCGAAATCCCCTGTTGGCCGTAAGCGCCAGATTTCGCAAAGCTGCCGGACAGCACTTTGGAAGAAAGGCCTCCCCACGTCACAGACCCGCCAGCGGCATTTACTGATTGCGTCCCGGAACTATTCGAGACGGAGACACCTACTCCGCCCCCTTGACCACCCCCCAGGGTGACGTAAGCACCAAAGACCGATGACCCTGACGTGCTTTGCGACGATGACGCGATCGGCGTCGCTGGCGTCCCGACCGTAATCGATATGCTGGTCAAAGCGCTGACATCGATCCAGAGTTCACATTCTGCCCCCGCTCCACCAGCCCCAGCCGCAGATGTGTATCCGGTGCTATTTGGCTCGGCATATCCGCCGGGGCCGCCGGGGCCGCAGCCCCTAACGCGGATGAGGCGCGCTCTGGCTGACTTCGTATATGTTCCGCTCGCTGTGAATGACTGCACCGAGAGTAGCCTGCCAAGAGCAAGCGTTGGAATAGTCGGATACATCGCTGTAGCGGCGACTGAAGTAGCGGTGGAAAGATTCGTTACGCCGCTTGGCACAGTGACCGTGTAGAGCAGCACAACCGCGCCGCCGGCCGGCGCAGTTGGCGCGCTGGTTGCGGCTTGGAT
>NZ_JAFVMF010000054.1 GCF_017377715.1 Acetobacter sacchari | reverse complement strand
CTCGCAGCCGTCCAGTTCGCTTCAATCATCATCCTGCTTAACTGACGACACGCCGCAGAAAAACGACTCGCTCGTTTAGAGGCGGAACTTACCCAAATAGACAAGCAGACAGGGGCTCCTGCTAATGTAGCGCTGGTATTCGATGGCGGCCCCGTACGTGGATCGTCAGCAATTGATGCCGATTTCGTGGGGAAAGCTATACAAGATTATCAAGAATTAATCACAAAGCGCGTTGCAACCGAAGGTGGACAATCTGTCGAGCACAAACGCATTCCTGATCATCTTCGCCAACAGTCAAAAATGAACATCACGAGCTTGATTCATGGCTCTTTTGGCTTTGTTTTAGAAGAGGATAATGCGAACCAACTTGATATGTTTGAAACGCCGACACGCAAAGCTTTAGGCTTTATTACAGATCTTCTCCAAGAGGTTGCGGATGCGGATGGACGCATTTTTGAAGCCAAATTGGATAATTTAGATGCTCCCATATTCCAAGCGCTAAAAAATTTTATTAGCACTCTTCATAAAGCCGGCTCCACACTCCGTGTCGCTGAGGAGCGCAGAGAAATAAAACTCGATACCTCTAGCGTTGACCGGGCATTTAATCGTGTTGCGCACGTGAATATAGAAGAAAATGAAGATGTAGTTCATGGAGAATTACTCGGATTAGTTCCTATACAAAGACGATTCGATTTTCGTCCGTCCGATGTTCACGAAGTGATACAAGGACGCGTTGCCGCCACTTTGAGTGCTGAATATTTAAATAGAATCGAAAAAGAGGGACTTATAGCAGGAGGATTATGGCGAGCAACAATTCGCACCAAAAACGTACGTCACCCCGATAGACGCCATACCTCAGTATCTCGCATATTAATTGATCTAGTCCGTCTATAATATGGAGCAACCATTTCAATTACTCATAAATTATTTATATTATCTCTAAGAGCCTGTTTGGAAAATCACGGGTGAGCATTTCTGCGCATGAGATTGG
>NZ_JAFVMF010000053.1 GCF_017377715.1 Acetobacter sacchari | reverse complement strand
TTGGAGGGTTCGAAAAACCCTCTGGTTTTGAGGGTTCCTCTGTGATTCCATTTCCCCTGAGTTGATTGGGGATGATGGAAGATGAAGCAGGCTGGTTTCTTTGATGTTGAAGAGCGGCTTGCCCGGTTGAGCGGGCTTGGCGATCAGCTCGAAGCATTTTCCCAGATTGTGGATTTTGAAGTGTTCCGCCCTGATCTGGAGGAGGCTCTGGCCTATTCAGATGGAAGCAAGGGCGGGCGACCACCATTTGATCCGGTGATGATGTTCAAGATCCTGGTGATCCAGACGCTCAACAATTTGTCTGATGAGCGGACAGAGTATCTCATCAACGATCGCCTCTCCTTTATGCGTTTCCTTGGTCTGGGACTTTCAGATCGGGTGCCTGATGCCAAAACAATCTGGCTGCTCCGTGAACGCCTGACACAGGCGGGTGCGATCGATGGGTTGTTCAACCGGTTTGACGCGACCCTGCGGAACGCCGGTTATCTCCCGATGTCAGGCCAGATCCTGGATGCCACACTGGTGGCTGCTCCCAAGCAGCGCAACACGAACGCTGAGAAAGCCGATCTTCGGGAAGGACGTATTCCTGAAGACTGGCAGGACAAACCCGCAAAGCTGTCGCACAAGGACCGTCATGCGCGCTGGACACTGAAGTTCACGAAGGCAAAGCGGCAGGATGATGGAACCATGCCATCCAGCGATCTTGCCATTCCGTTCTTTGGCTACAAGTCCCATGTTTCCATCGACCGGAAGTTCCGACTGATCCGAAAATGGAAGACGACAGATGCCGCCGCCAGTGATGGTGCGCGATTGCGAGAAGGGCTGCTGGATAAAACCAATACGGCCTCAAGCGTCTGGGCAGACACGGCGTATCGCTCCAAAGCCAATGAAGACTTCATGGAAAAGCAGGGCTGTATCTCAAAGGTTCACAGGAAAAAGCCGCATCTCAAACCGATGCCACTCCATATCCAGCGGTCCAATGCAGGAAAGTCCGTGATCCGATCCCGCGTCGAGCATGTCTTTGCTGACCAGAAATCGCAAATGGGTCTGTTCATCCGAACTGTCGGTATCGCGCGAGCCACCATGAGGATCGGCCTGGCCAATATCGTCTATAATATGCGCCGCTTCCTCTTCCTCGAAAGATTGAGCGCGAGCGCATAGCCATCCAACAAGGGACAACACTCGATCTGCTCAAAACGCAGGTCAAAATTGACCCAAAGCACCGTCAATCAAATCGTCAAAAGCCTAAAATCACCAGACAAGAGTATCAATCAAGGGTTCTTCGATCCCTCCA
>NZ_JAFVMF010000052.1 GCF_017377715.1 Acetobacter sacchari | reverse complement strand
CGCCAATCTCATGCGCAGAAATGCTCACCCGTGATTTTCCAAACAGGCTCTAAGTTCCTCCGCTCGTTACCCATATGACGCGCTAATCACGCATGATGAATTCATTTTTGATCGATATTAAGTAGGGTGCAAATCTATTCGCATAGCATAAAGATAATCGGCGGTCTGTGTCCATGCTTTTTGCGGGATGTAGGCTCCGGTCGTTATGTTACAGCTTTTTCTCGGTATAATAAGGAATTTTAATTTTTTATATCTGAATACGCCATACTTTCTGATACCCTGAGTAGAGAACCTCTGCACGTATCGTGTTGAAAAATTCGTCAACGATGAGCCCCTTACCACCAGGCCCCAATGGGGGAACATCGAAGTCGTCGATACATACGATGCTTCCAGGGCCAAGGAGGCGACGTGCCGCCATCAATTCCATCGCGTGATGAATGGCGCTAGGCATGGGATTGTTGATATCAAGGTCAAATGAATCAAGATAAAGTAAAGATGCAGGTGGCATGCCAACCGTCCCTAACGCATCGAGAGTAGCGACAGAATCGTTCAAAATGGTGCTGGTAACACTGCTGCAGGCGCGACGGGCGCTGTCTACGCTCTGAGGATTGATGTCGATGGTCAAAACCCGCCCCTTTCGTTCGCGTGCATACCAGTCGAATTGGAAGGTGCTTTGACCATCGCCTTCCCAGTTGCGAGCTACTCGCAGACACCCAGTCTCAATGATCAGGGGAATGTCGTGCTGATCGAGAGCGTCGAAAATTGCTTTGAATCCGCCGGCTCGCTTACCCAAACGTTCGCGTAAAAAGGAGTCAAAACCTGATCTAAAATCATGGCTCATGGCTTCGGCAGGTAAACCGACATAGTCATAATCTGCGGCGGTCATCTGCACGTTATCTTGTTGATCTGTTCCCGTCAGCGCGAGCTTACGTAGTCGCTCCATTGGTGCACTTGAAGCTATTTCACGCGAGATTTCGTCAATGTTGGCACTCTTCTTCTTGATCCGGGCAAGAAGTGCTTCGCCTGCGCCGTCAGTTAGTCTGTCAAGAAAAGTCAGAACAGCTGTGGAAGATCTATTTTTAGCGTTTACCTGATTGGAGTTTTTTTTTATTTCATCGTTTTCGCTCATGTGCGTTTTCCTTGGTATTTCTCTGACGAGATTCTGCGGGAGCTTCGTTATGACAGCATGAGTTAGCTTCTAGATAGTGGAGTAGCTATCCCATTTGTGCGGGCGACCGGCGAACCGGCTAATATGACTCAAGTTGCGTGGTAAACTGCGAGTTGATGAATCTATACTCAAGCGATGTAAGTTGTCCAATTTGAGGCGTTGACGTTTGCATGACGTGAAAGGGGGGTAGTCAAGAGACAAGGCAAGAAAGGCAACGCTAATTCGGCATGATACGCCTACACAGGCGTAAGTCTACCCCGCATCGTCTGCGGCGTTCGAAGCATCGGCGGTTCGTGTAATGAAGCTGGGCAGTTGGCAGAGCTTCCAAGCGACTCGCTTCAGAAGATAACTTCAATCGCCGCGATAGCAACGCGGCTTATAGCGCTGTCTGTTTGAGGGGTTTTAAGACCTACCTACCGTCGATTAATTCCGGTAGTGACAGAGACGAGTTGTAATGTTGTGGGGAATGTCAATGTCAGCTTACCGTAAGATGTCGAAATGCCTCCGAGCTGCTTGCTCTCAGAGCCTGTTTGGAAAATCACGGGTGAGCATTTCTGCGCATGAGATTGGCG
>NZ_JAFVMF010000051.1 GCF_017377715.1 Acetobacter sacchari | reverse complement strand
CCCCACGGTGGGTCGTTTTCCGTTGCTGGACCGTGTTGACGTTCCTGTTGACCTTCGGAACCTGTCGATTGAGCAGCTGAAGCAGGTTGCGGACGAGCTTCGTGCGGAGACCGTGGACACGGTTTCGACGACGGGCGGTCATTTCGGGTCGTCGTTGGGCGTCGTGGAGCTGACGGTTGCGATCCACGCGGTGTTCGACACGCCGGACGACCGCGTGATCTGGGACGTGGGGCACCAGACCTACCCGCACAAGATTCTGACGGGCAGGCGCGAGCGCATCCGCACGCTGCGCCAGCCGGGCGGGCTTTCGGGCTTCACGCGCCGCTCGGAGAGCGAATACGACCCGTTTGGCGCAGCCCACTCCTCGACCTCGATCTCCGCAGGCCTGGGCATGGCGGTGGCGCACCATCTGCGCGCCGGGGACGATCCGTCCTACAGGGAGCGCAACGTCATCGCCGTGATCGGCGACGGCTCGATCTCCGCCGGCATGGCGTATGAGGCGATGAACAACGCCGCCGTGGCAGGACCCGGCGCGGAGCGTCTGATCGTCATCCTCAACGACAACGAGATGTCCATCGCGCCGCCGGTCGGCTCGATGTCGAACTACCTCTCGCGCCTGATGTCCTCGCGCCAGTTCATGGGACTGCGCGACCTCGCCGGGAAGTTCGTGAAGAAGTTGCCGGACCGGCTCGAGCGCACGGCCAAGAAGGCCGAGGAATACGCGCGCGGCATGATCACCGGCGGCACGCTGTTCGAGGAGCTGGGCTTCTACTACGTCGGCCCCGTCGACGGGCACGACATCAGCCAGCTGGTGCCGATCCTGCGCAACCTGCGCGACACGGACAACGGCCCGATCCTGCTGCACGTCATCACCGAGAAGGGCCGCGGCTACAAGCCCGCCGAGGCCGCAGGCGACAAGTACCACGCGGTCGCGAAGTTCAACATCGTGACCGGCGAGCAGAGCAAGGCCCCGCCCGGCCCGCCGTCCTGGACCAACGTGTTCGCCCGCGAACTGGTCCGCAGCGCCGAGCAGGACGACAGGATCGTCGCCATCACGGCGGCGATGCCGTCCGGCACGGGCCTCGACAAATTCGCCAGCAAGTTCCCCGACCGGTTCTTCGACGTCGGCATCGCCGAGCAGCACGCCGTGACCTTCGCCGCCGGCATGGCGACGGAAGGGCTGCGGCCGTTCTGCGCGATCTATTCGACGTTCCTGCAGCGCGCCTATGACCAGCTGGTCCACGACGTGGTGCTGCAGAACCTGCCGGTGCGCTTCGCCATCGACCGCGCCGGTCTTGTCGGCGCGGACGGAGCGACCCACGCGGGCTCCTTCGATCTGGCCTATCTCGGCTGCCTGCCGAACATGACGATCATGGCGCCGAGCGACGAGCTTGAACTGCTGCACATGACGGCGACGGCCGCCGCCTTCGACGAGGGCGCGATCGCGCTGCGCTACCCGCGCGGCAACGGCCTCGGGCTGGAGCTTCCGGCCGCGGGCTCGATCATCGAGATCGGCAAGGGCCGCATCGTGCGCGAGATGGGCGCGCAGTCCGGGCGCGAGAAAGGCGGCGTCGCCATCCTCAACCTCGGCCCGCGCATGGTCGAGGTGCTGAAGGCCGCCGACCAGCTCACAGCCCACGGCCTGCCGCCAACCGTCGCCGACGCGCGCTTCGCCAAGCCGCTGGACACCGCCCTGATCGAGCAGCTGGCGCGCAACCACGCGCTGCTGATCACCATCGAGGAAGGTTCGGAGTGCGGCTTCGGGGCGCTCGTCGCCCATCACCTGTCAAAGACAGGCCTGCTCGACAACGTCCGCCTGCGCACCATGACCCTGCCGGACAGGTTCATCGACCACGACAACCAGTTCGACCAATACAACACCGCAGAACTCAACGCCCCGCACATCGTCAAAACCGCACTCAACGCTCTCGGTATCAACTCAAACATAACCCAGAGCG
>NZ_JAFVMF010000050.1 GCF_017377715.1 Acetobacter sacchari | reverse complement strand
CGCAGCCGTCCAGTTCGCTTCAATCATCATCCTGCTTAACTGAAGACACGCCGTATAGTTCAGATGGAAGCGGAATGAACTCGTCGTGATCGGCGTCAGGTAACTTGAGGCGCCCGGCTTTCCAATCCGCTGCGGCCTGGGCAAGCCTCTCTTTCGATGAGCTTACGAAATTCCAGGACAGATAGCGCTCGCCGACAGGCTCACCGCCAAGCACCATGACGGTACTGCGTTCAAGCGCCCGGAATGAAGACGTGCCTGATCCGAGGATAAGCATGCGCCCCGCCTCATAGCGCACTCCGTCGACCTCAACGGAGCCAGCGGCAATGTAGAGCGCGCGCTCCGGGTGGTCGGTGGGGACCTCGGCCTGCGCCCCTGCGTCGAGATCCAGATGCGCGTAGAACAGGGGGGAATGAGTCCGAGCGGCGGCTCGCAGCCCATAGGCCTGACCGGCGATGAGCTGACCTTGCACTCCGCCGCTGTTCCATGAGGGCAAGTCATCTCCCTCGTGATGCGAAAAGGAAGGAGACGCCTCCTCGTCGCCGGTTGGAAGCGCCACCCAGGCTTGAATGCCGTGAAGGCGGTCTCCGAAGGCGCGCGCTTTTTCGAAACGTTCGCTATGGGTGATCCCTCGCCCGGCCGTCATCCAGTTTACTTCATGTGGTCGTATCGCTTGCTCGGAACCCAGGCTGTCACGATGCATGACCTCTCCTGAGAAGAGATAGGTGACAGTCGAAAGCCCGATATGCGGATGCGGGCGTACATCGAGCCCCCGTTCCACGCCTGCCGCAACGTCAAGGGGGCCCATATGGTCGAAAAATATGAACGGTCCTACCATTCGCCGCTTTGCGAATGGTAGGACTCTTCCCACTTCGAGGCCGCCACCAAGACTGTGACGGCGTTGCTCAATGATCATCTCGATCATGCGATCCTCCATGCCGCGATAGCCACCCTTGACCTTTCGTCCGTGTCCAACCTCTCTGGAATCTTTATGCACCTATCCAGCACTAATATACTAAGGGAAATTACGGCGTGTCGTCAGTTAAGCAGGATGATGATTGAAGCGAACTGGACGGCTGCGAGGAAGGTTGATTTCAGTTTATCGTAGCGAGTTGCGATGGCACGGAACTGTTTGAGTTTATTGAAGAACCGCTCGACAAGATTACGTTCCCTGTAAAGAGCGAAGTCGGTTTCCCGCTGCATTGTTCTATTGCGTTTTGGCGGTATGACCGGGGTAATCCCCCGCTGTATCAGTCGATTGATCAACCTGTCCGCGTCATACGCCTTGTCAGCAAGGAAAGCATCCGGGTCGATGTTTTCCAGAAGCGGTTCTGCCTGGGTGATATCGGCATTCTGTCCCGGTGTGATGCCCAGTTCCACCGGATTGCCCAGAGCGTCGCAGATGGCATGGATCTTTGTAGTCAGCCCGCCTCGGGATCGTCCGATGGCCTGATCCGCGCCCCTTTTTTGAGAGCTCCGGCACTATGCTGATGCGCCCGGACAATCGTGCTGTCGATCATCATGTATTCGTTGTCGTGATCAGCAGCCAGATAACGAAATATCCGTTCGATGACACCGCTTTCACACCAGCGGCGCAGACGCCGGTGCACGTTTTTCCAGTCCCCGAAACGGGCAGGAAGGTCGCGCCATGGAATGCCCGCGCGATAGCGATAAAGAACCGCCTCTACGAACAGACGGTTGTCCGCAGCGGTGCCACCCACATGCCCATCGCGACCGGGAAGAAGATCCTTTATCCGCTCCCACTGGTCATCGCGTAAACCATAGCGCCGCATCCGTCTGTCTCCCCCAAAAACCGGGAAAACAGTCAGCACACGCAGTCACAAAGTACAACCCTCACGTGCCGCACTCAGGGCTTAACTGACGACACGCCGTAAAACTGGGTGGTAAATAATGTTATATCCGTGACAGGGATGGTAGTAATAATCGCCGTCAGGATCAATACCATAGTCATCCCCCCCCCAAGCAGAGCATATTTCTGCCTCGCCAACCTGTTGCTTTCGCCGTCGAGGTGTTGCGTGTCTGATAGAGTGTGCCAGTCGAGGCTTTGGTCAAAGATTTATTCACTTTCGCCATTTCGCCCATAATGCAATCGACCGTGTAGGAAGAAAATACCCGTTCTAATAATAATTTTACCTTTTTATATCGATGGAGATAGGTCGTTTGAGGATGCAGTTTGCATGGCGAGAGCTACAGGTTGGAGCGTGAAAGCGGTCGCTAGAAAAATCGATTTCGCCGCATACCAGAACGCAACGGCGCTTGTCGAAGAGTTCATTGTTTCGGCGGCGACTGCCCTGCACGAAAGCGGTCGGCCCACGGCGGACAAAGAGATGGCTGAAATATGAATATTCGTCCCGGCGTCGAGATTCGACGAGGAGTATTTACCGACTCATATGTGGCTCCTGACCTATTCACACTGCGTCCGATCGCTGGCGAAGAGTTGCGTGGCGAACTGATCCATCGTGGAGAGCCTGTGGCTGAAATCGATGGGCCTGAAATCCTCTCGCTCCACCAGATGGCCGACTACGGCTGGCTGTTCCTTACATATGGCGGTCTGGAGGAGGATTTTCCGATTGCGACCATGCTCAGCGAAAAATTTTCCGTCCTCGACGGCGCGCCTTTTCCGGCTCTTCCTCCGATCGGGATGCCAAATGACATATGGCGCAGCGGCGAAGCCGCCATAAGCGCCAGATTTCCTGTCATGGGCGAGGAATTCCAACTTCAGGTATCGCCCAAGAGGACCGGTCTGTTACGACGCTCGACGCAATGGATCCACATTAGGCGAATTCTAGCATAGGAGGCCTGCTTGAAGTCTGTTCCCATAAGCGTATTTCCCTTGCTATTTCCTGATTATAAAACCGAGACAGATAAGGCCGGGGCTATCGTAAAGCTGGGCTGGCCGGCCGTTGAACCAGTCCTGCAGCACATCGTCGACTGGGTTTCCGATCGGAATGATCCAGTCGCGCATGTCTTCGCACCGTTCTTGATCGATATCGGCTTGCCAGTCGCCCCACATATTGCCATAATTCTCGCCGGGTATGACGGGTGGCGCAAATACACCCTGCTGGTCGATGTCGTCGCCAACTCACATCAACTCGCCGGTGCGCTCAGGCGGGAGCTTGAAAGCCTTGTGATCTGCCCGACTGAAAACGACGTGTGTGAAGAAGTGTCGGCACAAGCAAAAGAAATTCTAGATTCAATGAGATCGTAAAGCAGATCGCATCTATTTCGACTCTACATCTGCAGTGATGAAGGATGTTGTCGCAGAGCCCTGATCGCCTGAACGCAGGTTGCTATCACCTACGGCGTGTCTTCAGTTAAGCAGGATGATGATTGAAGCGAACTGGACGGCTGCG
>NZ_JAFVMF010000004.1 GCF_017377715.1 Acetobacter sacchari | reverse complement strand
GGCGCCAATCTCATGCGCAGAAATGCTCACCCGTGATTTTCCAAACAGGCTCTTAAGGATGCTATGCGCCTCAAGCCAACGCAGTGGCGGTTGTGAACATGACGCAGGCGAAAGCGGCGCAACATAGACTCGCTAGTGTTGCGGTATAAAGCCGGCAATCCTTGCCGGCCGACTATAGCGAGTTTTTTAATATGAATGATGGCATGGGGTCCTTTGGATCTAAACTAGGTGAGGTTTCGTTCCGGTTGAGCGGCGCGGCCAGAGATGGCTGATTGGCGCTATAGGGCTAGCGGACCATCGGGAGCTATGTGTCAGATGCGACGTAGGTAGCGGGCTAATCTTTGGACGTGATCAGTTCCATGTAGGACCGAGATTTCTGATAGGCTGACAACTAAGGCGACGGATCGCTGAAAATGCGACGCGAGGTATCCCGTAAAGGCGTGGTCACGCCCCCCTCATCCACTCGTCGCCGGATGCGTCAACGATAGGCTGTCTTTGCATACGGTAACGCCGTCCAGCTTACAAAATTGGGTCGCTTGTGGCGAAGGGGGTGACTCTGTGGCGTCAAGTGGCTCGACCTGCTGCTTTGAGGCGCGCCTGCATAGCCGCACCGGTGGGGATTGTTCCGTTGCCGTGTATCGCGCACACTGGCCCCAATGAACGCGCCGATAGGTCCTCGCCCCACGCTGGTCGCACCAGATCCTGACCGTATAAATTCGGTCGGGTCTCATGATTCTTCGTCCCCGGCCCGCGCGGCGCTGGAAACAGCGTTGTCGCGTACCGGCCTCGCGGTTGAGCCGCGAGAGGAGTCCGCGCTGCTGCGTCGCATTGGCCGGGCCCTGGCGCCGGGTGCGCGCGAGATTCCCGACGATACGTTCATCGCCGCGCTATGCGCGGTACGTCGCAAGCGCTGGGCGTCCCGAATGATGGATCTGACCCGGCGCGAGGGGAGGATATGGATTTCCCGCGAGGATATGGAGCAGGCGGCGGCGAACGTCGATGATCCGGCGGCGAACGATCCGATACTACTCAATGCTCTCGAGCCCGTTTTGGCCGCGCGTTATCGTGAACTCGGCGATACGCCGAAGGCGGCGTTGGAGGCGTTGCGGGCGGATATGCTGGACACCGGGCGGGTGCTGTCCAGCGCGCAAGTCGCTCGCGTCGCAGCGTCCATTGCGAGTGCTTTCGGCCTCGCGGATAGCGACCGTTTCGCTGGCGGGGCACAGCGCGAAGATGAGGAGCGTGCGGAAAACGAAGCGGCGATAGAGCGCGCCGCTCAGGCGCGTCGGCGCAAGGAAGAACTGCGCCTTGAAGAGTGGGAACAAAGCCTTGTCCCGTTCCGCGACGTGCCGCGCATTCTGCATTGTTCGCAGCGGGAGGCGTTGCGCTGGGTTGCGGAAAACCGTCTTCCGGTCGCTCGGCGCGTGCGGCAACCGGACGGATTCGAACTGTGGGAATTTGATCCGGCCGAGCTCGTCGCGCTTCGTGGCGACCTGCAGGAGTGGCGTCGTGGCGGGCAGGATGATAGCGCAGTTCCCAGGCGGGAAGGTGGGCGCGATGCGCGTGGCCGTCACGATACCGCGCTGCCGGAACCGCCCGCTGTTGGAAGGCATGTGGCCAACGCGGTCATCGCCCGCGTGGCGGCGCTGGATCGATATGCCGCGCATTTTCGCACGGCCCGGGCGCTGACGCGGCGGATCACTCTGGTCACCGGCCCGACAAACAGCGGCAAGTCGCACACCGCTCTCGACGCTCTTGCCCGTGCGGAGAGCGGTCTGGCGCTGGCCCCGCTTCGTCTTCTGGCGCATGAGTTTCGCGAAGCGCTGGCGTCGCGCGGTGTGGACGCAGCGTTGGCCACAGGCGAGGAACGAATTGCCGCGCCGGGCAGCCGCCATCTGGCGGCGACTGTCGAGATGTGTCCGTTCTCCAATCCCGTCGATGTCGCAGTGATTGATGAAGCGCAGATGCTCTTCGATCCGGATCGCGGCGCGGCCTGGACGGCTGCGATCATGGGCGCCCCGGCAAGGCATCTGTTCGTTCTTGGCGCGCCGGATTGTATTCCAATGGTGCGACGGATAGCTGAGCTTTGTGGCGATCCGCTGGATGAGATCACCCTCCATCGTAAAAGTCCGCTTCGCGCGGCTCCCTCTGGCGTGCGTCTTAACGACCTGCGCACCGGCGACGCTTTGATCGCGTTTTCCCGTCGTGAAGTGCTCGACCTGCGCGCCGCGTTGATGGAACGGGGGCGACGGGTGGCGGTCGTATACGGCGCGCTGAGTCCCGAGGTGCGTCGGGCCGAGGCGCAACGGTTCAATTCCGGCGCAGCGGATATCCTGATCGCCACCGACGCCATCGGCATGGGACTGAACCTGTCGATCAAGCGCGTCGTCTTTGCGTCCTTGCGCAAGTTCGACGGACGCCAGACACGCGACTTGTCGGTGCAGGAGGTCAAGCAGATCGGCGGTCGCGCCGGACGGTATGGCAAGCACGAAGACGGCGTTGTCGCGGTTCTCGCAGACGCCGGCAGCCCGCGCTTCATCCGGGATCGTCTCGTGGCCGCGCCGGAACCGCCGGAGGAGTTGCGTCCGCTGGTGCAGCCGGATGCGGATATTGTTCGCGCGATCGCCGCCGAGATCGGGTCGGACAGCCTTTACGGCGTGCTCGCCCGTATCAAGCGTGCCGTGCTGCGTGTCGACGATCCGAACTACCGTCTGGCCGACATGGAGCAGCCATTCGCCATCGCGTCCGCTCTGGAGGGGGTGGAAGGGCTCGACCTGACACAGCGCTGGACCTACGCGATGTGCCCGGTCGATGATCGCGACAACGGGATTCGACGTCTCGTAGGTTGGGCGGCGGAACACGCGTCGGGCCGAGCGGTTCCTCCGCCGGGGACTGGTCGTCTGCCACCGCCGGATCGCGCTGGTCGCGAGGAGCTTGAGCGCGCGGAGAAGCGGCATAAACGTCTGGTGGCGTGGCGCTGGCTGGCGTTACGGTTCCCTGACAGCTACCCCAACCGGGAAGATGCAGAACGCGCGACCGCTGAACTCAACGACTGGATTGAAAGCGTGTTGCGCCAACACAGCCGCGCCCGCACGCGTCGATGAAAGTCGCATTGAAAATGCAAGAGGTCATGCGGCCGTAGCGCGTTTGATTGTGTTGACACAGGACAGCTCGGGGACTGTGGCTGCTTGTCGGCTTCGGAAAGCTGCGTATGCGCTCGTTTAATGGTGACGCCGTGGCTGCATTTTAGAATGCGTTTGCAAGGAAATGGCGTTCACTCTGGTAACTTGAAAAGCTTCTCGCGGTCGGTTTTGAAGCGTCGCGAAGGTGGAGATTTGAGTCTCGGCCTTACATGTGCTGCCCAGTGAGGTTCCCCTGTCATCGATGAGGTAGTGTCTGCGTGAGGCGTAATCTCGTAGGAGAATGACGCAGCCGGACCTGATCGGACGCGGCGCCTTTGCGGCGATAGGTAGCCAATCAATAAACGATTGTGGCTTCTATGTCGGCAGAGCCCTGAAACACGACTCCACACGATGAGAGGCTCCATTCAGGGAGGCGAGGCGTGTGTATGTCGCCTGACATGTGCCGAGTAGCCGCCACTATCCGCCAATTCCTGCGACAAGCCGACGAACAGCCACGAGATGAGGCCCGTGTAGAGAGGGGAAGGTGAAGGCGTGAAGAGCATCGTCCTGTGTGCGCATGTTGCCCAGAGGCGTAGTGAATGCAAAATAGGGAAACTTTGATTTTCCATTGTTGCTATTTATTGCGTCACGGCGCCGCTGTAATGAAGGGGCCAGAAGAGAACGGGGCCGTTCCGGCCTTGCATGAAACCATGATCTCTTGTGCCTGAGTTTTACCGAGCGGAGCGTCTTGCCATGAAGTCCAGCCTTTTTTCATTCCCTGCTGCCACCCTTGCGATCGGCCTGTTGGCCGGCAATCCGGCGTCTGCGCAGGTCGTCACCAGCGCCTCGCAGATTCAGGCCGGCGCTTATGATGTAGAGCCTGGTCACACGCAGGTCAGCTTCGAGGTGCTGCATTTCGGTTTCACCAACTATCTAGGCGTGTTTTCGAACGTATCCGGGACGCTCAACCTTGATCCGAAGAACCCGTCCGTTTCTAAGCTGTCTGTAACAATCCCGGTGGACTCGGTGCAGACCACCAGCGCGAAACTCAATGACGAACTCAAGGGCGATCAATGGTTTGACGCTGCGAAGTTCCCGAACGCCACGTTTGAGTCCACGTCTGTTCGACTCAGCGGCAAGAATGACGCCGTCGTGACCGGCAACCTGACGCTGCACGGCGTGACGAAGCCGGAAACCCTGAAGGTTCACTTCATCGGCGCTGGCGTGAATGCGCTGGACAAGAAATACACGGCTGGTTTCGAGGCTACAGGCGTCATCAAGCGCAGCGACTTCGGCGTGAAGATGTATGTGCCTTACGTCTCTGACGACGTGCACCTGCGCATTGCTGGCGCCTTCGAGCGTCAGGACTGATCTTCATGACCACGCCCGCGAGCGCAGTTGGCGGGAACACGCGGTACACCACGGTAGCGATTGTCCTTCACTGGATGATCGCTCTGGGGATTCTGACGCTGATCGCAATGGGGTTGGTAATGGACCATCTCCACCTCGATACGATGCGCGTGTTCCAGCTCTATCAGCTGCATAAATCTATCGGCATTACCGTAATGCTTCTGATTGTTCTGCGCATTGGCTGGCGTTTCGGTCACCGGGCGCCAGCATTGCCAGCGAGCATGCCGTCGCTTGAGAAAAAAGCTGCGCATCTCGGGCACGCCCTCCTGTATGGTTTGCAGGTGCTGCTGCCGCTGAGTGGATGGGCGATGGTGTCCGTCTCCGTACTTGGTATTCCAACCGTGCTGTTCGGGACAATCCCCTGGCCTGATCTTCCGGTTCTCTCAACTCTGTCGGACAAGGCGCCTGTCGAGGACGCCCTCAAGATTGTTCATCACTGGGCCTCATGGGGTCTTCTCGCATTGATCGTCGTGCATGTGACGGCAGCCCTGCGCCACCATTTCGTTTTGCGCGATAACGTTCTTCGTCAGATGCTGCCAGCCTTTGGCGCATCTTATTCACTACGCCAAAAGGGAAAAGTCCGATGAAGGTCGCTCATAAGTTTCTTCCCGTCGCCATCGTGGGCGCGCTCGCGCTTTCGGCTCCAGCGTTTGCCGCTGACTGGAAAGTCAAAGCCGGGGATGGCGCGCTCGGGTTTTCCGGCACTCAAACCGGCAAGGCGTTTTCAGGGCATTTTGGGAAATACGATGGGTCGATAACGTTCGATCCGGCTCACCCTGAGGTGGGGCGTGCAAAAATTACGGTGGATATGACGAGCGCCACAACAGGCGACAGTCAGCGAGATGGCGCGCTGCCTGGTCACGACTGGTTCGACGTCAAGGCGTTCCCGACGGCGGTGTTCGACGTGAAGGACTTCAAGGCCAAAGGCGGCGACGCGTATGATGCGGAAGGCACGTTGACGATAAAGGGCGTCAGCAAGGCTGTCGTTCTACCCCTCGCCATCGACATCAGCGGCGACGCCCTGCACGCCAAAGGACATCTCCAGCTTGTCCGTTCGGCGTTCAGCGTTGGAACTGGTCCCTGGACCTCAGGGCAGTGGGTGGCGCTTGAAGTGGGCGTGGATGTCGATGTTACTGCGCACGGGGGCTGACGAACGGAATTTTTCTCTGCGTCCTTCTGAAGCAGGCAAATTTTCTCGAAAAAAGTCTGGATCAATGTGTAGCGATGTGATCGCTACACGGTCCCTGTCGGTCGCGTTGGCTTGTTTATGTTCGCAGCGCAAAAGGTGGTTGTTCTGCGACCTGCTGACGTTCGATGTCAGAAATCGATGCGGGCGCTGACTGTGGCGGTACGTGGGGCGCCCGGAAAAAGCTGCAACGAGCCGCGACTGACCCAGTAGCGTTCATTGCCTATGTTCTGAACGGAAGCCCTGAACGTCAGGCGGTGGTTCTGTACCCGCGTTATGTATTGCGCCCCGACATTTCCGATAATGTAAGATGGCATGCGGAAATTGTTATCGGGATTGAGCCATGCCGCCGATACGTAGTTCAGGCCGCCGTTGACGCTTAACCCCTTCACCCAGCGCAGCGTATAAATCGCCGAGAAATTGGCCTCGAAGGGCGATGTGGATTCTGCCTGCTTGCCCTTGTATGGCGTTCCTGAGCCATATCGGGCATCCAGATAGGTAAGGCTTGCCGAAAGTTGCAGATCGCGTGTCGCCTCAACATTTGCGGCGGCTTCAACGCCTTGATAGCGGACAAGGCCACCCTGTTGCTGGACATTATTCGAATCGACATATGACGCGATCGTATCCATGCGATACAGCGCGATCGTTCCGCTCCATTTGTTGCGCTGGAACTTGGCGCCGACTTCATATTGATCGCTACGCATCGGAGCGAATACGGCGTAAGCATTCTTCGCCGTCGCCGCGGCCTGCGTTCCGGATTGCATGGCCTGAACCCAGCTGAAATACAGATTGATCCCTGCGTCCGGTTTATAGGATAGCGAGACGACGGGGGTGACGGGATTGTTCTGGCGCGCCGCAGTCCGACGGCCGCTGCCGTTGGTCGCGTAGTCGTTTTCAATATAATCGGTGTAGCGCGCGCCCGCGAGCAACGACCATTTTCCCCAGGTCACCGTGTCGCTCCAGAATGGAGAGACTTGCGTATAGTCGACGTAACGATAAAGGCGGGGATTATAGGCGGTGCCATTGGTCGCGGTTGGACGCGTCGTGTAGATGTTGCCGTACTGATTGGGCGGATAATAGGCGGCATTGGCGTCGGCATCGAAATCCTGCAGCAGCCAGGTGATCCCGGCGACCACATCGTGGCGCAGTTGCCCGGTTTTGAACGTTCCTTCGGTTGTTTCCTGAGCTTGATGATACGTGAAGACGCGCGTCATCTGGAACGGACGATTCAGATAATCTCCCTTGTTATCAAGGAAAGTGATTGCATTGGAGGGAAACCTCTCGTCCAGATGCGTGTAGGCGTAGGTCAGACGCGCGGTCCAGTTTGGCGCAAACCGCCAGTCAAACCCGGTGTTGAAATGCTTGAAATCGTTCGTTTTCCATGAATCGGGAGCGCCCAGTTCAGCGCGTCCGCTGATCGGGCTCAGGTAATGCAGTGAACTGCTGACGCTCACGCCATTGACCATGCCTTTTTGAAGCGTATTGAGATAGAAAGCGTCGCCATGCCAGTCGAGGGTATCCGTCAAACGAACGTGGATGCTTCCGGAAACGGATGTGCTGCGAAGAAAACTTCCATTGTACTGATTGCCGACTTCGTTGCCGATAGCCAACCTCGTCGTCACGCGCCCGGCGTGATCCAGTGGTCCGCCAGCGTCCAGGCTCTGACGGAAAACCGCATCCGAACGATATCCGGCTTCCAGCGCGAGCTTGGGCGTGTCTACTGGCTTCTTGAGTTGAAAATCCATGACGGCGCCGGGGGAACCGAAGCCATAGAGAAAACCCGAAGCCCCTTTGAAAAGCTGGAATTGGCCGAAATTGGCCATGGGAAGATCGATATACCAGTAAGGAATGGCGAAACCGTCGATCTTGTAGCCGTTGGTCCAGTCGAGATTGAGGCCGCGCACGCGAAAACTGGCGCCCGAGGCGGTGGAGCCGCCGTTGGAGTTCTGCTGCACGCCAGGTTCGGCGCGAAAAACGTCAGCGATGTCGACGGCCTGAATCTGCTCCACCTTGGCTGCCGAGACAACGCTCAGAGAAAATGGCGTGTCGAATTCGGATCTGTTTCCCAGTGCACCCAACGGCGTGTGCGCTGCGAGATGAGGGCGACGCGCATCCGCCTTGACCGTGATGCTCTCAGCGTTGTTTGCGTAGGTTTTTGACGCCTCTTTATGTTTTCGGGATGTTGCTGTGTTGTCGCCCGGATCAGGCTTTGGCGTAGCGGCATGACTTGCCGCGCCCAGAGAGAGTGCAACGACCATGGAGGCGGATTTGGATCGGTTTGAAAACGTCATGAGAAGAGGGCAGCCGGGGTAGTTGCCGCTGACTCGGTCGCTGCATATGTGGGCGCTCGATCGAATGCTGTCGTAGGCACATTCACCGCAGCCGGAAGCCGTATGGATGGTGGGTGGGGGCTCGAATAGATATTGACCGGCGGCGTCATAGGAGTGGTCCGTAGCTGTGTTGAAGCAGCTTCAAAAATACATGTTAAGTTAGTAATATCTATATATAACCATTATAAATAGTGTAAAATGCACTCATTTGATTTGTTCATGTTTCAGGTGCCAGCTCCGTACGGCATATGCAATCTTCTGTGATTTTTTCAGGAACAACGCGCATGAAAGCCAGTCTGAGCAACTCTAGCGCTGGGCGGTTCATAGGGATCGGTCAATCAAAGTCAGGGATGTGAGCCGAGCGCCTCAGCCGCAGTTGAGCGATGCGGGTTTTGTCACATCGTAATGCGGCATGGCCGAGCACGCAGGCTGAATCCGGCGTTACTCGGTAAGTGCAAAGAGCAAAGCTAGGCCGCTGTCGTATTGAAGTCAGGCAGGCGGCGTAGAAGAAAATTCCTTGATAAAAACGCGTAATTTGAAAATTTATTCGAAAAATCCAACACTTCAATTTTCGCAATGTTGGGCGTGCAGACCGCTACCGCGCCGAGTACAACGGACAGACACGACCATACGCCACCCTGCTGGCGAAACATGTGTCTCGCTCAGCAGAGCGACATCGGCGGTACTGCCGCGGGAAACGGTCAGTCCGGAGCCGTCAGGTCGAGAGCGCCTATACGCCCGTCTTCGGTTCCATATCCCAAAATGCAGCCGTCGCTGCTGAATGCCAAAGCCGAAACCGGCCCTCCCGCCGCTGCGCAGACCGGCAGTACCCGGTGTGAGGTATAATCGACCATCAGCACCGCGCCATCGGCGAAACCGGCCGCCACGATATCCTGCGTCGGATGAGTGGCGACCCGCGTGCAGTTGACTCCCGGAATGCCGGGCGTCTCCATGGGCGGCTTTCCAATCGGGCCGCCACCGAAGAACGGCCACATCACGACGCAATCGGCGCCGCTCGTGGCCAGCCATTTCCCGTTGCGGGTAAACGCCATGGAGCCGATTTTCGAGGGATAACCGCTCATACGCATGTTATGCCCGTCTGATAGACGCCAGCCGTGCAATTCGTTTTCCTGCATAGCGGTGACAACGGCCTCGCCCGCAGGATGGATCGCGACGCCAAGATGGCTGCCCTTCCACTCCAGCAGACGCGGCTTGCCGTCCTTCGACTGCACGAACCACAAGGACAGGCCGTTGTAGTGCGACGCCGCCAGACGCTTGCCCTTGCCGTCGAATGCGAGCCCCGAGACGGTGGACGCGTGTTCGAACGTTCGCAGTGCCTCTGAGCCGCCTCCCGCCCAGAGTTGAGCCACCTTGCCGGAGGCGAAGGCGATCAGCGCGGTCTTGCCCTGGCTGAACGTCGTAACATGCTCGATCCAGCGCCTCGATCGGGCGACGGTCTCAACGGTCCCGGAAGAAGAGGTGCGTTTCAAATGGCAGTCTTCGCCGCCGGTCAGGAACGCGTCGCTGCTGACATCGGGGGCGATCGTGAGGGCAGGGCCGTCATGGACCTGCGAGACCGTCCACGAATCCGGGGTTTTCAGCCCGGAACGTGGAGCAAGGATCACGTCGCCCTCTCCCGTCGAGAAGGCGAGGAGACTGTTGTCGCGAGAGGCGCAGCACCCGGTGATATGGGCGTCGAAACGTCGTTCGGCGCCTCGTGAATCCACGAGGCCGGGAAAGTTGGGGGGCGAAATCGTGCTGCTCATTCCGGTCTTTCCGGCTCCGTCAAAAAAAAAGGGGGAGACCCGCGATGCTGGACGGGATGTCTGGCGTGGGGCGCATTGTCAGATGGTCGGGGTAGGGACGTGATCAGGGGCTGTCATGATCTGCGTTCGCGCATACGCCACCCTCACTGACGGGCGGCGCGTAGAGAGAGATCGCCTCAGGCCAGGCAGCTCTCGAAACCACGGCGCAGACGCGGGCGGTTGAGGTTGCGTCCGATCAGCACCAGCCGGGATTCACGTTTTTCACCCGCTCTCCACGGACCGATGAAGTCGCCATCCGCCATCATATGCACCGCCTGAAACGCGAAACGTTCGTCCCTGCCCTTGAAGTCCAGTATGCCCTTGGCGCGAAGGATGTCGGCTCCCTGTTCCTGCAGGAGGGCGCCGATCCACGCCTGAAAACGCGGCTCGTCCGCTGGCCCGGGGAGCGTGAAGGACATGCTGGTCACGTTCTCCTCATGCGAATGTTCGGAGTTTTCGAGGAAATCGGGGTGAGCGGCCAGCGCGCGCTGCAGGTCGAAACCGCCCTGATCCAGAACGTCGGTCAACGCCACGTCGCCGCGCGTTGCGTGATGGATGCGCACGAATGCGTTGATCGTGCGGATACGCGCTTCGATCTCCGCGATCTTCGCGGCGTCGACCAGATCGACCTTGTTCAGGATGATGACGTCAGCGAAGGCGATCTGGTTGGTCGCCTCAGGGCTCTCTTCCAGAGTCTGGAGCACGTTGTAGGCGTCCACGACTGTCACGACCGCGTCCAGCCGGGTCTTCGCGCGCACGTCCGCGTCCACGAAGAAGGTCTGCGCAACCGGGGCAGGATCGGCGAGGCCCGTCGTCTCGACGATGATCCCGTCGAATTTCTGGCGGCGCTTCATCAGACTGCCGAGGATGCGGATCAGGTCGCCGCGCACGGTGCAGCAGATGCACCCGTTGTTCATCTCGAACACTTCCTCGTCGGCGTCGACGACAAGATCGTTGTCCACGCCGAGTTCTCCGAACTCGTTGATGATGACGGCGTAGTTGCGGCCGTGCTGCGCGGTCAGGATGTGGTTGAGCAGCGTCGTCTTTCCCGCTCCGAGAAAGCCGGTCAGCACGGTCACGGGCGCCAGCGCGCCGGAGGATGATGTCGCGTTTGCGGGCGTTGCGGTTGCGTCTTGCGTCGCGGACATGGTCGTCGTCTCCGTCACTCTACTTCGCCCGGAAGGTCGCCGTCAGGCGTCGGGTTGCGGAAGAGATATAGGCGCGGCCTTCCTGTCAGACTAGCGCCCGTGGACGAAATCGGGCCCGTCCGTATACGCGAATGACCTTCAGAACATGTCGCGCAGGACGCCGGGCAGGAAGATCGTGAAAGGACTGACGGAGAACGCCGGATCGTCCAGCTTGCCGTTCACCGCGAATTTGACGGCGAGGAGGCCGCCGTCTTTTTCGGGAGAAAACAGCTTGCCGACGCCGGGCAACTTGCCCGGCAGCGCATTGACGGCGAACGCGGGCACGATGGTGCCGGCCAGATTCATCGTGCCGTGATCGAGGTCGATAGGCCCCTCGATCGTGGCTCCGAGTGCGCCATTGCCCGCGCGCCCGTCTTCGATATGCAGCACGCCGTCGGCGAAAGAGACCGGCATGCTGAACCGGTCGACTTCGAATTCTCCGTTTTTACGGGCGTTGAACCAGCCATAAATCGACAGGCTGCGAGCCATCAGCAGCGCGTCCGGCGCTTTCGTAATTACGAACGGAGAGATGTTCAGACGCCCGTGGAACGGGGCGTTCTCGCGAGAATCGTCAAAGTGGCCTTCCAGCCGCGCATTTCCGCCGGACATTGTGCTGACCACACCGGTACGCGCGGCGAGCATGCCGAAATTGGTGACGTCGGCTGTCAGGCGCCGTGTCGCGCCAACAGGCTCCAACACGGCAGTGGCGGTTGAGGGAGAGGCCATTGAGAACCGAAGGCGCTGCAGTCGGACGCCATTGTGTTCGATATGCGCGGATACGCCGCCGAGCGCTCCCGTCTTGCTGTAATACAGCGTGTCCGCGTCGACATCGATGAACCACGGCCGCCCCGGTGGGCCTTCCACCTTGCCGCTTGCCGCCTGCGGGACATGGTAGGTCGTCGGCTTCTTCGCAGGCTTCTTCTCGTCCGGGCCCTGCACCAGCGGCGTGAGGTCGAGCGTGGAAGCCTTCACATGAACGGAAATCGGCTGCGTCGCCGTCATGGGGGCGGTGAAACTGGCCGATCCGTTGGAGCGGCCGACGTGGAACTCCGGCACGATCAGCTCTGGCGGCGCTCCGTCATGGAGTTTTGCTTCCCCACTCAATGTCAGATCGGGGCCGGTGGCGCGTATGTCAGTGACCGTCGACAGGGAACCGTGGTCGATCGTCAGCTGCACGCTCGCATTGGCCGGAACGTTTGCGGGCTTGCTCCACATGGGGATGTGAACCGCCGCCCGCGTCAGGTCGAGATTCAGGCCCAGTGTCGCCGTTCCGTCGCTCATCGACGCATACTTCGCGTTCATGTCGGCGACGCCGTCGAAGCGTCCGTCCACGGGAATTCCGGCAAGGACGGCGTTCTCGGGCGTCATGTGCATCTGCGCGTCGACTTTGTCGACGACGTGGCGTGGCGGCGCGGCGTCGAAATCCACGCTGCCCTGAACGTCTGTGGGGATATGCGCGAAAAGGCCGGAGCCAGTCAGCGTCAGCCCCTTCATCGTGACGTCCATGGCGATGGTGGCGTCGTCCATGTCGCGTCCGATCGCCGCGTCGCCGAGATGAACGTGAGTTAGCTGAGCATGACCGTCCAGCCTCATGTCATCGGTCGTAATATGTGATTCCAGAGGCAGTTCGAGCTTGCTGCGCGCGACCGCCCAGCCGCTCGGATGCGTAAACGGCAACGGGTGCTTCGACAGGATATGCAGGCGCGGCTCGCTCAGCACCGCGATATGGTCCCGCAGGTCCCCTGCAAGGGTGATGTCGAGAACGCCGGTCTGATCCTTCTTGTCCAGATCGCGAATTTCCATGCTGCCGACCCCCAGCGCGAGCTTGCCTGTCGCGTTCGAATCCACGCGTCGGCCCGCACGTTCGACAAGCTGATAGCCATGGTCGAAGCGGATCATGATCGTCTTCGGATCGACGAAGCTGAGATGTGCGTCGACGCCGTGCAGCGGCGCTATGGGACGAAGCCAGTGAACGTCCAGTCCCTCTCCGTCCAGCCCGCCGCTGATACGTGACATGACAGGCTTGCGCCCGTCCGGACCGGGAATAAGGCTGACAGAGACATGCGTGTTGCGCAGCATGCCCGCGGTGATGTTCTGGGTCACCCACTTCCGTGCCCCTTTGCCAGCGAGAGCGGGCCAGTAACGGGCGACGTAAACGAACGGAATATCGGTCAGCGCGGCCGACAGGTCGCCGGACAAAACTGTGGGCTTGTGTATGTCCGACCATGAAAGCGCGCCGCTTGCAGTCGCCGTCAGGCCGGGGTCGTCCTGCTGAGCGGTTGGGGCCGTGCTTCCGGCCTCGGCGGCGTCTGCGGTCTGCGTGTCGCTTACCTGCGTCGCGCCCTTTGGAATTGCTGGTTCGGAGGGTTTGGTTTTGTCAGCCTGCGTCGGGGTGGCGGCCGTCCCGTCGGTGGTCGCAGGCGCATTCTCCGTTCGGGTTTCTGCCAGAGGAATCGCCGATGAGTCTGCGAGAGGAGACGGCGGCGGACGCAAGCGCGCGCGGAGTTCTGTCACATCCAGACGTGCGGGCATGGCCTCCCGTCTGAGCAGGTGAGTCGGCGGTTCAGGAAATTCGAGGCGTAGATGCGCCTCCACGTCCTGAGTGAACAAAGTCGATCCGGCAGCGTCGACCTCGCCTTCACCGCCGGTCACGGTCACGGTTGCGTCGCGCGGCGTGACCATGCCGAGCCAACGCCCTGCGTGGAGGGTGACGTCCGCCGTCAGGCCGAGTGGCAATTTCATAGCCGCGAGGGCGGGAACGACCGGCGCCAGTCCGGCGGGCGTCGTCGGCGCGACGGCGACATGCCACGCAAGCAGGTCGCCCGGCGCGCGGTCGCCATGCGCGTTCAGGCTGACCTGGAAGGGCGCGGGGATCGCGTTGCTGGAACCGTCTGGCCGCGCTGCGACGCCGATCGTCAGGGAGCCGACCAGCCCGCGCCGCCAACGCACCAGCACCGGGGTCAACGTAGCGTCGACCGGGTCTACGATCCAGCGGGCGTGAAGCGCGCGGTCGTTTACCTCCACATGCGCGTCTGACAACGCGAGATGATGCAGATGATTCAACTCGACCTGCAGGCCGCCGCCGTGGCGGCTCGACCCGTTGTCGCCATAATCCAGATCTACGTCGCCGTCCTCGTCACGCCGGAGCGCCAGTCTGGCGCCGCCGACCTGAAGATTGGTGATCGCGATGCGACCCCGAAACAAAGGGAAAGCGTCGAGCGCGACGGCTCCGTCCCTGATGCGGTCTACAGTGTTTTCACGGGCGCCGAGGATCGTCACGTCGTGCAACCGCAGAAGGACGGGCGAGCCGAAGCCGTCCCGCAGCCCCATCCACTGCAGTTCGGCGTGGCCGATGGCAAGGCGTCCGCGCGGTGGCGCGCCCGCTGCACCCCTGGCGATGACGATCGGCATGAAGGGGCGAACCAGCGGCGTTACGTTCAGCGGCCGGAACATCATGGTGGTGAGGAGAGCCACGAACCCCAGAGCCGGAAGGACAACCAGAAGCGCCGTCAGCACGCCGCAGCAGCGCAGGCAGCACAACACGCGCGACCGGCGTTTGCCGACCCGGGGGGAGGAGGTTGTCGACGAGGCTTGACCAGAAGCGCTCACGCCCGCATCCCTGCCGGTCTCACTGATCCATAAAGCGCATGCCTGGAAACACTCCCCTTACCCCGCGCGGCGGGCCTCCCCGGTCTTCCGCTCGCGCCCGCCGCGCGCCGGATCACGCTCCCGCGTCCCATGCCGGGCACGACGAGCTTCTGGACCATCAACGCGATGCGCCGCACGCGGTTGGCCAACGCAGCGTCGCGGGCGTCGACTGGCCCGCCGGACGCTGGACGCTGCCAGTTGATGAGGCGGCGGCAGAGCGTTTTGCGGTCGATATCCGGGCATTGTGGCTGGAAGAAGGATTGCCGCCGGAAATGCTGGCTTCGCCGGGAGCGTCGTCCCTGCTCGCGTGCGTCGGCGGCTCGAGTCCTTATCTCGCCGATCTTGCGCTCAGAAGCCCGGTCGATTTCGCGCGTCTGCTGGAAAACGGACCGGACCGATTCGTCGAGGAGGCGCTGGAAGCGCTGTCGGCGTTGTCCTGCACGACGCCGCGAGAGGATCTCGCGCATGCCCTGCGTGTCGCCAAGGGGCGCGTCGCCCTTGGCGCGGCTTTGGCTGATATCGGCGGTTTCTGGTCGTTGGAATCGGTCACGCTGGCGCTGAGCAGGTTGGCCGAAGCTGCGCTCGACGCATCCGTCAATCATCTGCTTCGCGCCGCGCATGAGGCAGGACGCCTGTCGCTGAAGAACCCCGATCAACCCGCGCGAGGCAGTGGCTACGTCGTGCTGGCGATGGGAAAGCTGGGCGCGCGGGAACTGAACTTCTCCTCGGACATAGATCTCGTGGCGCTCTTCGACGCCGATCTCCACGCCGATCCGGACACTGCGCGCCAGACGTTCATCCGTATCACTAGCGACCTTGTCCGCCTCATGGAAGCGCGGGACGCGGACGGATACGTGTTTCGCACCGATCTGCGCCTGCGCCCGGATCCGTCGGCGACGCCGCTCGCCGTGTCGCTGCCGGCCGCCATCGCCTATTACGAAAGCCTCGGCCAGACATGGGAGCGCGCGGCGATGACCAAGGCGCGGCCCGTAGCGGGAAACATTCCGCTGGGGCGCGATTTTCTGCGCGCCATCCACCCGTTCGTATGGCGACGGAATCTCGATTTTGCGCTGATCGACGACATTCATGACATGAAGTCGAAGATCGACCGCCACCGAAAACCCGGTCGCGCGGGGTTGGCGCGATTGCCGGACGCGACGCTGACGGACCCTGAGGCCGGGGCGCAATGGCTGCTGGGCCATAACGTCAAGCTCGGCGAGGGCGGCATACGAGAGATCGAATTCGTCACGCAGGCGATGCAGCTTGTCTGGGGCGGCAAGACGCCGGGCTTGCGGGAGCGCCGCACCCTGCAGGCGTTGCGAGGGCTGACGCGCTCCGGGCATCTCCCGGCGGACGAAGCGGCGACGCTGTCACGGGCATACCGTCTGCTTCGTGAAGTCGAGCATCGCATCCAGATGCGCGCCGACCAGCAGACGCACGACATCCCCGCGAACCGCGAAGGGTTCGAGGCGCTCGCCATCTTCCTGGGTTACGCCAGCGGCGGCGATCTGGCTCTGGATCTGCTGCCGCAGATGCGTGCGGCGCGCAGAATCTTTGAACGCCACTTCACGACGCCCACACGTGGGCCACGCGCCAGCGCCTCCCTGTCCGATTTGTCTGCGGAAGATCTGCCGGAACGTCTGGCGGCGGCGGGTTTCCCAGAGGCTGACTGCGAGACGGCGGCCGCGCTGCTGCGCCACTGGGTGGGCAACAGCCGCCGCGCGCTTCAGTCGGAGCGCGCTCACAGCCTTCTGCGCGCCCTGGCGCCGTCGTTGCTGACCAGTTTCATCGCGCGGCGCAACCCGCTCGCCTGTCTCAGACATTTCGACACGCTGCTTTCGCGGCAGCGGGCGGGCGTGCAGCTTCTGTCGCTGCTGGAGCGCAATCCGGCGCTGATCGCACGCATCGCCGCGATTTTCGACGCCTCTCCGTTTCTGGCGGACCATCTGGCGGACACGCCGTCCGCGCTGGAGGGGCTCCTGGAGCCGGAAGACATGTCGGGCGGTGAGGCGGCGGCCCCCGCACGCATACGCTCGCTTGCCGACGAGCGACCTCCTCTGGACCTGCTGATCGGACGTTTGCGGCCGGTGGTGCGGGCGGAGGAGTTCCGTCTGTCCGTGGCGCGGCTGGAGGGTAGGCTCGACGAAGATCGTACGGCGCGGGATCGCACGGCGATGGCCGACGCGGTGATCGCCGTGCTGCTGGACGCCGTGCTCCGCGAACATCGTCTGCGTCATGGTCGCGTTCCCGGCGGCGGCGCAGCGCTTGTCGCGCTGGGCAAGGCGGGATCGCGGGAGATGATGTCGGGGTCTGATCTCGACCTGATGCTGGTCTTCGATCATCCGGAAGAGTCGGCGCACAGCGTCGTCGCGGCGGGAAAGGCCGGGCGCGCGGTCACGGCGTCGCAATATTATCTCCGTCTCGCGCACAGCTTCGTCGGCGCGTTGACGGCCCCGGATGCGGAGGGGCCGCTCTATGCGGTGGATATGCGTTTGCGGCCGTCCGGCGCTGCGGGGCCGGTAGCGGTCTCGCTGACTGCGTTCCGCCGTTATCACGAGGACGCGGCGTGGACCTGGGAACGTATGGCGTTGACGCGGGCGCGCGTCGTCGCAGTGGCGGGTGAAGATGGCGCCCGCGCGACGTTGCGCAGGAGCATGCAGGATGCGTTCGCCGCCGCTCTGGGGCGTAGCGGCGCGGGCAGAAACGACGTTCTGGCCGACGCGGCTGCAATGCGCGCGCGTCTGGAGCGGGACCGTCCGTCGTCCGGTCCGTGCGACGTGAAGCTGCGGACCGGAGGGCTGATGGAGGTGGATTTCATCGCGCAGGCGCTGCAGCTCGTGGCGGACTCTGCTGAGGCGCGCTCGCCCGTGACTGCTACGGCGCTTCAGCGACTGGGTCGCGCGGGGGTGTTGGGTCGGGAGGACGCGCGCTTCCTCGTCTCCGCCGACCAGTTCTGGCGGACGCTGCAGGGTGCGCTGAGGCTGCTGTGCGGGCCGAAGCCACCGCATGGCGCCCTGGAATCGCTGCCGCCGGCGACACTACAGGCGTTGTTACGCGCGATGGGCGAAAGCGACGTTGCGCGTCTTGTCACGCGCATGGAAGACGTCGCGTTGGCGGTGCGGGCGGCGTTCGTGCGTCTGGTCGGGCCTGTAGGAGAAATGTGACGTCGCGGGTTCGGCATTGTCGTTGCGCGCCACCGGAGAGTGATGCAGGCTCCGGACCATGACGACCGAACCGATTGCAGTGGGCGACAAGGCCCCCGATTTCTCCCTCTCCGCGAGCGCCGGGCGGACCGTGTCCAGCGCTGCGCTCGCCGGAAAGCCTTATCTGCTGTATTTTTATCCGAAGGCGGACACGCCGGGCTGCACCACGCAAGCTTGCGACATTCAGGAAGCGCTGCCTGCCTTGGGCAAGCTGGACCTGACCATCATCGGCGTCAGCCCAGACCCCGTTTCGAAAATCGATAAATTCGCGGAGAAATTCGGGCTCGAGTTTCCACTCGCCAGCGACCCGGAGCATCAGCTTGCGGACTTGTATGGAACATGGGTCGAGAAATCGATGTATGGCCGCACTTACTGGGGGATGGAGCGCAGTTCGTTTCTCGTCGGCGCAGACGGGCGGATCAAGGCGATCTGGCGCAAGGTGAAGCCGGCTGAGCATGTGGCGCTGGTCAAGGAAGCCGCCGCCGGTCTGTGACGGTCACGGCGGCGGTGATCTTCAGGCATTCTGTCGCCATGCCATGATTTGCCGCAAATGCGGTCAAGAATTCGCCATGAACGGGGTGTCTATTTGGATTCTAGGGTGAGGCGCCTGGCGCTTCGCCTCTGTTCAGGAGATTACGATATGCGCAAGTCGCTTCGTTTGTTCGTGGCCGTTCCGGCGTTGCTTGGCGTTCTCGCCGGTTCGACGCTTCTTCCGGCTTCGGCTGACGCCCACCCGGGTTGGGGCGGTGGACCGCGTTGGGGTGGACCCGGTTGGGGTGGCGGTCCGCGCTGGGGCGGTGGGCCGCGTCCCTATTACCGTCACGGTTGGGGACCGGGCGCCGTCGTTGGTGGCGTGCTAGGCGGTCTTGCGGTCGGCGCGGTTCTGGGCAGCGCCGTTGCGGCTCCGCCGCCGGTAGCCTATGCGCCGCCTCCGCCGCGCGTCGTCTATGCGCCGCCCCCGCCGGTGGCCTACGTGCCGGTCGCGCCAGCTTACACCGCATACCCGAGCTATCCCGGCTGGTGAGCCTCCATCGCCACGCCTTGCAACCGCCGGGCGTGGCTTTGATGGCGCTTCCCGCTTGCGGGGGTGACCCGGCGGCGCCAGAAACACGTCCATCGTGAAAGCCGCCCCCCATACGAATCCAGATACAGGAACCATGCAGCGGCGCGCCCTGTCCGTGGTCGCCGAAGATTTCGCCGGAATGCGTTCTCAGGCTTTCGGGTTGGCTGAACGTCTTGGCTTCCCGGCAAAACTGACGCCGATCAGACCGACTGGCCTGATGCGCATGCTTCCGGCCCGGATGTGGCCGAACCCCCTCGCGGCCGTCGAGGCTGGGGCGTTTGCAACTCGCGGCTCCGACTCCTCGATTATTGGTCCTGTTCTGACCGTGGCGGGCAAAGGGGCGGCCATTGGCGCTGCTTTGCGCCGCAAGGGCTACACAGTCGTGCAGATCCAGCATCCGCGCATGAAGCTGGACCGGTTCGATCTGGTCGTCGCCAACGTTCATGATGAAATAGAAGGGCCAAACGTGCTCCTGGGCCGAACGGCCCTGCACGGGTTGACGCCGGGGAGGCTGGAACAGGCGCGCGCCGACTGGCGCGTCAGACTTGTGCGCTCCGGTCAGCCGCTTCTCGCGGCGCTGGTCGGCGGCTCCAACGGCCGCTTCCGTTTCGGACGCGTCGAGGCGGAGCAATTGGGTGCGTCGCTGGCAAGGGCGGCGCGCGCTTCTGGCGCTCATCTCTTCATCACCACCTCCCGCCGGACGGGCGCAGAAGGCGTGGCGGCGTTACGTGAGGCCGCCGCTTCCGTGGGCGGGACCGTCTGGAGCGAGGGAGCGGACAATCCTTACCTTGGGCTCGTGGCCTGCGCGGATTTTCTTGTGGTCACAACGGACAGCATTTCAATGATGTCTGAAGCGGCAGCAAGTTCCGCCCCGCTCTACATCCATGACTTGCCCGGATCTTCCCGCCGGATCGGCATCTTTGTCGAGACGTTGCTGAAATGCGGACGTGCACGCCGGTTCGAGGGAGAGGTCGAGGGCTGGCCGGTCGAACCTTTGGATGACGCGCCTGCAATCGCGCGGGAAATTCGTGCTCGACTTGGGCTGCCAACGCCAGAAAATGCCTGACTGAAGCGCCGTTGGAGCGTCGTTCTTACGCGTGGCGCGCACTAAAAAAGCGTGTCAACGTTTCTCTGTTTCCCAGACGCACTGTTTTCGTGCATTGGCTTTTTCGGCTACGAGCCATTCATCGCGCCAGATTTCAAGCTTATCCCGCGCAACGGCTATCGTCGCGGCCCAGTCGCCGGGACGTGACTGGCGGATCAACGTCATCGACGGATACCACGGCGTGTCCGGCCGCTCTTCCAGCCAGCGCCAGCATCCGTCGAAACGTGACAGCGTCCAGACTGGCGCGCCCAGTCCGCCCGCCAGATGCACGATCGAGGTGTCGACGGCGATCAGCAGATCGACAGCCAGCAAGCGCGCCGCCGTGTCCGCGAAATCGGATACGCCCTGCATCACGTCGATGATGGGCAGTTTCGAATCATGCAGTTCCTGCCGTGGCGTGCCGAATTGAAATGAAGCGAAGTGGACACCGGGCAGGGAGGTGAGGGGGGCTAGTTCCCCAACGTGCATCGAACGTCGGCGGTCGATGAGGTTGGCGCTGATCTGGAATGGACGCGGCGCCCCGGACCAGACGAGGCCGACCACAGGTTCCGGCCGCTCCATATCTGCCGAGAAGAGAGCCTGGACCGCGTTCGCCCCTTCTTCGGCGAGAATGGGCGCGACGCTTAGATATGGCGCGGCGGGCACGGAGCGCAGTGTAATGCCCAGACGGTAAGGCAGGCTTGCCAAAGGACAGTGAAACGCGAACGCGTCGCGGGGCGGCGGCTCCGAGATAACCGCCCGGACGCCGTCGACTGACCCAAGCAGGCGCGCCAGCGACGGCGGCGCGAGCACCGTGACCTGCGCGCCACGCGCAGCCAGTTCCGGCGCGAACCGGATGAACTGAAGGCTGTCGCCGAAACCCTGCTCCGTGAACAGCAACAGGCTGCGCCCGGCAAGGCTCTCCCCCTGCCACGGCAGGCCGGGCAGATTCTCAGGCATGGTCTGGCAATCTTTCCATCGCCATTCATATTCCCGCCAACCTTCTTCATACGCGCCGGTTTTTAATAGTGCGGAAGCGCGCGAAAAGCGGGACTGGGCGAACTCCGGGCGGGTCTGCAGGACTCTGTCGAATTCGGCTATGGCTTCGTGCGAACGATTTAAATTCAGCAGAATATGCCCTTTGTTATGCCGGGCGCGATAATTGTCGGGATCGATGCCGACTGCGCGATCTATCGCATCGAGCGCCTCGTGAAACCTGCCCATGTTCGCCAGAGAAACACTGTGATCAAGATGAATATCCGAAGACGCAGGACGGGACGCCTGCGCACGTTCAAGCAACGCGCATCCTTCCTCCATAGAGCCCGCTTCGTTTAGAAGACGGCCAAGGCGATGACAGATGACGCCATCGTCAGGGGCGATCGCCAATCCACGACGATAGAAAACCGCGGCCTGAGCGGGCTCGTGAATATTTTCGAAAGTCAGGCCCAGAAAGGTGTAGGTTGCCGCTGTTTGCGGCATGTCGGCGACGGCGGCGTCGAGTTCTTCCTGAGCCTTCGCTATTTGTCCGACTTTTCGCAGGCAGCGGGCGTAGATCAGCCGAATGGCGAAGACCGGACGTAACCGGGCCGCGCGTTTGAGCGGTGCGACTGCCCGCGCGGCGCGGCCGAGCGCAAGCTCCACGCGGGCCAGGAACATCAGGCTTGTGATATTTCGCGCGTCTGTGCCGATTGATCGGAGGGCGTGGCGACGTGCTGCAGGCAGATCGCCCGCGCGCTCGCAGTCCATGGCGCGGGATAGCCACTGGTCTTCCGGAACGTTCGGGATGTCGGCAGCGTCGCTCGTAGCGCGCGCGACGGGTGGAAAGGCTGCGTTCATCTGACCGGCTCCGGGTGGAGCGGGTCAGTATGGGGCGAGAAGCCTTAAGGTTTGCTTTCGGGTGGGGGATGAGGAAGCGTTACCGACGCCCGAGGTCCCGAGAATGGCTATGTCTTCGTCGCGACCACACCGCAGTTGGACCGAGCGTCCGGCTTGGAGCAGGCTGGCGACCCGTCGCTGGGGCGGGTCGCCTGACTCACTCAGGGGTAGATGGTCCGAAAAGCCCGTTAGTTTTGAGCGTGTCTCTGTGATTCCATTCCTCCGGTGGCGATTGGGGGAATAGCTCACGAAGCAAGCTGGTTTCCGTGTGTTCTCTCGTGGAGAAGATATTGGTGCTTAGAATACTCCCCCAGTGCTTTTCATCGCGGAAGAGCTCATCGCGTGGTGCCAGACAACGTCGCCGTTATAAATAATTGTCAGTGTTTTTTCTGTGCCGTGGCCGCTCTGGTGTAAATCTCCATAGAGCGGTATGAAATTTGTGGCATCTGATGATGCGTTATTGAATCTATATTGCCATTGTTCGTGCCCGCTGTCTGTGAATGTCACGGCGGCAGGGTCGCCAAACTGACTGCGGACCTGTTCTTTGGTGGTCACGTTGTCTTTGATCTTTTGATCAATTGTAGCGCCAGTCTCATTCTTGATGCTCTCATTGCCACCTGAAGAACATGAGGCGAGGGACACAAGACTAGCGACAGCGATCGCGGATAGAAATTTCTCGAGTTTGAAATTCATAAAATGTTCCTTGTTTCTGTTTCGCTCACAGAATCAGCAAGCACTCCCTTTTTCTACGAATAGGAGGTTTGTTACAATAGATTGCGATAAAATTTGATATTTAGTCTAAAAAATAGACAGACAAGGCGCCTGAACGGTTCGAAATCCTTCTGGTTCTGAGTATGTATCTGTCATGCCGCCTCCCCTGCGGCGCTGGGGAATGGCTCATGAAGCACGCCGGTTTCTTTGAATTTTAGGGCCCGGGCGAAGGGGTTCCTGGTTCTGTCGGATCGTGTGCCCGACGACCGTGACGGTCTGGTTTGGGGCCGATTGACGCGCTATTCGATCGTTTTGACGGCTAAGCTGCCGAACGTTAGCTATCTACCGACGGTCAGGTCGGATTCTTGATGCCATGCTGGTAGCGGCTCCAAAGCAACGCAATACCAATGGTGAAAAGGCGGATCTCCGGGCGTGCCGTATTCCTGAGGACTGGCGGGACAAGCCGACCAAACTGCCATACAAAGAGCGGTACGCCCGATAGACCCCGAAGTTCACCAAAGCAGAACATAACGTCTTCAATCAGCTGTTCTTCGAGCCATCTACGTCGCTTCGGGCGGCAGTTCAGCGAAATTATTGTGTAAGGCAGCCAACTGACTTGTGCCTGATGAACGTCAGTTTTTAGGAAACTGCGTTAACCGCCTGAATGGCCGAGAATGGAGGCGAAAGCCGTCGCTTTTACATACGCAAGGTGCGTGCCTTGCCAATCGTCGTCGGCTATTTGGACGGCCCAGCCCGAACGAAATCCGCCTCAAGCTGTCTTTTTGGCTTGCCCGGCTTTCTTCGGCGCAACGACAGGCGTGGCGGCCTTCGCCGCCTGGCTGTTGGTCGGTGAGGCGCTTAAGGAGGCCTCTGCCGCTTTTCGCTTGATACGCGCAGGGACGGGCGCTTCCTCCGCGGCGGGGTTTTTTCCGGTGAGCTGTTCGATGATGGCTTCGTACTGCGTGAGGTAACCCTGCATTGATAACGTCCGCTCGGCTTCGGCCCGTGCGGCGCCGCGAAGCGCTTTGGCGAGGCGCTTGTTTTCGAGAATCTCAACGACGCTTTCCGCGATCGCATCGGGATCGGTGAATGTGGTCAGCAATGCGGTCTTGCGGTCGTGAAGGAACTCCTCAACCGGGGCTGTAGCGCTTCCTACAATGGCGCAGCCGGACGCCATCGCCTCGCGTAGCGACCAGGAGGCGACGAAAGGATAGGTCAGATACACATGCGCATCCGAACGTTGCAGCATGCGCCGAAAATCGTCGTAACTGACCTTGCCGACGAAATGGACGCGATCGAGCGGAATGCGCCCGTGCAGTTCCGACAGCATACGTTCGCGCCATGTGCCATGGGGCAGGCGTGCGCCATAACTCACGCCGTCGCCGCCCACCAGCACGACACGGGCGTGCGGACATTCCTCGAGAATGCGTGGCAACGAACGCATGAACACGTGAAAGCCGCGGTAGGGCTCCAGATCTCGTGCGACGTAGGTGATCAATTGCTCTTTCGGAGAAAATGAAAGGCCTTTGATCGTAAATTCCTTTTTTGCGGCCAGTGGATCCGGGCGGCATTGGTCCAGATTGACGCCCTCGCGCAACAGGAAGATGCGCGAACGGGCCCACTCAGGGTAGGTTGAATGCTGGAACGCCGTTGGCGTTTGCCCCCAACCCGGATTATTCAACGCCTGCAGATTTATCGCGTTCTTTGCGCGGATTTTGGCGGGCATGTCCGGGGTCAGAGGAAATTCCGGATCGAAGCCGACATCGAATTTATCGGTGTGATAAAAGAACTCAAAGTAGCCCAATATGGGCGCGCTAGGGAAAACATCGCTCATGTTGAGCAGTTCGCCCCAACCGTGATGGCCGATGATGATGTCAGGGGCGAAGCCCAGATCCCGTAAAGTCAGGGCGGCTTTTGCAACTGCTTCCGCACGGGTCAGACCGGCGTCGAATTCCCGCGCTCCCGGATGGGTCTCGTTGGATGGAGTGCGGGGCATTCGATAGATCACCCGGCGCACGCCGCCGATGACGTTTTCATTTCCTTCGCTGATGAAAACGACTTCGTGTTTTCCGGAACGAACGAGATGACGGACAAGATGCAGGAATTGTCCTGGAAAATTTTGATGTACAAAAAGGAATTTCAAATCGAAGGTCCAGTTCTCGGAAGCCGTCCGCTTGTCCGCCGGTACCGGTCATGCCCCCTGTGGCGACCACGGCCGCCACAGGCGAAGATCGTCACGTCGTCACGTCGTCACGGGGCGCCGCGTCGTGGGATTGCTCCCGACGTGCGCTAGCAGCGTCATGCTCAGCGTCGCGGCTTGCGTCCGCGTGGCGCTGACGTTGCGGGCTGCGCCGGGGGAGACTTTTTGGTTGTTTTAACGGCGACGGTCGCTTTGACGGGCGCTGTTCTGGGTTGCTTGGGCGTGAGCATCGGAGCAGCCGCATTTGTAGTGGTTATCGTTTTCTTTTTCGCGCTGCTCGGCGCCGCTACGCGTGTGGCCGAGGTGGCCACGGCGCGTGCGGGTTTGGCTGTTTCGCTCTGCGGGCGTCCGGGACGTTGGCGCGTCTGGGCTCGGCTGGGGGCGGTTGTCGCAGCTTCCAGCAGGGCCAGGTCTTCTTCGAGTTCGTCTTCAAGTTCGTCGATAATTTCAACGTCGTCCTGATCGTCGCGCGGGGCGATGACAATCCGGAAAGCTTCGAGCGGCGCGAGGCTTTCCGCTTCGGCGGCGATGGCGCCGTCGATCGGGCCGATCTTGGTGCCGTCTGTAAAGCTGGCTTCCAGAAGGCAGGAGTAAGCTTCCGCCGCTTCGCCCTTGAGTCTGACTTTCAGTCCCAGAATTGGCAGGGCCATTCCCCGGCTGCCGCAGTATTGACCGCCCTGCGCCCAGGGGGAGAGCCAGCCTTTGCCAAGAACGGCCTGATATTCGATGTCTGCGGGGGTAATCGTATGGTCGGGGGAAATGCCGAAACCTTCGATCCAGGACCGGCTGCCGGGCTTGCCCATCCACTCGCCAAGTCGTGCGCTGACGTCGCCGCGTCGCTGGATGTGCGCTGCAACTTCGGGGGCCTGGCCTTTGGGCGCGGGCGTCGTCTGGATCGGCGTCGGCGCGGCTATGGAGGACGCATGCGGCTGAGCGGCTTCCACACGCGCTGCTACGGGCGACGCAGGCACGCCTGCGTCGCTCAGGCGCAGCACCTGAAGGCGCGGCGCCTCGTGAACCGTGTTTTGATCCTGATAGATGGTGACAAGAACCTGCGCCGGTCCACGGCTCACGCGCACCAACGCGCCGTTGTTGACTCCGCCGAGCCAGCCGGTGGAATCGAACGTGGCGATGGCGACGTCGTCGTTCGCCAGCGGGCCGACGGTCAGGCGCACGCCGGGCAGACCGCTGGCGCCGGGAGGCTGCTGCGCAGGGGCGTGAAACACGCAGAACAGTCCCTGGTCCAAAGTCATGAGATGTCCCGACACCTTGAGGTCGGTGATACGGTTTTGCGGTGGTGTCTGGCCGCTCTGGGACATTGAGAACTCATTCTGCTGGTTGCACTGGGACGCCGTCGGTAACTACGGAGTCTGACGAATACCCGTCAGAGTCTCATTCCGACGCTGACACAGTGAGGTCAATATCACGTTAAGTCGATTGGCCGATACACCGAGAGGAAGAATACTTCCCCTTTTCTTCGCACGTATCCGGTCCGCCACAGCGCCAAGATCGAAAGCCGCGACGTCGAGGCCTGCTCGCCATGCGACGCTGAGCGCCAGACACCAGGTTTCCGGCCAGATCGAGGGTATGAACGCGTAATCGGCGTTTTGTGCACGAACGAGGGCAGCGGCTTCGGAGTCCTCGTAGGCGCCGGTCACGTAGACATGGCCCGTCTCGATCAGTTTCGTATCGTCCGGCGTATGCCCGACAATCACGTATTCGATAGGCAGGTTCCGTCGACGCGCGTCTTCCGCCGCCTCCAGAATTACGTCGTATCCTTTTTCGCGACCAATGGCGCCGACGATGCAGACCCGCGCGCGACTGGTGCGAGGCAGCCCGACCACAGCCGACGGCGAGTGTGCTGCCCTGATTTCCTCAGCGTCATCGTCCTCTGGGGGCTCGACATCAATTTTCAGGGCGGGAAAGTGGCGCAGCATTCGCTGGGCGGCGTCACCGGAGGGCGCCGACACACGCCGCGCTGCCGACAGGCGCTCGGAGGAGTGAGAGACATACTCAGCCACAGCCTCGTCGCCCGGCGTTTTGCGGCCGAGACGCGCCACGCAGCTTTCGCATTCCGCGACGTCTGGTTCGCCGCAGTAACGACCGTTTTGTCCAAGTAGAGAAATTCTGGGGCAAAACCAGATATAATCATGCACGAACACATCCTGGGGTGCCCCGATCGAAGCCGCCAGCGTTTCCATCTGCGGGTGATGACCGCTGCCGTGATGCCATTCGACATGGTCGATCTCGGCGCCGCCGAGTAGATTCAGGAGGCTCGTCCACTCTTCCGGCAGACGGAACCGCAAATTTGGATAAACCCCGGCTTCGGGATCCAGAGCGCGATGTCGGTCCTCAGCGTCAGGGGAAAACCCTTCGACTCGACAACCGCCTTCGACGGGTTTGACAATGATCGGCCGAACGCCCTGTCGCAGCATGCGCCGGGCCCGCTGTGAGACGACCCGTTCGACGCCTCCGCCATGATCGTGGGTGATGAACACGACTGCGCGACGCGACGCGTCGCTGGCCCTATTTTTGTGCTGCGAAAATTCAGTCCGCCAGCCCCGCCGCCAGCGCAACAGGTCGATCCGGCGGCGGGCGTCGAAAAGCGGATCCTGTGCGACATGGGTGCGAACCAGCGCGTCGTATCCCGGATGCAGCCGGTTCAGCAAAGCGAGGTTCCGGCGCAGGAGCGCGTCGCGCGTCGCTCCGAACGACGCCGATCCGACATGGGCGACATAGGCGCCGGGGGCGGCGACGTTGCGCCAGCCGAGCGCGCGCGCTCTCAGCGAAAAATCGTTTTCCTCGCCGTAACCCTGTGCAAACAGGTCGGCGCGGAGGAGCCCTGTCGCCGCCAGACAGTCGTGGCGGATGAGCATGCAGAAACCATGCGCCGTGGGCAGATCGACCGTGTCGCCGCCGTTGGCTTGCCGCGCCAGTCCGGCCATCCAGCGTGTCTGGGCGAGGGTCGGCGAACGGCTGCCTGCAAGCGTAGGGTAGGACAGGATCGTCGCGTCGTTGGACAGCGGCGTCACGGTTCCAATGTCCGGCGCCGAATGTGCGACGCGACGCAGCTCTTCAAGCCATCCGTCCGTGACTAGCGTGTCGCTGTTGAGCAGAACGACGTCGGCGCCGCCTCCGACCGCGGCGCGCCTGCGCCCGGCAGGGCGTTGTGCCAAGGCTAGGCGCAGTCCGACATTGGCGCTTCCCGGAAAGCCCAGATTGATCGAATTATGCAGGACTGTCACACGTGGGTCTGCGACGAATTCATTCAACATCGCGACGAGTTCCGCGTCCGGGGATGCGTCCTCGATGATCGCGACGCGGACGGCGGCATTTTTCCCCTGAGCCGTGGGCAGCGTGGCGACGAGACTGTCGAGGCAGGCTTTCGTGCGTTTGGCGTCGCCGTAAACGGGGACGACGATGAGAGTTTCCTCCGCCGGAGGCTTGTCCGACAGAAGAGGGGCGGGCTTCAGGCGTTGCGCCGCGGGGCGCATTTCGACCGGAATTGGCAGGAAAGGTGGGGGAAGATCGGTGGCCGCTCGATCTTTTTCTGGATTCCAGAGCGCCGTTTGTCTGGCCGCCCATCGTGCGGCGCGGCGTTCGAGACCCGGATCGAGCGGGCTTCCCGCCAGATCTCGACCATCGGGGCCCGTCACACGAACTGGATGGTCGGGGCATTGGTCGCAGGGAATCAGGATTTCCCGATATCGGGCCAGAGGGATGTCCGAACTGACGTCCGTCGAAAAAACGTCCGGGCTGAAGACCGATAGAAGGCGGTCGTTTCGTGCGTCCAGAAGGTGTAGCGTCGGTGGCCTGTCAGGATCGCGCGGCAGCCACGCCCACCCCTGAAGGCCGTTGGGGCCGCTCCGGACCAGTCCTTCAACACGGTTGATGGCGGAGGGGCGGAGAGGCGAACCTGGAAGCGGGGCGCCATCGAGATAAACAGTGATTTCGCGCGCGGAGACGACGCTCACGGAAGCACTTCGAAGAGTGATCTTGCCGCCTTGCGCCGTTACCTGCGCGGGTTCGCCGTCAATATGCACGGCCAGCCGTTCCAGAGAGGCGGCCGTCCCTCTGGTCCGACCGCGCGAGCTTCGAGGGGGCGACGACTCAAGATATCCGAGTGCATCGCCACCCAATCGGATGGAACCGTCGCTGTTCAGGCCGCACCAGCCGATGGATGCGGTCGCGTCGGCTACCCGATTGGCGAGAGAGGCCATCTGATCGTCGCAGGCGTGCGACGAGAGCCCGCGGGATAGGGACGCCGCAGCGTCCTCAGGTCGCCGCGCGGCAAGCAATATTGTGCTGAGGAGAGACCAGCCTTCCCGGAAGTCGAATTTTTCCAGCAGGCGCCGCAGCAGGTCGACGGCGCCGTCCGGCAATCCGTTGGCTTGTCGGGCGGCAGCGAGCAGAAAGGCGACGTTCGGACTGTCTGGCGCCATTCGGTGCGCACGTTCGAGCCAACTCAACGCGGTGAAGTAATCCCCCGCACGCCAGCAGGATTCGCCGCGTCGAAACGAATCCTGCGCCTGCTCGTTGGCCCAGCGCGTCCATGTTTCGCGATCCTCGGCGCTGATCAGGCCGACTGTGCCGCTCCGATTAGGCTCGGGCGACCCGGCTGATTGGAGCGGTCGTTCGGACGGGCGGGGAGCGCGAGTGCGCGGCGATTTGGGCAAGAGGACGGCGGGGGCTTAGCCCGGAACGCGGGCGGGGCCGGTCGCCGCCGCGTCCGCTCCCTCTGGCGTGGTCTCGCTGCCCGGTTCAGCCGAATCTTTCTCCGCCGCATTGTCGTGCGCTGCGGAATTGGCGTTCGAGAGATTGGCGAGGCGCGACAGTTCGGCGCTCGCCTGCACGACGCCTTGCGCTTCGGCCTTGCGGTACCAACGGCGGGCTTCCGCGATGTTTGAACGTCCGGCAAGGCCAAAAGCCAGATAGCGGCCCATCATAAGTTGCGCGGTCGGGTGGCCTCGCTCGGCTGCTTTCCTGAACCATTCATATGCCGTCGTCCGATCTTCCGGCACGTTGTGCCCACCACCCAGAATGGCGCCGAGTGCGAACATCGAATGCACGTTCTGCCGTTTGGCTGCGCGCTCGAACATCAGCGCGGCTGCGGCGTGATCGCTTGGTCCACCCCGGCCTTCGAGAAGCACCTGTGCGTAGGCGACTTCTGCGTCGACCATCCCGGCTTCAGCAGCTTTGCGCAACCATTCGCGTCCTTCGACCGGATCGGTGACGCCGCCCCGTCCTTCAAGGAGCATGCGACCGTACCAGTATTGTGCGTTGACGACGCCTTCTGCGGCTTTGCGCATCCACGTTGCGGCTTCGCGATCATTTCGTTCGGCCCCTACGCCTTCCGCGAGGCAGACGCCAAAATTGAAAGCGGCGACAAGATCGCCACTCAACGCGGCCTGCTCGTAACGCGCCCGCATCGCAAGGCGATCGTCTTCCGAACCCACACCGGACAGGATGAGATTGCCAAGGTCAGCGCTGCTTGATTGGTCGCCACTCTCGGAGGCGATCCGGAACCATCGGGCTGCTTCCTCCTGATCGCGCGGGACGCCGGCGCCGGTCAGATGCAATAGTCCGAGCGCTCGAGCCGCCGCGGCATGCCCCGCGGCCGCGGCCATATGGTACCAGTTCGCCGCCTCAAGATAATTCGGCGGAAGTTCGCCGCCTCTTGCGTACATATCACCGAGCAGGGCGGCTGCTTCGACATCTCCCGCCAGAGCCGCACGACGCAGCCACGTTTCGCCGCGCGCCAGGTTCTTCTTCACGCCCTGGCCAGCGATCAGCATCAGGCCGAATCGCGCCTGAGCCGAGCGGATATTCTGCTCGGCGGCTTTCTCCATATAAACGGCGGCGGCCTCGAGATTTTGAGACACGCCGGAACCGCGTTCTGAGAAGACGCCCATAAGATACAGGGCGGAACCAAGTCCGGCTTCGGCGGCTTTACGCAGATGGCCGATCACCTCGGCAAGCTCATCGGGCGTTCCGGCAGTCTGCATGCCGGCAAGGCCGAGACCCAGATGGGCTTGCGGACTATTGTTTTCGGCCGCGCGGCGATACCAGTCGAGTCCGGCTTCTATATCGCGCAAGCCCTCCGGACCTGTGCTCAGCACATAGCCATAGAGCGCCTGCGCGTCTGTCGAGCCTGCTTCGGCGGCCTCCCGCGCCCAATGGGCCGCCTTGACGTAGTCGGGTTTACGGGTGGTGGCGCGCGATACGTCCGAGAGGCCGAAATCATCCGTCTCTACGGCGTCCGGGAGCCCAGCCAGATACAGATTCGCGAGTATGAGCTGAGCCTCAAGCCACCCGGCCTCGGAGGCGCGGCGCATCCACCGAGCGCCCTCCACCAGATCGCGTGTCGCGCCTACGCCTTCGAGATAGGCTCGTCCCAGCCGAAACTGCGCTTCCGGAACGCCTGCTCTCGCGACGGCGGAGATCTCCGCCACGCCGTCGACAGCCTCTCCGTCTTCAAGAAGACGAAGGCCATAAGCCAGCCGCGCTTTATTGGAGCGGCGGGCAAAAAGGCGCTCAACAAAACCCAAGCGTGCCCTCCCGAGTTGGGGCGGAAGACGATGATGGTAACGCCGCAATCATAGGCGATGGCGAACCAAACCGTAAACGGTGCGATCCTTGAGTCCTGCGTTGCAGGCAGCCCGCAGCGGATTGCGCCGCAGCCGCTCCCGCCGGGCGTTAGCCGGTGAGGGGCGCGACAAGATCAGGGCTCGCGCATGCCGTCGGAGACCAGCGGCATGATGCTGTTGAGCAGGAACTGCATGATCGTTCGTTTGCCGACCTGAATGTCGGCTGTGACGGGCATGCCCGGTTGCGGGTGGAAGAATGTCGGCACGCCGTGCAGCGTATATCGATCGATCCGCAGCCTTACGCGGTAAAACGACTGGCTGGAGCCGGTTGGGTCCGGCGGCGCTGCGGCGGAGGCGCCAGCGTTCGACGACGGTTTGTCCTGCGCGGAGAATGAATCCGCGCTGATTTCGCGCACAGTCGCTTCGGCGCCGCCATATTGGGCGTAGGGGAAGGTCGAGAATTTCAATAGGGCCTTATCGCCCAGCCTGACAAATCCAGCGTCGGAACCGCGCAGCGTCGCTTCGACCTCCAGTCCGCTGCCGACCGGAACCAGAGTCATCAACTCTGTTCCGGTGGTCATGATTGAGCCGATGGAGAGTTTGGCGATGGTGAGGACGATCGCGTCTTCGCCGCTTTTCAACGTGGTCAGGTTTTTACGAAGTTTCGCTTTTTCGTAGTCGCTTTGGGTGGTCGCGAAATGACGCTGCGCGTCGCTCAGGTCGTGATAGACGGAAGCCTTCCAGTTTTCGATATAGGCGTCCCGTTCGGAGGAGAGGGCGCTCAGCTTGCCTCGCGTGCTCGCCGCCTGCTGCTGGGCGGAAATCTGGGAGCGCTCGATCTCCATCAGGTCATTCTGCGCCCCGAGGGTAGACAGGCGGCTGCCAACCTGATCGGCCTGCAGCCGAGCTCGCATGTTGTGAACGTCGGCCGCAACCTTCGCGCGAGCGGCGTACATCGCCGAACTGGCGATATATCCCTGCAATTCGCTGGTTTCGGATGCGATCTGTTCGTCATAGTCATGGGTTTTGGCGTCGAACTCAGCCTTACGGCGCAGGAAGGTCGCTTCCTGCTGCGTCGAGGATGGGTTGGACGGATCGACCGCGTAGGTTCGTCCTTGTGACTCGGCAGTCAACCGGTCGACTTCTGCGCTGTAACTTTGTGTCTGGAGGAGTAGATTCTGGATATCGGCGTCGCTGATGGTCGGGTCAAGGCGGGCGAGAACCTGTCCTTTGTGAACAAAATCTCCTTCATGTACCTCGATACTGCGAATGATGGAGGTTTCCAAAGGCTGCACCACGAGCGTGCGCTGCGTTGAGGCAATACGACCCGGTGACGACACCACCCGGTCGAGCGGGAAGATGACCATGACCAGCACGGTAGAAAGGGTGAGGGCGCCGATGATCCAGGTCAGATACTGAGCTGAAGCGGTCGGCGGCAGATTGACCAGCGCAGCGCTGGGCGAGTGAAATTCGAGCAGCGCCGGAGGCAAATCGCCGGGAGCGTAGGGGTCATTGACCTGCGGCAGGAAGTCGCGCGACTGGGTCCCGTCCTGATCTGTCTTGGCGATGTCGTGCGAGGACATGTTTCAGTCTCCCTCGGCGATGAGCGGGGCCGGCCCTGTCCGATCCGCTCCCTGTTTTCCGGCCGTGTGGCGATTCTGTTGCATCCACAGTGTGCGATAGATGGCGCACCGCTCAAGAAGCACCTCGTGCGGCCCTATATCCATCACTCGCCCGCGATCCATGACCAGAATTTGGTCGCAGTTCACAAGCGAGGACAGACGGTGAGAGACGATCACCATAGTGCGCCCCTCGCCGATGCGTTCGAGGTTGGCGTTCACCAGCGCCTCGCTTTCCGGATCGAGAGCTGAAGTGGCTTCGTCAAGGATGAGCAGCTTGGGGTCGCAGATAACCGCACGCGCGATGGCTAGTCGCTGACGCTGGCCGCCCGAGATATTGGTCGACCCTTCCTCGATCCACGTCTCGTAGCCTGCAGGCATACGCTCGATGAATTCTTCCGCGCCGGCCAGACGAGCTGCGCGGACGACGTCGTCAATGGTCAGGCCAGGCCGCCCGGCTGTTATATTCTCGCGAATGGTGCCGCGGAACAGAAAATTGTCCTGCAGCACAACGCCGAAGGAGCGGCGAAGATGGGTCAGATTGATCTCGCGCAGATCAACGCCGTCGAGCTTGAGGTAGCCGCTATACGAACGGCTCACGCCTTGCAGGAGGCGGGTGATGGTGGATTTTCCGGAGCCCGAGCGTCCCACCAAACCAAGCATGGTGCCAGCGGGAACTTCGAAATTTACGTCGTCGAGCGCTTTTCCGGTAGAGCCGGGGTAAGTGAAATTCACGTCCACGAATGACAATGCGCCCTTTATCCGAGGCCGCATGCCAGTGGTGAGAGCCTTGGTCTCGGTCGGTTGGTTCAGCACCGACCCGGCCTCGCCAAGCGACGTGCGGACTTCGTTCATGTCATCGAGAAGCTTTGCAAGGCCAACCAGCGGCGACGCGACACGTCCACCCAGCATCATGAACGCGACAAGCGCGCCGACGCCGACGTTGCTGGCGTTGGTGAGGATGAGGTAGGCTCCCACGAGAATTATGCCGCGGTTAATGAACATTTCCAATGGCATAGATAGGGTGGAAGGCCAGTTCGACATCCGCCCGGCGGCAAGCTTCCAGCGCACTACATCGGCTGTTTTCTCGTCCCACTCCTGCTTGCGCGATGGCTCCAGCGCCAGAGTCTTGATCGTGCGGATGCCGGCCACTGTCTCATACATTACGGACGACCGCTCCATCTCCGAGCGCACAACATGTTGGTAGATCCGCGCGATGGGACCCATGAACACCACCACCAGAAGGCCGATCAGTCCGGCTGCGGCGACGGTCATCCAAGCTAGCGTCGAACTGAGGTAGAAAAGAAACGGCAGGATGACGACAAGCGTAAACATGTCGAGGAATGTGCTCATCAGCTTGCCGGTCATAAAGTCGCGGACTTTATAGATGGCCATAACGCGCCCGATCACGTTGCCAGCTTGTTGTCTCTCGAAATATTCAAGCGGAAGAGCGAGCAGGCGGCTGAACAGGTGCAGGGACAATCTTGTATCGATGCGCGTCGTGAGAACCAGCGTAAGTTCGCGCCGTCCGTAGGACAGGAGCACTTCGTAGAACGACAGGACCAGAACAATCGCTGTGATCGACACCAGCGTCGCCATGGAGCGGTTGTTCACCACGCGGTCGATGACCTGCATGACAATCAGCGGCGGGAAAATCTGGAGAATGCTGAGGGTCATCGACGCAATGGCGATGTCGCGGAGCGATTTCTTCTCGCGCAGGACCATCTTTGCCAGCCACGAGGCGTTAATCGGCGCATCGGCTTCGCTTTGGTCGCGACGCCGTTTGATCAGCAAGGCGTCGCCGGTCCAGATTTGCGACAGCCGTAATTCGTCGACGGGGACCGGCAGGTCGCCTTCGCCACGCAGCGGGTCGCGCAGCCAGACGATGCCCTGATCGGCGCTCGCGTTGATCATGAGCGCTGCGGATCCGTCTCGGAATAGCAGCACGATGGGCGGAGAGTTGGTCATCTTTATCAGATAACGCCACTTCAGCCGCATGCCTTTGGCGACGGCTCCCTGCTCGTTGAGCCAACGGCACAACGTAGCGGGCGACGGGCTGGCCTCCCCTGGCTCAGCAGCAAAATCGCGGACGTCCAGTTCCAGCCCATGGAAATGGGCTGCGGCGATTACGGCGCGGAGGCGGATGAATGCGGGGGCATGTCGTTCATCACGGCTGTTCTCCGCGTGACCGTGAGCGTCAGAACCTGCGGGGTCACGGCCTGATGCGCCGGAGTCATGATCGACTGGATCCACGGAGTGTCCTCATAAACTGCTCTTCGCCCTTCGCGTCCTAACGGAGGGCCAACTGCCTCTACCACACAAAACGCCGGATCGCCTCGCTTTATATTTGCGGTCGCCGCTTCGAAGCACGCGGGTTATAAACAATAACGTTTCGATATTTAGAGACCGCGAAAAGCGACCCATATTCGCGGCCGGAGCGCGGCAGAGACCTGCAAGCATCGCATTTACGCTCGGGAGGCTGCTCGAATCGCGAATAAGGTCGATAAGGCGGACTCGGCGTGAAGAGCGTCCGCGATGGCGTCGACTGCGCCAGTCGGCGCCGCAACAACGACGCGCCGAAAAAAGCCACACCGCCCTCGTGCGCGATCCTGAATGAGCGCGAGTAGCGCCTTGGTAGCCTCGCGCTGTGGGCCGCAGCAGACGCATACAGGGCCATGCTCGTTAGCGAAGACGCCAGCGCGCGCGTCGGTCGCCGCGAAACGAAGGGAGCTCCCGACACCACCCAATGGGCGCACCGCCGCCCAGTCCGATCCTGCGTCTGCCAGCGTCTGGGTAGTTGCGTTGAGCAGAGCAATGCTATGGCGTAGGTCGGTCGCTATCTGCGCCACGTCGTTGGCGTCGATCACATCCAGCGGCAATCTGCGATCAGACTCAGTCATGGTGCGCCGCCTTCGGTGCTTCCGTCCCGCCGAGCCGTTCTTTCTGGACAGCGTCGATGGCCTCTGTGATAACCGCCTCCCCGGCGTCGGGCCGCCCGTTCGGGGTCGCTCGCGCTTTCGTCCAGGCGACGACACCGTCGTGGCTGTATTATATAGAGACCAATGACAGCGGCAAAACCCCAACGCCCCCGCCTGATGGACGCCCTTCGCGAGCAGGTGCTGCTTTGTGATGGCGGCATGGGGTCGCGCGTGCAGGTCCTCGATCTTGACACCGAGCGCGACTACTGGGGGCAGGAGAACTGCACCGAGATCCTGAACCTGTCGCGCCCGGAGCTGATTCGCGAGATTCATCGCGGATATTACGAAGCTGGCGCCGACATGGTCGAGACCAACAGTTTCGGCGGCTCGCCCATAACGCTGGCCGAATTCGGACTGCAGGACCGCGCGCGAGAAATCAATCGTATCGCCGCGACGCTCGCGCGCGAGGCTGCGGACAGCTTCGACGACGACCGCCATCGTTACGTGATCGGCTCCGTCGGGCCGGGCACCAAGCTGCCGTCGCTGGGCAATATCGATTACGACACGCTGGAAGCCGGCCTTGCCGAGCAAGGGCGCGGGCTGATCGAGGGCGGCGTGGACGCCGTACTGATCGAGACCTGTCAGGACACGTTGCAGATCAAGGCGGCGGTCAACGGCATGAAGATCGCACGAGCGGAGCTTGGCGCGGATACGCCAATCTTCGTGCAGGTGACGGTCGAGACGACAGGGACCCTGCTCGTCGGTCCCGACATCGCCGCCGCGGCGACTGTCATTCACAGCCTCGATGTTGATCTGGTCGGCCTTAACTGCGCCACCGGCCCGCAGGAGATGGCGGAACATGTCAAATGGCTGTCGCAGAACTGGCCGGGCATGCTGTCGGTGCAGCCGAACGCCGGTCTGCCGGAACTGGTCGACGGGAAGACGCATTATCCGCTTGGCCCAGACGAGATGGCGAGCTGGGTTGAACGGTTCATCGTTGAAGACGGACTCAACATCGTTGGCGGATGCTGCGGCACATCGACGCCGCATATCGCGGGACTGGACGCCATGCTCCGGCGTCGGGCGGAGGGAACCGGGCGCCATCGGCCGGCGCCAACGCCGCGCAAGCCGGTCTGGACGCCATCCGTCGCCAGTCTCTACAGCCAGACGCCGTTGCGTCAGGAGAATGCGTATTTTTCGATTGGCGAGCGCTGCAACGCCAACGGGTCGAAGAAGTGGCGCGAGCTTCAGGAAGCGCACGACTGGGACGGCTGCGTCGCGATCGGCCGCGAGCAGGTCGCGGAGGGCTCCAACTCTCTCGACGTTTGCACCGCCTTCGTAGGGCGTGACGAGCAGGCGGAGATGAACGAGGTCATCCGGCGTTTCACGTCGTCGGTGAACGCGCCGCTTGTGATCGATTCCACCGAAACGCCGGTCATCGAGGCGGCGCTGAAGCTGCATGGCGGCAAGCCCATCATCAACTCGATCAACTTCGAGGACGGCGAGCACATCGCGCATGAGCGCATGAAGCTTGCCAAGAAGTTCGGCGCCGCCGTGGTCGCGCTGACCATCGACGAAGTGGGTATGGCGAAGACGCCGGAAGACAAGCTGCGCATTGCGACGCGGCTCGTCGAATTTGCGTGCGACAGATACGGCCTGCCACAGTCAGATCTGTTGATAGATCCGTTGACCTTCACCATCGCCACGGGTGTGGAGGACGATCGCAAACTGGGTCAGTGGACGCTCGAAGGCATCCGTCTGATCCGTGAACGGTTTCCGGACATCCAGATCGTGCTCGGATTGTCGAACATTTCGTTTGGTCTGAATCCGGCGGCGCGCGCAGTCCTGAACTCCGTGTTCCTCGATCACGCGGTTCGTGCGGGGATGACTGGCGCGATCGTGCACGTGTCCAAAATCCGACCGCTGCATATGATCGCGGAAGAAGAAGTGCGGGTCGCCGAAGACCTGATATTTGATCGTCGCTCCGAGGGGTACGACCCGCTTCAGCGCCTGCTGGAGCTGTTCGCGGGACGCAAAGCGGCGGACGCCGTCAAGAAGCAGCGTGCGGAGACCGCGCCAGAACGCTTGCGTGACCGGATCGTTGATGGCGACCGCAAGGGCCTGGAGGACGATCTGGCCGAGGCGATGCGTGAGATGCCGCCTCTGGATATCATCAACACCGTCCTGCTCGACGGCATGAAGGTGGTCGGAGAGCTGTTCGGCTCCGGCAAGATGCAGCTTCCGTTCGTGCTGCAGTCGGCTGAAACGATGAAGGCTGCTGTCGCTTATCTGGAGCCGTATATGGAGCGGCTTGAGGGACAGGCGCGCGGGACCATCGTGCTGGCGACGGTGAAGGGCGACGTGCATGACATCGGCAAGAACCTTGTCGATATTATCCTGACGAACAACGGGTACCGGGTGATCAATCTGGGCATCAAGGTGCCTGTGGCCGACATGATCGAATCAGCGCGCGCCGAGCGTGCGAACGCCATAGGCATGTCCGGACTTCTGGTGAAATCGACTGTCATCATGCGGGAAAATCTCGAAGAGATATCCCGTCAGGGCCTGGACCTTCCGGTAATTCTCGGCGGCGCGGCGCTGACGCGCAACTATGTCGAGGAAGATTGCGTCGCCGCCTACGGGACGAGCGGACGCGTGGCCTATGCGCGGGACGCATTCGACGGGCTGGCGCTGATGGATCACATCGCGCAGGACAAATTCGACGACTATCTCGCCGCGATTGCGCGGCGACGGGAGGGCAAGTCCACGCGCCGGACCGAACGTAAGCCGGCAAGCGCCGAGACCCGCGGGTTCGGTCCGGTCGATGTCGCTGCGGCACGGGAGCGCAGGCATGGCGTAACGCGGGGCGAACCGGTTGTGACGCCTCCGTTCTGGGGCGCGCGGGTTATCGAGGCCGAGACGAACGCGGTTCTGCCGTTCCTGAATGAACGGTCACTGTATCAGTTCCAGTGGGGGTTCCGAAAACAGGGCCGATCTTTAGAGGAGTTTCTGGGGTGGGCGCGGCAGGAGCTGCGCCCGGTGCTTCGCCGGATGCTGGCTTTGGCGGAGGCTGACGACATTCTTCGTCCGCGTGCGTCCTACGGGTACTGGAAAGCTGCGGGGCAGGGCAACGATCTGATCCTGTTCGAGGAGGATGGGACGACCGAAGTCGCGCGATTCCTTATGCCGCGGCAGCCTCGCGCGGACGGTGAATGCATCGCCGATTTCGTGCGCGACGTGGACGATGCTGAGCGCGACGTGATCGGCCTTCAGGTCGTGACCGTTGGTCAGAAGGCGTCCGACATAGCGCGTGACTGGTTCGAGCAAAACCGTTATCAGGACTATCTGTATCTGCACGGTCTTTCAGTCGAGATCGCCGAGGCGATGGCGGAGTACACGCACAAACGCATTCGCGCAGAACTTGGGTTCTCAGGCGAAGATGCGCGCGAGATGGATGCTTTGCTGGGGCAGGGGTATCGCGGGTCGCGGTACTCTTTCGGATATCCGGCCTGCCCAAGACTTGAGGATCAGGAGCCGATTCTCAAGTTGTTGAACGCCGATCGCATCGGGGTCTCTCTGTCGGACGGGTATCAACTCCATCCTGAGCAATCGACATCAGCGTTGGTGATCCTCAATCCAAAAGCGAAGTATTTTACGATTTGAGGATTTTTGCGCGTCTGGCTGGAAACGACCGCGATCGTTCAGGCGGTGATGTTCCGGTCACTCGCGCGTCTGTATTGTAGGGCTGGCGGCGCCTCCCCGGCCACGATCATTTTCTCGAACAGCGTATAGCCGTCCCGGCCGGACGCCTTGGTCGTGTAAAGGGCGGTGTCGGCCTTGCGCATCAACACCTCGGCCGAATGCCCTCCGGGGCTCATCGTCACTGCGCCGATGCTCGCCGTCACGACGTGCAGGGCCCCAGCGATGTTGTAAGGTTCCCGAAGCGCCTGGCAGATGGTTTCGCAAAATGCGTCGAGTTGCGGAGTGGAGAATTCTCCGGGCACGATCAGGGCGAATTCGTCGCCTCCGAAGCGCCCGGCGCGTCCTTGCCGGTCTTGCGTGAGGCTGGAAATTCTGGCGCAAAACGCTCTGAGGAACTCGTCGCCTGCGTGATGGCCAAGGTTGTCGTTCACGGCTTTGAAATTATCGACGTCGATGAACAGCAGGACCCCATGGATACGGCTCGTCACCATGAGTCTGAGGGCGGTTTCGAACGTTTTTCGGTTCATCGTGGATGTTAGGGCGTCGTGCGACGCGATGTATTCAAGGTGCTCCTTCATTCTCAAAAGTCGACGAGTATTTTCACGAATTCTCTTTACGGCGTTATTGACAGGGACTGCAGCCAGCAAGAGCGAGAACAGGAATGGCTGAAGCATGTCTTCCCGCATGAGGCGCCCATCCGGGGACAGCCGGGCGATTGGACCGAAGCCATGGGCGGTGAACGCAGAGGCCAGAATTGCGACGAAAAAAATCGAGGTCAGCACTGCGGCGGGACTGGCGCGAAACGCCAGCCATGCGAGCGCCGGATAAAGAAACAGGAACAGGGGTGAGTGCGCCCAGACAAAACTGAGGACAGTCAGCGCCAGACATGGCAGCAGCCCCGTCAAGGCGTTGGTCGTCATCCGGTAGGCAGCGCTCCTCGATGAGCACGAACGCGCCAGTTGCAGCAGCGGCGACGTGGCGAGAGTGAGCCCCAGAGCATCGCAGAAGGTCCACTGCGCCCACTCGGCGAAAGGCGTTGCCGGGTCATCCAGGAACAGGTTTTCGATCGTGACGCCGATACCGGCCTCAAGCCCGGAGGTAAACAGGGCGATCCCGGCGAACGCCGCGAAGCGTCGGGGGTGCGTCAGATCGGTCCGCGCCCCGCAAAAGCGGCGGGTCAATGGCGCGGCTGCGATGGGTTGGGCGATGTTGAGCAGGCAGGTCAGGAGAGCTTCGCCTGGAGTGTAAGCGCTGTAAGTGTTGATGAAATAGTTGATCGCGGCGCACGCGACGGTGACGGCGGCCGCTTGTCGCGCGGGCAGCGTCAGCATCGCGGCCAGCATCGCGGCGTTGGCGGGCCAGAACGATGAATAGCCGGAGTCGTCAGTGCACAGAAAGCGTGTGACGATGGCGCTGGCCGCGAACATGATGACCAGCAGGACGCCTGCACGAGCTCCGCGTCTGGCTTCGGCTGGTCGGCAGGGTTTCCAGGCCAAGGAATGATGTCTCCGGGCGGCCATAATGGCGGTCGCGTTTATAACGCACATTGGTTCAAAGGATATCGGAAATTCGTACGATTCGATTTGATTTCGAAACTTAAAATTCGTTAGACGCAGGACTTCTTTTGCGACGTGGCGTGGGATTGGTTTTCTTTGTATATTATTGAATGATTGTTTGTTTGAATAGAGATTTCGATGAGGTCAACATTGCAAAATTTTCTTGTTATTGCGGCGTCGAGGGCATGTGAAATTATTTAGAATTATTTCGAAATAAACAAATATTGTCATCATTGATACGCCAGCTGGCGCTTGTGTGGCGTTACGTCAGGAATTCTAGATGTACGCCGGCATATTAAGAAAATTTCTTTAAATACTACGTGCTACACATCTCGGCTCTGGCGCGCGCCGCGTCGATCGTGCTGGTACGATGATTTGCTTCGTTGAGAGCAGCTCCTATGGACGCGAACCGAAGCGCTTCCGCTTTAGTGAAGGCGTGCGATGCGCTCCACTCTCAGTCGCCGCAGACGTGTCTGTGATCCCGGCGCCGGACTTTGCAGCGGCGCCCAAAAATGGAAGGATCGCGGCGTTTCAGGAGCGGAGCCTTTTTATGCGTCTTGTCGGTATGCTGGACTCGCCGTTCGTGCGCCGGGTGGCGATTTCGTTCGAACTGATGGGGCTGTCGTTTGACCATGAAGCCGTGTCCGTTATTCGAACTTTCGACGCATTCAGTCAGATCAATCCGGTCGTGAAGGCGCCGACGCTCATCGTAGACGATGGAACGACGCTGATGGAATCGTCGCTGATCCTTGATTATGGAGAGGCGCTTGTAACGGAAGAGCGCCGCCTTCTGCCAGTCGCGGTGCCGGAACGGCTCCGTTGCCTTCATCTGATGGGTCTGGCCCTCGCGGCCTGCGAGAAGACGGTGCAGATCGTCTACGAATTGCATCTGCGCGCGGAAACCGAGCGTTCAAGGCCATGGCTCGATCGGGTGACGCGACAGTTGCTCGCGGCGTATGCGGGCCTCAATGAAGCTCTGACGTCTGCGGGAGAGGGCTGGGCGCTGGGCGAACGCTTCACCCAGGCGGACGTCACGGTTGGCGTCGCCTGGCGCTTCACGCAGGACGTCGCAGCGGAGTATGTGCGGGCGGCGTCTTTTCCAGCGGTTGCGCGCCTTGCCGCCCGCGCCGAACAAACGCCGGCGTTCCGCGCCTGGCCGCCTGTCTGAGGGATTGGGCGTGCGCCTGTTGCAGTCAATGAACGCCATGGGCGTCGGTCGATGCTGACGCGTCTTTTTCCGGTCTGGGCCTGTCTGGTTTTGTTTGCCGCCGTCATGTGGTCTGGCCCCTTCGCGGCGATGGCGCCGGCGGTGACGCCGCTGCTTGCGTTCATCATGTTCGCCATGGGGGTGACGCTGACGCCTGCCGATTTTGCACGCGTCGCCCGCCGTCCGTGGCCGGTTCTGGCAGGCGTGGGGCTGCATTACCTCGTCATGCCTTTGGCGGCGTGGGGGATCGCGCACGTTCTCTCGATGCCGCCTGCACTAGCTGCGGGAATGGTGCTTGTCGGTTGCGTCGCCAGCGGCACTGCGTCGAATGTGATGATCTATCTGTCGAAGGGCGATGTCGCGCTTTCTGTCAGCATCAGCACAGCTTCCACGCTCGTCGGAATTGTCGCCACGCCTCTATTGACGCGGCTGTTTGTCTCCGCCGACGTGGCCGTGGATAGCTGGGGCTTGTTTCGCAGCATCGTGACGATAGTCGCTGCGCCGATCATGCTTGGGCTGGTGCTGAACCGTGCCGCTCCGAAACTCGTGCGTGTCGTCGAGCCTGGGTTGCCGCTGGTGGCGATGGCGTCAATCCTGATCATCATCGCGTGCATCGTTGCGTTGACGCGGCCCGCACTTGCGTCCGTAGGGCCGATCGTTTTGGTCGGCGTGATCGCGCACAACGCCATTGGCCTTCTGGGCGGCTATTGGGGCGGGCGGTTGTTGGGCTTCGACGAATCAGTCTGTCGAACACTGGCGCTGGAAGTCGGGATGCAGAATTCCGGGCTGGCGGCGACGCTGGGGCGCTTGTATTTTTCGCCGCTTGCGGCGTTGCCGGGCGCAGTGTTTTCAATCTGGCACAATATTTCAGGGTCTTTGCTGGCTTCGTTCTGGTCGGGGCGGCCGCCGAGGTCGCGGGAGTGATCGTGCTGGGTGTTGAAATGTTCATTCCACCTGCGCGCGGTTTTCCACCATACTTTCACTCGTTGCATCATGAGACCTGATGGAACCGATGAAATGGGGCCTGTTTATAAGTAAATGTGAGCGGATGTGACTTTAAGCCAACCTTCCAACCAGTAGTTTAATTCTGGCCTCGACATCCTCCGGGCCGCCCCCCAGACGACGGTCCAGCCCGAGAACGACGATCCCATGCACGGCCTCGTACATCGTGCGCGCGAGTATTGGGCGTTCATTTTCTGGAATGTCGATGTCAGCTGGGAAGAGCGTAACGATACGTTCGATGAGCCCGTCCCTCAGCGCGAGAAAACTCGGCGGCAGTTCTTCGTTAGGCCTCAAGCGGAGAGCGAAAAGGGCTTCCCAACGGTTCAGATTGTCGCGTGCATAGTGAAAATATGCCAGAGCCAGGGCCTTCAGGCGATCGCGACTGACGTCGATTGCAATCTCCTGCGCCTGCGCGAACACACTCGCGCCCATATCCTGCAGTGTGCGTGAATTGACTGCAAGGATAACACCGTCAAGGCCGCCAAACAGGTAACCCAGTGATCCTAACGCACAACCGGCGCGGACCGTGATTGCTCGCGCCGTACATGCGCCCATGCCATGGTCGACGATGATGCTTTCGGCTGCGTTCGTGATGAGGGTTTTGAGTTCCTCAGGGTCTCGCCCTTTGCGCCCCATATCTATTGCTCGCTCAATGGTCTTCGCTTCTGTGTTGCCAGAGAACGTTTCGGGGCGCAATTTTTTTGAACGACGTTCATTTTTTCTTGCGCAGCAGTTGCTGCTGTGTTTTATGAACATCGTTCATTAATAAAAGGACGAGCCACAATGGCCATTCGAAACCCTACGAACTCTTCCAGCTGGATCCTGTTCACCTGGATATGCTTTTTCGTTTCTATCCTCTCCCTTGGGGCGGCGGTGATCTACATGCCGATGGAAAGCTGGCTTCGCGCTTATCTGGGCTTGTCGGGCCTGTTTATTGTTCAGTCTTCGATCTCGCTTTCCAAAACACTCCGTGACCAGGCGGAGGAAAACTCTTCGGCGCAACGAGTGAATTGAGGGAGAGGTTAAACCAACCGGAATTGTGAGTCCCTAAGTCTTAATCGGGCACCCGAAATCGCCCGCGTTTGTTTCCACAAGTGGAGGTCAGGCTCGTGAGCTGGAATATCATTTATATATCAATGCTGGTGGCCGATTTTCTCGTTTACCATGTGTCGATAATCGTCTGTGCTGTGGCGGCGATTCATCTTTGTGATTTTGGTGGAGCCGGTCCAACTCGAGAGAAGAGGAATTTAATCCGAATTGTATGTACGCTTCCGATTTTTGTTGTTGGCAATGCAATTCTTTCTGCAAACTCTCTCTGGAACGCCTCCCAGCCGACGACCGTTTTGTGGATTTCCGCCATCCCGACACCTATATTGCTTGGAATAAAATTTCGGTTTTTCTATTTTGAGCGGTGCAAAAGTGTATTACGAAAATGGCGTAAAGCATAGTTGAGTAGGCTCTTTGTCGTTCGGCTTGCGATGGCAAAATTTGTATATTAAATTATGTGTTTCCGATAAAAATTTTAAAAACTTGATAAAATTCAAAGATAATAGAAAAGGCGACGTTTTGTTATCGGTAACGATCTATGAATTGCACGATAGTCAATGTCGCAGGATGGGGTTTGCAAAAAATATTTCACAAAGACAAAAATACCCGCGCCAGCTTGTGAGGCGTCACGTAGCGCAGACGAATATGTACGCAGCAGATTTTACGTAGCCGCTTTGGTAATCGTGTTTAATGCCAAAAAGAAAAATTCAGGATATGCGCCAGTTGTAGTGCAGAAATTTTGATCAGGCGCGTGCTTTTATTAATTTAAAAACCTTTTTTCAATTCCGCTATGAAAAGTGGATTCACTGAATATCCGCACGCGTTGCAGTATTTTCGAAATGTCCGTCGGTGACTCACTCCGCCCCCGCCCCATTCGCCCCCATTTCAGCTACTAAATCCGACAAATGCCCCAGTTCGTTTAACGTAAGACCTGCAGGCGGCCGGACGCGCGCGCTCGTGGCGCGCGCGACGCGACGAGGCAACACCGCCAGTTCAAACCCGAGTTTCTGGGCTTCCTTCAGTCTTGCGTCAGCCTGCGGCACCTGCCGGATTTCACCCGACAGGCCGACCTCGCCGAAATAAACCGACCCGGCGCTCGTCGGTTGTCCGGTCGCCGCCGATATCAGCGCGGCTGCGACTGCAAGGTCGGCTGCGGGTTCCGTGACGCGCAGACCGCCCGCAAAGTTGAGATAAACGTCCATCGTCGACAGTTTAAGCCCGCATCGGGTCTCAAGCACCGCGAGCAGCATGGCGAGGCGCCCCGTATCCCAGCCGATCACCGCACGGCGCGGGGCGTTGTCGCCAGCCTTTGGCGATAGCAGGGCCTGAACCTCCAGCAATACTGGTCGTGTGCCCTCCAGTCCGGCGAAAACTGCGGAACCCGCAATATTGCCGCGTCGCTCGGCGAGAAACAGGGCGGAGGGGTTGGGAACCTCGACCAACCCGCGATCCGTCATCGCGAACACGCCGATTTCGTCCGTGGCGCCGAAGCGGTTCTTGGCGGCGCGCAGGATGCGAAACTGATGCCCACGATCGCCCTCGAAATACATGACGGCGTCGACCATGTGCTCCATAACGCGCGGTCCCGCCAGCGCGCCGTCCTTCGTGACGTGGCCGACGAGCACAAGGCTGAAGCCGCGCTTTTTGGCGAGGCGTATCAGTTCGAACGAACAGGCGCGGACCTGAGCGACCGAACCGGGCGCGCTGTCGACGGTGTCCAGCCACATCGTCTGGATCGAATCTATGACGACAAGCGCGACGTCCGATTCATTTTCGAGTGTAGAGACGATGTCCGACACGTTGATGGAGGCGGCAAGTTGCAGGGCGGGCGCCTCAAGCTCCAGCCGTTGCGCGCGCATGCGGATCTGGTCGATTGCTTCTTCGCCCGAGATGTAGACGACGCGTTGTCCGCCGAGCGCGAGGCGGCACGCCGTTTGTAACAGCAGAGTCGATTTGCCGATGCCGGGATCGCCTCCGACGAGCACGACGGACGCGGCGACGAGACCGCCGCCCAGAACCCGGTCCAGTTCGTCGATGCCCGTCGCCCGTCTTGGAGGCGGCGATGCGGAGCCCGTCAGCCCCTCAAGGCTGATCCCGGTTTTCGTGGCGCGTCTTCTGGATGCAGCGGCGGTGGGCTCCACCGCCTCCTCGACGATGGTGTTCCACTCGCCACAGGCGTCGCACTTGCCTGACCACTTCGGAGTGACGGCGCCGCATGACTGGCAGACGAAACGTTGGGTGGGTCGTTTGGACAAAAAGATGCATCCTCTGGGCCAAAAGCGGCGGCTGTCCCTTTTGTTAGTCGATCATTGGCGCGAGGCAAATTTTTACGGCGCGATGCGGGTTTGTGGCATTGTATTTCCGATCAGTCTCTAGGATATTCGGGCGCGGATGTTCAGGAAACTATCAGGGAGATTGAGGCGTGATCCGAGTTAAAGTGAGCACGTCTTCCGGCAAGGCCGCTGCAGTCAAAGCAACTCCCACGCGCTCGACGCCGAAAGCTCGTGTCGTTGCAGCGCCTGCGAAGAAGATTAGTGCGATTTCGAAACGGAAATCCTCGCCAGCCAGGGCGAAGGCAGTTGAAGAAGTGGTGGCCGTCGAAGTCGCCGCTCGCGTCCCTGCAGTGCGTGAGGCCCTGTATTTCGACGCGCAGTGGTACCTGGATGCTTATCCCGACGTAAATCAGGCAGGGGTCGACCCAGCGTCCCACTACAGAGAGAGTGGATTTCGGGAAGGGCGTCAGCCGAACGCGGCTTTCAACGGCAAGGCGTACATCGCCGCCAACCCGGACCTCGCTGGGTATGAAAACGATCCCTTCATGCACTACGTGTTTTTCGGAGCGGCGGAGGGGCGGCCACTCTCCTGAATCCTCGAAGTCTGCCGCTGTGCTGTTCTAAAAAAATGTGTCGTGTGGCGCTCAGGGCGCCGCTCTACGGCAAGTGAGGCGGCGTCGTTGAGCCGCCTTTTTCTTTTTCTCCTCTCGGAACGACACAGGTTGCCGCTCTGGCTTCCCGTTGGGATGGCCATCGGGACGTCGCTCTATTTTGTAGCGCGCGACGACCCTGCGCCCTGGGCGGCTCTAGTGGCGGCGGCAATGGGCGGTGTGCTGCTTGCGGTGGGTTGGAGGCGGCTGGAGGCGCGGTTGCCGGGGGCGGCGGCGCTGTCGATTTCGATCGGTTTTCTCGCGGCATGGTCCAGTGCGCATCGCCAGCCGCCTATGCCGGAATTGCCTCGCCGGGCGGTTTATGTGACCGGGCGAGTGGACGCTGTGGACACGCTGGTCCCGCGTTCCGGAGATCCAGCCGACTCGTCTCTACGTCGAGTCACGCTTGGACGTGCTCTGTTCGAGACTCCGCAAGATGAAGGGATGCTCCCCTTGCGGCGCTCGTTACGGGTACGATTGCGGGGCGACGACGTGGCGGTCCTCGCTCCCGGAGATCAGATAAGGGTGCGGGCGCTTCTTCGTCCCCCGCCGTTTCCGGCGCTTCCTGGTATGCGCGATCAGCAGAGGGAGGCCTGGTTCTCCGGTCTTGCGGGGGGAGGGCGAGCCCTAGGTCCGGTGGAGAAAGGCGTCGCGGCGGCCACAGGGTTTTCGGATGACCTGCCCGTAGGGAGCCACGCAGCGCGTAAGGTGACCGCAGGCGGCGGCGTGATGGACCGCAAAACGACGGACGCAGCCATCGGGCGGCTGTCTCTCTCTGCTGAGGGCGTTTCGGCGGCGTCGTCCCTGGAAACCGCGCGAGAGATCATCGCGGCTCGGATACGTGCCGTGCTGCCAGACGCGCGAGGCGCAATCGCGGCGACGGTGCTTGTGGGTCTTTCCAGCGCCATACCCGCCGCTGATCGGGAGGCGTTCGCTGCGTCGGGGCTTGCGCATCTTTTGGCGGTGGCGGGGCTTCATCTTGGAATCGTTATCGGTCTGATCATGGCGGCGGTCCGAACCAGTCTGGCTTTGTGGGAGTGGGCCGCGCTCCGTCTGCCATGCAAGGAGATCGCCGCAGTAGTGGGGTTGCTTGGCGGCGCGATTTACGTTGCTCTCACAGGAATGCATTTGCCTGCGCTGCGCAGTCTCGTGATGGCGGGGCTGGTTGTACTGGCGCTTCTGACCGGCAGGCGCGCCGTATCGATGCGCGGCTTGGCCACGGCGGCGGCGGTGCTTTTGCTTACCGGTCCTGCCGAACTGTTGAACGCGCCGTTTCAGATGTCGATTGCGGCGGTCATGGCTCTGATCGCGGGATATGAAGCACTCCGTAAACCGCTTCTGCGGTTGCACGGCGATGGTGGATTGGGACGGCGTCTGCTCGTCCACGTTGTGATGCTCGGCCTGACCAGTTTGCTGGCCGGATTGGCGACTTTACCGGTGTCGGTGGCGCATTTCGGTGAAATTCAGCCATTTTTCGTTTTGGCGAACCTGATCGCCGTGCCGCTGACAGCGCTGTGGGTAATGCCTGCTGGATTGATCGCGGTCGCAATCATGCCGCTGCATCTGGAGGCGGCGCCGTTGCATTTTATGGGAGAAGGACTCTCGGTCATTCTCTGGTTCGCTCGTATGGTCGCAGCGTGGCCCGCCGCACGTATCGCGGCGCCGATGACGCCTGCTTGGGGGCTCGCCACATTTCTGCTGGGGTTGTGCTGGCTGTGTCTTTGGTCGCGCCGCTGGCGCCTGTTGGGGCTGGCGCCGATGCTGGTCGGGTGTCTGTCGCCTTTTCTGGTCGCGCCGCCCGACATCGTTGTGGCGGCGGATGGCGGTGTGATTGGCGTGCGTGACGGCGGCAGACTTTATGTCGCAGGCCGTTCGCGAGACGCGTGGGTCGAGCGCGAAGCCTGGAAACAGGCTTTCGCGCTGCCTCTGGGCGACCTGCCGCAGGCAGGAGGGCAAACGCAGGATGGAGCGGCGACATGCGGCGAGGACGGCGCGTCGGGCGTCTGCGTTTTCACACGGGGCGGGCGCTCGGTCCTGCTACGCGTTGAGGACAGCAGCGATGGCGACGTCACGTTGCCTGCATCGCTGTGCGCCGGCATGGATCTGTTCGTCACGGTCAGCCCTGCGCGCGCATCCTGTCCCGGCGTGCGCGCCATCGACCGTTTCACGGTTTGGCGGGAGGGGGCGCAGGCCGTGTGGCTGGAGGGAGCGCATATGCGCGTTCTTTCGGATTCTGCGTGGACCGGGCGGCGGTTATGGACGATGCGCCCCGGAGGGCACGGGACGCCGAATTTGCCGATGGCGGAGGAGGAATAGCGGGTTTGGGCTTGCTGCGGGATGGGAACGCAGGGTGGCAAATTCGCGAGCGATTACGTCTGGTAGCGTAGTGACGATGAAGGCGTATGGCGGCTTTGCGTTGTTTGAGAAGTGCGAGCGGAATTTTTACAGCAGCGACATGGGGTTCGGTCTGCAGGGATGGGGCGCTCGTCAGCGGGATTTCGGCGTGGCGACGCGAATTGCGTAGAACTGCATCGTGACGGGTGGATCAATTTTTCAGATTGAACAGTTTGCTATCACAGCGAGATGAAGCCTGTTCCCAAGTCATTGTACGCGGATAAAGTTTTCGGAAAAAACGTCTGGGGGCATCCGGCTCGCCGCATCGCAGTCAACCTGCTTCACAAAAACATCATGACGGAGGCTGTATAACCACATCTGGTTCGGAAAAATCGTTTTGAGTTTCAACGCAATTTGCGCCCCCAAAACGAACGATATCGTTTTTTTGTTACGCTCACCCGAACGGCATTGGCTGATAAAATGTCCTGATAGCGTTACAACAGGGAGCGGTGATTCTGCGAGACCGCCCCCTGTTGTCACCTTTTTCTACACTGAACGCCGGGGCGCCGAATTCGGCTTCATCACGTTCTTGCGCGGTCTGGCGCCAGCAAGCGCGACTTTTACCCCGGCGGGAGGCGTCAGTCAGAGAGCGATTGGCCCTTCTTCACCAGATCGCTGCACAGCTCCACGCGCTTCGACTTGTTGAGCGTGGAGATGTCGAACGGCGTGCTGGAACCATTCTGCAGCAGGCCTTGGCCGCCGATCGAATAGCCCTGATCGCTCTTTACGTCGTCACGCTTCGCAAGGTTGCGCGCCGTGCTGCGTGCGGTCGTGCTGTTCACCAGTTTTTTACTGATGCAATAGGAGAGCAGACCGGTGACGTTGCCAGTGCTGGCGGACGACAGGGACGGAAGGCCGTTTTCATCCAGAGCCCCCGGCGTTGCGCTGGTCGCGCTGCCGGTGACCCCCTTCACGATCTGCGTTCCCTTGGTCGCCAGATTGGAAGCCGGATCGGCAGGGGCCGTCACGGGCACGCTGCCGGCAGGCTGGGTGGAGAGGACCGTGCCCGCGGGAAGCTGCGCAGCTGCGCTCTGCGCGTGTGCAGCGCCGATGGCGGAAAACGCGAGTCCGCAGGCCGCGCCAAGGGCGATGTACTGAGTCTTCAGCATAAGAAAGCCTTTCAAAATCCGATCGAACCAATGCACGAAAGCGGCGCAGGGCCGCGATGTCGGCGAGGTGTCGTGCTTCTGAAACGGCAAGATGCAGCTGGAGTTCTTTTCGAAATCGTTTCAATATTTCTGACTGCCCCCCGTACGGGCGAGGCGCCCAGCTCACCATTGTAACCCGAGCAGTCTTCAGAAGAGGCCATGCAGCTGGCGCGTGAGACCGACGATCAGCTTACTCCGTCATTCCGTCGCCAAACTTCAAACGAGAGGGAGGAACAGGTCCGTCACAGTCTCATTCTCCGGCACATCGGGATAAAACGTGACGCGCTGGCAAAACAAAGGAAAATCGCGCAATTCCTCTCCGCTGCCGGGCAGCCAGTTCCGATAAAGAAAAGTCGCCGGATGCTCGAGGTCGTCGCTCCTCCCGATGACGCGCAAAACGGCGCAACGCCCTCTAGGGATTAGGTCTTGCGTCACACGATCATCGTTGGGAGGGATCGTTCTGGTTGTTGCTGCGCATAAGCCGAGGCGAAACTGGGTCGGTGACGTTCTTCGGGGATCACAATAGAATATCGTGAAAGTGTCGCTCACCGTCTTTCCCAATCCGACAGATCGACGCCACGTGACGAACCGTCGGATCGTGCCGGGAATGCCTTGAGGATCGCCTAGATGGGTCATGACGGCGACAGGAGTGGCGGGAAAATCGCGGATGACGACGTCGTTCAATGTGTAATTCGCCATATGCCTGCTCCGTGCGTCGATGAATGGCCCAAAGGCCGTAAGCCACGTTTTCCAGTCCGGCGTTTTCCGAAAATCGGTGGGCGACTGGCCGAAACGCTGTCGGAAAGCGCGTGCGAAAGCATCCGGCGCCTGATATCCGGCGTCCAGCGCGATTTCTGTGACGCTGGCCGCAGTATGAAACGCCAGATGGTGTGAAGCCCGCCGCATTCGGGCGAGTTGGACGTAACGATGGATGGAGAGGCCGAAGGTCGCCGCGAACTGGCGGTGGAAGTGGTGTTTCGAGAAAGCGGCGACGGCGCTCAGCGCATCAAGGCTCAGATCGTCGTCCAGATGACGGTCGATGTGGTCGAGCACGCGCTGCATCCTTATCTGGTAATGTCCGCGAGCGGCTTCGGTCATGGGGTCCTCCGTGGCGAAGGCAGTTAAGCAGCGCCGTGTTCAATCCGCTCGGCAGATATTGCTATAAGCATGCCCGGTTTTCGGTGCGGCGGACGTCTCGCTGCAAAATCCTCCATGAGATGAACTTCGTTGGCGCTTGACGCCCCCGGTCATTCGCGACACCTCAACGCCCAACGGCACAACGGAGGCGACCATGGCCACGAAGATCATCATCGACACCGATCCCGGTCAGGACGACGCGCTGACGATTCTGCTGGCGCTGGCCAGCCCTGAGATCGAACTGTTGGGCGTCACCACGGTCGCGGGCAACGTCGGCGTGGCGCAGGCGACGGAGAACGCGATCAAGGCTCTCGACCTCGCCGGACGGCCGGACGTGCCCGTCCACGCGGGCGCGGAGCGAGCGCTGCTGCGCGAGAGAGTGGACGCAACCCATGTCCATGGGCGCACCGGATTCGAAGGCGCGGACCTGCCGCCACCCAGTCGCGCGTCGTCGCCCGGCCATGCGGTCGATTTCATTATTCGTACGGTGATGGAGAACGAGCCGGGCGAGGTGACCATCTGCGCCATAGGTCCGCTGACGAACGTCGCTCTGGCGCTCGCGCGCGAGCCAGCGCTCAGGACACGGCTGCGGCGTATCGTGACCATGTCGGGCGCCTTCGCCGAGGTCGGCAACATCACGCCGTCCGCCGAGTTCAACGTGTATGTCGATCCGCATGCGGCCGACATGGTCCTGCGTTCCGGCGTCGAACTCGTGATGGCGCCGCTCGACCTGACGCACAGCCTGCACACCTCCGCCGCGCGTCTGGCGCGGTTCGAGGCGATCGGGAATCGCGTGGGGTCGGTGGTTGCGGGGTGGCTGCGCTTCGAGAAGCGGTTCGAAGCGACGAAATACGGCACGGACGGCGGCCCGCTGCATGACCCGAACACCGTTCTGTGGTTGCTGCGCCCGGATCTGTATCGCGGGCGGCTGGTCAATGTGCGGGTGGAGACGGCAAGCGAGCTAACCATGGGCATGACCGTCGTCGATTGGTGGGGCGTGACCGATCTGCCGAAGAACGTTCAGTTCCTGCGCGAAGGAGATGCGGACGCGTTGTATGACGTGATCGCAGAGTTGCTGGCGCGTTTCAAAGATGATGGAAACGGCGGGACAGTTGCTCCGAAATTTCTTGAGGCCCGGGGCGCGTGATTGACGTGATTGTTGCCTTTGCAACCAGCGTCGATCCGGCTATCGCCCGGAATTGTCCTTTCTATCCATCGTCCATGCCGTCTCAATAAACTGCAGGCCAATGTAGGAAGATCTTTTTCAAATTGCGAATCGACGTTGTGGCCGCATCCAAGAAACATGGCAGAACCCGCTGAGGGTGAATAAGGTCTGAAGCGTCTCAAAAGGTAGTAACGACCAGATGAAAGCGAAAATGTCCGGATCGATCTGTTCCGGCAAAGGTTCGCCGGATCGAAGTCGCCGAAGAACATCGTCAATGATGTGGATAATAAATGCGACATGGTCCGACTGAGGTCGTTCGATCTCGTCGCAGGTGAACCGTTCCCAATTAGAAACAAAATTTCGGTCGACTTCGACGTTTCCGGAAAAATTTCCGGATACGCAGCACATCACACGTTGCGTCAACTGGTTCACGAGCGACAAATCTTTGTTCCAGATATCAGTAATCGCGTAAGATTGGATAATAGATACGCGTTCTTCGAACTTCGCAGCGATATAATTCAACGTTTCAGAGGGAAATATGAACAGTGTTCCGGGTAAATATTTCGATTCAAAACATACTATTCGCTCATGCTCGCTAGTTATGACGTCGGCGTGGGTTAGAAATCGTGTAGCCCGATCGATGCAGAGATGGCTCCCATGATGAGAGCGCAGATCATAAAATTTGTCCTCTAGCATGGGCGCATGAGAAAATGCAAAACCGATCAGAGACTTGAAAATATCGTTTTTCAGGAGCTGATTCGACAATTTTCTATGAATCAAATTTTGTATTTCGAATATAAATCTATACGCCTTGGCGTAGACCTCAATATCTTTTTCTTCTCGAATATGGTTCTGATCAAGGTAATTGAACAGGGAAATTCCCATTCCCGAATTCCGAATATCAACGCGGCGCCTGTATTTTTCTAAAAAATGTTCACAGCTCCTGGTTATGTAATGGTTGATGGTTGCGATCTCCCATACGGGTGGCAACAGTAGTTCGGCGTCTTTTTCCTCGCTCCAGACGACATCCTTTTTTTCAACATTAACGTAATTTCCGTCGACATCGAATCTATGGGGATTTATATAATTTGCATTCGTATTTTTTGGCCTAAAAAAACTTTTTGGCACGCATGAATACTCGAAATCGATTTCGGAATGTGAAATATAATTTGTAAATACGTTCGGGCTTGTTGGGTATACGAGGTGATTTGAACTTCCGTAGCAGCACCAATTTATTGCGATACCAGAAAAATCATCGTAATCATTAAGAAAATCTTTGACATTTGTGTGGTTTTTTAAATTTAGATACTCGTCTGAATCGAGAACAAGAACCCAGTCAAATTCTTTTTTGCTAATTTCTATTGCTTTTACGTAAGTATTTCTTTGTCGAATGTTGAACGCGTGTCCAGGTTCGGCGCGAAATAGCTTAACTGGGAATTCTTCACTGATCATTGATAGAAGTTCGTAGGTACCGTCATCGGAGTAGTCATCAAAGATGATGAGTTCGTCGAAGCCGCAAGACAAATGCCATGAAATCCAAAAATATATGTCTCTTATTTCATTTTTTACAAAAAGTACTAATCCAACCTTACTCACGACCGTGTAGCCTTTGTGCTTCGTTCACGTGGAGCGTGAGGTTAGAGCAGTTGTATGAAATGAGCAACGCTGATGCATTGGCGTGTTGGAAACTGGCGGCTGCAAGTTCGATGCCATGAGTCGATCTCGGCTGAAATGCAGTTACCTGATAGTAATGGAAGTATGGAAAAGCGGCCTGCGGATCGGAGCTACGTATATCGACGGAGCGATCCTCACCCGCTCGATCTTTCGCTTTAGAGTGATTTTTGTTGTGCATGGCCTTTATGATTGCACGCCAGAACGTTAAGTGCCTGCTATTCCGAAAGGAGAGATTTGCATGACGGTATCAAATCTTGCCAAAGGCCTCTTGGTTAGCGTGCCGATCGCGTTAGGGGTGGCGTGGTGTGCTGCGGGCGACACATCCACTAAAACGCCCCTCATATACCAAAATGCGAACGACCAATTCGCGTCGCTCGTCCAGAATGCCTCTTCCGTAATCAATCAGCCGAACGGTATCGCTGGCCTTGATGGTACGGGTAACGTGACGGTTCCACTTAGGACGACCACAGCTAGCCTGTCGGTGGGAGGCTCGAGTGGTCAGTTCACAGCTATGCCGAATTACGGGGGAACCGAGCGGTCGGCGCCGGTTCTCAGCATCTTTCAAGGAAAAGATGCCGCGGGAAATGACTGGGACGTGCCGCGCGATCTGGATGGTAATAACATTCCATGGTCCAAGGTGATCATGCTCGGTGGCCAGCGAGCTGATAACGACGCATTTTTATGGCATTTTGGCCAGCCAGTTGCCGGGGGGCTTCAGGCGGTCGTCGATGCCGTCTATATGAACGGCATGGCGGCTGGGCAGGGCTCTGGCGTCACAGCGGGTCAGTGGTGGGGGCTCGTAAATTACGGCGAACTTGACGCTGTGGCACGTGAGGAGCGCACCGGTTCGGCTCCCCCGAAATTCGTTGCTTCTTCGGCGATCAAGGATCCGAGCGGCAACACGCATACGGTTACGTTCACCGCAACGGGCGCGTCGTTTTCGCCTGCGTTGCCCGCATACTGGGCCAAGTTCATCGTTCCTGGTATGAACATCGTGACAAACGAGCGCGCAGTCGCGCTGACGAAGTTGTGGCAGAACAATTGGCTCATGTCATGGCTGCCCAACACTGCGGGCCTAGGCACGTTTATGCAACCGCCCAACACGTGGATGGGCACGATCAGCAGCTGGACTACAAATCCGGACGGAACTGTGAGTAGTATCCAACTTGATACTGGGTGGGCAGTTTATTTTCAGAAGCAGTTCCTTGGCAGCGACCACCCGACCCGGCTCGTTCCCGGACAAGCCACAGCGGATGGAAGCCCAGTCGGGCTTGATACCATTTTTTCAAACATCAGCGCCCCGGCGATTTTGTTCGGTGTCTATACCAAGGCGTTCCCGAACTACCAGCTTTGCGAGATAGATGACCCTGCGCAGACGCACGGCGATATCAACGCACCGAATGGGCAACTGTACAATCAGGTCCACCAGTGTGCGAACGAATGGGATTTTGTATCGCACAATAAAACGCCCTATGCCGCGACGTTACAAGGGCTGACAGTCAATCTCAACGGAGACGCGCCACTGGCCAATGACAGTTTTGGTTTCCTGCTTCAAGGGGGGGGCGCTGCTCCGATGGGGTACGTGGCGACGAACATGGCGCCGAACGCACCAACATTCTACGCGCCCGGCCCGAATGGCTGGATGTCGTCTTTGTTCGCCTACGGCGATCTTGGTCAACAACCGGGTTCGTTCATCGGATTGTTGCATCTCGGCTTCGCGCCGCGCCCTGGAGCGAACTACGCCGGGTCGGTGCGGTTCGTACAGTACCGTGACACGATGATGTCGGACAATCCGGATCCGGATCAGAATACCCGGTCGCAATCGGTACGCTTGATGTATACGGATGCGGATGGAGGTAATAGCGGTACGCCGACGACCCGTTTCCCATGGGATCCGAATATCGGTAATCTCGGTGGCCAGATCATCTGGAATCCGAGCATAAAGGTTTCTGATAAGTTCAAGCCTTTTTTTCACGGCATTGGCATCGCAGCTGGTGGAAGTGCGGAGGCTCCGAATTACGGGCTGATCGTGGATAATAAGGGGAACGCGTTTCTCGGCGTGGGCGGGCAGCTCAATTTTCTAAGCGCTTCTGGGCAACCGATTCTCGGGTGGGGCTGGAGTCCAGGAAACGGGACGCTCTATGACAACGTAAGAACGAGCTTCGTCAACTCCGTGCAAATGCAGCAAGGAGCCTCAATACAGGGAGATGTCAAAGCAAGCGCCACCATCACGGCGCGTGGCTATATCGAGACGCTGACGACGCCGTCCTCATCTTCGGCTGCGTGCACGAGGGGACAGTTCACGGATGACGCGGATTACCACTACGTTTGTGTGGCCGCCAACCATTGGAAGCGGGTAGCGCTCAGCAACTTCTGAGTTGCGATTACCAATGATGAACCGTCAGTAGATTTGATTAGGCTCAAGGCCCGAAAGGTTCTACGGCGTGTCGTCAGTTAAGTAGGATGATGATTGAAGCGAACTGGACGGCTGCGAGGAAAGTTGATTTCATCTTGTCGTAGCGCGTTGCGATAGCGCGGAACTGTTTGAGTGTATTAAAGAACCGCTCGACAAGGTTCTGCTCCCTGTAAAGGACGAAGTCTGTTTCCCGTTGTGTTGTTCTGCTGCGTTTTGGCGGGATGACTACGGTAATCCCGCGCTCTGTCAGCCGATTGATCAACCTGTCCGCGTCATAGGCCCTGTCGGCCAGGAAGGCGTTCGGATCGATGTTTTCGAGCATCGGCTCCGCCCGGTTGATATCCGCATCGTGACCCGGTGTGATATCGATCCCCACGGGATTGCCCAGAGCGTCGCAGATGGCATGGATTTTTGTCGTCAGTCCGCCCCGGGATCGTCCGATGGCCTGATCCTTACCCCCTTTTTGAGGGCTCCGGCGCTGTGCTGATGTGCCCGGACAATGGTGCTGTCGATCATCATGTATTCGTTATCGTGATCAGCGGGTAGATAACGAAAGATCCTTTCTATGACGCCACTTTTCACTCCAGAGGCGCAGACGCCGATGCACGTTTTTCCAGTCCCCGAAACGGCTCGGAAGGTCGCGCCATGGAATGCCCGCGCGATAGCGATACAGCACCGCCTCCACGAACAGGCGGTTGTCCGGCGCAGTGCCGCCGACATAGCCTTCACGACCGGGGAGAAGATCCTTTAGCCGCTCCCACTGGTCATCGCGTAAACCATAGCGCCGCATCCGTCTGCCTCCTCCAAAACCGGGAAACACACATCACAGCCAGACAGAAAGTACAACCCTCACGCACTAATCTCATGGCTTATCTGACGACACGCCGCAGAACTTTGAGTTCAGGCCGCCTTTTTTTCGTCCGGCATGGCGGAGAAAAGTTCCTTTTCCAGCAGCGGCGCTGACGTTCTGTGCGCCTTGAGATGGGTTGCATCAAGCATCAGGCGTCTTGAACGGCCAGCCTGCTCAGTCAGCGCGGTGAATACCCGCTCCCACTCATCATCATGGCGCCAGATCATAATACCCACAAACATTCTTTGACGAACAGACGGTTGTCCGGCCCCATCCGCCCTAGGTCACTCGCTTTCCTGGGCAGCAGAATCCTGGTGTGCTCCCATTGCGCCTTGTTCAATTCGTAACGCTTGATCCCCATCGTCCACCTCAACGCGGAGACCTGTTGAATTAACGATTAGGCTTTTGGAGAACCCTGAATGCTGATCGACCCTAAAGTGCGAGCGGGGGATGCAGAGATTTCGCTCTCTCGGAAGCGGCCAGCGTTTCGTCAGTTAGTCCGCGTTCGTGACATGCCGGCGCCTCCTTGGTGCGTTCAAATCAGCGATCGCGCCTTGTCGATGATATCGTCTCGCCATGCGAGGTCGGCGAGCCAATCGGCGGGGATGGCGCCAAGGCCGTAACGTGCTCCGGCGATCTGTCCCGCCACGGCTCCGACGCTGTCGGCGTCGTCGCCAAGATTCACTGCACGCAACATGATCTCCGCAAATCCGTCTTGGGGCGCGCAGGCCCATAGGGCCGCCTCGAACGTGTGCACGACATAGCCGGTCGACTGCACATCGCGTTCTGCACGGGCGGCGATATCTGGCGGCGCGACCGGCTCCGTTCTCCCGTGAATCAGGTCGAATAAAATGCCCGCCATGTTGCCCGCGATCGCCCGGCATGAGGCGTTGCGGTGCGTCATATCGCTCTGTCGGCGCGCCGTGTCGATGGCGGCGCTCCTGTCGTCCAGATGCGCCAGAACTGCAGGGGCGAGGCGCATGATTCCGCCGTTGCCGGCGCTGTCAGTGTCATGGGTGGGCAGGAGGCCTTCTGTCTCCCAATCCCTCAGCACGCCCGATGTCTGAATCCCGATATCGAAACACCGCCCGTTATGGCTGTAGTCGCCGTATATGTACCATCTCAGCCAGCGGTTCATGACGCCGGCCGGATCGGTCAGATCAGGGTTCTCCAGCAAAGCGTCAGCCAGTGCGAGCGCCATGGATGTGTCGTCGGTCCATTCGCCCGGGTTGAGGCCAAACACGCCGCCGCCGCGCATCCCGGTGACTGGTGCGAAGGTCCCGCGGGGCTGGAACTCGACCGCCGTTCCGAGAGCGTCGCCTATGGCGAGGCCCACGAATGCGCCGATGGCGCGGTCTTCGATTGAGCCGGGCTTGATATTTTCAGTCATGATAGCCTCTCCATGCATGTATTCAGCCATGCTGGGGACGTTATGTCGAATGGGCGGAATTCATTCATGCGGACAAATGCTTGACCTCAGTCAGGCGCCAGTCATGATTGTACGTATGTTGCTTGTCGGCTTGCTGAGCGCGACCGCCACCCTTTGCCTGGAAGCAATCGTGCAGGCAGGACCTCGAAAGACGATCACTCGATGACCAAGCCGATGCCGCGTATCTCCCGACGGGAGTTCCTTAAAACGTGTTGCGGATCGTTTCTGGTCTGCGCCACGCTTCCAGTAGTGTGCGTCGAAGCGGAAGGAGCCGGGACGGTGACTGACCATCTTACCTTCAGGGGATCCGATTACCTGTTCCGGTGGCAAAGCGGAAATCAGCAGGAATTCACGCCCGAAGGGCAGGAGGATCTGCAGAAGTGGCTGGAGATGATGACGATCGTCCGGTATCCGGACGCACATTCAGCGGATCGCATGGCGGAAATAGCCAACAACACGGTTGCGCTATACCAGAAGAACGGAAAAATCCTGAAAGTTGACGCTGTTCAGGCTACTGCCGAGAAACCAGCCATTTACTTCGCAGAAGCAGCGTTGTCTGACGCCGGCGTGCTTGAAATTGCCTTCGCTCGTCTTCAGCTGGTCGAAAGTGGCGGTATGGGCGTAATTTATTCGCGCAGATTTTACGGCGTCAGCCCTGGCGTCAATCACGAAGCGTCGGCCTGGATGGATAAAAATGGGGCATTGATCGAACACGCTCTTATGGGATGGACGCTTCCTGCGCCGTGATAGTCAGAGGGGGGTGGCGTGGAGAAAAAGTTTGCTTGAAGCAGGGGAATATAAAATAACATCTCGCTACGGAGTTCTTCGCGACCTGATATTTCCCGTCTATGGGATTGCAGAAGCACTTTCCGTAGCCGGTCTGTTGCTCGCTATTTGTGTTTTCCTATATATGCTCAGTGGTCTTGAGTATGTCCTGCCCGAGTTGGTCGGGGCGTTTGTTGGGGTTTGGGTGCAGTGCTACCGAGCGCGTCCGCTCCGGATTACAGTTGCGCGCACGGACGCCAGCGCTATCGAAATGACCCTGCGCCGGTCAAAATTTTTTTCGGAAATGAAAAATAATGTCTGGAGAGGCAAGAAAGACAGATGGTGGTCGTCGTGGCCTCACGAGGTGATTGCAGTTGCAGACGGCCGCTCAGGCGTTGATGTTGTGGCGCCAAAGCGTCTGATGAAATTCGTTTTGGCCGTTCTCAACGAAAGAGCACGGAATATCTCTCGGTAACATGACTGGCGCCTGGAACGTTCTCTGTAGTCAGTGGCCGTGCAGGCAGGGTCATTACCTGGTGAGCCGAGTCCGAAATCGGCAAATGGACCATGGCTGGCCTGCTCCCCGCAGAAGCGCTTTTGAACGGCAATTCATCAGGCGGAAGTTCATGAGAAAAGGAGCGCACGGATCGGCTCCCGATGCGTTATACTTTCTGAACGTGCTTGTTCGTTCGGTCGTACTCGTCCGAAGGGCGGCGTCGCAAGGGAGAAACGACATGCAAAATCCTCTGGAAGAGTCGCCATCATTGCAGGCGCGGATCAAGGCGCGAGCGAAGGCGTTGTGGGAAGCTGATGGAAAGCCGACCTGCGGGCCGGAGGGCTATCTGGAGGCGGCGGGCGACCTCGTTGGAATGGAGATAAACCCGGAAGCGGGGCAGGAGCCTGTCGATCCGGCTGTTCCGCTTGGCCCGGACGGGCAGCCTATCGAGGATGCTCGGTTGCAGGATAATCTTGGCGATCCTGGCGGCAGCATGAATGAGCGCGATGAACTGCGCGAAACTCCGTTCGGCACGCGGGAGGAGGAGGCGTCCGCTTTGCGGAACGAATAACGGCGGGCATCTCAGCGGGCGGCCATCGCGGCGTCGTGCGACACATGTTTGTCGCTTGACGCCGTCGTCGCCTCTGGTCACGGTTCGCCTCGTTTACGCGACGGCGCACCGCCCCTCTGGCGTTCGCCAAGGCGGCAGAGGCGCCCGATGCATTTCATCGCCACGTTCGATCCCCGGTCTTTTCTCGATACATGCGCGAGCTATCTGTCTGCGTTCATTTTTGGAACGCTGATCGGCGCGGAGCGGCAATACAGACAGCGGACGGCAGGACTACGCACCAACGCTCTCGTCGCGCTCGGCGCAGCCGCGTTCGTCGATCTCGCCGTGCGCCTGACGGGCAATGACGGCGCGGTGCGCGTGATAGCCTATGTCGTGTCCGGGGTGGGCTTTCTGGGCGCAGGCGTCATCATGAAGGACGGGGCCAATATACGCGGTCTGAACACCGCGGCGACGCTGTGGTGCTCCGCCGCCGTAGGGGCCTGCGCTGGCGCCGATCTGGTGGCCGAGGCCGGGCTGCTTACCCTGTTCATCATCGCGGGAAACACGTTGCTGAGGCCATTGGTCAAGGCGATCGACCGTGTGCCGGTCGTAGGGCGATCCGCCGAGGCCACTTATTCCGTGAGCCTGCTGACCGATCAGGCTCACGCCGGATTGCTGCGCGACCTGTTAGTCGACCGGCTGGAGGCGGCGCGTTTTCCGGTCGCCGACGTGACGCTGTCTGATCGCGGGGAGGGAAGCATAGAAATTTCCGCTGTCCTGAGCAGCAGCGTCGTCGAGACGGCGGAACTGGACCGGGTGGTCGAATTTCTGGAAACGGAAAACGGCGTCACACACGCGACCTGGCTGACCGCGCGCGAGAACTGAGCCCGCTGCGGCTGACGGAGAAAACCGCACAGCCCCTGCTGCAGGCCGCTCGATTGCTTTTCCTGAAGCGGCGCGTCATCTTCGCAGTCATGTCCTATTCCCTGCCCGATCGAACGAGCCTGGCTGTTGCTCAGGCGTGGCTGTTCCCGCAACCGGGTGTCGGGCTGTGACGCGGCACGCAGAGGTCGCGCTCGCCGCCGCGGCGGCGATGGAACCGGGGGGAGCGCGCGCGGTCGCGCGGTGCGACCTGCTCAGCCGCTGGCCGTTCAGTGATACGCGCGATCATCTCTTCCGGCCGTTTCTCGGTCCGGGGCATGAGGCGACATGCGAGATTACGACCAGCTGGATGCAGGAGGCGGGAATGACCGTCTCCCTCGACCCCGCCGGAAATATTCTGGGACGATATGAAGGGCTGACGCCGGGGGCGCCCGCACTGCTGGTCGGTTCGCATGTCGACAGCGTCAAGGACGCTGGTAGCTATGACGGAATGCTGGGCGTCATGCTTGGCGTCGAGCTGGTCGACGCCTTCCACCGTGCGGGACGCAGGCTTCCGTTCGCGCTGGAAGTGATCGGTTTCGGGGACGAGGAAGGATCGCGTTTTCCGTCCTACATGCTCGGTTCGAGGTCAGTTGCGGGCGTGCTGCCGCCCGACGCTCTGGCGGTTTCGGACCGTGGCGGCGTGTCTCTGGTCAATGCGCTTTCGGGCTGGGGCGTTGACCCGGATCGCTTCGCGGACGCTTACCGCGCGCCGGGCGAGGTTGCGGCGTATCTGGAAGCGCATATCGAGCAGGCGCCGTCTCTCGAAGAGGCGGGATTGCCGCTCGGCGTGGTCAGCAGCATCGCCGCGCAGGCGCGCTACTACTTTACGGTCGAAGGGATGGCGGCCCACGCTGGCACGGCGATGCACAAGCGGCGGGACGCATTGACGGCATCGGCGGCCATAGTGCTGGCCATCGAAGAGATCGCCGCACGCGGGCCGGTCGATCTGGTGGCGACCGTGGGGTGGCTCTCGACGGGCGAGAACTCTGCGACGAATATCGTGAGCGGTGCGGTCACGTTCAGCCTCGATCTGCGTGCGGCGCTGCGAGAGACCCGAGATCGGGCCGCGTCGGAGATTTTCGCGGCCGCCGCCGCGATTTGCGCCGAGCGGCGCGTCGGTCACGCGGTGGAGGAGCGCCATCAGCTCGCAGGCGCTGTCTGCGACCAGATGCTGAACGAGGCGCTTTCAGGCGCTGTGCGGGATGTCGCTGGGTATGAACCGCCGTTGATTGTCAGTCAGGCGGGGCACGACGCGATGAACATCGCGGCGATTGCGCCGGTCTCCATGCTGTTCATTCGCTGCGCAGGCGGGATCAGCCACAACCCGGCGGAGTCTGTTCTCGATGACGACGTGGAACTGGCGCTTGCGGCGATGATCCGGTTTGCTGACGAACTGGCGCAAAATCCGCGATTCAGGTCGCCGTGACGGAGACTGTTCTCAGCCGGAAGGTTTGCGCACGTGTCGTCTGCGGCAGCCATGCACATGGGCCTGCATGGCGTCGGCCGACGCTGGACGATTTTATGTCGGGTTATTTGCGTATCAGGGTTGCGTTTATTGCAAGTGAATGAATTCCCGCAAAAAATGGCACTCGGTGCCATTTTTCACGTCAGCGTGACGAAGCTCCCCCTTGCGATGGGTCAATTATCTATATAGCGACGTATATAGATAACAAGACCAAAATGGTCCTGTTTGTTCGATCCGGCGTCCTGCCGGAATGGCATCGATCAGAACCACGGAGCGCCAATATGGCCGTGAATCAGGAACCACCCTTCAAGTCCCGGTATGAGAATTTCATCGGCGGAGAGTGGAAGGCGCCCGTGAAGGGCGAGTATATGAAAAGCTCCTCGCCGGTGAACGGAAAGGTCATCTGCGAAGTCCCCCAGTCCACGGCTGAGGACATCGAACTCGCGCTTGACGCGGCGCACAAGGCGTTCCCGGTCTGGTCGCGCATGTCGGCCACCGAACGTTCGCTCGCGCTGCTGAAGGCGGCAGACCGGATGGAAGCCAATCTCGACCTGCTCGCCCGTGCGGAAAGCTGGGACAACGGCAAGCCGATCCGCGAAACGCTGGCGGCCGACATTCCGCTCGCCATCGATCATTTCCGGTATTTCGCAGGCTGTATCCGCGCACAGGAAGGCGCCCTGAGCGAGATCACCGAAGACACGGTGGCCTATCATTTCCATGAGCCTCTCGGCGTTGTTGGCCAGATCATTCCGTGGAATTTCCCGATCCTGATGGGCTCGTGGAAGCTGGCGCCGGCTCTCGCCGCGGGCAACTGCGTCGTGATGAAGCCTGCCGAGACCACGCCCGCCAGCATTCTCGTCCTTATGGAGCTGATTGGCGATCTTTTCCCGTCGGGAACGCTGAACATCGTCAACGGCCTTGGCCGCGACGTCGGCGCCGCGCTGTCCAACAGCAAGCGCATCGCCAAGATCGCGTTCACCGGATCGACGCCGACGGGCAAGATGATCGCGCACGCCGCTGCGGAAAACCTGATCCCGGCCACGCTGGAGCTGGGCGGCAAGTCGCCGAACATCTTCTTCGCCGATATCATGGACCACGACGACGACTATCTCGACAAGGCGATCGAGGGCTTCACCATGTTCACGCTGAATCAGGGGCAGATCTGCTCCTGCCCGAGCCGCGCTTTGGTGCATGAGGATATCTACGAGCGCTTCATCGAGCGCGCCCTTCCGCGTGTGAAGGCGATCCGACAGGGCAACCCGCTCGATCCCGAGACCATGATGGGGGCGCAGAACTCCACCATGCAGCAGCAGAAAATCCTCGAATATATCGGCATCGGCAAAGGAGAGGGCGCAGAGCTTCTTACCGGAGGCGCGACGCCGGATCTTGGCCCCGATTTCAACGATGGATGCTACGTGCAGCCGACCGTGTTCCGGGGTAACAATAAAATGCGTATCTTCCAGGAAGAAATTTTCGGACCCGTTCTTGCGGTGACGACGTTCAGGACGGAAGAGGAGGCGCTGGCCATCGCCAACGACACAGAGTTCGGCCTTGGCTCCGGCGTCTGGTCGCGCGACGCCAACACTTGTTACCGCATGGGGCGGGGCCTTCAGGCTGGCCGCGTCTGGGTTAACTGCTATCATGTCTATCCCGCGCATGCGGCGTTCGGCGGATACAAGAAGTCCGGGATCGGTCGCGAAACGCACAAGATGGTGCTTGAACACTACCAGCAGACCAAGAACCTGCTGGTCAGCTACAGCGAGAAGAAGCTCGGTTTCTTCTGATTGGGTCGGCCGGGGCGTTTCCCGCCCCGGTCCAGCCCCCGGCAAGGGGGCGTTTTCTACAGCGAAGAGGTATCGGAACTGATGTCGTCGAAAACCGGAATCGTCATTGTCGGCGGCGGAGTCGCCGGGCTTGCTCTGGCGACGCGGCTCGGCGCGACGGTCGGGAAACAGGGTGAAGCGCGTATTACGCTGATCGATCGCGGCTTTTCGCACGTTTGGAAGCCGATGCTGCATTGCTTTGCAGCGGGCACGGCGTCGAACGAGAACGACCGTATCAGTTTTATGGGGCAGGCGAGCGCCCATAACTTTGAATTCTGGCCGGGCGACGTGGTCGGTCTCGACAGGGAAAAGCGTGAGATCACGCTCGGTCCGCTACAGGCGTCGGATGGTCAGGTGGTGCTCGAGAGCCGCACGATCGGGTATGACGTGCTGATCTTCGCCATCGGCAGCTGCGCAAATGATTTCCGCACGCCCGGTGTGGCGGAGCACTGTCTGTTCATCGACAATCTTGTCGAAGCGAACGGGTTCAACGAAAAATTTCGTATGGAGCTTCTTCGCGCCTATGCGACGGGGAGCGAGCTGAATATCGCCATCGTCGGCGGCGGCGCGACAGGCACGCAGCTTGCCGCGGAGCTGCACAAGGCGATTGAAATTGTCGAATTGCACGCGTTCGGCGCGTCGCCGCCGAAAATGCGGATCACGCTGCTGGAGGCCGGACCACGGATCGTCCCGGCTTTCCCCGAAAGTGTGTCGGCTGCGGCTGAAAAGGAGTTGGAACGCATTGGCGTGACCGTTCGCACCTCCGCCATGGTGTCTGGCGCCGACGCGGAGGGATTTAGCCTCAAGGACGGAACCCACGTTCCCGCTACGCTGCGGGTGTGGGCTGCAGGCGTGAAGGCGCCCGACGTGACCAAGGCTTATGGCGGATTGTCGCTCGGTCGTTCAGGGCAGATCGTCGTTCATCCAAACCTGCAATCGATAGACGACGAGCGGATTTTTGCGATGGGCGACTGTTCCTATATCGCGGACGAGCCTCTGCCGCCGACGGCGCAGGTCGCACGGCAGCAGGCGCATCATCTGGCGCGGCATATTCCGGCGCTGCTTCGCTCAGGCAAACCTGTTCCGTCGTGCGTGTTCCGGAACAAGGGCGCGATCGTGGCGCTGGGCGATTATAACGGCTGGGGCACGCTGCCGGGTGGCGGTGTATTTGGCGGCGGCTGGATGAGGGGGCTGGCCGCGCGGCTGGGTCACGTCATGCTGTATCGCCAGCATCAGATCGAGCTTTACGGTTTCTGGCGCGGGATGATGTCGCTGCTGGCGGATCTGGTCGACGCAGTGGCCCGCCCGTCCGCCCGTCTCGACTAAGAGCGCGCGGGCCTGGCGCGCGGATATCGGCGGACCTCTCTTGCGAGACCGATCGTTGCCCTCGCCGCAATCAGAGTGCGTTAGCCTCAGCAAGGTAGAGGCTAAGGGGTGTCGGTCGTTAAGCTTGATGCTAGCGACAGCGACTTGAGCGAAGGCAAGAAAGGTCGATTGCAGTTTGTCGCAGTGTCTGTGCGCGGCCTCAACCTGGGAAGAAGCGTTCGGTGGTGTTTCTGCTTTTATAAAGCGGGAAGTTGCTTTTTCCGTTGATTGCGCCGGTTTGTTCTTGACGGAACAACCGGCGCGACCTGTCGGGCTCCAAATTTGTAATGAATAGATCGGCGCCGTGAGCCTTGTCGGCGGTCAAGGTCCTGGGATCGGCTTCATCGAGCAAAGGCTCTGCTTCGGTGGCGCTGAGTCTTTGTCCGAACGTCAGCGAAAGAGCCACAGCCTTTCGGCGGCCTCAGCGTGACGTGGATCTTCGTGGTCTGTCCGCCACGGGACCGCCCTACGGCCTGGTCTGCGCCTTTTTTTGTGTGCTTCCGAGCGATCCTGGTGAACGCCAGCAAGCAAGTGAGCGTCTGAAGGTCGCACGATTAATAGCAGGATTCGCCCTTGATCTCGGTCGTACGATTCAGGAAGAAGTGTTTCGCATAGCGGACGTGGCGGAAGATGCGGCCGACCATTATTCCAGCCGCTTAAACACAGCCGCTAGCATCGCCGACATCAGTAACCAATCCATTTGATGCGTTGTCTAGACCTTGGATATTCTTTCCCCAATCCCGTCTTCTTAAAAAATAGGCTGAAGGGATCGTCCTCGGCGGCATGGATAAATTTCTTCTGTCAAACCATCGATCTAAAGTGTTGCACCCTATCAAACACTGGATCGCAGGTGGTTAATCAGTGCGCGTAAGGCCCCGGGCACTTGGCGCCGACTGGGGTAATAGATATGGAATGCTGGGCCGAACGATGACCACTCCGGCAAAACTTCGCATAACTCGCCAGATTCAATCTGACGGACAACGCGACGCTCCTGACAATACGTGATCCCCACGCCGCGTTCCGCCAACTCGATCGCTAGTGCGGTTTCGCTGACGATCACCGCCCAGTCGACATTTACAGTCGTCATCTCTGCGTCGCGTTCCAGTTCCCAGCGGTCAAGCGCGCCGGTTCCTGTACGCAAGCCGATACAGCGATGCACAGCAAGTTCGGCCGGATGCGAGATCGACGGCGAGTTCTCGAGATAGGCGGGGGACGCAACCATGATCCAACGCAGATCCTGACCAATCGATTGCGCGATCATCTCTTCAGGCACCCGGCCACCAAAGCGAATGCCTGCGTCGTAACCTTCGGTGACAATATCAATGAAATCGTCTTGTACGGTAATATCGATCTTTATGTCTGGATATTTAACGATGAAACTTGCAAGGGTCGGTGCAAGGATCAGGCGCGCCGCATCTGTAAGTACATTAAGACGTAGACGTCCGATTGGACGATCCCGATAGCGGTTAATGCCCTCCAGACCGTCCTCAATTGCGCCAAAACCGGAAACGAGTGAGGCAATTAGCGCCCGGCCAGCGTCAGTCGGTGTCACGCTTCGATTTGTACGATTAAACAACCTGACCCCGAGCCGCGCCTCCAGATTCCGTACGGCATGGCTTAAGGCAGAAGGGGAGATATCCAGTTCGAGCGCGGCGCGCCTGAAGCCACCGGCGCGCGCGATAACCCGGACCAGATTGAGATCGCCGAGATCCGTGCGGGTAAGGTTGGCCATATCTTTATCTAAAATGAACGCTGGTGTTGAGTCCAGATGAACACGTCATTGAAGAACCATGATGCAGCGATACCGCGCCAAACCCATTAAATTGAACGTGTCGCGATAACGCGTTCACCGCATGAGTGGGAATGAATATGGCTGGAAAAAGCCGCAACGTGGCGCAAGCGCCACGCGGGTCGGGGTTTGCACAATTTGTCCTTGGCCTCGGCGGCCTGTTCATTGGCACCGGTGAGTTCGCATCGATGGGGCTGTTGCCCGACATGGCTGCCTCAACGCATGTCTCTCTGCCAAAAGCTGGCAATCTCATCAGTGCTTATGCGCTCGGGGTTGTGCTGGGTTCTCCGCTTCTTGCGATAATGACAGCGCGTATGGAACGGCGTCGCATCCTCATGATGCTGGCCGCGATCGTTCTGATCGGCAACGTTGCTTCGGCGACTTTACCCGGCTTTTGGGGGCTGGCGGTTGCGCGCTTTCTGGCGGGGCTACCGCACGGCGCCTATTATGGCACAGCATCAATCGTTGCCGCCGCCATGGTGCCTCCATCACAACGTGCTCAAGCCATTGGGCATGTCATGCTCGGGCTGGCAGCGGCTAATCTCATTGGCGTGCCGGCAGCAACCTGGCTGGGACAGGCCTTTGGATGGCGTTCGGCGTTCTTTGTCGTGGGCGTTGGCGGCTTACTGCTGTCCTGTCTACTATTCTGCTTCATTCCCACGATCGACGCGGATGCCAAGGCGTCCCCGATGCATGAGTTATCAGCCTTCAGCCGTAAGCAAATCTGGCTGACTCTTGGTGTGGCGACGGTCGGTTTCGGTGGCATGTTTGCTGTCTACAGCTATATAACGCCGACGCTTACCGAAGCCGCGCATGTTTCGAACGGGCAGGTCCCAATTTACCTGGCCCTCTGGGGCCTGGGAATGATCGTCGGCAACATTATCGGAGGATGGCTCGCGGATCGGGCATTGATACCGTCAATTTTCGGCATCCTTGTTTGGAATATCGTGTTTCTCAGCGCATTCTATTTCTTTGCAACAGGCTCCGTCACAGCAGCCCTCGGGCTTTTCCTGATCGGCATTGGTTTCGCGCTTGTACCCGCCTTGCAAGCTCGACTCATGGACGTAGCTCAGGATGCTCAGGCTCTCGCAGCTGCGATGAACCATTCGGCTTTTAACCTGTCGAATGCGATTGGCGCCTGGACAGGTGGTTTGGCCATCAGCGCTGGCCTGGGTTGGCCTTCGACAGGTCTGGTTGCGGGGGCGCTTGCGATTGGTGGCCTCGCGATAATGGGACTGTCGACCGGTATTGCTCGAAAATTCAATATTATTTGAAATATTAATGAAGGTTATCAACGGTGACGGACTTTTCCCCACTTCTCATTCCTGGCCGCGTAGCCGTAATCACTGGCGCGGCCGCAGGGATCGGCGCAGCGGCGGCGCGCCATTTTTCCAGACTCGGTATGCGACTTTGCCTGTTCGACCGCGATCGAGAAGCGCTAAGTGCATTATCAACCGAACTGAGTGTGGCCGGTCCGACTGAGATGGTTGTTGGCGATGTTACCTCGGATGGGGACCTTCGCAGGCTCAGCGACACGGCCTACAGCGTCTTTGGGGAAATAGCCATTTTGATGAACAATGCCGGCATCATTGCAGGCGCTGGCCCTTGGGACGATGTCCCTGCATGGCGGCATCAGCTAGAGGTCAATTTCTTCTCGATCCTTTCGGCTCAGACAATTTTTGTTCCGCGCATGATCACACAAAACAATCCTGCGGCGGTCATTAATTTAGGATCAAAGGAAGGCATCACAACACCACCCGGGAATGCGGCGTATTCGGTTGCCAAAGCTGGTGTGAAAGTATTGACGGAGCAACTCTCGCATGAGTTGCGCCAGATTGCAGGCGGCAGGGTGACCGCCCACCTCTTTGTTCCTGGTTACACATGGACGCCAATGAATGAAGCCCTAAAATCGAAGGGCACTGCGAAGCCCCATGAGGCATGGACGGCCGAAGAACTTATCGCTTACTTTGTCGCTCGCCTGCGAAAAGGCGATTTTTACATCATATGCCCGGATGGGGCGGTGACGCCAGAGATCGACCAGCGTCGCATGCGGTGGGCTCTCGATGATATTATCAAAAACAGACCGGCACTATCGCGATGGCACGACGATTGGAAAGACCAGTTCTCGACTTTTCTACTAACTCGATAGTGGATGCCATTTCAGACCAAGATTATCGCTGCTCAGAGTAGAATCGATGGAGTTATAAGCTATCGCGGGCACGCTGAATGACCGCCTTTATGTCTTCCCGTCCAGGAGCAGACCTTCCTTCTACCCCCCTAAATCAGCTGCTGGCGATTTGGGCCAATGGGAGCAACTCGCCGATCCGGGCTGCAGGGTTTCCGTCGATCATGCGTGTCAGTAAGTCGCGCAGCCATACAAACGGCTCGATACCATTAAGCTTGGCTGTTGCGGTCAGTGGCGCAACGATTGCCCACCGGCTGGCGCCGCCCTTGCCGCCGGAAAAAGGGCGTTCTTGCGACCGAGTGTCACAGGTCGAATGGCCCGTTCCGACGGATTGGCGTCGAGATTTATGTGCCCGGTAATGTCCTCAATGAGTAAGGACAGCACCGGACCGGACACAAGGCCCGAGAGCGGCGAAGCATGTTTGCTCCGCCTTAAATATCCTCGAATGAACTTGTTATTTCCCTTCGGGAAGAGACCACGCGATCAGGTAATCGCCCAGCTTGGTCGGAAACGAACCATGACCGCCCACATAGGAAACGACATACTGCTTGCCGTTCACGGCATACGTCATGGGCGTGGACTGCCCGCCAGCGGGAAGCGATTGCTGCCACAGCACCTTGCCCGTCGTCACGTCGTAGGCGCGGATGTAGTAGTCCATCGAACCCGTGAGAAACGCCACGTTGCCCGCGGTGACCAGCGGCCCGCCAAGCGCCGGCACGCCAATCTCCACCGGCGGGAGCGTGATCGGCAGCGAGCTTCCATACAGGCTGTTCTGTATGGTGCCGTTGCGGTGTTTCCAGACCACCCTGTTGGTGGTCAGGTCGATGCCGACCATATAGCCCCACGGCGGATTACGGCAGGGCATATTGAGGCCGACCTTCGCCAGCAACGGATTGACGAACGGGTTGAGTTCCACGGCGTATGGCGCGCCGTAATTATGCTGGATGCCACTCTCTCCTCCGGTTCCGCCCGCGTTGTTTTGAGACGGCCAGAGCGGATTGTTCGGCCCACGCGGCACGAGGCGCGAAACGAACGGCAGAGAGAGTGTGTCGGCGACGGCGATCTGGCGTTGCGGATCGACGGCGAGACCGCCCCATTCGAAGATCCCGAGATTGCCAGGAAAGACCAGCGTGCCCTGGGTCGAGGGAGGCGTGAAGGTGCCCTCGTAGCGCAACTGGTGGAAGGCGATCCGGCAGACCAATTGGTCGAACATGGTGCCGCCCCACATGTCAGCGCCTGTCAGGAGCGCTTTCGGGCGGAGCGAGAGGTCAGAGAAAGGCTGCGTCGGAGAGACATGATCGCCGGGGGCGGCGCCTTGCGGGACCGGCAGTTCATCAGCGGGGACGATCAGCTTTCCTGTGCGGCGGTCAAGAACGAAGACATTGCCCGTCTTGCCCGGTGCGTAGATCGCGGGAATGACGGTCCCGTCCTTCTGCTTGATATCGACCAGACTCGGCTGCGAGGGGACGTCCATGTCCCAAAGATCGTGATGAACGGTCTGGTAGAACCACGCGAGTTTGCCGGTATCGGCGTTGAGCGCGAGGATGCCGGAGGCGTAGCGTTCGGAATTCTGGTCACGGTTACCTCCCCATTCGTCGGGGGTCTGCACGCCGGTCGGGATGTAGATCAGGTTGAGCGCGGCGTCGTAGGACGAGGTGATCCAGGAGTTCGGTGAATTCGCCACGAACTTGTGGTCCGGACCCGGCATCTGGTTCGGATCGGGATTGCCGGTGTCGAAGACCCAGACGAGTTTGCCGGTGTAGAGGTCGTACGCTCGGGTAACGCCCGAAGGTTCATGCACCGAGCCGTTGTCCGTCACAGCGCCCGATTGGATAACGAGCCTGTCGGTGACGACGGGTGGGGACGTGCCCTCCCATCCGCCAGCCTGCGTGAAGGGCATACCCTCATCGCGCAGGTTGAGTTCGCCGTTGTCGCCGAAACTGGGGCAGCGCGAGCCGTCATCGGCATTGATGGCGAACAGGCGGCCGTCATTGGTCGGCAGGAAGATGCGGTGCGCGCACTCGTTCGGCGCGGGTTGCCCGTCAATCGTCAGCGCGCTCGCTGGCGTAGCGTGATAGGTCACGCCGCGACAGGTCAGATGCTGGAAACCGGGATTGACGGAGAGATGGGGGTCGAACACCCATTTCGTCTTGCCGGTCGTCGCGTCGACCGCGAACAGCTTCTGATGGGTGGAGCACAGATAGAGGGTTCCGTTCGCCATGACAGGCGTGCCCTCGTTCGTCGTCTCGCCGGGATCATTCGCCGTCTTGAGGTCGCCGGTCCGCAGGATCCAGGCGACTTTCAGCTTGCCCACGTTTGAGGCGTCAATCTGCTTCAAGGGCGAGAAGCGGTTGCCATACTGTGTGCGGCCCCAATCGTGCCACTCAGAATCAGGCATCGCAGCGGCGTCGCCCGGTGCGGCGTTGGCGACCTGAGTCGGCAGCTTGCCGTCAAGGGAGTAGGGGTCCTGAGTCAGCGAGAATGCGATCACCAGGACCGTCAGCACGAGACTGGCGCCAAGCGGGGCGACCGTTGCGCGGGTGGCTCCCAGCGGACGCCTGATGAACGGCAGGAGCAGCCATATGCCTATAATGCCGATCACGTCGCTGCGCGGGACGAGAGACCAGAAATCGAAGCCAGCTTCGGTGACGGCCCAGATCAGGCTGCCGAGCGTGATCGCCGCATAGACCCAGAGAGCCGCCGCCTTGCCGCGATAGAGGAGAAAAGCGGTCGCCAGCATCGCAATGCCGCAGATGAGATAATAGGGCGTGTCGCCGTACGTCGACAGCCATGCCCCACCAATGGTGAGAGCGACGCCGATCAACGCGACAAGGAGCGCCGTCAGCACAACCGGCTTCGGTACGCGAGGGAGCGTGTTCATGTCGTCTCCAGGACTGTCGGATTGGAAGAATGGGCGCGGCGCCGACGCGCTGTTACGTCAAGCCCGGCACGGCTTCGATCAATCATCTCACTGATTCGAAAACCGGTAGATCGTCGTGTAATCGAACGTCTGCCCCGGACGGAGCACCGTCGTCGGGAATGACGGATGGTTCGGGCTGTCGGGAAAATGCTCAGCCTCGAAGGCGATGGCGTCGGTCTGGCGATAGGCCTTGCCGGACAGACCGGCGTAGCCGCCGTCCAGCGAGTTCGACGTATAGACCTGCAGACCCGGCTGGCTCGTCAGGACGTCCATCGACCGCCCGGAGCGAGGGTCGTAAAGATGGGCTGCCTGCCGAGGGGCCTCGCCGGCCGGGCCGTCGATCACCCAGTTGTGGTCGTATCCGCGCGCATACATCATCTGGGCGAAAGAATCGCGCAGGCGGTCGCCGATCACGCGGGGCTTCGTGAAGTCGAGCGGCGTACCGGCGACGGGCGCGATCTCGCCCGTCGGGATCGACGTCGGATCGGTGGGCGTATAGCGGTTGGCGTCGATCTTTAATATTTCCGGAGCAATCGACCCGGAGCCCTCGCCATTGAGGTTCCAGTAGCTGTGGTTCGTCAGGTTGAGGACCGTCGGAGCGTCGGTCGTCGCCGTGTAATGGAGCGTCAGGGCGTTGGTGTCATCAAGGCTGTATGTGACCTTCGTCGTCAGCTTTCCAGGAAAGCCCTGATCGCCGTCCGGCGAGACGAGCTCCAGCGTGACGGACGCCGTCTTGCCGTCCACCCGGCGCCCGGCGAGCGTCCAGAGTTTCTTGTCGAAGCCCTGTTTGCCTCCATGCAGCGCATTGGGCGGCGCCGTCACGGCGATATGGTAGCTCTTGCCATCGAGCGTGAAGTCGCCGCCCGCGAGGCGGTTGGCGTAACGGCCGATCATGGCGCCGAAGAACAGCCCTCCCTTTGCGGAGTCGACCGTATATCCCTCAAGCTTGCCGAAGCCGAGCACGATGTCGCCGAGATGCCCTTCGTGGTCCGGGGTCACGACCGACTGGATGACGCCGCCATAGGTGATGACCCGTACCGTCACATCCTTGTCGTTCTTCAAGGTCACGATCTGGACCTGACTCCCATCGGACAGTTGCCCCCAGGGCGCCACGGACACCGTAGGCGCTGCGGTCGCGACGCCGTATGCGGACGAGAAAATTGTCCCCATCACGGCGAGGCGTCTGATGTGGCGACGAGCGGAAAGATGAACCGACATCGGGATGAATCCTTGCAGTTTGAATACAACAGAATGGATAGCGAGGCTCAGAACGTCGTCCCCATTTCCATGTCGAGCAGCAGGGCGTTGCGGTAGCGGTTCGTGCCACCCGGATGCCAGATATATTGGACGCCCGGACGCAGGGTGAGCCAGGGCGCCGGGCGATAGCCGTAGTTGATCTCACCGGCATGCTCGCCGCTGGGCTTGAGAATGTCAGTGTAACCCTGCCGCTGAAGATCGGCGGCGTAAATCCCAAGCTTGGGATTTACGAAATTGAATTTTCCGCCAATGCTGATGGTGTCGTTCGGGCGGTTCCAGAACGTGCCTTTCCGGACAATGCCCCAGGTGATGTAATAGGGCGCGATCGCCGTTCTGGGATCGCCCCACGTAAAGGACAGAAACGCGATCGTCGAGCGGTTCGGATCTGCGCGGTCACGCTGCAGCATCTGGTCGCCCTCGAACCATCCGCCGAACCGGCCGCGGACCTTCTCGATCGGCAGGTTGCCTACGTTTACCCCGGCGATCTGGAATCCTCTGAACTGGCCGTAGACGTTATTGACTTCAGAGGTGTCCCAATAGCCGCCGACCTTGATATTCGTCGGCAACGCGCCGTGCGTGTCTGTGCCGCCGAAATGCCAGCCGATCTGGAACGGCAGAAAGGCGCCCGTCGATCCGTGGAGCCCCATCTTCCAGGCATAGCCTGTATTCGAGATCGTCGGATCGACGTTGTAGATGCCGGCGGAGACCAGCATGCGCTGATCTCCAAAAGGAAAGACCTTGATATACGCGCCGGGGTGCGCGGTCGGGTAATAGCCATAACCGGAATTGCTGGCGATCGCCTGCGGCATGCCGCAGATCGCATTTGTCTGGAACTGGCAATACAGATTCATGCCCCAATGGGTCGTGGACTGAGCGAAGTCGTTTTCCGTATTGATCCACCCGATCTCGGCGTCGACATATCGTCCGAACTGTCTTTCGAACGAGAGCCGCGTGAAACGGATCGTCTCTCCCGATCCGAAAATCTCCTGCGGACTGTTCAGAGCCGGCAGTTGCTGCCCGATGCCTTGCCCGGCGCGCTCAGTCATGAGGATATGGAAGATTCCGATATTATGGCCCGTGAGCTGGGCGAAATTCACATCAGCCCCAACGGCTACTTCATGCGCGTACCGTACGGTGCGCCCGCGGCCGCCGACCGGGTTTCCGGCGCTGTCCTCGAGATAATGACCGAAGATGTTGATACCTTCGTTCTGGAGCCGCACGCGCTCGCCACCCCAGTCGCCGGTCATGGTCGTTTGCTTCAGCCAGTCCTGGAACGACGCCGGAAAGAAAGGTTTGTCGGGGACCGGCGTCACGGCATGGCGGGTCGTACCCAGGGAAGACGGGGCGCGGTTATAGGGATTGCCGAAAAGGGTGGGTGGATCGTCCGCTGAAATGGCCAACGCGGACGATGACTGGTTGGGTGTCGCGTCCTCTGTCACGGCCTCATGAGGCCCGCTGTCATCGTGCTGGGTGGGGGATGGTCCTGAGCCCTGCGCGTGAGCCGACGCGCTGACTGCAACGCAATATCCGATCAGCGCCGCCGCGCTTGTTCTCTTCGTGTTACGCCACTGCCTGAATGCACAACTCGTCATTCACAACCTTACTAATGTTCATTATGAGCATCATGTTAACGCTAACAAGAGATCCTGCAAAGGTGATCGGCGGATCGGACACGAATAAGTGATTTTGAAGTGGACTCGTTAAAATCATTTTATATGAAATGGTTGTTGTAAATATTGGCTCAAAAAACAAAGCCGCGCTCACCGAATATCGGTAGCGCGGCTTGCATGAAACGAAACTCGTCACTCAGCCAGTTATTGCTGCGGCCTGTTCGGCGGCGCGGGTAACGGCGTCCCAGTCCTGCGCCGCGATCACGCTACGCTTCACCATCCAGGAGCCCCCGACGCAGATGACGTTGGGCAGTTTCAGGTAACTCGGCGCGATGTCCGGCGTGATGCCGCCGGTAGGGCAGAAGGTCAGTTGCGGCAAAGGGGAGGCGATGGAAGCAAGGAATGGCGCCCCGCCCGCCGCCTCGGCAGGGAAGAACTTCGCGAAGCGATAGTCGCGCTCGATCAGCGCCATCGCCTCGGAGGCTGTCGCAACGCCCGGCAGCGGGGCGAGGCCGGAGTCCTCCGCCGCGTCCAGCAGTCTGGGCGTGGCGCCGGGCGAGACGGCGAATCTGGCCCCCGCCTGGGCGGCCTGCCTGTATTGACCGGGCGTCAGCACGGTGCCCACGCCGGGCACAGCCCCTTCCACCTCCGCCGCCACGGCGCGGATCGCGTCCAGCCCCGCGGGGGTGCGCAAGGTGATCTCGATGGCCTTCAGCCCGCCCTTCACCAGGGCGCGAGCCAGCGGCACGGCCTCCGCTACGCTCTCTACGATCACCACGGGGACCACCGGGGCGAGGCGCAGGATGTGCTCCAGACCGTCCTGAATATGACCCTGACTCATGTTAACTCCTCCCCGGCTCATGCCGGTTCTTCATGAAATGCAAAGATGCTGGCGCCGTGATCGGCGCGGCCGACCAGATGACGGAACGGGGAGAACAGTTCCCGCCCGGTACCGTAATGACCAGAGGTGAGATCCGCGACGCTTTCGGTCCGGGCGTCCCATTCGGCTTGCGGCGTCAGGACGTCGAGGCTGCCCTCGACGGCGTCGACGCGGACGATATCACCGTCCCTCAGCTTCGCCAGCGGTCCTCCTTCGAGCGCCTCGGGCGTAACATGGATAGCGGAGAGCACCTTGCCCGACGCGCCGGACAGGCGGCCGTCCGTGACCAGCGCTACCTTGAATCCCATGTCCTGCAAGACACCCAGCGGCGGCATCAGCTTATGCAATTCCGGCATGCCATTGGCTTTCGGCCCCTGGAAGCGGACGACCAACACCATGTCTCCGTGCAACTCGCCCGCCTTGAAGGCCGCCTGCACGGCCTCTTGGGAAGCAAACACACGGCACGGAGCCTCGATGACGTGACGCTCCGGTGCGACGGCGGAGGTCTTCACCACGCCGTGACCGAGGTTACCCTTCAGCAGCGCCAGACCGCCGGTCGGCTGAAAGGGCCTGGAGGCCGGGCGCAGCACCGTCTCCTCGCCGCTCGCCGCCGGCGCGTCGCGCCAGGCGAGCGCACCGTCATCGAGAAAGGGTTCTTTCACGTAGGCGTCCAGACCTCGGCCCATCACGGTCTCCACGTCCGCATGCAGCAGCCCGGCGTCGCGTAGCTCGCGGATGAGGAAGGGCGTGCCGCCAGCAGCCTGAAAATGGTTCACGTCCGCCTGCCCGTTGGGATAGATGCGACAGAGCAGCGGTGTGATCGCGGCGAGATCCGCCAGATCCTGCCAGGTCAGGATGATTCCAGCCGCCGCCGCCATGGGCAGCAGATGGATGGTGTGGTTGGTCGAGCCTCCGGTGGCATGCAGCGCCACGATGGCGTTGACGAAACTGCGCTCGTCGAGCATCCGCCCGACAGGCGCATATTCATCGCCAAGCGCCGTCAGGGAAAGGACGCGCTGTGTGGCAAAACGGGTGAGCGCCTCGCGCAGGGGCGTGTCGGGTTGGACGAAGGCCGCGCCTGGCACGTGCAGGCCCATGACTTCCACCAGCATCTGGTTGGTGTTGGCGGTGCCGTAGAACGTGCAGGTGCCTGGGGCGTGATAGGCTTCGCCTTCGGCCTTCAGCAGGTCGGCGCGGGTGGCCTTGCCTTCGGCGTAGAGCTGGCGGATGCGTGCTTTCTCTGGGTTTGACAGGCCGGACGGCATGGGACCGGCGGGGATCAACACCGACGGCAGATGTCCGAAGGCGAGCATCCCGATGACCAGCCCCGGTACGATCTTGTCGCAGATGCCGAGGAAGCAGGCGGCGTCGAACGTATTGTGGGAGAGGGCGACGCCGGTGGCCAACGCAATCACGTCACGGGAAAACAGGGACAGCTCCATTCCGGGCCCGCCCTGCGTGACCCCGTCGCACATCGCCGGCACGCCGCCCGCCACCATCGCCACTCCACCCGCCGCGCGCGCGGTTTCGCGGATCAGTTCCGGATAGCTCTCGTAAGGGCGATGGGCGGAGAGCATGTCGTTGTAGGCCGTAACGATGGCGAGGCTCGCCCCCGGCCCGTCGCGGAGTCTTTCCTTGTCCGACGTGCCGCACCCCGCGAAGGCGTGCGCCTGATTGGCGCAACCCAGGGCCTGACGCACGGGCCCGCTGCTCGCGGCGTCGGAGACGCGCCTCAGATAAGCCTCGCGCGAAGGGCGGCTTCGCTCGATGATCCGGGCGGTGACCTCGTTCAGGACGGTATGTATCATCTCATGGACTCCCCTGGCCGGCCCGTCAGGCCGCCAGATGCAATGTGCCGAGCACTTCGGTCACCAGCTCGCCAGCCGGCGCTCCCGTGTCGATCGTGATGACGGGCTCGTCCGGGTCGGGCTCTTCGAGCGTGGCGAATTGGCTTTCCAGCAGGCTCACGGGCATGTAGTGACCCTGTCTGGCGGCGAGACGCTCCGCGATCAGCGGGGACTTGCCGCGCAGGTAGATGAAGCGCACATCGTCCGCCCCGCTGACGATGGTCTCGCGGTAGCGTCGGCGCAGAGCTGAGCAGGCGATGATGCCGGTCTTGTCCGCAGCCCGCCAATCCTGGATCGTGCGGGCCACTTTCTGGAGCCAGGGCGCGCGATCCGTATCGTCCAGCGGGACGCCAAGACGCATCTTCTCGACATTTGCGGCAGGGTGGAGGGCGTCGCCCTCGATGAATTCCCAGCCCAATCGTCCGGCCAGAAGTGCCGCGACCGTGGATTTTCCACAGCCTGAGACTCCCATGACGACGATGAAGCGCACCGCGCTCATGCGGGCGACGGGATCGGTTCGATCCGCCCCAGGACGACCACATAGGAGAAGATACCGAACAGGAGCATCACGCCAGCGACGAGGAACGCAGCCTCGAAATGATGGGTGGCGCCGACGATCAGCCCAGTGACGATCGGCGCGATGACGCCCATCATATTGTTGAGGAAGTTCATGATTCCTCCAATGGTGGCGGTGCCGCCCTTTGGCGCGATGAGCGAGGGGATGGACCAGCCGATGGGGGCCGAAGCCGCGAGACCGGACAGGGCGATCGATATCCAAAAGATCGCCCAGCGGGGATCGGTGGTTTGTGTGGCGTTGAACACGGAGAGGCCGAACAGCATCCCGACAACCAGCACGGTCTTGCGGACTTTGGTCTCGTCATGCCCGGCCGCGATCAGGCGGTCGACCAGCAGGCCGCCGAACACGATGTCCGACACTGTGGCGCAGGCCCACGGAATTGCGGCGTAACCGGCGGATTCAAGGATGCTCATGTGCATCGCCTGCACCAGATAACCCGGCAGCCACGTGAGGAAGAGGTAGAAGGTGTAGCCATAGGCTGCGAAGCCGAGGCTCAGGCCCCAGACTTTCCGCTGGCGGAGCAGGTAAACCAGCATGGAGCCCGCGCTGCTCGCAGATTCGCCCTCCGGGGTGGCGCCACCGTCGAGGATATACGCGTGCTCTTCGCGCGAGAGGTTCTTGTCCGCTGACGGATCTCGATAGATGCAGTAATATGCTACGAAATAAGAGAAGCTCAGCGCGGCGGTGACGCCGAAACCCCAACGCCAACCGAAATTCACCACTACGAATGCGCCAAGGGGCACGCCGATGACATTGGCGAATTTCGCCGCTGCGTCGAAGAGCGAGGTCGCGACAGAGCGCTCCTGACGTGGGAACCAGTAGCCCGTGGCCTTCGCGTTGGCGGGGAAGCAGGGCGCTTCGGCCGCGCCTAACAGCAGGCGGGCCATGAAGATGCCGCCGAACCCGCTGGCGAACGCCACCGCCGCAGAGGCAATGGACCACAGGAACGCGCCCCAGCGCCCGACCGATGTGACCCCGAACCGGTCGAGGATCATGCCGGCCGGGATCGTCAGCAGCGCGTAGGACCAGAAGAAAGCGCTGAAAAGCAGTCCGATATCAGTGGGCGTGAGGTGGAACTCCGCCATGAGCTGCGGCGCCGCGACCGAGAGATTGATGCGATCGATATAATTGACAAGCACGCCCCCACCGAGCAGCCCGCCGATAATCCAGCGGCGCCGTGGGACCTGCGCGGAAAGGCTGGCCATACTTCCCCCGATACGTTGTTTATGGAGCTTCTCTTGATTGTTGCTTATGAAGCTGCTGTTCGTACCTTGATTATTGATTTTGAGCTTATTGTTAACGCTAACATATTTTGTCTGTAAAGCGGAAACTGAAGGGACACCTGATCGATGGCCGGCCGGAAACCACGCATGCCCGTCAAGGGCCGCGTGACGATCGAAGACGTGGCGGCGGCGGCCGGCACCAGCATGATCAGTGTCTCCCGCGCGTTTCGAGGGTCCGCCCGGTTGAGTCCTGATCTGCGGGCGCGGATCGAGAAGGCAGCGGCGGCTCTGGGCTACGTGCCGGACCGCGCGGCCAGCGCGCTGGCCTCCGCACGGTCCATGAATGTCGCGGTGCTGGTCCCATCCATTACCAATATGGTGTTTGTGGAAATGTTGGCCGGCATCGACGCGGTGCTGTCGGAGGAGCGCTATCAAATCATCATGGCGACGACCAACTACGCTCCAGCGGAAGAGGAACGGCAATTGCGTGGATTGCTGGCGTTCCGGCCGGATGGCGTGCTGCTGACCGGCATCGACCATCTGCCGGGAACGTTGAATCTGCTGAAGACCCCTGCGTTGCCGGTCGTGCAAATGATGGAGCTGAGTGGTGAGGCGGGCAGCTATTCCGTGGGCTTTTCGCAGGACGAAGGTGGCGCCGCCATCGCGCGGCACTTTGCGGGACGCGGCTATGGGCGAACCGGTTTTGTGGCGGCGCAACTGGACCCGCGGACCCTGGCGCGCGGGGCCGGATTCCGGCGCGCGCTTAAGGAAGTCGGGTTGGACGCCCCCTACGAACTGCTGGTGCCGGATCGGTCTTCGGTAGCCCTTGGCGCCGCGCTTCTGGACCGCGTTCTGGCGGAGCGCCCGGATATTGAAGCGGTGTTCTTCTGCAATGACGACCTGGCGCAAGGCGCGCTGTTTCATTGTCAGAGGCGGGGCATCGCGGTGCCGCAGCAGCTTGCGATCGCGGGGTTCAACGATCTTCCGGCTTCAGCCTGGACGGTGCCAGCTCTGAGCACCGTCGCCACGCCACGCTACGAGATCGGAAGGAAATCAGCCGAGATGCTGCTGGACCTGATGTGCGGCCGGACACCCGAGGCCGCCCGGCTCGATCTGGGGTTCACGCTACATGTGAGGGAAAGTACCTAGAGGGTGTTGCGGTGCTTTTTTATTATGATTTTTGCAGTATAAGTATAATAAATATTTAAATAAAATCGTGTCTTTGCTGATGTAAGTGAGGAGGGGTGATCGCTGGTTATTCCGCATCTTCCGCTAATGAAGGAAGACGCGGAACAACGGACGCCGTCACGTTAACTGACGACACGCCCTCGCGCGCCTCTTCACTGGTGCGGCGTCTGCCCCACGTCCTGCGTGGACGGCGCAATCGGCTGCGCATGATCCGCGCCGGGTGGAGGCGGCGGGGGCTTCGGCCCATCGGGCGGCGGCGATCCGTCCCGGCCGTCCGGCGGCCCGTGGCGGTGATGATGCGGCGGTGGCGGCGGCTCGACCTCGACCACATCGCCGTTTTCGGCGACCACGAACCTGGCGTGCAGAACGCCATGGCCGAATCGCCCTTGGGCCGTGAGGGTGCGACCGACCGTCAGCAAACCGTCCCTGTCCGGGCCATGGCCGAGTTCAACCAGAATGCGCCCCGTGCCGTCGTCAAGAATGGCGTCATGGCCGAAAACTTCCGCCACGCGAGCCTTGACTGTGACGGGGCCGCGCGATTGCGGCAGCCTGTTTATTGCGACCGGGGCGATGGGCGCCGTCTCGATCACGGGGCGACGAAATGACGCCACGCCGTTTCCGATGATCCCTCCGACCAGAAGCAGGCCAATGGCGGAGGCCGCGGTCCGGTAGCGTCGTGATTTTTCGACCGACATGGTCAAACTCCAAGGTTGTCGTTGAACGGAGGTTTATCAGCGCGCTCCTGACGCACGCTGAACCGTGCCGTTCAGGTCTGGTTCAGATTGCGCGGCGTAGGAGCGCAGTGGCGCTGCTATGAGGGCGCTGGCGTTCGGAGGTCGTAATGCGTGTTCTGTTGCTGGAAGATGACGAAGCTCTGTCTGACCGCATCGCCCGGGCGCTTCGCGCAGAAAATTTTGCCGTCGACGTGGCGGCGGACGGGGAAGACGGCGCGCATCTGGGCGAGACCGAAACGTATGACGTTGCGGTTCTCGACATCGGGTTGCCGACGCTCGACGGAGTCAGTGTGCTGCAGCAGTGGCGCGCTGCGCAGCGCCGCATGCCGGTGCTGATTTTGACGGCGCGGGACGGATGGTCTGACAAGGTGCGCGGGTTCAAGGCGGGCGCCGACGACTATCTCGTGAAGCCTTTTCGGATCGAGGAGCTGGTTATGCGTTTGCGCGCGCTGGTGCGTCGCGCAGCCGGGCATTCGACCAGCGTTCTCTCATGCGGCTCTCTGAGTTTCGATGCGCAGACCGGACATTTCGAAAAAGATGGCATGCCCGTGCGTCTGACCGCGCTGGAATGGCGCGTGCTGTCCTGCCTTATGCTGCGTATGGAGGCGGTCGTGGAGCGTCTCGATCTTCTGGAGCGGGTTTACGAAGGGGACGCTGAGGTCGACTCCAATTCGCTCGAGGTGATTATTGGCAGGTTGCGACGTAAAATCGGCGCGGAGATGATCGAAACCCTGCGCGGACGCGGATACCGACTGACTGCGGGCGGACCCGCGTGATGCAGGTTCTGCCGCGTTCGCTGACCGGTCGTCTGCTGGTCACGACCTGTGTGACGCTGCTTGTCGGTTTCGGTCTGTCCTCGATCATCATAGGCCATGAGCTGGGCTGGCTCGTTCTGCACGACATGGACGAGCGTCTGGACGCGCAGATCGAGATTCTGGCGTCGGCCGTCGATGCAAACGGAACGCTCGATCCGGGCTTTCGCGTGGACGCGCCGCCCTTCAATCGCCCCGGATCGGGGTGGGCGTGGGAGGTGATCGGCGACGCGGGAGCCGCGCGTTCGGCGTCACTGAATGGGGCGGACCTGCCGATGCCCCCGCCTCCGCCGCCTCCACCGAACCAGCACCCGCCGCGTATGCCTCATTTCCGACGAGACGGAGTAATGGTGCGCGGCGAACTCGTTTTCCCCCGCCCGATGGATGTGCGGGGGCGGGACGGTCGACTACTTCATTACCGTGTGGCGTCGGTCCCAACGTCGCTCGGTCGTTCCGTTATTATCGTGGCCGGACCACGAGAGATCGTCGAACGGCCGTTACGCAGGGCGATGACGCCGTTGCTCGTATGTCTTGGGGGGATGGCGTTTTGTCTTCTCGTCGCCCTGTTTGCGCAATTGCGCGTCGGGCTCGGCCCGCTGGTGCGTCTGCAGGCGATGGTTGCGGAGGTGCGTGCGGGCAAGCTGAGGCAGATACACGTGTCCGAGCCGACGGAGCTGTTGCCGCTCGTCGATGAACTGAATGAGCTGATTCAGGCGAATGAGCAGGCTGTGGCGCGTGCCCGCACGCATGTCGCCAATCTGGCGCATGGCCTGAAGACGCCGCTCGCCGCGCTGAAACTCGATCTCGCGGAGTCCGCGTGCGACGCCGACGGGCGGCTGGCCGCACTTGTTGAGCGGATGGAAAGCCAGATCCGGCGACATCTCGGCCGCGCGCGAGCGACGTCGGCCGGGACCGCCGCGCACCCGGTGGAGATCGTGGTGCCTCATATCGAGGATCTCGTCTCGGCTCTGAGGCGTCTTCATGCCGAGCGTAGCCTTGATATCGAACAGAGTATTCCTGATGACCTGTTGGTGCGTTGCGACGGGCAGGATCTCGATGAGATGCTCGGCAACCTGCTCGACAACGCCTGGCGACATGCACGCTCAAGAGTCCGGATTTCCGCTCCTCGCGGTGGGCGTCTGGCGCAGATCCTGATCGAAGACGACGGCGACGGACTGGGTGAGGCGGAGATGCTGCAAGCAATGCAGGAAGGCAGGCGTCTGGACGAGACTGAGGCCGGATATGGCTTTGGTCTGTCGATCAGTCGAGAGCTGTGTGAGCTTCATGGAGGCTCACTGGAGCTTCGGCGCTCCGGGCTTGGCGGTCTTGCCGCGGTCATCACGTTGCCGCGTGGAGGTGGTATGGAGTGACGGTCGATCCGTCGGTTACAGGTCTGTTTGCGTCGTTACGTCTGTGCGGGCGTTGTCCCATATGGAACGTTTCCCCTCATCGTGACGTGGGGGCGCCTCGTCGTCCCGTGTCATTGCGCGGCAGGTTCGAAGATGGCTGACGGTCTGAAAGTCGCCTGCCGTAACGCCTTCTGGCGGAAATTTCTTGTTCGCCCCTGATTTTCATAGCCTCTTTTCAGTCGCCGCAGGGCGCTGCGCGTTCGTGTCGCAAGTGCTTTGTCGGGGGATGAATGATGGAGCTTGGTCAGCGTATCGCAACCGTATTCGGCGGTTCCGGATTTCTTGGCGCCTATGTGGTCCGGAAACTCGCACAGGACGGGTTTGTCGTGCGCATCGCTTGCCGTCGCACGGATCTGGCCGAGCGACTGCGGTCACTTGGCGACGTTGGGCAGATCGCTCCGTTCTATGCGCCGGTACAGGACGAGAGCGCCGTCGCGACGGCGCTGCGTGGCGCGTCGACTGTCATTAATCTGGCGGCAGTGCTTGGGGGCAGGGCGCTGGAAGCCGTCAATGTCGTCGGCGCGGGGCGTGTGGCCCGGCTGGCCTTCGCAGAAGGGGTGGCGTCCTTCATTCATATGTCGGCGCTCGGCGCGTCGGTCTCCAGCCCGTCCGCCTACGGGCGTAGTCGCGGGGCGGGCGAGGCGGAGGTCCAGCAGCATTTTCCCGATGCGACGATTTTGCGCGCCTCCGTGCTGTTCGGGCCGGAAGACGGGTTCTTCAACCTTATGGGAGCGCTTGCTCGGTATGTGCCGCTGGCGTTGCCCGTTTATAGCGCGCGGACACGGTTGCAGCCCGTCTACGTGGCTGACGTCGCTGAAGCGATCAGGCGCGCTATCGCTGCTTTGGGCGACGTAGGGGCGGGGGTGCCGAGGCCGCTCAGCCGCTCCGGAGCGGCGCGTGTTTATGAGTTGGGCGGCCCGGAGGTCCTTTCGATGATCGAAATCGGGCGAAAAGTGCTCGAAATGACCGGTCGGAGGAAGGTAGTCTTCGCAGTGTCTGACGGAATCGCTGAGCTTCAGGCGGCCGTGCTGGAGCGGTTGCCCGGACAGATGCTGACGCGTGATCAACTCAGGATGTTGTCAGTCGATAATGTCGTAACGGGCGTTGAGCCCGGACTGGAGGCGTTTGGAATTACTCCGACGCCGCTTGGTCTTGTGGCGCCGCAATACATGGCGCGTTTTAGAGATGCTTCATAAAAAATATACAAAACAATCGCTTGTAATTAATTTGGTCCGATTTGAGGCCTTTTGTTCCCCGCGCGGCATGCGGTCGCCGATGGCGCTGCTGTTGTTTTTGCTTAAAAGGTCAGCGTTGCTGCCTTTTGTCTGTCTGGAACTTGAGTTAAGTCCAGCGTCCCGCTTCAGACATGTCATGCGCCGGATTCAATCCGGCGATAAAGGAATTGAGCACCATGTCCGCTCCAATGCTTTCGTTCGTCTCGGTACCACAGGCGCAGCCGGACAAGCGTACGGCGGACGCGCGGCTCAAGGATTTTGACGAGATTTACGTCGATTTCGCCCGTTCCGAAGCGGAGCGGCAGGCGAGCCGTTGCTCGCAATGCGGCGTGCCGTTCTGTTCGGTCCATTGCCCGCTGGGGAACAATATTCCCGACTGGTTGATGCTGACCGCCGAGGGACGCCTTGAGGAAGCCTACGCGGTGTCGTCGGCGACCAACACCTTTCCCGAGATTTGCGGCCGCATCTGCCCGCAGGACAGGTTGTGCGAAGGCAACTGCGTAATCGAGAAAGGCTTCGAAAGTGTCACGATCGGCGCGGTCGAACGCTTCGTCACCGACACGGCGTTCGAGCAGGGATGGGTGAAACCGGCGCTTCCGGTGCGCGAACTCGGCACGTCCGTAGGCGTCGTCGGCGCAGGCCCTGCGGGCCTCGCCGCCGCCGAGCGGCTGCGTGCAGCAGGGCATACGGTGCATGTGTATGATCGCCATGACCGCGTCGGTGGTCTGCTGATTTACGGCATTCCCGGCTTCAAGCTGGAAAAACATATCGTCGCGCGTCGACAGAAGCTCCTTGAAGAGCAGGGCGTGGTCTTCCATCTCAATCAGGCGATTGGCGCCGGTTCGGGCGAGGTGTCGCTCGGCCAGTTGCGGGAGCGTCATGACGCGGTCCTGATCGCGACCGGCGTCTACAAGTCTCGCGACATCGGCGGGCCGGGTTCGGGCCTCGCGGGCATCGTGCCGGCGCTCGATTACCTTACGGCCTCCAACCGTCGTTCTCTGGGCGACGCGCTGCCGGAAGGCGAGCTGGATGCGGCCGGTAAGGACGTCGTCGTCATCGGCGGTGGCGATACAGCCATGGATTGCGTCCGCACGGCTGTTCGTCAGGGCGCGCGTTCGGTCAAATGCCTCTATCGCCGCGACCGGGCGAACATGCCCGGTTCGGTCCGCGAGGTGAAGAACGCGGAGGAAGAGGGCGTCGAGTTCGTGTGGCTCGCGGCGCCGGAGGCCTTCCTTGGCGACCATACGGTGACCGGCGTGCGCGCGCAGCGCATGCGCTTAGGCCTGCCGGACGGAACCGGGCGCCAGTCGATCGAAGCGGAGCCGGACGGCCTGTTCACGGTCAAGGCCGACATGGTCATCAAGGCGTTGGGCTTCGACCCGGAACCTCTGCCTGAGCAATGGGACGCAGAGGACCTCGAAGTTTCGCGCTGGGGCACGCTCAAGGTCGACCGGGAACGCTTCGAGACCAGTCTGCCGGGCGTGTTCGCAGCGGGTGACATCGTGCGCGGCGCCAGCCTTGTGGTCTGGGCCATTCGCGATGGTCGCGACGCGGCGACCCAAATTCACAAATGGATCAAAGAGCGGGCGTCGGCCCCTCTGGCGGCGGAGTAAGACGACATGGACCAGAATTCCGGTTTCGGTTCCGCCCTTGAGAGCGGGGATACCTTTGTAGAAGCGTGGCGGCGGAATGCGGAGACGCTCCAGAGCGGCCTGTATGACCCGACGGACGAGCGCGATTCCTGCGGCGTCGGTCTGGTTGCGGCGCTGGACGGCAAGGCGCGTCGCGACGTCGTTCAGGCTGGTATCGAGGCGCTGAAGGCCATCTGGCATCGCGGCGCCGTCGACGCTGACGGAAAAACCGGTGACGGCGCCGGAATCCATGTGGAAATCCCACAGGATTTCTTTGCTGCGGCCATCAAGGCGAATGGCGAGACGCTGGCTCCCGGCACGCGCATCGCGGTTGGTCAGGTGTTCCTGCCCAAGACCGACCTGACGGCGCAGGAGCGCTGCCGCCAGATCATCGAAACCGAGATTCTTGATTTCGGCTACGCCATCTATGGCTGGCGGCAGGTGCCGATCGACACCGCGTGCATTGGCGAAAAAGCCAACGCCACGCGTCCCGAGATCGAGCAGATCATGATCCGCAATCTGCCGGGCCATGATGAGGCGCGTTTCGAACGCGATCTGTATGTAATCCGGCGCCGGATCGAGAAGGCGGCGATTGCGAACCAGGTCGATCTCTACATGTGTTCGCTGTCGTGCCGTTCTCTGATCTACAAGGGCATGTTCCTTGCCGAGCACATCACGGACTTCTACCCGGATCTGCTGGACGAACGTTTCGTCAGCCGCTTCGTGATCTATCACCAGCGGTATTCGACCAACACGTTCCCGACCTGGAAGCTCGCGCAGCCGTTCCGCCGGATCGCCCATAACGGCGAAATCAACACGATTTCCGGCAACATCAACTGGATGCGCAGCCACGAAACACGGCTGGCCGATCCGGAACTCGATCCCTTCATGTCCGACATCAAGCCGGTCGTGCAGGTGGGCGGGTCCGACACGGCCACGCTGGACAACGTGTTCGAACTGCTGACCCACGCCGGGCGCGACGCGCCCGCGGCGAAGACGCTGCTGGTGCCCGCGAGCGTCGGCGCGCATTCGTCGATGAAGGCCGAGCATCGCGACATGTTTTCGTACTGCAACGCCGTCATGGAGCCGTGGGACGGTCCGGCGGCGCTGTGCGCCACGGATGGACGCTGGGTTATCGCGGGGCTTGATCGCTCAGGCCTGCGCCCGCTGCGCTACACGCTGACCGCAGCCGGTCTGCTGATCGTCGGTTCCGAAACCGGCATGGTGAAGGTTCCGGCCGCCGAGATCGTCAGTCGGGGTCGTCTTGGCCCGGGAGAGACGATCGGCGTCGATCTGGACGAGGCGAAGCTCTACGGTAACGAGGAGCTTCTTGATCTTCTTTCGTCACGTCAGAATTTTTCCAAGTGGGTTGGTAAGATCCAGAAGATCGGCTCCATCGTTCGTAACGACGTGACCGAACCGGTCATGTTCGGCGTCGAGGAACTGCGCCGCCGCCAGCTTTCCGTCGGCACGACGCTCGAAGAGCTGGAGGTGATCCTGCAACCGATGGTCGAGACCGCAGCGGAAGCCGTGGGCTCGATGGGCGACGACACGCCGCTTGCGGTTCTGTCGGAGCGGTATCGCGGCCTGTCGCATTATTTCCGTCAGGGCTTCAGCCAGGTCACCAATCCGCCCATCGACTCCCTGCGTGAATCGCGGGTGATGAGCCTCGTCACGCGTCTGGGCAATCTCGGCAACATTCTCGCGCAGAGCGAGGAGCAGTGCGATCTGCTGCAACTGCCCAGCCCGGTTCTGACCAATGGCGAGTTCGAGGCGCTCCGTAATTTCTGCGGCGCGGACGGCGGTTCGATCGACACGACATTCCCTGTCGCGGACGGCGAGAACGGCCTGCGCGAAGCCATCGCGCGCATCCGCAGCGAAGCCGAGGATCGCGTCCGCGAAGGGTGCAGCCACGTCTTCCTGACGGATGAGGCGCAGTCGTCCGAACGCGCGGCCATTCCGGCGATTCTCGCGACGGCGGCGGTGCATACGCATCTCGTCCGCCATTCGCTCCGCACGTTCACGTCGCTGAACGTGCGTGCCGCCGATGTGCTGGACGTGCACGCCATCGCCGTAACCATCGGCGTCGGCGCGACGACCGTGAATCCGTATCTGGCGCAGGAAAGCATCGCGGATCGTCTGCGGCGCGGCCTGTTCGGCGACATGTCGTTGCGCGAAGCCGTCGAGCGTTATCGCAAGGCGGTGGACAAGGGTCTGCTCAAGATCATGTCCAAGATGGGCATTTCGATCACGGCGGCCTATCGCGGCGGTTGCAACTTTGAGGCCGTGGGGCTGTCCCGCGCCCTGACAGCCGAGTTCTTCCCCGGCATGCCCTCGCGCATTTCCGGCATCGGCCTGCCGGGCATCGCGCGCAACGTGCTTACCTTCCATGAGGAAGCGTGGGGCATGGGCGACAGTGTTCTGTCGGTCGGCGGTCTCTACAAAATGCGCCGCAGCGGAGAGGTCCACGCTTTTGACGGCGGTCTGATTCATATGCTGCAAACCGCTGTCGCTAGCGACAGCTTTACGATCTACAAGCGTTACGCCGACGCCGTGCATCGTCAGAAGCCGGTTGCGTTGCGCGATCTTCTGGATTTCCGTCCGGGTCGTCAGGCCATCCCGGTCGAGGAGGTCGAGAGCATCACGCAGTTGCGCAAGCGCCTGATCGCGCCTGCGATTTCTCTGGGCGCGCTCAGCCCGGAAGCGCACGAGACGTTGTCGATCGCGATGAACCGCATCGGCGCGAAGTCGGACTCTGGCGAGGGCGGCGAAGATCCTGCACGCGCCAAGCCGCGTCCGAACGGCGACAACGCATCCTCGGCGATCAAGCAGGTCGCGTCAGGACGTTTCGGCGTTACGGCCCAGTATCTGAACGACTGCCGCGAGATCGAGATCAAGGTCGCACAGGGCGCCAAGCCGGGCGAGGGCGGGCAGCTTCCGGGCTTCAAGGTCACGGAGCTGATCGCGAAGCTGCGTCACGCGACGCCGGGCGTGACCCTGATCTCCCCGCCGCCGCATCATGATATCTACTCGATCGAAGATCTGGCGCAGCTCATTTACGATCTCAAGCAGATCAATCCCGAAGCGCGCGTGACGGTGAAGCTGGTCGCACGTTCGGGCATCGGCACGATCGCGGCGGGCGTCGCCAAGGCGAAAGCCGACGCGATCCTGATCTCCGGCCATTCGGGCGGCACGGGCGCGAGTCCGCAAAGCTCGGTCAAATATGTCGGACTTCCCTGGGAGCTGGGGCTCGCGGAAGCGCATCAGGTGCTGATGCTGAACCGCCTGCGCCACCGCGTGACGCTGCGGACGGACGGCGGCATCAAGACCGGCCGTGACGTCGTCATCGCCGCCATGCTGGGCGCGGAAGAGTTCGGCATCGGCACGGCGAGCCTTGTCGCGATGGGTTGCATCATGGTGCGCCAGTGTCACTCGAACACCTGTCCGGTGGGCGTGTGTTCGCAGGACCCGGCGATGCGCGCGAAATTCGAGGGCACGCCCGAGAAGGTCATCAACCTGTTCTCGTTCATTGCAGAAGACGTCAGGAACATTCTGGCGTCGCTGGGTTTCCGCACGCTGAACGAGATCGTCGGGCGCACCGACCTTCTGCATCAGGTGTCGCGCGGCGCGGATTATCTCGACGACCTCGACCTGAACCCGCTTCTGGTTCAGGCCGATCCGGGGCCGGAGGCGCGCTATTGCACGCTCGAAGGCCGCAACGAGGTGCCAGACACGCTCGATGCGCAGATGATCGCGGACGCGAAACCGCTGTTCGAGCACGGGGAGAAGATGCAACTGCACTACAACGTGCAGAACACGTTGCGCGCTATCGGCACGCGCATCTCCTCGCTGATCGTGCGGCAGTACGGCATGAGCACGCTGGCGCCGGGTCATCTGACCGTGCGTCTGCGCGGTTCGGCCGGACAGTCGCTGGGCGCGTTCGCGGTGCAGGGCCTGAAGCTGGAAGTTCTTGGCGACGCCAATGACTATGTCGGCAAGGGCCTGTCCGGCGCCACGATCGTTGTTCGTCCGCCTGCGTCGTCCGCGCTGGCGTCCAACACCAACGCCATCATCGGCAATACCGTCCTGTATGGCGCGACCGCGGGTGCGCTGTATGCGGCAGGTCTGGCGGGCGAGCGGTTCGCCGTTCGTAACTCCGGCGCCGTTGCGGTGGTGGAAGGCTGCGGGTCGAACGCCTGCGAATACATGACGGGCGGAACGGTCGTCATCCTTGGTGAAACCGGCGACAATTTCGGCGCGGGCTTCACCGGCGGCATGGCGTTCGTCTACGACGCAGACGATAGCTTCGAGCAGAAAATCAACCCGGACAATGTGTTCTGGCAGCGCGTGTCCGATCCGAAGTGGGAAAAGACGCTGCGCGATCTGGTCGAGACCCACGCGCGGGAGACGCATTCGAGCTACGCCGAGATGCTTCTGCATAAGTGGCGGCATACTCTGCCGAAATTCTGGCAGATTGTGCCGAAGGATTACGCCCGGGTCATCGGTTTCCCGATCCCGGAACGTGAGGCGATTTCGGCTTGATTAACTGAGGGCGGGCTGGTGACGGTCCGCCCCCGAAGTTTAAAATATTTGATAATTTATATTAATATATGAATAATATTGAGATATGGTCGACATTATCAGGAACGATTGCCTTTCTTGATCTCGCTTGGTGCGACGATCAACTCGCGGTGCGTCACACGATGGCAATTCGCGCATAGACACTGCAAATCCTCAAGTAGCGTCATGTGATCTTCTTGCATGTCTTTCACCTGAACTTTAGCATGGTGCACTTCTATGCAGGCAGAGGCGACCTCTTTTCCGTAGCAATCGGTGGGATTCAACGAGCATCGTTCACAGAATAGGAAGCCATGTTTCGCAATGAAAGCAGTTTTTTTTCTATAAGAAAGGCTCGGGTCTCGTTCCTTGCGCATGTGCATGACAAGCTTCACGGTCCCCTCTCGCGACCCAGAGAGGTCGCCTGTAGAAGATAAAAGTGTCTCTGCTTGAGTAATTTCCTCAGGGGTAAGGTTGGGCTCATTTTTTGGAACGATAGAGTATCCGGCATCTTTGATTGCCTGAAAGCTGGGTTGGCTCCACCCAGCAGTGAAATGCTCTGGAAATGCCTCAATCCCGAGCGCCTCTTCTAAAGCCAAGCCGAAAACTTTCGTTGGGGCAAGCCGAGTTCCGTCGCCTAGAAGAATGTCATAGTCCTGTGAGTCTCTGAAATTGTGAGCATCTGTTCCAGAACATAATTTCTTGATTGCACGGTCAATATGTAATGTGGTGACTTTGGCTTGTTGGTGAACAGTCAATCTATTAATATTTGACCTAATTCTCCAGTTCGTGAGTTGGAGCAGTGAATAGATACTCGCATGCGATCTGTCATGCGTTTCGATTCGTAGTGCTTTCGTCGAGTTGCCGCCTGATGCTTCCGGCACTCGTCCCCAGTTTTTGGCTCTAGACCTAACCAACGTTACGATTTGGTCGTCAGTAAGCCCTGTCAGCTCGTTGGTCTCAGCGAGAATTCGTTCTTTAGCAGTTTTTTTTCGCGCAGGCTGACTATCAAGTAAAATGCGAGCAATGATCGGTCGATTGGGGGCTTCGTCCATGCGCAAACGTTTGATTATGATTTTTAGCGCCTTTTCGTAGTCTGTATTGCGAGGAGGCCGTCCCCCTGTTGCGCCGCCTCGGCTGTGTAATAAAATACTAGTGTCGTCCAATTCGATCTTTGCATCGTAAACATCGGCTGAATCGTCGTCTAGAATGCAGTAAAGCACGATATGTAGACTCCGTCAGAAAGCTCATTGTCTTGATTATTAGATCGTGAGCAAGGGACGAGTGATCAGGCCACAATCCACGTTGGCTTTAGAGGGGCCTAAGTCTTGAGGCGGGAGGGCAGGAGCGAAGATCAAAACAAGCTGCATTTAGCTCGCCCCAGTCGTCGCTGTTCTTACTCAGTGCCACTCAGTAAGCCTCCGGCAACGTCGGACGGCCATCGTTCCGGTAAACATCCCCGCCCTTCATCACGAAATCCACATGGTCGAGAAGCTGAGGCTCCCGCAACGGGTCGCCCTTGACGGCGACGATGTCGGCATACCGTCCCTCGGCTACTGAGCCCATCTTGTCGGACACGCCCAGCAACTCTGCTGCGCCGCCAGTCGCCGAGACGATAGCCTGTGAAGGCGTCAACCCGTTGGCGACCAGAAGCCCGAACTCCATGGCGTGATCGCCTTCGCCGAGGTCGGTGCTGTAGGCGACCTTGACGCCGATTTTTGCGGCAATAGCGAAGTTCTTCTTCGGCCTGGCGTCGTTGGCGAGTTCCTTTTCCGCGCTTCCCGGAGGCAGCAGTTCGGGATGATGAAGCGCTGCATTGTAGAAAATTTCATACACGCTCAGGGTCGGCGACAGCCATACGCCCTTGTTCTTCATCAGTTGCAGCGTATCCGGCGCGGCGAAAGACCCGTGTTCCACGGAATCCACCCCTGCTTCGACGGCGGCGCGGATCGCCTTGTCGGCATAGATATGCGCGGCGACTTTCAGGCCGAGGCTGTGGGCCGTCTCGATAATCGACGTCATTTCCTCGTTCGTCATCAATTGCAGGTTGGGATCGTCCCCCGACGATCCGATGCCGCCTGACGGCATGATCTTGATGACGTCCGCTCCACGCCGCTTGTGCTCGCGAACGCGGAAGCGGCCTTCGTCCGGGGAATCCACGATGCCCAGAGCCCACGCCGGATCATTGATCTGCGGGTCGAGGCTGTTGCGTTCGTCGCCGTGGCCGCCGGTCGGACTCAACGGCTCCAGCGCCACCAGAAGGCGTGGACCGGGGACCCATCCGGCGTTGATGGCGTCGCGCAGGGCGACGGTCTCCGGGCCGCCGCCGAGGTCGCGTCCGCCGGTGAAGCCCTGTTGCAGCATCGCCTGCATGTAGTGCGCGCCCTCGAAGCCTCGATCGAGCGGCGTATGGGTCACTTCGTCTTCCGTCGCGTTGGCGCGACCGGGCAGTTTTTCGCTGACATGGATATGGCAGTCGATGAAGCCCGGCATCACCGTTTCGTCCGACAGGTCGATGACGCGCAGGCCTTTGGGCGCGGAGAAGCCGGGTGTTACGGACTTGATCCGGTCGTCATGCACGATGATCGTCACCGTATGGCGGGGGAGGCCGCCGTGCCCGTCCAGAAGCGCGCCCGCATGAATGGCGTAGTCGCCAGCAAGGGCCGGTGCGCTGGATAGGGCGAAGGTCGTGGCGCAGAGAGCGGCGTGGAGCCATGAACGGCGTGTGTGTGAGGGGCGGGGAAGGTGCGGCATAGCGGGCGGGGGCCTCAGGCAGTAGGCGACAGGTGTCGCGATATTTTCTCGCGCGATCGGTATTCTTTGATCGTTGCTTGTCCGTGATAGACTGTTTTGCACGGCGACGACAGCGGGGGACGTGGATGAACAGCGACGTGGACATTCGACTGACCCGCGCTTGGTGGATGCGGCAGGTTTGGAAAGTTCGCCCCGCTGGTTGCGCCACGAAAGCCGTCCACGTAGCCTGCGTGTTTGTTCTGGCGTCTTGCGCCGCCCCTGCGTCGCGTTCGGTTCTGGACGGGGCGGCCTCGGGCGGCGATTGCGCCCTGCCGCTTACGGTGGGCGCCAGTGTGCATGCGCTTGAGGCGGGGACAGCGACCTCTGCGTCCCTGACAGCCTGCGCCTGGACACGCGTGGCGATGCGTGACGATCCTCTACGGCGCGACCGATACGGGCTGCATGCTGTTCTGGCGCTTGACCCCACGGCGCAGGAGCAGGCGGCGGCTTCGGACCGACGAAGGCGAGACGGGCATCTGAAAGGGGCGCTGGACGGCGTTCCTGTTCTGCTCAAAGACAATATTGAAACGCAGGGGGCGTTGCCCACGACAGCGGGATCTCTGGCGCTTGCAGCGAATGTGTCGCAACGGGATTCGACGGTGGCTGCGAAACTGCGCGCAGCCGGAGCGGTGCTCCTTGGTAAGACCAATCTGTCCGAATGGGCGAATTTCCGCTCCGGAGATTCAATCAGTGGCTGGAGCGGGGCCGGCGGCCTTACGCGCAACGCATTCGATCGCAATCGTTCGGCCTGCGGATCAAGCTCCGGCAGCGCCGTCGCCGTGGCTGAGGGCATCGTCCCTGCTGCGATCGGCACGGAAACGGATGGTTCCGTCACCTGTCCGGCGGCGTTGAATGGTCTGGTCGGGCTGAAACCGACTCTTGGGCTGGTCTCGCGCAGGGGCGTCGTGCCTCTGGCGCCGAGTCAGGACACGCCTGGGCCGATCGCGCACACGGTGGCGGACGCCGCGCTGCTGCTCGATGTAATCGCCGGTTCCGACCCGGCGGACAGCGTGACGCACGATGCTGAGTCACGGGGGGGGAGGTACGTCGACGCCGTCAATGCGGCGGCGGATCGGCGAATGTTGCAGGGTGTGCGGCTCGGAGTGCTGCATTTCGCCGTGGGCAGCGACCCGCGCGTCGCTGCGTTGTTCGAGCAGGCGCTCGAACGCCTGCGCGCGGCGGGCGCGGTTCTGGTCGAGATCAAGGCGATAGACCTGACGGATTTGCGGAAGAAGGAAAGTGTCGTCCTCCATTCGGAGTTTCACGCTGCGATAGATACGTATCTGGCGCATGCGCCAGCATCCGTCTCCAGTCGTTCCCTTGCGGATCTGATAAGCTTCAACAAGGCGCACGTTGGCGAAGAAATGCCCTATTTCGGGCAGGATTCTTTCGAAAAATCGCTGACGGCGAATGAAGACGACGCCTATCGCGTCTCCCTGCTGGACGCCCGTCGCCTTGCGGGCGCCGAAGGCATTGACGCCATGCTGTCCGCCGCCCATGTCGAGGCGTTGCTCGCGCCCACGACCCGCGTCGCCTGGCCGATTGATCTGGAGGAGGCCGATCCTCCCGGAGATGGAACCGGCTCGGCGACGCATCTCGCCGCCGTCTCAGGATATCCGCATCTGACCGTGCCCATGGGGCTGGCGCCGCAGCCCGGTACGGCGAAAGGTCTGCCGGTAGGGTTATCTCTGGTGGGGGCTGCGTGGTCGGATGCGCGGCTTCTGGCGCTGGGGGTGGCTTATGAACAGATCCGGGGGGCGTTTCCGGTTGCGCCGGAAACGAATGAAGTTCGGTGAATGGAATTAAAAAAATTCAATATTATGAAGAGAAATTTATCAGTATGTGCTGAAATTGAGGGGTCGTGACTAGAGACGCTTCATCTGGGAAATTCCGTAAAGCCGATCCCATTTATTCGGTATGCGAGCCTTTCAAAGTCGTTTGAAAGGCTCGCAGCTAATTCGAGATGCATGCAAGAGGCGGGCAACCTGCGGCCGAATTACGGCCGAAAGCCTGGTAATCTCTCCCCCACAATATGACTCTCCATATAGACTCTGAATGAGTCGCATTGAGCGGGGCGTTGGTTCATTTGCTTCGACGGGCGACGACCCACTCAGTCGAGGAACGATGAGTCGGAGCGCTCCAGCCGACGCCGTGCGCTCGCCAGATGGAGCCGGGCGCTGTCCGCGCGTCCGGCCGCCTCTTGCGACGCGACAAGGCAAGCGATTTCGTCCGGGACAATTTTCAGCGGACGACCGGTGCTGGCCGCGAGCACCTGCGCCTGAGACGCGCGCTCAAGATAGTAGAGGTCGTCCCAGGCTTCCGCGATCGTGTCGGCAAGCACCACCACGCCGTGATTTTTGAGAAATACGATATCCGCGTCTCCCGCGGTCAGGGCGATGCGCTCGCCCTCGGTCGCGTCCAGCGCCAGCCCGTTGTAGTCCTCGTCGACGGCCACGCGCCCGTGAAAGCGCAACGCGGTCTGCCCGGCCCAGAGTAATGGCGGTCCTTCGACCATGGCCAACGCGGTCGCATAGGGCATGTGCGTGTGAAAGACGACTTTCGCTCGTGGCAAACGCATATGAAGCTGCGCATGAATATGAAACGCGGTGGCTTCCGGCGTGCCGGAACCTTCGAGGACTCGACCGTGCACATCGCAAAGCAGGAGAGAGGAGGCCGTGATCTCCGAAAATGCGTAGCCGAGCGGGTTGACGAGGAAGGTGTCGTCCGAACCGGGGATCATGGCGGAGAAGTGGTTACACACGCCTTCTTCCAGCCCATGCAGGGCCGCCAGCCGAAAACACGCAGCGAGGTCTTCTCTCGCCGCTCGAACAGCGTCCGGATTGGGGAGGTCATTGCGTCCGGGGCGGCTTTCGTCGATCTGGTAGATGTGCGCCATGGGATGCCATTCCTTCACTCATTTGGACGTCACGCGCCTCTGGAAATGCGCACCGCGCAGGGTTCCGACGATAGGTACAACCTCTACCTCGCAGCGCGCCTTGCGCCGACCCTGCGTTGGCCAGCACACCGTTCGCCGGCAATGGGGCCTCGCCTGCTCGAATTTCCAAATCGACGCGCCTCATTAACTAGCACAGCGCACCGTGGACGCGAAATCGTAACGAAATCGGTACGATTGCGCCATTGCATTGCCGCTCGGCGTTGGTTGTGACAGGTTCGTATCGGTTGGTGGTGTTCATGTGTGACGAACCTCTAGGCAGGATGACGTGTCGGCGAAACGCCGTCGGTAGTGAGAAAATTCATGGCAGTGACAGGCGCGCGTAACCTATTCATTCGGCGGGCGCTGGTGTGCGGAACGGCCTGCGCGATAGTCTTGGCGGGCGTGGCTGTGACACGCGCGGCAGTTGCAGATACCGCTCCCGCGGAGGTTCCGGCGCACGACGTTGGAAGAGCCTATGTCGCCAAAGAAGTGATGGTTCCCATGCGGGATGGCGTTCGCCTGCAAACGGTGGTCGTCACGCCGGTCGGGCAGACAGGGCCATTGCCGATCCTGATCACACGCACGCCCTATGGGGTTCCTGATCAGGCGATGGTCGACCGTCAGGACGGAGATCCGAAGTCGACCCTGCTTCCGAGTTGGCGCGCGTTCCAGAAAGACGGCTACATCATGGTGTATCAGAATTTGCGCGGACGATTCAAATCGGAAGGGCAGTTTCTGAAGACGTCTCGATATAACGCGCATGACCGGAGACAGGCGAACGAAGTCAACGACGCGTGGGACACGATCGACTGGTTGGTCAAAAATATTCCGAATAATAACGGCCGCGTCGGAATCTATGGCGTTTCTTACGCCGGTCTCACCGCAGGCCTCACCCTCCTGCATCCCCATCCGGCGCTGAAGGCGATCAGCGAACAGGCGTCCCCTGCCGATCAGTGGATGAACGACGACGACCATCATTACGGGGCGCTTCGGGAAAGCTATACATTCGAATACACAGTTCTGGTGCAAGCGGAGAAAGAGGCCAACACGAATTTCGATTTCGGCGTCCGCGACGTGTATAGCTGGTATCTCGCACTTGGTCCTTTGTCGCATATCAACAAGGACTATCTGCACGGTAAGCTCGACTACTGGAATCAGGTGGTTTCTCATCCCGATTATGATTCATTCTGGAAAGAGGAAGCCTGGGTCGACAAGGTTAAGACGTCAACAGTTCCGAATCTTAACGTCGCCGGATTCTGGGATCAGGAAGACCCATGGGGGCCATGGCGTATTTTTCGCGGAGCCAGCCAGCACGATCCGGATAATACGAACTTCATCGTCGCCGGCCCGTGGTATCATGGAGGCTGGCAGCGGACGGATGGCGGGAACATCGGCCCGCTGCCGCTTGGCGGGCATCAAACGGCGGTGGAATTCCGCGAAGGGATAGAGGCGCCGTTCTTCCGCTATTACCTCCACGAAACCGGAGAAAAGCCGTCGTGGAAAGCGAAAATGTTTGAAACAGGGTCGAATGAATGGCGCGAGTATAAAGTCTGGCCGCCGCAGGACGCAAAGACCACGCAACTGTTCTTTCATGCAGACGGAACGTTGTCATTTCAGGCCCCGACAAAGAAAGATAGCGGGGTTCGTCAGTACGTTTCGGACCCGGCGAACCCCGTTCCCTATCGTCCGCGTCCGATATCGCCGACCTATCCGACGCCCGAATGGCGCACATGGGAAACAAACGACCAGCGTTTCGTCGACCATCGTCCCGACGTTCTGACGTTCGTCAGCGCGCCGCTGGATCACGACCTGCGCGTCGCCGGCCCACTGGCAGCCCATCTGTTCGCCTCCACCAGCGGAAAGGACGCCGATTTCGTGGTCAAACTGATAGACGTGTTCCCTGAAGAGGGCCAGAAGGCGTTTGTGGCTCATCCGGACGCCGCCACCTGGGCGGACTCACTGGACGGTTACGAACTGCCGATCGCGATGGACGTGCGTCGGGGCCGTTACCTGCACGACTACCAGCACGCCCATCCGCTTGTTCCCGGCAAGGTCGAGGATTGGTCCATTCCCCTGCGCGATCACGACCACGTCTTTTTGAAAGGACACCGTGTGATGGTGCAGGTTCAGTCGACGTGGTTTCCCTTGATCGACCGGAATCCGCAGACATGGGTTCCGAGCATCTATCAGGCGAAGGAGGGTGATTTCCAGCCCGCGACGCAGAAGATTTACGCGACGCCTGAAGCGGCGTCCTATATCTCTCTCCCGGTGATCGAAGCGACGCAATAGATACGAAGTCGGGCAAGCCTGCTCAGCCTGCCAATTGTTTTCTGAATGATAGGTTTCTGACGGTGACTGCATGATTTCGGCGGCTCTCGACGACCTGCAACTGTCGCGTCTGCACATGCGCCTCCTGCTGATCGCCGGACTTGGTTACATGTTTGACGGTCTGGACGGCTCGGCGCTGGCGTTTTTCCTGCCAGTCCTGAAGATGCAGTGGGGTCTGTCTGCGTGGCAGGCGAGCATGATCGCGTCCAGCACCTCGGTTGGTTATCTTTTCGGCTCGTTCGCTTCAGGTTTTCTGGCCGATCGTATCGGTCGCAAGCGCGTGATGATGACGGCGTTGGCGTTTTACTGCGTCGCGTCGTGCCTTAGTGCGTTGGCCTATGACTGGCGCGTTTATTGCGCTTTGCGAGTTTTATGCGGCGTTGGAACCGGCGCCGAAGCGGTCGTCATTATTCCCTATATTGCGGAGTTTCTTCCGGCGCGCCTGCGTGGGGGGCTCTGCGGGGCCGTGGTTGGATTTTATTCTTTCGGTTACGTCGCCGCCGCGTTGATTGGCGTTGGCGTAGTTTCCAGATTTCCCGACGGCTGGCGTCTGGCGTCCTTTATGACGGGCGCTCCCGTTCTGCTTCTGCTCTGGTGGCGTCGTGCGCTTCCGGAATCTCCGCGTTGGCTGGAAGCTCGGGGGCAGGTGGGCAAAGCACGGGAAGTCGTCGCCCGTTTTGGCGCGAATGTCCGAGCGCAAGGGGGCGGACCTATTGCGGGGCCGATCGATACGAAGGTGATTTTACGCGATCGGCATTGGATTTTTTGTATCGCTTTATGCATATGGATATGGACTTTTCTGTTTTTTGCCTTTTATGGAATTTTCGCATGGGTTCCCTCCCTTCTCATGCAACGAGGGATGAATCTGTCGCAAAGCTTCGGCGTGTCGTTTTTGATCTTTGCGGCGCAAATTCCCGGATATTTTGTTGCCGCCTGGATGAATGGAGTCATCGGGCGGCGACGCGTGATGATCGCCGCTTTTTGTGTGGCGGCTCTTGCTGCTGCGTTCCTTGCAACTGCTCCGGCAACCATGGGCGTCATCATCGCGGCGATGGGACTTTCGGCAGGCCTGAACGGCTCCGTTGCGGGACTTTACGCCTATACTCCTGAACTTTTTCCAACGGAGATACGCGCCACGGCCATGGGCCTCGCTTCCGGCGTCAGTCGTCTGGGCGCCATCGGTGGGGCGTTCGGAGTCGGATTGCTGTCCAGTTGGGGGGGCTCACAGCTTGTTTTTTCAGTCATCGGCGCCGCGCTGGCTCTTGCAGTGTTGCCATTGCTGACTGTCGCGCCAGAGACAAAGAACGCGCCATTGCCAGAACTTGGGTAACAATTTGCTCCAATGTCTGCTCGTTGCGTCAAGTTTGTATCGGATCTAGCGAGAGTCTCTCCGTCCAAGCGGACGTAGTTTTACTGCCTCAGCATGCTCGATAAAAACTGATCACGAGTGTTCTTGCAGAGCCGATGGGGCATCTGACCATACAGACTCTACGATCTGTAGGGCATGCGTTCTCAAATTGCTCTGCAATCTTGCCCCTTCTAGTCGTGGGTAGGGCGTCGCGGCTGCCGCGCGGCAGACCGGGATAGGTCTGGCCGTGTTCCAGTGTTCAGAATGTGTCTCGCGATTTGGGGCGTGTTGGTAAAACGCTCGCAATGACGCTGCGATTTACCCGCCGAATGGTTGTTGCTGCGTGCCCGCCGAAGGAGGCTGAACTGCCCGCTCCGCTTCTGCGGCGCGCCGCCGGACGCCACCGGCTTCGGCGAGTTTACGAACCGCCGTCACCAAAAGACTCGCAGCCGCGACACTGACTCCTACGATAAGGACTGCCGCAGGCTTCTGTCGCGCCTGAAAATCCGGGGTTAATCTCGGCATCGCATGCCCCCCACATAAGTCGGTAAAGACTGGAAACTATCCTCGCTCGGGAATGTCCCCGACGGAGCGAAGGCCGGCTTCAAGAAACGTCAGACTGCGTTCCCGGGCGAGACGCTCAGCGTCAGCGTTGAAGCTGGGACGATCACGATTGCCGAAACCGTGCCCAGCCTCATCATAGACGTAGATTTCGATCTCGGGATGCGTGTTGCGAATGTCGGATACGTCGGATGGCGGAATCGATCCGTCCTGCCCACCAAAATGCAACTGCACTGCGCAATGCGGCGTCGCATCCTTGTGCGCCGCGATCCCGCCGCCATACCAGCCGACTGCTGCGGAGAAGGCGGTCGTGCGTGTCGCGCCGTCCCAGGCAAGCCGTCCACCCCAGCAGAAACCGATGATTCCGACTTTCCTTTCCGGCGCCTGCTCCCGCAGATGACGCGCGCAGGCTTCAAGATCCGCCAGCGTGCTTTCGAGAGGGATATCGGCCCGAAGCGCCAGCCCCTTCTGTACATCTTCTGGCGTGTAGCCGAGCTTCGCGTCGGGCTCGACGCGGTCGAACAACGCAGGGACGATCACGGAAAATCCGTCGGTGGCCCAGGCGTCAGCTACAGCTCGCATGTTGTGATTGACGCCGAAAATTTCCTGCACGACGACCAGAGCGTGCGGGGCATCGGGGCTGCCAGCGACGTAAGCGGAGAATGTATGTCCGTCGGCGGCGGTGATGGAGATGATCTGACCCATGGCGCGACTCCTGTGCCATCCATGATGGGCGCGACCTTGCGGTCGGGCGTTTAAGGGAGGCCATTTCTGGCCCGTCAGATGAAAGTGTCAATCTGGGGCGTCAATCTTGCGTGCGGAGCTATGCAAGCGAGTCGAGATGAGACAGGGCGGGGCCTACATATGGCTCCAGCCGCGTCGTTCAAGCGGGATGTCAGAGCCGTCGGCGCGCGCAAGTCGCGTGCCCGACACACCTGAGTCGAAACGCCCGATCCGAGTGATCGGGGTTCCGGTCAGGCGACAGCTTTCCAGCAATTTTTCGCGCGCCGCATCGGGAACAGCAAGTAGAAGCTCGTAATCGTCTCCACCTGTTGCGCAGAAAGTGGCGAGATTTTCCCCGGAAAAACGGTCTGAGGCCGCCCCGGAGGCGCGCGCAGCGGCCGACAGCGGAATCGAGTCCGCGTCGATCACGACGCCGACGCCGCTTTCGCGCGCAAGATGCCCGGCGTCCTGTACCAGCCCGTCCGAGACATCCATGGCGGCATTGGCGACTCCGCTCAGCATCAGGCCAAGGCGTGGCTGCGGCAGCCGGTAGCGGTCAGCCAGCCAGCCATCCGGGTCCGGGATTTCGCCACGAAGGGCCAGCAGGCCCAGCGCGCCGTCGCCGATCGTCCCGGTCACCCAGAGGCTGTCGCCGTGACATGCGCCGTTCCGCCGGAGCGCCGCGCCGGGCGCGACGTTTCCAAGAATGGTGAGGGACATCACCAGCGGGCCGCGTGTGGATGTCGTATCGCCGCCAAGCAATGTCACCCCGAACCGCTCCTGATCTTCGGCAACGCCAGCGGCGAACGCGGCGTACCAGGCGTCGTCGCGCGTTACATGACCAAGGCCACGGGGGCAGGCGAGTGCGAGCAGCCAGCCGAACGGCTGGGCGCCCATCGCCGCGATGTCGGAGAGATTGACCCGAAGCAGCTTGCGACCGAGCGTTTCCGGCGGATCATCCGGCAGGAAGTGTACGCCTTCGACCATCGTATCGGTCGCGACCACCATGTCGAAGCCCGATTTCGGGGTGAACAGCGCCGCGTCGTCGGTCAGGTCCAGCGCTTCCACGCCAGCCAGTTGCTTGAAATGACGCCGGATAAAGGCGAACTCGTCAGGCAGCGGCGAGTCCGCGTCTGACGTCACAGGCGTTTCACGCCTGTTCGCCATTGGCGTCGTCCGGGGCGCCGGTTTCGTCCGTCGAGACGGCGTCAGCTGTTGCAGCGGTGGCGTCTTCGGCCCCAACGACGCCCTCGCCCTCGCCCTCGCCCTCGCCCTCGCCCTCGCCCTCGCGGCGCAGGCGTTTCGCCACACCGTCGAGAACGCCATTGACCAGCTTCGTCTCGTCGCCCGAGAAAAATCCGTGGGCGACGTCCAGATACTCGTTGATCACAACGCCAGCGGGCGGCGCGTCAGGCGCATCCAGTTCCGCGATGGCGGCGACCAGAATGGCGCGCAGCACGGGGTCGAGCCTGTTGACCGGCCAGCTGGCCGGGAGGGTTTCAGACAACAGGGCTGCGCGGCGCGACGACGTTGCGCTGGCGCGGCGGGTGATCTCGGTGAACAGGTGGATGTCGGCTTCAGGGATGTGACCTTCTTCGAAGGTCTCGCCGGACAGCGGCGTGCCAAAACGATGCGTCACGAACTGCCGTATGACGTTCTCCGGCGCATCTGCGCCCTGCTCGATTTGAAAGAGAGCCTGCACAGCCGCGACGCGTGCCGCCGTTCGGGGCCGTCTCGCCGGGCTCAGCCGTTCCTGTGTCTCGGCCATCCGCCGCTCTCCTGCCTGTTCTCTGTTCATGCGCTCGGCGTACGTCTGTGGTCGTATGCACGCGTCGCGCCGCCGGTCGCGACATCTTATCGCACGGATTCGCCGTTCCGGGGCGCGCTTCATCGCGCCTTTACCGTCTCAGGTCCACCCCCTCGGCTCCGGACAGAGGAAACTCGTGCGGACTTTTTGTCCCGGGTCAGTCAGATCCTGTCTTTCTGTCGGTCATCGAGGTGACGATCGCGGAGAAATCCTTGGTCTCTCTGAAGTCGCGATAGACGCTGGCGAAGCGGACATAGCCGACAGCGTCCACCGTGTGCAGCGCCTCCATGGCAAGCTCACCGATCAGGTGCGTCGGGATTTCGCCTTCGCCGGACGCCTCCAGACGCCGGGCGATGCCGCTGACAATCTGCTCGACCCTGTCTTCGCTCACAGGCCGCTTGCGCAGCGCGATACGCACCGAGCGCAGCAGCTTCTCCCGATCAAACGGCGCCCGCCGACCATCGGCCTTTACGACGATCAGTTCCCGCAGTTGCACTCGTTCCACAGTGCTGAAGCGCTGACCACACTGGGAGCACGAACGCCGACGTCGAATGGACGCGCCCTCCTCGCTGGGGCGGCTGTCCTTCACCTGCGTGTCGTCGTGATTGCAGAATGGGCATCGCATCGAACTGTCTTTCCTCGGGCGATCTCGCACGGCGGCGAACATATCGACTGCCCCATTATAGAGCGAAGTGCGTCCCGGACGCCACGGCGAGCAAAAATGTCGTCGCTTGCGTGGCGAATTGGGTGTGAAAGTGGCGAACGCAGCCGTGCTGCAGGTGTTGAACGGATTGCCGCAAATCCGGAGTGGGGGGCGAGTTGACAGATCAGGAGTGTCGGCGAGTCGTAAACTGGGGACAGCGGCGCGGTGGCCCGGCGTTCGACTCCGCAGTTCGCAGTCTGACTATGGCGGCGACGCTTGCGAATCTGTTTCGACGGCTGACCCTGCGCGACTGGAGTGATAGGGTGTGTGGAACCGTTCTCGTGTCCGCAACGTAGTAGACAGGCGAATATCGAGGCGAGCGGCGTGGCGAAAATAAATAAGGTGCTCGGTGTGAAACGTTCGCGACTTATGTTCCCGGTGTTCCGCCGTTTTTTAGAGATTCGACAGGGTGCGCTCCCGACGATCTCGCTGTGGCGGGTCGGCCTCGCGTGTGCGGCGTTTCTGGTGGCGACGCCCGGCAACGCGACGGACGAGGGCGCCGCCTCACCAGGCGCAGGGACGGCCAGTTCTGACGATATGAGTGGCGCGGAAGCGGTCCTCGTGCCCGGGCAGGAAGGTGCGGCTCATGACGTCGCTATCACCGGGCAGTGGATGGTTCGCGGAAAACGCGTTCCGGATCGGCTCTCGGCGTATTTCACGATAGAGAACCGGGCGGACGCGACGTATCTGGTGCAGGGCGTGAGTTCGCCGTCCTGCGCACAGCTTTACGGCTACCACTCTGATCAGGAAATCTCGTCCGCCACGCGCAACCTGTTCTCCCATCTGGCTCTGCCGGAGAATCAGACGCTCGTGTTTCCTCCGGGAGGATACCATTTGATGTGCGATGAAGCGCCGGGCGTGACTGTAGCGGACGGCTCTACCGTGTCGGTCACGTTCACGTTCCTAGGCGGCGTCCACAAGACGGTGAATTTTCCAGTGAAAGCCCGATAATAAGCTACTGATCGGAAGTTGCCCGACTTCGGGTCTGGCAAGGTCGCTCGATCAGCCGCCACCGACCGGCGAGTTCTCTCGCTCACGCGAGAGCTCGCTGGATCAGCCTATGCGCCGGGTTGGTCCAACATGGACAGGATTTCTTCCGCCGCTGCGTCGGCGGGGATTGCGCCCCCCGGTCCACGCAATCCTTCCAAAAGCGTCTGGAATCCTGCGCGCTGGGCCTCAGCAGTCTGCCGGTCGGTGATAAGGCGCTCGACGGCGTCAGCCAGCACGTCGGGGCGGCAATCGCCCTGCAGCAACTCCGGTACAAGTCCACTTTCAGCAAGCAGGTTGACCATCGCCACATAAGGCACGCGTATCAGCCGCCTTGCGATCGCCGCGGTGAGCGGATTCACCCGATAGGTCACGGCCATTGGCACGCCCGCCAGCGCGAGTTCGAGAGTCGATGTGCCGGATTTGGTCAACGCTGCGCTCGCTGCGGCGAAAGCATCGTGCTTGTCGTTCACCTCGGTGACGATAATTGGCTGCGTCGGCCAGCGTGCGGTGGCGTTCAGCACTGTCTTCGCGACCACGGGCGAGACAGGAATAACCGGAACGACGTTCGGGATGCGCTGACGCAGCAGCGACAACATGCGCCCGAACACCGGCAGCAGACGCGGCGCCTCGGAACGACGGCTGCCGGGCATGAGGATCACGATCGGCGCATCATGGGACAGGTCGTGGCGTTTCCGGAACGCAGCCGCGTCGCCAGTGTTCGCGCCGGACTGCAGCACCGGGTGGCCAACGAAGCGGGCGTCCAGCCCGTGGCGACGGAAGAAGGCTTCTTCGAAAGGAAGCAGCACGAGAAGCCGCTCCCATAGCCCCGGAAACTCGCGGACGCGATGTTCGCGCCATGCCCAGACCTGCGGTGCGACATAATGTGCGCGGGGGATCGCGAGGGGCGCGATGCGTCGGAGCAGCCGAAGCGCAAACCCGGGACTGTCGATGGTCACTACGAGGGCGGGCCGGGTGCGTTCGATGTCGCGGACGGCGTCGTCCAGTCGACGGGACAGGCTGCGGATGCGAGGGAGAATCTCGACCAGCCCCATGACCGCAAGCTCATGCATAGGGAACAGGCTGCGCAGCCCCTGTTCCTGCATGCGTTGACCACCGACGCCCGCAAAGCGCAGGTCGGGGCGGCGCAAGCGCAGAGCGGCCATCAGGCGCGCGCCCAAAACGTCGCCACTCGCCTCACCGGCCAGTATCCAGATCAGAGGGGCGTCAGCCCGGGCGTCGCTGGCGCTCATGTGTTCCCGATAATGCCGGGGCGTAGACGGCGCAAGCGGGGGCGTTATTGCCGGGTGGCAGGACCTGTTCTCTCAAGTGTCTTGAGAGAACAGGTCAGCGATTACACAAAATCGATAGGACCCCGCGTCAACCGGGTTTTTTGGTCGACGGCGCGTCGTTCGTGGCGCACGTAGGGGAAAGGCGACCAACAATAAGTAAGGACAGGCAGCCGGATGACGAACAAAACGGCGTCTCTCGACGTCGCGCGCAGCGCCGAAGGGTATACTGCGGGCGGTAGTGCGCAGAGTTCCAGCGTTGCAGATATCGCGCCCCCGATGACCACTAAAGAGCGCGTACGCGCGGCCATGCAGGTCGCCAGCGGCAATATGCTCGAGATGTATGATTTCATGGTGTTCGGCTACTACGCCGCCGCCATCGGTCGTGCGTTCTTCCCGTCCGGCGATGCCTACGCCGAACTGATGATGTCGTTCGCGACGTTCGGGGCGGGATTTCTCATGCGCCCGCTCGGCGCGGTCGTGCTTGGCGCCTATGTAGATCGCATCGGTCGACGCAAAGGCCTGATCCTGACGCTTTCGCTGATGTCGATCGGCACGATGTGCCTCGCGCTCACCCCGACATACGCGCAAATCGGCTTGTTGGCTCCGTTGATCGTGCTGTGCGGCAGGTTGATGCAGGGTTTTTCGGCAGGTGTGGAGCTTGGGTCCACTTCCGTCTATCTGGCTGAAATCGCCACGCCCGCCACCAAGGGTTTCGTGGTCTCGTTTCAGTCGGCGTCGCAGCAGGTCGCGGTCGCCGCAGCGGCTGCTCTGGGCGTTTTCCTGTCGACTGTTATCCCGCCGGAAAGCATGGGGGCATGGGGCTGGCGTGTGCCTTTGCTGCTTGGATGCATGATCGTGCCGGTCCTGTTCTTCCTGCGCCGTAACCTGCGTGAGACTGAAGCATTCGCAGCAACGCATTCGCCGCCCGCGATACGCGAGGTGCTTGCCACCATCGCCCGCGAATGGCGGGTTGTGGGTGTCGGTGTGTTAATGGTGCTGATGACCACGACGTCCTTTTACGTGATCACCGCTTACACGCCCTCCTTTGGAGCGAGCGTCCTGCATCTGTCCTCTCGTGACAGTCTGGTCGTGACCTTGTGCGTGGGCCTCGCCAATTTTGCGATGCTGCCCGCCTTTGGCGCACTTTCGGACCGGATCGGTCGGCGCCGGCTGCTGATCGTGGCGACGGTGACCGCTATTCTCACGGCGTGGCCCGCCATGACATGGCTGACCGCCGGACCGTCCTTCGGCCGCCTCCTTACGGTGGAATTGTGGCTGGCGTTGATCTACAGCGCCTATAACGGGGCGGCGGTCGCATTCCTGACGGAAATCGTGCCGCCAAGAATCCGCACGACCGGCTTCTCGCTGGCCTACAGCGCCGCGACCTGCATTGGCGGCTTTACGCCGACAATCTGCACGCTGCTCATCCACCAGACAGGCGATCGCGCCATGCCTGGAGCCTGGCTGTCCGTCGCCGCCGTGTGTGGTCTGATTGCTGCAATACGGGCGAAGCCGTATCAGGACGAGGGCGTGCGCGATTGACATCGATTGTGTGCTCGCCGAAGGGCGAGAATGTAAGGCGGGGCCGATACGCTTGTGGGGTGGCCCTGATTGCCGTCGCGGCGTCGTTTTGCGGGGAGGGAGAAGCCCGGGGTGCATCTTCCGGAAACGTCGACGTTCAGGCGCTGGCGGATTTGGTGAAGGCGCAGGCCCGACAGATTCATGATCTGCAGGCCCGCCTTGATCTCGTGGAGAAGCGCTCCGCGCCCGCCACGGCCAAATCCTCGTCCGCGTTAGCCGGGAAACCAAAAACGGCCTACGCAGCGACGACGATGGTCGCGCCAGCGGTGCTTCATCCGGTTGTCGCGCCGCCCCAGGCCTCGAGCAGCGTGGTGGCGACGGCGAACCAGCCAGTGGTCAATGAGGCGAGGCCGACGTTCCGCATCGCAAACGATTCGTCGAATATGTTCACGACGCGTCATGTGTATCCGTTGATAGCGGCGCCTCCGGGCACATATGGCGCGATCTCGGCGATGCCGTCGAACTCCTCGCCTGTCTATGGAGTCGAATCTTCCATTCCGTCAGCGGCGCGTACAACGACCGTCGGCGGTCTGGTGTTGAACTGGGGCAAGGGGCTGCCGGAATTTACGACGCCTGACGGGCACTATGCCTTTCGCGTGCGTGGACGTGTGTTGGCTGATTACGGGGCTGCATTCGGTTCCCGGTTCGGCGGGCAGAATGTTTCGCGCACCGGGTTGCGCGCAGCCCGTATAGGCATCGAAGGGCGGGCGCGGCAGCTTTCCTGGGTCTTCGAGACGGATTTCTCCGGTAATCAGGTCCAGATCGTCAGCGCCTTCGCGACCTGGAGCGACAAGATGGCAGGGCATCTTGTCGAATACACGCTTGGCAACAAATTCAACGAGCGCGGTTTCGATGGCTCGACGGGTTCGGACCAGACAGTGTTCCTTGACCGCGATCTGGTCGCCAATGCGATTTTGCCGGTCAAAGGTTGGTACGGGCTTGGCGGCGCCTACAAAATTTTTGGAAAAAGCTGGCATGTCGCCGCGCAGATCACCGGCGACGACGTTAATTCGTCGAACACGACCAACAATGTGCGCGACGACCTCACTTATGAATTGAGGTCGCATTGGATACCCTGGCGGTCTAAGGATGCGCTCATCCATCTGGGCGCCTGGGGCTTTTACGAGGACGTAAAGCCCGCCGCGTCGTTCTCTCAGAATGTCCGGTTGATGGCGCGTACCGACGACGCGTTTTCCGCTTACCTCGGCCCTACCGTCCCGCTGGCCAATTCACTCGCGGGTGGGCTCGAGCTTTTCGGCATCTGGAAAAATGCTTGGGCTCTGGCGGAAGGCGGCGTCCGAAGCATGAAGTTCCGCGACCTTTCGGGCGGCGGCAGGGGCACGGAGAAGGCGGCGAGTGCGCAGACCGGTATTTTCCTGACCGGGGAAACGCCGAATTACTTCGCCCATACCGGCCAATGGGCTACGCCTCGGGTGCTGAATCCTGTGCCAGACGGAGGGCTGGGAGCTTGGGAGGTTGCGGCGCGCGCTGACTGGCTGGACGCCAGCGACGTGCCGACGGGCGCGCGCGCCTGGACCGTCACGTTGGGCGTAAACTGGTATCTGGTGAACTATGCGCGCCTGATGCTGAACTACACTCATGCGCATGTGTCGAACAAAACCGGCTCCTATATCGGGGAGACGGGCGGAAACATGATCGGGATGCGTGCGGGCGTTACGTTCTGACGTCTGCACCCACAGGGCGCAGAAGGAGCGCCCAGCAGGCGTCGCGCCACAGGGTTCAAGGTGTGATAAGAGCTCACGTCGCGATGCGGTCGCAGGGCGTTGCGGTCGTTCGGTTAACTCGCGCTGTTTGAAACGTCATTTCATCCACCGGTGCAGGCTGCTCCGTGGCCTGCATTTTCTGCGCCACGAAGAATCCCTGACGTAGGGCGTTCGCTCCATACGCCTCCGTCTTCAGGAACTGGATCGACGCAGGCCGAGAAAGCGAAAGACGTCATCGCGATAGTGTTGACGCCAGTAGTTTTGGTTAAAGCTGAGCGACCGTGGTTTTCGCGTCGCCTAAATGTTCAGGTGACATGGTCAGGAGCAACCGACGCTGCTGACGCCCTCTGTCGATTTGCCAAGCACACGAAACCGCAGCCGCGAGGCTTCGGCGGATAGACGTACTCCATGCGTGTGAGTCGTGAGACGCAGCTCAACGCCCTTGGCGTTTTCCAGCGCCATCGCTCCCGAGCCGCCGCCTGCGGTCGCTTCAGCGTCCACCGCCCAGAACGTGCTGTCGAAATCATTGACCGACCCGAGGTTGGCGACGCTGCCCTCCGCGCATGATTTCGAATAACCCAGAGCAGGCGCACCGCCGCCGCTGACGGAGATTCTGTAGTCAGCGCCCTTGTAATGAAGGATGCCCTGACCCCAGGCGTATCCGGGGCCCAGGTTTGCGCTGTGGACCTGAAAGACGAGCCGGTCGGAGTCCGTGCCCGGTTGCGTCGCCGTATCGACACTTGCCGCAGCTGCTTCGCCTGAGGCGAGGGCGAAGCCGCACAGCGCCGCCACGGCTGCAATTTTCGAGTGTCGGGACATGACGTAACTCCTGCTCAACGATCGATCGTGGACACGACTCAATCCCGTGCGTTGGTTGCAATGAAGCCATTTTCAGGCGCGGGTGCAACGGCCTGCATGCGTGATCTTCGATAGCCCTGAGCGTTTCGCAACGCATTGATTGGGCGCAACGCTCCGGACGATCATTTCCCCCCGAGGGTTTGGGTCGTCCGAAACGATGTCTAGCGCGTGGCGCGCGCTTGAGCACCTTTTTACGCTTTACGGCGTGCTGATGAACAGTCCTGCGATAACCGCGCTCGTCAGATTGGAGAGGCACCCTGCCAGAACCGCGCGCGCGCCCATGCGACAGACGAAAGCCTTGCGCTCGGGGATGACGCTGCTGAAAGCGCCGATCAGGATGCCGATGGAGGAAACGTTCGAGAAACCGCAAAGAGCGAAGGATGCGATGGCGATGCTGCGGGGTTCAAGATCTCCCGTGTGGAGATGCGGTGCGAGGGAGCCGTAGGCGACGAATTCGTTGAAGGCGGTTTTCTGACCGATCAGCGTGCCCACGACGCCTGAGTCTTGCCACGACGTTCCGATCAGCCACGCGAGAGGCGCGAAAACCTCCCCCAGCAATCCGGACAGGGAAAGTGTCCCGCCGATATGCAACGCATGCCCGGCGGCCCCCAGCCCCCGATCCAGAAGCGCGATCAGCCCGACGAAGGCGATCACCGTTGCGCCCACTGCCACCGCGACCCGTGTGCCTGCGGCGGTGCCGTTCGCTATCGCCTCGAACACATTGGCGGTCGCGCCCCCCGGAGCATCCTCCAGGGCGTTCCCGGTTGCGGTTGAAGCGGGTGAGGTGTCGCGCATGTCGACGATGAGCGGCGTTTCGGTCTCCGGCATCAGAATCTGCGCGAACAGAAGGCCGCCGGGAATGGCCATGAACGACGCCGCGAGCAGATAATCCATGGGCACGCCAAGCGCTGCGTAACCGGCGAGGACGGAGCCCGTCACCGAAGCGGTGCCGCTGCACATCACAGCGAACATTTCCGCCCGTGTGAGACGCGACAGATATGGAGCGATTGCGACCGGCATTTCGCTCTGGCCGATGAAGATGGTGATGACGGCGGAGAAGGATTGCGCAATCGAGACGCCGATGACCCTGCTGACCGCAAACCCGATCACTTCCGCCAGACGCTGCATGATTCCGAAATGATAGAGCACCGCGATAAGCGCGCTGACATAGATGATTTCCGGCAGCACCTGAAAGGCGAAGATAAAGCCTTCGCCGGGGAAGACGTCCCCCATTTTCGGGCTGACCAGCGCCCCGAACAGAAATGCGGAGCCTTGCGCGCCGCAGGAGAGAACCTGCCCTACGACCGTCGAGACTGCGTGAAGCGCGATGCGTCCCGGCGGCACGAACAGGACGATCGCGCCAATTCCGATCTGCGTCGCCAGAGCGGCGATGACAGGGCGCAACCGGATCGCGCGGCGATTCGTTGAGAAGGCCAGTCCAATCGCAAGCAGAAGCGCTACTCCCGCCAAGCCGCGCAAAATCATGCCTGCATCCCGGTTCGTGTCGATGTCGCGACGAGTCTTGTCTGCTCGCGCCGGGCTGTCCAGTGCCGCATCTGCAGGCTCTCGACAAATCGCGGCGGGCGGGGCAGGGCTAAGGCAGGGCGCGATCGCGCGGATTCGGGACCGATACCCCGGCGGTTTCGCAAGCGACTCGCGCGTATGACGGGCGTGGCGGCCGTCCTTCGACGCAGGAAGCGTCGTCGCGACGTTTCACGCCCCGGCTGCGTTGAAATTCAACGCCCGACGTGAAGGGGCTGGAAGTTGCGAGGGAACGACCATGCAGTGCGCCTATGATTTCAGCATGCCCGGACTTGAAGGCGGCACCGTCGATTTTGGCGCGTGGCGTGGAAAGCCGTTATTGATCGTGAACACGGCCTCCAAGTGCGGCTTCACGCCCCAGTATGAAGGGCTGCAGGCTCTCTGGTCCGAAATGGATCGCGAACTGATCGTGGTCGGCGTGCCCAGCAACGATTTCGGCGATCAGGAGCCGGGCGGCGGGAAGGAAATCGCGACGTTCTGCTCCCGCAATTACGGGGTCAGCTTTCCCATGACAGAGAAAGCTCACGTGCGCGGTCGGGAAGCGACGCCCCTGTTCCGCTGGCTGGCGGAGCAGGGTGGGTTTCTGTCGCGTCCGCGGTGGAATTTCTTCAAATACTTGATCGATCGTCAGGGGCGGTTGACGAACTGGTTCTCCAGCATCTCATCGCCCGACTCACGCCGCGTGCGGGAAGCCGCGTCGCGGCTCGTGCTCGATCATTGAAGTCGGCGATTTGAGTCGGGGGTGAAGCGAACGGCGCCCCGCGGGCTTTTCAAGGGACTTCGTCTGGGTGCGCTGGTCGCGCGAGCGGCGGTTGGCCGTGATCAGTGCTTTCCTGGAGATCACGAGAAAGCCCTGAGTGCCGACCCCCGTCGCCGGAGGCCCATCTTTTGGAATGCTGAGGCAGGAAGAGCGGTTCAGCGTTGTCTAAATTGAAGACGTATCTTCACAACTGGCGACGCCGCCACAAATGCGCCTTACCATCGGCTCAGAAAACAACTGATACGAATTACGGCCGCTGCCCCGCCCCATGACGTTATCTGACGACGCCGCCTGCCAACGAGGCTGACGGTGGCGCGGGGGGCGACGGCTGACCGTGAGGATGCTAGACAGCCGCCATGACGCCTCGCCTGTTTTTCGCCGCCCAACTTTCTGCTGCATTCCTCCGTCCCGACGGTTGGTCGGGCGGCGGGGTGGTCCCCAGAGCCGCCCGCTGGCTTGCTGCAGGCGTGCGCGTTCCCGCGTTCGCGGGACACACGGCGCATGCCTGGTCCGACATCATGTGTTCCGAAGGTGGGCAGGATGTTGGGGGTCTGAATGCGGGAGGTCGTGACACCGGCCGATTAGGGGCGTCGAGCGACTCTTTCCGGCGTGCGGCGGGTAGTGGTTCCGGCGGCTCCGGGGGCGGTTCGGGCGGGGGGCGCTGGCTTGGCGGTGGGCCGCCGCGTCGTCCGCGTTTTCGGCAGTGGCGCAGGGCGCTGGGCATGGCGAGCGCGATTATTCTTCTGGGCGTCGGCGCCGCAGGGATCGTCGCGTGGAGCAAATACGCCGGGCTGGTCGCAGATCTGCCAACGGTGGAGGGGCTGAAATCCTACCAGCCTCCGGTGATGAGCCGACTTTATTCCGGCGATGACCGCCTTATCGCGGAACTCGCCTCAGAGCGGCGTATCTTCGTGCCGTACGAGGCGATTCCGGACAGGGTGAAGAACGCCTTTCTGGCGGCCGAAGATCAGAAGTTCTGGACTCACGGCGGCGTAGACCCTCTGGCGATCCTGCGCGCTGGTCTGACCGACATGACCCGGGGTAAGGGCCGTCGGCCGCTCGGCGCTTCGACCATTACGCAGCAGGTGGCGCGCGTCATGCTGCTCGGGTCGAACGCAGTGTCGATGGAGCGGAAGGCGAAAGAGGCGCTGCTCGCGATCCGTATCGAGCAGGTGCTGCCGAAGGAAAAGATTCTCGAAATCTATCTCAACGAGATCTATCTCGGCGAAGGCGCCTACGGCATAGGCGCCGCCGCGCAGGCTTATTTCGCCAAACCGCTGGATCAGCTTGACGACGCTGAAGCGGCGTTTCTGGCGGCTTTGCCGAAATCGCCCACGAATTATAATCCGCATCGTTTTCCCGACGCCGCGCGTGGACGCAGGAACTGGGTGCTCGAACGTATGCGCGAACTGGGCTGGCTGAGCCCGGACGCGACCCAGGCGGCGATCCAGGAACCATTGATTCCGCGTGACTACCACCGCCCCGGACCGATCCCGGGATCGGAATGGTATGGGGAGGAAGTTCGGCGTGAACTGATCGAACGCTATGGCGTCGAGCAGACGATGCGCGGGGGACTGGACGTTCACACCAGTCTTGATCCGACGACCCAGAATCAGGCGACCGAAGCGCTACGCGAAGGGCTGATGGCTTATGACCGGTCTCACGGCGGCTGGCGCGGTGCCGTCGGCCATCTCGACGGCGTCGGGGGACGTGGCGGTTCGACCGACGAGGCTACGTGGTCGGCGCGTCTGGGAACGATGGCCGCGCCCGCGGGCATGCTGGAGCAGTGGCGGCTGGCGGTGGTGCTTGACCCGACGACCGGGGCGGTCGGATGGGTTGAGGGCGGCGCCCTTGGCGAGCCCCGTCGCGCGACCTTGCTGGCCAAGGATGTCGGCTGGATAAGAAATTACCGCGCCCTGCGTGCGGGCGACGTGTTGATGATCGAACCGCAGGCTGACGACGCGGCGCATGTCGCGCTGCGGCAGGTCCCGCAGATCGAAGGCGCTGCGGTGACCATGGACGCGCGGACGGGGCGCGTGCTGGCGATCGTCGGCGGCTGGTCGTTCGCCGCATCGCAGTTCAATCGCGCGACGCAGGCGCTGCGTCAGCCGGGCTCCTCGTTCAAGCCATTCGTCTATCTGGACGCGATGGAGCAGGGGATATCGCCCTCGCAGACTTTCGATGATTCGGCAGTCTCTTATGGCTCCTGGCACCCGAGCAATTACGAAAAAGATTTCTGGGGACCGACGACGCTGCATGATGCGCTTCGCGAATCCCGCAATCTGGTGACGATCCGGCTTGCCGCGCATATAGGCATTAAAACGGTCGCCGATCTCGCGACCAATATCGGCCTTGTTCAGTCCATGCCGCATGTCCTTCCGGCGGCGTTGGGCGCCGTTGAGACGACGGTGCTGCGGGAGGCTGGCGCGTATGCGACCATCGCCAATGGCGGGCGAAAAGTGACGCCGACGCTCATCGACGATGTGCAGGACCGCGACGGGCACGTGATCTGGCGGCCGGAGGGTCTTGCGCTTTCGACCGCGACGCCCGATGCGGCTCCGGTCGACGCGCAGCCGGACGCAGTCTTTCCCTCGGCCGGGCAGGATCAGGCTGGGGCAGAAGGCCCAGCGACGACGGCTCCTGATGCAGCACAACCAGCCAAACCGGACGCATCGCAGGCGCCGCCGCCGATCGTTTCGCCCGGACGCGACGCTCTTCCGGCGCTCGTGGACGGTCGTAAGCGGATCGCCAGCGCCGACAGCGCGTTCCAGATCACCACGATGATGCAGGATGTGATCCGCCGCGGTACCGGCGTCGCCGCCGGGGCGGGGATCGATCACCCGATCGCGGGCAAGACCGGCACGAGTCAGGATTTCAACGATGCATGGTTCGCCGGATATTCGGCGGATCTGGTCACAGTCGTCTGGATCGGTTTCGACACGCCGCAATCCATAGGCAAGAACGAGACGGGTGGGGCCATCGCCGGACCGATCTGGAATCGGATCATGAAGGCTTCGCTCGCAGATCGACCGAAGCTCGACTTCCGGGTGCCGGAAGGGGTGACGCTGGTGCGCTACGACACCGGACGCGGGGTCGCCATCGACGCCTTCAAGAGCGATCAGATTCCGGGCCAGAGCGCCAGCTTCGCCAGCGCGGCCGATGCGGGCGCCCTTACGGCTGCGGACACGGGCGCTGAGAACCTGCCTGATTCCGAATCCGACATGGTCGAGACAAGCGGTGGTCAGGCGCGGCCTCAATTGGGTGCGGCCCCGGCTGCTGGAGCTGCGGCCCGTCCTGCTGCGCCTTCTCAGCCAGCCGGGGGTGACATTGGCATGGGCGGCCTGTATTGAGGCCGGTCCTGTAATCCCGAGACGGAGTTCGGTCGTCATGTCCGCCGAGACGGAAGCTCTCAACGAACAGATCAAGCAGTCGGTCGCGCTGCTGAGGAGGCATCTTTGACTGGGATGTCGCACAGGGCCGTCTGGCCGAACTGAATAACCGCGCCGAAGATCCTGACCTGTGGAATGACGCCGAGGCCGCGCAGAAGCTGATGCGCGAGCGCACGTTGCTCGCCAATCAGGTTGAGGGCGTGCAGAAGCTGGAAGGCGAAGTCGCCGACACGGTCGAGCTGGTGGCGATGGCCGAAGAGGAAGGCGACGCCGATCTGGTGGCGGAAGCGATGGCGACGTTGCGTCGTCTTGCGGAAGAGGCGAAGCGTCGTGAGACCGAGAGCCTTCTGTCCGGCGAAGCTGACGCTAATGACTGCTACCTCGAAATCAACGCAGGCGCAGGCGGCACGGAGGCTCAGGACTGGGCCGAGATGATCCTGCGGATGTACTCGCGCTGGTCAGAGGCTCATGGCTACAAGATCACCATCATGGAAAGCTCCGAAGGCGAGCAGGCCGGCCTGAAATCCGTGACCATGCAGGTGAGCGGCCCGAACGCTTATGGCTGGCTCAAGACGGAGGCGGGGGTGCATCGTCTGGTGCGCATTTCCCCGTTTGACGCCGCTGCGCGTAGGCAGACGTCCTTCGCGTCCGTCTGGGTGTATCCGGTAGTCGACGACACGATCGAGATCGAGATCAACGAAGCGGATCTTAAAGTCGACACGTTCCGCGCGTCCGGCGCAGGCGGACAGCACGTCAACAAGACGGAATCCGCCATTCGCATCACGCATATTCCGACGGGAATCATCGTCGCCTGTCAGACGGATCGGTCGCAGCACCGGAACCGGGCGACCGCGATGGGGATGCTGAAGGCGCGTATGTACGAAGCCGAGTTGCAGCGTCGGGAGGCTGCGGCGGCGCAGACCGAGGCGGCGAAAACCGATATCGGGTGGGGACATCAGATCCGATCCTACGTTCTGGCGCCGTATCAGATGGTCAAGGATCTGCGGACTGGCGTCGAAAAGGGCAATCCCGACGCGGTACTCGACGGAGCGCTCGACGATTTCATGGCGGCGTCGCTTGCGGCCCGTGTCGGGGCAACCCGGTCAGAGGCCAGCGCTTCGGCTCAGTAAGGCTTCTCATTACTCGCCGAGATTGCGGCGTACAAACACAAAAGGCGCCTTCGCATTTAGCGAGTGGCGCCTTTTCATTATGCATGATGCGTTGGAGGTGAGCTTCTCATGGGCATTGGCGGCGGGTGGAGGCCTGCTTGCACAGATACGCGACAGTTTCCGTTTCCCGAGTAAGCTTTAGGAATGAATTTGTTATTATTCATCCGTTGTTTTTTCGGGGGCGTTTAGCGCGCCCATCCTGTCGCGCGATACCCATCAGGTATGTCAACGCAGGCCAGATTAAATCCGCTTTGGACGATGTTTCAGTCCGCCGCAACTGTTCCTCAGGCGCCGATGCGCAGGCGCACGCCGCGAAGAAGAAGGGGCGTAACGACGCCTGCTGAAGCGCACTCAAACCGCTGTCAGCGTGTTGAACCGGACGCCGCCGCGGCGCGTTGTCGGCGAATCACTCCAGCGACGTTTTTTCGTCGCCGCTCGATTTGCTAGCATTTTCGTGAGCAAGTTTTCTGCGCTCGGCCTGCTGCCCGCCGTGAGCCGCCATTCTTGCCGCAAGATGAATACTGGTTAACTTTTGAGCCGAATGCACCGAAAATGAACGTTTTCATTTCGGTAAATATCTTTCTTGACATCCCTTGCGGTCGATTGCCCAATCGCAACGGCCAGAGGCTCCATCCGTCGATCTGTCGCCCTTGTCCAGACGGCAAGGTGGACGGGAGAGCGTCACAGGGCTGCATGGCCAGCCGTTCGAAGAATCCGGCTGAGCGCCTCGGGGCATAGAATGTCCGGGGCGCAGTCACGTGACGAAGTCGAGGAGGTTTTCAGCATGATGGACTACGCGCAACAACAGCGAAATCCGATGAAGCGCGCCATCGGAATCGGTGGTGTTGCCTTCTTGTCCCTGATTTTTGGCGTCATCTACATGACTTGGGTCGACAAGGCGCCGAAGTCGGAGAACCACGCTCCGATCAAGACCGAGGTGATCAAAGAGGTGAAGCCGCCGCCGCCGCCGCCGCCACCGCCGCCGCCGCCGCAACTTACCACGCCGCCGCCGCCTTACATTCCGCCGCCGAAGATTCAGGTGCAGCCGCCGCCGCAGCAGGTGATTCAACACGTCACCCACACGCCGCCGCCGAAGCCGATGCCGCCCGCAGTGGCTGCTCCGCCGACGCCAGGACCTGTCGGTCCGCCGGTTCCTGATCATTTGGCTGGTTCACGCCCGATCAACCACGTCCAGCTCACCTATCCGGAGCAGGCCGAGGAAGAAGGTCGTGAAGGCAAGGTGACAGTTGTGTGTGACGTCGAGCCCTCGGGTGAAACCAGCAACTGTAGCGTCACCAGCGTCCAGGGTGGTCAGGTCTTCGCTCAGGCGGCGCTCGATTACGTCCGGCGCGCCCGTTACGCCCCTGCCACGCAGAATGGCGTGCCGATCAAGGAGTTCCACCACGCCTATACGATCACCTTCAGCCTGAACAACGACTAAAGCCTGATCGCACCCCCCAATCCTCTCGTCGGCCGAGACCGGCGAGAGGTTCAGACGAGGACAAGGAATAAATGAAGAGACTGCACCGCCGCCTTTCGGTTCCCGCTCTGGCCGCTCCCGCGATGGCGATGGCGCTGAGCGTCGCCTCTCCAGTCGTTGCGCTGGCTCAGGACGCCCAGCAGCCTGCCGCAGCAGCGCCTGCACCCGACGCGGCGCCTGCTCCTGACGCGGCTCCGGCTCCTGCCGCAGCGCCTGACGCTGCTGCGCCTGCGGCTTCTGCTCCGGCCGACGCCCCTGCCGCTGACGCATCGGCTCCTGCCGCGGCCCCGGCTGACGCTCCGGCCCCGGCTCCTGCCGCCGAGGCTCCACCTGCTCCGCCGCCGGCTCCGGCGGGTAACCCGTATGGTCTGGGCGCGCTCTGGGCGAACGGCGACATCATTGCACGCGGCGTTCTCGTCATCATGGTCATCATGTCGGTCGGCACATGGTACATCATGATCACGAAGTTCTTTGAGCAGGCGCGTCTGTTCTCCGCCGCGAAGGAAGCTGCGAAGAACTTCTGGACGAAGCCCTCCCTGCAAGAAGGCGCCGCCGCCCTGAAGTCCAGCTCGCCGTTCCGCTATATCGCTGACACGGGCATTGTGGCTGCCGAGCACCACGAAGGCACGATGCAGGAATCCATCGACTTGTCCGACTGGACGTCCTCGCAGATCCAGCGTTCGGTCGACTCCGTGCAGTCCAACCTTCAGGGCGGTCTGGCGTTCCTTGGAACCGTCGGCTCCACCTCTCCGTTCGTTGGTCTCTTCGGAACGGTTTGGGGTATCTATCACGCTCTGACGGCCATCGGCATCGCCGGACAAGCTTCGATCGACAAGGTCGCCGGTCCGGTCGGTGAATCGCTGATCATGACGGCCATTGGTCTCGGCACCGCGGTCCCGGCCGTGCTCGGCTACAACCTGCTGGTTCGTCGCAACAAGGGCGGCATGGACAAGATCCGCAACTTCGCTGCTGACCTCCAGTCCATCCTGATCGGCGGCATGCGTCATGGCGCTTCCCACGACACCATCGTGGTCCGTCCTGACAACTCCCCGACCTCCACAACGATCTCGAACCGGGTGGCCTGATCATGGGAATGTCCGTCGGAGGCGGTGGCGACGAAGACGAGGTTGTATCGGCGATCAACACGACGCCTCTCGTCGACGTCATGCTGGTGCTGCTCATCATCTTCCTGATCACCATTCCGGTGGCGACTCATACGGTGAAGGTGCAGCTCCCCAAGGACGCCAACCAGCCGAGCAAGATCAAACCCGGGAACATTACTCTCGCGGTGACGGAAAACGGCCAGGCTTACTGGAACGAACACCCGATCAAGAGCCACGCCGACTTGCTGGCGCGTCTTGAGCAGGTGGCGGTCCTGAAGCCCCAACCGCAGATCCAGATTCGCGGCGATGCGCAGTCCCGCTACGAGGCCGTCGGCAAAATTGTCGCGACCTGTCAGGAAGCAGGGATCTATCACATCGACTTCATCACCGAGCAGCCTCACTCCGAGTGAGGCTGCGAGGCCCCCGCTCCGGCGGGGATCTGAGATGTAATGTGACGAAAGGCCATGTGGTCCCATCGTGTGACGGGACCCGGTCAATTTGAGAAAGTAGAGTCATCATGGGCATGAATGTCGGGTCGGAAAGCGCGACCGAAGACGAGGGCATTGTCGACATCAACACCACGCCGTTGATCGACGTGATGCTGGTGCTTCTGATCATGCTCATCATCACCATCCCTTTGCAGACGCACTCCGTGTCGATGGATCTGCCGCAAGGCAATCCTCCGCCGTCTTCCGCGCCTGATCCGCAGGTGGTGACGGTTGCTATCGATTTTGACAACAGCATTTCCTGGAACGGCACGCCGATCACCAGCGAAGCAGATCTCCAGAATCATTTTCTTGGCGCCGTAGCTATGCCGGATCAGCCGGAAATGCATATCCACCCGAACCGTCTGGCCGACTACAAGACCGTGGCCCATGTTCTCGCCGACGCGCAGCGGCTTGGCGTGACGAAGCTTGGCATTGTAGGGCAAGATCAGTTCATGGAAGGGCAATGACCTGATGTCGTTTCGTTTTTCGCGCCTGACGCTTCTTGCGGGCGCTGTCTTCTGTTTGCCTGTTTCTTTGGCTACTGCACCAATGGCGAGCGCCGAAGACGCTCTCAGCGCCAAGGTAGGCAAGCCCCTTCAGGCCGCCCAGTCTGCTCTGGCTGCGCACAACTACCCCAAGGCGATGGCGGCTGTGAACGAAGCCGACGCGATCAAGGGAAAATCTGACTACGAGACGTATACCGTAGCGCAGATGCGCGCCGCGGTTGCTGCGCAATCTGGCGACGCTCCGGCCGCGACTTCGGCCTATGATACGCTGATCGCTTCATCGCGCACGCCGAAGGACGCCAAGGCCCAGATGATGATGGCCGAAGCGACGATGGCGTACACTGCGAAGGACTACCCGCAGGCAGTTAAAGCCACCGAGCGGTACCTGAAGCAGGTCGGACCCAACGCGCAGATGCAGACGTTGCTGGTTCAGTCTTATTACCTCCAGCAGGATTTCAAGAACGCGGCGCGTGTTCAGCAGGACATGATCGACGCGGATATCAAGGCGAACAAGGTTCCGCCCGAGAGCCAGCTGCAGCTTCTGGCGACTTGCCAGACTCAGTTGAAGGACACGGGTGGGATGACCCACACCTATGTTCTTCTGGCGAAGTACTACCCAAAGCCGGAATATTGGGCGCAGTTGCTGCACGGTCTGGAGACCAACTCCAAGCTTCCGCCAGCTTTGCAGCTGGATCTTTATCGAATTCGTATAGCTGCCGGAAACCTGACTGCCACGGCCGACTTCATGGACGCCACGGAAATCGCGATGCAGGCTGGCCTTCCTCAGGTCGCGCTGGACATCATGAACCAAGGCTATGCGCTCGGAGCTTTGGGCAAGGATGCTGGCGCTGCGCGTGAAGCGAAGCTGAAGGCGCTTGTGGTCAAGACGATTGACGACAAGAAGGCTTCGATTGCTGCCGATGAGGCTGCGGCAGAAAAAGCACCGAGTGGCAATGCGCTGATTACCGTAGGCTACAACTACGTGACGTTTGGTCAGGCTGACAAAGGGCTTGCTCTGATCAAGAAGGGCATCGCAAAGGGGCCTTTCGACGTTAACGTGGCGAAGCTGCATCTTGGACTGGCCCAGGTTGCTGCGGGCAAGACTGCGGACGCGATTGCGACATTTAACTCCGTCGAGGGGGATAACGGCGCGCGCGACATCGCCCAGCTTTGGGCGCTTAAGCTGCAGTCAAAGAGGTAAGCAGTAGGCATCACAAGAGGTCACTCATTATGAGTGGCCTCTTTTTACGTATATATCTCAAAATAAATCCCCGCTACCGACCGCGGATTCTATTTAAAAATATTTGAAATTATATTTTTATTCGCTCACCAAGCTCCTTCTAGCCTTTTTGAAGGTGCGTGATATAACAAATCTCCAGTTTGGAGATTGATATGAGCGTTGCACCCGACCGTATTCGTAAGCGCCTGGCTCGCGTTTTCATGATTATGTTCCCTGCGAAGTCAGGAGAAGAAATCCCTGAAGCCACTATGGAAAATACAGACGGTTGGGATTCCCTCGCCACACTTTCTCTATTTACCTTAACTGATGAAGAGTTCGGCATCAAACTTGGATTGGATTTGATTGGTGAGACAAAAAGTTTTCACAAGTTGGAAGCTTTGGTAATTGAAAAAGTTGGTTAATTTTCTGAATTCTTAATTATGTTAGATGGCGTGAGGCAAGTAATATGATTTACAATGATTTCCGCTCAAAAGTCACGCCATCTCTTGCTGATATCTTGTCGCTGGGTGGGCGAATAGTTTCTGGCTCTTGGCCATTTCCTGAGGTGGCCGACGCTCGAGAGATAAAAGTTCACGTAATGGGAACAGCGACAACTGATATGCTGTTGCGCTGTGTTGCTGTCGCTTGCGCTCAGGAAGGTCTGCGTCCCAAGGTAAGTCAGTCGCTCTACGGGGCGTTTATGCAGGATGTTCTAAATCCGGCCTCTGAACTCTATTCTATTAAACCCGATATAGTTCTTATTGTCTCAGACTGGCATAGCCTCGTTGCTGATATCCCTCCCTCGGCTTCAAATGATGAAGTTGCGTTAATTGTTGACGCAAAGGTTAGCGAGATTCTCTCAATATGGAAGCGCCTCACTGAGACATTGGGCGTTAAGATCGTTCATCAATTCCCGCCGCCGCCGCCTTATAGACTTACAGGATTGGCGGAAAAATTCTTGCCAGTCTCATACAGTAATCAACTTCGGTCATTGTTTGAAAAATTGTGGAACGCTGAAACCTATGGCGTTCAAATGCTTGATTTGGAACAATTTGCCTTGGAGAATGGGAGCAAATCAACATTCGCTCCACGTGTTTGGTATGGGGCAAAATTACCAATAGAAAATAGTGGCCTGCCTGGTTACGTGCCTTTATTGCGCTCCGCATTACGTGGCGCGTTAAATACGGTGAAGAAAGCTCTCGTTCTGGATTTGGACAATACTCTTTGGGGTGGTGTTATAGGCGACGACGGAGTTGATGGTATTAAGTTGGGTACCTCCGACGCTCGTTCGGAAGCGTTTAGCGCGTTCCAAGCGTATGTAAAAAGTCTGGCTGCCCGCGGCGTTATTTTGGCTGTATGTAGTAAAAACGATCCGGAGATCGCTAAGCTCGGGTTTGCGCATATTGCTAGTATTTTGAAATATGAAGACTTTGCGGCATTCGAGTGCTCTTGGGGCGATAAAGCATCGGGTCTCCGAAAAATCGCTAAGAACCTCAATATCGGCTTGGATTCGCTCGTGTTTGTGGATGATAACCCTGTGGAATGTGGGTTGGTTCAACAAGAGTTGCCCATGGTTGCCACAGTGCATCTTGATGGGGATCCTGCTGATTTTGTAACGAAAATCGAAGATGGGTATTGGTTTCAATTTCAAAAATATAGTCGAGAGGATTTTTCCCGTACGGGCGCTTATAGTGCCCGCGCAGCGGCTCTGGTGGAACAAAGTTCTGCTACAGATTTACCTACTTATCTCAAGGGACTTGAGATGGTGGGGATGGTTCTGCGCCCAGAGGAAAATCAGATAGAGCGTGTTGTTCAGCTCGGCCAGAAGACAAATCAGTTTAACTTATTAACAAGGCGATACGACGAGGAGACGATTCGCGCTTATCTCGCGAACGAAGAAAATATTGTTTTTGCATGCTCGCTCAAAGACAAATTTGGCGACCATGGGCTTGTCTCCGTGCTTATAGGCGAAGCTAAAGGTAAAGAACTTCGTATCGTCGAATGGGTTATGAGTTGTCGGGTGTTTTCTCGAACTTTCGAGCAGTTTATTATTAACGAAGTTATTGCTGCGAGCGTTGCTAGAGGAATAACTAAAATTGTTGGCTCTTACCAAGCAACTGCAAAAAATGCAGTTGTTTCAGAACTTTACGCTCAGCTTGGTTTTGTGCTGGTAGACGAAAATTTGTGGGAACTCGACTTGACTCAATCTCCAGCTGCGGTGGAAACGTTTGTCGCATTGGCGAGCAGCTGAGTTAATTGTGAAGGTGGTTGGAGAGTAGAGGGCTAAATCGCAATGTCGCGTTATCTTTGCTCTTCTCTCCTGGTTTTTTTTTCTTGGTGGAGCTGTCACCCGGCGTGGTCTGAGGGCAACGAATTTCTTATAAGTGCGGACGTTTCGACTGCGACAAAAACGTTGACGAGTAAGCCGATGTTTCCCGTGCTTATTCCCTCCGGGCAAGCTGCTGTTGCATTGGATGGATACGTCGAAACAGGCGCAAATTCGAAGATGTTTAGCGAGGCGTTGATCTCACTGCATGTAAGTAATACGCCATCCTGCCCGAAATCTGGTCAGGATTTGGGAGACTATCCACAAATAAATAAACAATTCCCAAGCTATACTTTGATGGCTGAAATTGTAAAGCAGGCATCTATTGGTAATCAAGTGGTGCAGGTTCATATGAAGTGGAATCCGCCGATTCCACTGTCCAAATGTTTGTATATAGTTATGGACGGGTCTGATTTTGTTGGCAATCCGTATAGAATGTCAGCTCAATTGCGCTTAACGACAGTTAATGCGGATGAGAGAATTAGAGCTGATATTGTGGGCGTCTTATCAGATGAGTTTTTGATGTCTCCGCAAAGATTGGAAACAGCTTATAAGGTTTTTCACGTAATTCGTGATATGGAATTAACTGAATTGTATGGAAACGTCGTGGCGATTGCTGGGGAAGGGGCTGCAAATCGGATCCCATCGGGAGCGTGGCATGTAATACATTCCGTTTACATTCAAAGGGGGGGATGCCCACAATTTCCGACCGACGGAATGTATACTGACAATCAAACTCTTGATAAATTTATACGCGAAAAAAATACGGAGCGTCTTCATTCTGTGACACTTCATGGATTAAGAAATTCTCATCCAAATTTACCGTTCTATTTTGCTCCAGTAAGTCCGATTGCTTTGCGTGTTGGGGATTGTGTGATTCATGGTGTTTCAGCGAGTGGACCAGAGGGTAAAAAAGATCTGCCAGATGATGGTATAAATACAGAAAGTCAAATTGGTATGGAGGTTGTTATGAAGTAAGTGAATATTATAAAATTGGCATCTCTTTGTATTTTGTTCTCTTTTTTTAACTGGTTTAGATTCTATTGTGGGGAATTATCTGATGATATTAACAGGAGATTACAACGATCTTTTTTCTTCTGCTGAAGAAATGTTGAAGGATGGTGATTACGAGGAGGCCTGTGAGGTATTCCATGAGCTCACGAAACGTAATCCAGATGATTCTGGGGCGTGGATTCAGTACATATCTGTTTTAAATAGGTTGCGTCATTATAAAAAAGTAGATGAAGTTTTTGAAAAATGTCTAAGTTTATTTCCCGATGATTCTTGGTACATTCTTGGTTGGTCTAGGATACCGGACGCCGTAGCAGATTGGGCAGAATCTGTGAGGAGGCGAGAGCGCATGTTGGGTTTGTTCGACGTATCAAAAAAAAGCGAATTGCTGCCCTTGATACATGAGCAATTTCTGCCGTTGAAGTACTGTGGTAGATTCGACGAACTATTGAGTCTTGTGAATAAATACGAAGATGTGCTTCTTTCCGCAAAAGTTGACCCTGCTCAAATATTTTATGGGTATGAGGTTGCAGGTTTATATTCTTTGAGAGCAAAATTTTGCGAAAATTTTTCTCGTTGGGTCGATCCAAATGATCCAGTTTTTGATCAACGTAATATCGCCAATATGCGATTGATCGCTGACGAGGCTGTATTAAATCATGCTTGGGTAAAGAAGTATGCGTCTCATATGCGGGTGCTATCTCTCGGTCAGCTATGCTTGCCCTACAATATTTTGGGCAGGTGGGGACTAAACCGATGTGTTGGTATGCATAACGCTATGACACCGTTTGATCTGGGGATCACAAATCAAGATTTGCTTGCAGACGCTATTTGCACCAAATTTGGAGCTTATCTGAATCGCGATAATTATTATGAGCGCCCTGACCAATATGGAGCTCCACAGTTGTGGAACCGATATTTAGGTATATATTTTGGTCACGAACGTGGACGCTCGTTATTAGGCTCGAATTACGATCTTTTTTTTGAAGGTATGCAAAGTAAAATTGATGCATTTTATAGTGCAGTAAACGAGGGGCCGTGTTTATTTGTATATGCCATAGCGGGTCCGTGCTCTCCTAATAAAATTATCGATGCGATGGTGCCGTATTTAAAGGACGGGCGTAGTAGAATGTTGATGCTTAATCTTACGAGAGAAAAATTCTCGGTTAAGTTGAATTCTCAGCACGTTCGTTATGTCGATGTGCCGTATCCAGTTGACTATGCGTGGAATGAGCCGCTGGGTTTTGCTTCAGAGCGAGGGTTCGCCTTCGAAAGCAAGGTTGTTTCTGAAGTGAAGCATGAAATGTTGAAGATTCTTTGATTTTGGGAAAAATCGATGTCTGTTGAAGTGCGATCTAAGGAAGAGAGATTCACGGTTGCTTATGAGGCGCTCACAAATGGTGATTACGACGAGGCTTGCGAGGGATTCCGCAGTTTAGTCGAGGATTACCCGGATGATGGCGGCATCTGGTGGCAGTTTTTAAGCACCTTGCGACGGATCAGATGTTTTGACGAAGCCGATGCTTATAACGAAAAATGTTTGACTTTGTTTCCCAACGACCCTGGTTTCGTACTTGAGTGGACACGCTCATTTGACGCGAGAGCTACTTGGGATGTCGCGATTGCGCGGCGTAGTCAAATGCTTAAGCTATATGATCCAGCCAGCGACGAGCGTTTTATTCCGTTGGTAACCGAGCAGTTTTTACCACTAATCGAGATGGGGCGATATGATGACCTTACGCTTCTTCTTGATTATAACTGGAATTTATTAAAGAATCGGATAGATTGTGTTGCAGCGGTATATTATGCGCTAGATGCTTTGGGAGATTATGAGCGTGAGTCTCTTTATTTAGATGGTATAGTAGATTTGCTGGATGATCCTTCCGGGGTCTCCGGTGATATTAACGTCTCAAATTTACGCAGCGTCGCGCAAGCGGCGGTCTGGAACAGGCGTTGGTTGAAAGGTATATCGGGGGATGGAAGAGATATCCGTGTGCTTTCGCTAGGGCAGAGTTGTTTACCTTTTACGGTTTCCAATCGGTGGGGGTTAACGCTTTTCCCTGGCGATCATGCAAAAATCACTCCGTTTGATCTTGGCGCGTTTGGACGCAATACAGCTGCCAGCGCTGTATCTAGCGATTTTTCTGAATTTCTGGATGTGAATACTTACTATGAGGCTATGACGCCGTTTGGTGCTCCGCAAATGCATCATCGTCCTAGCGGTGTCCATTTTGGGCATGAGCGCGGTCGGACGATTATTGGGGATGACAAATCAAATTTTCATTCGTTAATGAAAATGAAAATAGAGGCGTTTCGATTTGCTTTGAATAACGAGCGTTGTATTCTGGTGTTCGGTATAGTTGGTCCATGTGAAATCGAAAAATTTGTTGAAGAAATTTATCCGATAATAAGAGATAAAAACCATAGAATTGTAATGTTGAATTTGACTAGAGAGAGTCTGGTTTGCCCCGTAAGATCGAATGTTTCTTACACTCATATCCCGATGCCGCGCGATTACTCGTGGAATGGTTTGTCGGATTTTAGTTCGGATAGAGGTATTGTTTTTGAAGGTAAAATAATCAACGCAATAAAGAAAGATATAGAGAAAATATCTCATGTTTGATAGAAAATCTGTAGAGGAAGTAATTTATAAATCAAATAAAATGCAGAGTGAAGGCGATGTTGAGGAGGCTGCTGGTTTTATGGCCGACTCGTTTAGGAGGTTTCCTGGTGAGGTAGATATCGCGTGGCATGCAGTGTCAACCCTGAAAATCGCTAGAAATTATGGTGATTTATCTTATGTTTTGAATGAAAGTCGGCGTTATTTTCCAGAACATCATGCAATTAATTTGGAGTGGGCGAAGTATCCTAGGCTCATTGGCGATCTGGAAGGAGCGCTAGAAAGGTTCCGTGAATGCGCCGTCTTGTACCCTCCAAATCAGGGGGACGGTATTCTGTTTTTGACTGAGCAATTCATCCTCATGAGAGATTTGGAAAAGTGGGATGAGCTCGTTTCTTTTATCGACACTAATTGGAAATTTTTTTTAGATTCTAATGTCTGGGTTATTGTACCAGCGATAGTTTTTACTCTGGGCGCTTGCGGTCTTCACGAAAAAATTTGTGAATTTTTGAATCAATTTCAGAAAAAAATTTCCGAAGAGTCGGTGGTCTGCGGCGTCAATATAAACAATGCTTTGATTGCGCCGTTAAACGCGCTTGCTAACAAAGCGTGGATGGCGAAGTTAGCAAAGCCAGTTAAAATCGTGTCCGTGGGACAGAACTGCCTGCCTGCAACGGTCTCTGCTCGTTGGGGGCTTTCTGATGATCCGCTAGATTTTCTTCCTTACGACCAATCTGCATTCCCGAAGGACTCGTCTTCTGAGGCTCTGAGAGCGGATTTCTCTATATTTGATGATGATTCCAATTTTTCGGCCCGACCATTTGGTGGAGGCATTCGCGTGCCTTTCCATTCTCCAACCGGAGTGCATTTCGCTCACAACCCGCTTCCATACGAAAGTTACGAACAATCCTTGTCTGATACTTTGGGAAGATTTCGTCGTAGAATTGCTCGATTCAGAGAAGTTATTAAAGCGTCTGAAATTCTATATTTTGTCAATTTCTGTGGAGAGGGTAACCCTTATTATTTGATTGATTCTTTGAGGCATCGATTTGGTGACGATGTTAACGTATTTTTACTTAATACCACTAGAGAAAAAATGTCATTTCCTCACAATGACAATGTTTATTATAAGCATTTACCATATCCGCAAGATTATGGCTGGAATACAATCTCCGACTATACGAGTGATCGCGGTGTGGCTTTCGAGAGTCACGTAATTGCGTGTCTACGTCATAAAATTTCGTCTATGCAATGAAATTGCATTGGTAATTTTCTGACGCGTGAATATTTTCCATAAATTCGACATTGGTGAGATGCGTGGGAATGCCGTAATCCTTCATGAGAACATGGGGTAATGGGAATATCTAAGTGAGTCATCATTCTGCAGTTCTCGCCCGCGTGGATGGGAACCTGGACGCCGCCCTTGAGCGCCTCTTCACCCTCCTGTGCATTCCGAGCGTCTCAACTAAAGCTGCGCGCTCCGGGGATTGTCGCACGGCGGCCGAGTGGCTTCGTGAGGAACTGACGACGATCGGCTTCGACGCCTCCGTGCGCGACACACCCGGCCACCCGATCGTCGTCGGTCATGCGAAGGGCCCGGAGGGCGCGCCGCATGTGCTGTTCTACGGTCATTACGACGTGCAGCCCGTCGACCCGCTCAATCTCTGGGCGACGCCGCCGTTTGAGCCTCGTCTTTCGGAGAATGCCGAAGGCGCGAAAGAAATCGTCGCTCGCGGCGCGTCTGACGACAAGGGACAGGTCATGACGTTCGTCGAAGCCTGCCGCGCGTTGCGTGAGGCGGAAGGCGGATTGCCGGTGAGCGTGACGATCGTGATCGAGGGGGAGGAGGAATCGGGCGGCGCCAACCTGCTGCCCTTCCTGCTGGCCAACCGCGAGGAATTGAAAGCCGATCTCGCATTGATCTGCGACACGGGAATGCTCGACGCGCGAACACCCGCCATCACGACGATGCTGCGCGGCATGGTGGGCGAAGAAGTCATCATCACGGCGGCCGACCGCGATCTTCATTCGGGCATGTTCGGCAATGCGGCGCGTAACCCGATCCAGGTTCTTTGCGACATTATTTCCGACCTGCGCGATCCGGCGACGGGGCGCGTCACGCTGGCAGGTTTCTACGACAGCGTGCCTGAGATGCCGGAAGCGGTGCGGGAGCAGTGGCGCACCCTCGGCCCGACGGATGAGGAAAGCCTTGGCGCGGTCGGGTTGAGCCAGGCGGCGGGAGAGGTAGGGTACACCGCCCTCGAACAGACCTGGTGCCGCCCCAGCTGCGAGATCAACGGCATCTCAGGCGGGTATGAGGAGGATGGGTTCAAGACTGTGTTGCCCGCGCGCGCGTCGGCCAAGATATCGTTTCGTCTGGTCGGGCAGCAGGACCCGGACGCCGTCCGCTCGGCTTTCCGCGCGCATGTGCAAACACGCCTTCCTGTGGATTGTTCGGCGGAGTTCATCGCGCACGGCGGCTCTCGGGCAAGCGTCGTTCCTGAAGATCTGCCCGCCTTGAAGCCAGCGCTGCGAGCCCTGACCGACGAGTGGGGGACGCAGGCTGCAGTGATCGGCTGCGGCGGATCTATTCCGGTCGTCTCGGAACTGAAGCAGGCGCTTGGCATTGACTCACTGCTGATCGGGTTCGCGTTGGATGACGATCGCGTTCACTCGCCAAACGAAAAATACAGCCTGACGTCCTTTCACAAGGGAATCCGCTCGTGGGTACGTGTGCTGCAGGCGTTGTCGGCGTGACGCAGCCACTCGCCCTGACAATGGGAGATCCTGCCGGCATCGGTCCGGAGATTACCGTAGGCGCATGGCGGGCATTGCGGGCAACGGGGCCCGCGTTCGCATTTCTGGGCGATGCTTCCTGCCTGCCCCGAGATGTGCCGGTCGAAATCGTCGACGACGTTGCGAGCGCCGCAGCCTGTTTCGCTCGAGCGATCCCGGTGCTGCAATCTCCACTCTTCACGCCCGTCCTGCCGGGCTCTCCGGACGAGGCCAACGCCCCGGCGGTCATCGACAGCATCTCTCGCGCGGTGGGCCTCGCGCGGGCAGGTTCGGTGGGCGCCGTGGTCACCAACCCGATCAGCAAGGCGGTGTTGCGCAAGGCGGGCTTTCCGCATCCGGGCCACACGGAGTTTCTTGGCGAACTCTGCGGCGTTCCGGGACAGGAGGTGATGATGCTGGCCAGTCCCATGCTGCGGGTCGTGCCGGTCACCGTGCACGTCTCGTTGCGGGAGGCGCTGGACACATTGACGGGGGAGGCGATCGAGGCGGCGGCGCGCGTCACTGTGGCGGCGTTACGGCGCGACTTCGGTTTGTCGAATCCGCGCCTCGCCGTCGCGGGCCTTAACCCGCATGCGGGCGAAAGCGGCCTGATGGGACGAGAAGAGATCGAATTGATCGCCCCCGCGATCGCGCGGCTGAAAGCCGAAGGCGTCGATGTGTTTGGGCCTGTGCCCCCCGACACCATGTTCACGCTTGCGGCGCGCGCGCGCTACGACGCAGCCCTGTGCATGTATCACGATCAGGCGCTCATTCCGCTGAAGACGCTTGATATGGAGAACGGGGTCAACGTCACGCTCGGCCTGCCGATCGTGCGGACGTCGCCGGACCACGGGACGGCGTTCGATATCGCAGGAAAGGGCGTCGCGCAGCCAGGCAGCCTGATCGCGGCGTTGCGCCTTGCTGGAACTCTGGCGCACAACCGGGCTTCGTCCCTACAGGAGAGGCCGGAATGACCGAACCGGGCAGCAGAATTATTCGCCTTGGCGTTAATATCGACCATGTGGCCACGTTGCGGAACGCGCGCGGGGGCTCCGGCCCCGATCCCGTGGCTGCGGCGGCTCTTGCCGTGGCGGCCGGGGCGGACGGCATTACCGCGCATCTGCGTGAGGACCGGCGCCACATTCGCGATGCCGATCTGGCCAGATTGCGTGCTGAAATCCGGGCTCCGTTGAACATGGAGATGGCGGCGACCGAGGAAATGGTGGCTATCGCGTCCGATCTGAGGCCGCACGCCTGTTGCATCGTTCCGGAACGCCGGGAGGAGGTGACGACCGAGGGCGGTCTCGACGTGTCAGGACAGGCGGCTTTGCTGGCGCCGTCCGTCGCAACGCTGCGCGCGCGTGGATGCAGGGTGTCGCTGTTCATCGACCCCGACCCCAGGCAGGTGGCGGCTGCGGCGGCGATCGGCGCGGCTGTGGTGGAGCTTCACACCGGCGCTTACGCGGAAGGAGCCGATGGAGAAATTGCGCGCCTGCGGGAGGCCGCCCGGCAGGCGGCTTCGCTGGGGCTGGAGGTCCATGCCGGGCATGGACTGAGCTTCGGCAATGTGGCCCCTGTCGCCGCCATTCCAGAAATCGCCGAATTGAATATCGGCCATTTCCTGATCGGGCAGGCGGTGTTCGATGGGCTGGAGTCGGTGGTGCGGGAAATGAAGGCCCTGATGCTTGCCGCAAGGGCGTCCATTTCGGGGTGAACCCGGGGGTTTCTTGCTATACCCGGGACTGTTCAGAGAGCATCGCTGAGTATCGCGGTTGAACACGCGAAGACGGTTTTTACCGAGCGCTAATGTTCTACGGCTATCGTGTATGGATGCCGGTTCCTTTCCTTAAGAGGCGGAGATTGGCGGCGACGCTGCTGCTGCTGCTGCTGCTCTGTCTGACGTCCGGCGCGCACGCATCGCCGCTCGGGTGCGGGGAAGCTGCGGACATTGTCGAGCGAAGTCTCGACATCCCGCAGGGCCTGCTCAGGGCGATCGCCACGGTTGAAAGTGACGGAGATCCACTTGCAGTAAACGTGAACGGTCGTGCATTGCGTTTCCCGAACGAGGCGATGGCGAGCGAGGCTGCGCGGGTGATGAGCGCCCCGTCGGCGCTGGGCGCCAGACCGAAGGTCGATATCGGGTGTTTCCAGATTGATCTCGCCTGGCATCCGGACGCTTTTGCAAACGTGCGTGCCGGGTTCGATCCCGTCATCAACGGAATCGCCGCCGGGCTGTTTCTGCGGCGCCTGCATGCGTTGACCGGGGACTGGCGAGAGGCGGTCGCGCGTTATCACGCGGCGTCCCGCGAGGGCGGGCGCTACGCGCTGGATGTTTTTCGGGTGTACGAAGGGCAGGGCGAACCGCGTCGAGCCGATGGGGCGCATTACGGGAAGGATATCGCTGTCGTCCCGCAGGCAAGTCGCTCACATCGCCGTGGATGGGTTTCGTGCCTGCGTGGATCCGGCGTGACGATCTTCGTTCCGGCGAAGCGTGGTTCGGGATGCGCCACGCCCGCCGGACATCTGCGGCTCTGACGGGGCGAGACGCCCCACCCTAAGGCTTACCGCCGGTCGCAGCTTTGAGTCAGGCGGTTGAAATACAGGCCCGCCGAACACGTCACGACATTGCTCGGCTGCGCACTGGCGCCATAGGCCTGAGCCGGATAGGCGGTCGCGCCGCCATAGGTCGCGGCCCCGTATCCCGGCTGGGAATACGCCGGGGCTGCGGCCGCCGGAGCCGGGTAGGATTGCTGGGCGTATCCTGCGGCCGGGTAGCCGTACCCCTGAGAATATCCATAACCGCCGTCGGCGTATGTGGACGTCGCGGCGGCTCCGGCAGCAAGGCCTAGCAGGGAACCGAAGGCGAAAGGAGCGCCCCAGCCCCAGCCCCAGCCCCAGCCGCCCCATCCACCCATGTAGGGATAACCGCCCCAACCGTAATAGCCTGGGTAACCACCCCAACCGTAATACCCGGGATAGCCTCCCCATCCGCCGCCCCAGCCCCAGCCGTTACCCCAGCCGCCACCGCGCCAGCCCCATCCGCCGCCGCCCCAGCCACCGCCTCGGAAGCCGCCGCCACCCCAGCCGCCTCCACGAAAACCGCCACCGCCACCGCCGCCCCAACCGCCGCCGCCGCCGCGGAAGCCGCCACCGCGTCCTCCCCATCCGCCGCCACCGCCGCCGCCATGGAAACCGCCGCCTCCACCACCACCGTGGAAGCCGCCACCACCACCACCACCGCCCCCACCGCCGCCACGTTGCGCCAAGGCAGGGGCTGTGAAGATCAGCATCGAGGCCAACACGGTCGACAGAGGTAAGAAACGCCGCGGACTCATCTTGTTTCTCCCGAAATCATCGTATCGCAGCGGATCGCTGGAGGCCGCTCGCGTCGACGAGCAAGCGCGCGACGCAGGGGCGGTCTGATCGAAACGATCCCGACCGCGTCGTGTTCCATATGGAGAGCCGACGCGGCGATATGAAGACTAATCGCGAAACGTCACTGGTTTATGACAGAAACGCGGCCTCATGGTGGCTGCGTCGCTTTCAGGCATTTGATTTTTGGAAGGCTGGTATGACAGCGCCTTGGGGACAAGGCCTCGGGAATGTCATGAATGGCCGGTTTTTCCGGCGTTTACCTGGTCGGAGTGAGAGGATTCGAACCTCCGGCCCCTGCGTCCCGAACACAGTGCTCTACCAGGCTGAGCTACACTCCGATGTGGTGCGGGGCTAATACCCCTCATCCACGCGCGTCGCAAGAGGGGGCAAAAAATTCCTTGGCTCCCTCGCCGCAACCCGGGCTGCAGGGGGCGTCGTTACAGGCGCTCGGTCTCGACGTCAGACGAACCCGGGGTGATGGTCGCGGCCCGCAGAAGCGCCAGCGCCGCTTCCACGTCAGGCACGGTTTCGACCAACCCACGCGCCCCGGGAGTTGCGAAGCCCTGCTCGACCGCCGCGTCCAGCATGGCGATGACTTTGGCCGCCCAGTTCTCGACATCGACGATCAGGATGGGCTTGCGGTGCAGTTGAAGCTGCTTCCACGTGATGATCTCCATCATCTCGTCAAAAGTACCAAACCCGCCGGGTAAAATCGCAAACGCATCGGCCTGCGCGAACATGAGCTGCTTGCGGCTGTGCATCGAATCGGTCACCACCAGTTCGGTCACGCCTTCGTGCATGACCTCGCGCGATTCGAGAAAGTCGGGAATGACCCCTGTCACCGAACCGCCAGCCGCGATGGCCGCGTCCGCCACAGCGCCCATCAGCCCGACGTAACCACCGCCGTAGATCAGACGCCATCCCTCGCGAGCAATGCCGCGCCCCATATCTTCGGCGGCGGCGCGATAGGCGGGCAAGTTGCCGAAGCGGGAGCCGCAGAACACGGCGACGGAGGAGATGGGCGCAGACATGGTGGGGAAAACTCCTGCGATAAGGCGTGCGCGCATGATTGCGACGGCGGGTCGGCGACGTGTCAGCAGGCGATGTGCAAGACACGATGGCGCGTCGCCCAAGATACAGAGATGGCGCGGCCAGCCAAGCGCGACAGCCAGCCGTCAGGCGGAATTGACCTTGGCGCAGATTATGCGGCGCGGCGGGAAGGTCTCAGGGCGGCGCTCAGGGCCACGCCAGCCAGCGAAAACGCGGCTGCGACAAAAAACAGCGCTTCGTAGCCCCATATAGGAATGATCATACCCAGTCCCGGCCCTGACACGCCGATGGCGAGGTCAAGAAAGATTGAATACCCGCCGAGAGCGGCCCCGCGATTCGCCGCTCCGAGCCGTCCGACCGCTTCGACGCCCAGAGCTGGAAACAGGAGAGAAAAACCCGCGCCCGTAAGCGCCGCACCCAGATTGGCCAAAGCCGGGGTGTGTCCGACAGCGAGGGTCAGCAGCCCCAGCGTCTCAACCCCCATCGAAATCAGGGCGACGTTGGCTCCGCCGATGCGGCCGATCATGCTCGCGAAGAAGAAGCGGGTCAGCACGAACAGTGCGCCGAACAACGCCAGCGCGCTGGCCGCGCCGCTCCACGACCGTGCGTCGAAATACAGCGTGAGACAGGACGCAATGGCGCCGAAGCCGATGGATCCTGCGGCCAAAGCCATGCCGTAGGGCAGAACGTTGCGGATGACGTGCAGGAAAGACGGCGCTTCGGCGTGGGGCGCGGGCTTCGTCGTTGCGTGACGCCGGGCCAGAGGGACGCAGGCGAACATCAGGATCGCGGCGAGCAGTCCCACCCCGGTCAGTCCACCGAACCCGCCGTGGTGGGAGAAGATCATCGTGGCGATCGGGGCGCCCAATGCAATGCCGCCGTACGAACAGACGCCGTTCCAGGAGATCACAAGCGCAGTGCGCTCGGGGCCCGCACGGTGGATGTTCCAGATGATCACGCCCACGGCCACCCAGCTTTCACTGAAGCCGAGCAGCAGGCGCGCGGCGAGAGTCAGCGTCAGGGCCAGTTCCGGAGACGATGGGATGAGCCCGGCCCCGGCGAGCAGCAGACACGAAAACCCACCGACGATCAGGCCGGTGACGACGACGCCGCGCGCGCCGGTTGTGTCGATTCTGTTGCCCGCCCATGTGCGCGTGGCCAGCGTTGCAAGATATTGCGCCGAGATCGCGAAGCCGGCGAGGACGGTGCCGTAGCCAAGAGTGCGATGTACGAAAAGCGGCACCACCGCCATTTCCAGCCCGATGACCGTATAACAGGCGAGGGTGAACAGTACGACCGGAAGTATGCGCGCCGTGGCGGAGGTGGTGAACTCCGCGACGCGCGCGGAAAGGTTCAACATTAAAGAGACTCCCGATCCAGCGTGCTTTCGTTCAGCTTAGGGCCTCTGGTGAAAGGCGCCACCCTCAGGGTTGCGTGTAGTCGCCATGAAGCGGCCCGATATGCGAACAGGAGCGGAATATATGACGGCGAGAGAAGACGGACGCGGTGCAGAAGTCATGCGTTCCGTGGAGCGGCTCGATCCGGTGACGCTGCGTCAGGCGGACATAGCCGACGACGGGGGCTATCTCACGCTATCGTCGCGCGTCGCCTATGAAAATCCGTGGACAAAGGTTCGAGAGGACATCATCCGGCGCCCGAACGGCCAGGATGGTCTTTACGGCGTAGTCGAACGTGGGGAGTTCGTGGTCATCCTGCCTCTGGGTATGGTTGATGGCGAACCCACGGTGACGTTGATCAACCAGTTTCGTTACCCGGTCGGGCGGCGGATGTGGGAATTGCCGATGGGCATGTGGGAAACCCGGCCCGACGCGAACCCGGACGAGGTCGCGGCAGGCGAACTGCGGGAAGAGACCGGACTGGTCGCCGAGCGAATGACGCATGTCGGCATGCTGTATCAGGGGGCGGGTTATTCCACGCAGCGCGGGCACGTGTATCTCGCGACAGGTCTTACACAGGGGCCTGCTGAACTGGAGGCGACCGAGCAGGACATTACGCGTCACACAATCAGCCTTGTGCAGTTCGAGGAGATGTTGCGCGACAACGTCATCACCTGCATGGTCTCGATCGCCGCGTTCGCGCTGATACGGTCGCGCGGATTGGTCTGAACCCGGCCGGAGAGTTCCTTCGGCGAGTTCGTTCTGCGGGCCTATTCGCGCCTCCGTGACTTGACAGCGTCTTCTACGCGTCATTGTGAGAGGGCGGTTGCTCTGGTCTGGCGGCGCGGTGGGAGGCACGATCACGCCCACGCGGTTTTATGGCTGCTCCTCATCGATCGTCAGGAATGGACGGAATGCGACACGATACAGCCGAAGCCGGGGGAGTGGTCGCTGGCGAAGACGACGTGGTCGAGATGGCGGGGCAATCGGTGGTCCCGCCGCCGCCTGTCTATCCTGAAGACGATAAAGTGGAGCGAGCGGCGGAAGTCGCCCAGCAGCAACGTGTGCACGCGGCTGTGCGTCGGGTGCAGCTTGGCCTGACACAGGTCTGCCTGCTGATTCTCACGATTCTCGCCGTCCTTTACACGCTGCGTTTCGCTGCATCGATCGTGCTGCCCATGGTGCTGGCCATGGTCACAAATCTGATGCTCGGTACGCCAATGCGCGTCATCACCCGCTGGACGCGTCTGCCGCGTATGATCGTCGCGTTTTTCATGATCCTGCTGACATTTTGCCTGATTGTCGCAGTCTGCGCGGCGGTCTCCGTGCCGGCTGCCGGTTGGCTGGCGCGCGCACCCGAAGGGCTGGTCGCCGCCGAGCAAAAGCTTGCGGTGCTGCGCATGCCCATACGCCTTGCGGAGAATGCGGCCCTCCGGATGCAGACTCTGCTTGGAGGCGGACACGTCCAGTCGGCCGCGGCGCCCGCTTCGCCGGGATTGAGCCAGTTCGGGTCGTCTCTGCTGCTCGGCACGCGAGCCTTCATGGGGCAGATGTTCACCTTTTTCGTCATGCTCTTCTTCCTGCTGGCGCAGGGCGACAGCCTGATGCGGCGCTTTGTCGAGATCATGCCGACGTTCGCCGATAAACGGCGCGCGATTCAGATCGCGTCGCACGTCGAACGAAACATCTCGCTTTATCTCGCGACCATCACGATGATGAACGCGCTCGTGGGGCTGGCCAATTTCGCGCAGTGCTGGCTGGTCGGGATGCCCAACCCGTTCTTGTGGGGTGTCGTGGCTTTTGCACTGAACTATATTCCGATTATCGGGCCACTATCCGGTATGGTGATCTATCTGTTCGTCGGGCTTTTCGCGTTTCCTACAGCGCTGCACGCGCTTGTCGCCCCGGCGGTCTATCTCGGCATCCACCTGCTGGAAGGCGAGACCATAACGCCATTGCTGCTGGCCAAACGGTTTACGCTGAATCCTGTTCTTGTGATGGCGTCGCTGATGTTCTGGGACTGGATGTGGGGCATCGCGGGTGCGTTCCTGTCTGTCCCGATGCTGGCGGTGCTGAAGATCGTCTGCGACCATGTGGACGCCCTGACGCCGATTGGCCACATACTCGGCGGACCAGGGCGGCGGTTGAGGCGGTAGCCGTCTTGCAAGATCCGCCGCGGTATCAAAGGACTTTTAGCTGGTCAGTTCAGGTGGACAGTATCTTGTCGCCGATGGCCAGCCAGCCTGCCTGCTCACGAATCAGGGCTTGGACATTGTAGCTGCCGAAAATACGCGTCAAACCGCGACGTTTGAACAACTCCCTGACTACGTCTGAGGCCGGGGTGGAAACTCCACGCAGGGTTCCTCGGCGCAGAGCGCCATGTTGTTCCTCGAATGCAAGCCAATGGAGACCTGCGGCCGCTGCGAAGCATGCGTGTCCAAAGCAAAGCTTGACCCCTGTTGCGGTGCTCGCTCCCGTAACGGTGGACGCCATTGCGGCATAGGAGCCGACATGGCCTGCGATCAGGCCGGTCGGAACTACCGAACCGCCGAGTTTTAATGCGCGTACGCCCAGTTTCCCGGCTTTCATGCGAACGACCACATCGCACCACTCGACCAACATTTGCTCGCAATCCGCAGGGAGGCCCCTTGCTATCTGATGGAGTTTGACCAGGTGGATAAAGGTCGTGAGGCTGGAATTCAGATGGCGGGTCCCACTGCCTACGTTGACGCCGTGCGTTCCCAGCGAGCCGATGGCCCCGCCTAGCCCGAGCAGATCGCCTCCCAAACTCTTTCGCTTGCGGTTGTTAAGATATTCTAAAGTGACGCGGTTCCCGCTAGACAGTGCGCGGTTGTCGTCCAGCAGGGGGTTGGCGGGTAGGCTGGCCGTTTGCGTCGCGCTGTATGCGCTGGAGAGCGCGTCCAGTCCGTTGCCAGTGATTCCTGCGCCCGTTTGCACGGGCGCTCCGCCACCGACAATTGCCCAGGCTATGTCCGATGCGGCGATAAGCTTCGCCTGAGTATCGAATTTTCCGGCTCCGACCTTTCCAGCGGCGTCGAGGGCTCTGGCGTGGCGAATTTCGGCGCTACCGGCTGGGGTGCGAGTTGATGCGTTTGAGGCGCCACTCTGCATCCCTTGCGCGCCGCTTTGGGACGAATTGGCCATTGCCGTTTTCGCTGCGGCCGCGGCCAAAGGGTTTGGGCTTCCGGTTCCGGTGGCGCCTGATCGCGGTGCACCAGACGGAGCGGAACGGAATGTGCGCTGCGACATGGACATTGGGGCGGGAGGGGCTGGTCGGACCATGCGCTTTGAACTCACTGTTGGCGGACGTGGTGACGTCCTGTCAGGGTGAGCCATTCATTGGTCGGGTAACAATAAAAAAGAGGGCGCTGAGGCCCAGGAAATGGTTTCAACCGAAACAAAACGCCCAGAAACGGAGGTTACTCCCTGCGAAGCACCTGATCGTTCAGGAAGGAGGAAAGCTTTCCCGCCGTGAAATCCTTTTTGAGCGCCACTTCGTCATAATGGTGCTCCACCCAGTCAAGAAACGGAATTCGCCCCTCGGCCTCGGCGCGATATCGCATGAAGAATGCGTCGAGAATGCCCGTGCGAGATCGATTGAAGTGTCCGTAACGCCAGGAAAGCTGCTTCAGCGCCTGATCAGCGGCTCCGCCTTCGAACAGGATTACCAGCCCGGAGGCGAGTCCCGCCCGGTCAGCGCCGGATTTGCAGTGCATCAGCATGGGGAATTCTATGCTGCGATACAGCGAAGCGAAGCGCAGGATGCGATCCCGGTGCGGGGCGCCGCGGCTCTCGAAAGCCATGTCCACATGGGCCAGACCGATTTGCTTCGCCGCGTCGCGTGACAGCGCGTCTGAGCCGCAGCGACGGTGACCACGCAGGTTCACGAGCGTTTTTAGATCAAAACGGCGCGTCGCGGCGGCCAAACGGCGTGGCGTCGGGTGGTTGCAGCGATAGACCTTTCCGGGAATGACCGCGTGGAAATTGGTCCAGACCAGTCGAAATACGGCGTGGTCCACAAACAGGCTGTCGGTCCATGCCTGACGGCGGCCCCTCGTCGTCGCGAGGCTTCCCTGAAACACGCAATCGCTCCCGGCGGTTAAGGGACTGATTATAGGGTGTGCGTGCGGCCGATGTCCAACCCACGGCGATACCGTTGCGGAAACGTAAGATGACCGAACAATCAATCGAGAAGAGCCGCTGAGGCGCGAAAATGAAAGGCGGAAATCTTTCGTAGAAAAAAGTTTATGTAACGGTGTGTCTCCGCGGCAACTGCAACGGAAACGTCACACACAAGCGAGGATGGGCTGTTTATCAGGACCGCGCCTTCAGCAAGCGGCGTCCGTTGGTCCGCCAATGCTGCCAGCGTGTCACGATGAGGTTTCATTTCACAATGATATTGAAACGTTCCGGCGCGACGCAACTTCTCCTTCCAGCCCTCAGGATCGATATGGCTTCAGTTTTGTCCCGCCTTCTCGCAACCAGCATGCTTGTGGTCGTCGCCGCGCCTGTTTCGCTCGCCTATGGGGCGTCGACAGCCACGGTCGGCGGAACGACCGTGCGGCACGACGCGGGGCGGCGCAGCACGGAGGACCGACCATCCATGATGGGCGCCACGGCGCCGACGGACACGGCTCAGGAGGAGCGTGTGACCGTGCAGGGATCTCGTCACAGCCAGGTCGCCGCAGGCCTGATGATCAAGGAAGACGCGCCGAAATCCCGCTCGACCGTCACGCAAGCCTTCATCGCGCACCAAAATCCAGCCAGCAATCCGATGCAGCTGATCTCCCTGTTGCCCGGCGTGAACACCACCTCGCTCGATCCGTTGGGTCTCAGCAGCGGCTACATGTCGATGCGCGGCCTTACACAGGATCAGATCGGGTATACGCTTGAGGGGTTCCCGCTCAACGATATCGGCAATTACGCCATTTATCCGCAGGAAATCACGGACGCCGAAAACCTGCGCACCATCAACGTGGAGCAGGGGTCGGCTGATCTCGACAGTCCGCACATCAGCGCAACCGGCGGCGCCGTCGACATGTATCTGCTGAACCCGAAGGAGAAATTCGGCGGGACGGTGGACGCGTCGTATGGCAGCTATAACTCACGACGCATTTTCGGTCGCGTCGATACGGGACGGGTCGGAAACTCCAACGTCAAGGGTTTCGTGTCGTTCTCGTATGCCGCTGAAGATTCGTGGCGTGGCCCAGGTGGTCAGAACAAGATGCATGGGGAGACGAAGTGGGTGGACGAGTGGGGTAAAGGCAACGTCATTTCCTTTACCCTGGTGGGCAATCACGCCACCAGTACGCTGTTTCCTTCGACGCATATGTCCGACTGGAACGAAAAGGGCATACACAACGCCTATTCTGGAACGTGGGATCCGAAAAACCCCAGCAGCAACTACTACGAATTGCACAGAAATCCGTTCACCAATATCTATGCGTCGGCTCCGTCCACCTTCACGCTCTCTGACCACATCAAGCTGACGGAGACTCCGTATTTCTGGTACGGCGACGGCAATGGCGGCGGCGCCTATTCCGAAAATCTTCAGAAATTTCAGTGGGGAACACAGAGTTATACGGGAAGCGTCGGTTCATATAATGCTTCCAACGTGGATCAGGCGCTCGGCAATACGGGCAAGAACAAAGGCAATATCCTTCTCTACAACCCGTCGAACACCCAGACCTATCGCCCCGGCGCCGTTACGAAGGTCACCGTCACGACGGGCGTCAATCGCCTGATGCTAGGGTACTGGTTTGAATATTCGAAGCAATTCCAGACTGGTCCGTACAGCCTGATAAACTACGCGACAGGAAAGCCTCTCGATATGCTGGGCGGCGGCCAAAACCTTGTCCTGTCCAACGGCGACACGGCCCAGTACCGTGACACGCTCACGCAGACCCGCATTCACACGCTTTTCATCGCCGACAGTCTGTCGTTGCTTAATAACCGCCTGAACATCGAAGCGGGCCTGAAATATACCTTTGTGAGTCGTCAGGGGCATAATTTCCTGCCCGATACCTCGACCGGCCCGTATATCAATCAGTCGTGGCAAGAGCCGCTGCCCGCCGCTTCGATCCGTTATAAAATCAACGCAGAAAATCAGATTTTCGCGTCTGTAACAACGAACTTCCGAATTCCGATGAACGTGTCTCTGTACGATTCCGGCGCGTATGACAAAGCGAGCGGATATTCGACGCACGCAAACCCTAACATGCGTCCCGAGGTTTCCATCTCAGAAGAACTCGGCTGGCGCTATCAGGGGCCTCTGGTCATGAGCTCCCTGACCTATTTTCATTACAACTTCACGAACCGACTCTATAGTCAGACGGTACAAACTTCCGGTGGAAACTATTACAGCCGTTCCTTCAACGGTGGCGGGATGCACGCAGACGGGCTTGATTTCGAAATCGGCACACGTCCGATTTTCTATCATATACGGCCATATTTCTCTGCGGAATACGTACACGCAATCACGGACAGCAATATCGCAGCGTCTGGAAGCATCACGGATTATGTGCGCTCCAAAGGCAAATACGCACCCCAGACGCCAGCCTATCAGTTCGGGTTTAACCTCAGCTACGACGATGGCCATTTGTTCGGCGACTACAGCTTGAAATATGTCGCTCGCCAGTATTCGACGTTCAACAACGATCAGCATATTCCCAGCTACGTTCTGATGAATATTGACGTCGGATATCACTTCCCTGACATGGGACGTTTCAAGTCGCCGACAATTCGCCTGAACCTGCAAAATATCGCCAATAACCACTACCTGGGCTATGCAAGCGGCGTACAGGCGAACGCCACGTCCGTGAAGGGCGTATTTGGATCGACGCTTAAAGGCTCTGCTCCGACTTATGGAATCGCGGCTCCGTTTGCTGCGCTTGCCACAGCCAGCGTAGATTTTTGATAAAGTGTGGGGAGGGGGTTTTCCTCCCCTGATATGCACGCGTTTCAGAAAATATGATGCATCTGTTGGTGTAATCGAAAAAATGAGGGCAATGCCACGTTCCCGCTGCCCACGCTGCCGAAGCGTGCTACGTCGTAGATCGCTGCCCGACGCGGGCGCCACGCCTACTTGCCGATCGCCGGCGTCGGAACTCCCCGTAGTCCGATCTTCATCCATGGCTGTCCGGGAATGACAACCCGGTCTCCAGAAAAATAGATTTTTCCAACATAGCTTTTACTTTTCCACGCCACTGCGCATGTGTCGGCGTCAACGACATAAAGCGCGCCTTCGCTGCCAGAATATGTCGGGACGTAGAGATAATGACCGCCGACAAGAGCCATCGGTTTTTCAATCAGGCTGACCTCGTCGTTGACGACGCAATGGCTGCCGCCACGGGTCGTTATCTCAATAGGCCCTTCCCAGGTGCGCGGCGCTTTCGGGTCGTCGGTTTCGCCGAGCGCGATCGTATAGGAGCCAGCGGAAATTTGAGAATCGACTGGACTCAGTGTGGTGACGGTTGCCGCGCCGTTGGCGTGGGCCACGACAGGGGCGTAAAACAGAAAAAAGGTCAGTATTTTTTTCATGGTTTCATTGCCAGAGCGGGAACGAAGCGCGCGAAGTATTCCACATTTTTTAAGTCCGCCCGTTTCCACGCGAAGTTCAGCCCCTTGTTCTTGTAACCTGTGCCGCCAAGCCTTCCCCAATACCCCATGGCGTCGCCGTGGTTGCTCTTCCCCGGAATCACGATGACGACATGGCCATGGCCGCTTTCCTGTAACCCGGCGACCACCAGATATCCTTGTGCAGAAAGAAGCGACGCCCTGGCATGGTCATGATTGAGTTTGGTCCACATGCCGTCCTGCCGCCAGGCGTCGACCAGTTGATTGGCCAGTCCAGTCATGGGAACGCCGAGGTCTTTAGCTACGGCGCGAACAAATCCGCTACAATCAGATTTGTGGGCCTCCCAGCGTTTCTCTGCAATCGCGATGATCGGGTAATGCTCGTTCATTATCGTCTCTAAAAGTTGTCTGATGACGATAACGAACACGGAGTTTGTAAATCAACGTTACATTTGAGTATTTGTTTACTTTTTTGTATTTCCGCCCACAAAAGTGGACGACTCAACTCCCGATCTGAAGTGTAGCCAATAAAAAACGCCGGAGGCTGATCCAGCCACCGGCGTTTTTCGTTACGGCGCAGAAGCGTGGGATCAGAGCTTGCGCTCGACCTGCATCTCCTTGATCCGGCCAATGGCCTTCGCAGGGTTCAGGCCCTTCGGGCAGGTCTGCGTGCAGTTCATGATCGTGCGGCACGCATACAGCTTGAAGGTGTCCTCCAGCGAGTCCAGACGTTCGCCTGTGTGCTCGTCGCGGCTGTCCGCGATCCAGCGATAGGCGGCGAGCAGGGTGGCCGGGCCGAGGTAACGGTCGCCGTTCCACCAGTAGGACGGGCAGGACGTGGTGCAGCAGAAGCACAGGATGCATTCCCACATGCCGTCCAGCTTCGCGCGTTCCTCGATCGACTGACGGCGCTCGCCGTCTGGCGGCGGGGCGCTGTCGCTCTGCATCCACGGTTCGATGGAGCGTAGCTGCGCGTAGGCACCGTCGAGGTTCGAGACCAGATCCTTGACGATTGGCATATGCGGCAGCGGATTCACCGCGACGTCGCCCTTCACGTCCTGAATCGGCTTCAGACAGGCGAGGGTGTTCTCGCCGTCGATGTTCATCGCGCAGGACCCGCAGATGCCTTCGCGGCAGGAGCGCCGGAAAGTCAGGGTCGGGTCGATGTCGTTCTTGATGTGGATCAGCGCGTCCAGAACCATCGGGCCGATGGCGTCCAGATCGACTTCATAGGTGTCCATCACCGGATTCCGGTCGTCGTCCGGCGTCCAGCGATAGATCTTGAAGCTTTTAACGTTCGTGGCTCCGGCGGGAGCGGGGAAAAACTGTCCCTTACCCACCGTGCTGTTTCGCGGAAGTGTCAGTTCGACCATGTTCAGCCTCCCTCGTTCGTCCGATTATACGGCGGGTTAGTAGACGCGTTTCTTCGGCGGGAAGACCTCGGCCTCGTCGGTCAGGGTCTTCATATGGACCGGGCGATACGTCATCGTCGTCTCACCCTTGTCATTCAGCCACGATACGCTGTGCTTCATCCAGTTCTTGTCGTCGCGGTCCTCGAAATCGTCGCGCGCGTGGGCGCCGCGGCTTTCGTGGCGGACGAGTCCGCTCTCCAGCGTCACGGTGGCGTTGGCGAGCAGGTTGTCGAACTCCAACGCTTCCATCAGGTCGCTGTTCCAGATCAGCGAACGGTCGGAAATCGACATGTCGCTGGAGCCTTTCCAGATCTCCTGAATCTTGTCGCAACCTTCCTTCAGGCTGTCCTCGGTGCGGAACACCGCAGCGTGGGCCTGCATGTCGCGTTGCAGACGGTCACGCAGTTCGGAGACATGCGTGCCGCCCTTGGCGTTGCGAACCTTGTCGAGACGGTCGAGCGCGAACTCTCCAGCCCCGGCGGGCAGTGGGCGAACGAAGTCGTTCGGCTTGATGATCTCGGCGGCGCGGCGAGCCGCGGCGCGACCAAAGACGATCAGGTCGAGCAGCGAGTTCGTGCCCAGACGGTTGGCGCCATGAACGGACACGCATGCCGCTTCGCCCACGGCCATCAGGCCCGGCACGACAGCGTCAGGGTTGTCATCCGTCGGACGAACCACCTCGCCATGAATGTTCGTCGGGATGCCGCCCATGTTGTAGTGAACTGTCGGCAGAACCGGCACCGGCTCCTTCGTCACGTCCACGCCTGCGAAGACGCGCGACGTCTCGATGATGCCCGGCAGACGCTCATGCAGCAGGTCGGACCCCAGATGCTCAAGATGCATCATGATGTGGTCCTGCTTCGCGCCGCAGCCGCGTCCCTCGTTGATCTCGACGGTCATGGCGCGCGACACGACGTCGCGCGACGCCAGATCCTTCGCCGTCGGCGCGTAACGCTCCATGAAGCGCTCGCCTTCGGAGTTTGTCAGGTATGCACCTTCGCCACGGCAGCCTTCGGTCAGAAGGCAACCCGCCGGATAAATGCCGGTCGGATGGAACTGTACGAACTCCATGTCCTGCGTCGGCAGGCCTGCACGCATCGCCATGCCGCCGCCGTCGCCGGTGCAGGTATGGGCGGAGGTGCACGACAGGTAGGCGCGGCCGTATCCGCCGGTGGCAAGAACAACCGTCTTCGCGTTGAAGCGATGCATCGTGCCGTCGTCCAGACACCAGGCCATCACGCCGCGACAGGCGCCTTCATCGTCCATGATCAGGTCGACGGCGAAATATTCAACGAAGAACTCGACGTTATGCTTCAGGCACTGCTGATACAGCGTGTGCAGGATCGCATGGCCGGTGCGGTCGGCGGCGGCGCAGGCGCGGGGAACCGGCGCCTTGCCGTATTCGCTCATGTGGCCGCCGAACGGGCGCTGGTAGATCTTGCCGTCTTCGGTGCGGGAGAACGGCACGCCGAAATGCTCAAGCTCGTGAACCGCCGGAACGGCTTCACGGCACATGTATTCGATGGCGTCCTGATCGCCCAGCCAGTCCGACCCCTTCACGGTGTCGTACATGTGCCAGCGCCAGTTGTCCGGCTGCATGTTGCCCAGCGACGCGCCAATGCCGCCCTGCGCTGCGACGGTGTGGCTGCGCGTGGGGAAAACCTTGGTGACGCAGGCGGTGGAAAGTCCCGCGGCGCCCATGCCGAGGGTGGCGCGAAGGCCGGAGCCTCCGGCGCCGACGACGACCACGTCATAGGCGTGATCGACGATCCGGTAGGCTCCCCGCGAGGGAGAGGAAATAGCGTTCATTACGACGGCGCTCCCGTTGTCTTGCGACCAGTCAGAGTACTGCGAAAGCCGACGCGCGCCCGCTTGCGGGCCGCCCGGCGCGATACGGTCAGGACCGCGAGGAGGATTTGCCCAGCGCGAGCTTCAGCACGGCGATGACGCCGAGCAGCCCGACGAGCCAGGTTCCAAAGCGGACCAGCAGCTTGGTCGGAAGATGAGCCTTGCCGTGAACGTAATCGTCAACGATCACCTGCAGGCCGACTTCGGCGTGGTAGAAGCTGGAGATGACCAGCGCCGCGAGCATCGTGGCGTTGACGGGCTTGCCGCCCCATTTCGTCACGTCTTCGTAATCAGCACCGCCGAGGCGGAACATCTGGACGACGAACCAGCCCGAAAGAGGCAGCAAAGTCGCAGCCGATACGCGTTCCGCGATCCAGTGTGCGGTGCCCGAATGTCCCGAGCCCAGGCCGCGCGCGCGGCCGAGCTGGGAGCGCATCACTTCGTGACGCGGTGAAACCGAAGCATCCATTGAATCAGATCCCCTTCGCCTTGGCGCGTCGGCTGGCGCGGACGCCGGACACGCAGAGCAGGGCGGCGGCCAGCGTCAGGCCGAATCCCGCGATCACGCCGACGGCGACAGGGCCGTCTTCGTTGAGTTCCTGCTTGTCGTAACGATGGCCCGCATCCCAGATGAAGTGACGCAGCCCGCCGACCGTGTGCCAGACCAGAGACAGGATCCAGCCTGCAAGCACGACCTGCCCCAAGGGATTTCCGGTCACCTTCCGCGCCGTGGCGAAGGACTTCGGTCCGCTCGCCAAAGAGGCCAGCCACGCTACGCCGAGCGCTGAACCCGCCGTGGCGGCGACACCGGTGATTCGGTTGGAGATCGACAGAAACATCGACAGACGCATCTTGTAGACCTGAAGATGCGGCGACATTGGTCGTCGAATTAGAGTGCCGTCGCTACGGCTCCCGACATAAAGCGCTTCCCGGACATCCTGCATCGTCGCCTTCCCGCGTCGTTACACATGAACGCCGGTTAATAAACCGACGTCGTTGTGGAATCGGTCCTACGCCGCAGGATTTCGGGGGTCAATTCGAGAGCGGGACACGAGACCGAGAGGAGCCGCGCGGCAATCACGCGGGTAAACCCGCAGGGTGGCCGGAGGTGTGACTCCGATTAACGCTCCTGAAGGCGCCTCGCTCTGGCTCGCCGGGAGCGAGGCGCATCCGGGGAGGGCGGCGCCCTCCCGCGCGTGATCAGGCGGCCTTGTCGAGCAGACCCAGCGCCACCATGGTTTCGGCTATCTGCACTGCGTTCAACGCAGCGCCTTTGCGAAGGTTGTCGGACACGCACCAGAAGGCCAGTCCGTTCGGCACCGTCGGATCGATTCGCAGGCGAGACACATAGCTCGCATCCTCGCCTACGCATTCGATCGGCGTCACGTAGCCGCCGTCCTCGCGCTGGTCCATCAGCACGACGCCCTCGGCCTCCCGCAACGCTTCCTGGGCGCGTTCGAGATCGACCGGTTCCTCGAACTCCACTGCAATGGCTTCGGAATGACCGATGAAAACCGGCACACGGACGCAGGTGGCGAGAACGGCGATGTCGGGATCGAGAATCTTGCGGGTCTCGACCGTCATCTTCCACTCCTCCTTGGTCGAGCCGTCGTCCATGAAACGGTCGATCTGGGGGATGCAGTTGAATGCGATCTGCTTCTGGAACTGCTCGATCTTCGGCGGGTCGCCGACGAAGCTGCCCTTGGTCTGGGCGAAAAGCTCGTCCATGCCGTCCTTGCCCGCGCCGGCGACGGCCTGGTACGTCGCGACGACCACGCGCTTGATCGTGAACAGGTCGTGCAGGGGCTTCAGCGCCACCACCATCTGAATGGTCGAGCAGTTCGGGTTCGCGATGATTCCACGCTTCGCCTTGCGCAGGGCCTGAGGGTTCACTTCCGGCACCACCAGCGGCACGTCCGGCTCCATACGGAAATGGGACGTGTTGTCGATCACGATGCAACCGGCCTTCGCTGCACGGGGGGCATGCACGGCGGACACCGAAGCGCCGGGGGAGAACAGGGCGACGTCCCAGCCGGAGAAATCGAACGTCTCAAGGTTCGCGACCTTCAGCGTGCGGTCGCCGAACGAGACTTCACGCCCGGTCGAACGCGGGGAGGCGAGGGCCACGATTTCGTCAACAGGGAACTTCCGCTCCGCCAGCGTTTTGAGCAGTTCGCGCCCTACCGCTCCGGTGGCGCCGACAACCGCTACACGATACCCCATCGTCCTGTTTCCCTTCTCTCCACGCATTGCGCCGGCGGGCGTTGTATTCCCGGCAGCGCTGGCATGTCTCGCGTTGACCGTCACGCGGATTTGCTCGTGACACCTAGAGCAAATTGGGGTCGGCTGAAAAGCAGGCAAGCCCTGTTCGCCGCTGGCGATAAGGCGCTGTCAGCCAAATTCCAAGGCAAAAGCTGGTCCGACCGAGCGACCGGCGACGATCCCGCGCGTCAGATACGGCGCGGGACGGTATTTCGGAGGAACGCTTTATGGCTACCGCCCGCCCGATTTCTTCACTCGCGCGCACGGATCGACCGATCGCGCCGTCCGGCCGGAAGCCGGCGCCCGACTGCACGCTGGTTATTTTCGGCGCACATGGGGATCTGACGAAACGCCTGCTGACGCCAGCGCTCTACGACCTCAAGGTCGCCGGATTGTTGTCCGACGGCTTCAGAATTGTCGGCGTCGATATGGCTGACGACACGCTCGAAGGCTGGATCGAGGGTCTGACGGAGATGATGGAGGCGTTCACGAGGGATGCCGCAGGCGAATTCTACACGCCGTCCCTCAATGAAGAGGCATGGACATGGCTCAAGGACCGCCTGAGCTACGAGCGTCTGGATTTCACGAATCCCGACGAACTGAAAAAGCTGTCCGCGCATATCGACAGCAACGCGGTGTTCTACCTCGCCATCCCCTCCCGGTTCTTCGCTCCGGCAGTCGATGCGCTGGGCGCGTCGGGTCTCACAAAGGAGCCGGAAGGTGGCTTCCGCCGCATCGCGATTGAAAAGCCGTTCGGAACGGACCTCAAGTCCGCGCAGGAACTGAACCGGCGGATTCTCGACGTCGTCAAGGAACAGCAGATTTTCCGGATCGATCATTTCCTTGGAAAGGAGACGGTTCAGAATATCCTCGCGATGCGTTTTGGCAACGTCCTGTTCGAGCCGTTATGGCATCGCGACTACATCGATAACGTTCAGATCACCGCCGCCGAAACGGTCAATGTCGAAAGCCGGGGTTCGTTCTACGAAGGCACGGGCGCGTTGCGCGACATGGTGCCGAACCATCTGTTTCAGATGCTGGCCATGGTCGCCATGGAGCCGCCCGCCAGTTTCGCCGCCGAGAAGGTCCGTACGTCCAAGCAGACGCTGTTCGAGTCCATTCTGCCGGTAGAGCCGGAAAACGTGGTGCGCGGCCAGTACACGAGGGGCGAAGTGAAGGGTAAATCCGTCCCGTCGTATCGCGACGCCGACGGCGTCGCGCGCGACAGCACGACCGAAACCTATGTCGCGATGAAGCTCGAGATCCAGAACTGGCGCTGGGCGGGGGTCCCGTTCTACCTGCGCACCGGCAAGGCTCTGTCTAACCGGCGCACCGAGATCGTCGTCGAGTTTCGCAGGCCGCCTCTCACGCTGTTTCCTTCAGCCGACACGCACGCTCCGCCGCCGAACCGAATCGTATTGAACGTGCAGCCGACGCAGGGGGTCACTCTCTGTTTCGCCGCAAAGAAGCCGGGGCCGGAGATGCGGCTCTCGGACGTCGAGGCTCGTTTCCGCTATCCGGATTTCTTCAGTCGCGAGCCGAACGTCGGCTACGAGACGCTGCTGTATGATTGCCTGTGTGGCGATGCGACGCTGTTTCAGCGGGCCGATAATATCGACGTGGCGTGGAGTTCGGTCGAGCCTGTGCTCGAAGCCTGGCGCAACGAGAAGACAGCTCCGGAGTTCTACGAAGCAGGCACGGCGGGTCCGGCCGGGGCCGACGAGTTGCTGGCGCGTGACGGACGTGCGTGGAGCCCGATAGACCAGAAGAGCTGACGGGCGATAAAACGCCATAAGCGTCGCCGTGACGGATCGAGATCTCTCCGGCGCCGCTTTCCTGCCGCATTGCCCGTCGATGTTGGCGCGTGGCCCGGTGTAAGCGTTTTGCCGGGCCTGAGTTTAAAAAGGGAAATCCCATGAACGTTCGTCGTTTCCGCGGCGCTTTCGCTACGCTGGTTGTCTCGCTGGCTGGCGTGTCCAGCCTGCCTGCCGCACACGCCCAATCCTTCGGCGGCATTCTGCAGGGCGCAGCGCAGGGAGCGGCCCAGGGCGCCGTCAGCCAGGGCACGTCCTCTCTGACAAACCGTATGGGCGGCGCCAGTTCGCTCCTCAACGGCAGTCTGCCGAATCTGTCCTCGGTCAGCTCCAGCAATCTGACGGGCGTTCTCGGCTACTGCGTGCAGAACAACCTGATCAGCAGTCAGAGCGCATCCTCGACCCTCAACTCGCTGAACGGCCAGTCGGCTATTACCGGCGGCAGCGGCTACTCTGCAGGTCAGCAGGGTCTTTTGCAGGTCGGAAACGGCAACCAGCTTTCGCTGAACAGCTTGAACCAGAGCGCAAAAAGCGCCCTGTGCCAGCAGGTCATGCAGCGCTCGCAGTCTCTGCTCTGACCCTCTGATTCCGCGCACCGTCCTCCATAAGGCTGGACGGTGCGTGCTGACTCGCCAGGGGCGGAAAGCTGCAGGCCCAGATGCGTCCCGCTTGTTTTATGGCGGCGCCGGAACGGGTGCGGTTTTCCAAATTGTTGAAAAAAGCAATTTGCCGAGGCAGCTACGTAAGCCGCGCTGTGGCTTCTTTCGAAGATTATCTATCGCGGCTCAAGGCCTCACCGGACGCGGCGCCATTCAAGCCGCGCCTGGATCACGCGGCAAATGCGACAGAACCCTAACGCCCTATCGCGGCAGTATTCTTCAAGCGCCCAACAAATTTTGTCTGATTGAAAGTGTTTCTGCTGCCGCAGACGCTTCTTGTGAAGCTGTAAGCACAGCGGCCACGTCACCAGGCGCAGATGGACTCAACCGGGGCCGATGGACGTGACATGCTTGCGCTGGACGACGCCTGAAAGCGGCACCGGAGCCAGATCAGGCGGATGGTCCGCCCGATCGCGCGTCTGGTTCAAATGAAGGCAGGCGAACCTGTCAGAGTTTTTCGACCTGCGCGTATTCCAGATCGACGGGCGTCGAGCGGCCGAAGATGGAGACGCTGACCTTCAGGCGGCCCTTCTCTTCGTCGATTTCCTCGACGACGCCGTTGAACGACGTGAACGGACCATCGGCGACGCGGATCTGCTCGCCGATCTCGAAGGAGACGGCTGCGCGAGGACGTTCCACGCCTTCCTGCGCCTGCTTCATGATCCGCTCGGCTTCGGCCTCGGGGATCGGAGACGGGCGGGTCTTGGTGCCAAGGAAGCCGGTGACCTTGGGGGTGTCCTTGACCAGATGCCAGCTCTCGTCGGTCAGTTCCATCTTGACCAGCACATAGCCGGGAAAGAACTTCCGCTCGGAGTTGACCTTCTGTCCGCGGCGAACCTCAACCACGTCTTCCGACGGGACCAGCACCTGATCGATGTGATCGGCAAGGCCTTTCTGGGCCGCCTGCTCCATGATGTGGCTGGCGATTTTTTTCTCAAAGCCCGAATAGACGTGGACCACGTACCAACGCTTGGCCATTTCGGTCTTCTAGCCTCCCAGCCCGAAAAGCTCGCGAACGCCCAGACCTATGAGCTGGTCGACCACGAAAAAGAAAATGGAAGTGAGCGAGGCCATGGCGAGAACGGCGCCGGTCGTCACAAGCGTCGCACGCCGGGACGGCCACGTGACCCTCTTGGCCTCGGCTTCCACATCCCGCAGGAAATTCACCGGACTGACAGACACGAATGACCCTTCATCGAGAGAGTTCGGACCCTGGCGCGCCGCATTTGCAGCGCCTTTCGCCATTAGCCCCGGACACGTACGGCGTCGGCAAACCGACTCCGCCCGCGCCACTGTCGCACAAGCCGAAGGGAAAACCCACCGGATGTCTGGTCGGGAAGATCTGGCAGGGGTGGAGGGTCTCGAACCCCCAACCTCCGGTTTTGGAGACCGGCGCTCTAGCCAATTGAGCTACACCCCTGCGGAACCGCCCTGCGGATGACTCGCGGTGGAAGAAAACCTCCCCGTCCGTCAACCAGGCTAACCCGGCGCAGGCGGCGGAACAGAATATGCCGGGCGTTTAAAGTCAAGAGGGGGGAGGGCGATAACCACGAAACACCTGAAGAAAAATCGTCGGGCGCTTGCGAATTGAGAAAAGATTTCCGCTCACGCCCGTCTCGAATCGGCGTGTGCGAATTGCGACGACAGGGGGCGGAGGAATTATGCGTCGCAACCGTTGGGCGACGTCTTGCGAACGAGCGGGTTGTGCAGTAATGGGGCTCCAGACGCGGGCGTAGCATAGTGGTAATGCAGTAGCCTTCCAAGCTTCTGAGGAGGGTTCGATTCCCTTCGCCCGCTCCATCTTCCCTTCCGATCCCGTTAAAACAGGCATGTGTCGCGACGCGTGGTCGTGGCCGACATTGCGTGCTTTCGACTCTTCGTCGGAAGGGCGGCAGGTGGCCGTTGGGGGATTCGGGCGGGTATGAACGGCGCAAGCAAGGCAGTTTCCAGAAATCTCGTCCTCGTGGCGTGTTCTCTCAGTCTGGCGCTCGTGATGATGGACGTCACCATCGTCAACGTCGTGCTGCCTTCGGTGCGGAGATCCCTGAACGCAAGCATCTCCGAGCTGCAATGGTTCGTCGACGCCTACTCCCTCGTCGTCGCGGGTGGGTTGATGACGGCAGGTGCGCTAGCCGATCGAATCGGGCGCAAGCGGGTGTTTCTTACCGGAATCATCATGTTTGGCGCAGGCTCGGCTCTATGTGGCGGTGCAGGTTCGATGTCCGCCCTCATTCTGGCGCGCGCCATGCAGGGTATTGGCGGGGCGATGCTGAATCCGGTGGCGCTGTCGATCATCGCGAATGTCTTCGTCGAGCCAAAAGAGCGCGCCCGCGCTATTGGTGTTTGGGGGATGACGTCCGGGGCTGCTTTGGCGCTTGGACCGATGGTGGGCGGCTTCGTCAGCGAATTCATCGGCTGGCGCGCCGTCTTCTGGATCAATCTCCCAATCGGGCTGATCGCCCTGTTGATGACGATTCGCTTCGTGTCTGAGTCGCGAGCGCCTGTTTCTCCGCCCCTCGATCCCTTCGGGCAGGCCGCCATTGCGACCGCCGTCGTTGCGTTGTCTGCGGCGTTGATTCAGGGGCCCGATGTCGGCTGGGGGAGTCCTCTGGCGCTGGCGCTGGAAGGACTCTTCCTCGTGTCGGCTGCAGGCTTTGTCGTGATCGAAACCCGACAGCTTCGGCCAATGCTCGATTTTCGTTTTTTTCGGTCGCTGCCGTTCGCCCTCGCCACTGTGTCGGCCGTTATGTGTTTCGCGGTTTTTTCCGCCCTGCTGTTCCTCAATACGATCTACTTGCAGGACGTGCGGGGGCTTTCTCCTGCGAGGGCAGGGATCAGGCTAATGCCTTTTGCGCTTTCGGTGATGATCTGTGCGCCTCTGGCGGGGCGCCTGATCGCAGCCAGAGGTTCGCGCTTACCTTTCCTTCTGGCGTCCTTGGGACTGACGTTGGGTGCGGTTTTGTTGACCGGGCTGAGTGCGGGCACGCCTGACTGGTTGTTGACCATAGCTTACGCGGTCGCGGGATGTGGTTTCGGGATGTGCAACGCGCCGATAACCAATGCCGCCGTGTCCGGAATGCCGCGATCGCGCGCCGGAGTGGCGGCTGCGGTTGCATCGACCAGTCGCCAGATCGGCGCCGCATTGGGGGTCGCTATCGCGGGAACCGTGCGCAGCGGCGAACACGTCGGTTCAGGAGCAGAAGCCGCGGCGGCGTTCCTCGCCGCGACGCATCCGGTCTGGTGGCTGTCTGTCGGGCTCGGAATCGCTATCGGCGTCTGCGGGTTCATTGCGACAGGAAAACGCGCGCACGACTCGGCTCTGCGGGTGGCCAGCGCGTTCGACGCGCACGATCGGCCGGGCTGACGCCGCCTCCCTGCCGGGTGCAAAGCGCGCAATGAGGAGGGTTTTCTCCCCGCGCGCTGTATGGATAAATTGTCATTAAGGCCTGAAACTGCAGACGCCTTCTGTTGCGCGGCCCGAATCTCCATGCTAGAGGCCGCGCCAACAATGAAAGCGGCCTGGCGTGCGCTTCTGGTCCCGCGACGATGGGCCGAAACGATCTCGCCTGCGAACGCGCCTTGGCAACGCAGAAGGAAAGAGCCTGAAGAGTGGCCACCGCCGTAACGACCGCCCGATCCGCCGTGCGCGCCCCGACTGGGACAGGCGGCGGTCTCGCAGGACGCTATGCGACCGCGCTGTATGAAATCGCCGCAGATCGCTGGAAGCTCGACGAGGTTCTGCCTCAGGTCGACGCCCTGATTCGTCTGATCGACGAAAGCTCAGATCTGCAGCGCGTGCTGGGCGACGCCCGTCTGGATATTCGGGACTCCCGTAAAGCCGTTCTGGCTGTCCTTTCCGCTCAGGGCTTCAGCGAGACCCTTCATAATTTCGTCGGCGTCGTGGCCGACAATCGCCGCCTTTCGCGTCTGCGCGAAATTCTGGGGGCTTTTGTTGCGCTCGCCGCCGCGCGTCGTGGCGAGATCGCTGCTGAGGTCGTCAGCGCCCAGCCGCTCACCACTGCGCAGCGCGCCCAGCTTCAAGGCAAGCTCGCCGAAGCCGGTTACACGCGCATCGCGCTTCAGGAGCGGGTCGACCCCACCATCCTCGGTGGTCTGGTGGTTCAGGTCGGTCCGCGCCTCTATGACAACAGCCTGCAATCCCGCCTTGTCCGCCTGCACTACGCCATGAAGGGAGCCGCGTGATGGAAATCCGTCCCGCCGAGATTTCGGATATCCTCAAGCAGCAGATCGCGTCCTTCGACACAGCGTCCGAGACGGCTGAGACCGGCACGGTTCTGTCCGTCGGCGACGGCATCGCCCGCGTCTATGGTCTGCAGAACGTCATGGCCGGCGAGCTGGTCGACTTCCCCGGCGCCGGGCAGAAGGGCATGGCCCTGAACCTCGAGAACGACAACGTCGGCATCGTTATTTTCGGCGGCGATTCGGAAATTCGCGAAGGCGACACGGTCACACGCTCCGGCGCGGTGGTCGAGGTTCCTGTTGGTCGTGGCCTGCTGGGCCGTGTCGTCGACGCCCTCGGTAACCCCATCGACGGCAAGGGGCCGCTCTCCGACGTCACGCTCACGCCCGCCGAAGTGAAGGCTCCCGGCATCATGCCGCGCCAGTCCGTCGGCGAGCCGATGCAGACCGGCATCAAGGCGATCGACGCGCTGGTTCCAATTGGGCGTGGTCAGCGCGAGCTGATCATCGGCGACCGTCAGACGGGCAAGACAGCCATTCTGCTCGACACCATCCTCGCGCAGAAAGAAGTCAACGCGTTGGGCGACGACAAGAAGTCGCTCTACTGCATCTATGTTGCGATCGGCCAGAAGCGCTCCACCGTGGCGCAACTCGTCCGCACGCTCGAAGAGCGCGGCGCGATGGCGTACTCCATCGTCGTGGCGGCTACGGCTTCCGACCCGGCTCCGATGCAGTATCTTGCTCCCTACGCCGCCTGCGCGATGGGCGAGTTCTTCCGCGACAACGGCATGCACGCCCTGATCTGCTACGACGATCTGTCGAAGCAGGCAGTTGCTTACCGCCAGATGTCCCTGCTGCTGCGCCGTCCGCCAGCTCGCGAAGCTTATCCGGGCGACGTGTTCTACCTGCACTCCCGTCTGCTGGAGCGCGCCGCGAAGATGTCCGACGCCAATGGCGCAGGTTCGCTCACGGCGCTGCCGGTCATCGAGACGCAGGCTGGCGACGTTGCGGCCTACATCCCGACCAACGTGATCTCGATCACCGACGGTCAGATCTTCCTCGAGACCGATCTGTTCTATCGCGGCATTCGCCCGGCGGTGAACGTCGGCGGCTCGGTTTCGCGCGTCGGCTCCGCCGCGCAGATCAAGTCGATGAAGCAGGTCGCGGGCAAGATTAAGCTCGACCTCGCCCAGTATCGCGAAATGGCGGCGTTCGCGCAGTTCGCTTCCGATCTGGACCCTGCGACGCAGAAGCAGCTCGCTCGCGGCGCTCGTCTGGTCGAGCTGCTGAAGCAGCCGGAGTCCTCCCCGTTGTCCGTTGAAGAGCAGGTTGTTCTGCTGTTCGCTGGCACGCGTGGTCTTCTTGATGGCATTGCGGTCGACAAGGTCGTCGCATGGGAAGCGAAGCTTCTCGGCGAACTGCGTGGTCCGGCGAAGGACATCATCGACACGCTGCGGGCGGACAAGCAGATCAGCAAGGACAGCGAAGCGAAGCTGACCGAGCTGCTGACCGACTTCAACAAGCGCTTCGTCGGCTGATCAGGGGCATCTCCCATGGCTTCCCTGAAGGAACTCCGCGCTCGGATCGGCAGCGTCAAATCGACGAAAAAGATCACGAGCGCGATGAAGATGGTCGCCGCGGCCAAGCTGCGGCGTGCACAGCAGAAGGCTGAGGCCGCTCGTCCTTACGCCGTCGCGATGCGTCGGATGCTGGCCGAACTCGCCTCCGCCATGGCGGGGCAGGACGGCGCGCCGAAGCTTCTGGCCGGGACGGGCGGGGATCGCGTGCATCTTCTGGTCCCGATCACCAGTGATCGCGGTCTTGCAGGCGGGTTCAACTCGAACATCAACCGCCGCACGCGTCAGACGATCCGCAAACTTCAGGCTGAGGGTAAAATCGTCAAGATTCTGCCGGTGGGACGCAAGGGCGCGGACTATCTCGCTCGCGAGTTCTCCGATCTGATTGTCGACCGCGTGATCGGCGTTGGCGGCAAGGAACTTCCGTTTTCCGCCGCCAGCGATCTCGGCGACAAGATCGTGTCGCTGCTTGAAGCTGGCGAGTTCGATGTCTGCACTGTGATCTACAATCAGTTCCGCAACGTGATGTCGCAGGTTCCGACGCCGCTGCAACTGATTCCGTTGGGTCTTGATGACGCCGCCGCTGCTGAGCCCGACGCAAACGCAGCGCAGTATGAATTCGAGCCTGATGAACAGACGCTGCTTGAACGTCTTCTGCCCCGGAACCTGCAGGTGCAGCTTTACGCCGCGATGCTGGAATCCGCTGCAGGCGAGCAGGGTGCGCGCATGACGGCCATGGACAATGCGACCCGCAACGCGGGCAAGGCGATCGATCGTCTGTCGCAGACCTACAACCGGACGCGTCAGGCGAACATCACCAACGAGCTTATCGAGATCATGTCGGGCGCTCAGGCGGTCTGACAGACTTCTCTTCCAACCGCGTAGACGAAATTTCCCCCAGGAGCTGACCTCATGTCGGACACCATTAATCAGACCCAGGCCTCAGCTTCCGGGGCTTCGAACAACGTGGGCCGTATCACGCAGATCCGCGGCGCGGTCGTTGACGTGCAGTTCGACGGCGCCCTGCCGAAGATCCTCGGCGCGTTGCATGTGAAGAACGGCGAGAACACGCTCGTCCTCGAAATCGCGCAGGAAATCGGCGAACACGAAGTCCGCTGCATCGCCATGGACACGACGGACGGCCTCGTCCGCGGTCAGGAAGTGATCGACACGGGCGCGCAGATTTCCGTGCCTGTCGGACCGGAAGTGCTCGGCCGCATCATGAACGTGATCGGCGAGGCCATCGACGAGAAAGGTCCGATCCGCGCCACACGCCGCGCTCCGATCCATCGTCAGGCTCCGTCTTTCGAAGAGCAGGCATCGGCGTCGGAAATTCTCGTCACCGGCATCAAGGTCGTCGATCTGCTGTGCCCCTACCTGAAGGGCGGCAAGATCGGCCTCTTCGGTGGCGCGGGCGTCGGCAAGACGGTCATCATCCAGGAACTGATCAACAACATCGCCAAGGCTCATGGCGGCGTATCGGTGTTCGCGGGCGTCGGCGAGCGTACGCGTGAAGGCAACGACCTGTATTTCGAAATGCAGGACGCCGGCGTGATCAAGGTGAACGAGGACGGCTCGACCGACGGCTCCAAGGTGGCGCTGGTCTATGGCCAGATGAACGAGCCGCCGGGCGCCCGCGCACGCGTCGCGCTGTCCGGTCTGACGCAGGCTGAATACTTCCGTGACGAAGAAGGTCAGGACGTCCTGTTCTTCGTCGACAACATCTTCCGCTTCACGCAGGCCGGTTCGGAAGTCTCGGCGTTGCTGGGTCGCATCCCCTCCGCCGTGGGCTACCAGCCGACGCTGGCGACCGAGATGGGCGCGCTTCAGGAGCGCATCACCTCCACGAAGAAGGGCTCCATCACCTCGGTGCAGGCCGTCTACGTTCCCGCTGACGATCTTACCGATCCGGCGCCCGCCGCGACCTTCGCCCATCTTGACGCCACGACGGTTCTTAACCGTTCGATCGCCGAAATGGGCATCTACCCGGCAGTCGATCCGCTCGACTCCACCTCGCGTTCGCTCGATCCGAAGATCGTCGGTGAAGAGCACTACAAGGTGGCGCGCGACGTGCAGCGTATCCTGCAGACATACAAGTCCCTGCAGGACATCATCGCCATCCTGGGCATGGACGAACTGTCCGAGGACGACAAGCTTATCGTTGCGCGCGCACGTCGCATCCAGCGCTTCCTCTCGCAGCCGTTCCACGTCGCCGAGGTGTTCACCGGAGCGCCGGGCAAGCTGGTCGCGCTGGAAGACACCGTGCGTTCCTTCAAGGCGATCGTCGCGGGCGAGTATGACGATCTGCCGGAAGGCGCGTTCTACATGGTCGGTTCGATCGAGGAAGCGGTGGCGAAAGCCGAGAAGATGAAGGAATCGGCGTAAGCCGAGACCGGAAGGGACAGTTCAGATGCCGATCAAGGTCGAAATCATCAGCCCCGAGAAGGTTCTGGTGTCCCGTGACGTCGATATGGCCGTGATTCCGGGTGAGGAAGGCGATATCGCCGCCATGCCCGAGCACGCGCCGATGATGCTGCTGCTGCGTGGCGGCACGGTGTCCCTCTACGAAGGCGAAACGGTTACGGATCGCTACTTCGTCGCGGGAGGCTTCGCCGATATGACGCCGACCCGTTGCACGATCCTGGCGGATCAGGCTGTGCCCGTGACGGAGATATCCATCGACTCCGCAACGGCTCGCCTTGAGGAATTGACTGAAGCGTGGGACGCGGCTGACAAATCCGACGTCACGCGCCTTGATGGTCTGATGGCGAAAATCCAGTCGGTTCGAGCCGAAATCGAAGCCGGTCTTCCCCCCGAGTAAGACCGGGGGCCCGGAAGACCGTTTGGGTCTTCCGGATTCTATTCATCCAGCAGGGCGAGAGCGCGCTGGCAGAAGTCGATCCAGTGCGCTTCGGATTCGATGCCCGCCCGCAGGATGAGATGGCGCAGTTTCTGTTTGCGTGTCGTATCCAGATCAGAAAAATCCTTTTCCTCAAGCGCCAGATAATGGTCGAGCGTTGCGCGATGCGTCGCCAGGCGCCTTTCGACGCCCTCCGTTAAATCTGTCGGACCGAGAATTGCAGCGGCGCGCAGACGGACCATTAATTCGTCACGGACGGGTCGCGGCGGCTGTAATTCTCCGACCCACCGCTTCAATTCCGACACGCCTGCGGGAGAAGCTTTGTAAGCGCGCTTGCGTCCGCGACCGGTTGCGATCGGTAGAGGTTCGATCCAGCCTGACGCCTTCAGGGTGGCGAGTTCCCGGTAGATCTGCTGGTGCGTCGCGGGCCAGAAATAGCCAATGGAGCGGTTGAAGCGATCTGTCAGTTCTGCGCCGCAGCAGGAACGCTCCACCAGCGCGGTCAGCAAGGCGTGGGCTAGCGACATGCTCGAGTGGTCCTGAAGCTGGGTTAGTTCAAATGAATGCGTTCGAATGGGAAAAGTATTTGCTGGAACAGTAAAACGGGGCAGCGGCGCCGAGCCGGATTTCTACGAAGACATCCGTCAGGTTTACGTGAAGTAATCCCACCGGTACATTTGACGACGGCCGGTTTGCGGAAACTACGTCTCAAACTCATTCCGGCGTCTGATCCCCCATGACACGGCTTGGTGATCGTGCCCTCTGTCTGAGGCTTGCTCCGCTCAGACAAGGCGGAGACGCTTCACGCGGCAGTTCAGTTCACAGGATGACGCCTAGCCTCACCCCCTGATCTATTGCTCGTTTGGCGTCCAGTTCGGCAGCCACGTCCGCGCCGCCAATCAGGTGAACGGGGGCTCCTGCCTGCCGCAGAGGGGCTTCCAGCTCTCGCCGGGATTCCTGCCCGGCGCAGATCACTATAGTCTCCGCCGGGATCAACTTGTCTTCTCCACCGATGCTGACGTGCAGCCCTTCTTCGTCGATGCGCCGGTATGTGACGCCCGACACCGAGACGACGCCTTTCGCCTTGAGTGCGGCCCGATGAATCCAGCCAGTGGTGCGCCCGAGCGTTTCACCGGTCTTCCCCTCCTTGCGCTGCAACAGCGCGATGTGGCGAGGGGAGGGTTCGACCGACGGAACGCGCAGGCCGCCGGGTTCGCGGTACTCAGTGTCGACCCCCCACTCGGCGAAGAACTGGGCAGGTTCCGTGGCGACGCCGGTGGCCGGCTGGGACAGAAATTCGGCGACGTCAAAGCCGATGCCTCCTGCGCCGATGATTGCGACGACCTGGCCGACGGGCGCACCGTGCAGCACGACGTCGACATAGCTGAGGCTTTTCGGCAGGTGGACGCCTTCTATCTCCGGCATGCGCGGCCGGACGCCGGTGGCCAGGACGATTTCGTCGAACGACCCCGCGAGCAGTCGCTCGGTATCGACCTGCGTGTTCAGCGCCAGCTTTACGCCTGTCAGGTCGATCTGGCGGCGGAAATAACGGAGCGTATTGGCGAATTCCTCTTTTCCGGGAATGCGGCGGGCGATGTTGAACTGACCGCCGATTTCGGATCCCGCTTCGAACAATGTCACGTCATGGCCCCGCGCTGCGGCGGTGACGGCGCAACTCAGCCCGGCCGGTCCAGCGCCGACTACGGCGATGCGACGAGGGTTAGGGCTGGGTTGAAGGTTCAGGTCGGTTTCGTGGCAGGCTCGTGGGTTCACAAGGCACGACGCGATTTTCCCGGCGAAGGCGTGATCGAGGCACGCCTGATTGCAGGCGATGCAGGTGTTGATCTCGTCGGCGCGCGCCTCGCTGGCCTTGAGAACGAAGGCCGGATCGGCGAGCAACGGTCTGGCCATGGAGACCAGGTCGCAGAACCCGTCTGAAAGCAGGGCCTCCGCCACGTCGGGCGCGTTGATGCGGTTGGTCGCGACCAGCGGTACGGAGACGTGCCCCTTCAGACGCTGCGTCACCCAGGCGAAGGCGGCGCGCGGAACGCTGGTCGCGATAGTGGGCACACGCGCCTCGTGCCAGCCGATGCCGGTGTTGATGATGGTGGCGCCAGCGGCCTCTATGGCTTTGCCGAGCTGAATGACCTCGTCGATGCTCGAACCGCCGGGCACCAGATCCAGCATCGACAGCCGGTAGATCAGAATGAAATCGGGGCCGACCCGCTCACGCGTGCGACGCACGATTTCCACCGGGAAGCGGATGCGATTTTCGTAGGAACCGCCCCATTCATCATCGCGAGCATTGGTGCGTGCGGCTATGAATTCGTTGATGAGGTAACCCTCTGACCCCATGATCTCGACGCCGTCGTAACCGGCGGACTGCGCCAACGCCGCGCATTGGACGAAGTCTTCGATCGTCCGCTCGATTTGCTCGATGGAGAGGGCTTGCGGTGTGAACGGGTTGATCGGCGCCTGAAGCGCGCTGGGAGCGACCAGGGTCGGCTGATAGGAGTATCGGCCGCAATGCAGGATCTGCATTGCGATCTTGCCGCCGTTGCGATGAACCGCGTCTGTTATCTGCCGGTGTGGCGCCGCCTCGGTCTCCGTCGTAAGGCGCGCGGCGTGTTTCATTGTCCTGCCTGCGTCGTTTGGAGCGACACCGCCGGTGACGATGAGCGCGACGCCCCCTGCCGCACGCTCGGCGTAGAACGCGGCCAGACGTTCGAAGCCGTCGGGCGCTTCTTCCAGCCCGAGATGCATCGATCCCATGATGACGCGGTTTTTCAGGGTGGTGAAACCGAGGTCTAGCGGCGAGAGGAGCGACGGGTAGCGCTGCATGGCGCTGATCCTTTATGCAACAAGTTGCATATCAATAATCCGATTAATTAATGATGGCAATGACGTTTGATCTCGTCGTCGACAGGGCGAAGGCACGGATCTGATGGCGATCCGAGAAGGGGCGTTCAGGTAGCCAGAGGACGGAGATCCTCACCGTTGTCATGTGGCCGGGGTGTGACTGGCCGATGCTGCGACAGCTCTTCTGCTTTTAAGTGTCGAGCCCACGCCGATCATGTTTCCTGCTTCGCGCGTGGGCTTCAGCAGGAGCGCGTAGCGTGGTTCTCTCGCAATGAGCCGAGTTTTGTTAACGCCCGATGCAAGATTAACTCGCCACGGCGGCGGGTTTTTATAGATATGAATCAAGATGTTGGATCGCTATCTGGCGTAGCCTGTATGGGGGCGGCCTGAACGCTCCGCGGCGCAGCTTCGAGCAGTGCTGACATGAACAGGTAGAGGCGACAGGGCAAAGAACCGGCTGCCTAACCTGTCGTAATCAACCGCGTGCGTCTCGCTCTTGAAACGGAAGAGAGCGAACGGCGAAGCTGGCTGGCGGAGAGAGCCGGGAGCCACCGGAAGACGGCGCGTCTGTGCGTTTCTCCGGCGGCTCCACCTGATGTCGACGCCGCGGCGGTTAACGGCTCAACCGCGCCCACGATATCCCGGCACGTCCTGCGCGGGAACCCACACTCCGGCCGGAGCCTCGCCGGTCTGCCAGAATACGTCGATCGGCATTCCTCCGCGGGGATACCAGTAGGCGCCGATGCGCAGCCATATCGGGTCGAGTGTCTCCACCAGCTTCTGAGCGATCGTGACTGAGCAATCCTCATGAAAGGCGCCGTGGTTGCGGAAGGACGTGAGGTAGAGCTTCAGCGACTTGCTTTCGACGATCCACTCGCGCGGGATATAATCGATCACGATATGGGCGAAGTCCGGCTGACCCGTCACCGGGCAAAGCGAGGTGAATTCCGGTGCGGTGAAGCGCACTACGTACTGGCGATCCTGATGCGGAGCCGGCACGCGTTCCAGATGGGCGGCTTCTGGCGACTCAGGAATGGCGGTCGCCTGACCGAGCTGCGTGAGAGCCGCGGCGCCGTTGTCGTGTTCTGTCATCGGGTGGCTCCGATAGAAAATTCGGGAGAAGGGGACGCGCCGATCCTGTGGGCGCACAAGCGCGCCGGGTGTGTCAGAGCGCAGCCGCCTGCGTCAAGCGTATCCGTTATGGCTACGGTGGCAGCTTTTGTTCCTGCGGGCTCCTGTGTAAGAAGTGGCTCATGGCCAAACCCGCCCGACACAGCTTTCCGGAACCGCGCCTTATCGTGCGGACCGAGGATCTCGCCGAGACCGTCTCCCGTCTTCGTAACGAGCCGTTCGTCACCGTCGACACGGAGTTCATGCGCGAACGCACCTACTGGCCGGAGTTGTGCCTCGTGCAGCTTGCGGGCGCCTCCGAGGTCGCTCTGGTGGATGCGCTGGCGCCCGGTCTGGACCTTACGCCGCTGGCCGAGCTGTTCGACGATGCGTCGGTCGTGAAGGTGTTGCACGCCGCACGGCAGGATCTGGAGATTTTTCTCCATCTCTTCGACCGCCTGCCCACGCCAATGTTCGACACGCAGGTCGCGGCGATGGTGGCGGGTTACGGTGAACAGGTCGGCTACGACAATCTGGTGGGGGCGCTTACCGGCGCAGTCATCGACAAGAGCCATCGCTTCACCGACTGGTCGGCAAGACCCTTGTCGCAGGCGCAACTGACATACGCGGCGGCGGATGTGACTCATCTGCGCGATGTGTATGAACATCTGCTGCGCATCCTCGCCCGAGAGGCGCGTGGCGCGTGGGTCGCATCCGAGCAGGCGGCGCTGTCCGACCCGGAGCGCCTGCGGGTCGATCCGGAGAGGCAGTGGGAGCGACTGAAGGCGCGCACAGGCAACCGTCGGATGCTGGGCGTATTGCGCGCGATCGCTGCCTGGCGCGAGATCGAGGCCCAGAACGCCAACATCCCGCGCCAGCGGATGCTCAAGGACGAGAGCCTGCTGGAGATCGCGGCTACGGCGCCTCGGACCGTCGAGGCTTTGGCCCGCGTACGCGGCGTGACGCGCGGTTTTGCCGAGGGGAAGAGCGGCGCCGGGTTGTTGGAGGCCGTCGAAATAGCGCTGGAGCTTCCGGACGCGGAATTGCCGAGGCCTGCGCGGGGCAAGGGCGTCGACGGCCCGCGGGCGTCTCCGGCTCTTGTCGCGTTGCTGAAAGTGCTGCTTGCCCATCAGTGCGAAAAGCACGACGTTGCGCAGAAATTGGTGGCGACGTCCGACGAACTGGACGCGTTCGCTCTTGAACAGGACCCGGCGGGCCCCATCATGACAGGGTGGCGTCGCGATGTGTTCGGTGAAGAAGCGCTGGCGTTGTGCGAGGGCAGGCTGGCGCTGGGCGTCAAGGGCGATCGGGTGGAACTGATCCGCAAGGGCGACGCCCCGACATAACCGGGGGCCGATTCGTTCATACAGAGCGTTCCACCGGTTATCCATAGGGTTATCCAGCCCTTTGTCCCCAAGATTTTGTGGCGCCTTCCTTGAGCCGACCACAATATAATCCTATTTTCCGCCAAACTCGGAGTGGCGAGGACCGTTCCGTCAAAGGGAGGCCAATGTCATGGACTGGACGGAAGAGACGATCGCTCGTCTGAAAGAGCTGTGGGAGCAAGGGCTCTCCACGGCCGAAATCGGACGACAGATCGGCATCACGAAGAACGCTGTCGTCGGTAAGGCGCACAGGTTGGGCCTGCCTGCGCGCCCGTCGCCGATCCGTCGTCCCGGCGGCAAGAGCGCCAGCGCCAAGGCGGCGGACGTTGAAAAGTCTTCGGCGCCTGCGGAGCGCACGGTTGCAGCCGCGGAAGTCGTGGCTGAGCCCTCGGTGAGCGTTGTGACGACAGCCCCTGCTCCGGCGGCTGTCTCCGTTGAGAACGCCCTTGCGCCGCCGATTGCCGCGGAGCCGATCCAGGAAGCGTCGCCTGCCGCCGAGGTTGCGGAAGCCGTCTTGGTGGTCGAGACGACGCAAGTTTCGATCGCCGCTGAGACTGTGATGGAGGCTCCACGCTCCGCCGCCGCAGCGCCGGTCAAAGCTGCGGAAGCGCGGCCTGCGGCGTCGAGTCCGGCGACTGCGAACGCGGTTTCTCGCGAGCAGGTCGCCACGCCCTCTCCGGTGCCGGTCAAAGCGGCAGCGCCGCGCGCCGCCTTCCGTAACGTCGTCAACCCGCCTGCCGAGTCCCGCAGGCGTGGGCCAAGCTGCTGCTGGCCGCTTGGAGATCCGGGTACGCCGGGTTTTCGCTTTTGCGGCGCCGCGCCTCTGGCGGGAAAGCCCTACTGCGCGGAGCACGCGTCTTTGGCGTACGTAAAATTGCGTGATCGTCGCGACAACGTAGCCTGACAAGGGCGTTCGCAAGTTCGGCCATTTATTATATGGCCGGACTTGTCAGTTTACGCGCTGTGCGCATTTGGGGCGGTCTGGATGGCGTTTTGACGCCTGCGGTCGGTGTCCTCCTTTCCTTGCAAAACAGATTGATTCGACGTCGTGATTTGGCGTGCGATGAACTTCGCGTCGAAGCCGCCGGCGGTAATAGTCCGCGCAGATAGGCTCGATTTTCCTTCAAAAACGAAGGCCGCTGGGTCGGTCTGGCCATACTTGTAAGGGCCAACCTACGCGCTGCTGCTGTCGGGAAAGCTCCGAGGATGATTCCTGAAGAACGAATCTCGGAGCGCGTCGTGCTCTGACCGATTAATCGCACTGGCAGGCAGCCAGATTGTCATTCTCGTTGCGCAGGAGGATGGGCGGCAAGAGAATCGCGATTGCCCTGCCTTATTCTGACGGGTGCAGGAGAAGTAGGCGGCACTTCATTTTTTGCGGCGCCGAGCCGCTAACGCTCGATCTTCGGGACATCACGAAGAGGGACGTCGAAGGCGAGGACTGCGTGCGACTTCCCGTTCGAGGTTCTACGCTGACTTTGGGGGAACGGGGCGCAGTTTTGAAGACCATTATCCGGCAGGTTCGGGCAGGAACGAATGGCCTCGTCTCCAAAAAAGAAAACCCTGCATGCGCGAACGCAATACAGGGCTTATCTTCAGGATAAGCGGACAAAATCGCCCGCCTGCCGCTGTAATCAGGCGGCGCTGGACGCCGGAGCGGGCGTCGGAGTCGACTGCGCGGGAGAACTGGAGGAGGGGCTCGCTCCATCGGTCAACATTTCAAGCTGGCCGGTGATCTGGCCGCCGTCTTCAACACGCAGGCGCTTGCAGGTCGCCTTGCCAAGCAGACGTCCGGTCGCGCTGACCGTCAGGCTGCCGCGCACGGTCAGGGTGCCGTCGACCGTGCCGGCAATTTCTGCGTCCTCGACTTCGACGCCGCCGCGGAAGAGGCCGCCGGGCGCAACGGAAAGTTGCTTCGCCACGATCATGCTCGACTCAACAGTGCCCTCGACGACGAGGCGTTCTGCGTCCTGCACAGAGCCTTGAACGCTGATGCCACGTCCGACCACGAGGGTGCGGCGCTGCTCTTCCTCACGGCGAGGCGCAGGACCCTGCGGACGCTGCGCCATGGGGCCCGGCGCTCCGGCGGGGGCTCCGCCCGGCGCGCCTGCCGGCACGGGGTTGGGCGAAGGGGTGGAGCCAGGAGCAGGCGGGAACGGAGCACGACCCATAGATGGGGTATCCTTTGCTTGTGGAGGAAATAAGGGCGCGCCGCTTTTGTCTGGCGCTGGGGGGCGGGCGCCAGACGGCGGCGCGGCTGGCGCCGCGCTAGGGGAGGGAGCGGACTGGCCGGTCTGACTTTCGTCTGGCTTACGTCTTCTGAACAAGAAAACCCCGTCACTCTTGTGGCTGCGTGCTAGAGGTCACACGACGCAGCCGGATTCTGGGTTCACGCAGACGTCAGGCCGGCGGCTTGACCGACGCGACCTGAATGACCTTCACGCAACCTGCGCGAGCGTCCACGTGCTTGATTCGGTTATACGCATCAATGTGTTCGCCACAAGGCATTTGCTGTAAATTTGAGTTAAATTCGCCCTGCCTGCTCCCTGTTCTGCAAGGCATACGTGGCGCGGTCCGACCGATGCGGATAAGGGATGACCGCGATACATAGGGAAGAGTTATGAATACGCTTTACGACCTCCTCGGGATCGGCAACGCGATCACGGACATAGTGGCTCGGGTGGATGCGGATTTTCTTGAGCAGCACGGGCTGACGCCGGGATCAATGTCCCTGATCGACGCAGATCGTGCGGCGACGCTCCGAGCGCAGATCATCCCGGAGAAAGAGTCGGGCGGCGGCTCGGCCGCCAATACATGCGCCGTCGCTGCGGAACTCGGAGCGCGGGTCGCCTACCTGGGCAAAGTCGCCGACGACAAGGCTGGACGCGCTTTCTCCGAAGATCTTCGTGCAAGCGGCATTACATTTCCCTCGCGTCCTCTGGACGGGCGGGAGAGCGTGAATCTGTCCACCGCCTGCTGCGTCGTTCTCGTCACGCCGGACGGCCAAAGGACGATGAACACCTACCTTGGCGCCTGCACGCACTTCTCACCGGACGATGTGCTTGCCGATGTCGTTGGCGCGGCGAAGGTCGCCTACCTCGAAGGCTATCTTTTCGATCCGCCGCAGGCTCAGGAGGCGTTTCGTCGCGCAGCTACGATCGCGCACAAGGCGCAACGCAACGTGGCGTTGACGCTTTCGGACCCGTTCTGCGTAGCGCGCCATCGCGATGCATTCCGCGATCTGGTGCATGGCCATATCGATATCCTGTTCGCGAACGAGGATGAGATATGCTCCCTGTATCAGACTGAAAGTTTTGAGGATGCGGCGATGCAGGCCTCACGCGACGCGAGTTTCGTGGTGCTGACGCGCTCCGAGAAGGGAAGCGTCATTATCCGCGACGGCGAAAGAACGAATGTCGCGGCCGTTCCCACGACAGTTGTCGACACGACAGGAGCAGGAGACGCTTACGCCGCCGGGTTCCTCGCAGGGCTGACTGCCGGGCGTTCGGTGGAGGAAAGTGGGCGTCTCGCCTCCGTGGCGGCGTCGGAGGTGATCTCGCATTTCGGAGCGCGGCCGTTGACCTCGCTTTGGAAGGACATCGCCCTTTAGGGCGAGGCCTTATGCATGGACGTCTTTCGGAGAGAGCTCTTTCCGGAAGACGTGTCCTGGGATTTCGCCGTCGAATGCGGCGTCGCGCCGAACTCGACGCCGTAGGCCTTCAGCACGCTGCGGGCCTGTGTCTCCCATGGCGTGGGGACGAATTCCCGCACCACCTGTCGTCGCCACTGCTCTAACCCAGCAGGGTCGTCGAGAACCTCACCGATTACGCGGAGCGCGTCGTCGATGTCCTCCGGATCGAAGTAACGCCCCAAAGGCCCGCCGGCCTCCGGGATCGATGTGGTGGAGGACGCCACGCAAGGTTTGCCGAAGCTGAGGCTCTCGGTGACCGGCAGCCCCCATCCCTCAAAGATCGAGGGGAACGCGGTGAACAGGCAGCCCTGATAAAGTTCGGCCAGTTCCGCGTCGGACGGGCCGCTGATCAGCCTGATTTTTCCGTCAAGCCAGTTGGCGTTTTCCAGTTGCTGCATCAGATCGGCGACAAGCCAGCCGACCCGACCGGCAAATACCAGTGTAGGGACATCCTCTGCAGGACGTTCTTCCAAAAGACGCCGCCATACCCGAAAGAGCAATGCGTGGTTCTTTCGGGCCTCAATGGTCGAGACGAACAGGACGTAGCTGCCTTCTGGCGGCAGGTGAGGCGAACGCTGGGCGCTGGGCCAGCGCTTGCCTGACAATTTTGGGCGGCCAGCGTCCTGCGGCGGCGTTTGGCCGAAGCCCGAGCCCATGCCGATCGACTGCACGGCGTCGTTAAGGAGCAGGCGCTGTTCAACAGCATGTGCTTCGACGTCGCGCCGTGTCGCGTCACTGATGGCGAAAATCCGGTCCGCGAGCGGCAGGATCATGCGGTGCCATTGAGAGAATGTGGAGATGATGCCGCGATCGCACCATTCCGGGCACCTGATCGGCACGAGATCGTACATGAGCAGACCGAAAGACATCCGCAATTCATCACGGAGCCAGCGCACCGAACGTCCGTAGTCCGCATGACGCCAGGGCGATCCAGGAACGAAGAACGCATCGCCCGGGCGCGCGGCGTCGACCAGGCGAACGCCTTCCTCCACCACGACGGCGTCTTCGCCGACTTCCGCGAGCAGAGCCTCGCGTTCGATATTGGCGCGGCGTTTGACGTCAATCATGCGCAACGCATGCTGAATGGCGTTAAGGGGCGCTACCGCGAGTTGTTTTACGACCTCCAGCTGCGTGTCGAGTATGGCGGGCAATAGCGCGGCATTGTCGGCGGGCGGCGCAAATGGAACGCCCAGTCTCGGCGGCGGAGGCGCTGCAGGAGGGGGCGCCTGCGTCGGCGCGGCGCCGGTCACGCTGTCGAACAGCGCGTGGATATAGGTCCAGTCGACGGTTACGAAGTCGCACGGGCCATGACCGCGGCGCACGAAGCGGACATGGTCTGGCGCCATAGTCACCAGAGCACGGCTCAGTTCATACACGACACGCTGAATGCCGCTCGGGCGATTGTGGTGGGAGAGGTGATAAAGCAGGTCGTCGATATCGACCCATAGCGTGCGGCCGGTCATTGCACGTCTCCCTTGACGAGGGCAGGCGTCAGGAGTTTGTCGGCGGACACGTTGTCTGCGCCTTCCGGTTTATGGGCAGCGGCGCAGGCGTCCAGCACGGCGTCGGCCGTTGCTTCCCAGGAAACGCGCGGGAAGTCCTTCGTGACCTGCTCCCGCCAGAGAGCGAGTCCTGCGCGGTCGGCGATCACGTCACGGATCACGGTGGTCGCATCCTTGGCGCTTTCTGGATTGAAATAGCGGGCGAAGGCTCCGCCAGCTTCCGGAACGGATGTTACGTTCGAGGCGACGCAAGGGCTGCCCATCATAAGGCTTTCCGTCACCGGAAGCCCCCAGCCTTCGAACAGGGAAGGGAAAACGGTGAACATGCAGCCACGATAGAGCCAACGCAGCTCTTCGTCGCTCGGGTCGCGCAGAAGACGGATCTTGCCATCCAGCCAGTCCGTGTTTTCAAGCTGCTGCATCAGGTCCGCGACCAGCCAACCGACGCGTCCCGCAAAGACAAGAGTCGGCACGGCGTCGGCGCCCAATTCAGCGATGAGGCGACGCCAGACCCGGAATAGCAGCGCATGATTTTTGCGTGCCTCCATTGTCGATACGAAGAGCACGTAGGTGCCGGGTTTGGGCAATCCGCCCGGCGGCGTGGCGCCTTTCGGCTCATCTTGTTGCGCCGTCAGGCCGAACCCGGTGCCGAGGCGAATGGTGCGCACCTTGTCGGCCAGATGCAATCCTTCCTCTTCCGCGTATCGTTCCACGTCGCGCGCGGTGGCGTCGCTGATCGCCAGAAGATGCGTGCACTGGGGTAAGGTAGAGTCGAGCCAGTGGCGAAAAACTTCGACCAATGACTGTGCACACCACTCGGGGCGGCGAACGGGGATGAGATCGTAAAGTAGCAGGACCGGTCGCAGCCCGTGAATTTCACGAACTACCCGCAGGCGTTCGCCGAAAAGCGGATCGGACCAGGGGGCGCCCAGAACGAGGAAGATATCGCTTGGCGCGGTGTCGTGGGTCGAGATGGCCGAAGAAGGCCGAGAGAGAGAATCGATGGCAGCGATAACGGGTTGCTCGGCGCAGTGTGCGGTCGGCGTCGCAGCAGAGATATGATTGGCGTCGTCGCCATGTGCAGTTTCATAAAGCCGCCGTGCGCGCTTAAGGCTCCAGTATCGTCGCGCCAGTCTGGCTGTGCGGACCTGCATCACGCCTGCGGTAATGAACGGGTTGGCTACGCTGGGGGGTAATGCCTCCAGACGTCGGATAGCGCTGTGTCGCGCATGTTGTATCAGCTCCACAGGGGTGAGCTTGCCCAAAAGCCGCTTGAGCACGCGCTTGACGCGTCTGTCGGCAGGAGCGGATGATGTCGGGGTGGGCGTCGGACGAGTTACTTTCTGCGTCGGGCGGTCGGTACGCGGCGCGGTCGTGGATTGAGTATGCGCGGTGTCGCCGGAAAGGCGATCGAAGATGGCTTGAATGTCGCGAAACGCGACCTTGGAAAGCGCCGAACCGTCAGCGCCGCGTCGAACGAAAACAACGCGTGGACCATCGGGTCTGGTCGTGGCTCTTTGCTCAAGAACCCTCAGAATTTCGTATACCAGACGCTGAATGCCGCTCGGGCGAGGGTTGGAAATTGCATATTGGAAGAGATCGTCTACATCGACCCAGAGTGTATAGGCAGGCGTTTTGTCTGAAGAGGGGCGAGCCATATACAAGCGTTCCGTAGCAAGTCTGGTTTCCGGCAGACGCAACATACACGCCAATGCCGATACTGTTGTACATCATGAACGTTTCGATGGACCATATGTTCATATGAGCGTCAAGCGCATGTGGAAACTGTGTTTCGAGGGGCGGAAGCCGGGGGAAATCTTGCACGCCGGACGCTTTGCGGGCACCTCTTGAAGCATGAGATTCCTCCTTCCGTTTTCCATTTTGTATTGGACCATCGTCAGGAATGGGGCTTCTTTCGTGCAATGAACTCACGTCGTGACGCGGACAAGGCAGCCGCCGTAGTTCAGGTCTTCGCCGCCGGCCTGGGGCGCTTGCCCGAACGATCTGCGGTGGAGCATTTCGTTTCGGTGCTGGAAACCCTGGATGCGCCGTTTGCGGACGTCACAGCGGTGGAACGTATGGCGGACATGATCGTCGGTTCTGACGAATTCCGCCAACGATACGGCGACAAGCACGAATCTGATGTGCCATTCGTGCGAGCGTTGTTTCTGGACGCGTTAGGTCGCGAGGCCACGGCGCTCGAATATATGCGCTTCGCCCGCCAGTCGGGCCGAGCTTCGGTGCTGGCGGAGGTGGCCGTTGCGCCGGAAATTATGGGGCGTTTCGATCCGTTCGAGTGGCTTTATCCGCGTGGCGCGCCAGTGCAGGATGATCGCGCCTACGCCTTGTGGGCAGAGAGATATGATAGCGAAGCGGGCCTGAAAAACGTTCGGCTTGCCGCAGGTCAAAAACCGTCGATCACCTTTCTGTTGAATGTGCCAGCCTGGCGTTTTGATCTTCTGGAAGAGACGCTCGTCTCCTTGCTGGCCCAGACCCATTCGGGGTGGTCGGCATGCGTCGCGGCGAGCGTTGACGACTTTCGTACCGTGGAGCGACTGCTCGATGCGGCGCGTACAGATCCACGTGTGCGGGTTTTCCCGGTGTTGCCCGACGTCGACGCTCGGCAAGTTACCTTTCAGGCAGCGGAGACGCCGTTTATCGCCTTCATCGAACCCGGCGATCGTCTGATGGCGTCGGCTGTGCAGTTTATTGCCGAAGTCTTGGCGGAATTGCCGGAAACGGCCCTGCTTTATACCGACGAGGACAGGATTGACGCACACGGACGTCGATGGGGAGCGCGGTTCAAGCCTGGATGGAGTGACGATCAACTGCTGGGCGGCGACACGATTGGGCAACTCGCCGTCATGGCGCGTGAGCGGATTATTGCGAGTGGCGGTCTGGATGCGGCTTGTGCGTGCGTCAGTGTGGCGGAGGCCGACGACGTTAGGCCGTGGAGTGTGGAGGAGCGGGAGCGGGCGTTTCAGCTTGCGGTGAAGTTGCGCGTTGCGGAGGCGACGACGACCGACCGGATCGTGCATTTGCCACGCGTGTTGTTTCATCGCGGGCGCGGATTTTCCGGACCGTCGCCGATGGTGGCGGCTCGAGTGTCTCCTCAGGCGCCTGTTCCAGTGGAACAGGCGGTCGTGTCGCGCCATATCGCCGATTGTCGGCCAGGCCTGAGGTTGACGGAGACCTCTCTCGACGTCGCGGCTTCGGCCGCACACGGCATGCTGTGGCCCCGCGTTCTCTATCCGTTGCCGACAGTCAGGCCGACGGTGTCGATTGTCATTCTGACACGTGATAACCCGGATCTGCTCGCACGTTGTCTTTCCGGATTGCTTTACGAGACGGATTATCCGGCTTTTGACGTGACCATCGTCGACAATGGCGGCGTCGAACCTGAGGCGGCGGAGCTACTGCGGCAGTTCGCTGTCGATCCACGTGTGATGGTGCGACGGATCGATACTCCCTTCAACTGGGCGGCGCTGAACAACGAGGCGGCTCGAGGAACGAACGGCCAGCTGTTGCTGCTGCTCAACGACGATATAGAAATCCTGCGTCGCGACTGGTTGGATGAACTGGTCCGTCAGGCGCTTCGCCCGGGCGTCGGCGTCGTCGGCGCGCGTCTGCTCTATCCGGATGGGGCGCTACAACATGGCGGCATGGCGCTGACGCCAGACGGGGCGACGCATATCCTGCGTTCCGCTTCGCCCGGGGAGGGAGGATATCTCGGTCAGATCGCCTGGCAACGCGACATGCTGGCGGTGACGGGAGCCTGTCTGCTGATCCATCGCGCATTATTTGAGGAATTGGGCGGACTGGACGAAGAGTTTCACGTGACGTGCAACGACGTCGACCTCTGCCTGCGCGTCGTCGCCACGGGGAGGCGCGTTGTGTGGACGCCTCACGCCGTGCTGACGCACATAGATGGCGCAACCCGGGGAAGGGACCATAGGCCGGAGCGCCAGGTGCGCTTCTTCAGGGAAACGGCGCGGCTGATCGGTCGCTGGAGCGCGCTCGTCGCCTCGGACGCGACGATAAATCCCAACCTGAAACTAACCGATCGGGACATTCTGCTGACGCCTCCGACTGATCAATATGGCCGTCCGGATGAGGGGGAGGTGGCGGGGCTGGGCGTCAAGGCGTAGTGATCGCGCCCTGTCTAGTCAGTGGAGCTTTCTTTTCCACGCAGTGCGTGCTTGCTCTGCATCCTTGCCCAGTGCGCCGAAAGTTTATAATGCGACTCAATGCCGGTGCTTTCCGGGACGTTTGGCTCTGAAGTTCAAACGTACGGGTTTCAGCCGCGCGGCCGACAACGGTCGGGCGGACGGGACGTTCGAGTGCAGGTCGGGATGAGGACAACGTGTACGATGATCTCCATAGACCTGACGGCGGCCGCCGAATTTTCCGTTACGTCCGCCCAGCCCAAGGTCGAGGATCGCGGCTTCATGGCCGATTATCTGCGACGTTCGGCCGAAACGATGGCCGCGTTCGCTGAGGACGCGGCGGCTCAGGCGGCCATGCTCGAGCTTGCGGAGCGCGTCTCCACGTCACTGGCTGCGGGTGGGCGACTGCTGGTCGCAGGGAATGGAGGCAGTGCGGCGGACGCTCAGCACATCGCTGCGGAGTTCACCGGGCGTTTGATGTATGATCGCCGTCCATTGAGCGCCGTGGCTTTGACCACGGACAGTTCGAGCCTGACGGCCATCAGCAACGACTACGGTTTTGCAGAGGTGTTCGCGCGACAGGTTTCGGCTCTGGGTTGCCCGGGCGACGTATTTCTGGGGATTTCGACTTCGGGGAAGTCGCCAAATATCCTGCGCGCCTTCGAGGCGGCGCGAGAAGCTGGCGTGATCACGGCCGCGTTCTCAGGTGAAACCGGAATCGTTGGCGCGACATGCGACGTGACCGTGGCTGTTCCTTCGGCGTGGACGCCGCTTATCCAGCAGATGCACATCACAGCCGGGCATATCGTTTGTGGCCTCGTCGAGCGCACGCTATGCCCACGGCACGTCGAAGGTTGAACTCTGCATCCGGGCGGAGAACTGGAGAGGTTCTCGATAGGACGCCATGCGTCGGCAGGGTGTTCTCCTTGGCGGACTGATCCGACGGAGGTACGCATCATTAAAGCAGCAGATGTCGGAAAAATCGATGGCATGGCCCCATGACAGCCACTGATGACGCCGACCATACGTCAGGAGGCGCTTTCCAGCGGTTGCGATCGCGGTTGGGCGCGTTCGGGTTGAATGGGAGCGAGCCAGTGAGTGCGCCCGATTTCGGCCACGCCGATTTCCCGCACGAGGCTTCGGGCGTCGACCGTTTTCCTCCTGTTGATCAGGAGGTTGCCGAGATGTTTCTGGAGCGACGTTTTGCTGAGCTGATCGAACGCATTCATGCACAGGATAGTCACGTTCGTGGACTGACCGCCTTGATCGTGCGGCTCGAGGCGCAACTGCGTCGTGCGAAGGAGGATATCGACTCTCTTCGGCAAGTTGGCGTCACTGCGGGCGGCGGTCACGGAGTTTCCGATGCTTCTGCTGGGGAGAGCTCGGCGGCGCCCGGGGCTGAAGCGCAGCAAAACGGCGTGACGGCGCATGTCGCCGCGGATGTAGGCGACCACGCACCTCTGGAGAACGACACACTGGTGCGCCGCAACGGAGCTGTGTTTGACGACGGACATACGGACGATCTTGCTGACGGCGACGACTGCTCAAGCGTGTGCGATGAAGTCGCGTGTGGTGGCGCGCATCCTTCGTCCGAGGTGGTGAAGTGTGGCGATGTCGGTATGTCCGCCGATGCTGGCGTAACCAATGATGAGGTCGGATGTGGAGATGCGGTGGAATCCGGTCGCGCGGACGCATCTCACGATGCAGGCCGCTCTAGCGAAGTGATTCCGCAGGAGTGCGTGGGTCCGGCGGACGAAGCGGCCAAGCATGGTGGCGTGGCTCAGCACGGCGTGGTCGTTGCGCGCGAACGTCCGCCCGGCAGTGGCGACGGAGCCACGGTTATGGCGGTCGTGCATGATGACGTGCCGGAACGTGGTAATAAAGGTGCGGACCACGAAGCGAACGCGGTTCCACCCCCTGACTTTTCCAGCGCGCTGACAAGATTGTTGCGGCGGGTTCCTGTTGTGGGAAGCATGCTGCGCCGCCGGACGCCGTTACCTTCAGAGCGGCTCCAGGCCCAGTCGTCTGGCCCGGTGCCGCTGTCTTCCCCTCAGGCCGCTACTTCGCCCGAGCGATCTGTCGAGAAGACGCCCTCATCAGATGCTTCCGGTCTGGAGGCTCGAGCGCCTGTATTTCTCCACAGCGAACGTGAATCCGGTCCGGATGCAGAACCGCAGCAGCCTGTGATGCATGAGGCCGCAGTGGAATCGGCGCCGGAGACCCCGCCGCCCGCATCGCCTGCCCTCACGCCCAGGGGCGAATTTGACGACGATGTGGCGCTGATTTCCAGATCGTCGTTGTTCGACGCGGAGTGGTATCGCGCCCAATGCGACGCGCGGCCTGACCGAGCTGAACTGACGCCCGACGCGAACCTTGTCGAGCATTATTGCCGTGTGGGGTGTCAGCTAGGGATTGATCCGCATCCACTGTTTGACTCGGTTTATTATCTGGCGGGCCTTCTTAGTCGTTCCCCAGCAGGAAATATCGCCGAGGAGAACGGATACGGCGCCCAGAGCAATCCTCTGGCGCATTATCTGCGTGCTGCGCCTTATGCTGCGCCCGATCCGCATCCCCTGTTCGAGGGGGCGCTGTATTGCGAGGGGGGGCTGCCCGGCCCACTGCATGGTTCGACTCTGTTGGAGGATTTTCTCGACAGAAATGGCGACGTGCGGCCGAATCCCGGCTTCCTCCCCGGCTGGTATCGCGTCGAATATCTTGCTGCGGCGGCGCTCGAAATCAATCCGCTCATTCATTATGTCACGGTCGGGGAGAGGCTCGGATTGGCGCCGCATCCGCTGTTTGATCCCCGCAATTACCTGGCCGAGCATCCGGAATTCACCGAAATCGGCGCATTAACCGGATATCTCCTGTCTACGCGAGTTACGCGAGGCGCCGGAGAGGACGACCCGGCGTTGCCGCCCGCTCCCGTTCAGGGCTTAGGAGCGACAGTCGCGCTGTATTCCGCCGTGATTGTCGATAATTCTTCGCCTTACGCGCTATGGCGCTGCATCTACGCGCTGACGGCTCAGGCGAATGTTGACGTCATAGTGGTCGGCGTAAAGAACGCCATCGTGACGACTCTGTTGGCGAGCCTGCCGGTTCGTGTGGCCCCCACGGTCAGGCTTGGATTGTTATGGGCTATGGGCGATCTGGCGGTTGTGACGGAAAGCAACCTTTGGCTCGGATCGGGTGCGCTCGACGCTATGGCTACGTCATTTGTGCAGGACGAGCGCGTCGTGCTGGTCGCCCCCGGGATTGTCGAGGCAGCGGGAGCGCCGATTTCGGAGGAGGCTTCGTCGGGTGCGGGGGTCTCCGGACAATACGAGGGAACCAGCAAGGCTGCGTTGCTTGATGGCGGGTGCTTCGTCGTGCGTCGCTCCGTGGCGACGACCGGCGGTGGAGTAGACGCATGTCTCGACGCGGCGCTCGATCATGTCGGCGATCTCGCCGGGCGTTCGCTGACTGAGTGGAGGGACGCTCTGTCGTCGCATATGCGAGAATCCGGGGGGCATGTCGTGCAGCGCCGCGACGTTGAGGCGATCCGATACGTTCGCCGCTCCCTGCTCAGCGATGTTCCGCAGCCGATCGACGAATCCGGGCCAGACGCCGGGGCGACAGCTTCGATGGCGAGAGGTGTGGTTACGGAGCCTGCGTTCGTGGCTGTCGTGATCGACAGGGCGGGTTCGACTTTGGGCCGACGTCTCGCAGGTGAGGCGGGGCGCGGGTATGTGTTTTATATTGACGATACGGCGCATGGCCGCATGCCGCGCGCTGACGATGGCGAACGTCTGGACGACTGGCTGGAGCGTCGAGGCCGGGACGTGGCGGCTATACTGGTTGGGCCGGAAGCCGCTGCGGTGGACGTCCTCGCTACGCTGAGGGGCGCAAGCGGCGCTCCTCTCGTGTTGTTCTGGAATGACGTGAAGCCGGATGCGGCTGTGAGCGCTCTGGCAGGGATTGATCTTGTTCTGGCGTCTGAGGCGATCGACGTGGTCGAGCTTCAAATGCAGGCGGCCGATGCCGGCGTGACCGTGATTCTGGCAGGAGCCGATTTTGCAGAAGGCGACGCCTTCAGGTTTATCGCTGAGGCTTTGCGATAGATCGCCATTCGGGCGCGTACGCACATGTTTGCGTGAGGCGCCAGAACGTGACGTGCATTACAGTATTCCATTTTTTACAGTGCCAGTCCTCTGCCGGGGGCTGACTGCACATGTCGCCGGGGACCTCGAAGACACATAATTATAAAAGAGAGACCGTTCATGAACATCATGTCGCAGCAGGCCTCCCTGTCCAAACCGCCCTTCAAGTCCCGTTACGAGAATTATATCGGCGGAGAATGGGTCGCCCCTGTTGGCGGCCAGTATATGAAGAACATCTCGCCTGTGAACGGTCAGGTGTTGTGTGAGGTTCCTGACTCCCGCGCGGCGGATATCGAGCTTGCGCTCGACGCTGCGCACAAGGCGAAGGAAGGCTGGGCGCGCACGTCCCATGGGGATCGCTCCACCATCCTTCTCAAGGCGGCGGACCGCATGGAGGCCGAACTGCAACGCATCGCGGTTGCGGAATCCTGGGACAATGGCAAGCCGGTTCGCGAAACGATGGCCGCCGACATTCCTCTCGCGATCGACCATTTCCGTTATTTCGCCGGATGTCTGCGCGCGCAGGAAGGCGGCATCAGCCAGATCGACGAAACCACGGTCGCGTATCATTTCCACGAACCATTAGGCGTGGTCGGGCAGATCATTCCGTGGAACTTCCCGATCCTGATGGGCGCATGGAAACTGGCGCCGGCTCTCGCCGCCGGAAACTGCGTCGTCATGAAACCGGCCGAGACGACGCCCGCGAGCATCCTTGTGCTGATGGAAATCATCGGCGACCTGTTTCCGCCGGGCGTGCTTAACATCGTCAACGGTGTGGGACGTGAAGTCGGCGCGGCGCTGTCTTCGAGCAAGCGCATCGCCAAGATCGCGTTCACAGGCTCTACGGCCACCGGGCGCGGCGTAGCACACGCGGCGGCGGAAAACCTGATTCCGGCCACGTTGGAGCTTGGCGGCAAGTCGCCGAATATCTTCTTCGCCGACATCATGAACGAAGATGACGGATATCTCGACAAGGCGCTTGAAGGTTTCGCGATGTTCGCGCTGAATCAGGGGCAGGTCTGCACCTGTCCGAGCCGCGCGCTGGTGCATGAGTCGATTTACGACCGCTTCATCGAACGCGCGCTGGAGCGCGTGAAGGCGATCCGTCAGGGCGACCCGCTCGACCCGATGACGATGATGGGTGCGCAGAACTCGAAAATGCAGGAGGACAAGATCCTCGGCTACATCGACGTTGGCAAGAGCGAGGGCGCGCGTCTTCTGACCGGTGGTTCCCGGCCGGATCTGGGCAAGGCGTTCAATGACGGGTTCTATGTCGAGCCGACCGTGTTCGCGGGCGACAACAGCATGAGGATATTTCAGGAGGAAATCTTCGGGCCTGTCCTCGCCGTGACGACGTTCCGCGACGAGGCCGAGGCTCTGGCCATCGCCAATGACACCCCCTATGGCCTCGGCTCCGGCGTGTGGTCGCGCAACGCCAACACCTGCTACCGCATGGGGCGTGGCATTCAGGCGGGCCGCGTCTGGGTGAACTGCTACCACGCCTATCCGGCGCACGCAGCGTTCGGCGGCTACAAGGAATCTGGCATCGGTCGTGAAACCCACAAGATGGTTCTCGATCATTACCAGCAGACGAAGAACATGCTCGTCAGTTATAGCGAGAGCAAGCTGGGCTTCTTCTGATCGGCGCGCCCCCGGCGAGGAGTAACGTCGGGGGCGGACTTGCTTTCATGCGTTGCGCAGGAGAACACTCGTCATTCGAGCCGAAAACGGCGTAGCCGCCGGGTGGCTGAAAGGGGGCGTTCAATGCAGGAAGCGCAGTCGCTCGGACGGCTTCGTAATATCGGCAAGGCTGCCCTTGCCGATTTTCGCGTTCTGGGGATCGAAACGGTCGACGATCTGAAATCGAAAGACGCAGACACGTTATATGTCGCGCTATGCCGCCAGACCGGGCAACGGCACGACCCCTGCGTCCATGACGTGTTCGCCGCAGCAATCCATCAGGCGCAAACCGGGGAAGCTCTCGACTGGTGGAAATTCACGCCCGCCCGCAAGGCGCGTCAGGCGGAAGGAACGTTTCCGGTCGTTGCTGCTTCTTCGTAATCGCAGGCCAGACTACGTCTGTTCGCGCAAGCTCATCAATGGCTTTCGCGTTGCTCGTTTTGGGGTTTCCATTATCAGCTAAACTATGTCGCAAGGTTATTGCGTGCCTGAGAAAATTTCGTTCCGCTCCGGTGCAATCGAAATATTCATAACGGTATCGTTGTGAGTATGCTTATGCGCCTGGACGATACCGTTTGAAGGAGCGAGGCTACCCGACTGGCGGCGTAATGGGGCAACGGACAATAAGATAGGGCGGCTGGCGCAGGTTATGCCCGCCGTTCATCGCGGGCAGGCGGTTCCACTGCCCCAGAACACAGTAAACATGCCGGTCCGTGGCGAAGATTCCATCTGGCCAGACAATGCGCCGGTCGCGGGCGATCACGTCGATGGAGCCGTCGACGTTGCGACGCATGATAGCGTCGTGCTCTCCGGCGGTCAGATAAATGCGGTTCCAGGGATCCGTGGCCAGACCGTCCGTCATCACCTTCTCGCCCAGATCGACCACGGCTGCGGCAAGCTGCTCCTCCGTCGCGTCGAAGTTCGCCAGAAGCGCAGTCGGCAGGCTGTAAAGGCGGCGGCTGGTCAGGGGGGAGTAGTAGAGCGTCGCGCTGTCCGTGCTCAGCGTAATACTGTCGACCCCGCCGGTCGGAAACTGCGCATGCTGCTCCTGATACCGGCGCGGCTTGCCCTCCAGCACGGCGACGAAACCCTTCTCCGCGACAATCGAAGGATGGCCCGACAGAACGCGCCGTTGCCGCCCCGTCGCGATGTCGATCACGACGAGCGCGGGCGACGTTCCGAACGACGAGTCCGCGACATAGACGACGCCCTGCGCGCCATGCGTCAGATCGACCCGCAGGTCGTTCATATGGCTGTCGGGAAGCAGCACAGGCGATTTGAGAACGAGACTGGCGATACGTCGGCCGGAAGCTGGGTCAAAGCCGACCACTTTCGCGGCGCCAGGTTGCAGCGGTTTGCCCGCGATCTTGCCGTCATCAATGCCCCACAGACGCCCGCGCGTGTCGGTGGTCAGGCCATGGAGCGAGATCAGCTTTTCTTCGGGCGGCAGGGCGCTCGGGCGTGTCGCCTCGGCATCGGGAAACGCCGTCAGACGCCCGTCGCGCAGTTCGTTCAGCGTCGGCTGGTCATGATCCTGCGCATGACGCGGCAGGCTGATGAAGACGCGCCCGTCGGGCGTGACGGCGATGCCGGACGGCCCCGGGTCAGGCAATGCTGCGATCACCTCCATCTGCCCCGCTGGCAGCATGTCCTGCGCCACTGCCACCCCCTGTGCGTCCGGATTGACGCCGGGGGCCGCGTTCGCCGCTTTCACAGAGGTGAGGGCGATGGGAAGCGCAGGCGCGGCGGCGGCTTTGGCCAGCAGGGAGCGGCGGCCGAAACCGGCGGATTGGCGGGGCATGGGGCTTTTCCCTTCACGGCGGCGCCGGGTTCGAGAGGTCATGACCTGACCTTACGCGGTAGGGGCGGAGGTGTCGCCCCGTGCGTGCGGATGGTGAGGGGCCGCCTTGGGGGAAAGCAGAATGTCCGCTTCTGAGCATGAGCGGCAGAGTATGGACATTCTGTTCAATGACAGTTCCGTTAAAACCAATGTTCATGGTTTGAGTGATGTCGTTACCAATGAACTTCGAGCCGCTGACACCAGTCCATCGAGCCATTCCTGATGACCATTGAGCATTGGATTGGGACGCGTAGTCGCCAATTCTTTCGCCGGTTCACCATTCTGGGTTTCTTGTGTAAGAATTCTGACGCGCCCTTCGGACAGGTCCTCAATTAACCAGGCATGATGAACATCGAGCCTGTTCAAAGACTTTTCTTCACCTGACCATCCATGCCATGCGATCCGCCCCGGTTGACCGGACACAGGTGCTACGTATTCCGTAACTTCGGCCTCAACCGGAAACCCAAACGTTTCGAAGTAGAACCGGCGCCCCTGCGCAAGCTCGTGCCCCTTGTCATCATAAAGACGAGGATTGGCAGAATTGGCGTAGTATGTCGGCCACTGTGCTGGGTTGCTCAACAACGGCCAGATTTCAGCAGCCGTAAGGCCTGCTACGATCACTTCATTTGAGACGAAATTATCCGCAAAACCTGGAGCATAGCCCTGCGGCCAAAAAATTTCGTTCGCCATAACTATTCTTGCCCTGTGCTGAAAAACAGGCTCACTGGATAATCGATCCTGCTGATAAAGCCCAATCATGAGTTATGATATTAATCATAACTCATGTGAATACTTGGGTTGTAATTACTCTGAAGAGGCCGGGCGGTAACGCTCAAGCCAATGTGCATAGGAAGGCGGCAGAACCCAGGAGGGCCGCTCTAGGCCAAGCTTCAATGCCGTCGCGTAGGGCCAGTGCGGATTGGCAAGCTGCGCCCGTCCCACCATCACCAGATCCATCTGTTTCTTCTCCACGACACCATTTGCCAGCAGCGGCGTATCGATCCCCCAGGACGACGCCACAGGCAGGCCCGTCTCACGATGGACCCGCTCGGCGATGGGTGCCAGAAATGCCGGACCCCACGGAATCTGTGCTGCCGGCGTCGAGAAACCGACACTGACATTGAGCATATCCAGCCCTTCGGCCTTGAATTGACGCGTCAGGGTGATGGCTTCCTCAAGCGTTTCTTCATCCCGCCCATCGAATTCAATGACCCCGAAGCGGGCGGTCAGGGGAAAAGTCTCCGGCCAGACCTTGCGAACCGCACGAAGCGTTTCCAGCAGAAAGCGGCTTCGTCCTGCCAGATCGCCGCCATACTCGTCAGTACGATGGTTGGCATGGACCGAGAAAAAGCTCTGCGCGAGATAGCCATGAGCGAAATGCAGTTCCAGCCATTCAAACCCGGCCTCCACGGCACGGCGTGCCGCAGCGACAAAATTCGCCTGCACCCGCGCGATGTCCTCATGCGTCATTTCCCGTGGCGCCTGAGGCAGATTGGCGCCATAGGCGATGGCGGACGGTGAAATCGTCTCCCATCCTCGCGGATCGCCCTCGGCAATATGATCGTCGCCCTCCCACGGACGGTTGGCACTCGCCTTTCGGCCCGCGTGGGCAAGCTGAATCCCTGCGACGGCGCCAGCGGCCTTGATTTCACGCGCAACGGTCGCCATGCCCGCGATATGCCGGTCATCCCATAACCCGGTGCATCCGGGCGTGATCCGTCCCTCGGGCGAAACGCCCGTCGCTTCCACGATGACAAGGCCGGAACCGCCGCGGGCAAGGCCTGCATAATGGGCCCTGTGCCAATCGGTTGTGAATCCGTCGACCGCAACATACTGGCACATCGGTGGAACTGCGATGCGATTGCGCAGGTGTGCGTCTTTGAGGGCGAAGGTCGTAAAAAGCGCTGGATTCATATCACTCTTCCTCAACACAGGTGACGCGGATCAGCGCCTTCCCGAAAAATTGGCGATGTTCAAGGTTATTCAAAACCGCAGGTAGATCCCTGAAATCGCGAATAATGGTCTCTTCAGGAACGAGTGCCCGCTCTGCCAGACGGGTCAGGAGTCGATGCCCGACCGTCATGAGATCGTGCCAGTCAGCATCGTCGCCATACTGATGAAGCGCTCCAAGAGCGACTTCATGGACTGAAATACACCGGGTGAATGGCGGATCAGGCCACTCCGGCAGTCGGTTCTGAATGCACACGATATGCCCGTTTGCCTTCAGTGCCGGGGCCAAAGCCGCCGCATGGTCCGCGCCCACGCAATCGATCACCGCGTGGAAACGGTTTTTCAGGGCATCGTGTAGTGCCTCGCCGGTTTTCAGAGGCCCGGCAACGCAGTCCTGCACGCCCATGGCCCGTAGCCGTGCCCAGTGCCGCTGATTGCACATCGCCGTCACGGCAAACCCCCGCCCCACGGCAAGCTGGACGAGATAATGCCCTACACCGCCGCCCGCGCCAGCGATCAGCAGTGTCGCATCCGCTCGGCTCGGCAGTTTGGTAAGCGCCAGCCACGCCGTCAGCGCAGGACAGGGCATACTGGCCGCCGTCTCGAAATCCAGCGTTGGGGGCAGGCCGCTGACGGCTCGAAGGCGGACAGGCGTATACTCGGCGAAACTGCCAGGGCGCATCAGGCTCTGATGATACGCCACGCGCCGTCCCAGCCACTCGACTCCGACATCCTGCCCGACCGCCGCCACGACGCCAGCGCCATCGACACCGGGCACCCATCCCGGCTCCCACGGCGCCAGACGCGCACCGAGGGCCTTCCAGTCAACCGGGTTCAGTCCGGCAACATGGTTGCGCACCAGCACTTCATCGGGCTGAAGCACAGGGCGGGATACAGTCTTCAGCACGAGACCCAGGGCAGATGTTCCCTGCTCCCAGCACCATGCCCGATAATGATCAGGAACCACATAGTCAGTCATTGTGAGAGGTCCCGACCATCATTACCCTGAGCCGACAGTTAGGCATGGCAATTTTCCCCGTAGAAATCATGATTTGCGTCAGGATGGCATTGCGTTCAGAATAAATCCAATAATCACAAAATATGGATCCCATAAATATGGGTGATATCAAAACTCTGGATTTCAATCTGCTCCGTGCCCTCGATTTGCTGCTTGAAGAAGGCAGTGTGACGCGGGCGGCCGAACGGCTTGGCGTAACGCAGCCTGCGGTCAGCAACATGCTGACCCGCCTGCGTGAGAATTTTGACGATCCTCTGCTGGTCAGGACACAGCGCGGCATGACGCCCACGACACGCGCGCTTGATCTTGTCGCGCCGCTCAAGCGCATTCTGTGCGAGATCGGAACACTCTGTCAGCCAGACGCTTTCGACCCGATTTCGGCGTCATTTACGGTTTCGATCGCCGCAACCGACTATGCGCTCCAAGTTGTCCTGCTGCCGTTCATCGCCAGATTGCGGCAAGAGGCGCCAGGAATCACACTTGCGGTTCACCCGCTTGATGATGACCGACTTCAGGAGCAATTGGAAAAAGGTCAGATCGACATTGCGCTGGTCACACCCGAGACCTGCCCGCCTGATCTGCTATCATCGCAGCTTTTTCATGAAGAGTATATCTGCGCGGCGCGGAAGAACCATCCGACTGCAGGCATGCACATGACGCTGGACCAATATTGCACCGCCGGCCACATCATCGTCTCGTATGAAGGCGGACAGTTCTGCGGCGCGACAGACAGACAGCTCGAATCCCTTGGACGCAAGCGTCATGTTGCCCTGTCCGTGCCAAATTTTCTTGCGCTTCCGGATATTCTTCAGAAGACGGACTTGATCACGATGGCGCCCCGCAGATTGCTGCATGGACGTGAGGATCTTGTGCTGTTCAGTCCACCCAGTCCCCTGACTGTGCCTGGCTTTAACAAAATTCTCGCCTGGCACTGCCGTACCGAGAGCGACCCCCGTTATCAGTGGCTACGTAGTAAAGTAGCAGACAACACCAAATGCGTTTCAGGGCATGCTTGACGAGACTTGATGTCTGCAAACGGAAAATTATTTGGGTATTTGAATGACCGATATGAGAGGCGAAACCGGCCACACCAGCGTGCGGCGTAATCGCCCACTTTAAAGAATAATAGAACTGCATTTGATTGCGCCAATCTGCGGACCCCACAGCGGTAACTGCCAGAGCAAGAAAATCTGCGGAAAAGGCCTCAGCCCATCACCTCCTCGCTCCGGCTGCGCCTCAGCAACACGACCGTATGCGCACACCCGGCACTGGCGCAGAGCGCGCCGAGCAGAAAAACGGACCCATAACCCGTATGGTCGGCAAGAAGACCGGCGATCGGGCCGGTGGCGCCGTAGGCGAGGTCCTGAAACGCGGCGAAGCCGCCTAGCGCCGCCCCGCGCAGTTGTGGCGGGATCACCTTCACGACCTCTACGCCCAGAGACGGGAAGGCCATCGAACATCCGGCCCCGGTCAGCAGCGCGCCCGCGAATGCGAACCATGGGTTCGGCGCGGTCCAGAGCAGCCACTGGCCGCAGGCTTCCACGGCGAGGGAGGCGACGGCCACACGGTAGCCGCCGATCCTGTCGGGCAGGTGGCCGCAGAACACGCGGGTCAGCACGAAGGCGCCGCCGAACAGGCTCAGGCCCAATGCGGGGTAGGGCCAGTGACGGTGCAGGAAATACAGCGTCATGAACGCGCCGAGGCCTGCGAACCCGACGCCTTGCAGGCCAACCGCAGCGCCCTGCCCGGAGATGCGTCCGAGCACGCGCCAGAATGACTCGCGCCGTCCGGCGGCGATGGGCGCGGGCGCCACGCCGAGCACGAGCAGCAGCCCCAGCGCCGGAGTTGCCGCACCGACGGCCATGACGCCGCCAAAGCCAAAATGATGAAACAGGGCGAGGCCGACTGGTGCGCCTATGGCGAAGGCGCCGTACATCGCAGCGCCGGTCCACGCCATGACCTTCCCCGCGCGCGGCTGGCCCATAAGGCCGATGCCCCAGCCGAGCATTCCGACGATGGTCAGGCTCTCCCCAAGGCCGAGCAGCAGGCGTCCGGCGATGAGCACCGCATAGGCGAGGGAAGGAGGCAGCGTGGGAAGCGCCGCGGCTGCGCAAAGCGCGCTTGCAACGATATAGAGAATCAGGCCGCGCCGTTTGCAGACATGGCCGCCGAGCCGATCGGCGACGCCGCCTGCGTAGTTGCGGGTCAGGATCGTCGAAAGAAACGCGATCCCGACGGCGAGCCCGGCGAACATGTTGCCGAAGCCCGGCAATCCCGTGACGAAGACGGGGATCACCGGCAGCGATAGCGCCACGGCCATGTATGACAGGAACAGCGCGGCGCTGAGCCGCGCCAGGGTGTCTGTTCCGAACTCCTGCCCGGTCGCCTGTCCGTTTCCGGGAGGAGCGTTCATCGGGTCAGATCGGCTTGAGAAGATGGATCGCGATGGGCTGGGCGAGCAGGTCCCCAAGCTTGTCCGCCATCGTCTTGAAGTGCTCGGTCTCCAGATGCGCGTTGAAAGCGTCGCGGCTGGCCCAACGCTCGATGAACACGATCGTCTCCGGGTCGTCGAGGTCACGATGGGGGGTGTAGGCGTGATTCGCCTCTTCCTCGCGGGACAGGGCGACGCACGGCGTGATCGCCGCAATGACTTCCTCCACCTTGCCCGGTTTGGCCTTGACGATGGCTACGACGTCGATGGTCGACATGAGGTCTTCTCCAGTCCTGTTCGTCCGGTTGGCGTTTTGACATGCGGGCGTCGGGGCGCGGTTGCGCGCGTCCCGTGCGGCGCGTCAGAGGGTAGTGGTTGAGGCCGCTTTTATATTCGGCGTCGTTCCGAATAACGTGGTTCCCGCGTTTCTCCTACCCGCGTCGCGGAGGTTGACGGAGATTTCATGGCGCAGGGAGTGCGGCGTCGGATCTGCTCCGGCATTACGCGCGATGGCGTTCGGCGGGCCGGGATCGCCTGGCCCGAGAGCAACGGCTCAAGGAAGAATATGGAGTCGTAGCGGCTAGGCCAGACGTGCGGGAGCGTGAATTGGGGCGAGTAATCGACCTCGCCACGGGCCGCTGGACTTGGATGAGCAGGGCTCCGCCAAGGCATGGATAGTGTGAATCCAGGGGGAGCGGCAGTCCGGAGGCTTCGTTTTGCGGGTTAACCTGGCGAATTTTTTGGATCGTGAAAGAGGCTGCAGCGTCTTTGGCCGGCCTGGACGTACGTACGGCGGGCGTCCCCTCTGCGACGTTTTTCCGAGGTCATTTCATCCGGAGGCGTTGCCGCTGGAATCACGGACCCCCATATGTAATCGGGGACAACTAGGAGAGTTCGGCGCCGGGCCTGGGCGGCCGCCCAGACTGCGCCTCAGGCTGCCTTCCAATACCGGCGCGACGCGGCTTCGGGGACGAAGGAGGCGGGGCGTGGGGGCCATGGGGCTGACCGCCTGTGGCGGGCTTTTTTCAAAACGAAATTGCAGGCTGCTGCGTTTGCAGGATCGTATTTCAATGACCGGAGATGCCATGACGGCCGAATTTCGCGTGCGTCGCCGATGAACGAAGATGCTATCGTTCTGATTTTCTTTGTGTTTTGTGGCGGAATGTTGGCGCAGTGGGTGGCGTGGTGGTTCAAGCTGCCTGCGATCGTCCTGCTGTTTTCTCTCGGGTTGCTGCTCGGCCCTGGCCTTGAGCTTCTGCACCCGTCCGACCTGATCGGGCCGCTGTTTCACGTTCTGGTCTCGCTCGCCGTGGCGCTGATCGTGTTCGAAGGCGGTCTCGCGCTCGACTTCCGACAGTGGCAGAGCGCGGGCGAGGGCGTGCTGCGACTGACGCTTGTGGCGCTGCCGATCAACTGGGGGCTGGGGGCTCTGGCGGCGCACTACGTCGGCGGGCTGTCATGGGGGCCCGCCTGCCTTTTCGGCGCGATCGTCGTCGTTACGGGGCCGACCGTGGTGCTGCCGCTTCTGCGTCATGCGAAGCTGCGTCCGCGTGTCGCGGCTTTCCTGCGCTGGGAAGCTATTGTGAACGATCCGGTGGGTGCGATTCTCGCGACATTGGTTCTGGAAATCCTGCTGATGAAGCCGAATGAGGGTTCGAGCGCGTTTTTTACCGCGCTTTTGCCGCATCTGGTCGTCAGCTCCGCTGTGGCGATTGGGCTGGGGGTCGCCGGGGGGTGGGGCGTCAAGCAGCTCTTTATCCATGATCTGATGCCCGAGCCGCTGAAGATGCCTTTGCTGCTGACGCTGGCTATGGCGGTCTACGCGCTGGGCACGTTGTTCATGGACGGCGCGGGGCTGATGGCTTCGACGGTGTTCGGCATGGCGCTCGCCAACATGCGGGTGCCGGGGTTGGGCGAATTGCAGCGCATGAAGGAGAGCCTCGTCGTTCTGATTGTGTCGTTGCTGTTCATCCTGCTGACCGCCGATTTGCAGCGCGCTGTGTTGCAGCACCTGTCCTGGTCGATTCTCGCGCTGACATGCGCGGTGATTTTCGTCGTACGCCCGCTGGGCATCTATTTGGCCACGCTTGGCAGCGCGCTGAGCTGGCGTGAGCGCGTTTTCGTAGGCTGGATCGCGCCACGCGGCATCGTCGCCGCCGCCGTCGCGGGCGTCGCGGGCATACGTCTCAGCGAGGCGGGGTTCGAGTCCGCGCAACTGGTCATGCCGGCTGTATTCGCCGTGATCGGCAGCACCATGTTGCTGCATGGGTTCTCGCTGCGTCCTCTGGCGCGGCGGCTGAAGCTGACGCTGTCTGACGTTCCTGCGCTGGCCATTGTGGGGGCCAATCCGTGGTCGCGGGATCTGGCGCAGGCGGTGTTCCGCGCCGGTACGCCGGTGACGCTGGTGGATACTGCGGCCCGTCCTCTGATTCCTGCCCGGCGGGCGGGGGTGCCCGTTCTCCGCGCGGAGATGCTTTCCGAGGCTGGGGCCGAGAGTCTGGAGGAGCGACCCGCGGACTACCTGATCGCGACGACGCCTGATGCGATTTATAATGGCATGGTTTGCGCACACCTTGCGCCGCATTTCGGCCGTGCGCGCGTTTATCAGGTCAGTCCGGGCGTCGCGCGGCTCGACGAGTATCGTGGGCTGAGCCGGGATGCCCGCGGCAAGGTGTTCGGGCTGCCGGAGTGGAATTTCACCCTGCTGGAGACATTGCATCAGGAGGGGTGGCGGTTTCAGGCGCTTGAGGTGACGATGGCGACGCTCGACGCCTTCCTGCACACAAGGGGCGATCGTCTGGATTTCATCACGCTTCGGCCGGGCGCCGGGATTTCGATCCACTCTGCTGAAGATTCTGCAGGGACGCCGCCCTCGGCGGGGGATGTCGTGATTTCGCTCGTGCCGCCGAGTGAGCCAGATGCGGCGGTGGCGGGTGCTCAACCGGTAAAAGCGATTGAGATCGCCGGAAGCAACGCCCCGGCCGTATAAATGTGTTTCGGCGAAAGTAAGGTTCGGATCTGCATGCGCTCATGACGACTCATGGGCGCGCTTCTGACGTCTTCGCGAATGTGGGCGTCAGTATGCGGTGGGGTGTCGATGATGCCGGGAGGTAAATCGGCTCAATATGGTCGTATGACGTCTGGGCCTCCGCACAATGCTGTGCCACTGCGACTTTATGTAAAGCCGGGGTTCAGGCCGTCGAGCCAGCGCATCGAACGGGGCCAGCGTTTCGCGGGCCTGGGTTCTCCAATTTGAGCGATCGGGCTTGTGCTCCCCGAGAGGCGGTCGATCAGGATTGCGGTTTCGAAACGTCTATCGCGGCGACGCCTGACGCCAGCACGGCCCGGAGATCGGCTTCAGTCAGCGCAATGCAGCCTTCCGTGGGTTTTCCGTCCGGTGATTGCAGATGCATGAAGATCGCAGACCCGCGTCCCGGGACGATGGGCGCGTCGTTGTGACCAAGGACCACGACGATGTCGTACAGATGGTCCTCTCTCCACAATTCCTCGTGACGAGCCGGGTGAGGCAACGCCACCTGCGTGTTGTAGTCGGCGTGCGTCACGTCGTCGCACCATCCATCGGACTGCGCGATCGGTTCGAGCGGCAATCCGCCCACTTCCGGGCGTTTCACGCGGTCCGCGCGGTAGAGAACGCGTCTGAGCGCGAGCGTTCCTGTCGGGGTGGCGTGATCGCCCTCTTCCTTGCTGGCGCTCACTCCGGCGGCCCCGATCACGGCGCGATAAACCCTGTCGGCGCAATGCAGTCGTGCGTCGCTACCGCTTTCAGGCATGAGGGTCGCATGTATCATCAGACTATGCCTCGGAGGTTTGCTGTCATTGCGACGAAAATCGACAGGATGGTCCGTTTCGCCGTCGGCGCCTTTTCCCGTCGCCGGATCGGTGGTCTATAGCGGAATAGATGGCGCCGCGCATGGCCCCTCCGTTCTCTTTGCCGAGGATGGCGGAACTGGCGACGACGCCGAAAAAACGCGACCGGATATTGTCGCGGCGGTGGTGGAGGGCTAGTGAGCCCCCCACAGAGATGGTGAGGTGACGATGTCGGGTGCACGTCCTGTTTTAATTGTCGACGATGACCAGACGCTCCGACAGATGCTTGTCGAACAGCTGCAGGTCGAGGGCGAGTTCCAGCCTGTAGAGGCGGCTTCTGTGGCCGAAGCGTGGGCTGCGCTACGAAAGCCGGAGTCACGATTTGACGCCGTGATTCTGGACGTCACGCTGCCGGACGGCGACGGGCGCGATTTCTGCGTGGAATTGCGGCGCGAAGGCGTGCGGATGCCGATTATCATCCTGACCGGTTCGGATGATGAGGCCGATGTGGTGCGTGGCCTCGACGCCGGCGCCAACGATTATGTGGCCAAGCCCTTTCGCATCGCGGAGTTACTGGCGCGACTGCGGGCCCAGCTGCGTATTTTCGAGAACAGCGAAGATGCTGTCTTCACGGTCGGTCCCTACACGTTCCGCCCATCGGCCAAGCTGCTTCAGGAAGCTGCGCGCAACCGTCGCGTCCGCCTTACCGAGAAAGAAGCCGCGATTCTGAAGTTCCTGTATCGCGCCGGCACCCGGCCGGTGCCGCGCCAGGTGCTGCTGAACGAGGTCTGGGGCTACAATGCGGCGGTGACGACGCACACGCTCGAAACGCACATCTACCGGTTGCGTCAGAAGATCGAGCCGGACCCCTCCAACGCCTGTCTTCTGATTACGGAAGGCGGCGGCTACAGGCTCGACCCGGAAGGCGGCGTGCCGCAGTCTTGAAAATAACATCTCGATCGCGTGGGGCCGCCTTGTGCGGCCCTTGTGATTCCTGAGCGAAAATTTTGATATATCGTATCGGAGGCAGGCGGCTCGGCCGACGACACTCCGTGACGCTACGACGCCTTTAGGCGTCAGGCCGTAGGCAGATGCGTCAAACCGCCAGATCGACCACAACAGGCACATGGTCGGAAGGGGAGGCCCAGTCGCGAGCTTCCCGCACCACTGTCATCCCGGTCAGCGACGGCTTCAGATCCGGCGTGATCCACACGTGGTCCAGTCTGCGGCCACGATTGGAGGCGCTCCAGTCGCGATTACGATACGACCACCATGTGTAGAGCTTCTCGCCGGGCGGCACGAAATGGCGCATCGCGTCGACGAAGCCGGTCTCAAGCCAGGCGTTGAGGCGTGTGGTCTCCGGCGGCGTGTGGCTGACGACGTCCAGAAGCTGCTTATGGCTCCAGACGTCGTGCTCAAGCGGAGCGATGTTGAGGTCCCCGACGATGACCGAGCGCGTCTTGTGGTGATTGGCGAACCACGCCGTCACTTCGTCGACGAAAGCGAGTTTGTGCGCGTATTTCGGATTGGCTTCCGGGTCCGGGATATCCCCGCCTGCGGGGACGTAGAAATCATGAATCTCGACGGGACCGCTGTCGGTGGCGATCGTCGCGGCGACATGACGACAATCGCCTTTTTCGCACCAGTCGGGCGTGTCTTCTGACGCCACGAGCGGATAGCGCGAGAGGATCGCGACCCCGTTGTACCCCTTCATGCCTTTGCGCACGAAGTAGGGGTAACCGAGTTCGGCCAGCGCCTTCTCCGGGAACAGCGGGTCCGGGACCTTCGTCTCCTGCAGACAGATCACGTCCGGGGCAAGATGCCGGATCACCTCCGCCAGCAGGGGAAGTCGAAGGCGAAGGGAGTTGATGTTCCAGGTCACGATGCGCATGAGGATCGGGATCGCCTATCGAGCGGATCGCGGCAAGAGCAATTCGTGGCTGCGTCGTGTGCACGCCCTTCGCGCCGCGCAGGGTTTGAGGCCGCGTGGTCCCGCCGATCGCGTTCCTGTCTTGTAAACTGCGGCGTCTGCGCCGATTTTCTGTTCATGATTTTCACCCGCTTCCTCGCGCCCGGCGAACGAAGCCCTCCAAGGATGCCCCATGCTGAAGGCTGTTATTCCGGATGACGTCCGCGCTTTGCACGAGTCGTTGTTGACCCTGGACAGCCACATCGACATTCCGTGGCCTGATCGGGACGACGCATTTCTCGACACGGCCGGACGTTGCGTCGATTTCCCGAAGATGCGGCGGGGACATCTCGCGGCGGGATGCTTCGTCGCCTACATCGCGCAGGATGCGGTCGACGCGCGCGGGCATGCGGCGGCTCAGGCGCAGACGCTGGAGATGCTGGCGGCGATCGACCGTATGCAGGGCGAGCGCGACGGTCTGAAAGCGCGCGTGTGCGACACTGTGGACGAGATGGAGGCCGCGTTCCAAGAGGGGGTTCTCGTGGTCATGCCGGGTGTCGAGAACGGCTACGGCATGGGTGACGACATCGGCATGCTCGCCCGCTTCCGCGCCCTTGGCGCGCGCTATGTCACGCTGACTCACAACGGACACAACGCTCTTGCGGATTCGGGGCAGCCGAGCCGCAAGCTCGGAGATCCGGAGGCGCGTCATGGAGGTCTGTCGGCGCTCGGGCGGGAAGCCATCGCGGAGATGAACCGGCTGGGGATGGTGGTGGACGTGTCGCATACGTCGCGCGACACGATGCTGCAGGCGGTGGAAGTTTCAGCGACGCCGGTCGCTGCGACGCATGCGTGTGTGCGGGCCTTGTGCGACCATCCGCGCAATCTGGATGACGCACAGCTTGACGCGCTGAAGGCCAGCGGCGGTGTGATTCAGATCACCGCCGTGGGCGGGTTCCTGCGTCCGCGTGCGGAACTTGGCTCCCGTAGAGCGACCGTGGCGGATTACATGGATCATCTCGATTATGTCGTCCGCCGCATAGGCCCGGAGCACGTCGGGATCTCATCCGATTTCGACGGCGGTGGAGAGCTGGACGGCTGGCGGAACGCGGGCGAGTCGCTCTCCCTGACGGCCGAACTGGTCAGCCGGGGCTACGACCGAAGCGAGATTGAGGCGTTCTGGGGAGGGAATTTCCGTCGCGTGCTTCGTGCCGCCGAGCGCGCCGCTACGGCGGCCTGACCTAGGCTCTCTGGGCCGGCTGAAAAGGCCCTGGAACGTTCTGGTGTGGGGAGCTGGAACAAATCAGGATCAGCTTTTCGACCAAGCTCTGTGAATTTTGTCCACTCCCGGGATTGACACGAGTTTTTTTCAGAAGGTTTCGGAGACGTCGTCGAGATTGGGCGACTAATAAGTGGTTAAATTTATATATTTCAAAGGGTTAGTATTCTTGGCTAAATTTTATGCAATCCGAGGGATGGCGAGGAAGACCGGGACCTCCATAAATCTGTCATCTTTGATTCCACAGACTTATCCACAAGTTCGGTGGATGAATTCGAATGCCTGAACCCTCCGATCTTTCCGCTACGGAAACGCATGAACAGGAGGCCTCGCTTCCTGTGGAGGAAACGGGCGGCGTGCCGACTCAGCGCGGCGTCGGGGTCATCGCCGAAGCGCTGAAGACAATGCCGTTGTCGCCCGGCGTTTACCGGATGATCGGCTCGACTGGAGAGGTGCTTTACGTCGGCAAGGCGCGCGCGCTGAAGAAGCGGGTCACGTCCTACACGCAGCTTTCGCGCCTGCCCGAGCGAATACGCAGGATGGTTTCGGAAACCGTCGCGATGGAGATCGTGACGACGCATACCGAAGCCGAAGCCCTGCTGCTTGAGGCCAACTACATCAAGCGCATGAAGCCGCGCTTCAACATCCTGTTGCGCGACGACAAGACATACCCATGGCTGGTGCTGACGGAGCAGCATCCGTTCCCGCAGATCGCCAAGCATCGCGGCAAAATGGAGAAGGGCGCCAGCTATTGGGGGCCGTTTGCGTCGGCATGGGCGGTGAATCAGACGGTGGCGATCATGCAGCGGGTGTTCCTGCTGCGGACCTGCACGGACTCGATGTTCGCATCGCGGACTCGTCCATGTCTGCTGTTCCAGATCAAGCGATGTTCGGCCCCCTGCGTCGACCGGATCAGTCAGGAGGATTACGCGCATCTGGTGACGCAGGCGCGGGAGTTCCTGTCGGGAAACGACAAGGAGATCAAGGCGGAGTTCGCTGCGGAGATGGAGCGCGCGGCCGAGGCGCTCGACTACGAGCGCGCGGCCATGTTGCGCGATCGCATTCGCGCACTGGCGCAGATGCAGGATTCCAATGTGGTGAACCCGGCGTCGATCGGCGACGGCGACGTGATTGCGGTCTGGCAGGACGCCGGACAGGCCTGCATCCAGGTGTTCTTCATTCGTGGCGGCCGCAACAACGGCAATCGGGCGTTCTTCCCCGCGCACACGCGCGACGAAACCGACGCCGACATCCTGCAGGCGTTTCTGGCGCAGTTCTACGACGACAAACCGCCGCCGCCACTTGTTCTGGTCAATTGCGAGATGCCGGAAGAAACGCTTCTGGCGGAGGCCCTGTCGATCCGGCGCGGCCGCAAGGTGGAAATTCTGCGGCCGCAGCGTGGCGAGCGGCGGGAGGTCGTCGAGCACGCCGAAACGAACGCCCGGGAGGCTTTGGAGCGCAAGTTGGCGGAAAGCGCCGGTCAGGCGAAGCTGCTTGAGGGCGTGGCGAAGGCGTTCGGGCTGTCCGCGCCGCCGTTGCGGATCGAGGTTTACGACAACAGCCATATCATGGGGACCAACCCCTATGGCGTGATGATCGTGGGCGGCCCGGAGGGCTTCGAGCGTCGCGCTTACCGAAAATACGGCATCAAGGGACCGATCACGCCCGGAGACGATTTCGCGATGATGCGGGAAGTGCTCGAACGCCGGTTTGGACGCGCCTTGCGAGAGGCGGCGGAGAAGGCGGGTGCGGTGTCGGGAGAGGACGTCGCAGGCGAAGCTGAGGCGGAGGACGCTTCGCCGGGATTGTCGTCGCGAGCAAAGACGTCGAGCAATGCTGTGGTGAGTGAGGCGAAGTCAGTGGCTCCCTCCAGCGCGGGCAGGCCTGCGGGCGCAGGCGCCGACTGGCCCGACGTATTGCTGATCGACGGCGGCGCGGGGCAGTTCTCGGCCGTTCGCAGCGTGCTGGACGCTCTGGGCGTCTCGGGGGTGAAGCTGGTGGCGATCGCCAAGGGGCCAGATCGCGACGCAGGGCGCGAATGGTTTCACACCGACGACCAGCCGCCGTTTCAGTTCGAGCCACGCGATCCGGTGCTCTACTATCTCCAGCGCCTGCGGGACGAGGCGCATCGCTTCGCCATTACAACACACCGGGCCGGGCGGTCCAAGGCGCTGGTGAAGTCGGAGCTGGACGACATTCCGGGCATCGGGGCCGCGCGAAAGCGGGCGTTGCTGAACCGGTTCGGGTCCGCGCGGGGCGTCAGTCAGGCGGGTTTGACCGAACTGGAGGCCGCTCCGGGGATCAACCGGGAAACGGCCCGGTCCATCTACGGTCATTTCCATCCCGGATGGACCGGCGGGTGAGGGAGCGCGGGGCGATGAAATCGTCTTCCATAGCCTTTGTAATAACACTTTTGTGGTAGTTACCGTTCCGGGGAGACGCGAAGTGGAGTAGCCTGCCGCCATGATCACCGATCTGCCGAACCTGCTCACGTTGTCGCGGATCGTCGCCATCCCGGTTCTGGTCGCCCTTGTGGCGATGGCCCGGCCCGGCGCGGACGCCGCTGCGTGCCTTCTGTTCATTGCGGCGGCGGTCACGGACTATTTCGACGGACAACTCGCCAGATCATGGAAGATGCAGTCCGATCTGGGGCGAATGATGGACCCGATCGCCGATAAACTGCTTGTCGGCGCGTCGCTGATGACGCTCGCCGGAATGGGCAGGCTTCCGTTCGACTCGCTCTGGCCAGCGATCGTCATCCTGTGTCGGGAGATTCTTGTCAGCGGGTTGAGGGAATATCTTGCCGCGACGCGCATCAGCCTTCCCGTGACACGTCTTGCCAAGTGGAAGACAGGTTTTCAGATGACTGCGATCGGTTTTCTGCTGGCGGGGGACAGCACCGGAGAGTTGCTGGGGATGCTGTGGCTGCATGTTGGGATGTGCGGAGCGGTGATGCTCTGGATCGCGGCGATCCTGACGCTTATCACCGGGTGGGATTACCTTAGCGCCGGATTGCGTCACGTCGGTCGCGCTACGCCCAAGGGGGCTGTCGATTCGGCAGGGTAACCAGTCTCTTTCGACGCGACCGCGTGGTGCCGGGCAGGCAGGCTCTTTCGCTGCGCGGGAACCTGACGGCTTGGTAAAAACGCAAATACTTCGTTCTTCTGCTAAGCGGTAATTTACCTGATCACGCGACAACGGTATCAATAGGACCCGATAGTTAGGTGACGCTCATGTCGCGCGGGACCGATATCGGCGAGGTAGAACTGATGCGGAATGCCGCTCTTGTTGGGTTTCTTCTTCTGTTGAGCGGTTGTTCCGGGTTCGGCGAATGGCTTTCAGATACAGCCACGCTTCCGGGCGCGAATCCGAATGCGCCTCACGGCGATTCCGAGACCATGCGCCGCGTACGCGGCTACAGCACGGCGGAGACGCCGATGCTTCCGCAAAATGGCAATATCTGGCCGGGCGCTCCCGAGCCTCTTCCGTCGCTCTCGGACGTGGCGTCCGAGCGTTCCAGCGTTGTGCCCGGCCACGACCTGCATGATGGCGGCGATATGGCCATCGGCGACGACGTTCCGGACGCTGGCGCCAGTTTCTCCGGTGCCGGACTGCCGAGCAGCGAGCCTGACGTGGCGGCCAAATACGGCGCTGGCAAGGCCTCCGGCTCCAACATTGAAATCCCGAATGGCGACGGCACGACCACCGTCATTCACCCCGACGGTTCGATCGCCACGTTGAAGAACGGCGAAGTTCACAAGGAGAAGGCTGGCGCTCCCGCCAAGGCTGCGGAATCGACGGCGACCCCGGCGAAGCAGCCATAAGAAGGACTCTCAGCCACAGTTGGCGACCCGAAGGCGATTGGCTAAGAGTGGCGCATGAGCGTCACCGTCCTATATTTTGCAGCATTGCGCGAACGGCTGGGTAAATCGTCCGAGACCGCGTCGCTGCATGACGCCACCACCGTGGGCGAATGGATCGCTGCGCAAGGCCGCGTTGATCCTGCGCTGGCGGATGCTTTCGCGGGGCCGGGTGCGATCCGTGTGGCGGTTAACAAGACGCTGGCCGATTTGCATGCTCCCCTGACTGACGGTGACGAGCTGGCTCTGTTTCCGCCAATGACGGGTGGTTAGGGCGGGATAGGCCGCGCCTGACGTTTCGGGAGCGCACGCGATATGACTGTCACTCCGCAAACAAGTGAGATCGTTGTGCGTGTCCTCGTTCAGGAGGAGACGTTCGATGTGGGCGCTGAAACTGCTCGCCTGCTTGCGGACAGCGACGAGGTGGGTGGCCTGGGTTCATTCCTCGGCGTGGTGCGGGGTGGGGGCGGCCTGACGGCGCTGTGTCTGGAGCATTATCCTGGGATGTCGGAGGCTGCGCTAAACGACTTGGCGGAGCAGGCTGTCGCGCGTTTCGATCTGGCGGGGTGCACGGTTATCCACCGTGTCGGGCGTCTTCCTGTCGGCGCGCCGATCGTGCTCGTATTGACCTCCGCCGCGCACCGGGCCGCAGCACTGGATGCGACACGCTTTCTGATCGACCGCCTCAAGACGGGCGCGCCGTTCTGGAAGCGGGAAGAGTTCTCCGACGGTAGTTCTGTCTGGGTAGAAAGCTGCGCCGAGGATGACGCGGCCGCCGCTGGGTGGTGAAGGTCTACCCGTCCTTCAGCACACGGCGTATGGCGTTCGCGAGAAAGTCGAGTTGCTGTTCGCTGATTGTGAATGCGGGCGTCAGGTAAACGATATTCCTGAACGGCCGGATCCACGCGCCTTCCGCCGCAAAACGCGTCCGCAAACTGGCTGGGTCGGCGATACGATCCATTTCCACGACGCCGATAGCGCCCATGACACGCACGTCGCGCACGCCAGGCAAGGTACGACAGGGTTCCAGCGCCGTGCTGAGTTGAGCCGCGATGGTCGCGACCTGCTCCAGACGCGGCTCCCGTTCAAACAGGTCGAGAGACGCGTTCGCGCATGCGCAGGCGAGCGGGTTCGCCATAAAGGTTGGCCCGTGCATCAGCGCCTTCTCAGGATCGTCCGAGAGAAACGCTTCGTAGACATGCCTCCGGGCAACCGTCGCGGCGAGGGCCATGGTTCCACCGGTCAGCGCCTTGGACAGGGTGACGATATCGGGAACGATGTTTGCCTGCTGACAGGCGAACATCGTTCCCGTGCGGCCGAAGCCGGTGAATATTTCGTCCAGAATCAAAAGCAGACCATGCCGGTCGGCCGCGCTTCGCAAGAACGACAGTGTCTCCGGGTCATGAAACACCATGCCGCCCGCGCCCTGCACCAGCGGCTCCACGACAATGGCGGTAAGAGTCGATGCATGTGCCTGCAGGAAGTTTTCGAACGCTGCCCGGGTCGCATCGTCGCGGGGTAGGTCGATAACGGCCTGCTCCGGCATCACGCCGGAAAACAGATGGTGCATACCTTCTTCAGGATCGCAGATCGCCATCGTCGCCAGAGTGTCGCCATGATAGCCGCCCTTGAAGGCCAGCAGCCGTCGCCGCTCCGGCTCACCCCGGTTGATGCGATACTGGATCGCCATCTTCATCGCGACTTCGACCGCGACGGAGCCTGAGTCCGTGTAGAAGACCCGCTCAAGGTCTCCCGGCAAGATGGCGGCCAGCCGTGCGGCCAGACATAGCGCGGGCTCGTGAACCATGCCGCCGAACATGACATGCGGCATCCGCGCAAGCTGTGCTTCGGCGCAGGCGCGGATATGGGGGTGGTTATATCCATGGCAGGCTGTCCACCATGCGGCGACGCCGTCGATGAGTTCCCTTCCGTCATGGAGCGTTATGACGCTGCCCTGGGTCGAGCGTGCGGGTAGGGGAGCTGGCGCAGTTTTCATCTGGGCGTAGGGGAGCCAGATATGTGGAAGGCCGGTTTCATACCACTCCGATGACGGCACGGGTTTGTCTTCCTTTTGTTCTGGCTGCGGTCATGTGACCGCTCGGGTTGCGCCGCACAGGCGCGTCGAGACCCTCTAGCATCATTAACCTGCGTTCCGGCAGTTCCTAAATTAGGGAGCGTGATTCGGCTCGAATGCTCGAATTGGCGAGCGAGCTGACCGAGGGGTGGTGCGCGGCTGGTTGTCAGGGGCTGAATGCGTGTGACGGTTTGATGAGACCAGCGCCGTGGTGGCCTTCTCACTCCCTTTTTTGCATACTTAACGTCACGGCGGTGAGAGATGTCAGAATGGCATCCTGCTTAAAAATTGCGATACGGAATGTGATCGCTGCATGTGATCGGGCCATTCATCCATGTGGCTGGTATCCAGATACAGGAAGTGGATCAGTGCGTTGACTATGGATCACGGTAAGGAAGAATGGCTCTGACATTTACCAAGGTCTGTTAAGGGGCCAGATTATCCTAGACGTGTTTGAGACGCTTTTTTGAGGGCGATGCTCCGCTTGGATCGATGCGAGTGTCAGAAAAAAGACTTCCGTGTTGGATGGTCCTATTCGTGCGTCTTTTTTTATAAAAATCACCGTGTAAAAAGTGCATTTTGTCAGAAGTTTTGCGTTGCGCCGTTTGTTTTGTGGTGATGTTATTTAACGTGAAGTGTGAGAAGCTTTGACAAAAATGTTGATGAGTTAAGAAAGGTATGGACTCGTCACCTGGCGTATGGTCATCTCGTCTAAGATGTAAGTGATAATAAATTTGATTCTACATCCCATGTTTCATTGAAACTTCGGCAGTGTCTTCGGTGGATTTTCTAATGGCCGCCCAAGATTGATCGCGAGGAGTCGGTGTCCATGGCTGCGCGCGCAGGGGAGCGTCATCATGTCTCTACTTGGAAAAATCGCTGTTATTACTGGTGGAGCGCAGGGTATTGGACGCGGTATCGCATTGCGTCTCGCGACAGATGGCGCCGATGTCGCGATCATCGACATGAAGGATGACAAGGCTGAGTCGGTTGCCGACGAAATTCGCGCCTTGGGTCGAAAAGCCACGACATTTCGGGCTGATGTCGGTGATCGGGCGCAGGTATATGCTGCAATCGAGCATGCCGAGGCGGAACTCGGCGGGTTTGACGTGATGGTCAATAATGCTGGTGTCGCGCTTGTCGGTCCGGTCGCGGACGTACAACCTGAAGAGGCCGAACGGATTCTGCACATTAACATGCTTGGCGTGCTCTGGGGCATTCAGGCGGCTGCGGCCAAGTTCAAGGCGCGTAAACAGAAGGGCAAGATCATCAATGCGTCTTCGGTCGCCGGTCACGACGGATTTGCGATGTTGGGCGTTTACTCTGCGACGAAATTCGCAGTGCGTGGGCTGACGCAGGCGGCGGCGCGTGAATATGCGTCGGACGGAATTACAGTGACGGCGTATTGTCCTGGTATCGTGGGCACCGACATGTGGGTCGAGATCGACCGCCGCTTCGCCGAAGTTACCGGCGCTCCCCTGGGTTCCACCTACGAAAAATATGTTTCCGGAATTGCGCTTGGTCGATCCCAGACGCCGGACGACGTGGCCGCGCTGGTTTCATTTCTCGCCGGTCCGGACTCTGATTACATCACTGGTCAGGCGATCATTAGCGATGGCGGATTGGTTTATCGCTAGCGCGCGACGATAAGGGCCGACGGCATTGATTTTTGGAATATCAGGACGAAGGCTATGTTCTCTTGATATTTCATTCCCGTTTTCAGTGCGCCAAATGTCTGGAGGGAATGAATCTCAACGGACCGCGGCGTCGTCGTCGCCTGTAGAGTCAAGGAAAATTCGCAAAAGGTTATTTTGAAAATATTCCCAGCGGTTGTGTCGCTTTATTCATCGCAGGATCGACGCATCCCCAAAGTAGATGCGTTGGCCCCCCCCCTCTCCATAGCAAATATGGAGAGAGGGGGCTGTTCTCGTCAGTCGTTCTTTTCGAGGAAGGCGCTGATCGCCTTGTTGACGTCACTGACTTTTTCCATCTGCGGCATATGTCCGGTTTCGGACAGCACGCTGACGGCGACTTTGTCAGGCAGCGACTGCGCTGGCGCCGATGACAGGATCTCGTCATTCTCGCCCCAGATGACCTGCACAGGGCCCGGGTAGTTTTCAAGGGTGGCGCGGAGATTGTCGGCCTGCTTTCCGTCGGGGAAGCATGCGTCTGCGATAGTGCGCAGCGCCCCTGTTGCGCCGTCCAGTCGTTTGAAGCGTATGATATTTTCGATCATACGGCGCGAAATCAGTGACTTGTCGTGAACAAGAAGCTGAAGGATCGGCTCAAGGGTTTTGCGTCGATCTTCCGAGATGAAGCCGTTGATGAACGTCATGTTCACGTCGGGACCAAGCCCGGCCGGGGCAATCAGAGACAGGGAGGCGACTTTTTCAGGGGCAAGTCGCGCCAGCTCCAGCGAGATCGCGCCGCCGAGGGAGTGACCAATGACGTGAACTTTGTCTGCGTCGAGAGTTTCCAGAAGCTTCGCGACGGTTCCGGCGAAACTGGAGGGCTTGCCTTCGCCGACGTTCTTGCTGGACTCGCCGTGACCGGGAAGATCGAAGGCAATTACGCGACGGTCATGGGAAAGAGCGCTCTGGTTCAGCATCCAGCTGGTCAGATCGCCGCCGAAGCCGTGGATCAGAAGAACGGGGAGTTGCGACCCTTCGGCCGCGCCCACGTCTTTCACACGAATGTCGAGCCCGTCGACGGCGACGACAGAGGGTTCGGCGTCGGCGGCGGACGCTTCCGTGTCCGCAGAGGCATTATTGGCCTGAAATTCGGCGATGAACGCGTCGATGGCGTCGTCAGCGACGCTGGCGTCCGCCACAACGCCGAGCAGCGCGCCGACCGGCAGCGTTTCGCCTGCTGCGACGACCTGACGCCGTAGAACGCCCGAGACCGGGCTCTCGTAGCCGTTTGTGATCTTGCTCGTCTCGATATCGGCTAGTTCCTGACCTGCGCTGACTGTTTCGCCGACCTGGATGAGCCAGTCGGCAAGTTTGCCTTCCGTCATGGCAAGGCCAAACTTGGGCATGGTGACGGGGGTAATGGCGCCGGACATGGACTACGCCTCCTCTTTCATCCGATAGGACATGACGGATTTCACCGCCGCTTCGATCTTGTCTGCGTTGGGCATGTACAGCGCTTCGAGCGTCGATGAGAACGGAACCGGGGTGTGCGGCGGCACTACGCGGCGGATCGGAGCTTTCAGGGCGTCGAACGCCTCTTCCGCGACAAGGGCCGCGACATCAGTCGCCAGATTGCAGCGCGGACTTGATTCATCGACGATCACAAGACGTCCCGTGTCCGCCACGCAATCGAGGATTGTTCCGGTGTCGAGCGGAGACGTCGTGCGCGGGTCGATAACGGTGCAGGAGATTCCGGATTTTTCCAGACGATCGGCCGCTTCGTTCGCGAAGTTCACCATGCGTCCGAACGCGACGATGGTCACGTCGTCGCCCTCGCGGGTCAGGTTCGCCTCACCGAAGGGGATGGTGTAGGAACCGTCCGGAACGTCTTCCTCGTCATCATACATGACCTTGTTTTCAAGGAAGATAACCGGATCGTCATCGCGGATCGCTTCGATCAATAGGCCCTTCGCCTCATATGGGGACGAGGGGATAACGACTTTCAGGCCGGGAATATGCGTGAACAGCGGGTAGAGCGCCTGGCTATGTTGGGCGGCTGCGTTGAATCCGGCGCCGTACATGGCGCGGATGACCAGCGGCGTGCGGGCTTTTCCACCGAACATGTAACGGAATTTTGCAGCCTGATTCATAATCTGGTCGAGGCAGCAGCCGACGAAATCGACGAACATCAACTCGGCCACCGGGCGCAATCCAGTGGCGGCGGCGCCTGCTGCGGCGCCGATATACGACGCTTCGCTGATCGGCGTGTCGAAGACGCGATCTTCGCCGAATTCGGTCTGCAATCCCTTGGTGACGCCCAGCACGCCGCCCCATGCGTCGGTCACGCCGGACGTGCCGCCTCGGCCGCCCGCGACGTCTTCGCCCATCAGGATGACGCGCGGATCGCGTCGCATTTCCAGCCGCAGCGCCTCGTTGATCGCCTGGCGAAAGCTTTTTTTGCTCATTGGTTCAGGTCTCCGTGTGCGTCTGCGGAATCAGTAGGCGACGTAAACGTCTTTAAGGAGATCCGCGTCTTCCGGCGTCGGAGCCGCTTTGGCGGAGATGACGGATTGTTCGACTTCCGCTTTTACGGCGGCGTCGATTTCGTCGAGCGCAGCGGCGTCCAGGAGTCCGGCTTCGGTCGTGCGCCTGCGGAAATTGACCAGACAGTCGCGTTCGGCGCGTTCGCGTGCGACTTCTCCATCGATGCGATAGCTCATGGAATCGCCTTCGAAGTGCCCATACCAGCGGGAGAGGTGGACGTGGACCATGGCCGGGCCTTCGCCGGCACGTGCCCGTCTAATCGCCTCTCCGGCGGTCTCGTAGACTGAGAAGAAGTCCGTGCCGTCACATTCGTAGTAAGGCATGCCGAAGCCTTCCGCACGGGCTTTCTGAGTCCCGGCGACGGCGTAGGATGCGCCGGTCGCTTCGCCATAACCGTTGTCTTCGACAACAAATATCGCAGGCAACTGCCAGACCGTCGCCAGATTCAGGCTCTCCAGCGTCGAGCCTTCGTTAGATGCGCCGTCGCCGTAGAACGCAACGGCCACGCCGCCGTCCTTCAGCAGTTTGTGCGACAGGGCGGCGCCGCAGATGAGCGGTGGTCCGCCACCAACAATGCCGTTAGCTCCGAGCATTCCCAGCGAAAGGTCGGCGATGTGCATCGATCCGCCCTTGCCGCGACAGACGCCTGTGCTGCGGCCATAGATTTCGGCCATCATGCCATCCACGCCGACGCCCTTTGCGATGCAGTGGCCGTGTCCGCGGTGGGTGCTGGCGATGGTGTCGGTGTCCGTCAGGTTGGCGCAGACGCCAACCCCGGAGGCTTCTTCGCCGCAATAAAGATGAACGAATCCCGGGATTTCGCCCGTGGCGAACTCGACATGCAGGCGTTCTTCAAAATCGCGGATCGTGCGCATGGATCGGTAGGAACGAAGAAGTATATCTCTGGCGATTTGCATTGATTGCGCCTTATTCATCAGAGGTTCGGTGGTCGATTGACCGCGTCGTCCGGCTGCGCCATGAATTCGTCACGAGCGCCAGCGTCAGGCGATGTGAACGACTTCAAAGCGGCGCGGTTAAGACGCCGGATAATCAATGTCACGCGCATGTGACCTTTAGCGGCCCTAACTGTCGCGGATATGCGACACACATGGTTTGGGTCAGGAACGGACCGAAGCAATGCACGATGTGATCACGATCCCGGAGGAGCGCTTCGCAGGACTGAAGCCGCCGCTTCGGGCGTCCTGGAGCCGTTGCGCCGGGGATTATCGGATGGATCCGGCGCATCAGGTTGGGGCTGATCTTCTGTGCGGCGCCGAGTTGAGACAGGCCTGCTCGCGGATGGGCGCACTGATGAAAACCGCCGACCCGGAGCTTGATCGCCTGCATGGCATTGTCTCGACGCTTGAGTACACGGTGCTGCTGTCGGACGCGGAAGGGGTCGTCGTCTCGCGACGGGGCGATGGTCCGTTCGAAAAGGGGTGTCGCCGGTGGCATCTGTGGCCCGGCGCCCGTTGGGGCGAGGGCGAGGCGGGCACCAATGGAATCGGCACCTGTCTGGTCGAGGGCGCGCCGGTGACGGTGCATATGGAGCAGCACTGGCGGCTGGGCCTGCGTTATCTTGCGTGCACGGCCGTTCCATTTTTTGGTCCGGACGGGCGTGTGGCCGGGGCGCTGGATGCGAGTTCGATCCGGCCGGATCCAACCGGACGAGTGGCGGTGATGATGGAGGCCGTGCTGATCGACGCGGCGCGGCGCATCGAACGCAGAAGCTTTATCGAGGCGTTCAGCGCGCACTCGATCGTGCTTTTGGGGGAAGGCGACGGAGTGTCCCTGCCGATGGTCGCGCTGGACGATGCGAAGGTGGTGGTGGGCGCCACGCACGCCGCACGCGTCAAACTGGGGCTGGGCGACCGTCCTGGCGGGGACGTGTGTTTCGACCTCGGCGCCCGGGGTATGGGGGCGCCGGATTTCATGGAGGCGGAGCGGGCGGTAATCGAAGGCGCGCTGGCCATGGCGGGCGGGAAGGTGAGTCCGGCGGCGCGGCTTCTGGGCGTCAGCCGTTCCACATTGCACAGAAAAATAAAGGCGTTGCGTGAGCAAGTCTGACGGTCAGAAAATCGAGTTGGGAATGTGCGCTGGTGGCGATCCGGGCACATTGTCTGTGCTTCGCCGCTCTCGATCAACGAAACGGCTCTATTCCGGTGCTTGAAATTACATGCTGGCCGCGGCTTGAGCCGGGCGGCTCTCTTTATGCTGGCGCGCAGCCAAACAGGCCCTGAGCGTGCGTCTGCCGCTTGGGGAACGTCAAGGACCGCGCTACAAGCGACGCGGACTGATCCTGTTCGGTCTGCGGGACGCATTACGTCGTCCGGCATTAATCCTCAGTGGAGCGCGGCCATGGCTGACGGACGTCTTGTTATCGGCACGAAGCGTTATTCGTCATGGTCCATGCGGGGATGGCTATCCGTTCATCTGGCTGGTCTGGATGTCGTAGAAGAACTCGTGGCGCTCGCTCAGCCTGACACCGCTGAGCGTCTTACTGCGCTGTCTCCCAGCGCCCGGGCGCCTTATCTGGAGCATCTTGGCGTCAGCGTGTGGGACAGCCTGGCGATCGCCGAATACTGCGCGGACATCGAGCCGTCGTTGTGGCCCGTCGATCCGGTGAAACGTGGGTTTGCCCGATCCATCTCTGCAGAAATGCATTCCGGTTTTCAGGCTCTGCGTGTGGCGATGCCGATGAATCTCGGCCGTGGCGGGCGAGGGCTGGCCAACGGGGTTCCAGACGCGGTCAGCGCCGACATCGCGCGGATCGACGCATTGTGGACGGAAGCTCGGGATCGCTTTGGCGGCGGAGGCCATTATCTGTTCGGAGCGGAGTTCGGCAATGCGGACGTGGCGTTCGCGCCGGTCGTCGCTCGGTTCCTGAGTTATGGCGTTCCCTTGTCGACGACAGCGCAACGCTATGCGGAGGCCGTGCGCGCGCATCCCCTCGTCGCACGCTGGTATGCCGAAGCCGAGGCGGAGCCGACAGAGTGGCTTGCCGAACGCTACGAATCTGCTGACTGACGGCGGCGGTCGGCGGCGCGCGTGTCTGGCGGTCTTGTCACGGTTCTTCCTCCACGCGAACGCTTTGCGCCGGGCGAAGCCGGGGCGGTGGCGCTGCTTGTGCGTAGCCTTGCGGAGCCCGGCGAGACTGTTGTTGGCGGCCCGACCACGGGACGGCCGTTTCAGGATGTCCGATTTTTAGCTGCCATTGATCGGGGGCCGTGGCGTTCCCGGTGGCCGCGTCGGCTGTCCCCGCCGTTCGGCGTCCGGTTTGGTCCGCTTCGATACGCCGCTTCGGTTGCGGCTGTTCTCGACACGTTACGGCCGACTGGCGTTGAAATTCATAACCGACCCGAAATCGCCCTGGCCTTGCGACGCTGGTTTCCCGATATCCCGATGCGTCTTGTCCTGCATAACGACCCTTTGGGGATGCGGAAGGCGGGGTCTGCACTGGACAGGGAGACGCTTGCGCGTCGGGTCGCCGTAGCGTGCGTTTCCGGCTGGCTCCGGGACCGTTATGTTTCTGAAACGTCTTTGCCAGTTTCTGATGTTACAGTTTTGCCGAATTGTGTTGACCTCGCGGCCCTGCCGTCTTTGAGGGTGGAACCCAACCGTGAAAAGTTGATTTTGTTTGCCGGGCGTGTCGTGGCCGATAAAGGGGTGGATGCGTTCGTCGCAGCCTGCGCGGAGGCGCTGCCGCAACTTCCGGGCTGGCGGGCGGAGATTATCGGCGCTGATCGTTTTGGGCCGGACTCGCCTGAGACGCCGTTTCTGTCGACCCTGCGCATGCAGGCCGCGTCGGCGGGCGTTGCCATGGCGGGATATAAACCTCACGACGCGGTGTTGGAGGCGATGGCCTCTGCCGCGATAGTGGCGGCGCCAAGCCGTTGGTCCGAACCGTTCGGGCTTGTGGCGTTGGAGGCGATGGCCTGTGGCGCCGCGCTGATCGCGTCAGATCGCGGAGCATTGCCGGAAGTTGTCGGAGAGGCTGGAATCTTGGTGGACCCGGATCGTCCAGACGTTTTCAGAGACGCCATCATGCGTCTCGCCAGAGATCGGGCTTTGCGGGCGGACTTAGCCGCGCGCGGTGTCGCGCGCGCGGCCAGTTACGATCTGGCGCAAGCGCGAGCGCGCCGCGCAGCGGCTGAGATGCGATGACTGACGGCGCCCGCTAGCGGCGAAATGCCGCGTCAGCGGGTTATTGGGGTTGCGCTGGCGGGTCGCTTGCAGGGTTCCGTTTGTGTATACTTTTCAAATACATCATATAAGAACGCATTTTTTCTGATTTTGATGAGAAATTTCCAACGCCCCCGCAAAAATGAACGAGGCCGCAAAGCGGAATTTCGTGAAAATTCTCCGAAGGCCAGTTCTGCACAAGGGGTTTTAGGTATTCTTTATCATAGTTCCCATTTTTTATAATCGCATAATTGAAGGCGGATTGGTCATAGGCCCAGTGAGACAGGCCGTGCCTCTTGATGATATTCTTCGATATGATACCGATCATGCGAGAAATATCCATCATGTTTTCTTTGGATGAGTATCCGAAAAATCCAGAATTGATAGCGTCGATTTCGGTATCGCGGAGAAGTGCGTCATCCTTCTTGAAACTGGCGATGAACCATCCGCTGTTTTCTATAGTCGCTGCGTCGTATCGATCTTCCGTATTGACGATTATATTTTCGGTTTTTGTCAGATAATTCTCGATGTTTTTAAGGAAGTTATTGCACACGACGTCTGCATCTGAGTAAATGACCGGATTATATAGATGCATTTTTTCAATCACTTCTTTTTCATATCTTTTGTATACGTGGTCTATGAGGCCGATAGATTCGACATTTATGATTTCTATACGATTGTGAGAAATAGCGTGTGGTATTTTTACGTTTCCTAAATTCGTAAATATCACGTAGGAAAAATCAACTTCGGAGTAAAGAGAATAAGATTCTATGGACGTAAATACCGAAGTGAGGATTTCTTTTGACGAAAGAGCGCAAAAATAAACAGCTGGATTTCTGAAAGAAATTTTTCTTATGCAGGCGAATTTATCGGCGATGTAAATATTTCTGTTTTTGACGGATATATCCAGATTATATTCCATGGGAAAATTATTAATCCCATCCTGAATTGCAAAATATTTCAGTTCTATGCTTCCCTTGTCGATAATCTGGTCATTGTCGGTGTAATGTAATCCACGAAGAGATATGGAGCGAAGAAACAAAAACATGTCTTCTGTTGTGGGAAGAAACTTTTCCCATTTTTCGCGAAGTTTCGTGAGAAGCAGTTGACCGTCCTCGTTTGACGCCAATGCGCGAAAAACGCCATCGACTTCATTCACGCAGATATCGACAATTTCGCAGAAATGAAGTGCGTTATTTTTGTTTGAAAGTATTTTCCCGTGAAAATCGATAATATATTTCAGATTGCGCCGTGGCGTGGCGTCAGCAGCGATGGACGGATTGTGTGTCGCTGCGAAGTGGGGCGAAGGCGTGATCATGAGATAATCTGGGTCGCGCGTGAGGTGGGGCGATTACCAGAACGTCAATGGTGCAAAGACATGAAAAGTAAGTGAAAATGAGTTGGAGGGCAACCATCGTCAATCGTTTTTCTGTGTTTAAGATGCCGAAAGCTCCACAAGCGGTTGTTGGTTTGTGGTAAATATAGTGAGATAATCACAATAAATATTTGTGAAGTTAGCTAATTTAGTACTCAAATAATAGACGCTATGACCTCTTTGGTAGCTGTCCGCTTGGCTCAAGCGGTCGCCATGAACCGTCCTGCGGACGTCTGTCGCTCTCACCCGCGTGATCTAAACACTATCAACTTCAAGCCTTCTAACCCCTTACAACACCAAAGTAAGGTTGGAGGCCCAAAGGCAGGCGCAGCGGCTGCTGGCGAATTATACCGTAAACGACCCGGCCAAAGCGGTTGAGCCGTCGCGAGGGTGTCGTTGCCTGGCCCACGGGTTTCGTCAGGCCAACCGTTCGTAAATCCGGTTCGTTCGGTGAGCATCCCTCAGGCTGGAGTTCGGGCACGACGATTGTGGTGGAACTTTTCGCCTTCTCGCCGCATGAACCATGCGACAGGCCCCGATGCGGTCTGCAACGGCATCACAGGGTGACGGCATGCGTCTGGACGACGAACGTGAAAGCAACAACATCGACGATATCCGTGGAAGCGGCGGCGGAGGCGGCGGGCGTGGACGGACGCCGATCCGGATTGGCGGCATAGGCGGGGTGTTGCTGGTTCTGGGGGCGATGTATTTCGGCGTCGATCCGCGGATCGTCCTCAATCTGCTCGATCAGGGATCGGGCGGCGCTCCAGCGGTGGTTGCGCAGCAGCAGGCCTCATCGCCGTCGCCGACGGCCCCGGCCAGCGATCCGCAGAAACAATTCATCTCCCGCGTTCTGGCGTCTACGGAGGACGTGTGGACAGCCTATTTCCAGCAGATGGGGAAAACCTATCACGATCCGCGTCTGGTGCTGTTCTCTGGCGGCGTCCGCTCTGCCTGCGGCTACGCGGAAACCTCCGTCGGGCCATTTTATTGCCCGGCGGACCAGAAAGTGTATCTGGACCTGACCTTCTTCCGTGAGCTCAAGGACAGGTTGGGAGCCGGAGGCGACTTCGCGCAGGCGTATGTCGTCGCGCATGAGATCGGCCACCATGTCCAGAACGAGTTGGGCATCATGGAGCAGGTGAATCGCAGCGGGGCAGCGGCGAAAGGCGCGACCGGGACTTCGGTCCGCACGGAACTGCAGGCGGATTGTTTCGCGGGAGTCTGGGCGCGTCGCGCAGATGACGCCAAACGCATCCTGCAAACCGGCGACGTGGAGGAAGGGCTCAACGCCGCCGCAGCCGTTGGCGACGATCGGCTGGAGCGGCAGGCTCAAGGCTACGTCGTGCCTGACAGTTTCACGCACGGCACGTCCGCACAAAGAGCGAGCTGGTTTCGGCGAGGTCTCAGCTCTGGCGATGTCCGCCAATGCGACACCTTCAGCGCGTCCACCCTCTAGCCGGCAGCGTCGTGCGGGCGGGGTTGGACGAAAGGCGTTCCGGTCCTCTATAAGCGCTACCCCTTCCCGCCGGGCCACAAGCCCGGCCTTTTCGTAGAAATGGACCGGGTTTCATGTCTTGCACCGTGGGCGCGCAGCCCCCGTCATCAACGACGCTGCCTTCACCCATGTCCGGCGGCGCGTCGCAAATGCGCACCTTCGCCCTCGCGTCGTTGGGCGGCGCACTGGAGTTCTATGATTTCGTCATCTTCGCCTTTTTGGCGAAGGTGATCGCTGCGCACTTCTTTCCCGCAAGTCAGGCCGAATGGCTGCGTCAAACCGAGACCTTCGGGTTGTTCGGCGCAGGGTACCTGGCGCGACCGTTGGGCGGCCTGATCATGGCGCATTTCGGTGATATTTCGGGCCGCAAGAAAGTCTTTACATTCAGCGTTCTGCTCATGGCGCTGCCGACGCTGGCGATCGGCCTGCTGCCCGGATACGACGTGCTGGGCGTCGGCGCGCCGTTGCTGCTGTTGGTGCTGCGCATGGCGCAGGGGGCTGCAATCGGCGGGGAGGCGCCGGGCGGCTGGGTGTTCGTCTCCGAACACGCGCGACCGGGACGGGCCGGTCTTGGGATCGGTCTGCTGACCGGCGGATTGACCGGTGGCATCTTCCTTGGTTCGGCGTTGATTCTTGCGCTGCACGGCGTGATGTCCGACGCGCAGATCGCCGCGTGGGGGTGGCGCATTCCGTTTGTCGTCGGCGGTATTTTCGGCGTGGGGTCGATGATTCTGCGTCGCTGGCTCGACGAAACGCCGGTGTTTCGCGAGATGCATGCGCGTGCGGAGACCGCCGAAACGCTGCCCGTCGCGATTCTGCTGCGCCAGCATCGCCGCGCCATCCTGTGCTCAATGGCGACGACCTGGACCCTGACCGCGGCCATCGTGGTGCTCGTCCTGATGATGCCGCCGCTGATGCAAACGCTTCATCACGCGCCAGCGCAAACAACGATGACCGCCAGCCTTGTCGCCACGATCACGCTAACCCTCAGTGTGATCATCGCCGGAGCGTTGTCGGACGTGCTGCCTCTGCGGCTGTTGGCGGTGATCTATGGGGCGTTACTGGTTCTTGGCGCCTTTGGGTTATACGCCATAGCGCCGTCGCATCTGTCATCGCTTGTCGCGTGGGCGGCGCTTAGCGGAATTTGCTCCGGCTTTGTCGGGCTGGTGCCGGTGGGCATGCTCCGGGCGTTCCCGGCCGCCGTGCGGTTTTCCGGCCTGTCGCTTTCCTACAATGTCTCATACGCGATCTTTGGCGGCCTAACGCCCGCCGCGATTTCCGCGTTGACGCCGCAAACGCCGCTCGCGCCTGCGGCGTATGTCGCGCTTACAGCCGCGTTCGGCGCGTGCGCCTTGTGGTTTTCGCCTGACCGGGGCTGACCCGGTTCGTGAAACCTGGCGCGAGCGGCGATTTTCAAAGGCCGTCCGTCCAGCGAGAAGTTGGTCGGTGGGTGAACAGCTCCATTGCCCGGGGAGTCGTGGCGTGGTTGCATGCGGCACCTGAAATACCTGCGTAAGGATCGCTTGTGCGCAAGAGAGCACTCTTCCTCCTGACCTCGGCAGCCCTTCTGGCGCCAGTTTCCGCCTCTTTCGCCTCCGATGGCCCGCAACCACTGCCTCTCCCGGCCAAGCCGCCCGTCGCACAGGACGCGCCCTATCCCGGAACCATCGACCTGCACGTCGTGGCGACGGATCTCGACCGGCATATTCTTTCAGTGTCCGAGCATGTTCCGATTCCGGCGGCGCTCTCCGCCAGGGGCGGCGACATGGTCCTGCTCTATCCCTCCTGGTTGCCGGGCAATCACTCGCCGACCGGCCCGATCACGCAGTTGGGCGGTCTGGTGGTTAAAGCGGGCGCCAGAACGGCGACCTGGACGCGCGACACGGTGGACGTCAACGCCTTTCACATTGCGGTTCCTGCGGGCGCACAGGCGCTGGACGTTTCTTTTCAGACGCTCAGCCCGATCACGCCCGAAATAGGGCGCGTCGTGATGACGCCGGCCATCGTCAACGTGCAGTGGAACCAGACCGCCCTTTACCCGGCCGGATACTACACGCGCGACATTCCGTTCCGCACGAGCCTGACGCTTCCACACGGCTGGGGCTACGGGACGGCCCTGCGTCCGGACGCCGCCCACAAGGGAACGCAGGCCGCCAGCGGAGACGAGGTCACGTTCGGCGTCGTTCCGTTCAATACCCTGGTCGATTCACCGCTTTTCGCGGGACGGTATTTCCGTCACATAGAGCTGACCAAAACCGGCGACGCCCCCGTGTCGCTTGATCTTGTGGCCGATCGACCGGAAGACCTTGCCGCGACCGACGAGCAGATCGCGGTCCACCGCGCGCTGGTCGAGCAAGCGCAGATGTTGTTCGGTTCGCATCATTACGACCACTACGATTTTCTGCTCGCGTTGACGAACGAGCTTGGGCGGATCGGTCTGGAGCATCACCAGTCCAGCGAGAACAGCGGCCCCACCGGCTATTTCACCAAATGGGACAAGACCTTTCCGGCGCGCGATCTTCTCGCGCACGAATACACCCATAGCTGGAACGGAAAATTCCGTCGCCCCGCCGACCTGTGGGCGCCGGACTTCAACACGCCGCAACGCGGCTCCCTGCTGTGGGTCTATGAAGGTCAGACCCAATACTGGGGATACGTGCTGGCCGCGCGCGCCGGGTTGATGACCGCCGATCAGGCGAAAGACGCGATCGCGATGGTCGCCGCCACTTACGACACGCGCGCCGGACGCACATGGCGTCCGCTGCAGGACACCACCAACGATCCGGTCATCGCCCAGCGCGCCGCCCTGTCGTGGCGGAGCTGGCAGCGCAGTGAGGATTATTATTCCGAGGGGCAGCTTGTCTGGCTCGACGCCGACACGCTGATCCGCTCGCTCTCGGGCGGCAAACGCTCGCTCGACGACTTCGCCCGCGCGTTCTTTGGTGTCGATAACGGCAGCGTCGTCACGCATACTTACAAGTTCGAAGACGTGGTCGCGGCGCTTAACGGCGTTCAGCCTTATGACTGGGCGACGTTCCTGCGGCAGAGGCTGGACGCCGTCAGCGCCCATGCGCCGCTCGACGGGCTTGCGCGTGGCGGCTACGCGCTGACCTACACAGACGAGCCGACGCCCTACATCAAGGCGTACGAAACGATGCGAAAAATGCGCCTGTTCGACTTTTCCATCGGCTTCTCGATCAACAGCAAAGCTATGCTGACGAACGTTTTGTGGGGTGGCCCGTCGTGGAAGGCAGGGATTGCCGCCGGGGAGACTATCGTCGCGGTGAACGGGCAGGCGTATGACGCCGACGACCTCTCCGACGCCATCGCGCAGGCGAAAGACGGGAAGACACCGATCTCATTGCTCGTTCGTTCGGGCGACCGGTTCCGCACGGTCTCCATCGATTACCACGGCGGCTTGCGATATCCGCACCTCGTCCGACTCGAAGGTAAGGACGATGTGCTCGGGACGATTCTCGCCGCGCGAAAGTAACGCGGAACCGGCCCCGTTCCCCGTTTCATGACGGTCCGAGGTTTCGGATGCGGGAGCGGGGAGGAAAATGACGCGCGACGGCTTGCGTCGCGCGTCTCAACTGGCTAAACAGCGCCTCACCGAGACCGGGTGCGTAGCTCAGCGGTAGAGCATCGCCTTCACACGGCGGGGGTCACAGGTTCAATCCCTGTCGCACCCACCACGGTTTCCCTCAGAAAATGGTTGGTTGGCGCGGTTTCGCTTTTTGTTGGCCTAGAGAGATAGCTAACTCTAGTTCAAACGAGTCTACCTTGAACCGGTCGACGCGCCACTTGTTCAGCAAGTTTAAGCCCAATCGCATCGTTGAGGTGCGTTCACAGCCTTAACTGAGGCTTCATGGACCGACACCTGCGAATCTCCCCACTACGCCTCCGCAAGATTGCGCCTGATATCCTGCGGCGGCACGCCATAGGCCCGCAGAAAGGCCCTGCGCATGCGGTTACGGTCGTCGAAGCCGGTTTCTCGCGCGATGACCTCGATAGGATGCCGTCCCTGTTCCAGCATAAGTCGTGCAGCTTCAAGGCGTAGTTTTTCGATGGCCTTGGCTGGAGAGTCCCCTGTTTCAGCGCGGAAGAGGCGGCTGAACTGGCGGGGACTGAGATGCGCGGCCTCGGCGAGTTCCTCCACCGCCAGAGTGTTCCTCAGGTTACGCCGGGCGTAGTCCATAGCGCTTTGAATCCGGTCAGATTTGGGCTCCAGCGCCAGCAGGGTCGAATGCTGGGACTGCCCGCCCGCGCGGCGGTGGTAGAGCACCAGTTTCTGCGCCACCGATCTTGCGATGTCGCGACCCAGATCCTTTTCGATCATCGCCAGCGCAAGGTCGATCCCGGCGCTCATCCCGGCGGAGGTCCAGATCGCGCCGTCGATCAGGAATATCCTGTCTTCCTCTACCTTGATCGCGGGAAACCGGGTGCGCAGTTCGGGGGACATGAGCCAGTGCGTGGTCGCGCGTCGCCCGTCGAGCAATCCGGCGTCGGCAAGGACGAACGCGCCGGTGCAGATCGAGGCGAGGCGCCGGACGCTTCCGGATGCGGCTCGGATATATTCCAACAAATTGGGCGAAGAAACGGGAATTCCCGTTCCGCCCAGAACGATCAGGGTGTCGAAATGCGTGTCGTCCAACGCCTCGCTGTCGACGGACACGGCGTCTGATCCACGGATCGTGCCGCCGGCCTCCGAGCGGACGGATACGTCGTAGACCGGCGGGTCGCTGACGAGGTTGGCGACTTCGAACGCTGTCGCGGCGGCGAGGCCGATGATCTGGAAGCCGGGATAGATGATGAAGCCGACACGCTGCATGGCTGCGATCCTCTTTGTCCTAAAAAGACGCATATACGACATTCAAGACAAACACCAGCCCGCCTATGGTTGCTTCAGACGAAGGCGACGGGCCTTCGAACGAAAAGGAACCACGGCAATGACAACGAAACATCTGGGAACGGCGTTGGTGACGGGCGCATCGTCGGGCATTGGCGCGATCTACGCGGACCGGTTGGCGCGCCGCGGTTATGACCTGATTCTGGTCGCCCGCAATCGGGAGCGGCTTGACGAAATGGCCGCGCGGATCACGGACGCGACCGGTCGGTCCGTCGAAGTCGTGGCGGCCGATCTGGGCCAGAGCGCCGACGTGCGCCGGGTGGCGGATATCCTGAAGACCGATCACAGCATCACCGCGCTGGTCAATAACGCTGGCGTCGGCTCGTCGGCGCCGGCTCTACAGTCAAATATCGACGCTATGGAAGCGATGATCGACCTGAACGTCGTCGCACTGACGCGGTTGACCTACGCCGCACTGCCCGGTTTCGTCACGCGGGATCGGGGCGTGATCATCAATATTGCGTCGATTGCGGCTATTGCTCCGGAAATCCTGAACGGCGTGTATGGCGGCTCCAAGGCTTTCGTGCTGGCGCTGACGCAGTCTTTGCACAAGGAACTGTCGGAGACCGGCGTCACGGTTCAGGCGGTGCTGCCGGGCGCTACGGCGACGGAATTCTGGAATGTCGCAGGCACGCCAGTAGAGCATCTGCCGTCTGAAATCGTCATGAAAGCGGAAGACATGGTCGACGCGGCGTTGGCCGGGCTTGATCAGGGCGAACTGGTGACGATCCCGTCGCTGCCGGATGTTGCGGACTGGAGCGCCTATGAAGCCGCACGCCAGACCCTGGCGCCGAATCTTTCTCGTTCTTCGCCTGCCGCTCGTTACGCGGCGACGCCTGTAGACGGCCACAGAGCCGAATGAGATCGTAATCTCATCTTCATGTCATCGTTTATCGTAAAGGATAGTAGAAATGTCACGCGTTAAAAATCATAGCCGTGCAAATGCGGCTTTCGTTCTTGCCTCTCTGTCTTCCCTGCTGCTGGCGGCGTGTTCCGACATCAAGCCTCGTAGTGTGACGACGCAAGATCTGGCCTTCGCCGCCACAACGCCGATGTCGTATGCCGTTTACGAGCAAATGCACGATTGGAAAAGGTAAGATGAAAAATGGCCCGACGATTTTCTCTTGAATGGATCGGGCTGCAGATACGTATTCCGGCGACCGCGGCGGGTTGTGTGAACAGGGAAGGATTCCGAAAATGAGCGATGAATACACACCTAGGTGGTCGGGAGAAGGCGAGGTTCGCCATGTCGTTCTCTCGTCCGGAAACAGGATCCGATATCTTGTGACGGGCAGCGGCGCTCCGCTTCTGCTGATGCATACATTGCGGACGCAACTGGATTATTTTCAGCGCCTTATACCTCTTCTGGCGGAACGTTTCACCGTCTACGCCGTGGATCTGCCGGGCATGGGTTGGTCCGACATCCGCCCTCAAGCAGTTTATGACGAGCCTTCTGTACGGCGGGACGTGCTCGATTTCATCGACCGCCTGTCCTTGAAAAATCTTGTCCTCGCCGGAGAGTCGATGGGGGCGACGCTGGCGCTGAGCATCGCGGCGCAGCGGGGGGAGGGTATCCGCTCGGTCGTAGCGGTCAACACGTATGATTATCCGCAAGGGGTAGAAAGAGCGAACGCTCTCGCGTCGTTCGTCGTCAAGGGAATGCGTATTCCCGGTGTCGGAAAAGTCATTTCGAGTATCGAGAACGAGCAGGTTTTGTCGGGCATTCTCGGTGGCGGGTTTTACGACCGGCGCAAATTGCCATCGGATTTTGTGTCGGAGTTGATCCGAAGCGGGAAGAGGCGTGGCTATCCGACGGTCGAAACGTCGTATTTCAGAAGCCTTCCGAGTTTTATGGCGGCCCGGGCGCTTTATGGGCGCATCAGCGTTCCGGTCACGTTGGTCTATGGCGATCACGACTGGTCGAAACCATCCGAGCGCGAAGCGGTAAAAAAATTGATACGTGGAAGCAATATGCGGATATTGCCAAACACGGGGCATTTCGCTTCGTTGGAAAATCCAGACGAGGTCGCAGGCGCCATTTTTTGACGCCCTGATGTGTGGCGGCGTCCGTAGCCAAATTTCGCCTGCCCCTTGAGGAAAGATCGACGCCGCAAATGACGGATCATTTGCAGCGTCGATCTTTCCTTTTCTTCGCAAGGAATATTTATAGAATGGCCTTGCCTGTCTGCGGGTCGGAATGATCGGTTACATGTTGCACGATTTCGGAGCCGATCGAGACCAGTTTCTCGACCAGTTGCGCTCCTGTTTCGGCGGAACAGAGCCGAGGGTCTCCTCCCCACACGCCACCGGGTACCGTGTCGCCGCCTTCCAGAGGAACTGTGATTGTGCCGCCGTCGCCAATGGCAAGCGACGTAAAGCCGGTGACGGGCAGGCCCCAGACGTCACTCGGTGTGCGGGCGGCGTGGAGATGTTCGGGCCTGATCAAATCAGGGAAAAGATGCATCACGACGCTGGTCAGCGGGTTGCAGCCGTGGCCGCTTGATCTGGCGGCCTGTTCTTCGCCGATGATGCCTGGCAACAGGTCTTGTGCGACGCGCCAGAGATAAAAGGATGGCATAATCACCTGCCGTTCAAGCCAGACCTTTTGAGTGGCGTCGTTGATCACGCCGCAATTGCCGCCATGTCCGTTGATGAAGATGACGCGCGTAAGGTCGTGGCGGAGCAGGCAGCGCAGCATATCGTCGACCACAGCGCGAAGCGTTGACTGCGACAGAGAGATTCCTCCCGGCATATAGCCGAAGAAATCTTCTCCGCCGAACGGGACGACCGGAGCGACATAGGTCTCTCGCCCGTCCCGCGTCGCGCGCTCCGCGATTTTTTCAGCGATTTTCGCAGCGCTGAGGTAATCCCCCATGGGCGCGTGGGGGCCCTGATCCTCAAAACTGCCCATGGGCAGCAGGATGACTGGTTTGCGGGCTGCAGCTTCGCGCATTTCGGCGGCGCAGAGCTCGGCGAGGTAATACGACGAAGGCATTGCGAAGTCCTTGTTTCAAAGGTGACGGTGGGCGGGAGACTGGTTGGAAGGTGGCGACGCCAAAACGAATGTCATTCCGTCAGAGGTGGTAAGGGGCGCAAGCCGCTGACGCCGGCCAGCTTGCCGAGGCGTTGGCGAGCCTTGCGTACGGTTCTCCTTGGTGCGGCGCGACATGGCGCACAGGGCTGCGACAGGATCGGGAGCATGCTTTACCCTGCTTTTGCCAGACCGGTCGAGGCATTGGCGGATACGAAGGCGCAGGAGAGGCATGGTCGAAGGAGCAGGGCTTTTTCGCGCCGAACTGAAAAATCGACGCCGTCTCCCTTGACCAAAGCGCTCGGCGCCCTCGACATTCACGACCGTCGTAACGAAGCGAATGGCGATCCCGCCGCCGGCTGGTTGAGTGTCGGACCGGTGGGGTAATTGCCGTTGCTTCGACTGATGCGGCCCGTCGATGCTCGTTCGAGTGGATGAGCGCGCCGGAGTGTGAACTGCGTCACGGATTGGAAGCACGGCGTTCCGACGCGTTACGGCCCAAGGAGAACCGCCTATGATCGTTCATCCGCCACTTTTCACATGCGACAAGACTCCTGTCGTTGGAAAGAAGGGCGTCGTCGTCGCCAATCATCCGATGGGCGCCGCGGCGGGTGCGGAGATGCTCGCCGCTGGCGGGAACGCTTTCGACGCGGCGGCGGCGACGTTGCTGGCGCTCACGGTGGTCGAACCCATGATGGTCGGCGTGATGGGCGGCGGCCTGTCGCATCTGCGTCTGGCTTCCGGCGAACACATCGTCATCGATGCGCTGTCCTGCGCGGCTGCCTCTATGACGCCTGAGATTTATGAGCCTCTGGGAGATGAGGGGCCGCGTTATATGGATGCGGTGGGGCGGCGCAATCTTGTCGGACCAACCGCCGTGGCCGTTCCGGGAAATCTGTTGGGCTGGCACGCGATGCAGACGCGCTTTGGCAAACTGCCATTCGCGGATGTTGTCGCCCCCGCCATCAGGCTTGCCAAATCGGGTTTTCAAGTCACGCATTATCTCTCAGGCGCTATCAATGAGAACGGCGAGGATCTGCTCGCTGACCCGGTGATGCGTTCGCTGTTCCTGCCGGACGGGCGGGCGTTGCCGGTCGGTTCGCGCCTGCGTCAGCCTGTTTACGGGGAGGCGCTTGAACTGATCGCCGCTGACGGGGCCTCGGCGCTGCACGGTGGGGCGTTGGGCGAGGCGCTGGTGCGGCGCATTGCTTCCGGGGATGATCCGGGCTGGCTGACCGAGGCCGATCTGCGGGATTACCGGACCGTAGACCGGGCGCCGATCGTCGGGCGGTATCGAGGTTTCGATATCGTGGGGCCGCCTCCGCCTGCGTCGTCCGGCGTGCATGTCGCGCAGATGCTGAACATGCTCGAGGAATTCGACGTTGCAGCCATGGGTTTCGGCAGTGTTGAGAGTCTGCGCGTCCTGACTGAAATCATTAAAATCGCCTTCGAGGATCGTCGTCGGTTCAGCGGCGACCCAGCTTTCGTGGATGTCCCCGTTGCGCGGTTGACAGCCAAAGATTACGCGCGCGATTGCGTTGCGCGCCTTCACGGCGCGGGCGGTGCGCTTGCCGATATTCCTGCATACGGACGGGAAAGCGCGGACACGACGCACGTTACGGTTGCGGACGGGGAAGGAAACGTCGTGGCGGCGACGCATACGATCAACGGTCTGTTCGGCGCCCGTTTCATGGACCCTGAAACGGGGATCATTCCCAATAACTACATGAGCAATTTCGACCCTCATCCGGGGCATGCGCTTTCAATCCAGCCGGGGAAGCGCGTTCCGACGTCGATGGCGCCGATGATGGTGTTGCGCGACGGCGCTCCTCGTTTCGCTCTTGGCATGCCAGGCGGGTTGAGAATCTTTCCCTCAGTGTTTCAGGCCATCGTCAATCTTCTCGATCACGGCATGTCCTTGCAGGAAGCGGTCGAGGCGCCGCGTCTCTGGACGCAGGGGGCGGAGGTCGAGATTGAGCCAGCTTACCGGCTGCGGGAGGACGCGCTTGCACAGTCCGGATACGACGTGCGGCAGAAACCGCACATTGGCGGAGGGATGAACGCAATCGGGTTCAGGGCAGACGGCGCTATGGAAGGCGCGGCCTGCTGGCGCGCGGACGGCGTGGCGATCGCGCTTGGCGGCGGTCTTGCGAAACCCGGCGTGCGCTTCTGGCCCGATCGCGCGCCGGAAAGCGCCGCGAAGGAGACGACCGAGGACGATGGGACGGGCGCTTCGGCCGGTAAGCAGTGATAACGTTTTGATGTGAACGGAATGTTGATCTGTCGTTCTGCCTTGTGATCGCTTTTTAGATATTTATCAAAGTTCTTAATTTTCAGGCCGATGTGGTTTCGGTCTGATAACGGAGATACGGAAGCTGATGTCCCTGCGTCTCGTGATTTTAGACCCGATGCCGGAAGAGGGAATTGCCAGGTTCTCTCGTTATCTGCCAGAGGGTTTTACGCTTGCGACAACAAGGAGCCGCTCTGTGGAAGATCAGTTGGCGGCCATTGCGGACGCTGACTTCGCAATCACAGGGGACGTTCCGGTAACGGCGGACATGATACGCGTCGGCGCTGCTGCGCGGCTCAAGGGCGTGCAGAAATGGGGCGTCGGCTACGACAACATCGACCTTGAGGCCGCTTGCCAACATGGCGTGCGCGTCATGCGCACGACGGGAAGCAATGCGGTCGCGGTTGCGGAGACCGCTTTGGGGCTGATCCTGTCGCTGGGACGCAATATCGTCGCAGGACATGTCGGGTTGCATGACGGTCGATGGCTCAAGGGCGCACTGGGCGGAACGTCGCGACAACTTACGGGAAAAACCGTGGGTCTGATCGGACTTGGATACATCGGCAAGCAACTTGCCCGTTTTTTGCGAGGATTTTCCTGCACGGTCCTCTATTACAAGCGCACGCCGCTCTCCTCGGTCGAGGAGCGTGAACTCGGCGTGCGCTACGCGCCGCTCGACGAGGTGATCGCGACCTCGGATATCATCTCGTTGCACTGCGCGCTTTCGAAGGAGACGGAAGGGCTGATCGACAGGACCGCGATCGCGCGGATGAAGAAGGGCGCATTCGTCGTCAACACGGCGCGCGGGGGGCTCGTCGTCGAGGATGACCTCGCAGAGGCAGTGCGTAATGGGCGTCTCGGAGGAGCGGCGATCGACGTCTATTCCGTCGAGCCGATCGGGTCGGATCATCCTTTCCTGAAGGTGGATCGAATGATCGTCACGCCACATGTCGGTGCGATATCGGCGGACGCCTATGCAGGCAACGTCGAGCGTATGCTTCACAACATACTCTGTGTGGCGGAGGGACGGGAGCCGCCTGAACTGGACGTGCTGGTCTGACGGAAGCGCTGGCTCCGTCTTTAATCTGGGCTGCGGATTGACGCGCTTTGGCGCAGGGCGACACACTCGGGTCATGATGCCGATCTCATCCCGCGACGCCTTGCTCATCATCGACGTCCAGAACGACTTCCTTCCCGGTGGCGCGCTTGCGGTGCCCGACGGAGATGCCGTGATCCCGTTGATCAACCGCCTTGCGACGCTGCCGTTCGGCGCCGTCGTCGCCACTCAGGATTGGCATCCGCCCGGCCATGTGTCGTTTCAGACTAGCGAGCCAGCCGGCCCCTGGCCGCAGCACTGCGTCGCAGGGACGGAGGGGGCGGCCCTCGCTACAGGAATCGTTTCCGCTCCAGTAGCGCTGGTTCTGAGAAAAGGACGCAGCAAGACCGTCGACAGCTACTCCGCTTTTCTGGACAACGACCAGGTCAGCGCCACGGGGTTGGCGTCGTGGTTGCGGGAGGTCGGCGTCGAACGTGTGTTCGTGACCGGGCTCGCGCTTGACTATTGCGTATCGGCCACCGCGATCGATGCGAAAAGCGCGGGCTTTGAAAGCGTCGTGATCGTCGACGCCTGTCGCGGCATCGGACCTTACGACGAAGCGCTGCAGAAGCTTGAGGCGGCAGGCGTCGGCGTTGTCGAAAGCGCCGCGCTTGCCTGATCGCGTTAATTGTCGCAACAAGGGGATCGCAACGTTTTCGGAACGACATGCCGGGGGGCTAAGTCCGGGACGACGTTGCGGCAAGGGGGACAGTATGCGTTCTGAGCGGAAAGCCGGCGCGTGAAGGGTCCGGGGGGAGTCTTTACGGAGCGTCGTCGGCCAGAGGGTGTGGAGAGAGGACCCTGGGACGGGTCGTCTGTGCCGTCCGGTCGCCGCTCCCTGTTGCGCGGCGCTGCGGCGAGTTTCGGCGCAGGCTTGATCCCGGGCGTGCTGCGTCCTGCGTTCGGCGCCTCTCCCCTGAAACCTGTCGCTGAAGAGGATGCGCTGGTCGCATTCGGTCACACTGGGCCGATCACCGATGGTGGGTGGACGACGGCGCATGACCTTGGCGTACAGGCGGTACGCAAGGCTTTTCCAAAACTGAAAACGGTTTTCGTCGAAAGTATCCCTTACTCGGCGGATGCGACGCGCATATTTCGGCAATTCGTCGCCGAGGGCGCGCAACTGGTCATCTCCACGTCGAACTACGGCGACTTCATAAAGGACGTGGCCGACAGGGCGCCGGATGTCGGATTTCTGGAGTGCGACGGGCACACGGTGACCGGCAATCTGGGGTGGTATTACATCACCCACTGGTATGCGAGCTACATCATCGGCATCGCCGCAGGTTTAATGACGAAAACGAATCAGCTTGGTTATGTCGGAACGTTTCCGATTCCGTCCGTCTACGCAAGCGCCAATGCGACCTTGCTGGGCGCGCAATCCGTCAATCCGGCGTGCACGATGCGCGCCATAGCCATCAACGCATGGTTCGACCCGCAGGCCGCAACGCAGGCGGCCAGCGCGCTGGTGGACAGCGGATGCGATTTTCTGTGCGGCATTACGGACGAACCTGCCTATCTTCGCGTGGCGGAGGCCCGCGGGATCAAGGCGGCGATGTGGAATCTGGGCATGCGGCAGTTCGGGCCGAAAGCCTATGTCAGCTCGGTCACGCTGGATTTTTCTCGTTTTTACGTTGAACAGGTCCGTGCTCGGCTCAACGGATCCTGGCGTGCGGCGCCGCATTTCCTGACCTTGTCGGACGGGGTTGATCGCGACGCATGGGGCGAGACCGTGCCGCCGAACATCGCGGCGAGGGCGGATGCGATGCGCGAGCGCATTCTGTCCGGATATAACCCGTTTCGCGGTCCCATCCGCGACAACACCGGCGCGATCCGCGTGCCCGAGGGAACGGTGATGAACGATGACGCCATTTATCAATGGGATTGGGGCGTGCAAGGGATGACCGGCCTTGGTTGACACGGCCGCGCAGGAGGCGGGGATGGAGATGCCTTCCGCTGCGCCAGGCACACCGCCGGTTTTGCAACTTGTCGGCATATGCAAATATTTTCCAGGCGTGATTGCGAACGAGGACGTTAGTCTCGACGTTCGTCCGGGCGAGATTCTTGCTCTTCTGGGCGAGAACGGCGCGGGCAAATCCACGTTGATGAACGTGGTGACGGGCATCTATCAGCCTGACGCGGGCGAGATGATTCTGGACGGCTACGGCGCCGAGTTCGCATCCCCTCAGGAGGCGATCCGTGCAGGCGTCGGCATGGTGCATCAGCACTTCAAGCTCGTGCCCGCCTTCACGGTCGCCGAGAATATCCATCTTGGCTGGTCGGAGACGCCGCGCAACGCATCCCCCGCCGTTCTGGAGGCCAGAACGCGGGCGTTGTCCGAACAGTTCGGGTTTCCTGTCAACCCATCGGCGCGGGTTGAGGACCTGTCGGCGGGCGAGCAGCAGCGCGTCGAAATCCTGCGCGTGCTCGCCCGTCGGGCTCGGCTTCTGATCCTTGACGAACCGACGGCGGTTCTGACCCCGGCGGAAGCGCGCGACCTGTTCTCGGCGCTGCGGGCGTTTCGCGCCGGAGGCAACGCGGTCATCATCATCAGTCACAAGCTTGACGAGGTCATGGAGATTTCAGACCGCGTCACAATCCTTCGCGGTGGCCGCAATGTCGGGACGTGGGAGACGCGGGAGTGTTCCCCGCGCATGCTGGCGGCGAGGATGGTCGGGCGGGAGATCGTTCCCCAGGACATGCGCGCCCGCGCCGAGGGGGCCGCAGGACGCGGCACCGCGCCGGAATTGAGCCTGCGCAGCGTTTCGATCCGCGACGAGCGCGGGGTCGAGACGCTGTCGGACGTGACGCTTGACGTGTTCGGCGGAGAAATTCTCGGGATCGCAGGCGTGGCGGGCAACGGGCAACGCGAACTGACCGAGGTTCTGACGGGGTTGCTGTCTCCGGAACGGGGCGAGGTGCTGCTTGGCGGCCGGACGGCGCCGCCCGGAGCGGACGCTTTCGCCCGATCCGGCGTCGGACATATTCCACAGGATCGTCTGCACAGCGCCCTCGCGCCGTCGCTGGGGACTACGGACAATATGGCGCTTCGTGAATACCGGGCGCCGCCGATTGGCGGTTCCGGGCTCTTTCGCGCTGACGCGGCGCTTGCGTTGGCGCGCGAGATCGCGGGCCTCGCGGAGGTTCGCATTCCTGATTTCGGCGCTCCTGTACGCAACCTGTCCGGCGGCAACCAGCAACGTCTGGTCGCGCGTCGCGAAATGCGCATCGCCAGCCGCGTGCTGGTGGCCGCCTACCCGAGCCGGGGGCTGGATATCGGCGCCATCGCGACCATGCACCGCTATTTCGCTGAGTTGCGGGACAAGGGAGTCGCCATTGTGCTGGTTTCCGAGGATCTGGAGGAACTGCTCAACCTCTCGGATCGGATCGGGGTGATGTTCCACGGGCGGTTGATGGCGACGCTCGACGCGGAGGGCGCGGATATCGAACGGATCGGGCTGCTGATGGGCGGTCGCAATGTGGGCGAGGATGCGGCGTCGGGAGGAGGCGTGGGATGACGCGGTTTCAGCGATTTCCCACAGCGCCAGCCCGGCTGGTGCTTGCGTGGCGGGCTGCGGCGCTTGTCGCTGCGGCGTTGATCGTCGGCGTGTTGTTGGCGCTGTCCGGGCGCGATGTGTTCGTTCTGGGCGAACTGGTGTTGCGCTCGACGGTTGGTTCCCGTTTTGGGCTGGAAGATCTTGCGCTTTTCATGACGCCCTTGGTGTTGACCGGCGCCGCCGTCACGGTCACCAGCCGCATCGGATTGTGGAACATCGGCGGCGAGGGGCAGTTCTACCTTGGCGCGATCGGCGCGGCGGGCGTGGGGTTGTACCTGCCCGGCCCGCAAATCATCGTGCTGCCGCTTATGGCTCTTGCCGCGATCGCCTGTGGCATGGCGTGGATTGTCGTGCCGACCCTTGCGCGCGCTTATGCGGGCGTCAGCGAGATCATCACCACATTGCTGCTCAACTTCGTGGCCGGGCTGCTTACGTACTGGCTGGCGACCGGTCCATGGCGCGACAGGGTAACGGGGGCTCTTGCGTCTTCTGGCCGCATATCGGACGCAATCCCCGAATTATGGGGCGTCGTGCATTGGGGATTTCCGCTTTCTCTGGCGATCGCGGCGGGGCTGGCGGCAATCATGACCTGGACTGGCTGGGGTTACGAAGTGCGCGTCAGCGGCGCCAATCCGGGCGCAGCACGCTATGCCGGGATGCCGATGCGCGGCCGGGTGATCGCCGTGATGCTGCTCTCCGGCGCGCTTGCGGCGCTGGCGGGCATGTTCGAGGTCGCCGGGACGGTGCATCGGCTGCAGGGCGGAATGGCGGATAATTTCGGCTATCTCGGGATTGTTGTGGCGGTGCTGGCGCGGCGGTCCTGCCTCGCGGTTATTCCTGCGGCGTTGCTGATGGCGCTGATCCTTGACGCGGGCATTGTGTTGCAGACGCAGCAGCTTGCTGCCACGGCGGTCCTCGCGATTACAGGACTCGTGCTGTTGCTGATCGCGATTGGCGACGAACTGGCGCATTACCGACCGGTCGCGCCCGCTTCGTCTACTCGATCGGGGGCTGCAGCATGATCATGCTTCTGACTGGTCTTCTGACGACGGCGGCGCTGGCGGGCGGTGTGCTCTCGCTCGCGGCGCTTGGTGAGGTGCTGGCGGAGCGGGTCGGCGTGACCGACCTCGGCGTGGAAGGGCTGATGTCGATCGGCGCGGCGACGGCGGCGCTTGCGGCGATTGCCTCCGGGAGCCCGTGGGTCGGGTTGCTGGCGGCGATTTGTGTCGGCGCTGCGGGCGCCGCGGCCTTCGCCTTCGCCACCGTGGTCATGCGGGCCAATCAGGTTCTGTGCGGGCTGGCGACGACGTTTCTCGGACTTGGCCTGTCGGCGACGATCGGCCATTCAGTGGCCGGTTTGCCGCTACCCGTGACTTTCGGTCCTGAACCCGTTCCTCTGCTGTCGTCGATACCGGTGATCGGTCCTGCATTTTTCGGACAGAACCTTCTGGTGTTCCCGATCTATCTGGTCCTTCCAGCTCTTTTGCATATGCTGCTGTTCCATACGCGTCATGGTCTCAACATGCGCGCGGTTGGCGAGAATCCGGCGGCTGCGGACGCCGTGGGCGTTCCGGTGCAGGCGATCCGGTTCTGGTATACGGTCTTGGGCGGCGCATTCGCGGGTGCGGCGGGAGCGTATCTCAGTCTCGCCGTCATCCCGAGTTGGTCGGAAGGGATGGTGTCGGGTCGCGGCTGGATTGCCGTCGCGCTGGTGATTTTCTCCGGTTACCGGCCATTCAACGCCGCCGGAGCAGGATTGCTGTTCGGGCTAATCAGCGCCATCGGCTTTCTGGGGCAGGCGCGCGGCTGGCCGATCGCGGCGCCGGTGCTGAACATGCTTCCTTATCTCGGCACGTTGGCTTTCATCATCCTTCCTGTGGTGTTGTGGAAACGTATGCGTCGCGCCATGGCGGCCCCCGCAGCGCTTGGCGCCCCGTATTACCGTTCGGTGCGCTAAGGGGCGTCGCATCCGCGGGCCGGCTATTCAGGTCATTGGGGCGTGTCATTCGGGGCGCGTCGTCGCCGACAGCGGGCCGGAGGGAGTCTAAGCGGTTGCAGAAGGCCGATCACCGACAGGGAGAACGCACGATGACCGACTTGGCGGCGCGACCGGAAGATGACGACAGGGCGATTTTGGACCAATGGTATCCCGTTGCGTTTCTCGCATCCCTGAAGGCGAGTGAAACGAGTGTTCGTCTGTTGGGCTACGATCTTCTGGTTTCAGGCGATGACGATGGGGTCGCGGTGCGGCGCGCGGGCACGGCCGCTTTACTGCCAGCGCGCAAGGCTCACGCCTGTCTGTGGACAACGCTGGGGCGACCGAAAGGTGATGTCGTCGAGATTGCGGAAGCTGCGGAACCCGATCGTCGCGTCGTGCCCTGTGGGGCCATCAATGTGCGGACGTCAGGCCTGCGGGTCGTCGAGAATTTTCTCGACATGGCGCATTTTCCGTTCGTCCACACCAATATCCTCGGCGCGGAGCCAATCACCGAGGTCGCGCCTTACCGAACGGAGCACCGTGTCGACGTCGATGAAATCTGGGCGACGGAGTGTCGGTTCGAGCAGCCGCAGGCGGCGCGGTCGTCGGTTGGCGGCATGACCACGGATTACGCCTATCGCGTGGCGGCGCCGTTTCTGACCTTGCTTTACAAATCCTGCCCGAACGACCCGACGCGTCCGGATGTGATTTGTCTGTTCGTCAGGCCGGTCGATCAGGAGCGTTCGGTCGCCTATCCGGTGATGTTTCTGATCGATGGAACCTCTTCACAAGCCGAACTGGCGCAGTTCCAGCAGCGTATTTTCGTGCAGGACCGGATCATCTTGGAAAACCAACGCCCCGCGCGCCTGCCGCTTTCGCCCAAGGCGGAGATTCCCACCCGCGCCGACTCGGTTTCAGTCGCCTATCGCCGCTGGCTCAAGGCCGCGGGCGTGCGTTACGGAGCCGTAGGCTAATCGGGTCGCGGTGCAGGGCCGCATCCGGCTATGGCCCGGAGTTGCGCTCAGACGTGCAGGACGTTGCGGCAGATCGATTTCGCGAATGCGCCGGAATCCAGAGCGTCAGGGAGACGACCGATCAGCTTCAGTTCGTCCGCGTACTGGGCCATCTGGTCGCGCAGCCATCGCCCAAGCAGATGAACCGGCCGAGGTTCATGGGCCAGCATCGCATCGACGGCGTCGTCATCCATGTCAGTCAGGTGATGCGAGAGAAGCGTGGAAACTTCGTCCGTATGCGCCGCGATCCATCGACAGGTATCGCGTAGCGCAAGGGTGAGGGCGACGCTTCCGTCCGGGTCGCTGTCGAGAAATTCGTCCGTAAGGCCGAGCACGAGATTTACGCGCTCGGCATACAATCCAGTGGTTGAACCCGCCAGTTCCTTAAGCCCGGCGCCCGGCGCGGTGAGCAGCGTCCAGGCGAACGGATCATGCGCCACGACGCCGTCGACATCTCCCGAGGCAAGGGCGCCCGACACCTCGTTCATGGGGAGCAGGGTCCAGTTCACGCTCCGGTCTGCGTCTATGCCTTTGCGGCGGAGCAGCACCGAGAAAAAACGCCGGTCGGCGCTGTCCTCGTCTGTCGTCGCTATCGTCTTCCCGACGATGCTCTCCAGACGCGTCACGCCGCTTTTGACACGGACAAGAACCCGGAAGGAGCCCGCCGTAAGGCCAGCGACCAGTTTTGCCGGCATTCCGTCATGCAACCGGGGCAGCCAGGAGAGGGCGGGGGCGACCGCGCCGATCGCGTGGTCCTGAGCGATTTCGCTGATGGCGCTGTTGCCCGTGGGTGTCTCTCCGGGCGTTTTGACGTCGAGGCTGTAGTTCGCGAAGAACCCGCGCTCTCGCGCGACGATCAGCACCGGATCGCGATCCGCGTGTGGCCAGTGCAGGGTCAGGGTCCTGAAGCGGCCATCCGGCTCACGGTGGCTCTTCGTCGGGTGGCGCCACTGCGTCGCCACGCCATACGCCGCCGCCGCGCCAGCTACGCCGCCTGCCAGCATTAAGGCGCGCCTGCGTCCGGTCGCCGGTTTCTTTCCGTCCTGCGCGGTCATAGGCTTCTGATGCGTCTCCGGCTGCGCCCTGCAGGTTCCTTGCTGCCCTCAGCCGCGCCGGATGTCAAAAACGCCGGGTGAAAAAATCTTTGCCAGAGGGGCTTTACGGCGCCGGGCTGCCTTGGCTATACGGTGCCCCGCTGGTCCCGAATAGCTCAGTTGGTAGAGCAAGCGACTGTTAATCGCTGGGTCGTAGGTTCGAGTCCTACTTCGGGAGCCAGCCTCTCCAAAAATATATTATAAGATCAAAAAATCGGCGATTTCGTTCGCTTGCTCGCTCCCCATGTGGTCCCTCATGCTGATTGCGCTTTGGGGAGCGTCCGTTCGCCCCTCTGACGTGCGATCCGGGTTGCATCGCGCTTTTACTGTTCGCGTCGCGGACCAAAATGTGGTTCACCGGCCATGACGGGCTTCTGTGGCGCGATCGGCGCTACCCACGCTGTGTCCCTTGCGTAATTAGGATACCCCCGACGATACTGCATGGGGGACTTCAGCACAGCTTTTTGTGGTTTTATCTGGTTCTTCTTGGTAAACGAGATATAACTATATGAAACAATTTGGATTCCTTTCAATCAAGCTTTCGGGGAGAAATGCATATGGCAAGAAAACCGGATAGCGTCAGAGCGGCTAGACACGAGGCGTCCAGTGGAGATCGCCATCTACCGACAGCCGTTGAGCAAAATTCAGGTCTCTGGGCGCGCGAATTATCTACCTTGCGTATTGCCGATTTGTTTCTAACCGCACGGGGCCTGCCGGGACACTGGACGCAGATCCAAATGCAAATTCGAGCAGGCAATAATTTTTTCTTTCGAACTGAAAATTACGGAAATGGCTTCAATGACGGCGGGAAAACGACCTCTGAAGGAAGAGAATTGTTCGCGTATATCGCCGACTCGATTGTCAGGGCAGCTATGAATGCGGATTTTGATTTTGGAGAGCAGCGGATGGAATTTCCACCAGACTGTGCTTTTCTGAAAATGTCGCGAATTAATGGCGTGGTTAAAGTGTCTTCGACCCCTGGTGAACTGAAGTAAGCTATTATCAAGTCGTGCCTCGTGTGACTTGAGCCACACCTAGTGCGAACCGCCCCGGCATCGTGGCCTCGGCCTATCCTGCTTCCGCTCTTCCGGCGTCACCGTGGATACCCAGTTCAAGTGCGTGGAGTCTTGAATTCCAGCCTCGATTTTTTGCATGCAAAAACTCATTAGGTCGAAGCCTTTTCGATGATGAGAGTGCCCGGCTCCCCCATCATCTCCCGCCGTTTCTCGAACAGGTCTCTTCGTCGAGACTCTGGTGCCAGCAGCAATATTTATTGGTTATAATTCGGACATGACTGAAGACAGAAGCCTTTAGAACCCTTCAAGTCGCACCGTGACCGAAGCATTAAACGAACGCGAGTAAGCCCGGCACCGTTATTGTGCGGGCTCTTCCGTTATGTGTGTGCGACAGTTTGCCGGCGCAGTCTTTAGGTCAGGCTCATCAACCCCGAAGATCTTCCATGAGGTGCCCACTTTGCGGAAATGGACGCAAAGTGCCGCTTTTCCGACGCTCCCTAGCGTTACCAGTTCCAAGATTTGCTGGCCCGATGTTATTGGTGTGGAAACGTCTATGTGCTTCTTCCAGTATTTCTCATCGTAGTCTTGAACCTTTAAAAAGTAGTCTGCCCCCTCGGCAAAGTCATTTGCCTTGTAGATTGCGCGGAGCTTCGTCACCAGTTCAGGTGTCACGAATTCTTTAATCTTCGTTTCCATAAATGCGGGCTCTGCCGCGCCGGGCTGGGCAAGATACCAATGGTAGAAGTCGGATGCCTGCGTGGCCGGAGACGCCTCACTCGCAATAGCTGGCGATCCCAAGGCCCCGCCGCACAAGATAGCCAAAGCAGATAAAACAGACGCTCTCATTTTTCACCTGTGCCTGTAGATCACGTAAGCGGGCTTCTTGGCGCGGTAAGCCGGTCCTGGATAAAGGCCATGAAGCTGTTTGAAATTCGATATCCATATTTTGCCGTCATACATGCAAGCGTGACCGGCAGGATGCCTCTCAACTGCCTAGATCACCGCCACGTCGCCAGCTTGAGGAACTGTCGACGTCGGGAGGCCAGTCCAGAGCGCAACGCGCGAAACCTCAATCTCATCAGCAAGATCGTGGCGTCTATCTCTGTCAATATCCGCGAGTTATGGAAGGCCGTGAAGATCAAGCGGCATTGAGAAGAGCTCGTGCAAATGTCTGGTCACGGCACACCTAGCCTGACCCGGAGCCATCCTCTTTCGCCTGTGAATTCGATTAACCGCAGGCTTTCCCTGGTTTCATGAACCGCGCAGAGCCCAGATCGCTCTGAGAACGATCTAAGTCGGGTGTATCTTGCAGGTTGGCTCCCAAGGCGGCTCTCTGCTCGGCAGGAACGTGGCGCCGGAGGTGCGACCCGGTCGCTTGCCAACAATGTCTTTTCAGCGCGCTATCTGTGAACACGTGACTGGACCAACGGCTTCCGGCGGCCCCTGTAGTCCAGCACACAAGAATAAGCAAAGCCTATTGAGCCGTGTGTTTTCGAGGTAGGATGCTCGTCGGATTCACTACTCCCGGCACGGCGGCAAGATGCTCTTCTTTTTCATCATAATTCCCCTCACCATCTCGATCCTGCTGGCCATGGTTCTGTTCGCGGCGCTGCGGGTGCTGTGGAAGCCGATCTTGGTAGTGATATTGGTTCTATGGGCGATAGGTTACTACAAACATGAGGTCGCGCCTCACCACCACAATGCGGCGACTGAACTGTGATGGTTGGCGGTGGAGAGGTGAGGAGCCGCAGTTGATTTTTGGGGCTTCGTGCTTGACCTGACAGGCGCTCAAACTCGCGAAATTTCGTCCTGCGACGATCCACTTTAAAGCTTTGCCACCTTCAGGTCGTTATTCTCTTTTTCGCTTGAACCTGTGTCGTGATTTATTGGAATTTTTTGTTGGATTCAATCCATCTGGAAGTTTTCGAAGCGTCCAGATGTCGGGGCGATTTGTTGAGTCGGAGATGAAGCCCGCCGCTGATCCGGCGCGTTCACATTTACGCCTCTACAGAGACGCACGCAAAGATGCCGCAAAGGCTAACCTTTGCGGCATCTTTACTGCCGAGGGAAGTCGATGTCCTGTCGGGGACAGTTGAGAACGTATATCATTCTCAATTAGAGTCAACTGAAAATATGCTCGAAGGCACCCAATGGCCATTGCCGGTCATATGTATAGTTTTTTTGTTGGACGACGCCGGTGAGCCGGTGACAGATGAGGCATATTCTGGCGCCGTCCTGAACCCCTCAACGCTGTGACTGCGCCGGGGTTCGGGCGGGCGACGCGATCCATCCCCGATTTGCTGCGTCGCCCGCAGCATGGTGTGATATTTGTTTGCAAATCGCAATGATTTAAACTGCCGGGAAAGCAGTATTTTTGTTGCTTGCTTCGGCAAATGGAGGGAGCCGTTAATCCGGCTGTCAATGCTCGGGGTCGCATGAACACTTATAGTCATGAATCTGGATTGTTTATAATTTTCTTTGTTATAAAAAGGTGCTTTATAATAATTATTCCGCGTTCTTCGCTATTTGAAAGCTTTGGTCAAGTGCTCGCTGGCTGCATTGGCCCGCTCCCTGAAGTTCCCGCTACTAGCGCCTGTGTCACAGAAAATTGAGGCGGACGACAGGCGCGGGCTTCAGTATAGAGTGAGCCTGCTTCAGCAGAGTTTGAGACGATTGTTCCGTCTGTCGTTTGGCGGATGAAATTTATAACGAACGACTCCTACTAGACATCTGCTAATGGCGTCACCGTCATCGCATCACGCGATGTTACCGACACTTGCTCTTCGTAACTCGCGCGCCCGCCGCGATGCGGGCAACGTGCCGGGAGTATTTCCCCGGCGGAGTTCAGATGAAGCGCGTATTGGGTGTTTGTGCAACGGTCAGCCTGCTCGGCGCGCAAACTGTAGCACTGAGCAGCGTCGCTTCGGCGCAGACGAGTACCGTCTACAACGGGGAGAATTACACGTCCGCGCAGTCGGCGGCGTCTGGAGAAGCGCAACCAGGGTTCAGGCACGGGGAAGGGCGCTGCAAACGCCCGCCACCGCCGCCAGATGGAAAGCGCGGACCTCCGCCCGGTGGTCGCGATATGCCGCCACCGCCTGACGGAGGGCCGCCACCTTCCGGGAATGGTCGTCCTCCTCCGCCGCCGCCACGAGATGGGTGTCCCCCACCTCCGCCGCCGCGCGATGCGGCAGCGAACTGAAAATCAGGATTTCGGTTGCAGGAGCCTGCCGGTATCCGCGTTCGTCGCCCAACTGGAGGACGATCAGGTTACGGCGGTGGACGATTGGTCTGTACCCCCCCACCCCAACGGGCGCCCGAGCATCAGCGCAATCGGGAATTATTAATCCTGTCCGTAATGTTTGGGTTCTGGATAATGCGCGCCGAGGGGGTGATCGTGCTGGCGACGGTCGATGTGCGCGCCAGGGGCTGGGGGCAGTTCTCGTCAGCATGTGTGTGATGAAGCGCCCGCTAGACATCTGGCGACCGCGTGGTCCCGACTGAGCGCCGGGCCCACACAGTTATAGATATGACGGTGGATCAGTAACCGCCGCCCTGTTGGCCGCCGCCGTAGGCGCCGTAGCCGCCACCCTGGCCACCCCCTTGTCCTCCTCCACCGTAGCCGCCTCCGCCGCCCTGCCCACGACCGTAACCGCCTCCACCACCTGGGCCACCGCCTCCGGGCCCCCCCGGGCCTCCGGGCGGGAAGCATGCGGCGAGGCTGAGAGTCGCGAGAGCCAGCACAATTATCTTCTTCATAGAATCATCCTTCGCTTAATCCCGGCGCATCGTTGCAATACAATCGTGGCGGCGGCGCGTCGGCGCTTGTCACGGAATGCAACGACTGAAAGCCTGCTTTGGGCGTTTCGCAGGGGCTCGCTGCTCTGAGCGCAGATCTTTTTCAGCGAGAGCAGCGGATGTCAGGCGCAACACGATTCGAGATGGCCGTGCTATAGAAGGTTGTCGCGGCAGTTTTATGCGCTTTCGCCGGTTAGCGGAAACTTCCCTCGCTGAAAGAGGAAAGATGACGGCCAGTCCGTCTTCGGCATGTGAGGCGAAACTGAAGGCGAAGTTTGTTTTTGGACTCCTGACCGTCCAAAAAGCGCCGCTTATGGCGGCCTCGCCGCGACCATCACGCTATCGCGATTGCGCCATTAATCGCTGTTAAACCGAATTAGAATAACATATATACAAAATGTGCCTTAACCCACGGGCACACCTTCCCGCAGAATCTCGCGAAGGCGCCGGGGCGTCCTGCAACCAGTCCCGACGTTTTCGCGAGAACTGACGTCGTCGGGTCTGGTGATTGACGAATCTGGCAGCTAAATCCTGAGCGGCCTACCAGTCTTCCCGATGTCCTAGCTGCGCTAAAATATCTTTCCTGAGAGATAAAAGTTTAGGATCGTCGCGATGGCGTCGCTCGGGGAGAGATACGGGGATATCCGCCAGCACACGCGCCGGTCTGGGGCTGAATACGACGATTCTTGTCGCCAGCAACAACGCTTCCTCGACGTCATGGGTGACCATCAGGGCCGTGAACTGCTTTTCACGCCAAACGCGCAGAATCTCTGTCTGCATGGTCAGGCGCGTCAAACTATCCAGCTTGCCTAGAGGCTCGTCGAGCAACAGCAACCGCGGGTCATTCACCAACGCGCGGGCAAGCGCCACCCGCTGAGCCATGCCGCCCGACAACTGGTGTGGCCATGCGCGTTCGAAGTCGAGCAGATCGACGAGTTTCAGCGCAGTGGTGACTGCTTCGTCGTCGGCGCGTCCGTTTATGTCGTGCCCCAGCGCGACATTGCCGCGAACTCTCCGCCACGGATAAAGCGTCGGATCCTGAAACATGATGATGCGATCGGGGCCGGGGCCTGTCACGGGCGAGTCGTCGCCATAGATTGCCCCTTCCTTAGGGGCTTCCAGCCCTGCGATCAGACGCAGCAGCGTTGACTTGCCGCACCCGGACGGTCCGAGAAGCGCCACAAACTCTCCAGGCGCCGCCTGCAACGATACATTGTCGATAACAGGGACGACCGCGCCGTCCGAATGGAAGGCATGGCTTACGTGTTCGAGACGCAGGGCGAGGGGCGTCGTCCGGCTGGGGGAGATCACCATTTCAGGCCGTCCTTCTGCCAGTTCAGCAAATGGTCGCGCAGTTTGAACAGAACCGTCATCAATGCAGAGCACATCAACGACATGACAAGCAGCGCAGCATACATGTTCGGATAGGCCGCCCATCCCTGCGCCCACTGCAGATAGAACCCGAGGCCGGATTTCACACCCAGCATTTCAGCGACGACGAGCATCGAGAAAGACGCGCCGAGGCCCATGAACAGCCCGACGAAAATCTGCGGCGTAGCCGCGGGTAAGGCGACGTGAAACAGCAGGAAGCGCTGTTTCGCGCCCATCGTGCGGGCCACGTCATAATAGGCCGGGTCCACGGCGGCGATGCCGGACCATGTGAGCACCGCGACCGGAAATCCAGCCGCAAGCGCCATCAACGCGTCTCCGGCAACTCTGCTCGATGGGATCAGGACGAATGCAAGCGGCAACAGGGCGACCGGCGGCAGCGGCCCAACCAACCGCATGATCGGACGCACCCAGTAGCGGAAGCGCGGCGACCGCCCCAGTCCAGCGCCGACGGCGATCCCCAGCGTCGCCCCACCCAGATATCCTGTCGCCAGCAATGCGAGCGAATGCAGCAGGCTATCGCCGAGCTTGCGCCAGTCGCTCTGAAACACGTCGAGCAGGTCCTGAGGCGTTCCAAAGAAGGGGCGGGGAAGCCAGAGCAGCTTGGCTTGCGCGACTTCCCACAATCCGAACCCTACGCCAAGCGCGATGGCCCATGGCGCGCGGGCGGACAGGCGGCGACCAGCTGCTGCGACCATAAGGACGACGCCGACGGCCGCGAACAGAACGGCGAGGTCATTCGTGGCGGGAAAATCGTCTGCGTCGGGAACGCGCCACGTTACGAGCGCCGCCACAAGCCACACCGGACCGGCGAGCCATGGGAGCGTCTGCGCCAGCGGAAACGCACGCCGGACGGTCGTGGCGTTCGGGGAGGGTACGAACCGGACGGATGAGGCGAGGCGCTGGCTCATGAGCTGAACAGATCCTGAGTAAATCGCTCGGCGTAGCGGTGGGAGTCGAGCGACGGTCGGAAGACGCCGACCTGCTTCAAAGCGTCGGCGTAAAGCACGATCTCGTCCCGGAAAGCTGCGCCCGACGTCTGGTGATGATGGCCCTGCGCGCGGATGATGGCAGCCAGATCGGCGGCGTTCGCTTTCGGCGCGTATGGCTTGAAGATTTCGGCAGCCTCGTCCGGATTGCAGGAGAGCCAGGCGCCTGCTTCAAGAATCGCGCGTGCAACGCCCGTGGCGGTCGTGGGGTCATCCCGGATCAGCGACCCGCGCAATCCGACGACGCAGCATGTCGTGTGCGCCCATTTGTCGCGCATATTGCTGTCGATCTCGATCAGTCCGAATTGCTTCTTTTGCATGGTCGAGAACGGATCGCCGTCAGAAAAGGCCTGCACCTCGCCGCGTTGCAGCGCGACGGGCAGCAGGTCGACCGGAAACTGCCGCCACTGCACGTCCGTTTCCGGATCGACGCCCGCCTCTTTCAGGCGAATGGAGAAAAAGTTGCGATCCGGGCCGCCAATATCTGTGACGCCGATGGTCTTCCCACGCAGGTCCTGAAGTTTGAATAGGCCCGAGGTCGGCGTGGTCATGAGGAACATGCATCCCGCGTGCAGCCCCGCGACCAGCTTGACGTCGAATCCCTGCTGCAATGGCTTCAGCCAGCGCAGGGCCATCCCCGGCGCTCCGTCCGCCTTGCCGGTGGACAGCGCCTCCAGCAACTGATCGGTGGATCCTGCAAAATTTACGTAATCGACGTCGATATTACGACGCGCGAAAAATCCCTTTGCCTTCGCAACCGGAACGGCGGCCGTGCAGACGGCAGTTTCGTTCCACGCAATCGTCACCTTACGCGGCGGGCCGGATGGCGCAGGCGCCGGGCTGTCGCCGGACGCCGGCATGCAGTTCATGTCGTGGGGACCATCGGCGCGCGCGGCGAAGGGGAGCGCCGCGCCCGCGAGCAGGCCGAGCGTCGATCGGCGGGAAAGAGCATAGGAAGATTTCATCGTCGACCGAACCTGTGTCTTCAAAATTGCGTCGTGAAACGGGGAAGGACGTGAAAGCGACGGTCGAACCAGGCAAGGCCGTGTCCGTCGTCCGACGGGTGAGCGATGGCGTTGACGCGACAGAACAGAACGTCATGGCTGCCGGAGGTCTGCACAGACGCAACGGCGCAATCGAGCGTCGCGACCGCCTGTTCGAGCAGGGGCGCGCCGCTTGCGCCCACGCGCCACACGCCATTGGCGAAACGTTCTTCCGAACTCAGGCGACTGCTGGCGAACGCGCCCGCGATCGCTTCCTGTCCTTCGGCGAGCAGGCTGATCCCGATCGCGCCGTTGAGCAGAAAGGCGGCGTGCGACCGATTGGACCGGTTGAGGCAGACCAGAACGGTGGGCGGGGTGTCGCTGACGCTGCATATGGCCGAGACCGTCAGCCCGTGCCGCCCGTGCGGGCCATCCGTCGTCACCAGTACGACCGGCGCGCCGAGCAGGCTCATGGCGCGCCGAAAATCGTCTTGCGTTACATCGCCGGGAGAAATTGTGGCGGTGGGCGTGTCCGCATCACGCAGCATGGGATATTTCCGTTGGCGTCAGGCCGAGGGCCTTCAGAATCGTCGAGGTCTCCGTTCGCTCCATCCAGTCCGGAGAAACATCGGCGAACAGAACCTTGCGATCCGGAGAGATGATCAGGACAGCGGGCTTCGGCAGTTCCCATATGTCGACGCCGTTGAGCGCGTGCGGCGTCCCCCCCTTGGCTTCCGCAGCCGCGCGGGATGCGTCGTCAAACTGGTAGGTCACGCCGAGGGCCCGACCGAAAGCAAGTTGCGGGTCGGACAGCACGGGAAACGGCAAAGCATGCGCCGTGGCGATGTCGTTCAGAGCCGGGAAGGGCTGCGGCGAAACCGCCGCGAGCGCGACCCCTGCGGCCTGAAGCGACGGCCAGAGAGTATCGCGATAATACGGGAGGGCGATATTACACGCCGGACAGGTCGCAAAACGAAACAGGACAATGACGGCAGGCCCTTTTTCGGTCAGCGAGTCCAGGGAAACGGATTCTCCAGCGGCGTTGCGCAGCGTGGCGGGCTCCAGCGTGTCGCCAATCTGCACATGGGGAGACGCGCCGTGGTCGCGGCGCAGCGTCGCGCGCTGGTTGACGTTGATCGCCAAAGCCTCCGGAGCCCATGTCCTGCGGCGCTCGGCGTCGAGTTCGCGGAAGAGGGCGTTGAGGCTCGGGGTGCTGTCTTTCTGGTTATTGGCCACGGCGTTCATCCTGATCGGTGTTTTCGCGCCATTTCTTATGAAGGACCGAAGAGCGCACGGACCACGAAGTTTTTGTCATCACGCTCTTGGGCCCAGCTCAACGATTGCCGATTGTGCGGGCGAGAAGGTCGCCGAGATCGCGCGCGGCTTCCGATAGACCTTCCCGTTCGACCAGCACCGTTTCGATTTCCGGTAATGGCGGCAAAGCATCCGGAGCCATGATCGGCAGCCTTTCGGCGGCGGCGAAACGACGCGTGCGGCAACTCAGGCCAAGGCGTCCGCGCACCCCTGCGCGCATCGCCGGGAGGTTGGGCGTCTCCAGCACGATCCGGTAATCACGTCGCGCTTCCGTCAAAGTCCGTAGCGCAGCGTCACGAAAACGGCACGGCGGTTCGAGCAGGGCAAGCGGAAGTTCGTCGAGTTCGGTCAACGCGGTATCGCCCAGCCAGACCATCTGATCGTGGCCAACGACGCGCCAGCTCGCGCCCGGTCGATCTCCGTGCTGACCGAGGCACAGCACGACGTCGAGGCGGGAGCGGTCGAACATCTCCAGAAGCTCCGCCGACCCGCCAACGCGGACGATAAGGCGTGCGCGGGGGTGTTCGAGGCGGAAACGGTTGAGCACATCGGGAAGAACCGTGTCGGCGAAATCCTGCACCATCCCCACGGTGATCGGGTCTTCATCCACGCTCTGTCCGAGCGTGTGCATGATCCGGTCGTTGAGCGCCAGAAGCTGGCGCGCGTATGAGATGAGTTCTTCGCCTGGCGCCGTGAGGGTCAGGCGACGCCCGTCCCGCCGGAACAGTTTCTGTTGCAGCACATCCTCAAGCCGCTTCATCTGCAGGCTCAGGGCGGATTGCGTGAGGAAAATTGTCTCCGTCGCCTGCGCCATCGAGCCAGCCTCGACGATCGCGACGAACGATCGCAACAGTTCCGTAGGAACATTGCGCGCCATCCGTTGAGGGAGCGTGGACTGGGACGATTGCGACACGGGGACGTCTCCTGATGACGCGGGTTGTCGCGCGTCGGATAATTCACTAAAAATATAAGTTATATAAATATATATGGACCAAATTAATACATTTAACAAGTGTTTATATAATTAACTATTTTTGTTAGTGAAAATGAATTTCTTGCATTAACGTATTGCTAAACAAAGAAATTTGTTCCGAACGGCAGGAGGGCAAATACGGCGCGACGTTCGAGCCTCGTTGAATGTGTGCTGCGCGACGGTCGCGCGCCTCTGGCTTGGACCTCAGCGCCGGTTGGGAGCTGGGAAGAGGCCATTACTGAAGTTCGAGCATGCCTGCGTCAGGCAGGTCCGAGCGATTTGAAAAGCCGGAATGGGTCTCTCAGCAGGGACAGCTGGACATCAAAACCTGCTGGGTCAATGACGTCTCTTCGTTGAATGTGGCTTGATTTATAGAGCGGCGTCTCAAGTGATCGTCTTGAATTTTACGATTCCGGTTGCGATTTGGCGACGGGAGGAGAGTTGGTATGTCGAAATTGCTCGGACGACCTGCCTGCACCGTCATCGCCGGGTCACGTCGCGAGCCGATAATTCGAAATTTCGATCAGGTTTAGATCCGGGTCACGAATATACACGGACCGGATGGGGCCGTTGGCCCCTGTTCGCTCCACCGGGCCTTCCTCGATGACTATTTTCAGTCTGATCAGTTCGACGATCACCTCCTCGATGGGTGTTGTGGCGATGATGCAAAGATCGGCGGAACCCGATGTGGGTTTGTGCGCCTTTGGCTCGAATTCATGGCCGACCTGATGAAGATTGAATTTCTGGAGTCCGAATTTCAGGGCTTTGCGTCCCGTTCCGAACGTGACGATTTCGAAGCCGAGAACGTTCCGGTAGAACGCGCATGTTTTTTCGATATCGGCGACGGTCAGAACCAGGTGATCGAGGCGATCAATCTGGATCATTGTTCATATCCTTGTTCGGTTTTGTATGCGCCGCCGCGGGGGCGAGTCAGCGAAAAGCTGACATGATAAGGCGGTCGAACATCCGGTCGGACAGGTGACGCCGCAGGAACAACAACGGTCGCGCCATAAGCCCGCCACTATACCGGGTGGCCGGGCGTCGTGCGTTTAACGCTCGGACAACCAGATTGGACACTACTGCGGGCGGCGGGGCCTGACGCTTGCCCCGCATGTTGCGGAATTTCTCGACCATCGCAGCGTAGGCGCCGCCGCCCGAAAGGCGTGCGGCTTCATCCGCTGCGATGCTCTCCCATTCGGAGGCAATTCCGCCCGGCTCGATCACGATCACCTCGATCCCGAACTGGCGCACTTCGTTCCGCAGCGCGTCTGAATATCCCTCAAGGGCGAACTTGGATGCGTGATACCAGCCGCCGAGCGGCAGCGCGAACTTTCCACCGATCGAGGAAATATTGAGGATCGCGCCGTCGCCAGCGGCGCGCATATGAGGAAGACAAAGCTGAACAAGCCGGGCGGCTCCGATCAGGTTCGTCTCCATCTGACGGCGGGCTTCCGCCATGGGCACGTCTTCCAGCGCTCCGTATTGGCCGTAACCGGTCCCGTTGACCAGCACGTCGAGGCGACGTTGTTCGCGCATGATCCGGTCGACCGCCTGCGTCATTGAAGCGTCGTCGGTGACGTCCAGAGCAATGGCGTGACCGCCGGCGGCTTCGATATCCGCCATATTTCCGACGCGGCGTGCGCCGCCGTAGACGACGTAGCCTTCCCGGATGAGGCGCAGGGCTATGTCCTTGCCGATGCCGGACGATGCGCCCGATACGAGGGCGACGGGTTTGGAAACATTGGCCATGTCAGTATCGCTCCATGCGGCTTTATTCACATGGCCATTCAGATAATCTGTGGGGAAACCCCACAGTCAAGAGGCGCGCAATGCTGATCAGTGAAGTGGCGAGGATCGCTGGCCTGTCGAAGGATGGCGTCCGTCATTACGAAGAGATGGGCCTGATCGCCTCGACCGAGCGGCGAGCCGGAAGTCGCGTCTATCGCGAATATGACCCTGCCGTGCTGACCACGATCGAAAAAGTGCGTCAGGCGCAACGCCTTGGTTTTTCGCTCAAGGAGATTGGGCCGCTGCTGAAAGCGCATGGCGCTGCGAACCTTACGCCTGAACAAACGGTCGTCTTTCTTGAGGAGCGGCTCGACGTAATCAGGGGTAAGTTGAAAGTTCTTCATGAGGTCGAGGCTTTTATAAAGACAAAACTCGATCACTACAAAAAGGAGAAATTATCGAGATCTGACAAAAAAATATAGCGCAGTCGCCGTGTTTAACAAAAGCTGGCCTCATTGTGCACGATGGATCGATACCCGTCAGACTCAAGCTTCGGCACTGACGTCGAGGATAATTCTCGCCGGGTTTCAGGACGTTACCGGGCGCGCGAAGTGTCAGTCTTAGACCAGTTCGAAGAGTAGGCCCGGCTCCGTGTTGAAAACCGTCCGACGCATGTCTTGATTTATACCTGCGCCCAGCGCGGCGAAGATTGCCCACTGTGTATCAGGTGAGAGCGAGCCGCCCCGCCCCGCCGAGCGCTGAATCCCCCTGCGGGGTGTGAATGCGTCCGCACAGCACGTCCCGATAGTGGCGCTCGAGTGGATTGTCCTGACTGAGCGCCGGATTTCCGATCGCCGCGACGGCCTTGCCGACGGCGGCGATGGCGTTCTCCGTCACCGTGTATTTGATCAGGCCAGCGTCGGCGTCGCCTCGTTCTCCAGCGGCTTCGCGCGCCAGCCCGTGTTCGATCAATGCGCGATTGGTGAGAAGTAATGCGTCAATCTCGCCCAGCAGGGCATGAAAGCGCGGCAGGGTCGCCAAAGGCGCGCCTAGATTGGCCGGGGTACGCTCTTTCAAATAGCCGATCAGCCAGTCGCGGGCCGTGCGCGCCACGCCGTCGTAGAGCGCGCCGATGACGATGGCGTGCCAACTCGCCAACGCGACGGCTTCGTCGACGGACGCGCCCGGCGCCTTCAGCGACACGAGGTAACGTTCCGGGATTTCCACGTCCTCGAAAACAATCGTGTGGCTGGCGGTCGCGCGCATGCCCATATGACGCCAGCTTTCTTCGATCCGCACGCCCGGCAGGTCCAGCGGCACAAGAACCTGCCCCACGCGCGGCGTTTCCTCGTCGGTGCGGGACCAGACGACGCCCCAGCGAAGGGCGGTCGATCCGGTGGAAAAGATTTTGCGACCGCTGATCAGGAAACGCCCGCCTTCACGGCGGACCGTTGTGGCGGGCAACCCGCCCCGTGCGGGGGTGCCAAGTTCCGGCTCGACACGCAGTGCGTTCACCAGAGCGCCGTCGCGCACGACGCTGGCGAACAGCTCGTCACGAACCTCCTCCGACCAGCCCGAGGCCCGCGCGATGGCGCCCGTCTGAAGATATTGCATCGCAAGGATCAGCGCCGTCGTCGGATCGCCGGTCGCTACGCGTCCCACAATCCTCGAGATTTCGGCCACGCCTATGCCAGCGCCGCCCTTATCGTGCGGCAGCGCGAGAGCGAGCAGTCCGGCTTCCTTCAGGTCGAGAAGATTGTCGAGCGCAATCGTTCCACTACGGTCGTATGCTGGAGCACGTTCAGCGAAGATCGGAACCAGCCTGTCCAACGCAGCTTCGATCGCGTCCGACGGGCGATGTGGTCGGGGCGTGAGCACATTCATCGAGTGATCTCCTCGTGTCGCGCCGCCCGCGTGTCGCGGGCGTGAAGGACGGTGGTTGTGACGTTCCAAAAGGTCATGATGAAAGGCCGGAGCAGTTATTGCTGATAAGCAGGGCAGACGGGACGATAACAGAATACGTCGACGACGGGCGCTTCATGTTGCAGGGCGGCGCGGCTGATCGGTAAGAGGTCATCCATCGCGGGCGAGCCGGAACACGTCCTCCATACGCCAGTGCTGGTTGGCGTAGCGCGGGTTCTCGCTCCATTCGTCCCATCCCGACTCCCGCCGGTATTCGCCGAGCAGAGGCGTGATGTCTGACGGCGTGAGGCGCGCCGCCATCGCGGGTTCAGCTTCAGGATGAACAAAAAGTGCGTCCGCCGTGCAATAGAGTTCACAGAGAAAGCACGTCTGGCAGTCCTGCGGACGGGCGATCGTCGGGATGTGTTCGGTCTTTTCGAAGACGTCACGTGGGCATGTTGCGACGCACTGATTGCAGGCGGTGCAACGCTCGGTGTCGAGAGAAGTAATCATGAGACGGTTCCGGCAGCCTGGCGACGCGTCCAGACGGTGTCTGCGCCGCCCGAAATTACATAAGCCGGAACGTCGCTTCCGTTAGTGCTGCTGTCGGTGCGGCGGTGCATGCCGAGACTTTCCGTGCGCGCCGCGGCGCTTGCGGTGCACCAGCGCGCGGTTGCGGTCATGGCGGCAAGCTCTCGAAACCGCTGGCGTTCGCGCGGCCCGGCTGAAGGAGGCGTCGCGTCGCGTAATGCACCCCATGCGGCGGAGAGGCGCGCGGAGGCTGCGGCGAGCGTATCGGCGTTTCTGAAGTACTGGCGCGTCGGGGACAGCATTTCCTCACGCAGCACGATCTCGACTTCGCTCGAAGCGCTGGCGTCCGGGCGCGTCGGGCCTTTCGACAGCGTGTTCGCAAACGCGGATCGCGTCGTCGACGAATTCGTGCGGTCACGTCGCGTCGACAACCCGGCGTCACCCAGAGGTTCTAAAATCGATCGCTGGTCCAAAGGGTTTTCCAGCGCGCTGCGAGCAGCGGCTTCGGCTGCGATGCAACCTGACGCCAAAGCCCATGCGGCGTTGACGGCGCCTCCGCCGGTGACCGGTCCTGTTACGGGCTCTCGCGACGCGACGTCGCCCGCCACGTACAAGCCGGGCACGTCAGTTCCGGCGTCTTCGCCTGTGACGCGCACGCCGCCTACGCCACGTATCGTTCCCTCGCCCAGCAACGAGATTGGAAAGCGTTGCGTGAAAGGATCTATACCGAGCCTGCGAAATGTGAGCGTCACGTTCGGAGAGATCTGCGGCAGCTGACGACGGACGATCTCCGGCGTCGCTGACAGGTCGCACAGGACCGGCCCGCCTTGCAGCGCAACGGCGATAGCGCTGTGATCGTTTGGCGCTGCGGGTTTGGCGATCTCACGCCCCTGCGTGTCGTAATATCGTGCGAAACTGAAAATCATCGCGCGGGACAACGGCGTGTTTGCAGGGGCGACAGTAAAGAAGGAAGAGAATTCCATCCCGGACAACGCCGCTCCGGCTTCGACCGCCATCAGCAGGCCGTCGCCGGTATTGTTCGAACCGCCCAGAAGGTGCGAGCGGAACGCGCAGCCGCCTGTTGCGAGAACCACCGCGCCGGCGCGCACCAGCCACTCGTCGCCGTCGCCCTGCCGGGAGACGCCCTGCGCGCCGGAGACGCGGCCGTCACGGTGTCCAAGAAGCTGCAAGGCAGGGCTGTGGTCGAGCAGGACGGCGCCTGCAGCAAGCGCTTTCTCGCGGAGGGCGCGGAGATATTCCGGCCCGCGCAAGGCATGCCGCCGAACGGCGCCGGAATCGTCTGGCGTGTAGTGATAATGCGTGCCGATATCGGGGAGAGTCCGATACGTTCGGTCTATGATGCGCTCCATCCATCGCGCGTCGCCCAACCCCTGGGCGCCCGCCATCCGACGAGCGATCGCCTCTTCCCGCAACCGCGCTTCGGGAGGAACGAACCAGTGTCCGGGACCGGCGGAGGCGGCCACGCCGGATGTGCCGCAATACCCTTTTTCTGCGACGATGGCCCGGACTCCGGCCCGCCTCGCCGAGATCGCGGTCCAGCATCCGGCCAGGCCGCCGCCGATGATCAGGACGTCCGTGTCATATGTTCGGACCCGGTCGGTCACGGCGCTGCGAATCCGGTGATGAATGCGGCGGCGACCGAACCGCCATGGTCGACAAGATTGGCGGCGCGATAGGCGTCCAGCGTCGCCTGTTCGGCCTGAACGACGGAAGGGTTGACGGGGCCGGGGGTGGAGATCAGTTCCTTCGCCACAGCCACGGAAACGTCCTGCGGCATTCCCGTCTGGCGGGACAGGATGGCCGCGTATTCGCTCTGGTGGTTCTCCGCCCACCGCGAAGCGTCGCTGACGCGCCGATAGAAATCCGCCAGCAAGGCCCGCTTGTTCTTCAGGGCGGAGTCAGTCGCGACAAGGAAACCGTTGTTGGGCAGCACAGTCTGCCCGTCGGCGACCACATGTCCATGATTCTGCACAAGGTTGAGGGAAACATACGGCTCCCACGTCGACCACGCGTCGACTGCGCCGCTGTCCAGCGCCGCTTTCGCCTGCGCTGGAGGCAGAAACACGATACGGGGGGCGGGAGCCGGAATCGCGCCGGTCTGAATCAGACGCAGCAGCAACAAATGACCGATGGAGCCGCGCCCCGTCGCGATGGTCTTGCCAGACAGGTCTGCTGCTGTGCGTATCGGGGAATGCTCGCCTGTCACGACGGCGGTCGTATGGCCCGCACCCCGCGGCGGGAGCCAGTAAGCGGCCTTGATCGGTTGCCCGGCGCCCCACGCAAAGAGAAAAGGCCCGTCGCCGGCGACACCCGTGTCCACCGCGCCTGCGCCCAACGCCTGCAGCAGCGGCGCTGCGGCGTCGAATTCGACCCAACGCACGCGGTACGGCAGATTCTGATCGGCCTTCGACGCCTGCAGGACCGCCTTCTGAAGCCCCCTCTGGTCCGCGACGACCAGTTCGCCCTCTGCGCGCGCCGTTGTCGCTGTAACTGTCAGAGCGGCCGCGATGGCGAGGAAGAAATTGGCTGCATGAAAGAATGGGCGCGGCATTAAGGGCGGTCCTGAATTGTTCCAGCTGTGGGCGGCTTGCAGCGGAGAGAGTGCCAACCGACGGGAAGGGGGGCAAATAAAACACATCAATGGATGTGATTAATTAATTTAACATTCGATATTGTATATAATGCACTACCTTCGCGCCCTGAACGTGGAAATCGGAGCGCGAAACATGTCGGAAACCCTCATAAGCCTCGCGTCCCGAGGACGATCTCAAGGCGCAAGTGGGCGGATCGCCCTTCGGGAGTTGGGGCGCTTTCGTCGGTACCTGTCGCCTCTGCTTCTTGTTGCGGTATGGCAGGCCGCGTGCGCATCCGGCTTCGTGTCGACGCGCCTCGTCGCGTCGCCGTGGCAGATTGCGCAGACCGCCGCCTCTCTCATCGCTGACGGGACGCTGACATCGAATCTCGGCGTCTCCCTGCTGCGCGCGGGCGCCGGGTTCGGCATTGCGGCGGTCGTCGGCGTGACGTTGGCCCTGCTCTCCGGACTTTCGCGCGTCGGGGAGGATCTGGTCGATGCGCCGCTGCAGATCATGCGCACGTTACCCGCACTGGCGCTCGTGCCGCTGTTCATTCTGTGGTTCGGCATCGGTGAGACGCCGAAAGTGCTCCTCGTCGCGCTTGGGGCCACGTTTCCGATCTACCTGAACCTCCACAAGGGCGTGCGGTCGATCGATCCGAAGTTGCTGGAAATGACCCGCACGCTGGGCCTCTCCCGTCTGGACACGATCCGTAACGTGATTTTGCCGGGCGCGTTACCAGATCTTCTCATCGGCATTCGCTACGCTGTCGGCGTATCGTGGCTGATGTTGGTGGTCGCCGAACAGGTGAACGCGGAAAGCGGCATCGGTCATATGATGATGGACGCGGAAGACTTCCTCCGAACGGACATCATTATGGTCGGCTTGCTGGTTTACGGCGTCCTCGGTTTGCTTTCCGATCAGATCGTTCGTTTCCTTGAAGCGAAGCTTCTCGTCTGGCGTCCGCTGGCGCGAGGAGCGGCACGATGAGCGCGGTGCTGAAGCGTGCGCAGAGCGAGCTTGCAACTGTAGCCGTCCATGCCGGGAGCCATGAGGACGGTAACGTCGCGGTAATCGTGGAAGGGCTGACGCGGCGTTTTGGGGATGGCCCCGCCGTGCTGGACAGGCTCGATCTCGCCATTGCTCCTGGTGAGTTCGTGGCGCTTCTGGGACATAGCGGTTCGGGTAAATCGACGCTCTTGCGCACATTGGCGGGTATCGATCCTGTCGTCGAAGGCGCGGTGTCGCGTCCTCGGGAAGTTTCGGTCGTCTTTCAGGAGCATCGTCTGCTTCCATGGAAGCGCGTCTGGGAGAACGTTGTTCTGGGACAGGAGGGAAAGGACGGGCGAGATCGCGCGGCGGCGATTCTGGAGGAGGTCGGACTTGCGCACCGGATCGACGCGTGGCCGCTTACCCTTTCTGGCGGCGAGGCGCAGCGCGCAGCGCTTGCGCGCGCGCTTGTGCGGGAGCCTGGGTTTTTGCTGTTGGATGAGCCCTTCGCCGCGCTGGACGCCCTTACGCGTCTGAAAATGCAGGGGCTGGTTGGAGAGCTGTGGAAGCGCCGTCGCTGTGCCGTTCTGCTCGTGACTCACGACGTCGACGAGGCGCTATTGCTGGCCGACCGCGCTGTTGTTCTGGAGCGTGGCAGGATCAGGGTGGATATGCCTGTGGCCCTTGAGCGGCCCCGTAAACACGTCGATCCTGTCTTTGAAGATATGCGCGAGACGCTTCTTAAATCACTTGGTGTTTCTATTTAGAAAATCTAAATCTGCGCGCCGCGATCGTGGCGGCGCGCAGACCGTCAAGCCGGAAGAAGCTTTGAAAGCGCGGGTGAGAAAACTGCGGCGACGTTGGCGTCTTGCGGTAAAACACCTGCTTTTGCAAACGTTCTTGCTACTGCGTCGGCGCTGACGATATCGTCCTGTCGCCAGGCTCGGGCGCGATATGGCCGGTTCTGCGCGCGCAAATAGGCGAGCACGACATCTTCGGGAACGTGGATGACAGGCGAGACGACTTTGGCCCATAACGCCTTGTCGGCTGCGAGCGTGGCGTATGCACGGTTGAGTCTGTCAAGATAATCGGCGGCGGCGGCGCGGAAAGCCGGATCCCCCAATTTGCGCGGGTTGGCGCCGATGAAGTAATGTCCGGAAAGAATATCGGCGGCGCTTTGCAGAACCCGCGCCGCGCCAGCGGCTTCCAGTATCTGGATTGCGTAACCGTATGTCGCCCACGCATCCAGGCTGCCGGATTTGATAGCGGTCAATCCCTCGCTCATCGAAAGGGCGACGGGCTGGATATCCGTCCATGAAAGCCCGGCCTGCTCAAGCATCCGGATCAGAAAGTAATGTGCTGTAGTGGCGCGGATGTATCCGACGCGTTTGCCGCGCAGATCGCTGATGGATTTATAGGGAGAGTTGGCGGGCGTGAGCACCGCCTGATCGGTCGTCGGACCTTCGAGAGTAGCCACGACGGCTACATTCGATTTGGCGGCTGCGGCGAACACCATCGGAATCTCGCTCCAGCCGCCCAGATCGATGGCGTCGGCGTTGATGGCCTGCGCGATGAGGTTGCCGGAATTGAATTCGCTGTAAGCCACGGTGTAAGGGAAATCCGCGACGTGCGCCGCTGGTAGTAGTGTGGAGTCCATGCCGCGAAAAGTCGCCACCCTCAACGTAACGCCTGGATTGGCGGCGCGGGCCTGTCCGCCCAAAGCTCCGCCAACGCAGGTCAGTGCGGCCGCCCCAAGAAATTGTCGACGTTTGATGGGTGTTGCTAAAATTTCTGGCATGAAAGTGTTCTCTTGGATGACGGGAAGGAGCGCGCGGCGCAATGCGAGTATTGGCGGCTCGTGACGAATATTTCGAAATCAGAGACGCTTCTTCTTTGGCGCAGACCAAACGATGGCGCCAGAGAGACGGTGATTCAATGAGTGGAAAGTGTAAATAATATAAAGCATCATATTCAATATTGTAACGGATGCTTCAGGTGCGTGAGCGCGCAGTTGTTGGCGTCAAGCGCTCACGAGGTCAGGGGGATGTTGAAATTGACATATTGAGCGTATTTCGGATGGCGGCCAACGAATAGGCGTCGGAAGTTTCTCGCGAAGGCGAGGGGACCCACGTCGCGAGCCGTGAGCGCAAATTACATTCAGGGAAATTTCCAGGGTGCCGGCCCCGGGGGCGCTATGGGCCAGGTGGCTCTCTAGCGGAGTTCAGAAAATAAGTATCTGAGACGATCGTGAGTATGCGAGGTCTGAGCGCCGCGATGGGCGTAAAGCCCGGCGCCGTTCATGGAGGGGGCGGCCGCCGCTCGGACGCCGCCCCTGCATTGAAAAGCGAGAAGTGCTGAGATCAGAACTCGGTGCTGACCGTGCCGAAATATTCGCGGACAGAGCCGCGCTCCATCGACTGGTAATCGGTGGACACAGGGAATCCGTTCTCGCCCATCATGGCGATGTATTTGGCGTTGAAGAGATTATAGACGTTGAAACCGAACGTGACGTTTTTCAGAACCCAGTAATCGCCGAAAGAATATTGAGCGCCTGTGTTGGCCAGCCAGTACGCCGGAACATAAAGATTATTGATGAGCGTGAACGGGCGTTTTGAATAATAATTGACGTCAAAATGAACGTTGAAGCGCTTGTAAGAGTAACTGGCGTTCGCCTTGTACATCACCTGCGGATAGCCGGTCATTTTGGCGCCACGGAGATCGTGATAATCCCCGTTTCCGTCCATGATGCTGACGTTTTTACTGTATGTGAAGTGATTGTAGCTGACTGAGTTGTAGATCGACAGTCCACGCAGCGGTCCAGATGCGAACGGCCGTATCGTCGCCGATGCGTCCATGCCGTACATCGTCGCCTTGCGGGTGTCGAGCAGCGATGTCTGCGGGTTGTTGAGCGAGCCGACCGAAGCCGAGATCAGGCGATGAGAGATGTCTGCGTGATACGCGTCGACCGAAGCAGTCAGCAGGCGAGAGTTGTAACGATATCCCACCAGGTAGATCCAGTCTCGCTCGGGTCGAACGGATCGACGAATGCTGTCGAAAAGCTGCTGGTTCGTGACGCCGGAGCCGGAAGGGCTCGAAATCGCCCAGGGCGATGCGCTGCCGCCGGTGGGCGCCACGGTGTAGGGGCGCATGTTTTCCGCAATATCGAAGTAGAGTTCATGCCCCGGAAGGAAATGCCAGCTGACGTTGATATGCGGCAAGAAAGCAGACGCTGCCGTCATCGAACCGTTGGGCAAATTCCCTTCGTACGTCGGCAGCGTGCCGTCGTACGATTCCTGATTTGTGTAGTTTGATCCGCCAGACGTGGTTTGCAACATGGATTTGAACCCAAGCAGCACAGTCAGGTTGTTCAGAGGACGCCACGTGTCCATGACGTGATATTGAAACGTGTTGGTGTTCCACTGGAATCCATAATTCTGGGCGAAGGCCGGGCCGTAGGTTGTGTAAGGGCCAACGGTCTTCAGCGGCGACCCTTCGCCCAGAACAGGTTCGTTATACCAGAATTGTCCGGCCCACTGATTGTTGTTTTCATACCAGGCGCCGGTGTTGATCGTATGTTTTCCGATCTTGTACTCGAACGCCGAATTGAAGCCGTAACGCTCCTGTCGATACTGCCAGACCTGCTCGGACAATGGCGCTCCGGTCAACGACGGTACGTAGGGGTCGCCATAGGTGGCGTAGGATGTGTCGCTGTGTCCGTAAAGCGTCGTAATCCAGCGTAACCTGTCGGTAAGCGCGAGATCGAATGTCATGCCGCCGATATAATCCGTCGACGCCTGCCCTGCGTCATAATATGCGACGCCAGCGGTTTCGTTCGTATTCTCCCAGCCAGCGGGCAACTGGTTCGGGCCGCGTTGCGCCAGAGGTTGCCCGGTCAGAGGATTCGTGATTGGTCCGCTTGAGGCGCAGGAATTTCCAGGATTGGAAAGCCCGGAGCAGGCCCAGTTCCACTGCGCGGCCGCATAGGCGCCAGCGTAGTTCGGATAGAACGATTCCGTTCGCCATCCGACCGTGTTCAGAATATCAAGAGATTTGTCCGCATATCCCCAGACCTGAGCATTGGTCCAGTTGAAAAACGCCGTCATCTTGCTGCGCTCGCCGATCGGCTGCTCAAGCTTGGCGTCGGTCTGCTGCATGAAGGCGGGGCTGGGCGCGTCGTATTTTTTCTCGTAACTCCGTGAATAATCGACGAAGAACTTCGTGCCGCTGGGGTTGAGAATGCCGCTGTCAATCCGAACGTAGGTGCGTTTCATGCCGTAGCTGCCGAAGCCCTGTAGCACCTTGCCGCCAAACTTGTCTTTCGGGGGCGTAATGAAAAACTGCATCGTCCCGCCAAGATTGGTGTTCGACGGCAGATCGACGGCGCCAGCGCCCTGCGAGATGCTGCTGTGATCGATATCGTCGGAAATGACGGCGTTGTTGACGTTGAGCCCGTTGATATTTGTGTATGTCTGGTCGTTCAGCGGAACTCCGTCGACGGTTACGCCCAACTGGTCCATGAAGAAGCCGCGCATGTAGATGCTGGCGCCCCATGTGTCGATGCCAAGGGCGTCGGTTGCGCTGAAGCTCACGCCGGGAACCTGCGCCAGCATGCGAAGCACATTGGAGCCGGACACCATCTGCTCGATTTCAGCTCGTCCGACCACTACTTCAGAATTGTGCGAGATATGTCTTTGCGCCGTTACGGCGACAGCTTCGTCGCCATTGGCGACCAGGTGCGCCGGTCTTTTGGCCGGAGCGACTCCTGCCTGACGCTGAACTGAACCGGTTGACGCAGCAGGCGTGACCACGCCGCCATGCGTTGATCGTGTTTTGCCGTGACGTGCGACATGCTTCACCGCCGTAGTGTCGGCAGCAGCATTCGCCGCAAGCCCTCCCAAAGTGGAACTGCCGATAAATACCGAACTCCACAACGCTATGCGGGATACTTTATTGCGCGGGAGAAGGCGGCGAACCATGAACACTCCATTTCGTTTTCACCGGCTTCGCTTGGCGGGTGTGCCTGCCAGTGTCTGACTCGCGCCAGTATCGAAATCGTGCAGTGGCGCACGCAAGTGTTATTGTATCGAAATGAGTGTGAATTTTTCGGTTAGGCTCGCATTGTGTCGTTTTCGCATCGTTTTTTTCCGACGCGCGGCGTGCGCGCGCTCCGGGTGTGGACGTCTGCGCGGCCAGATTGTGTATTGCCGGGCCGGGGTCACTTGCGGTCCAGCGCTCGCCCCCGATTGAGCATCGTGTCGCCAAAGCGCGTCCGAATCGAATCTATGGCGTTCTGCATGGCGGCGCGGCGGCCTGAGTTCGGGTCAGCGAGGTCAGGCGGGTCCGCTGCGGCCAATGGAGCCAGCCCGTTGGTCCCTATCCCCAGCAGGCGGTATGCCGAGCCATCGATTTCTTTCGTCAGCAGTTCGCGAGCGAGCGCGAACAGACGCTCCGGCAAGATCGTAGGCGTGAAAAGCTGCGCAGCGCGTGTCCGCGTCTCGAAACGGCTGGTGCGGAGCTTCAGCGAAATCCCTGTCGCCGAGAGTTCGCCTTTGCGAAGTCGCGCCCCGAGGCGTTCGCAAAGCAGCCACAGGCGGCGCTCCAGCTCCGCAACAGCGGAGATATCTGTTGCGAACGTTGTTTCGACGCTGACCGATTTGGCGGGGCGAGACGGGGTCACACGCCTTGCATCCTCGCCTCGTGCGCGCGCAGCGAGCGATGGACCATGAGGGCCAAGCCGCCGCACAGCGTCGTGGTCGCTTAGTGCGGCAATGGCGCCGAGCGTGGTGAAGCCTGCACGGCCAAGAGCTCGTTCCTGAGCGGCTCCGACTCCTGGAAGGGTGCGGACTGAACGCGGGGCGAGCCACTCCGGCGCTTCGGCTCCGATGACGCCATATCCTCGCGGCTTGTCGATTTCGGCGGCCAGCTTGGCCATCATCGGGTTCTCGGCGAGCCCCACGGAGATCGAAACGCCCAGCTCCTGTTCAACCGCCAGGGCAAGGCGGGCGGCCACCACGCAGGGCGGAGCCCCGTGAAGCTGCATCGTTCCCGACAAATCAAGCACGGCTTCATCGATCGATTTGGCTTCGACCAGCGGCGTCAGCGCACTCATCATCTCGCGCATCGTCTTCGCGACCGCGCGATAGGCGGCGATGTCCGGTTCGAGAACGATGGCGTCAGGGCAAAGCTGCCGCGCCTGCCGCATCGGCATCGCCGACCGCGCTCCGCTCAGACGTGCGATGTAGCAGGCGGTGCTGACGACGCCCCGATCGCCGGTTCCGCCGACCAGCAGGGGTTTGCCCGCCAGTTCCGGCCGTCGATGCTTCTCGACGCTGGCGAAGAAGGCGTCGCAGTCGACATGGACGATGGACAGCCGCTCAAGATCCGGGTGCGATACAATTCTGCGCGAGCCACACGATGGGCAACGCGCGACACGCGCGTTGCGCGGCAGAAGTGAGGCGCAATCCCGGCATAACGCCGGAGCGCTTCCGCTCGTCAGCGGGTCGTTTCGGCAGGCTCCCACAGCCACGCGGCTCCCCGTACGCCGGAGCTGTCTCCGTGCTTGTTGCCGAGAATCGGAGTCTTGCAGCCGGGGGTGATGACGTGGCGCTGCAACAGCCCCTGCGTGCGCTCGCGCACGGCGCGGAGATTGGACACGCCGCCGCCGAGGACGATTGCGTCGGGGTCGAGGATATTGATCAGCATCGCGCAGGCGCGGGCGAACCGATCAACGTAGCGGTCGATCGCCGCGACGGCTCTGGCGTCTCCATTCGCAGCGGCGTCTTCAATGCCTTCCACGCTACGATGGCCCGGTCCCTGCCAGTCTTCGGCCAGCGCCGACCCGCACAGGAAACGCTCCAGACAGCCTTCGTTGCCGCAGAAACACTTTGGCATGGGGAACTCTTCCAGACGTGGCCAGGGCAGGGGCGTATGGCCCCATTCTCCGGCGATATGGTTGAGGCCCGAAACCAGCTTGCCGTTCACCACCAGACCGCCGCCCATGCCGGACCCGATGATCACGCCGAACACGACGTTCTTTCCCGCAGCCGCACCGTCGATGGCCTCCGACAGCGCGAAACAGTTCGCGTCGTTCTCGACGCGGGCAGGACGGCCCGCGACTTCAGGAAGGTCGCGCTCGAAAGGCTTGCCGTTAAGCCATGTGGCGTTGGCGTTCTTCACAAGGCCGCTCGACGCATCCGTCGATCCCGGAATGCCTACGCCGATTGGTAGCGGGGTGCTTGAGGAAGATGCGCCCAGTTCGTCGGCGGCCGAGTTCGAAAGGTCGCGAATTGTAGTGAGGAGTGCGTCATATTGCCCCGGATTCGGCACGCGCCGACGCAACTTCATCTCTCCTGTGCGGTCGAGGGCCACGATTTCGATTTTCGTGGCGCCAACATCGATTCCAAGCCGCCAGTCGTTCATAGCTCTTCAGCCTCGTTTTTTGTAGGAAGCTCTGCCGCGCACGGCCACTTCACATGAATTGGGGAGGTCGGATTGTAAGGAATCGCGCAGGATGGTTCTTATGTCTACCTTTGCCGCAATCTGCCGCAGATGGATCGCGCGTCGTGAATGAGACAATTCTGGATGTAAGGGGCCTCAGCTGCCCGTTGCCCGTGTTGAAAGCCAATCGGGCTCTTCGTGGCCTCGGCGCTGGAGACAGGCTGCGGGTGCTTGCGACGGACCGCGCTTCCGTGTCCGACTTTCAGGCGTTTTGTCGGGAGAGCGGGCACGCGCTGGTTGCGTTTGGCGAAGAGGGCGGCGTTCTTTCTTTTGTAATTCGCAGAAAGCCGGACTGAGAGCCAGCTGTGGCCCGTTCAGGTGTCGGCGTCGGCCGCTGAAGCACGCATGGCTGGACTGTTTCCCACCCCCGCAGGGTTGCGTTTGAGGGATCGCGGGGAGTAAGGGCAACGGCTTGACGAATGGCGGAGCGCAATCCGGAATGGTTGGACGGAAATGAGCGGCGACATTGCCTCAATGTCTTTCGAAGAAGCTTTGGCTGAGCTGGAGCGCATCGTAAAGGGCCTCGAGGGCGGGCAGCTCAAGCTGGAAGACGCGATCACCGCCTATGAACGCGGCGCCGCGTTGCGCGAGCATTGCGAGAGCAAGCTTCGTGCGGCCGAAGCGCGCGTGCAGGCCATCGTCCAGCGCACGGACGGCGCTCTCGATACAAAAAAAATAGCGGATTGAACGGGTTATGACCATCACCGGCGCGGTTCAGCGCACAGCTTCCCCTGTGGCCAGTCAGGGCCTCGAAGGAAACGGCGCGGGAGACGGCGTCGCCCTGCGCGCCTCCCTGCGCGACAGGGCGGCGGCGATCGAAGCTGCCGTGGATGCGTTGATTCCCGCAATGCCGGGGCCGGAGGCGCGCGTGGTCGACGCCATGCGTTACGCGACGCTCGGCGGCGGCAAGCGTCTGCGCGGCTATCTGGTCGCCGAAGTGGCGGCTCTGTTCGCCGAAAGCGCGGAAGCCGATGCGCGCGCCTACCGCGTTTCGGCGTCGGTGGAGATGCTGCACGCCTATTCTCTGGTGCACGACGATCTGCCTGCAATGGATGATGACGATCTGCGGCGTGGCCAACCGTCAACGCACCGTAAGTTCGACGAGGCGACTGCGATTTTGGCCGGAGACGCCCTGCAGACGCGCGCCTTTGAAATTCTGGCGGAAACGGCCACGCACAGCGACGCCGTGGTGCGGACCGATCTGGTGCTGGCCCTCGCCCGCGCTTCGGGCGCGGCGGGCATGGTCGGCGGGCAGATGATCGACATGGAAGGGGAGGGGCGTTCGCTTTCCCTTGACGAAGTCCGGCATCTGCACGCGCTGAAGACTGGTCGCCTGATCCAGTATTCAGCCGAAGCTGGCGCCATTCTCGGACAGGCGACGGCTGAGCAGCGGGAACGTCTTGCGGCTTATGGTCGCGACATCGGCGCGGCTTTCCAGATCGCCGACGACGTGCTCGACGCGACGGCAAGCGCCGAAGAACTCGGCAAGACCGCCGGCAAGGACCTCGCCGCCGAAAAATCGACCTTCGTCGCGTTGCTCGGCGTCGACGGCGCCCGGCGCGAAGCCGAGGCTTTGGCGCTCCGAGCGGCGGAGGCTCTCGCCCCGTTTGGTGAAAAAGCTGAACGCCTGCGCGATCTCGCGCGTTACGTCGTCGAGCGCAGGAGCTAGCAGTCATGAACGCGTCGTCTTGCCCCACGGTGGGTCGTTTTCCGTTGCTGGACCGTGTTGACGTTCCTGTTGACCTT
>NZ_JAFVMF010000049.1 GCF_017377715.1 Acetobacter sacchari | reverse complement strand
TCCACATCCAGAGCTTGAATCACATCAGACCGATTTTCCAAACAGACTCTCAGATATTCCCAGGCCATGCCGGCGGCTGCAATGTCTTTTGCGTGTTCGTAAGCGGCCGGCGACTGCCAATCTGATATCGGCATCGCATTACTCTTCCTCTTGCGCCTGCTTCTGGCAGCAGGAACATCAGGATGCGCAATCGGACGATTTTGTGCAGACTGTGTTTGGAGATATGTCGATCTCGTAACGCGATCGCACGATTGCTATATCGTTCTTCGCGTCTGCCAGAATATTCCGCGAGCCGGGCACTCGCCCGGCGAGTGGCGCTTCTTTTCCATCTTCCCATTGCCGATCCGCGAAGTCGGATCGGCGCAAATTTGTGCGGACAGGCAAGCCAAGGAAGGCGGCGCCGCAGAACCGAATTGTCGGCCCTGCGGCATTCACTCCCTATGCCGCTATTTTCTTCGCCGCGTGCCAGGCCAGCCGCCGGGTCGCTGTCGCCGCATGATCCGCGTCCAATTCCATACCCAGCCAGTCGCGGCCAAGATGCTGCGCCGCCACCAGTGACGAACCCGAGCCAGCGAATGGGTTCAGCACCAGACCACCAGCCGGGCAGAACGCTTCCATCAGGGGCAGTAACGCCGCGACAGGCTTTTGCGTCGGATGCAGTTTGTTCCCGGAATACGGCATGTCGATCACGTCCGGCACTGGCTGACCGGGCCGCTTTACGTTCCCTTTCGCTAGCAGATAGGCGCTTTCGTGCTCGTAGCGCAGAAACCCCGACGATGACGCGTAGGATTTGCGAAAGACGATATGCCCGACCATGCGGAACCCTGCCGCCTTCCAGGCATCGGCAAACAAATCTATCCGGTTCCAGCCATAGAACGAAACGGCAAACCCGCCCCATTTCAGAACCCGGTGCATCTGGTTGACCGCCGGACGAAGCCAGCGTGCATTATCGTCGTTGCGGACCTTCCGCCCGTCCCTGCCCTGATAGTTCACAAGGTAAGGCGGGTCGGTCAGGATGAAATCCACCGCATTGCGAGGAAGTGCGCGCATAAGCTGCACGCTGTCGCCGTTGAGAATGGTATTGCGGAAATCGGTCGCCGTGGTGATGTTGCCGGTCATGGTCTTTGCCCTTTGTTCCGCGAGGAACAGCCCCCGCTGTTCCTCTGCCTCGCGGCGAGCAGCGGGGTAGCAACGGCAAGGGCGACCGATGGGGAGGGGTATTTCCCGGTCTGCACGGAGCGCGGCGCAGGAAGATCGGGGAAACCCCATCGGGCGGCGTCAGCCTGCTGACGCGCACCCTTGCCGGCGCGAGGGCGGAGCCATTAGCCTATTTCTGTCTTTTCGCCCCTCCTCACAGCCTCGGAAATGGCACCCCTGCGTTGCGACAGAACCCTTGTTCCAGAAAGTCTGAAGAACAGAACAACCTGATTTTGCGATGCTTGAGATTTCACGGCCATCCGGTCATCAGCGAATACCCGGAATTTCTCTGGCGCCTGACGTGAGAAATTCTATGCAGAGCCGAACCCGCGTCAAATTCGTCCGCTCCGGCGCAATCAGCATGCTCAGCGGTACGGACGGCATGGTGTAGTCAGGCAACACGGGTACGAGGCGACCATCCCGCAGGCAATCCTCCACCAGCCAGCGATGGGCCGGCCCGTAACCTCGCCCGGCCAGAAACGCGTCGCGTGCGGCCAGACCATGATCGACGACCAGACGGCCCTGAAACGGCACGACATGGTTTATGCCTTCTCCGCTCCGCAGAACCAGTTGCTCCGAGCCCTGCACGCGCGACATCCGCACGCCCTCCCGGTTGCGCAGATCCTCCGGCCGCCGCACCGGGCCGTGACGGCGCAGCCACTCGGGCGACGCGACCAGAAGGCGCCCGCTCTCGCCCAGGGACCGCAGTTTCATCGCGCAATCGGTCAGAGGGCCGAGGCGAATGGCGATATCAACCCCCTCGCGTACCAGATCGATGCGTTCGTCCGTCAGCCCGAACTCGACCCGTATGCCGGGGTTCCGATCCTGAAACGCGTAGATGAGGCGGCCGACATGCAGCACGCCCAGAGCGCCGGTGCAGGAGATGCGCACCGTCCCGGCCGTCGCTTGCCGCGTATCGCGCATTTCCTGGCTCGCTTGCTCGACAAGGGAAAGTATCTGCAAGCAATGGGTGTAATAGCGCGTTCCTTCGTCAGTCAGCGCGGTACGGCGCGTTGTCCGCGTCAGCAGCGACACTCCCAGAGCCTCTTCCAGTTCGCGCAAATGCCGCGTGATGGTGGACGACCCCGCACCGGTTTCCCGTGCGACGGCCGCCAGATTGCCCGCGAGCAGTTTGAGCGTGCCCGTGAGTTGGAGCGGAAACAGGCCCGACAAAACCGATCCGGTCACATGCGGTAGGCTCCCCTCCCCGGCTGAATCCCCCCCCCCCCCCCCGGCGAGAGACCCCTCGTTGGGCAGCCGTGTATTTTTCTTGTGACCATTATGGTCCCGTGATATAAGGTCAGTCAATGAGGATCATCGCCCGTCGCACGCTGAGAGAGTTCGTCGGCAGTCTGGCGGGCCAGAAGGACCAGCCGGCCGTGAAGGCAGCGCTGGATGCCTGGTTCGCTGAAGTCGGCAGGGCTGCGTGGACGACCACCGCCGATGTGAAGCGGCTCTATGCCACGGCGAGCATCATCAGCGCGGAACGGATCGTCTTCAACATCAAGGGCAATGCCTATCGCCTGGTCGTGGCGGTCGATTTCGAGAAAAGCATCGTCTGGATCAAATGGATCGGCACGCACAGGGCGTATGACAGGATCGACGTGACGGAGGTGGAACATGACGGCTGATCTGAAGCCCATCCGCAACGAGGCGGATTACGACGCAGCGCTGGAAGAAGTCGGGCGGCTGTGGGGTGCCAAAAGCGGCACGCCGGACGGCGACCGCCTCGATGTGCTAGCGACGCTGATCGACGCCTATGAGGCCAAGCACCATCCGATCGATCCGCCCGATCCGGTTGAGGCGATCCGCTTCCGCATGGAACAGCAGGGCCTCACCCGCAAGGATCTGGAGCCGATGATCGGCCCGCGCAACCGGGTGGCCGACGTGCTGAACCGCAAGCGCGGCCTGTCGATCGACATGATCCGCCAGTTGCATGACGGCCTCGGCATCTCCGCCGAGGTGCTGATCCGGCCCAGCCGGATGGACAAGGTCGCCTGATAAGAAACACCGCCATGATCCGCGTCGCCCTGTATGCCCGCTATTCCTCCGACAACCAGCGTGAGGCGTCAATTGACGATCAGTTCCGCATCTGCCGCGAACACGCCAAGCGGGAAAAATGGAAAGTGGTTGGCGCCTACAAGGACGCGGGCATCTCGGGCGCCAACATGATCCTGCGCCCCGGTATCCAGCCCCTGTTGCAGGATGCCCAGGCCGGGCGGTTCGACATCGTACTAGCCGAAGCGCTGGATCGCATCTCCCGCGATCAGGCCGACGTCGCCACGCTGTTCAAACACCTTAAATTCGCCGGTGTGCCGATCGTCACCCTGGCCGAGGGCGAGATCAGTGAGTTGCATGTCGGCCTCAAAGGTACGATGAACGCCCACTTTCTGAAAGACCTCGCCGCCAAAACCCATCGCGGCCTGCGGGGCCGGGTCGAGGAGGGCAAATCCGGCGGCGGCCTGTGCTACGGTTATCGCGTCGTCCGACAGTTCGACGCCAAAGGCGAACAGATCCGTGGCGACCGTGAGATCGATACCCATCAGGCAGAGATCATCCGCCGCATCTTCCGCGACTTTGCCGCTGGTATCGGTCCACGCGCTATCGCCAAAGCCCTGAACGACCAGGGCATCGCCGGCCCCGAGGGCAAGCTGTGGAGCGATACCACCATCCGGGGTCATGTGAAGCGCGGTACCGGCATCATCAACAACGAGCTGTATATCGGTCGGCTGGTGTGGAACCGGCAGCGCTATGTGAAAGACCCGTCCACCGGTAAGCGCGTTTCGCGCCTGAACCCGGAATCAGAATGGGTCATCACAGACGTGCCCGAATTGCGGATCGTCGACGACGCATTGTGGCAGGCGACAAAGGCTCGTCAGAGCGTCATCGCCGAGAAATACGTCAACGTCACCGAGGCTGTGCGTGCCCATCACAAGCGGAACCGGCTCAACGGCACGCGCCGGCCGAAATCCCTGCTGTCGGGCCTGCTGTTCTGCGGCCTATGCGGCGGCCCTTACACGCTGCGCGGTTCCGACCGTTTCGCCTGCTCCAGCCATGTGACGAATGGTTCCTGCACCAACAGCCGGACGATCCCCCGTCCTGATCTTGAGCGCCGCGTGCTCTCCGGCCTCAAGGACCGGATGATGGCGCCGGAGATCGCGGCCGAGGCCATGCGCGCCTATGCCGAAGAGACCAACCGCCTCAACCGGGAACGTCGGTCCAATGCCAATGTCTGGCAGGTGGAACAGGTGAAGGTCGAAAAACAGATCCGGGGCATCATCGAGGCCATCAAGGAAGGGATGTTCCATCCCAGCATGAAAGCGGAAATGGATGCGCTCGAGACCCGCAAGGCCGAACTGGCGTCGCTACTCTCCGACGTTCCCGACGCTGTCCCGGACCTGCTGCCAAGTGCTTCGGCCGTCTACGCGCGCAAGGTCGGCCGCCTGACCGACGCCCTCAACCAGCCCGAGGAACGGCTGGAAGCCGCCGAGGCGCTGCGGGCTCTGATCGAGAAGGTCGTGCTGACACCCGGCCCGAACCGGGGCGAGATTGACGCGATGCTGTATGGGGAACTGGGCACGATCCTGAACTGGATCGAACAGCAAGCCCTTGGAAAGGCTGAAAAAAGAAACACTCCCGGAGCTTTGCTCACGGGAGTGTCGGTATCGTTGGTTGCGGGGACAGGATTTGAACCTGTGACCTTCAGGTTATGAGCCTGACGAGCTACCGGGCTGCTCCACCCCGCGTTGGGTGA
>NZ_JAFVMF010000048.1 GCF_017377715.1 Acetobacter sacchari | reverse complement strand
ATGACATGAGGCGTGACAACGTGCGCCTCATACCCCCGCCTCCTGATTGGGGCGGGCGAGCAATCCGGTGAGCGCCACCGACAATCGCTGCACTACCTCAAGGCGTGGCGACGTGCTGCCGTTCTTCCATCGGCAGTATGTGCTCTGGGCAACGCCAGCTTCGAGGCAGACTTCTTTCATGGAGATGCCGCCAGACTTGGCGGCGGTCTCAAGCTCAACAGGATCGGTGATAGCGCTCATGACCGCTATGTATGTGCATTATTGCTAACTACGCAAGTGAAAAAATGCATACGGACGCATTCCCCTTAATGAGGGAAAATGCACACATGAAAACCGACGAAGAGCGGCTACGCGATAGCCAGAGAGCTTGGATAGATGAGATCGTCGAGAAACACGGCGAGACCTATACGAGCATCGCCCGCAAGGCGAAGCTGACGCCGACGACGCTCACGCGCTTCATGAATAAGGAAGCCGACGCCAACCACAACCTCTCAGCCAAGACGGAAGCCAAGATACGCGCTGTGTTCAGTGACGTGGCCATCAAGAGGCCCGAGCTTATACGCGTGTCTAATCTGTCCCATGTGCCCATCGTTGGTGTAGTGCAGGCCGGGCTGTGGCAATCTGACTTCGTGCTGTCCGAATATACCGCCGCCGAGTTCATCGAGGTCACGCCAGACCCGCGCTATCCGCACTTTCAGCGTGTGGCGTTCCGCGTTCAGGGTGACTCCATGAACCTCGTCTACGTACCAGGCACCGTCGTTCTGGCGATCAGGTTCTATGATCTTGGCCGCAATCCCAGAACCGGAGAGAAGGTCATCGCCGTCCGGCAGTCTAATGGCGTCGAAGAGGCAACGGTCAAAGAAATCGAGATCATGCCCGATGGCCGCGTCGCGCTGTGGCCGCGCAGCACCAACCCGGAATACTCCCAAGCCATCATCGTCCCGGATATGAGCGCGCTCGCCCCGTTCGCTGACGACGGCGGCCATCCCGAAGTCAGGATTGAAGCCCTGATCGTGCAGAGCATACGTCTCGAATAGAGGCGTATGCATTTTTATCCGCTCATGTGCATTTTTGCTATTGCGCTTCGATTGGCATTAATGCACACATACCCCATACCAACACACCCCGCGCCCCGGCAGAGCCGAGCGGGCCGGGAGAAGGAGGATGGGATGCGGATTTTAATATTCGACGGTCCAAGAAAGTCGGACGTCGCTAAAGCAATGGGCTTGTCTGCGCTTCGGGCTCATACCGTCATCGCGGATCGACAGAACGAAGTGATAGCACCATCAGCGCCGAAGTTGGTCCGTACGGATCGGCGGAAAGCCTTCGACTTCCCTGCGAACAAGCCTTTCCGTGAACATCAGGCCCGCACCGGCGGATATCTGATCTCGGCCACCACCCCCTAATCCCGCCGCGTGACCCGCTCTCGACCGGGCGGGCATCGTGGCCGGGTTACGGCGAATATAATATACGGCGGGAAATACTATGAAAATCGAAATCGACCTGAACGACATCCTGCGCGATGAATACGGCGACGGCGAGACTATGGCGGAGAGCATTCGGCGCCAGATCGTAGAGACCGTAGCGAAGAGCGCCAAAGAAGGCGTCAAGAAGAAAATAGACGAGGAAGTATCGGCTGCCATTCAGTCGGGACTTGCTGTGGCCGTCAAGGAGCAGATGCCTGCTCTGATGGATGATCTTCTGAACGCTACTTACACGCCGGTTGATACATACGGGCGCAGGTCAGAGCCAACAACAATGCGGGATCAGTTGATCAAGACCTTGACCGAAAACATGGTCTACAGGACTGGTCGATACGACAGCGACAAGAATGCCTTCGCCAAGGCCGTTGACTCAATAATCGAAGCCCAAATGAAGGAGTTCAAGAAGGAGTTTGACTCCAAGATCGACGCCAATTTTAGAAGAGAGGCGCTGACATACGCTACGAATAGTCTCCTCGCAAAGCTGGGAATTCCTCAAGCTCAATAATCGTGGCCGGGTTACGGCAGGTAGTTTTTGGTGGGTGTGATGGGAAAGAAACTGAAAAGCCTCGGTGTATTCACGCTGGATCATCCGGGTCCGTGGGTTACGCGGGATGGTCAGCCTGTAGAGGTGAAGTTTACGGATGGGCGAGATTATTACCAAGTCAAGGGATACATCGGAGATAGGGAAAATCTCTCTAGTTGGACAGAGGAAGGGAGCTTCACCTCGCCACCAGAAGTGAACGAAGAAGACCTCTTCAACGCCGAATACGTGAAAGAGACGCGTGAGTTCTGGGTGAATGAGTATCCATGGGGCTTTGGCGGAAGTATGGGCACCAAAACAAGGGAAGAGTCTGTGGCTCGCGTCTCGGAAAACTGCCTCGGCCAGGTCCTGTTCCGCGAAGTCCTGCCGGGAGACGACGCATGAGCGTTAGATCTGAGGAAGCGATGAAAGACAATGAAGTCCGTGACTGCCTCTACATCACCGGAACGCCAGACGCGGACGGAGACGCTCCCTTCTTCAAGGTAGGGAAAGGGGTGTGGATCGAAGGAAAGCCGCAAAGCGAGTGGCCGATCGTTGATCGCATCACGCTGCAACGTGATGTTCATGCGGAGTTTTGCCTCAGAACCCGCGCGTGCGTTTGGGTCAATGGGAAACTCGTTTTTGAGTGCCCTTATCATGCGCTTACTGGAGTGGGGTACGAACCATGACCTACGCAACCACCCGCCTCCCCCGTCGCAACCTGTTTGTCCCGACGAACGTGGACGGCGTGACGGAGATCAGCGTCGGCGAGGCTCTGGGCGTCGTTGGTCCGGGCCCGCGACCGTTCATTAACGGGATGATTGTCGGTGCAACCTTAGCGGTCTTCGCGTGCATCTTGGCTTTCTCGGTGTTGGCGTGATGACCGTCCGCATCGTATCCGCGTCCGCTCTTGCGTATCTGCTGTGGTGCGCGAGCGTTTTTAAGATCATCGGGCTCGCGTTCGACGCAGCCGGGAATGGGGGGTTGTGATGAAGTTGCATTTGGCTGCAATTTCCCTGGGCACACTATGCGTCATCCTTGCGGCATTAACCAATGATACCCTCGGCATTTTGTTGGGCTTTTTATCGGTAAACTGCGGAATGCTAGGGCTAATTGTTGACGCCTAAATCCGCCGATGTTTCCCGCTGGGCGCCAGCGGGTTGCACCGACCGATTGCCGGTCAAGAATTTCTCTGTGGAGAAGGAAGATGGCATACGAGTTCAAATCTCGCGCTGACAGAATGGGAGCCATTCTGGAGCACCTGAACGGTGCAATACGCGAAGTAAACGATCTCCCGGACTGCCCTAATTGGGTGCAGGACTATACAAATACCGTCACGGATTTTGCCGCCGACATGAAGGTGGAGCTGTCCGAACCCGGAGAGATAGAGCGCGAAGAACAATACGCGGCGATCCAGTCGGCGAACGACCGGCGGCGTGGTGTGGCGCGGGAGTATGCGCTGTGACCGAATTGGACCGCCTCAAGCGCATCAGCAACGCCGTTTATCTTGGACGCAGAAACGTCGCGGAGCGTTGCGACGCCTCTGCCAGCAAGGATTACCGGCAGGCGTGCGTCGACATCAGCGACGAGTTCAGCGCGCTTGAGCAAATGCTCTGGCGAATGATTGAAGAAGTGAAGCATCCGCAGCGCACACTGGAGCCCGCAGCATGACCACCCCGACGCCCTATGTGCTGACGCTGCCTCTGACGGATGAGCAGAGACAAGCCTTCGTTGATTTCCGCTGCTACGCCGCCGATCTGGAAGAGACCATCCGCGCCATCGCCACCCCAGCCGACGCGACGCTGCCTGTGGTGGCGAAACTGCTGCAAGCCGATATCGACGCCTTGAAGCCAGACCCCGACGAGGATGATTACGAAATCGACGGGATCGAAAGCATCATTACTGGACCAAACAAAGATATCGACGGTGTTGCAGTCGTCGCCCTCACCGACGCCCAAGCCGCCATAGCCGCTGCCGTCGCGGAGAAGGACGCGGAGATAGCGCGCTTGAACGCAGAACTGTCCGGTTTTCGCGCAGAACTGTCTGAATTGGTCGCCAAAGAGGTCGCAGCCCTCGCCGCACCCGACGCAGGAGCCGCGTCATGAGCCGGTCGCGTGATGAGCAGATAAACTGCATGACGGACTTTGCCTATGCAGGCGACCAGTATGCAAAATCAGATCGCCGAAAGAAGTGCGAGGTTTACATCAACGAAGCCGAACAACGCGGATACGAGAGAGCGAAAGATGAGTGGGCGAAGAAAGATGAGAGGGAGATTACACAGGTAATCGAAGAACGCGATCAGTGCGAACAAGTAATTTCTGATCTCTATCAATCCGTTATGGGAGAGCCGCCCGAGTGGTCAAATCATTTTGGATACCGAGACGCTGTGGAGGATGTCACTGATTACGTTCATGCGATCAGAACAAAATCTCTGGAATTAGCAAATGCCGAACAACGCGCCCGCGCCGAGCAGGCCGAGGATGCGGCGAGGCTGGATTGGTTGGAGAAAGACTTCCGCGAGAGCAAGTGCCTTGTGATCGAAGGTGAATACAAGGGGTATCAGTATAAAACCTGGGATTATCACAATCCCGGAGAACTTGATTGGATCAGCGTCGACGGAACGGAAACAACGGGAAAGACACTCCGCGCCGCCATCGACGCAGCGCGAGGCGTGGCCGGGCGTGGGGAGGTTGGGTGATATGGGAACTGAAGCGAAACATCAAAACAAACTAGAACCACGTGATAATAAATTCCATGTCGGCAATGGAATGGACGGAAAGCATTACTGGTTAACGCCGCCCGAAGTTTACGTCCCCCTGAATATGGAATTCCGTTTTACTTTTGACCCGTGCCCTTACCCCAAGCCGAAAAACTTCGACGGCTTAACTTGCGAGTGGGGATCATCTAACTATGTCAATCCGCCATTCGGATCCATCATACACGACGGAAAGAAGAAAGGCCCGACGGCATGGGCTCGCAAGGCGATATCCGAAAGCGAAAAAGGGAAGGATGTTGTCCTAGTCTACCCGATCGACAAATGGATACTGATGCTACTGGCAGCAGGGGCGGAAGTGAGGAATTTGAGAGACGTAAGGTGGCTGGCGACCGAAGATGGCTCGCAGGGTAAGGGGACAGGCCGCCATATCGCGGCATTCATTCTTCGTGGGTCAAAACAATGACCGCCCCCTGGGACGGCCGCCCGCAGGAGCCGGAGCGGGATGGGTGGCATACCGTCGTATGCGACGGGGACAGACACGAAAAATGGTGGGATGCGGAGGCGCATTACTGGACGACAGCACAATGGGGCGATCTGATTTGGACGCCTGACGAAGCGGTCAAGGAATTGTGGGAGTATTGGGGTCCAAATCTGACCCCCGCCGACCTCGCAGCCCGCGACGCAGCGACGATCGAGCGGTGCGCGGTGG
>NZ_JAFVMF010000047.1 GCF_017377715.1 Acetobacter sacchari | reverse complement strand
TCTTTGACAAGAGAATATGGAATAGAGAGGGATATGCTGACGGCGTTTCTTCTTGGGTTTAGGGGCTTTCGGGCTTTTTGATCTGGGGGGTTGGTTGGTTGGACTTTAGGTTAAGTCTGACTGATTGGACGTTTGTTTAGCGTATCTTTTGACAGACGCGTTTTATACAGATGTTTCGATGAGTACATGTTCCTGTCAATGATAGGAATTTGGCTAGGACTTGGCTTTGTTTGTTATGTTGGGGTTTAGGCTCTGACGTGATGAACCTGAGAGTTTGATCCTGGCTCAGAGCGAACGCTGGCGGCATGCTTAACACATGCAAGTCGCACGGAGGTTTTCGGACTTCAGTGGCGGACGGGTGAGTAACGCGTAGGGATCTATCCGCGGGTGGGGGATAACTCCGGGAAACTGGAGCTAATACCGCATGATACCTGAGGGTCAAAGGCGCAAGTCGCCTGTGGAGGAGCCTGCGTTCGATTAGCTTGTTGGTGGGGTAAAGGCCTACCAAGGCGATGATCGATAGCTGGTCTGAGAGGATGATCAGCCACACTGGGACTGAGACACGGCCCAGACTCCTACGGGAGGCAGCAGTGGGGAATATTGGACAATGGGGGCAACCCTGATCCAGCAATGCCGCGTGTGTGAAGAAGGTTTTCGGATTGTAAAGCACTTTCGGCGGGGACGATGATGACGGTACCCGCAGAAGAAGCCCCGGCTAACTTCGTGCCAGCAGCCGCGGTAATACGAAGGGGGCTAGCGTTGCTCGGAATGACTGGGCGTAAAGGGCGTGTAGGCGGTTTGGACAGTCAGATGTGAAATCCCCGGGCTTAACCTGGGAGCTGCATTTGATACGTCCAGACTAGAGTGTGAGAGAGGGTTGTGGAATTCTCAGTGTAGAGGTGAAATTCGTAGATATTGGGAAGAACACCGGTGGCGAAGGCGGCAACCTGGCTCATTACTGACGCTGAGGCGCGAAAGCGTGGGGAGCAAACAGGATTAGATACCCTGGTAGTCCACGCTGTAAACGATGTGTGCTGGATGTTGGGTAACTTAGTTACTCAGTGTCGTAGCTAACGCGATAAGCACACCGCCTGGGGAGTACGGCCGCAAGGTTGAAACTCAAAGGAATTGACGGGGGCCCGCACAAGCGGTGGAGCATGTGGTTTAATTCGAAGCAACGCGCAGAACCTTACCAGGGCTTGTATGGAGAGGCTGTATTCAGAGATGGATATTTCCCGCAAGGGACCTCTTGCACAGGTGCTGCATGGCTGTCGTCAGCTCGTGTCGTGAGATGTTGGGTTAAGTCCCGCAACGAGCGCAACCCTTATCTTTAGTTGCCAGCATGTTTGGGTGGGCACTCTAAAGAGACTGCCGGTGACAAGCCGGAGGAAGGTGGGGATGACGTCAAGTCCTCATGGCCCTTATGTCCTGGGCTACACACGTGCTACAATGGCGGTGACAGTGGGAAGCTAGATGGCGACATCGTGCTGATCTCTAAAAGCCGTCTCAGTTCGGATTGCACTCTGCAACTCGAGTGCATGAAGGTGGAATCGCTAGTAATCGCGGATCAGCATGCCGCGGTGAATACGTTCCCGGGCCTTGTACACACCGCCCGTCACACCATGGGAGTTGGTTTGACCTTAAGCCGGTGAGCGAACCGCAAGGACGCAGCCGACCACGGTCGGGTCAGCGACTGGGGTGAAGTCGTAACAAGGTAGCCGTAGGGGAACCTGCGGCTGGATCACCTCCTTTCAAGGAACTGTTCCGAGATTGGGTTGGGCAACTGACCTGAATTGGAATGGTCCGAAAAAAGTCCTTTGCTGCAGGATCGGCAAAGGCGCTCAGTTCAACTGAGCAATCTGCCCTCAGGGGCGAGAGCGCCGTCAACATATCCCTTTCTGCGATGAGAACCGGCCCTGCCGGGTGCGACGAAAGTCTGCGCCGTGGGGCTGGTCCAGGTTTGGGCTAGTAGCTCAGTTGGTTAGAGCACACGCTTGATAAGCGTGGGGTCGGAGGTTCAAGTCCTCCCTGGCCCACCAGAGTCTGGGGGCATAGCTCAGCTGGGAGAGCACCTGCTTTGCAAGCAGGGGGTCGTCGGTTCGAACCCGTCTGCCTCCACCATGATTTTTGGGGAGACAGTCTGGTGTTTGCTGGTGACACGCTTTTGGCGTGGACGCTCATCGCGAAGGGATTTTAGAGATCGGACTTTCCTTTTCTTTTGACCGCGGCGCGGCTGAAGATCTGGATTTGTCTGGTGTGTGTTCTTTGTCAGTGTGAATCGGTTGGTGCGTATCTGGACGTGCCGTTTTCCTGGGTTGGTCTGACCCATGGCCTTGCTGTTTGCGGGGTTGTGTTAAGGGAAAATGGCGCGAGCGTTCAGATACGAGTGTAATGTGACGTGCTCGGATGAGCTGTCATGTTCGGAACCTTTGTTTCTGCGTATGGGTCTTTGGCCTGTATCGTGGGCATGGATGGTTTCTGTGCATGGGAGTGAATGAGCGCGATAAGGGCATTCGGTGGATGCCTTGGCGCCAAGAGGCGATGAAAGACGTGGCACGCTGCGATAAGCCATGGGGAGCCGCGAGCAGGCTTTGATCCGTGGATTTCTGAATGGGGAAACCCACCCAGCGATGGGTATCATCATCTGAATACATAGGGTGATGAGGCGAACCCGGGGAACTGAAACATCTCAGTACCTGGAGGAAAAGACATCAATTGAGATTCCGCTAGTAGTGGCGAGCGAACGCGGAGCAGGCCAGTGGTCAGTTTGAGACAAGCAGAACGCTCTGGAAAGTGCGGCCATAGTGGGTGATAGCCCTGTATGCGTAATGCTTAGACTGATCCTTGAGTAGGGCGGGGCACGTGAAACCCTGTCTGAACATGGGGGGACCACCCTCCAAGCCTAAATACTCCTTGGCGACCGATAGTGAACAAGTACCGTGAGGGAAAGGTGAAAAGCACCCCGACGAGGGGAGTGAAATAGACCTGAAACCGGATGCCTACAAGCAGTCGGAGCCTCTTATGGGGTGACGGCGTACCTTTTGTATAATGGGTCAGCGAGTTTCTGTTTGCAGCGAGCTTAAGCCGGTAGGTGTAGGCGTAGCGAAAGCGAGTCTGAATAGGGCGACGAGTTGCTGGCAGAAGACCCGAAACCGAGTGATCTAGCCATGGCCAGGCTGAAGGTGCGGTAACACGCACTGGAGGGCCGAACCCACGCCTGTTGAAAAAGTCGGGGATGAGCTGTGGCTAGGGGTGAAAGGCCAATCAAACTCGGAGATAGCTGGTTCTCCGCGAAATCTATTGAGGTAGATCGTCAGGTGTTGACCCCGGGGGGTAGAGCACTGGATGGGCTAGGGGGGCCCAAAGCCTTACCAAACCTAACCAAACTCCGAATACCCGGAAGTTTAGCCTGGCAGACAGACAGTGGGTGCTAAGGTCCATTGTCGAGAGGGAAACAGCCCAGACCACCAGCTAAGGCCCCTAAATCGTGGCTAAGTGGGAAAGGATGTGGGGATTCCAAAACAACCAGGAGGTTGGCTTAGAAGCAGCCATCCTTTAAAGAAAGCGTAATAGCTCACTGGTCTAATAGAAACCCTGCGCCGAAAATGTAACGGGGCTCAAGCCACGTGCCGAAGCTGTGGGTGCATACTTTGTATGCGCGGTAGCGGAGCGTTCCGTAGGTCTGTGAAGGAGACGGGGTGACCCTCTCTGGAGATATCGGAAGTGCGAATGCTGACATGAGTAGCGACAAACAGTGCGAGAAACACTGTCGCCGAAAGTCCAAGGGTTCCTGCGCAAGGTTAATCCACGCAGGGTTAGTCGGCCCCTAAGGCGAGGGCGAAAGCCGTAGTCGATGGAAATCAGGTGAACATTCCTGAACCTGCCAGAAGTGACGAATGCAAGATGTTGTCAGTCCTTATCGGATTGGGCTGGCTTTTTGCGCATTCCAGGAAATAGCTCTGGCGTATAGACCGTACCCTAAACCGACACAGGTGGACTGGTAGAGCATACCAAGGCGCTTGAGAGAACGATGCTGAAGGAACTAGGCAAATTGCTCGCGTAACTTCGGGATAAGCGAGACCCGTGAGTGGGCAACCATTTGCGGGTGGCACAGACCAGGGGGTAGCGACTGTTTAGTAAAAACACAGGGCTCTGCGAAGTCGAGAGACGACGTATAGGGCCTGACGCCTGCCCGGTGCCGGAAGGTTAAGAGGAGGTGTGCAAGCACTGAATTGAAGCCCCGGTAAACGGCGGCCGTAACTATAACGGTCCTAAGGTAGCGAAATTCCTTGTCGGGTAAGTTCCGACCTGCACGAATGGCGTAACGACTTCCCCGCTGTCTCCAGCATCGGCTCAGCGAAATTGAATTCCCCGTGAAGATGCGGGGTATCCGCGGTCAGACGGAAAGACCCTATGAACCTTTACTGCAGCTTTGCAGTGGCATCAGAGACATTCTGTGTAGGATAGGTGGGAGGCTTTGAAGCAGGGGCGCCAGTTCTTGTGGAGCCATCCTTGAAATACCACCCTGAATTTTTCTGATGTCTAACCGTGGCCAGTAAGCCTGGTCCGGGACCCTGCATGGTGGGCAGTTTGACTGGGGCGGTCGCCTCCCAAAGTGTAACGGAGGCGCGCGATGGTGGGCTCAGGCCGGTCGGAAACCGGCTGTCGAGTGCAATGGCATAAGCCCGCCTGACTGTGAGAGTGACAGCTCGATCAGAGACGAAAGTCGGCCATAGTGATCCGGTGGTCCCGCGTGGAAGGGCCATCGCTCAACGGATAAAAGGTACTCTAGGGATAACAGGCTGATCTCCCCCAAGAGTCCACATCGACGGGGAGGTTTGGCACCTCGATGTCGGCTCATCACATCCTGGGGCTGGAGCAGGTCCCAAGGGTTCGGCTGTTCGCCGATTAAAGTGGTACGTGAGCTGGGTTTAGAACGTCGTGAGACAGTTCGGTCCCTATCTGCCGTGGATGTTGGAGATTTGAGAGGATTTGTCCCTAGTACGAGAGGACCGGGATGAACATACCTCTGGTGCACCGGTTGTCGCGCCAGCGGCACAGCCGGGTAGCTAAGTGTGGACGGGATAACCGCTGAAAGCATCTAAGCGGGAAACCCACCTCAAAACTAGATCTCCCTGAGGGCCGTGATAGACCATCACGTCAATAGGCCAGGTGTGGAAGCGCAGTAATGCGTGCAGCTAACTGGTCCTAATCGCCCAATAGGCTCACTCACATACGCTCTCCTCAAAGAGAGCCCCATGCACAGAAATCATCCATGCATCACAACACTCACGCACCAACCAACCACACCCACAAAATAAAAGTGGGTTGGACGACCTGGTGGCTATGGCGGGGAGAGATCCACCCGATCCCATCCCGAACTCGGACGTGAAAAACCCCAGCGCCTATGATACTGCGGCTTAAGTCGCGGGAAAGTCGGTCGCCGCCAGGTCTTCCAACCCACTCTACACACACATAATCACCCAACGCGGGGTGGAGCAGCCCGGTAGCTCGTCAGGCTCATAACCTGAAGG
>NZ_JAFVMF010000046.1 GCF_017377715.1 Acetobacter sacchari | reverse complement strand
ATGACATGAGGCGTGACAACGTGCGCCTCATACCCCCGCCTCCTGATTGGGGCGGATCGCAACCTTTGGGCCTTCGATAAAGGCGCAGATGCGTGCGCGCGTCCTCATTCGCAGCTCGCGCCCAGAGCGAAGGTCATGGACCAAGCGTGGGTCGCCCGCAGCGGCCTTGCCGAACGCTGTTGCGGACATGCCTTCACGAGACAGAAACGCCTCGACGTCCGGCAAAACGGGATCGGATTTGTCTTCCATGAGTAGGATTGTAGTAGGATTTAACCTACCGCGCAATAAGAAACATCGTATTGGATATTTCCTATATGATCGCGGATTATAGGGCATGGATTTTCTCGACGCCCCGCGAAAGCTCCTGCTGGAGCTTCTTGCAGACAACCCGGACCATGACATGAAGAGCCTGTCGGCGCTTCTCGGTCGGAATGCCGCTTACATCCAGCAGTACATACAAAAAGGCTCGCCAAAATCTCTGGATGAGGACGCGCGCGACAAAATTGGTAGCGCGCTAGGCATTAGTCCTGATGCGCTGCGCCCAGAAGGCGATGCGAAGCGGCGACCTTACGTCAAGGCCTCATCGCCCCTAGCAAGGAGGGGCGAGTTGGTCCGCGTCCCGCTGTCGGACATCTCGAGCGACGACGAAGCCTCGCACGATCAGGCACCTACCGGAGCACGCATCCAGATCCCAGAATATGACGTGAGCCCTCATGCTGGCGCTGGGGCCTTCGTGTCTGGGGCGGACTATTATGAGGCAGCACCGCCGTCCGACCTATGGACGATGCCGAAGCGTCTTGTATCCGCCTTCGTGGAGCACCCGTCGAACCTCGTAATCATCCGCGTGACCGGGGACAGCATGGAGCCGGACTACATGGCCGGGGAGCGCGTCATGGTGGACATGGGCCACACGATACCGAGCCCGCCCGGCGTCTATGTTCTGCATGATGGAATGGGCCTCGTGCTCAAGAGGGTTGAGGTCGTATTTGGCTCAAAGGACCCGGTGTTGCTCCGTATATCGAGCATCAACCCAGGTTACGGCACGTATGAGCGCGAACTCAGTGAGGTCCACATCAACGGGCGCGTCGTCGGCAAGTGGGTTTGGAAGTAGCAATAACCCCACCCATCCGCCGCTTTTGGTGGGGTTAGCGAGAACCCCAATCCAACAAGATCATTAATCCAAATATAACTAGGATTGTTGCTGATGCGCCTAATACCCAGCCTAAAAGCACTAGACCAGCACGCCAGAATAGGCGCGTCTGTATGCGGCATTCTGGGCTTCCTAATAGGGACTGCGGCGACATGGGTACCCTCCGTGCAAATCGATACTGGACCTGTCGTAGACCCATCTAGCGTATTCGGTACAGAGTTCCGCTTTTGGAACTCGGGCAAATTGCCAGTTTACAATGTAACTATGAGTTGTTCTGTCGACGGTTGGCCAACAATAAAACTAGATGATTTTATGACCAACGTAAACATAAAAAAATTTCCTACAAAACATAGTGCGCATAGCTCTTGCGATGTAGCCGCGCCAAATATGCGCGGCAAATTTCGCTACACAATACGGGTGAATTATAGTTGGCCGTTTAACTTGCGTAGAACATGGGTAGAACAAACATTTACTAGTGACGTTACCCAAGATGGACGAGTAATAGTTTCAGCTGACACATTTTAACCCACAGGCTCCGCCCCGACGGGGTTTTTCATACCCGCCGCGTAGTCTAAACTGCCACTAGGCGGCGCTATCCCACGGGATCGAACAGGCGTCGCCCGCCTACTCCGGCTCGACAGGCACATCCCCAAAACTCCCCAGATAGACCGGCTCGCCGTAGTCGCCAGCCTCGTCGTCAATGGCCACCCTGACGACCTGCGCGCCGTCCACAGATAGCGCCCCTTCCCTCACCTTCTCCAGCCGCCGCAAGCCGTCTCCCTCACTGGGGCAGACGATGGGCGCATTTGCCTGAAGAGTGCTGCGACGACCCTGCGCCCGGCGCGTGTATGTCTGGAAGATGATCTGCTCTTGCGCGGCCATGCGTGGCTCCTGTTCTGTGTTTGTTCCTGTATAATAGAAGATCGGAGTGGCGAACAAGATAATGACGCCTCGCCACGGCGATACGATATTTCCTACTTTCGACGCATTTTCTTATTGACGTGATAGGATTGTTCCTACTACACATACCCCATACCAACACACCCCGCGCCCCGGCAGAGCCGAGCGGGCCGGGAGAAGGAGGATGGGATGCGGATTTTAATATTCGACGGTCCAAGAAAGTCGGACGTCGCTAAAGCAATGGGCTTGTCTGCGCTTCGGGCTCATACCGTCATCGCGGATCGACAGAACGAAGTGATAGCACCATCAGCGCCGAAGTTGGTCCGTACGGATCGGCGGAAAGCCTTCGACTTCCCTGCGAACAAGCCTTTCCGTGAACATCAGGCCCGCACCGGCGGATATCTGATCTCGGCCACCACCCCCTAATCCCGCCGCGTGACCCGCTCTCGACCGGGCGGGCATCGTGGCCGGATTTCGGCGAATATAATATACGGCGGGCAATACTATGAAAATCGAAATCGACCTGAACGAAATCCTACGCGACGAATACGGCGACGCCGAGACTATGGCGGAGAGCATTCATCGTCAGATAGTCGAGACCGTGGCGAAGAGCGCTAAAGAGGGCGTGAAAAAGAAAATAGACGAGGAAGTATCGGCTGCTATCCAGTCAGGTCTTGCTGTAGCCGTCAAGGAGCAGATGCCTGCTCTGATGGACGACCTTCTGAACGCTACTTACACGCCGGTTGATACATACGGGCGCAGGTCAGAGCCAACAACGATGCGGGATCAGTTGATCAAGACCTTGACCGAAAACATGGTCTACAGGACTGGTCGATACGACAGCGACAAGAATGCCTTCGCCAAGGCCGTTGACTCAATAATCGAAGCCCAAATGAAGGAGTTCAAGAAGGAGTTCGACTCCAAGATCGACGCCAATTTCAGAAGAGAGGCGCTGACATACGCTACGAATAGTCTCCTCGCAAAGCTGGGAATTCCTCAAGATCAATAATCGTGGCCGGATTGCGGCAGGTAGTTTTTTGGTGGGTGTGATGAGCGAAACAATGCAAGAGGCAAAAACTATGCCTCACGAAATAACCATTCTCAAACTGAGAAATTGGGATGCCTGCGGTTCAGGCCGTGAATGGTTCCGTGAGAAATTCCCCGAAGGTGGCGTCTACGGCGACGTAATGTCGGCTCTCTATAAAGACAAGCGTTATGAAGATGCTTCGTGGCTTGCGTCGAATATTTATGCGGACGTTGTGACAAAAGAAGTAGTCGAAGGCGAAGTCCGCTCTATCCATTCTGCAGCTAAAGAGGCTGCCACGACGGGAGACTATGCGCACGCCGCCACGACTGGATACGGGGCGCACGCTGCCACGACGGGAGACTATGCGCACGCTGCCACGACGGGAAGCCGGGCGCACGCTGCCACGGCGGGAAGCCGGGCGCACGCCGCCACGGCGGGAAGCCGGGCGCACGCCGCCACGGCGGGAAGCCGGACGCACGCCGCCACGACTGGATACGGGGCGCACGCTGCCACGACGGGAGACTATGCGCACGCTGCCACGACGGGATACCGGGCGCACGCTGCCTGCTTGGGCCTTGGCGGAAAGGTAAAGATCGGGAAGGGATCATATGGAGTCCTGACCTGGCACGACGGGCAGCGTGAACGCGCACTGACAATCTACGAGGGTGAGGGCGGCATCGAAGCGGGCGTCTGGTATCGGGCCGAGGACGGAGTTGCTGTTCGTTGTGACGGAGACGACGCATGACCCTCCTACGCCAACTGAACCTCGTCGGCCCCGGCATTGCCCCGATGCTGAATAGCATGATGGTGGGTGCGTCTGTCGCGGTCTTTGTGTGCATCTTGGTTTTTTCGAGGTTCGTGTGATGAGCCGAAGCGGATATTCAGAAGATTGCGACTACGATAACTGGCAAGAGATACGTTGGCGCGGAGCTGTTGCGGCCGCAACGAAAGGGAAACGCGGTCAGTCGTTCTTCCGAGAACTTATCGCTGCCATGGATCGGATGGAAAAGAAGGAACTGATCGCAGAGGAGCTTGAGGCGGAAGGGGCGTTCTGCACGCTCGGGGTTGTTGGACACGAGCGCGGGTTGGATATGCAATCCGTTGATCCCGATGATCCAGAAGTCGTCGCAAAGCTGTTCGGGATCGCCCCGGCGCTAGTCCGTGAAATCGTGTTTATGAATGACGAGTGGCCGCACCACACCGAAACGCCTGCTCAGCGTTGGTCTCGAATGCGGGGATGGGCTGAGAAGCAGTTAGCGAAGGGGGTCGAGCCATGACCGCCCGCATCGTATCCGCGTCCGCCCTTGCGTATCTTCTGTGGTGCGTTGGCGTTTTTAAGATCATCGGGCTCGCGTTCGACGCGGCTGGGAATGGGGGTTGGTGATGCGCAAGGTAATTCAGATTTCTACGGCAATTTATCAAGCGGATGATAAAAATGGGTGGGAAGCGGCCCTCGTGACCACCGCCCTTTGTGACGACGGCGAGATTTTCGAATTGCATGACGGGGGCGAATACAAGTGGGAGAGACTCCCCCAGATTCCGCAGGACTAATCCGCCGATGTTTCCGGGGTCGCGGCCCCGGTTGCACCGACCGATTTCGGTCACGATTTTCTCTGATGTGGAGAAGGAAGATGGCATATCCCGATAATATGCAGTTTGGGCGTTCGGCGCCGGTAGGAAGCCCGTACTATCGACAGAACTCTTTCCTGCCGAAGTCGGTCCTGACTGACCAGCGTATCGTCGCTGGGATCAACGCGAAGCTGGTTGATGCTTACAAGTTCGCACGCGAGGAAATGAAGAAACTCGACGATCAGCAAGCGCCTCTCACGGCCAAGGTTATCCTCGACGATATGGAAACCAATCTTGAGGACATGCAGAACGATCCGCAGATTATCGAAGATCGTTGGCTGGAGGACGCGTGATGTCTCTCAACAGAACAGCAGACGTGCTCGGCAACATCTACTCTCTGGTGCAGCAGAGGCGCGCAGAAGTGTCCGTCGCTGATCCTCGGCATTCGCCACGCGCTCAGTATTTACAGCAGCGCGGAGAGGAAGAGTTTTTACGCAACCTAGCTGAGCACGTCTGGGGCTGGCAGCAGGACGCGCAGTTGGAAAGGTGGGTGTGATGGAAGTCATATGCGCATATTGCGGCAATGACGCGAAAAAGATCGAGAATTCATCTTCGATCTACGGCGGACGCGACTATGGCCCTGCATGGGTATGTGAGCCCTGTGGTGCGTGGGTTGGATGTCATCCAGACGGAAAGCCTTTGGGGCGTCTAGCCAACAAGGAACTTCGGATGGCGAAGCAGAGGGCGCACGCTGTTTTTGATCCGCTCTGGAAGCGTAAGATGGAGCGCGACGGGCTGCGGAAGGGCCATGCGCGCGCAAAGGCTTACAAGTGGTTGGCTGGATGCCTCGGTATTGAGCGATCCGACTGCCACATAGGGATGTTCGATACGGCGATGTGTCAGCGTGTCGTTGATTGCTGTGCGCCGTATGTCCGTGGGGGCGTGTGATGGCGCTTATCACGCAGCCGGGGATCTATGATCTTCCTGAGTCGGTTTACCACTCCGATCCCGTAATCGCTCCGAGCCTGTCAAACAGCATTGCGCGCACATTTCTCGATAAGAGCCCGAAGCATGCAAAGTTTGAACATGCGCGGCTTAACCCCAATAGAGAGCCTAAGGAAATCACGACGGCTATGGACAAGGGGTCGGCAATCCACAAACTGATCCTAGGTAAAGGCGCGCCAATTCAGGAGATCAAGGCGAAGGACTACAAATCGCCAGCAGCAAGATCAGAGCGTGACGCATGCCGAGAGGCGGGGATTATCCCCTTGCTGTCTAAGGACTTTGACGTAGCACACGCATGCAGCACCGCCGTTCTGACTGAGATGCACGAACGCGAGGACTGCGCAGAGTTCTTTGCGCCAGGGAAGTCGGAACAGGTCATGATCTGGCGTCAACACGACGTGTGGTGCCGGGCAATGGTGGATCGGATGCCTGACGACCCGTATGCGCCTCTGTTCGATCTAAAGGGCACCATGATGAGCGCAAACCCGGTCGACTGGGACCGGAGGATGGTTCGCGCCTATCGGACACAGGACCGCTTCTATGCTGCAGGATCACGCCGCCTGCGCATGCGGACACCGGCTCCTATGCGGTTCGTCGTCTTTGAGATGGTTGAACCGTTCGCAATGTCAGTCCTGATCCCCGGCAAGACGCTGCAGCACGTCGCTGACGAAGATGTTCAGCGCGCTGTGGCGCTGTGGAGTGAATGCACCCGGAGCGGCAAGTGGCCGGGCTATCCGCACACGGCGACGATCGAAGCCCCGAACTGGCTGCTCAGAGAAGTTGAAGAACGAGAGATGCGCGAAGAAGCGCTTGAGGACGCAATATGACATTCACAATCAAACCTGCAGTGCGCGGGAAAATCGGCCTCCTGTTCGGCATCGCTGGAGCCAGCGGATCGGGCAAGACATTCTCTGCCCTAACTCTCGCCGAGGGAATCAAGGGTCCTGACGGCAAGATCGCCGTGATCGACACAGAGGCAGGACGGGCGCTGCACTATGCGCCGAAACCGGGCACAAAGGCCGACCCGGCGAAAGGGACATTCGAATTCCTTCATCTGGATTTCCCGGCCCCTTTCACGCCTGAGCGATACATCGAGGCCATCCGGGCAGCCGAGGGCGCGGGCGCAACCGTGATCGTGGTCGACAGCATGTCACACGAATGGGACGGCGAAGGTGGATGCTCTGATATGGCAGAGCAGGCAGCTATTGCCGCCGCCACGGATGCGAAGGGGAACGTGCAGGCGTGGAAGGTTGAGGCCATGACCGCGCCAAGCTGGAAGAAGCCGAAGAAACTTCATAAGCGCATGATGTCGCGCCTCATTCAGACACGAACTCACCTCATTTTCTGCCTGCGCGCGCAGGAGAAAATCAAATTCGAAAAGGTTCGCAACGAACAGACCGGGCGCGAGAGAAACGAGATCGTGCAGCTTGGTTTTATGCCAATATGCGAGAAGTCCTTCATGTTCGAACTTTCTGGCTCCATGACCATGCACCCTGAAACCCCAGGGGAGCCGCGTTATGATCTGCAGAAGAAGCTCAACCACGAGCTTCAGGCGATATTCCCGCCGAACCAGAGGATCACAATCGACAAAGGCGACAGTCTCCGCGCATGGGCTGAAACGGGAGAAGACCGACCGCCAGTGGATAAGGTCGCCGATGGGGCGCGCGCCCTAGTCGAGCGGATTCAGGACGCGGCAACGCTACAGGATCTGGAGTCCATCACGTCGGATGAGAAGGTCATCAAGCAGAGGCTGTGGCTGGAGAAAAACAGGAAGGATCTGAAGGATTACGTCGATAGCGCCGTGAGTGACGCGCTCGGTCAGTTCGACGGCAGCACTGAAGCAGAGGACGCCGCAGCATGACCATCCCGACGCCCTATGTGCTGCCGCTGCCTCTGAATTCTGAGGCGCTGGACTGGTTTCAACGCTACCGCAACGGCGGGTGCGATCCTGATGTCGTCATTCGGCACATCGCCACCCCAGCCGACGCGACGCTGCCTGTGGTGGGTTCCGTGAGCGAGCCAGCGATAGCCGCTCTACTGAAAGATGACGGCGTGTCCTTCATATCCCTTCACCATAAAGGGGTATTGCAAATCAACCTCACTCGCCTCACCGACGCCCAGGCCGCCATAGCCGCTGCGGGCGCGGAGAAGGCGCGCAAGGATAGCGGTCCTGTTATTTTGGCGATGCTCAAGAAGGAACTCGCAGATTTCGAACGGGACAATCTCGGACCTGTCGACATGGAAACCGGGTGCGCTGAATACGGCAACGAGGCAATGGATGAGTGGGCAAACGACCGATACGAATTGATTGAGAGTGTCGAGGCGTTGATAAAGTCCCTCGCCGCACCCGACACAGGAGACGCGTCATGAGCCGGTCGCGTGAGGAGCAGATGGTCTGCGCTTGTGGAAAAGACTGCGGAAAACTCGAAAGTTGCAATGCTGAAACTCTCACCCCTGAAGCAGTGGATCGCATTAAGGGGTTATCGCAGAAAATCACAGCCCTAAAAGAAGCCGAACAACGCGCCCGCGCCGAGCAGGCCGAGGATACGGCGAGGCTAGATTGGATGTCGATCCTATCCGAGATACGGCGGCGTGAGAGATCGTTTCTTTCGACTTCCACCAAAGGAGGCCCGAAGGCTTCGGAAAGCCGTTCGAATGCAGCAGAAATGTATGATTTGGCCGAATGGATCGCTGAGAAAGTCGCCCCTGATGGGCGTTGGCGTGGAGAGGATAAGGGGCCTTTCTCGCTTTTGGACGCAGCGCGAGGCGTGGCCGGGCGTGGGGAGGTTGGGTGATGGCGCGAATAAGAAAAGCATGGCGCGTCTCTGTCGAAGATTACGACGTAGATAGCTGTTATTTCGCGCCGAATGCCGGGAAGGCCCGTATGGCTTGCTGGCGCCAGATGGACCGTGAGCGCGGGATGATAATCCACATAAAGGCGCGCAGGTGGCGTGAGAAGGATCAAGAGTTACCGGAACGCAACCCGATTGCTGATACTTTGAGCGAAAAGGAAACGTCGAGCATTCTCCATGCTTTCGGATTCAACGAATACGAACCGTGGAGGTCGGGATACCGAGACCATTACTTCACGTCAGCAAATAACGAGACGATGCTTTCGCTCGTCGAAAAGGGCTTAATGCACAGTGGAAAGCCGCCGTGCTGGAAAGATACGAACGTGTATTTCCATCTCACAGACCTTGGAAAAAATGTCGCCCTGTCGTTGGTTCCGGAGTACGCCCAATGACCGAAAAACAATGGGATGGCCGCCCGCAGGAGCCGGAGCGGGATGGGTGGCATTGGCTTGGAGGTTCCGGCGGAAGCATGTCGATTCCGTTTCTGTGGCAAGCCAGCAGTCAATTTTGGGCAAGCGGTAACCGCTTCGCGATATCACCACACGTTCTGGTCGACGAGGAATTTACATACGAAGGACCATGCCCCACCCCCGCCGACCTCGCAGCCCGCGACGCAGCGACGATCGAGCGGTGCGCGGTGGCTTGTGAGGGTGTGGCGGAAGAATGGATTGCTGATGGGTTCAAGGATTACGGGAAGATAGCACGAGGTTGCGCCAAAGCCGTCCGCGCCCTGAAAACGCAGGAGCCATCATGACCCACACCCCATACCAGCGCGGCAGACGGGCAGCCGAACGTGGGTCGCCGCGCGTGATCCCGGAGGATGTGCCCGGCTCCGAAGCGATCCGCTGGATCGACGGATACGACAGCACGGGACATATGCCGATGAGCGCGGAAGAAATCACAGCCATGACGCACGCACTCGACGAGTGCGGCATCACGGTAGCAGACGACGAGGTTGCGCCTTTGGTGGCGT
>NZ_JAFVMF010000045.1 GCF_017377715.1 Acetobacter sacchari | reverse complement strand
TGGCGTCCACATCCAGAGCTTGAATCACATCAGACCGATTTTCCAAACAGACTCTCAGATGATCCTGGATGCGATCCGCAAGCGTTGGCCGTGGGTGAAGCATCTGTTCGCCGATGGCGCCTATGACCGCTTGAAGTTGATGGACAAGGCGACTTATCTGGATTTCATCGTCGAGATTATCCGCCGCCGTGACGGAACAAAGGGCTTCGAGGCGTTGCCGCGGCGCTGGGTGGTCGAGAGGACCTTTGGCTGGATGACCCGCTGGCGCCGGCTCGTGCGTGATTACGAGCGCCGCGTCGACGTGTCACAGGCCATGATCTTCGTCGCCATGGGCGCCAATCTCATGCGCAGAAATGCTCACCCGTGATTTTCCAAACAGGCTCTGAGTGCGTTGTTTGCTTGCTCTGATTTCGATGAATTTGAGTTGGGGGGCATTAGTAATCCCCGTTTGTTTCTAATAAATTTATGAGTTCTATTGTGTATTTTTTTATTTTTTTATCTGAATATTTTGTATTTTCAGATATTTTATTTTTTAATTGAGAATTCGTATATATTTTTCCATGTGTAATATACGATAAAAGTGACAAGCAGGAGAGCCCTGACTGAGTTTTTAATCCCCATTCAACCCTGCGACTCTCAGCCGCATCGATTAGTTCTAACAGCCATACATCCGTTTCATTCTGAATTGATATCGGTCCGCAGTCTCGTAAAAAACGCAAAACAGGACGGTAGTGTCGACGTTTGTTTAAATTTTTAGTGATGATTTTCATTTGTACGGAGTTAAACGTCAATGTGCCCTTTTCGGCGTCAGGCCACTCCACGCGTCGCTTGGCTTCCATTGCTCCTTCTGGGCTATGCAACAGGAATGACTTTGCCGGGCCCATAACTCTGGCGCGCTGAGCAGGTGTCATAACAGGCATCGTGATCGCGACAGTAGCCGGGTCAAAATGGCGGAACACGCACATCTCAGTCTTCGGATCGCCTGGCTTCTGCTCTTTTTCAGGAACAGGTAGCCGCACCATCGTCAGGCTTCGAAGATGCCGATAGAACGCCATCTCCTCGACGCCGGGCGCGTTCCAGAATACGCCGCCCGTCGTAATGTCGGGCAGGGACAGCAACAGTTCCAGCCGATCGTGCGGCGCCATGATGAATTGGGGGCTGGTACGTTGGATCTCTCGATCGGTCTGTTCAAGAAACAGGGATCGAGGTTTGAAGCTTGCGTTTTTCAGTAGTGAGGGAAGGTCGTCAAACAACGCGCCATCGAACGCCACGGGAACTGGTGCGTCCGGCCAGTCGAACAGTCGTTTGCGAAATTCCTCAGGGACCAAGGCCTCCTCTCCATCGTCAATTTTATTTTAAGAATAAGACGATGGCGAAGAAAAGCGGAGTTTCACGACCAGCAGGGCCGGATCATGAAACTCCGTTGAAATGACGATAGAAACGTCGAGAAAGTATTTGCGTTGCGCTTGCAACAATCAGGCGTCGCTTCGCACCAGCACATGATGCTTCTTGCCCGAAGACAGTTTGATCGCGCCATCGACCGCATCCGCCAACGAGACGATCAGCCCCTCATCCGTCACCGCCACGTCGTTGACGCGCGCACCGCCGCCGCGGATCAGGCGCCTCGCCTCGCCGTTGCTGGCGACCAGACCAACCTCGGCAAAAATACGGAAGGCCGGAATGCCTTCGGCAAGGTCGGCGTGGGGGAGTGTGCGCGTCGGCAGTGTGTCCACATGCTGCCCGGCCTCAAACACGCGTCGTGCGGTTTCGGCCGCTTCCTCGGCGGCGGCGCGTCCGTGACACAGGGCGGTCGCTTCTGTGGCGAGGATCTTCTTTGCCTCGTTGATCCCGGCTCCTTCAGCGGCGGCAAGGCGATCGCATTCATCCACCGGCAGATCGGTGAAGAGCTTGAGAAAGCGGCCCACGTCCGCGTCCTCGGTATTGCGCCAGAACTGCCAGTATTCGAACACAGGCAACCTTTCTGCAGACAGCCAGACGGCTCCCTTGGCGGATTTACCCATCTTGGCGCCAGAAGATGTGGTCAGCAGCGGTGCGGTCAGGCCGAAAACCTGCTTGCTGTCCGTGCGGCGGACAAGGTCGATGCCGGAGACGATATTGCCCCACTGGTCCGATCCGCCCATTTGCAGCGTTACGCCGTAGCGGCGGTTCAGTTCGCGGAAATCATAGGATTGCAGAATGGAGTAATTGAACTCCAGGAACGTCAGCCCCTGTTCGCGCTCAAGGCGAGATCGTACGGAATCGAATGACAGCATGCGATTGACCGAGAAATGCACGCCAACTTCACGAAGCAGTTCGATGTAGGGCAGGTGATCGAGCCAGTCGGCGTTGTTGGCGAGAGCAGCATCGGATGGACCGTTCCCGAAGGTCATGAATTGCTTCAGATTGCGCTCGACGCCTGCTGCGTTCGTCAGCAACGTCTCGTTGCTCATCAGCGCGCGCGCTTCTTCCCGGAACGACGGGTCGCCAATTTTCGCGGTTCCGGCGCCAAGAAGGGCAACCGGTCGGTGACCATGTTTCTGCATGAGTCGCAGCAGCATGATCTGCGTGGTGTGGCCTACGTGGAGGCTGTCAGCGGTGGGATCGAAACCTATGTATCCCGCTACCGGTCCTGCCATCATCGCGGCGTCGAGCGCCGCGACGTCGGTGCACTGATAGAGATATCCCCTCGCCGTCGCTTCCCGCAGGAACGGGCTGCGGAACATGTCGGGGGATACTGTATCGGGCTGGGTCATCTCAGTCTGGTCCTGATCGTCTGGCGCGGGGAGGTCTACCACGCCAGACGATCAGGAGAAACCGCCGCAGCCCGAAGGAGTGTCAGTCGGCGGCCAGCGGCATCGCGCGACGCGCCATGACTGTGCCTACATGGTCTTCAAGCGCATCGGTGACCTGCTCGGCCTGATTGGCGAAGATGTGGTCGGCTTCGGGGAAAATCCGATAATCGACAGTGACGTTCTTCTGCGTGTTCAGCTTGTCGACCAGCTTGTGGATGGCCGGTTCCGGCGCCATGTCGTCCTTGCCGCCAGCAATCATCAGGCCGCCGCACGGGCAGGGAGCGAGGAAGCCGAAGTCATAATGAGCGGCCGGGGGCGCGACGCTGATCCAGCCGGTGACTTCCGGGCGACGCATCAGAAGCTGCATGCCGACGAACGCGCCGAACGAGTAACCTGCGATCCACAGCGCGCTGGAGTTCGGGTTGACTGCCTGCATCCAGTCGAGGGCCGCAGCTGCGTCCGAAATTTCGCCAATGCCGCCGTCATAGCGTCCCTGCGAACGTCCCACGCCGCGCGAATTGTAGCGCATGACGGAGAAACCCATTTTCTCGAACGAGCGGTACATCGCGTACGTGATGCGGTTGTTCATCGTCCCGCCATGCAGCGGGTGAGGGTGCAGAACCAGCGCCAGTGGCGCGTTGGGCTCGCTGGAGTGATGGTAACGTCCCTCTAGGCGGCCGTCGGGGCCGGCGAACATAACCTCAGGCATTATGGTTCCACGATTCCTGGTGGCCGTCCCTGGGCATGACGGTCGCCGTGTTAAAGGTGGTCGCCGAACGGGTGACGATGCCTCGCCGATCCGTCGGGTTCGAATGTAAAGTCACGAAACTTGGTCTCTTCGCGGCGGCGCGGCGAAAGCGAGGCCTCGCACTGCATGACCGCTCAAAGACACTTGCCATTCCCTATTTGGGGCCGGGCTTACGTTGCGCGAGATGCTTATTCAACAGGGGAGATCTGCGCGCGATGCGCCGCCCCCGCCGTTTCCATCACGCGGGGAAGTCACCCGGCCGGATCGCCTGGCGACGAACGGCGCGGGCGAGCCTTGCTGGCGTGATGCGCCGTGAGCTTGATGGATGGTAAGAAGGAGGTTGACTCGAACGCACGAACGTCCATGAAAGGTACTCCTCCTGCTTGGCGCTGCATTCGGCGTCTCGCCACTCGTTAAGGTTCTTCAAGAGCGCCTTTTGTTTGCGCCAAATCGTGGCTTCGAAGCAACATATATCTGCGAGTTCACGGTAATGGCTACAGAAAACGTACAAAAGCGTGAGAGAGGCGCGGGCGGACAGGTGCATATCTCGTCCGTGCGACGGTCGTGAACTCCTCGCCGAAAACTCCTGCATCGGGTCTGTACCTCGACGCGAATGCGTCTGAGCCTGTACGCCCGGAAGCCTTGGAGGCAATGGTGGAAGGCGCGGAAATCACAGGAAATCCCAGCTCTCCGCACCGGGCGGGGCGCGTTGCGCGTGCGGCGCTGGACCACGGTCGCCGTCTGGTGGCGGAGCGGTTCGGAGCGTCCGCCGAGAACTGTGTGTTCACTTCCGGGGGGACCGAGGCGAATCTGTTGGCGGTGCGTGGCCTTGGGGCTGGTCGGACGCTTCTTGCTGGCGCCACGGAACACGACGCCATCCGCCGCGCGTCAGACGACTCCACTGTGCGCACGATTCCCGTTCTTCGGGACGGAACTCTGGATCTCGAAGCGTTGGAGACGCGCTTAAGCGAGGCTGGCCAAAATAGCGCGCTCGTTTGCGCCATGCTGGCGAATAACGAGACTGGCGTATTGCACCCGATATCCGAGATAGCGACGCTTTGCCGACGATACGGCGCACGTCTTCATGTGGACGCCGTGCAGGCAGTGGGCAGAATGACGTTTGACCTCGAGTCTTTGGAGGCGGACAGTCTGGCGATTTCTGGACATAAGTTCGGCGGACCAAAAGGAGCCGGGGCGTTGCTGCTTGCGGGCGAAGGGGCGGCGCCTTTGACGCCGGTACAGGTTGGTGGGGGGCAGGAACGTGGCCGTCGCGGCGGCACGCCAGCTCTTCCCGCTATCATGGGTATGGCAGCGGCGCTTGATGCTGCGTCGACGCGTCCCAGAGACCTTGCGCCCCTCCGCGACGCCATCGAGATTGCCGCGCGAGCGGTCGGCGCAACCGTCTGTGGCGACGGAGCTCCTCGTCTGGGCAATACGACGTCTCTGGCATTGCCCGGAATCAGGAGCGAGGCCCAGTTGATCGCGCTTGATCTGGACGGGGTCTGCGTGTCGGCAGGATCTGCGTGTTCCTCAGGAAAAGTGGCGACGTCGCATGTTCTGGAGGCGATGGGACTGGGCGATCTCGCCGGATGTGCGGTACGTGTCTCGCTGCCCTGGAACACGCCGGATGATTGTGCGGAGATTTTCAACGCGGCATACGCGCGTCTCGTTTCACGGCGACGTCGCGACGGATAGTGAGCGCAGGAGGCGGACCTGAGGTCAGGAAACTGCTGTAATGTATGTGGATTTGAAACGTGTCGTGGTCGGGCGGCTCTATCGGTCGCGCTTCCTGCGCAAGGGTGTCGACGCTCCGTAACTGGCTTTCACTCGTTTCGTTAAATCCGGTCGTTCAGCACGCAAGAACGCCCGCCACGCTGCGTTTTCAGAACCTGTTGCGCATAACTCCGTTTAAGCTGTCCGATATGCTGATCCCGCAACGCCTCAGTAAAGATCGTTCCAGCCGATCAGGCGCGTGCAGGAATGGGCCAGCCCGGCGCGGAAACCGGGGCTGCACAGGGCGGCCAGTTCCGCTTCATGTTCATAGTCGGGCATCAACCGGCTTATCAGCGTATTTTTGCTCGTGGCGGGATGAAAATAGATTTCCGACACGCCTTCCGGCAAATGCGCGGCCAGGGCCGCCACGCGGCTCGGCGTCATATGTCCGCTCCATGCGAGGCCGAAGCACCAGTCGTTGGTGATCATGCCTGCTTCGCGGGCTTGATGTCGAAGCAGTGCAGTCCAGCGGCGTAGCGCCGCGTCGCCCAGAGTGTCGGTATAAATCCCAGCCGCGTAGAGCGGCTCTAAAGGCTCCAACGGCACGCGCACCGCTCGCAGGCCGAATTTCTTGCCGATCTCGATCAGCAATGCCCCGACGGTGGGATGGAGATGCATATGTTTGTGGGCGTTCGCGTGGTCCAGGCGTAGGCCAGTGCTTCGAAACGCCTCAAATTGCGCAGCAATCTCGGCGGCGAGTTCGCGCCTGACAGATGGGCGGAAGAAGTACTCCACACCCAGGCGAAGCTGGTCGGACGGGAATTGCCCGTCCTGAGCCACCAGCAGGGGGATGTCGGCGGGCGGTAGCGTCGCTGGCCCTTCGATCGCCACCAGATGGAGACCGACGCGAAGATCTGGCAGTCGGCGTGCGCGTTCGACCGCGTCGTCGAATGCCGGGCCCGCGACCATCAAGCTGGCTGTGGACAACAGACCGTCGCGATGAGCGATTTCGATTGCTTCGTTGACCTCGACCGAAAGGCCGAAATCGTCAGCGGAAATGATGGCGCGCTTCATAATTTAGCGGCGCGTCAGGGGGAGGCGTTGGCCCACCCGCTGCCAGCTCTTTCGCGCCGGGCGGCGGGCGGTGGTCGGCCTCCCGCGCATCAGGCCGCGCGACGGTCGCGCAGGAAGTGGAAGAACTCCACGCCTTCGCGCAGACGACGCTTCATCATCTGCGGGCTGCGCACCATCTCGTTGACGATCGACGCGATCTTCGGCGCGCGGAAGTAGAACTTCCGGTAGAATTCATCGACGCTGTTGAAGATTTCGGTGTGCGACAAATGCGGATAGTGCAGCGGGGCCATCTGCACGCCGTTCTCGTCGATCAGTTCGGCGTGGGATTCGTCAAGCCAGCCGTTCTCTGTCGCCTGCTTGTGCAGGGCGGTGCCGGGATAAGGCGCGGCGAGGGAGACCTGCAGCGTGTGCGGGTTGATCTCGGTCGCAAACTTGATCGTTTCCTGGATCGTCTCCTTCGTCTCGCCGGGCAGGCCGACGATGAAGGTGCCGTGGATCTTGATGCCGAGTTCGTGGCAGTTCTTCGTGAACTCGCGCGCCACTTCGACCCGCATGCCCTTCTTGATGTTGTGAAGGATTTGCTGATTGCCGCTTTCATAGCCGACCAGCAGCAGGCGCAGGCCGTTGTCCTTCAGGACTTCAAGCGTCTTGCGGGGAACGTTCGCCTTGGCGTTGCACGACCACGTGACGCCCATCTTGCCGAGTTCCTTCGCTATCGCCTCGGCGCGCGGCAGGTCGTCGGTGAAGGTGTCGTCGTCAAAGAAGAACTCTTTCACCTGCGGGAAATACTGCTTCGCAAGGCGGATTTCGGCGGCGACGTGCTGCGGGCTGCGGGTGCGGTAGTTATGGCCGCCGACCGTCTGCGGCCACAGGCAGAATGTGCAGCGCGATTTGCATCCGCGACCCGTGTAGATCGAGATGTACGGGTGCATCAGATAGCCGATGAAGTAGTCTTCGATCCGAAGGTCGCGCTTGTAGACCTCCGTTACGAACGGAAGGCTGTCCATGTTCTCGATCATGGCGCGGTCGCGGTTGTTGACGATCACGCCTTCGCTGTTGCGCCAGGAAATGCCGTCAATATCCTTGAAATCGCGGCCTTCGGCGACGTCTTTGATGGTGAAATCGAATTCATTGCGCGCGACGAAATCGACAGGCGAGGCCTTCAGCAGGCTCTCTTCCGCCTGAACAGCGACCTTCGCGCCGACCATGCCAATTTTCAGGTTGGGATTGGCATCTTTTAACATTTGCGCCACCTGGACGTCCTTCGCGAAGGACGGCGTGGAGGTGTGCAGGACGACCAGATCACGATTCTTCACGTCGGCGAGAATCGGCTCCATGCCCATGCGCGCGGGGGGGGCGTCGATCAGGCGGCTGCCCTCGACCAATGCCGCAGGCTGGGCCAGCCATGTCGGATACCAGAAAGACTTGATCTCGCGCTTGGCCTGATACCGGGAGCCGGCGCCGCCGTCGAAGCCGTCGAATGACGGGGGTTGTAGAAACAGGGTCTTCATCATGGCGGGCGGTCCTTGCCGAATTGGAGCCGAAGCGAGTGGCGGAGATAGGGTAGTCGTCGGAAAATGGGGTCGCGACGACACTGACTCAATACCGGAGGCGCTTGCATAGCGGTTTCGGGTATCGCTGTCATGCCGCAGGGAAAAAACGACCCGATGCGGGAGACGCTGCTTCTAGTCCCCCGTCGAGATGGGAGGGGGAATGGCGTTAACGGGAGAAGCGTGGGTTGATCCCGCGACGTGTCCGGACACATGCATCGTGTGTCCGCGCCAATCGACCCGCGTGCCGGTCATGCTGCTCGCCATGATAATCGCCGAGAGCCAGTCGCGCGGCGCGAGCAGCAACAAGGGAACGAGTGAGCGCTGACCGACGCAGCGATCCATGACGAACGCAGCGACGGCGCGGAAGCCGTAGCACCAGAGAAACAGGATGAAGGGCCAGGATGCGTGCGGCTGCAGCACGACGGCCAGCGTGAGCCATAGAAGGGGCAACTGAATCGACGATGCGAGATAGCCAACCGGCGCTAACGCCCGCACCGTGCGTCCCCACCGAAGCTCATGGCTGTAGAGCGCTGGCAGGCTGTCTTCCGCGATGGTCGTCCAGGTCATGCAGCCTGCGATTGCGATGTCCTGACCCTGCGCCCGAACGAGACGTCCCAGCACCGCGTCGTCCGCCACATGCGCGACCAGCGCCTCCAGGCCGCCGACCCGGTCGAGCATGGATCGAGTGAGGGCCATCGTTGCGCCAAGGCAATCCTGGCGTCCCAAATACCGGGATAGCAACACGCCCGGCAGGAAATTGTGGTTGATCTGACAGGCCGACAACAGTCGCGGTAGTGCATTGCTGGCGGGTAGCCCGGCATAGAGGGTCGTCACCAGACCGACATTAGGCGTCTGGAACGCAAGGACGACCTGTCGGAGATAATCTGGTCCGACATGGATGTCGGAGTCCGAGATGACCAAAATTTCATGCTTCGCGTGAGGAAGCATGTTGATCAGATTACTGACTTTCCGGTTTTCCCCATGAAGCGCGCCGTTGACGACGAGGCTCATGTCGACGCCGGGATGGCGAGCCTGCAGACGTCGGACCAGTTCAATGGCCGGATCGTTGGCGCGCTGGACGCCGAATACGATTTGCATCGCGGGATAATCCTGCGTGCAGAAGCTTTCCAGCGCTTCATCCAGCAGTGGCTCGTCGCCATGCAGCGGCTTGAGAATCGTAACCGGAGGGAAATCGGAAGGCTGTTGCCGCCGCCGCTCGCGCGCGCAGAAACGCGCGACGAGCGCGGTTCCCAGCGCGGCCTGCACGCACCCGGCCAACCCGAGCGCTGCGCTTCCGATTGCGGCGGCCTGAAGGACCGAAAACGCGCCGGTCATACGGGCGCGGCATCCCGCGGCGCGTTTTGCAGTGTGTGCTGGTCCGGTGAGCGATACGGCCGGCGCATAATGGGGTTCAGTCCTCGGAGAAACTTTTGACCTTGCGGTTCAACACATCGACCAGCCCGCTGACGCCGCCAGAGGCGAGGGTGGAGCCGAAATCCGCGCGTTGCGCCGCCGCCTGACTAATATGCCCCTCCAGCAGAACGTCAACGATCTTCCACGAGCCGGCTTCGGGCCTGACGACATAGTCGACCTCCGTTCCGGGCATGTTGTCTTCCGAGCCGATATGCGTCGTGACGATTTTTTCGCCGCCGATCGGAGAAGGGCGGGAGCCGGGGGCGAGTGTGAACCGTGCGCCTGAGCCGCGTTTGAAGTTCGATAGATAGCGGGCGACGGTGTATTGGCGGAACGTCGCGAGCAATGTCTGCTTCTCCTGATCGGAGAGCTGCATGTAGCGCGCCGCGCCGATGGACGAACGCAGCACGGCCTCGAGATCGTAAGTCTGATCGATCACCGGCGCCAACGTCTGCATACGTGCGTCGAATGCGCCTGAGTCTTTTTGCTGAATCTTGTCCAGCGCCTGGTCCAGCACGGCTACTGGCGTTGTTTCGTCGACTGCCGCCTGTGCGCGGGCAGCGCAAAGGCCGAAGGAGACAGAGATGGCCAGCGCCGCTGCTGTGGACAGGGCGCGATGCGCGGTCGGACGGATATCGATCATCAATTGGCTCCTGAAACCGTTTTCTGGGCGACGCTCTGGGTTATGTTTGAGTTGATACCGAGAGCGTTGAGTGCGGTTTTGACGAT
>NZ_JAFVMF010000044.1 GCF_017377715.1 Acetobacter sacchari | reverse complement strand
GGCGCCAATCTCATGCGCAGAAATGCTCACCCGTGATTTTCCAAACAGGCTCTAATGAACACATTCATCGATGATCTATCTTCTGGAAAACCCTATGATCAAGGAAAAATCACAGGCTATTCCGATGACGAAATATCCAAAATCGAGCGTCTTTATGACATAAAAGTTAACGGGTTTTTCAGGAGTTTCCTCAAATTCTCCGGCCGATGCTGCGGCGGACTTCTGGGTGACGACCCTATCATTCTCTATAGAAATTCATGGACCGTCAGGGCCCAACTTCTGTTTCAAATTGGCTTATTTGACGAAATGCAGGAAAATTCTCATTATGAATACCTAAAATATAAACCGTTTTGTTTTTCTCTAGAGGGTGAAATCCAATATTATTTCATCATGACATCACATAGAGATTCAGAAAGCGTTTTTTCATTTAATGAAAATACAGGCGATATTACAAATAGGTTTATAATCATGAAAGATTACATAAAAAAAATCATACAGAATCACACTGATGTAAACAACCATGCCGCCTCAGGAGAACTTATAAAAATTTGATGCATTACCGACAGCACCACCAAGGGAGTTCTTTCTACTGACAATTAATCAAAAGTTATATTTTTCTGGTTTACGTTAGCCGTAAACCAGACAGCATTACAGATTAGTTTCTTAAATGCGCTACAGGAAAAGCATAATTGCCGCGCGCCGTCACCAAAACTCATAGCTCCCTCACCCCTGATACGAAGAAATCTCCACCAGATTCCGATCCGGATCACGGCAGTAAACCGACGTGATCGGCCCCAGCGCTCCAAGGCGCGCCACGGGGCCTTCCACCACCTCGACTCCGCATTTGCGCAAATGCTCGATGATTTCTTCACTGCGAACGGCGGCCACGAAACACAAATCGTTGGCGCCGCAGGTGGAGTATTCGGCGGTCTCCCAACCCTCCATCCCCTCGGGACGCAGATTGATCTTCTGGCCGCCGAATTTCAGGGCGGTGCGGTTGTGGCGCCCGTATTCCTCGCGCTCCATGCCCAGAACGCGCTGGTACCATGACGCCGAGATTTCGACGTCGCGAACCGTCAGCACAATATGATCGAGACGATCGACGGTAAAACGCATTCCACGAGCACCTTCCACAAGAGGGACCACAACCTTGCTGGACCGAAGCCCGGCGCGCGTTGCGACCGCACGGCCCCAAAGGATAGAGGGACCGCGCCACTGTCTTTATGGGGACATAAACCGGGAGGAATGCAAGCCCCTCGGGACATTGCCCCGAGGGATCCGGATCAGGCCTGCGTCAGGTCAGGCCAGCGTAGAAGTCGTTGCCCTTGTCGTCGATGACGATGAAGGCCGGGAAATCCTCGACCTCGATCTTCCAGACGGCCTCCATGCCAAGCTCGGGGTATTCCAGAACCTCGACCTTGCGGATGCAATCCTGCGCCAGACGCGCAGCCGGGCCGCCGACGGAACCCAGATAGAAGCCGCCATAGCTCTGGCAGGCGTCCTTGACGGCCTTGGAGCGATTGCCCTTCGCCAGCATGACGAACGAGCCCCCGGCCTTCTGCAGGTCGTTGACGTAGGAATCCATGCGCCCTGCCGTGGTCGGGCCGAAGGAGCCGGTCGGCATGCCTGCAGGCGTCTTCGCAGGGCCCGCATAATAGACCGGGTGGTCCTTCAGGTACTGAGGCAGGCCCTCGCCCCGATCCAGACGCTCCTTGAACTTCGCGTGCGCGATGTCGCGCGCCACGACGACCGTCCCCGTCAAAGCGAGACGCGTCTTGACCGGGTGCTTCGACAGTTCCGCACGGATTTCGTCCATCGGACGGTTCAGGTCGATCTTTACGACGTCGCCGCCAAGATGCTCGTCCGTCGTCTCCGGCAGGAAACGGGCCGGATCGCGCTCAAGCTGTTCGAGGAACACGCCCTCGGCGCTGATATACGCCTTGGCCTGACGATCTGCCGAGCAAGACACGCCGATGCCAACCGGAAAGGACGCGCCGTGGCGCGGCAGACGGATGACGCGGACATCGTGACAGAAATACTTGCCGCCGAACTGCGCTCCGATGCCCAGCTTCTGAGTCAGCTTCAGCACTTCGGCTTCCATCGCTTCGTCACGGAACGCCTGAGCGTTCTCGTTACCTTCGCGCGGCAGGGAATCGTAATAATGGGTGGAGGCCATCTTGACCGTCTTGAGCGTCTGCTCGGCCGACAGACCGCCCAGAACGATCGCGAGGTGATAGGGCGGACAGGCGGACGTGCCGAGAGTCTTCAGCTTCGTCTCAAGCCATTTGAGCAGATTTTCCTTGCTTGAGATCAGCGCACGCGTTTCCTGAAACAGAAACGTCTTGTTGGCTGACCCGCCGCCCTTGGCGACGAACAGGAAATCATACTGCTCGGGATGATAGGTGCCGGGATTGGCGGCGATGTCCACCTGCACGGGCAGATTGGTGCCGGTGTTTTTTTCTTCGAAAATCGTCAGCGGCGCCATCTGGGAATAGCGCAAAGCGGTGCCGGTGTAGGTATTGTAGACCCCGCGCGAAAGCGCTTCCTCGTCATTGCCTTCCACCCACACCCGCTGACCTTTTTTGCCGACGACAATCGCCGTTCCAGTGTCCTGACACATGGGGAGCGCACCGCCAGCGGAAATGCAGGCGTTCTTGAGAAGATCGAGCGCCACGAACTTGTCGTTGTCCGATGCTTCCGGGTCCTTGAGAATCCGGGTCAGCGATTCCAGATGTCCCGGCCGCAACAGATGCGCGATGTCGTTGAACGCCTCGGTCGCAAGCGCCTCGAGAGCGGCGGGGTCGACGCGCAGGACGGTTCGACCATCGACCGTCAGCGTGCTCACGCCTTTCACATCAAGCTTGCGGTACGGCGTTTCATCGTTACCGAGCTGGAACACTGGAGCGTAAGCGAAATCCCGTGTCGCTGAAGTCTTGGCGGCGGAGGAATCCGGCGCTTTTGCGACGGGGGTCTGAACAGTCATGGTCTCGGTCTCCCGACGTGCGTTCAGCCGACGATCACACCGCCAGCCTTGATAACGTCAGCCTTGATTCGGGCCCTTCTTGCGGAATGCGTCGAGGCTTACGACCGCAGGAGAAGCGTCGGGTTCTGGCTCCGACCGCTCTTCCTGAACGGAGGCGGTTTCTTCCAGCACGGGCGCCGCCGCATCCGGCTCGTCCGGCGTCGTGAAACGCAGGGAGAGCTGGATATGCGGGTCCGCGAATCCCGTAATCGCCGCAACCGGGATCACAAGCGTCGAACCGACCCCGCCAAAAGACAGTCCGACCGAGACGCAGTTCCTGGCCCTGTCGACCGTAAGGTCCCAGAACTGATGCTGCAGCACGATGGTCATCTCATGCGGGTACTGGGCGCGGAGCCGGGCCGGAATCTCCACACCAGGCCAGTCGGTGCGGAAAGACACATAGAAATGGTGGCCGCCCGCAAGCCCCTCGCGGCTCACATGTTCGAGCGCACGCAACATCACCTCACGATAGGCGTCTTCCATCCATGCCTCGTAAGGCAGGAGGCTCTCCGGCAGTTCGCCTCCAAACTCGGTGTCGTCGTGATCGCTGGCCATCGCAAAAGCCCCTGTTTTTAACAAGCGTCCCCCTCACGCCGTGCGCTTTGGAGACGGTCTTTCGGGCGCGCGGCGCAACATGCCGACGCCAGCCCGTCTGGAAGAGGGATGCGGCAAACAGGAACTGAACGCAAGCGCCGTCGGGCGATGCGTCGTCACGCAAGGGTGAACGCGCCAGAGTCGTCATGGGTCGCGAAGAAAACTGAAGTGGGAGGGCTTCTGTTGCCCGGTGCCCTCCCGAACCGCGCTTATCGCTTATGCAGCGACAGCGAGCACCTCAGAGTTATCGTTGGCACTTGTGATTTAGCCCGATGACGGTGGTACAATGCCGGGCAAAAGGAACGGTTTTACCACGCGTGTCGAGCCTGTTTCGTCCCCATGTTTCCCCGCCCCGAAAGGCTGGAGGAGATGGTGGAGACGCCGGGTACCGCCCCCGGGTCCACAACGCTTATTCTACGTTCCGTTTATCGCCATAGCCAAGGAGCCGAAACTCCTCCTGCACGGCGACATATAGGCGTCCGCCCCACCGCGCGCAAGCGCTCGCCGTCCCAAAGGGGAGCCAACGCGATCTGCGCGCAACCTCTTGTGACCAGAGCTTTTCCAACCGCCTCCGCCACGTCGCGTAATATACGCCGACAGACCACCGCCCCGGAGACCCACAATGAAGCATCTTCCACTCCTCCGCCGCTCCGTCCTGCTTGCGGCGATCTGCCTGGCGCCGGCTGGCGAACACGCCGTCGCCCAGCCGAGCCAGCAACCGCATGCGGCCAGACCGGACGCGGCCGCACTGGCGGCGCAGCAGCTTCGCGATCAGGTCGGCCTCGCCGCCTTCACTGCACCCGACTTTCGCCCCGGAACGGTGAAGCACATGGTCATGTTCGAACTGCGTCCGGGCGCCACGGACGCTCAACGCAAGATGGTCGTTCAGGAGTTTCTGGACCTCGCCCGCCTGTCCCGCCGCCCAAACGGCTCGACCGTCGTCCAGTCGATCGAGACAGGCCTGCAGGATAGCGGCGAAGGCGTTGATCGAGGCCTCCAACTGGGGTTCCTCGTCACGTTCAAGTCGCAGGGCGACAGGAATTTTTATGTAGGACGACCGATCGTGAACGATCCCGCGTTTTTCGACGCCGCGCACGAGCGCTACAAACAAAAAGTCGGCGCCCTGCTGCAACAGGTCGTGGTGTTCGACTTCCCGGTGTCCGCCACAACGACGCTCGCGGCATTCAGCGGAGGCCACCCCAGCCGGTAACGGCCGCCGCTTGCGCGGCGCCATTCCCTCACGTTCCTATCCGGTGCCCCGCGTGCTAGAGGTCTTCACCCGACACGAAGATCGCTACGCGCCCTCGCAGCGCATGCGAACGATCCTCGCCATCCCTTTCTCGAAGGCGCCAGACCACCAGCCATGCCCCTGACCGACGCCCAACGCGCCGAGATCGAAGCCCACTCCCAGGCCTCGGCTCCCACACGCCGCCCGACCGTTCCCGCACTCGAGGAAAAGCTGTTTACGGCGATCCCCGTGCTCGACCACGGCTTCATCCGCGTTATCGATTACATGGGCGACGATTCGGCGGTCGTTCAGGCGGCGCGCGTGTCCTACGGACGCGGCACTAAGAAAGTCTCTGAAGATTCGGGCCTGATCCGCTATCTTATGCGGCACAGGCATTCGACGCCGTTCGAGATGTGCGAGATCAAGTTCCACATCAAACTGCCGATCTTCATCGCCCGGCAGTGGATCCGGCACCGCACGGCCAACGTCAACGAATACTCGGCGCGTTATTCGATCCTCGATAACGAGTTCTACCTGCCCGCCCCCGAACATATGGCGGCACAGAGCGCCAGCAACCGTCAGGGACGCGGCGATACACTGGACGCCGAGACCGCGCAGCAGGTGATGGAGCTTCTGCGCGACGACGCCGCCCGGTGCTACCGGACCTACGAACACCTGCTGGACACCGACAAGGGCCCCGGGCTCGCCCGCGAACTGGCGCGCATGAACCTGACGCTGAACGCCTACACGCAGTGGTACTGGAAGGTCGATCTGCACAACCTGATGCACTTCCTGTCGTTGCGGATCGACCCGCACGCGCAGTACGAAATCCGCGCTTACGCAGAAGCGATGCTCGACATCCTTCGCGCCTGGGTTCCCGTCACCGCCGAAGCGTTTCAGGACTACCGTGTCGGCGCCTTCACATTCTCGGCCTCCATGCTCGCGGCCCTGCGCCGGATGCTGGCGGGCGAAGCGGTGACACAGCCCGATTCCGGCCTCAGCAAACGCGAATGGGAAGAGTTTCAGGCCGCGATTCGTGCCTGACGGAGGGACCTGGGGAACGGCGAAAGGCGGCGGCCCGCAAGACGGTCGCCCGACGCGTCCTCCCCGCCCGCCGAGCTTCACGCCGTTTGTGATCGCCGCCGCAGTCCTCGTGGTCATATGGGCCGCGATGGAATTTTTCCTGCCGCCAACACATCCTGCTCATTGGAAAGACCTCTTTCACAGCGAGCAAACCTCTCGCTGAGATCGAATGCGGACTCCGCAGCGCTTGACCTGCCGGATCGGCTCGCCATAACGATTCGCCATGATTGCAAAGCATTTCATGGCGTCCGCGCCCCTTCCCTGCCGCCCTTCTCGCCGCAGGTTCCGCAACTCCGCCGCCCTGGGCGCGCTGCTGGCGGCAAGCGCGCTCTGCGCGCTGCCGGGCGCCCGCGCAGACGCCCCGCCGACCAACCCTTTTGTGACAGCAAGCACGCTGCCCTTTCAGGCGCCGCGCTTCGACCTGATCCATGACAGCGATTATCAGCCCGCGTTCGAGCAGGGCATGGCCGAACAGCGCGCCGAGGTAGACCGCATCGCCAACGACCCGGCGGCGCCGGACTTCGAAAACACCATCGCCGCACTCGAACGCTCCGGCAGGATGCTCGATCGCGTCAACAACGTCTTCAGCTGCGTATACGGCGCTGACACGAACCCGGCGCTGGACAAGGTGGAGGAGATCGAGGCCCCGAAGCTGAGCGCGCATCAGGATGCGATTTTCCTCAACCAGAAACTGTTCGCACGCGTGAAGGCGCTTTACGACCAGCGCGACGCCCTGAAACTCGATCCCGAACAGCTGCAGGTTCTCGAACTCTACTACCAGCAGTTCACACACGCGGGCGTCCAGCTTTCCGCCGCCGACCGGACAACCCTCAGCGCGCTCAACACCCGGATATCGTCGCTTGAAACCAGCTTTCAGCAGAAGCTGATGGAAGGCACGAAAGCCGCGGCCCTGATCGTGGACGACAAGACGGTTCTGGCAGGCATCGGCGCCGAAGGCATGATCGGCGCGTCGAAAACAGCCTCATCTCGCGGTCTTGACGGCAAATGGGCGATTGCGTTGCAGAACACGACGCAACAGCCCGCACTGTCATCGCTGGAAAACCGCGCAACGCGCGAGGCGCTGTTCCAGAAAAGCTGGACACGCACCGAGAAGGGCGACGCCAACGACACCCGCGACATAATTTCGCAAATCGCTCAGCTGCGCGCGCAGAAAGCGGCGCTGCTTGGCTATCCCGACTACGCGTCCTACGAACTTTACGACCAGATGGCGAAAACGCCGCAAGCGGCGCAAGCGTTCATGAACCGCCTTGTCCCCGCGACCCGCGCCGAGCAGGAGCGCGAAGCCGCCGACCTGCAACACGAAATCACGGCGGACGGGAAATCGTTCAAGCTGAAGCCCTGGGACTGGAACCTTTACACCGACAAGCTCCGCCAGAAGCGCTTCGACCTCAACCAGAGCGAAGTCCGTCCCTATTTCGAACTCAACACCGTGTTGCGCGACGGCGTGTTCTACGCCGCGAACCAGCTTTACGGCGTGACCTTCAAGGAACGAAAGGATCTTCCGGTCTGGAATCCTGATGTCATGGTCTTCGAGGTTTTCGACAAGGACGGGTCGCCGCTCGGCCTCGCCTATTTCGATTACTTCAAGCGCGACAACAAGAACGGCGGCGCGTGGATGTCGAATCTGGTCGGGCAGTCGAAACTGCTCGGCACGAAGCCGGTCATTTACAACGTCGCAAACCTGCCCAAACCCGAAAAAGGCCAGCCCGCGCTGATCAGCTTCGAAGACGTGGTGACGATGTTCCACGAATTCGGTCACGGCCTGCACGGGCTTTTCGCCAACCAGACCTACCCCATGGTCTCCGGCACAGCCGTCGCGCGTGACTTCGTGGAATTCCCTTCGCAGTTCAACGAACACTGGGCGCTCGACCCGAAAGTGCTCGCGCATTACGCCCGCAATATCGACACCGGCGCGCCGATCCCCGCCAACCTGATCGACAAGATCCGGCGCGCGGCCCGCTTCAATCAGGGCTACGCGCTGGGCGAAATCATCGCCGCGTCAAAACTCGACATGGACTGGCACAGCCTGTCCGCCAGCGCGCCAAAACAGAACGTCGACACGTTCGAGGCCACATCGCTGAAGAAAAGCGGACTCGACGTCGCCGACGTGCCGCCCCGCTATCGCTCCAGCTACTTCCTGCACATCTGGGCCAACGGTTACGCAGCCGGATATTACGCCTATCTCTGGACCGAAATGCTCGACGACGACGTCTATGCATGGTTCCGCGACCACGGCGGCCTGACCCGCGAAAACGGGCAGCGCTTCCGCGACATGATCCTCTCGCAAGGACATACGCAGGACTACGCCGCGATGTTCCGCGCCTTCTACGGCAAGGACCCGGATATCGGACCAATGCTGCAACATCGCGGGCTGGCCCCCGGCGAGAATTGAAGGTTTTCTGAACATTCGTTTCGATACGGGCGCCGTCCTGCGCGGCGCCCGTATCGAAATCGGCCGAAAAAAAATCACCAGAAACAATGGGGTGCCATCCGCCCCGCCTGCCGTCGCGTAGCCGCCCCCAAACCGCACGACGCCCTCCCCCTGTTCGCCCGCGCGTGGATGCTTCATGAAAGAATGAAGCAGACCACAGCCCCGAAGGCGCTACGCCAGCCGGGGCTCCTCACAAGCGAGCGAAACTATGAAGCGCCCTCTTTCGAAGACCCTCGACACATCCCGCCTGAAACGGCTGGGACTCAGCGGCGCAATCGCGCTGCTGCTCGCCGCATGCGCGCATGACGCGACGCAGTCGGCGCAAGGCCCCCAGCCCACGCCGGTCATCCTCGTCTCCATCGACGGATTCCGCCCCGATTACCTCAAGCGCGACGTCACGCCGAACCTGAACGCCCTCGCCGCGTCCGGCGTGCTGGCCGACGGAATGCGCCCGTCCTACCCCTCCATCACCTTCCCCAACCACTATACGCTCGTGACCGGTCGCCGCCCCGACGAGACCGGCGTCGTCGGCAACACGATGGACGATCCGGCCATCGCCAACGAACATTTCAGCCTGGGCAACCGCACCGCGCTGATCGACCGTCGCTGGTGGGATGAAGCCGAGCCAATCTGGGTCACCGCCGAAAAACAGGGCCTGCGCAGTTCCACCCTCTTCTGGCCCGGTTCGGAAGCCGACATCCACGGCGTGCGCCCGTCCGACTGGCTGCCGTTCAATTCGAAAATGTCGTCCAACGACCGCGTCGATCACCTGCTCGGCTGGTTCGACCGCACGCCCGACAAGCGCCCCCGTTTCGCCACGCTGTATTTCGATATCGTCGATCACTCCGGCCACGAAAACGGACCGAACGCGCCGGAAACCACGCAGGCCGTCGCCACTGTCGACACCGCCATCGGGCGGCTGGTCGAAGGCCTGAAATCGCGCGGGATCAAGGCCGACATCATCGTCGTGTCCGATCACGGCATGGCCGCGATCAGCGACAGGCGCGTCATCCATGTGGAAAGCCTGAGCCCCGCCAGCACCTTTCACATGGTCGTCGGCGGCGCTTACGCCGGGATCGACCCGACGCCGGGCAACGAGGCCGTGCTCGCCGCCAACCTGACCAAAAAACACGCCCATGTCGTCTGCTGGGCGAAGGCCGACATCCCCGAGCGCCTGCATTACGGCCACAACGCCCGCGTGCCCGCCTTCGTCTGCATGCCCGACGACGGATGGGTGATCGAGGCCGGCAAGTGGAAGCCGCATAACCCGAACGGCGGCGACCACGGCTACGACAATCTGGAGCCGGACATGATGGCGACCTTCCTCGCCAGCGGTCCGGCGTTCCAGCCGGGAACGCATATCGCCACGTTCGACAACGTCGATGTCTATCCACTGGTCATGACCCTGCTGGGGCTCCAGCCGCTGCCGTCGGACGGAACCATCGCGCCGTTCGCGCCCGTACTGGCGCAAGACGTCTCGACCGCTGCGGGCCATTGACCTTTATACCGGGAGCGCCTGATTCCGGCTCATAAGAGGGGAAGGCAAGGGCTCCGCCCTTGACCCGCCAAAGGCCGGGGGCCTTTGGAAACCGGTTTGTTTATCAAAAATCGGGGTGAAGGGGACAGGTCCCCTTCCGGGTTCGGGCGGAGCCCGACCTTCCATTCAGGACGGTCTCTATGCGGGACCTGCGCCTTTCAGTTCCTGAAGTCGATGACGATGCGGCCTTCCACGCGGCCATTCTCCAGATCGTCGAAAATCTGGTTGATGTTCTCCAGCCTGTCCGCCTTCACGACGGACCGCACCTTGCCATCCGCGAAGAATGACAGCGCCTCAATCATGTCGAGCCGCGTCCCCACGATGGACCCGCGCACCGTCGTTCCGGCCATCACCATGTCGAAGATCGAAATCGGGAATTCGCCCGGCGGCAGACCCGTCAGCACGATGGTCCCGCCACGGCGCGGATAACCCATCGCCTGCGCGAAGGCCGAGCGGGACACAGCCGTCACCAGCACGCCATGCGCGCCGCCGACTTTCTTCTGAATCGCTGCCGCCGGATCTTCAGCCTTCGCGTTGATGGTCAGCGCCGCGCCCAGCTCCTTCGCCTCCGCCAGCTTGGCGTCGTCGATATCGACCGCAACGACATTCAGGCCCATCGCCACGCCGTACTGAACCGCCATCTGCCCCAGACCGCCAACGCCCGACACCGCAACCCAGTCGCCCGGTTTCGTGTCTGTCATCTTCAGGCCCTTGTAGACCGTAAGCCCCGCGCACAGCACCGGCGCAACATGCAGCGGATCAACGCCCGCAGGGATATGCGCGACGTAGTTCGGATCGGCCACGACATATTCAGCGAAACAGCCGTTCACCGAATATCCCGTGTCCTCCTGCTTTTCACACAGCGTTTCCCACCCGCCGTAGCAGTGCTCGCAATGCCCGCAGGCCGAATGCAGCCACGGCACGCCGACGACATCGCCCTCCTTCACCCATTTCACGTTGCTTCCAACCCGCGCCACGCGGCCCACGCCTTCATGTCCCGGAATGAACGGCGGGGTCGGCTTGGCGGGCCAGTCGCCGCGCGCGGCGTGCAGGTCGGTGTGGCACACGCCGCAGGCGTCGAGCTTCACAAGAATCTGGTTCTCGTCGATGGTCGGGATTGCGAGTTGTTCGATGGTCAGCGGTTTGCCGAATTCGCGGCAGACGGCGGCTTTCATGGTGGTCATTATATATATGTTTTCCCTACTCTTGGCCCACGGTGACACTGTGTCGATTACGGAGCTTGAGGCGAGAGTATCCAAAGTTAACGAGGGACGGCTTTGACCTAACCCCAAGTTTCCAATGCATTGAACATTTTTATGTATATACGCGTTACGAGAGGAAAAACACTCCATCCTTGATAATGTCATTGGGGAGCATTGTTATCTTTTACAAGCTCACGTCGACTTATAATGAGAACCAAGTGGCGATACGTGGCTCTCGTGAACCCAGAATGTAAAGGCCACTATGAATTGTAGTCATACACAGGTCTGCATTCCCCCTAACCAATTCAGCTATCAAAGCGTTGTTGGCATAAATCGATCCGGGCTCAAAACTACTTTCGTCGAATTCGTTGGATTCAGGAGGTGCACTCAAAATACCGCAGTCACTCAAAATTCTTAACGCGCGGTAAATTGGCCCTCCAGGAGGCAAACACACAGCAACCGTTTTCATTTGGAAAGCTAAATCTGGATTGGCAAATAAAGCCACCATAAAAAGCGCGCACGCATTCCAACTTCCAATATAGGCTGGCCTAAAGCCACTTGTAATTGGTGAAAACCAACGTTCCTGCGCTCTAGCCAAACGATCTATGGTATCCGGAAGATGGTCTGGGAGTTTAACTTTTTGAAATAACTGGTACCCCCCAAGAAGACTTTGCTCAATAACCCTGGGTCCGCGCTCCAAAGCAAATTTTTTAGCTTCCTTCAAGTCTATGCCATTCCAATTACTCATTAGTATCGCTGCGTGCCTTGTAAAATCCAGATCCAGCTGAGAGCCTGTTTGGAAAATCACGGGTGAGCATTTCTGCGCATGAGATTGGCGC
>NZ_JAFVMF010000043.1 GCF_017377715.1 Acetobacter sacchari | reverse complement strand
TGGCGTCCACATCCAGAGCTTGAATCACATCAGACCGATTTTCCAAACAGACTCTAAGGTCCTACCTGCTCATCTGCGACGTGGCCGTAACGCGTCAGTACAAGGCCGTAGGTGAAGAACACAGCATTGTATAGAAAGGCCTGAGCAATCATCAGGACCAATACATAGGCCGTGCGGCCTCGGTAATCGCCGATCATGACCTTCAGGCAGTCGGGCAACGAAAAACTTCCTGCAGGATAAATCGTCACCGACGGCAGAATTCCGTTCATCGCGGTTGTTTCGACGCCGTCGGCGCGAACGCGGCGCTCGATCTGTTCCACGACGCTTTCAGCCTCCGCTACGCGGCGGTGCGTCATCAGCCATCTTGGACTTTCCGGAACCCAGCGACGCAGGACAACAACTGCTGCTCCCAGAATGGCGCCGATGACGAAAAGTAGACGCCAGACGATAGGAACCGGCAGCAGCTGCGATTTCAACAGCCCCATAGAGGCCCCGGCCCCCAAAGCCGCGCCCGCCCAGAATGTGCCGTTAACAAACAGATCGACGCGCCCCCGCACTCTGGCGGGCACAAGTTCGTCGATCGCGGAGTTTATGGCCGCGTATTCTCCGCCGATTCCAAGCCCGGTAATCATCCGGAAAATCATGAAACTGGTTGCGTTCCAGGCCAGGCCGCTCAATCCGACGCCGATAATGTAGAGGGCGAGGGTGATTACGAATATATGCCGTCGACCCATCCGGTCCGTAGCCCAACCGAACCCGAGCGCCCCCAACACAGCCCCCGCCACGTAAGCTGAGGCGGCCTCTCCAACCTGTGCGTCGGTCAACGAAAGCGTGTCGGGTCTTTTCAACACCGGGCCGAGCGTGCTCACGATGGTCACTTCCAGCCCGTCCAAAATCCAGGTAACGCCTAACGCCGCTACAAGCAGAGTGTGGAATCGTGACCATGGAAGGCGGTCCAGGCGCGCCGGAATGGTGGTGCGCAAGGGCTGCGAGGCTGCCAAGTCGGAAGTGACGGTCTGCGGCCGTTGGTCAGGCATAGAAAGGTGGCGTCCTTCGGGCGTTTTCCGTTGCTCGAAATCAGGGAAAGCAGCCCGCATCTTCGTTCGGAAGCTCGTCAGGACGCAACTTGTGACGGGCGTTATGCAACCGCGTCGCTTCGATGCACGAACCGATGCGGCGAACCCGTCAACGCGGTGGTGGGACGCGGCTGCAACGAGGGGGCGTTGGACTGGCCGGGCAAAAGACCTCTTGCTTGAACAGTGACGCCTAATGCTGATGAGAAACGCAGAGCTTCATCTATTCAAGGCTTGCCGACGCTTTGCGGCGTTCAGGCGTCAAGTGCCTGTCTCTCCCCGTTGGCTCTGGTGGAGCCGAACCGCCAGCAAAGATGCGCCAGAGCCATCAAGACGGGTCCGGCGAAAAGGCCGATCAAGCCCCAGGTCTCCAAACCTCCGAGAATACCGAGAAGGACCCAGACGAAGGGTAAGCGAATAGAGCCGCCGATCAGGACAGGCCTGATGAAGTGGTCTGCAAGAAACAGCACAACGCCGGCGAACACCGCGACGCATGCAGCCGCGACTACGCTTCCTTTGATCAGAATCAGAGCGACGCTGAGAGCGACGGCAACCGACCCGAGCATTGGAATCATGGACGCCAGAGCTGTGAATATGCCGAGCAGGAGTGGCTGAGGCGCGCCCGCGACGACGTAGGACAGGCCGATAATGAGGCCCTCCCCCAACCCGACCAGAACCAGGCCGGCCATTGAGCCGCGCACGGCGCCGACGATCTGTTGCTGCGCCATGCGGCCTCGTGGGCCGAAAAGACGCCAGATCAGCAGGTCCAGCCCGTTCGTCAGGCGCGGGCCTGAACGCAGGAGAAAGAACAAGATCAGCAGCGTAAAGGTCAGGAGCACCAGTCTGTTGGCGACGTCGTGACCAAGATGCTCGATAGCGCCAAGACTCTGTTCAGTCCGTAGGTGACGCACCAGTTCGCGCGCACTATCCGGTTGAGCCAGATTGTTCGCCCACCAGCTTTCCGCTTGCGCCTTACCCCATGGAAGGCGGTCCAGCCACGCCGGCTGCGGGACGCCGTCGGTCATGATCTGTTTGACCCATGCAGATCCGTCCTTGGCTTCGCTTGCCGCCGCGCCGATGAGAAAGCCGGTGGGCACGACGAAAGCGAGCCCAATGGCGGCGACAATGGAAGCGGGAATAAGTGTAGCCGCATGGCGGGATGTCCATCGCTGCTGCAGCCATATCATCAACGGCCAACATGTGACCCCGAGGACGGCGCTCCAGAGAAGAGCCACACGGAACCGCCCCAACGTATAGAGGGTAAGGCCGACGATGATGGCGACGAGCACGCCCTGCGCCCAAAATTGGAACGGACGCCGACCCGGTGGGTGGACGTTGGGTCGAAGGTCGGGAGTGGATTGCATGTGCTGCTCTGGCGAAAGAAAAATGATCGGAGTCGTAACGGTTGAAAAATGTGGTCTCTGTTGAAACCCGAGATATTGAACGCAAATCCCGGCGCGATGTTCAATCGTCAGATACGTCGTTGTCCGTAATTATTCAGATGACGCCGACGGTCGTGCACGCCTGAACTGAAGTGCACACTGCGCGGAGGGGCGCGTTGTAAAATCCATTTCGTGCCGATTGCGCCAGTTTCGACGGGTGCAGTATCCAACCCGTGATCGGGGAAAGTTCGCTACGCTAAAAAACGATGGTAGATGCCGCCCCGAACTATATGACCGTGTCGACGCACTTATGCATTCACGGTGTGCCAGGTTTTTCCCTCGAATTTGTATTTGACGTCGAACTCCTCGATGACGTCGTTGAAGGTGGCCTGATCGTAAATCCTCATGGACGGCAGACCGCCGAGGCGGTTGAAGTCGGCGTGGAAAGCCCTGTTCACAGCGCGATTGAAGACGCCGGGCCCTGTTTTGTATGGAATATAAAGCCCCGGATAGAGGTAGCTGTTTCTGTAAAGAGACAGAAGTATGTCGCCAAGAATAGGGCTGTTGGAGATCGATCCGAAAAAATCATTGTGGATGTAATGATTGTTCGTCAGAAGAAATACGTGATCTCTGCCATGATCCAGTCGTTCGAAGAAAACCTGCTCCGATTTCAGACGTATGTCCGCGTCCAGCCACCACCCGCCAAGTTGCTGGATGACATGCACGCGCAGGAAGTCAGCGGCTTCCGCTGGGTGTCGCGAGGAAAGAAACAGGTTCCGCGCTTCAACGCCGTAGACGTCATAAAGCCATTGGGCGGCTTCTTCCTGATCGAAAAGTTTTACGTCCACGCCCTGAAGGGAACGGTGATAGGAGAAATTTTTCTCGATTTCCTCAGGAGGGTTTTGATCCCAGTACATATAGATTTTTCTGGGAATCGCGCCGAAAGCCGAATTCGCGCCGTTGTAAAGGGTGTCGCGATAGACGTTGCGCATAACTTCCAGATAGAGGCAGTCGCACTCTTCTCCCGTATGGAACTCATCGTAGCAGTTGCCCATGACACGGGCGGCTTTGACAAAATCGCCGGTCCGCCACGCGGCCTGAATGCCGGTGATATAGTTGAAATAGGGTATGGAGAGCGCCCGCAGCTGCCTCAGATCGTCATCAGCGGGCGTTTCGCCGCTTTTCAGTTCGCACAGAAGACTGACATGTAGCAGCGTGTGCGCCGGAGGCATCTGGTGCGGCTGTTTTGAATGCAGGTCGTAGGCTCGCCGGTAGAGACGGGCAGCTTCCGCGACACAGCGATCCGTGTGGAGGATGTTAGCAAGAGCGAAAGCGTCTTCGACAGTCCTGCAGCCATGTCCGCCGAGATAGGCTATGGCGCGTTCGTTTCCGGCCAGGTCGCTTGCAGACAAGTCGCTGAGGGTGCTGGCTTCGGACATTCAAACGGCTCCGGACGCAGAGTAGCTAGGCCATGTTCTAGGGAAGCTTTGGGACAGGCACAAGCACGCGCAGAACAAAGGAAATTGGAGGACCTGCGATCGACCGAGCCCCCCGCTTTCACGGACGCAACAGGCGCCGCGTCGAAGAACAGGCCGCCTCATCAAGGCACGTGTGGTCAGATCGCCTGAGCGTAGCGAGGTGCAGTATCGCCCCCGTTCGGAAGATAACGGTCGAAGACTGCCGCGATATGACGCAGAAACGGCCGCCCGGCTTCAGTGATGAACAATCGTCCGCTGTCGACGAAGACGAGGCCATCACGCGCCAGAGCTTCGAGAGCAGGTTGCTCCCGTTGAAAAGAACCAGCCGCAAGATCAACGGACGCGCCGCACATGATGCGTTCGATCTGGCGTCTTCGGACAAGATCGTCGCCAGAGAACGTGACGCCGCGCACGACAGGGAGCGCAGACGAAGCATCCAGCTCACGCACATAGGCGGCGGCTGAAACGACGTTTTGGGCATAGCCTTGGGGAAAGGAAGAGATCGCGGAAGCGCCGAAGCCAAGAAGAGTCTCTGCCCCGTCGGTCGTGTAGCCCTGAAAGTTGCGTCTCAGCGAGCCTTCGCGCGCAGCTTTGGCCAATGCGTCGTCAGGCAAAGCATAGTGATCGAGACCGACTGCTTCGTAACCATGCGCACGGAGGGTCTGGTCGATAATTTCCCGCTGCGCCAGGCGCTCGGCGCCGTCAGGCAGATCGGCGTCCTTGATCAGGCCCTGCCGCTTTTGTTTCCAGGGCACATGCGCATAACCGAACACCGCGAGGCGATCAGGGCGCAGGTTGGCGATCCTGTCGGCAGTCCGCCGTGCGCCGTCCGTCGTCTGCAGGGGCAAACCGTAGATCAGATCTATGTTCACGCTGCGAAATCCTGCACGTCGGAGCGCTGCGACACAGGTCTCGGTTTGCTCGAAACTTTGTATGCGGCCACAGGCGCGCTGCACAGTTGGGTCTATATCCTGAACACCGAGGCTGCCGCGGGTGAAGCCCATTGCAGCGAGGTTTTTCGCCATAGCTTCCGAAAAATGGCGGGGATCCAGCTCCACGCATTGCTCGACGTCGGGCTGCAGGTCGAAGAACTTTTGCGCTTCGACAAGTATGGCTTGCAGCGTTTCGACTGGCAGCGTCGTCGGCGTACCGCCGCCGAAATGGATATGAGAGACAGGAAGAAGGCGGTCCGTCTGCGGCATGAGGGCGGCGACACGCCGAAGCTCTTCGCGCAGAAGCTGGCCGTAAGCCCTGCGCGCTGGTTCCGAACGGACGACCGAGGTGTTGCAGCCGCAAAAGCGACATAGCTCGTCGCAGAAGGGCACATGGAAATAGAGGGAGACCGGTTTGGCCGGAGGAAGACATCGCAGCCAGACGGCGACGTCTTCTGCACCGACCGCGTCCGTAAAACGGGTCGCGGTCGGATAACTTGTATAGCGCGGCAGATTGCCGCTGTAGCGCGCCAGCAAGTCGGCGGTCGCCACATTCATTTTCAGAAACGGTATCCGATGCCCATGCCGACGACGGTCGGATCGAGCGAATCATGCGCCTTGATAAAAGCCCCCGACCCACGATCGTTCGCCCAGGCGTGGGCGCGCATGAAGATCTGCTTTACATCGACGTTGAAGAACCAGTTGCCGACAAGCTGGTAGTCGAAGCCGGCGTTGATCGCCGGACCGCCGGTCACGCCCATGTTCAGTTTCTGCACCAGACCGCCAGCCGGAGAGACGTTGTGGAACCAGGTTAGCGAACCGCCGACACCCAGGTACGGGTTGAAGCGCTTGTGGGGGCGGAAGTGCCACGCGAAGGTGACGGTCGGCGGAAGCACCCATGCGCTGCCGACGTCGATGTGGCCGTAAGGCGTGGCGTCGGCAGCGATCTCATGGCGTGTGCTGGCAGCAATCAGGTCGACCGAAACATTGTCCGTGAAGAAATACTCAAACGTGAACTCTGGCGCCGCCTGACGCGTAGCCTTAACTCGGCCCGGGATCGCAGCACCGTTCAGCCAGAGCTTGCTGTCGCGGTCCTGCGGAAGAACGCCAATTGCAGACAGGCGGACGATGAAATCACCGCGCCCCAGTCCGATCCGCGTGCTGGCGCAGGTTTCGAACAGACCACAATGACCACCATGGGAAACAGGAGCTGCGACCGGCGCGGCCACAGGCGCGTTGATATAGGTGGCCGCGGATTGCGCCGTCTGTGCATGGGCGGCGCCGGTGAAGGCGCTCGCCGCAAGCAACGCTGCGGCCAATGCGGAGCGGAGTGCGGTCATGGCAGGTCGTCTTTCAGAAAAACTTTACGTCGAGACGGACAAACCATGACGATCACGAAGAAGCCTTGATTTGGATCAAGAAAACGGCTGTTCCATCGGTCTGTGATTTTTCTGCAGCACGACGATTTCGTCGGCTATTCCGGCCGCATGGAATTCGAAAGCCATAGCCATGTCCTGCGCAGCTATATGGTATTCCGTTTCCACGCACCCAAGACGGGCCGCTACCCTGACGCTTTCCGCCGCGATCGCATGCACAACGGGCCAGCTTGCGCCGCAGGTGGCGACGATGATGGAATCCACGATCAGCCGTGTCTTTCCACCGCGCTTCGCCTCACGACGATAAATAGCCAGACCGCAAGGGGCCCGCGCCCCTTCGTAACGCGCCAGCAGGCCGCCCTGCGTAGGGTTTTCGTTTTCGCGCGTTAGAATCCGAGCTGTGCGCATCCACTCGCCGGGCGTCATGGAAGGCGTCTTCAGTCTCATCAGCGGATAGGCGACGAGAAGGTCGTGTCTTCCCATGGGTTCGACCTGAATGGGAATGGCGTTCGCGCGCCTTGGCGCCATTGTGTGTATCATCCCTGCCAGTTCGCGTTTACCCACAAGATTGTCGGGAAATGCTCGACGCCCGCGCCTTCGTATGGCTGCGCTTGTCACGTGTTTTATGCGCCGTAGCGAAACGACCTCTGGAGGTCGTGCGATCAGGCGCGGTAATTGCACGTCACGTCACGTCACGTCACGTCACCAGCAGCGGGCTTTCACGAATAATCTTCTGTGTCGCGTTGGTGGCTGGTGGAGACGGGTCGGGACAATGATATAGGTCAAGAAATTATTCGAACGAAGGGGATGCGGTTGGCGCGTTCTCGCGGTAAAACAACGCGCATCTGCGCCTGGACCATACTCGCGGTCTGCATAAGGAGGATAAAAACCTCGTGTCGACTGTATCTTTATCAGATCAAGCCCTCCGCCGGCCTCGGCGGCTTGTATTGGCTGGCATGGAAGGCTGTACAAATTGCGCCGCCTGCGAAGTTCGCGGTCATGGCGTGTGCAGCGCCCTTGCCGACAAAGAGCTGGAGCGCTTGTCCCGCGCCGCCGTAAAAGTGACTGTGCCCGCAGGCCACATGTTTATCGAAGAGGGATCGGACGCTCACGATTTCTTCAACGTCACTGGCGGCACGGTGAAGCTGTTCAAGTCGCTTCCCGATGGACGGCGGCAGATAACGGGATTTGTCGGTGTAGGACATTTTCTGGGGTTGGCCGTTTCTGACCATTACGCTTTTGGGGCTGAATCAGTCGAGCAAGTTCAGTTGTGCCGTTTTTCGCGTACGAAACTTGAGACGCTCATGGAAGAGTTTCCGAGCATAGAGCGCCGCCTGCTCGCCGAAGCTGCGAACGAATTGGTGGCGGCTCAGGACCAGATGCTGCTTTTGGGGCGCAAAACGGCGCATGAACGCGTCGCGAGCTTTCTGTATGGTCGTCTGGTGGAAAAATACGGGGAGCATATTCCACCCGTGGCGGATATCCTTCTCCCCATGACACGCGCCGATATAGCAGATTTTTTGGGCCTTACGGTTGAGACTGTGAGCCGCACTTTCAGCCGCTTGCGGCGGGAGCATCTGATCGGCGTTGGCGCTGGGCAGGATATTCACATTCCGTCGGTGAGCCGGCTTGAAGCGATCGGCAGCGGTGACGGCTGAGCGGCGTCGTTTATTCGACTTTAATAGAACTTATAAAAAACACATTTCCTATTGCCTTCATGGTGGGTCCGTATCAGAAGGGCAAATTTTTTACGATCATTCACCAAAGATTATTACTTCGCAAAATTGTTGAACCGATCTGCTTACTGAGGGCGTGTCGCAGTGACGCGTGCGGACACGGCGAGCGTGGCGTTATTTTTTTTTCAGAGCGTAATTGGTTCTGCGTGATCGTTTCACGATTTTACCGGCCCCTCAGTTTTCGAAGAGAAACGACGGTCATTTTTCGTGTGAGTCGTCACGGGAAATGCGCCGCGTTGCGAGATATGTTGTGTGAAAAGAACATATGTTCTCAATCTGCGCGTTATCGCCTGAGATACTCTGCTGTTTCGGGGTTTTGTATAGAGTTGGAAATTTCCGCCTCGGGCGGTTATTTCGTTATTTTCCAAGCCTTGCTTTGAAGTGCCTCACGCTATTTCGAAGTAGGCGGTTGTTTTGTTTGGCGTTGATTTTTCCAGATGGACTCTCCGTGATCTTCTTTGACAATGTGGGGAAGATGAGTGAACAAAAGTGGAATACTTTGCGAAACGTAAAAAATAATTTTCTGATCAAAATTAATCCATGCAAAAATGTCGTGTTCTGATAAGCGCTCACATCCAGATGTGACGTGTGACCAACAGTACGTAACGAATTCGAATCTAACTTTCCAAAAAATTGCGTTGCTTGCCCAATGGCGGGTTCAAGCATTTTCCGGGGCCGAACATTTTGATTTTATGTGTTCTTTGGGACGCGCCGGAGCCGGGAAATCGGGCGAATGACAAAATCTTCTTGGTTCAGACTGAAACTGATGATTGTCATGCGTCCTTGCGTCGCTGTATGTGCATGGAAACGCGGTGTGCGTCGCACCAGCGAGTTTACGGAGTTATAGTTTACACATGAGCAAAGCGTTCATTGCAGCGGTGCTGCAGGACTCCTTCGGGAGCACGGGAGTCGCCGCGCAGAAGGCGGCTGAAGATTTGATCGATGCGATCGTCGGCGAATTGCTGTCGACCGGTGGTTTCACGCTGCCGAGCTTCGGCGCGTTCACCGTGCACGATACGCCTGCCCGCAATGCCCTGAATCCCCGCACGGGCGAGCCCGTGAAGGTGCAGGCTGGCAGCACGGTGCGCTTCAAGGTTTCTCCGGTCCTCCGCAAGACGGTCACCGAAATTCGCAAGAAGCCCGCTGCGAAGAAGAGCGCCGCTTCGAAGGCCGCCGCGCCCGCGAAAAAGGCCGCCAAGTCCGCCGTCGCCGAGAAGGCTCCTGCCGCCGCGCGTCGCGGTCGCAAGTGATCTGACCAACCCGTCTGGTCGCGCCGGAGCTCTGTCTTCGGTGCGCATGGCGGCGCTTCTGCGCCGCCATGCAGTCTCCTCATTCAAGGAGGAGAGCAGGCGGGTCGATGGGCGGGTTGCCGCCCTGCATTTTGTAGTTGTAATTGTCGGTAATAACGAGCTGCACCGGCCTCCCCGCATACGGGGTTCTCTACCGAGCTTCCCTCGGCGTCACGAACAGACGCAAGAGCGGTTAAAAGCCCAAAACCATATCCGCGCCAAACGTGAACTGCCCGACATTGCGAAGGTCGTTAAAGGGCGTCGTGCCGTTCAAAGAGCGGTCAAATCGAATTTCCGGCCTTATCTCGAACAGCTTCACGCCATGCCCGGTCTCTGGCCGCCAGGTCGCGCCGAGCGTAAGCGCTCCATATGTCGTAGCCGGCGCCGACTGCGTTGCGGCCGATTTGCCGAAAAGCGCCCGCATATAAGCTGTGTCCGAAAGGAAGCTTGCGACCACAAGTCCGGTGTTGTCCCGGAATATCTCCCCCCGATAGTTAAGGGTGAGAGTCGGCGTCAGATGGTAGCTTAGAAAGCTGACAAACCCATATGTGTCGGCGCGCAGGCCCTCATCGTGCATGACGTTCAGCTCGCCGGTCAGGGTTAGCTTGCCGCTGAGCTGATACGTGACGTCGAGGTCGTTCCAGAAGCGTTGCGCCCCGTTGGCGCGCACGCCCAGAAGGCGAACGGCATTTTCCGGGCCGACGCGGCCAAGATAGGTGACAGCCAGCTTTCCGCCAGCCAGCCCTGTGCCGGTAAAGCCGAAATATCCCGCCGCCGCGTCGTTATTGTCGCCGCCGCCGAACGAGGTCTGGTTGCCTGTGTCCACGCCAAACAGAATGTCGAAATGTTTGTTGAGGTGCAGTTGGAACATCGCGCCGATATGCTCGAACGGGGTCGCGAACTCTGTCGTGTAAGCCAGAGAATAGAACGGCCGCGTCGCAGGATCGAGCGTCTCGATCCCCATCGGGGAACCCAGAACCCCCGCCTGCACGTCGAGCCCGCGCCGGGTCAGCCAGGGCAGGTGCGCGTCTACATGCGCCTGCGGCAGGATGAACTGATAGCGCGAGGAGATCGCCCGGTCCGTAAGTCCGCCCAGATTGTAATAGCGAGCATCGGAGCCGTAGAGCGCGCGCAGGACAAAGCCGAAATCATACCCACTGGCGCCGGTGTCCACGGCCCGCGCCATCGTGACCGTCAACTGGTTGAGCTGCGCCTGATTGGCGCGATCTCCGATGAGCTGACCATAATTGACGCCGTTGCCGGGCCGGGCCGGGTTGGCGTTGACGCCGCCCTCTATCTGGGCCGCGAACGTCACGCTGGAAAGCCAGTCCTGCGCAGTCACGGTTTCAGACGCTGCGCCGCGCGCCGCCGCAGGCGCAACGATAGCGGCAAATAGCGCCGCCGCCCGGAGCCCATTCGTCAGGGCGTACGGGGAGATCAGACGACCCTTCCGACGAGTGGCTTCATGATCGGTTCTCCGGCTTGTAAGCGTTACGCGCCATCTGTGCGCGGGTTGCGTCCCGTAAATAGGCAGCTTGAGAGTGGTTCACTCTTTCCTGATGGATGAAAACGAGTATCGAGACAGAATAAGGCAAATTATAGAAGACGGCGCAAGTAAGCGTCGCATATGACTGCATTACGAAATCCGGTCCGTATTCAGAACGATTTTTTCGAATACAAATTTATATATAAAATATTCGACTCAAACCATCTTTCCCCGCGGCGCATGCGCCTCTTCCGGGCCGGAGTTCCGTGACGTAGCGCCCGTCGTGCAATTCTCGTCTTGCGGACCATCTCTCGCGTACAAACGGCGGCCGGGCGCGCCATGCACACGACAGGCGCCTGTTCTTCCGATGAAATGGCGTCTGCCGCCCCGCCGCAGCTTCAACAAACCGGGCGCACCCGATAGTATCGACATCGAAAGTAACGCGACGCCCCGTAAAGGGACGACCGCCGGAAAGGAGACGCACGACATGGACGCCGGAACGACCGAACAGAGCCTTCGCGAAGATCTGGCCGCCGCATATCGTCTGATCGCCCATTTCGGTATGACCGACCTTGTCTATACGCACCTGTCCGTGCGCCTGCCGGGGGACGCCAATCGCTTTCTGGTCAACCCCTACGGCTTCCTGTTCGAGGAAATCACGGCCAGTTCGCTCGTCATCGTCGACGCCGATGGTCAACCCGCGCAGAAGACCAGCCACGACGTCAACCCGGCGGGCTTCGTCATCCACTCCGCCATTCACCGCGAACACCACGACGCCGCCTGCGTCATGCACACCCATACGCTGGCCGGCATGGTGATCGCAGCACAGGAGGGCGGCATCCTTCCGCTCAACCAGATCAGCATCGAGTTCTGCCGGGACGTCGCCTTCCACAGCTATGAAGGCGTGGCCGCCGACGACAATCTGAGCGAGCGGGAGCGGCTGGTGCGCGACCTCGGCAAGTGCAAGTCCATGATCCTCGCCAACCACGGCCTGCTGACTGTCGGCGCCACGGTCGCGGAGGCGTTCTACCGCATGTATTACCTTGAGCAGGCGTGCCGCATCCAGGTCGCGGCGCAGTCCACCGGCGCAAAGCTGATCACGCCGTCCCCGGCCATGGTCGATCGTACCTTCGCGCAGTTCCAGAAGGAAGAGAATGTGGGGATGCTGGTGTGGACGGCGTTGAAGCGAAAGCTGGATCGGGAGCAGCCGGGATATCGGGAGTAGAATAAAACCCGGGATATGGGATAAAAGTTCTGCCGCAAGAGGACGGTAGCACACAATGGCCATTCAAAAAACAACAGCGCCCCGCCCATATGTCCCGGTCGACGTCGCATGGAAAGCGGCGGACGAGCGGGCCACGATACTGGACGACCGCGTAGACATTGAAGACGACGCTGTATTCGTTTGGCTTAGAGCCTGTTTGGAAAATCACGGGTGAGCATTTCTGCGCATGAGATTGGCGC
>NZ_JAFVMF010000042.1 GCF_017377715.1 Acetobacter sacchari | reverse complement strand
AGCCTTGAGCCTTGAGCCTTGAGCCTTGAGCCTTGAGCCTTGAGCCTTGAGCCTTCTTATCCAGAATTTCTCAAATACAAATCCAAAATTCATACCATACACTTAATTTTTTACTCAAAATCCACAACAAACACGTCAACATGAAAATATATCTCTGAAAAAATATAAATTAAAACAATTAATTAAACATGAAGCAATCAACCGAAAGTTTGATTTTATCAGTCAGCCGTTCACAACTTACGTGCGTCCGCGTCGCATCCGCTACAGTAATCATACGCACCGAAACTCGACAACGCGCTTGGCTGGACACTGCGCGACTGGCTAGAGTGGGCTCCGCATGAACTCATCACCTCAATCGCCCACCGCCTCGGCAATCGACGAGACTGCGGAGCAGAATGGCCTCCCCTCCCACCACGCACATGTCGCCCCAGCAGAGGCCTCGTCGGAGAGCGCCGCAATGTGCGGAGCGCACCCCGCAGGCGTCCACTCGACGCACGGCGATGCATCCGAAGACGAAGCCGATGGCGCGTCTTTAGCGGCGGCGTCCGAACGCAGCCCGTTCGTCGCAGCCCTGAGCTTCGCGATCCGCCAGTGGACGCGCTGGCCGCGATACCTGACGACCACGCTGTCCGGCATGGCCGTCGCCACGCTGTCTGATGTGGCCACACCGCTCGTCGCAGGTCGGCTCGTGGAGGACGTGGCGCACCCGCCTCCAGCGGCCGGAGATACGGTGGCAAACGCGGCCGCTCTGGCGGCTCGCGGCGACGCGATGTGGATGCTGGGCGCGCTCGGCCTGCTCGGTCTGGTCAGCGTGTCTGGCAGGCGTGCGTCCTTTCTGGGCATCACTCACCTGTCGATCAACATCATGCGCGACGTCGCGCAGGAGAGCTTTGCCCGCCTGCAGAAATTCTCCACGGACTGGCACGCCAACACGTTCGCCGGGTCCACGGTCCGTAAGCTGACGCGCGGAATGTGGGCTTTGGATACGCTGAACGACAATCTGCTGCTGATGCTGCTGCCGGAGATGCTAGTGTTGACCGGCACGACGCTGGTGCTCGGCTGGCGTTGGCCGTTGATGGGCGCGCTTCTGGCTGGAATGTCGATAGCTTTCGTCGCGCTCTCCTGCGCCCTGACGCTACGCTATGTCGCCCCGCACGCACGGAAGGCGAACCGCTGGGACAGCCGAGTGGGCGCCGCGTTGGCCGACGCGATTACCTGTAACCCGCTGGTCAAGGCGTTTGGCGCCGAAGCACGGGAAGAGCGGCGCCTTGGACGAACGCTGGCCATATGGCGCCTGCGCACCGCCCGTTCGTGGGTTCGCGGCACGAATAGCGGCAACGCGCAGAATCTGGCCGTCACCGCCATGCGGCTGACGCTCGCCTCCGCGGCGGTGTGGCTCTGGTGGAAAGGCGCAGCCGGGCCCGGCGACGTGGCCTATGTCCTGACCATGATCTTTCTTGTGCAGGGTTATCTGCGCGATATCGGGCAACAGGTTTCCGTCGTTCAGCGCTCAGTGAATGAAATGGAAGAACTGGTTGCGATCTGGGATCAGCCGCCCGCCGTCAGGGACAGGCAGGGAGCCGGGCGCATCGCCATCTCGCGGGGCGAGATCCGGTTCGACCATGTTCTCTTCCGGTATCAGGGTCTGGACAGACCTCTGTTCAAAGACCTCGACGTCACGATCCCGGCGGGTGGCCGCGTCGGGCTGGTCGGCCCTTCGGGGTCCGGAAAATCCAGCTTCACCAAACTGCTGCAAAGGCTTTACGATATCGACGGCGGACGCATTCTGATCGACGGCGTGGATATCGCCTCCGTTCAACAATCGTCGTTGCGTTCGCAAATCGCGATTGTGCAGCAGGAGCCGATCCTGTTTCACCGCTCTCTGGCTGAAAACATTGCCTACGCCCGCCCTGGCGCAACTCAGTCGGAGATCGAGCGCGCCGCAGAGCTGGCGAACGCGTCGGGCTTCATCTCGCGCCTGCCGCAAGGATACGACACTCTGGTCGGTGAGCGCGGCGTAAAGCTGTCGGGCGGCGAGCGCCAGCGCGTGGCCATCGCGCGGGCGTTCCTCGCCGACGCGCGAATTCTCATCCTTGATGAAGCCACCGCCAGTCTTGATTCGGAGTCCGAGGCTCTGGTGCAGGACGCGATCGAGCGGCTGATGCTGGACCGAACGGTGATCGTGATCGCCCATCGTCTGGCGACAGTCGTCGGTCTCGATCGGATTTTGGTGTTCGAACATGGAGAAATCCGTGAAGACGGCTCCCATGAAGCGTTGATCCGGCGCGAGGGAGGGCTCTACCGGCGTCTCTATGAGTTACAGTCGCTGGATGGATAGCGCCGTCAACTGTTCCTGAGCGGGTGGAACTGCCTTTGAGCGGGCGCGTCTGTGCTTGGACGCGAAGACTGAACCGGAGGAAGTGGGTGACGAAACATTATGATTATGACCTGATCGTCATCGGCAGCGGGCCGTCCGGCCGTCGCGCCGCCGTTCAGGCGTCGAAGTTCGGCCGCTCCGTCCTTGTTGTGGATCGCCGGGGCAAGGTCGGCGGCGTGTCCGTCCACACCGGCACCATTCCGTCGAAGACACTCCGCGAGACCGTGCTCAACCTGACAGGCTGGCGGGAGCGCGGGATTTACGGAATGAACTACCGCGTCAAACAGAACATCGACGCGCAAGACCTCAACATGCGGCTTGGCAAGACGCTCGACGACGAAGTCGAGGTGCTCGAACACCAGTTTCTAAGAAATGGGGTCTCCGTCGAATACGGATCAGCAAGATTCGTCGACGCGCATACGATCGAAATCGAAAATCCGGCAGGCGGCTCACGCCGCGCACGCGGAAAAGCGATTGTCGTCGCCGTTGGCTCCGCTCCCCATCGCCCGCACAACATTCCCTTCGACGGGACACGTGTGATCGACAGCGACGGCATGGTCAATCTTGATCGCATTCCCCGCTCTCTCACCGTGGTCGGGGCCGGCGTCATCGGCATCGAATACGCCACGATCTTCAGCGCGCTTGATGTCCGCGTCACGATCATCGACCAGCGCGAGCATATTCTGGACTTTATCGATCGGGAGATCGTCGACGACTTCATCCACCAACTTCGCGACCAGAGCGTCAATTTTCGCCTCGGCGGTGCGCTGGAATCCATCGTGATCGAAGCCGGGCAACCCGTCGCCATTCTGGAAGACGGTCGACGAGTCCGCTCGGACCTCCTGCTCTACACCGGCGGACGTCAGGGTGCGACGGGTGATCTCAACCTCGCAGCCGCAGGACTGGAAGCCGACGAGCGAGGGCGGCTGGAGGTCGATCCGATAACTTTTCAAACCAAAACGCCTAATATTTACGCCACGGGGGACGTCATCGGGTTTCCGGCGCTCGCCTCGACGTCCATGGAGCAGGGCCGGATCGCCGCCTGTCACGCGTGCGAGCAACCGGTGCCGCCTGCGCCTAAATTTTTCCCTTACGGGATTTACTCCGTGCCCGAGATATCAATCGTCGGCATCACGGAGGAGGAAGCGCGAAAGAAGAAAATCCCCTACGAGGCCGGCGTCGCGCGTTTCCGGGAGACGTCGCGCGGCCAGATTATGGCCGAAACCCAAGGGTTTCTTAAAATCATCGTATGCCTGGAGACGCACAAGCTTCTGGGCGTGCACATCGTCGGCGAAGCGGCGACCGAGTTGATCCATATCGGTCAGGCCGTGCTCAACTTCGGCGGCAGCTTTGAGTATTTCATCGAAGCCACCTTCAATTATCCGACGTTCGCGGAAGCTTACAAAAGTGCGGCGCTGGACGTGTGGAACCGCATCACGCCTCGTCACGCAGGAAAAGGTGAACCTCCCGTAATCTCACCGGAATCATCTGCGCCGCAACGCATGAAAACCAAACCACACTGAAGAACTACGGCGCGGCGATTTCCCGATCCCGCGTACTCCGCGCAAGCGCGAGCGATGTCCTTCGCGCATTTCGCAACATGTCCTGCATGGGCGGTAACGCCATGCGGCCAGAAATAGCTCTTCCGCCTCGCTATTTCTCCGAATGAAGAGCAGCGACACTGCGGCGCGCCAGCAGCGAGATTGTATCGTTCAGCGACGCTTCGTTATTGAAGTAGCTATGCGGTGATTTGGCTCCTACAGAAAACGCCTGAACCGAACTGAACCCGTCGGCCGTCTTCATCTGCACGGTTTCTTTCGCATCCAGCACATCGCGCGTCGTCGGAGACCCGATTGTGACGTAATCAACCTCTTCGGCGATGGCAACTTTTGTCAGATTGACGGTCAGGACGCGGTCGACAGCCCCACCTTCCTGCGCCGTAAGCCCGGCGGAGACGAGGCGCATTTCCAGTGCGTTCCGTAATTTTCGGGCAAGCTCCTGCGTGAAGTCGGGATCCTCGCTGCTGATATCGATACGCCACGTCCCGTGCAGAGACGCCACCCAGTTCGCTGGCGGCGCATTCGTCGTCTCCGGGGAACACCCCCCCAAAGCTGCTGCGGTCACCACGGCCCCACACACGACGCCACGCATGAACATACCCTGCCGTTTACAGGAAAAGTCATGGAAACGGAAAAGACGGCGTCGCCTCACTTCGCGCCGCCACGCGTCGTCAGCCATTCCGCGACGGCCGCTCTGGTGCGGTCCGCCAACTCCGCCGACGCCGCGATCTGCTCCGCGCCACGGGCCGCGGCGAGCTTGGCTCCTGCTGACTCGCTGCTGGCAGGATCAGCCAGCATTTCATTGGATACCTTGGCGCTCCGCGACGCCGAGGCGACCGAAGGCAGCAACTCGGTCTGCGACCATGGAGTCAGACGCTTGCGGATCGCGGACTGATCGGCCTGCGTCAGATTCCAGACCATATCCGGCGCTTCGCTGTTGCTCGCCAACACGGCGAGAGAACGAACGATCCGTCCATTCGGAATTGCGCCGCTATAGGCCAGATTGAAGGTCTTTTTGATAAGCGCCGGATCCTGCGACCTCGCAAGAGCCGCGAAAAAACGCCGTTTCCGCTCCGTATCCGGCGCCTTGCGGAGCGCATCGGCAAGCACGTCCCATGTGGTGGCGTCGGCGTGGAGCGCTGCGATCTGCGTCACCGGCTCTACAAGGCTGGCGTCGAGTGAGGATGGATCTTTGCGCCACGCGGCAAAACGCTTCTGCGCCTCCGCCGTCACCTCGGGATCGCCGAGCAGACCCAGCATCTCGATAAGCTCCGGCCGAAGCATGGAGTTCAGGAAGCTCTCGCCCGGCTTCGGCGTCCACCCCAAACGCACGAGTTGGGGCGCGAGCAGTGAACGGACGAAGGCGCGAAACGCCGGGCGCTCTGGAGCGCCGCGCTCCAGGTCATCCAGCTGTCGCAGATGCGACAGCGTGTCCTGCCATACAGCGATGCTGGTCTCACCTTCATCGGAAAGCCGCGCGACCAGGTCGAGATAATGCGAGAGCGGCTGCTGAGCCGACTGAAACAGCGCGAACTGGTCGCCGAGCAGATTGACCCGGTCCGTCATATCGAGACGCGCAAAGGCGGTTCGCAGGGCAGCATATCCCGCGTCGTCATAAACCGTGCGGTAATAACCGCCTTCGCCGAGGTTCACCTTCACCGCGCTGTCGCAACCTGCGACACGCACCGTGGCGGGTGAACTCGTCAGCAAGATTTTCTGCGTCGTAACTCCCGGCCCCCCGATGACGACGGGAATGCGCCACTTCAACGCGGCGGCCCGCGGATCGTGAATGGCGAAGCGGCTCTGCGTCAGCTCCAGTTCCGTTTCGCCACCGACGCACCGCCTCGCGACATGCACAAGAGGAACTCCCGGCTGCTCCGTAAATGTTTTGGCGACGGCGCCGACGTTCTGCTTCGATACGCCGGAAAGCGCATTCCACAGATCGGCGCTGGTGGCGTTGCTGTAAGCATGCGCTTTCATGTAACTACGCATGCCGTCGCGGAATATGTCAGGACCGAGCCAGGTCTCGATCATGCGAATGACCTGCTCGCCTTTTTGGTAACTTATGCGGTCGAACGCCTGATCCGCATCCCGGGCGTCCGCAATTACCTGCTGGATCGGATGCGTGGTCGAAAGCGCATCCTGCGCCATCGCGCTTTCACGGCCGGAGTGCTCGCGCGGCCAGACTTCCCAACCGGGATTGAAATGATCGAGCGCCTTCGTTTCCATCCATGTCGCGAAACCTTCGTTCAGCCACACATTGTCCCACCACGCCATGGTGACGAGATCGCCGGACCACTGATGCGCCATCTCGTGCGCGACCACGAGATAGACCAGTTCCTTAGTACTCGGCGCGCTGTGCGCGCGGTCGAAGAGAAGGTCCTCATCGATGAATGTGATGGCGCCCCAGTTCTCCATGGCGCCCGCCTCGTAATTACCCGGGACGGCGATAAGGTCGAGCTTCGGAAGCGGATACGACGTTCCGAAATAATTATTGTAATAAGGAAGAATTTCAGACGCCGCCGAAAGAGCGTAGGCGCCCTGCGCCTCCTCCCCCGTCGGCGCGAACACGTTGATCGGCGTATCGCCGCCTTTTCCATGCAGCGCGGACATCTCACCCGCGAGCAGCGCAAGGAGGTAGGTGGACATGCGCGGCGTGACTGCGAACGTCACGCGTTGCGCGTCGGGGCCTGCCGCTTCCGTCTTTTCGACGGGCATGTTGCTGATCGGTGTCCAGGCTTTCGGCAGAGTGACCGTCAGATGAAACGTCGACTTGAAAACCGGTTCATCCCAGCAGGGAAACATCCGGCGGGCGTCGGCTACTTCGAACTGCGTCACCAGCATGCGCTTCTGCGCGCCGGTCGCATCCTTGTAGTCGTCGTAATAAAGGCCGTTCGGCGTCGCTATGATCGGACCAGAGTAGGACAACGTGAGACGATGCGCGCCCCTCGTAAGCTTGTGCGGAAAACGTAGCGTTACGGTCTGGGCTTTTTCATCGTGACTGATGGAGCCCGCAAGTCCGTCTGCGTTCGCCGCGCCGACGGTCAGCCCCGCCTGATTCATCACCAGCGTGTCGGTCGGCGTCAGCACGTCCAGCGTGACGCGCTCCTCTCCCGAGAGAGTAAGCTTGGCCATGTCGGTGACAAGCGCGATGTCGTAAGCCCGGGGCGTCACGGTTTTCGGCAACTGCCCCGGCGTCGCGGCAAAGGAGAACGGCGCTTCGGCGCGCCCGGATTCGGGCGCGAGCAGGAGCGCCGCTCCGCAAAGCAACGTGGAGGCGAGAAGCCGCATGTGACGCATGTGTCTTTTTTCCGATCGAAGTGATCCACCAATGCAACCACAAATCCGGCTGTTGAAAAAGAAACGTCACAAAGGCTGCGAAAGCCCCCTTGACCGGGGGGCGAGCCCCGTTTAAACGCCCTTTCCACACCCGGTTCGCCGGTTGTCATCTTGCCCAGATGGCGGAATTGGTAGACGCGCAGGTTTCAGGTACCTGTGGCCGCAAGGTCGTGGAAGTTCGAGTCTTCTTCTGGGCACCACTCTTTCTTTCTCAAAGCAAGGCGAGTCATGAACGGTCGGCACACATCCTCCGATGGCGCCATCACCCTTCATCATGACGATCTGCCCGACGGCCTGGATCTCGGCCCCGTTGTCGCAATCGACACGGAGACGATGGGCCTCAATCCCCACCGCGATCGCCTCTGCCTAGTGCAGTTGTCGTCTGGCGACGGCACGGCGCACCTCGTGCAGATCCGTCCCGACGCGCCCGGCGGAAAACCTGCTGACTGCCCCAATCTGAAGCGCCTGCTCGCCGACCCCGACGTGCTCAAACTGATGCATTTTGCGCGCTTCGACGTCGCCGTGCTTCAGCACACGTTCGGCGTGACCGTGGCGCCTGTCGCCTGCACGAAAATTGCCGCGCGTCTGGTGCGCACGTTCACGGATCGCCATGGGCTTGCGGCCCTGTGTCGTGACCTTCTCGGTGTGGATCTGAGCAAGCAGCAACAAAGCTCGGACTGGGGAGCTCCGTCTCTGACGCCGGAGCAACTCGCCTACGCAGCGTCCGACGTCCTGTATCTCCACGCTCTGTGGGGAAAACTGGAGGCTCTTCTGGTGCGCGAAAACAGACGCGAACTGGCGCAGGCCTGCTACGATTTCCTCCCGGCGCGCGCGCGGCTCGACATTCTCGGGTATGAAGAACCGGACATCTTCTCTCACAGAAGCTGATTCCTGCGCGTCCACGCGTGACGGCATGATTGACCGCACGCCCGTGCGGGATGATAGAAGCCGGACATGACGCACCCCGCCCCCTCCGGGTCCCCCCTCCCCGACATCACCGACAAGGCCTTGTGCTCGCCGGACGATTCGCGACGATCGGCGGCGGCAGTCGCGCGCGATGTTATCGAAAAGGAGACGGTCGGGCTCAATGCGCTCGCCGAGGCTATGTTCGACGGCAGCGGGCTGGGTGGACAGTTTTCCAGAGTCGTTGAAGTCATCGCCTCGCTGGAGGGACGGGTCGTCGTCACCGGCATCGGCAAATCCGGTCATATTGGACGCAAGATTCAGGCGACCCTCAGTTCCACCGGCACCCCTGCCCTGTTCGTCCACCCGGTGGAAGCCTCCCACGGCGATCTCGGGATGCTGGCGCGAGGTGATGCGGTGCTGATTCTCTCCAATTCCGGCGAATCGGCCGAACTGGCTGACATGGTGGCGCATAGTCTGCGTTTCGGACTGCCACTGATAGCGGTGACCGCGCGCCCGGAATCAAGCCTTGGCCGCGCCGCAGACCATGTCCTTCAGCTCCCGGCGGTGCCTGAAGCCTGCCCCGTCGGTCTGGCGCCAACCACCAGCAGTCTGATGCAGCTCTCTCTGGGCGACGCACTGGCCATCGCCCTGATGGAACGACGCGGCTTCACGGCGGGCGATTTCGGAGTGTTTCATCCCGGAGGCAGACTCGGCGCGCGCCTGCGCACGGTCAGGGAGTTGATGCGGACAGGAAACGCCCTGCCCTTCGTCACCCCGGAAGCATCGCTGCGTGACGCGATCGTGGAGATGACCCGCAAGGCCCTCGGATGCGTCGGCGTCGTTGGGGAAGACGGTCAGCTCTCCGGAATTATCACCGATGGCGATCTTCGCGGCGCGCTCGATCGTGATCTGAACGCCACGCTTTCCGGTGCAGTGATGAACCGCGCGCCGCTGACAGTGGCGCCGGACATTCTCGCCGCCGAGGCGTTGCGTCTGATGAACGAACGCGACAAGCCAATCACGTCGCTGTTCGTGCTCACGCCGGAGCGTCAGGCCGTCGGCGTCGTGCATGTGCATGACCTGTTGCGGGCGGGCGTCGCATGACGGGCGATAAACCACCCCAGGACGATTCCGCTCGGCTTGAACGTCACGATTTCAACCGTTCGGGTGAAGACGTTCGTCAGCAACGCGCTGCAATGCAGGCTGCCTCCGTCGCCGCGCGCAAGGCGCCGTCGGGCGCCGAAATCGCGCGTCGCCAGGCGATGGTTCGGTGGGCGAAATGGGTGCTGCCTGCGACGGCGCTGCTGCTGCTCAGTTCTATCGCCGTGTGGCCGGAAATTCAGAGACTGATGAACGCCAGCCGCTCGGCGCTGACTGAAGCGACGCGGTTGCGCCTCGAGAGCGGCAATCTGGCCGGAGCGGTCTATCGTAGCGTCGACACGCATGGACGACCCTACATGATAACCGCCGTAACCGCACATCAGGTCGACGACGACCGCATTGATCTTGTTGAACCCACGGCCGATACGATCACGCAAAGCGGCGCATGGCTCTATCTGCAATCCGAGACCGGAGTATATATGCAGAAAGAGCAGACGCTCGCTCTCACCGGGGAGGTAAGGCTGTACCGCGACGACGGATTGATGATGAGAGGACCGACGGCGGACATTGATATGCGTGCCGGCGTCGTCGCCTCCAACACGTGGGTCCGCGTCGAGGGACCGTTTGGCGTCCTCGACGCGAAGTCGTATTGGCTGTCGCAACATGACGGCGTGGCTCAGTTCCGCGGGCCGGGCCGCCTGATACTGAACGACGACCGCAGTCCCAGCCACGGCAAGGCGAGTTGAATGGCGCCCCATAGATTTCCCGACCTCGCGCCACTTTCTGTTGCGAGCGTATTCCGACCGGCAGGCGCTGCGTTTGGCGCCGTCGCCAGCGTCATTACTGGTTTCGTGACCCTGACCGCGCTTGCGCCGCAGGCGCGCGCGCAGGCTATCGACCTCTCGCACGGCGGCCAGATCACGGTCACCGCGCTCGGCGGCTTCGACTGGGACCAGAACGCACAGAAAGTCACGGCCTACGATCAGGCGCAGGCTGTTCGCGGGGACGTCACCGTCACGGCGGACAAGCTGATCGCCTATTACCGCAAGAAAGCCGCCCAGCCCGGCGCGGCGGATGCGAAGGGCACGATCCCCGCGTCAGGCGCTCCCTCGTCGGGATCGGCCGCCTCAACGCCCGGCAGCGCGCCGACCGTGGTCACGCCGCCAACCGCGCCCGTGGCGGCGGCGCCTCCGGGAACGGCGCCGACCGCATCGGGGAATGGTCCGACCGGAGGGATGGATAGCTCCGGGGCGAACGAAATCTACCGCCTCGAAGCCATCGGGCATGTGCACATCTTCACCGCCACCGATCAGGGATGGGGCGACAAGGCCGTCTACGACATCGATCAGGCCGTTCTGGTGATGCACGGCAAGGCCATGAAGATCACCACGCCGCAAGACGTCCTGACGGCGCGCGATTCGATGGAGTACTATTCGCAACCGCGAATCTCCATCGGACGCGGCGACGCCATCGTGACGACCAACGAAGGCAAGCAGGTGCGGGCCGACGTGCTGGTCGGCTACAGCGCCCCTCCCGACAACACTGCGTCTCCAGCCGCGGCGACGCCTGCGCCGAAAGCCGGGGGCGACCCAATCGCCAACGGCTCAGGCAAGCTTGAGAAGGTCAACGCCTTCGGCCATGTCTGGGTCCGCACCCCGACTGAAATCGTCGTTGGCGATCGCGGCGTCTACGTGCCGGACACGGGCATCGCACGCATCGTCGGCAACGTGCATATCACTCGCGGCCAGAACCAGCTTCAGGGCTCGGCGGCGATCATCAACATGCACACCGGAATTGCGACCATGACGGAACGTCCCGGCGCGCGCGTGAACGGACTGGTCGTACCCAACAACAATAACGGCGGCGGCGGCCATTGATGACCACTGAACAGACACAGGCCATCGAGGAGCCGTTTTCCGGCCACCCCTCCCCCCTGAATGCGCGCGGAGACCGCACGCATGGACTTTTCGCGGACGGCATCGGCAAATCGTATAAAAAACGCGAAGTGGTGAAAAACGTCTCCATCGAAGTGCATCGGGGAGAGGCCGTCGGACTGCTCGGCCCGAACGGCGCGGGCAAGACGACCAGCTTCTACATGATCGTCGGACTGGTGCAGCCTGACACTGGTGCCATCACACTCGACGGCGCTGACATCACCCGCCTGCCAATGTATCGCCGCGCACGCCTTGGCATTGGCTACCTGCCGCAGGAAGCCAGCATCTTCCGGGGCCTTAACGTCGAACAGAATATCATGGCGGCTCTAGAGGTCGTGGAGCCGGATCCTGATCGCCGCGACGCGATGCTGGACGGGTTGCTGGCGGAGTTCGGCATCTCGCACCTGCGCCGCTCCCCATCCCTCGCTCTTTCCGGCGGCGAACGACGACGGCTTGAAATTGCGCGCGCATTGGCGAGCCAGCCGCATTACATCCTTCTCGACGAACCGCTGGCGGGCATCGATCCCATCGCGGTAGGCGAAATTCGTGATCTTGTGTCGCACCTGAAAGACCGCGAAATTGGCGTGCTGATCACCGACCACAACGTCCGTGAAACGCTGGAAGTCATCGACAGGGCCTACATCATGCATGGCGGTCAGGTGCTGATGCAGGGCGTGCCGGAAGAGATCGTCGCGAACGAAGACGTGCGCCGCGTGTACCTTGGAGAAAGTTTCTCTCTCTAAACTGACCGCATGGCGCAGGTCCCCGGGCTTCATCTTCGACAAACACACAATCTGGTCATGTCGACGCAATTGCGACTGGCCATCCGTATTCTACACGCGACGAGTCAGGAACTGACCGCGCTCGTAGACGACGAATTGCAGCGCAATCCGTTGCTGTCGCGAGCCTCAGACGACGCCGATCCACCGCCAGAGCGTCCTGCGCCCGACCAGATTTCAGAGCCTGTTTGGAAAATCACGGGTGAGCATTTCTGCGCATGAGATTGGCGCC
>NZ_JAFVMF010000041.1 GCF_017377715.1 Acetobacter sacchari | reverse complement strand
CGAACGCACGAACGCACGAACGCACGAACGCACGAACGCACGAACGCACGAACGCGTGACATCTGACGGAGGTCTTTCGGCGGCTCGCGATGACTTACCGGGGTTTTTCTTTCGACAGGAGCTGGCGTCTGGCGCTTCTGGCCCTGACGCTGCTGGGGTTTCTGGGGCAGGTTGCTCTCCAGTCGTTCGCTGGCCCGATGGAGACGCCGCGAGCGGCAATAACCCGACTGCTCGGCGTCGATATCGCGGCCACGAATTCGGCCTCAGCTATGGCTGGCATGAGCGGCATGGATACCATCGGGTGCGCCCACGCCGTAGTGCGGGACGATTGTGCCGGCGGTCATGCACATTCCCAAGATGGTCATGCTGGAGGACAGCACGACGAATCCTGCCCACTCTGCCCGTTGCTGCATATCAGCAGTTTCCTTCTTGCGTCTTCTCCGTTTGCACCCGGCATATCGTCGGCGTGGCTTGCCGTTCGCCTGCTCTGCGCCGCACCGCGCGCACCGCCCGCGATCGTCCGGCCTTTACCTCCGTCACGTGGACCGCCGCTCTTCGCCTCACTTCGTCTCTCAGTTTTTGAGGGTGCGGGTAGGCGTGTGTTTCCAGTCGCTCTTGGGCTGCATTAACGACCTGCGACGAAGCAGTTTTCCAAAACAAAAGTTTTGGAAAACATACGACGTCACAACGATGCGTGACCATCGGCGCGCCCGGGGCAGCCATTGCCCCGGCGAACCTATGGTTCTCGCCACGCACTCTCCTGACTGATCCGCAAATTCAGATCAGGAAGAACGAAATGTTCTCACAGTATTGGAAACGCCCAGCGTTGGCGGCCATATTGGTCGCCGGGTGTGCTCTTGCCTGTTCGGCTCAGGCTGCATCTTCCGGCGAGTCAGCAGTTGAAACGCCGAGCGATCCGGCCTTGCGAGCGAAAGCCGTTGCGGCGGGGAAGAGTCCGGCAGGAAATTCTGAGCAGACACGCCCGTTCAGAAAAGTGACTGCGGACGCAGGCGAGTATCTGACGGTCACGGGGATCAGGCGCGCCGCGACGCATAGTCCCGATGCGACGTCGCTGTTCCGGAACGCGCTTGGGTTCAGCAGCTATGGGGCGGGGGGAGTTTCGGCGTTGCCGGCGCTGAACGGTATGGCGGATGATCGCGTGGCGACGTTTGTGGACGGTATGCGGATCGCCGCGGCGTGCCCCAATCATATGAACCCCGCCCTGTCCTACGTCGATCCGGACAGCGTGGAGAAGGCGGTGGCGATCGCGGGAGTAACGCCAGTCAGCATCGGTGGCGACAGCACAGGCGGAACGATCGAGGTCGAGCGGCGCGATCCGCAGTTCGCGACGGACGGCGCCCTTTTGGTGACAGGGCATATGCGTGGAGATTATCGCAGCAACGGCGGAGGCTCTGGTGCGTCCGGATCGCTTACGGTCGCGAACGACACGGTGAGCCTGCGCTATTCGGGCTCCTATTCGCACGCGAGCAATTATCATGCTGGCGGAGCAGGTGCGCAGGTGCGCTCCACCAGTTACCTCAGCTTCAATCACGCAGTCACGCTCGGCGTGCGTCATGAGAATCATGCGCTGACGCTGACGGCGGGACAGCAGGACATCCCGTATGAGGGGTTTCCGAATCAATACATGGATATGACCAACAACCGATCGACCTTCGTCAACGGCAAATATGTTGGTTCGTTCGGTTGGGGAACGCTGGAGGCAAGGGGGTTCTGGCAACGCGTGACGCACGCGATGGATATGCTCTCCGACAAGGGCGGGCATACGTCGAGCACAGGCATGCCGATGAACACGGATGAACGTACGGCCGGGTATTCCGTGAAAGCGACGATACCCCTGGGGCTGCGACATACGTTGCGGCTCGGCAGCTCGTTCGATCATAACGGATTGAATGATTGGTGGCCGCCGCTGCAGGGAAGCATGATGATGGGGCCGAACACGTTTCATAACGTGAATGGCGGCCATCGGGATCGGCTCGGACATTATATCGAGTGGGAAGCGCAATGGTCCCGACGGCTCTCCACCGAACTTGGTCTTCGCAACGATCTGGTGATGATGAACACTGGAGCGGTGTCGCCATATTCCTGGACCGGAATGATGTCGATGGCGGACGCCGCCGCTGCGCAGCGTTTTAATGCGGCCTCGCGCGGGCGTACAGACGTCAATTTTGACGTGACGGCTCTGGCGCGCTGGCGACCCGTGGACTCGCTGCTAATCGAGGCTGGTTACGCTCGGAAGACGCGTTCGCCCAATCTCTACGAACGGTACGCATGGGGTGCGGGCGCGATGTCTAGCCAGATGATCGGCTGGTTTGGCGATGGCAACGGTTATTTAGGCAATCTGAACCTGAAGCCGGAGGTGGCCAATACGGCGAGCATGACGATCACGTGGAGCGACGTTCGGGATCATGCTTGGGAAATAAAGATTCAACCGTATTTCACCTACACGCATAATTATATCAACGTCGTGCGCACCGCGGAATTTGCCAGCGGCCTGTCACAACTACGCTTTGTTAACCACAACGCACAGAGCTATGGCGTCAATGCTCAGGCTTCCCGTCGTTTATGGAGCGGCGATGCGTGGGGAACGGGTGAAATCCGGGCGAACGTTAACTGGGTGCGGGGGCAGGACCTGGTCACGCACTCCGGTCTGTATCATCAGGCTCCGGCAAACGGACTTGTCGGTATCTATGAAAAATATCAGAATTTGACAGGGAGAGTCGAAGTCACGCTCATGAAGAAGAAAAGCTCCGTCGACTGGCTGCGTAACGAACCCCGGACGCCCGGTTACGCTCTGCTTGGGGTGGGCGGATCGTATCGATGGAGAAATTTTCTTCTCGACGCCAGCATCGACAACCTTCTTAACCAGAGCTATTACCTGCCGCTTGGCGGTTTGTCGCTCGGCGACTATGACGCGACTGGCGTTCTTGGGCCGTTACAAGGTCTGGGACGCTCCTTCAATCTGAGTCTTACCGCCAGCTTCTGACATTCGAACTCTTCACGAACCTCTGTCCGGCGCCGGCGTGCGCGTCAGACAGAGCGCGCGGTCACAGGTTCGCGCGGTACGGTCGATGGCTATTGACTTTGGAGGGGCCGTTTTTAAAGTGAGAAACGGACGATATCACATTAAAAATAACGCGGTCCCTTAATGAAAATATTCGATGTTTTGCTCTTGGCGCCATTCGTGGGGCTGCTGTGGCTGCCTTTCTATAACCTGCAAACGCCGGTTCTGTTCGGTTTCCCGTTTTTCTACTGGTATCAATTCGCCTGGGTGCCCGTGACATCGGTCCTCATCTGGCTCGCATGGAAGAAGGGAAGCCGGACATGAGCGGCGGCGTGTCCACCGATATGGTGGCCCTTATCGTTTTCATCATCTTTTTCGGCGTGACGATTGTCGCTGGAAGCACAGTGTCCAGATGGCGTGGACGTCTGTCGTCGAACAAGGCTCCTGAGAAAGCAGTTCAGAGCGGCGGCCACGGCGCCGAGGACTGGGGGTTGGGTGGCCGGCAGTTCGGCGCATGGGTCACGTGGTTTCTCGTCGGTGGAGATTTTTACACCGCATACACGGTGATCGCCGTTCCGGCGCTGGTTTACGCGGTTGGCGCGTACGGCTTCTTCGCCCTGCCGTACACGATTATCGTCTACCCCTTCATCTTCGTCGTCATGCCGCGCCTGTGGGACATCGCGCACAAGGCGGGACTTGGAACTGCCGCCGATATCGTCCGGGCTCGCTTCGGCAGCCGGACGCTGGAACTGGCGATCGCGACCTCGGGCCTTGTCGCCGTGATGCCGTATATCGCGTTGCAGTTGATCGGCATCCGAACGGTCATCGAGGCGCTCGGTCTTCCGGGCGATGTGCCGCTGGTGGTCGCGTTCGTTTCGCTTGCCGCTTACACGTGGTTCGGCGGGCTGCATGCCCCCGCGCTGACCGCGTTCATCAAGGACATCATGATCTACATCGCCGTAATCGCCGCAGTTACGGTGATCCCGCTGCATCTCGGCGGATACGGCCATATGTTCCAGGCGATGAACACGACCTTGCCGCCGCCTGACGGCGAGCATGTGCTGAAGCCAGCGCAGATGGCGCCGTACGCCACGCTCGCATTGTCCTCTGCGCTGGCGGCGTTTTTGTATCCACACACGCTGACTGGCATTCTGGCGGCGAAATCGGCGGATACGATCCGTCAGAACGCCGTCTATCTGCCGATCTACACCATCGTGCTCGGGCTGATCGCGATGCTGGGCTTCATGGCGCATGTCGCTGGCGTCGATACCCACTCGTCCTCGCTTGTCGTGCCGCTACTGTTCCAGAAAATCTTCCCGAGCTGGTTCGTCGGCTTTGCTTTCGCAGCAATTGCGGTCGGTGCGCTCGTTCCGGCGGCGGTCATGGCGATCGGAGCGGCGAATCTCCTGACCCACAACATCCTGCCCTCACGCTACGACACGGTGAATGGTGCGCGGATCGCGGGTCTGGCTGTGAAGCTGGGCGCCCTGTTCTGCGTGTTGTTTCTGAACGCGCAGTTCGCCATTGACCTCCAGCTTCTGGGCGGCGTGATCATCCTGCAGACGTTCCCGGCTCTTATCATGGGGCTGTTCAAGATTCGGTATTCGTCGGTCGGCATGCTGGCGGGTTGGGTGATCGGCACCCTCGTCGGTCTGGGGCTGTGCTGGATGGACGGACTGAAGCCGGTTCACGCGGTGCCGCTGGGCGGTGATGCGCCGACATTGATCTCGACCGGGTTGATCGCGTTGATCGTCAACCTGCTGGTGGTCGGCGTCGTCACTCTGGCGGGTCAGTTGGCTGCAGGCCGGAGCGGGAATGCCGCCGTTACGAAGTAAGAACGGCTCTGCTCCCCAATGAAGAAAGCCCTCCGCCCTTAAACAGGGCGGAGGGCTTCTTGGTTTTGAGCCGCCGTTTCCGTGTTGCAGGATCTCGGAACGTTGCGGTCTGCGATGCAGTAGACTTGGGTTTTACGCTCTCGACTGTTGAGACACGACCAGGTCCAGAATTCGCATCGTGTTGCCTCCGACCACGCCATCCGCCGGTATCCTGGCGCGTGATTGCGCCATGCGAACGGCCGCAGCCGTGCCCACACCGAAAACGCCGTCCGTTTCAATCTGGTTGACGCCCGCAAGCGCGCGGTTGAGCGCGCGCTGAACAGCGCGCACATCCTGTCCCCGACTTCCGATTTGCAGCAGGCGCGTGGAGATGGAGCGGTGATGCAGAGGCGCCCTGTGTTGATACGGAGCCCTGTCCTGTCCCGGAACAGCCGACGTCTTCGCGACGGGAGATTGGCGTTGTTGCTCTGCTTTCGTTTGAGTGGCCGACTGTAGCGTAGTGCGGTCTTCCGCAGCGCAGGCAAGAAAAAGAGCCTTTGTGTCGTTATTACGCTGGTCCGATGGACCGTGCCGTCGGCACGCTCCTGCAGCCTTGACCCAGTCATGGTTTTGGCAGGCGGCAATCAGGGTGTGGAACTGTCTGAGGCCGGTGGCCCTGCGGTGACGGGCGGGGTCGGCGTTCCGCCCTTCGCCGAGATTGTAGATCATGTCGAACAGGGCGATTTTCGCTTTCTCGGGGTAGGAATCGAAGCCCGAAAAAACATCGACCAGATCGGCGTAAAATTCCTGCAGCTTCACATCGAACAACCGCGTGATCTCAGCATCCGGCATGACGAGCGTTGTGCTGGTTTCATAGAATTTGGCGTTATGGGAGTTCGGCGTATGCGCAGGCGACAGCGCCTGTATGGTTTCCCACTCCTTCTTCTTTTCTGCGGCCGTGGCCGGCGCTCGTGTGGTCTTGTTAAGGAAGCTCAGCGTCGTCGCATCCTCCGCAGTCGGGCAATAATATCCGACTGCGACCGTAACGAGACTGCGGCTGTCCAGGTAGAAATGGGCCACCCGTCCTTCACCATTACCGATAAAGCTGCGGATTTTTGTCAGGGTCGCATCGGAGATCGACCCGCCACGCCATGCAAGCGTCATTGCGCGGCCGCCTGAGGACTGGCGAACGTGACTTGCTCGCAGCTCTGCAGCGGCGTCGTCTTGCCGGAATCCTGACGCCCGGGGACGAAGGCGGGTTCCAGAGCAGTGTAGATCAGGACGGGACGGTCAAGGACGTCCTTGTCAGCGAGCAGCGTCACATACCCTTGCGCGGGTTTGTCTTTCGACGCGCAGAACGGGTCCTGCTTATGCGCGGCGCCGCTCACGGGCCGGATGACGTAAACGTCAGGGGATATCTGGTTTTCCTGCCCCGGGAAGGAGCCGTAATATTCCAGCTTGAACGCGCCGAGGTGAGGGAAGGTCACCTGGTCGCCATTAATGGAAATATGATCATCGAACCGCACGTCCGAAAGACTTTTCCAGTTCGTGATCTGCGGCGGCTGGTGCGGAGTCTGGGCGAGTGTGTGTCCGGACGCCAGAACACTGCATATAAGGGCGGCCAATCTCGGATTTCTATTTGGAACTTGTGATCTGGAGCGTACGAAAAACTGAATCACTCTATCCTCGACTTAAGATTGCACGGATACGACTTATCTCCTGTGACTATATACCACGGAAGCTGTAGGCGGGAATTCCCGTGGCCGGTCGGGAGAAACCTGAAGTTTTTCCGCGCAGGGGTAATACGGTGTGCAGGAGCCATTAGTCTCCGGGGCTTTGCGGTCGCTTCCGGTGCGAACGTCAATCCACCGGGTTGTGTGCCCTGCCGACGCGGGCCGGAAGATCTGGCCCGACCCGGTTCTCTGAAGCCCTGCCTGTTCAAATATTGTGGAGAGACGGAGAGCGTTCAGGGCGTCATGGTAACGTAGTCGCGGCTTTGATCATGGCGCGACGTTTTGACACATCACTCGCAGACGACAGGCCATCCGGTGGATGGATTCGCCGCTCATGCCTGTGTTGGCGGGGGCATTGGAAGCCATCCGATAAGCTGGCTCTCTTGCGTCGGTATCCGGTCGACGCTCATGTAAGTGTCGAAAAAATATCGCCCTGTCATGTAACCGACGACAGCGGTTGAAGGAATCGGGCCTTCCTTCAGCCATTCCCGCTGGGTCGAGAACGGGCGGTCTATGCCAGCGCGGTCGAATTCGTCGTTTACATCGCGAAACGGGCCGGTCGCGCCAGCGGCGCCGGTTCTGATCTTGTAAAGTGTCTTGGCGAGCATGCCCTGCGCAAGCAAAGGGTCAGGGGTCTGGATCATGCCGTAAGACCCGGTGGAGACGAACTGGCTGTCATATTTGGTCGCCCGACCGCGCGAAGGGCCTGACGAGTAACTGCCGTTCACGTGGTCGATAAGGGTGACATCACCACCACCGTTCCAGGGTGCGAAGCCGTCGCGTGCGATGTCCTGAGGCGAGCGCGCGTCCCAGCGGTAGGTGTATTCAGGCAATTTCTTCTGGTTCAGGACGCGCCCGGCGATGCGCCGCTTCCTTCCAAGCCAGGTGGTCAGGTCAGACAAGATGGATCTCCGTGCCAAGTGGGTGTGGAAGGGCTGCTTGCGAAAGCCTGAGCGTAAAATTGCAACGTATTTCAGTTGGCTCTTCTCGCCCGGCGCGGCCCGCGCCCGACTCTCGTCACACAAGGAGGAAGGAAGGACGAACCTTTTCGAACGACTTTCATGTTGCCACGACGATACGCCGCCGACCGGATGCTACAATCGGTAATTGATGTCATGCACGCGCTCCCCGCCGGGTCTGCCCCGCAGTTCTGCCCCGTGGCTCCGTTGGCGATGTCATGGTAAGGACGCCACTCATGACCATCCGCACACGCTTCGCCCCATCCCCGACCGGCCTGCTGCATATCGGCAACGCCCGCGCCGCCCTGTTCAACTTCCTCTACGCCCGCCACCACGGCGGTCAGTTCCTCCTCCGCATCGAGGACACGGACAAGGAACGTTCGACGCAACAGGCCGTCGACGTCATCTTCGCCGGCCTGAGCTGGATGGGAATCACCGCCGATGAGGAGCCGGTGTTTCAGTCCACCCGGCAGGCGCGCCATACCGAAGTCGCGCTGCAACTGCTTGAGGCAGGCCGCGCCTATAAGTGCTTCTGCACGCCGGAAGAGCTGAAGGAGATGCGCGAGCGGGCGATGGCGGAGGGCAAGCCCCCCCGTTACAACGGCATGTGGCGCGACCGCGACCCGTCCGAAGCCCCTACAGGCGCGCCCTACGCCGTGCGCATCAAGGCCGAGCGTGAAGGCGAGACAGTCATTCAGGATCTGGTGCAGGGCGAAGTACGCGTCGCCAACGCCGAACTGGACGACATGATCATCCTTCGCTCGGACGGCACGCCGACCTATCAGCACGCGGTGGTCGTGGACGACCACGACATGGAGATCACCCACGTCATCCGCGGCGACGATCACCTGACCAACACCTTCCGGCAGTTGATGATCTACCGCGCCATGGGCTGGACGCCGCCGAACTTCGCGCATCTGCCGCTGATCCACGGTCCCGACGGCGCCAAGCTGTCGAAGCGCCACGGCGCGCAGTCGGTCGTCGAATTCCGCGACGAAGGCATCCTGCCCGAAGCGCTCTGCAACTATCTCCTGCGCCTCGGCTGGGGCCATGGCGACGCCGAGATCCTGTCGCGCGAAGAGCAGATCCGCCTGTTCGACCTCGACGGCGTCGGCCGCTCGGCCTCGCGCATGGACTACACCAAGCTGTCGCACATCAACGGCGTGTGGATGCGCGAGGCCGACGACGCGCGGCTGACCGACGAAGTGATGCAGCGCCTCGCCGGGCGCGAAGGCGTGGACACGGGAGAGGATACGCGGGCGCGCGTGCTCACCCTGATGCCCGGCCTCAAGGAACGGGCGCGTACGCTGGTCGACCTGACCGACAGCGCCGCCTTCCTCGGGCGCAGCCTGCCGCTGAGCTATGACGCCAAGGCCGAAAAACTGCTGACGCCAGAGGCGCGGACCATGCTCGGCGCACTGGCGCGGGACCTCGCCGTGGTCGACCCGTTCACCGCGCCGGAGATCGACGCGGCGCTGCGACGTTTCGCGGAAAACAGCGGCCACAAGCTGGGGCAGGTCGCCCAGCCGCTGCGCGCCGCCCTGACCGGAACCACCACCTCGCCCGGCATCGACGCGACAGTGGCGGCCTTGGGCAAGGACGAGGTTCTGGCCCGTATCGGAGCCGTCCTGCATGGCTGAGGGACGGTCCGACGGCGCGCGTTTCTTCTCGCCGGCGGGGCGTCACCTGCTGGGATTGCAGGGGATGCATCCTACCCAGATCGAGCCGATCCTCGATCTGGCCGAAACCTATGCGCTGATGAACCGGTCCCGAAAGACGCCGCGCGACCTGCTGCGCGGCCGCACGGTCATCAACCTGTTCTTCGAGGACAGCACGCGCACCCGCACGTCGTTCGAACTGGCCGGAAAGCGGCTGGGCGCCGACGTCATCAACATGTCCGTGGCGCAGTCCTCCGTGAACAAGGGCGAGACGCTGCTCGACACGGCTGCGACGCTGAACGCCATGCGGACCGATATCCTCGTCGTGCGCCACGCCCAGTCCGGCGCGCCCGCGCTGCTGGCGCAGAAAGTCGAGGCCGCCGTGGTGAACGCCGGAGACGGCACGCATGAACACCCGACGCAGGCCCTGCTGGACGCGGTCACGATCCGCCGCCATCTCGGCCGCATCTCCGGCCTGACCGTCGCGATCTGCGGCGACGTCGCGCATTCGCGCGTCGCGCGCTCCAACATCCACCTGCTGACCGCCATGGCCAACAAGGTCCGCGTCGTCGGCCCGCCGACGCTGGTGCCGGGCGCGTTCTCGGCATTGGGCGTCGAGGTCCACCACACGATGGAAGAAGGGCTGCGCGACGCGGACGTGGTGATGATGCTGCGCCTCCAGCGTGAGCGCATGTCCGGCGGACAGGTGCCCAGCGCACGCGAATATTTCCGCTTCTACGGCCTCGATCGCCGTCGTCTCGACCTCGCGAAGCCCGGCGCGCTGGTGATGCATCCGGGGCCGATGAACCGCGGCGTCGAGATCGACAGCCAGATCGCCGATTCCGATCAGAGCGTCATTCAGGAACAGGTCGAAATGGGGGTCGCCGTGCGCATGGCGGTGCTCGACCGTCTGGTGCGCGGAGGCGTGTCATGAGCGCGAAGAGCACGGACATCCTGTTCGAAAATGTGCGCCTGCTGGACCCGGCGAGCGGGCTGGACCGTCCCGGTCGTCTGCTGGTTCGCGGCGGCAGGATCGCAGATCACGACCTGCCCGGCGCCGAAGGCGCGCCGGAAGGCGCCGAAATCGTACAGGGCGGGGGCGCGGTCCTGTGTCCCGGCCTCGTGGATATCCGCGTCGAAATCGGCGAGCCCGGCCACGAGTATCGGGAGACGGTGAAGTCCGCCACACGCGCGGCCTTCGCAGGTGGCGTCACCACCGTCGCCGTGCTGCCGACGGGCACGCCGCCCATCGACGACCCGGCCATGGTGCGGCTGCTCCGCTCGCGCGGCGACGATCCCGGATCGCTGACCCTGCTGCCCTATGGCGCGGTCACGAAGGGCTGCAAGGGCGGCGAACTGGCCGAAATCGGGCTGCTGCGCGAAGCGGGCGCCGTGGCGTTCACCGACGGCGCTCAGGCCATCGCCTCCGCCCGGCTGATGAAACTCGCCCTGACCTACGCACGCGGTTTCGGCGGCATGGTCGTGCAGCACCCGGAGGAGCCGTCTCTGGCGGGCTCCGGCTGCGCCACGGACGGGGAACTTGCGATACGCCTCGGCCTGCCGGGCATCCCGACCGCCGCAGAGGCGATCATGATCGCGCGCGACATCCGCCTTGCGGAGCTGACCGGCGGGCGGCTGCATTTCGGCCACGTCTCCACCGGAGAAGGCGTCGAACTGATCCGCCGCGCGAAGCAGCGGGGTCTTGCCGTCACATGCGACACGGCGCCGCAGTATTTTGATCTTAACGAGAACGCCATTGGCGATTTCCGGACCTACGCCAAGTTCTCCCCGCCGCTGCGCGCGGAGGCCGACCGGCTTGCGATCTGCGCGGCCCTTGCGGACGGCACCATCGACGCCGTGGCCTCCGACCACACCCCGCGCGACGCCGACGACAAGCGCCTGCCGTTCGCGCAGGCCGCGGCGGGCGGCACGGGGCTTGCGACGCTGCTGGGCGTCACGCTCACCCGGTATCACGACGGCACGCTGTCGCTGCTCGACGCGCTGGCGCTGCTGACCAGCCGCCCGGCCGCGTTGCTGGGGCTGGACAAGGAAACGACGGCCGTCACGCCGTCCCGCGCGCGGGGCGGATGGCGCCCGGCCGGGGCGTTGACCGCCGGACATTCCGCCGATCTGTGCCTGTTCGACCCGGATCGCGCCTGGCGCGTCGTGGCGGGGTCGCTGCCCGGTCACGCGCAGAACACGCCGTTCGACGGGCGCGCGCTGGAAGGCCGCGTGCTCGGCACATGGAAAGACGGATTGCGGGTGTTCGGGGGAGAGGCGCAATGATCGAGAACTCTCCCGCGCTGCTGATGGGCGCGATCGCGTTTCTGTCTTATCTGCTCGGCAGCGTGCCGTTCGGGCTGGTCCTGACCGCGCTGTCCGGCGAAGGCGATATCCGCAAGGTTGGCTCCGGCAATATCGGCGCCACCAACGTGCTGCGCACAGGGCGCAAGGACCTTGCGGCGGCGACGCTGGCGCTGGACGCCGTCAAGGGCGCCGTCGCGGTCGCCATCGCGTGGGTCATGACGCCGCCGGACATGGGCGCACAGGCGATGTGCGTGGCGGCGGTGTTCGCCGTGCTGGGCCACTGCTTCCCGCTCTGGCTGGGCTTCAAGGGCGGCAAGGGCGTCGCAACGGGTCTGGGCGCGGTCATGGCGCTGTCATGGCCCGCAGGGCTTGCGGGCTGCGCCGTCTGGCTGCTGGGCGCGAAGCTGACGCGGATTTCCTCGGCGGGCGCGCTGCTGGCCTTCGCCGTGATGCCGCTGGTTCTGATGGCGCTGTCGGGGTTTTCGTTTTCAGCGTCGCCAAAGCCGCTGGCGGGGGTGTTGATCGCGGTGCTGATCTTTGTGCGGCATCACGCGAATATTGCGCGGTTGTTGAATGGGACGGAGCCGAGGATTGGGAAGTAGCAAGTCTGGATTCGATTGGATTTTTTTTTGTTGGTATTTTGCGGTTTTTTGTGTCCATTAATATGAATTAATGTATAAGAAGCTAAATTCTTGCCATGCTGTAATAGCTATTATTGGAAAAGTAATTGATGACTTCAAAATTCTCAATCCCCAACCCGTTAAACGATACACAAAGACGCTTCAATGAACTTTGCGAAATGGGAGGTGGTTCCCGAGGCGGGCCGGCGCGAACTAAAGTTCAAGAACTTTTGAAGCAAAGCGGCGACGTATTGAATATTGGTGCTGAACGATATGCTGCTAATTGTCTTAAAGAATTTAGCGACTTAAACCCATGGCATGTTTGTTTTGCTATTGGCATTTCATGGGGGCACCTTGCTCAGAGTCTGTTTGGAAAATCGGTCTGATGTGATTCAAGCTCTGGATGTGGACGCCAGAGCA
>NZ_JAFVMF010000040.1 GCF_017377715.1 Acetobacter sacchari | reverse complement strand
CGTCCACATCCAGAGCTTGAATCACATCAGACCGATTTTCCAAACAGGCTCTTAGGCGTTCCGAGCGATATTGTGTTACTCCCGCGCTGACCGCAGGCGTAGTAAAGACCACGAACTATTAATAGAACATGACAGCCGCAGCGACGCAGCTGACAGAAAGGTGGATGCTTGCACATCTGTTGCAGTTGTTGCGGAGCTACACTACAATACACCACCCCTAGAGACTACCGAGCATGCTTTGTAATTCAACTGCGTCAGTAGTTTTTTGTTACGTTATGTTTGGAGAATTTTAATACCCCCTCTTGGAATGTGGCACTTAGTTAACTTTCCTCCGGAGGGTCTCTGAACCTGTCGGCGTTATGGCCCGATCAGGCAGAACCCATTGTGCTGCCGTAAGGCAATTCAACAGAGCGGCGGCTGGCATAATTGCGGACCTGCTCAGCGGTCATAAATGAATTCAACGTTCGCCCGTCCTGATGATTTGCCACGCGTGATTTTGTATTCATTTCATCTTTGATCAAGCGGTCGGGCGTCTAAGTTCTTTTCCTGCTCACCGCATGCCCGAAGTCGTGTGACACGCCTGTAGGTAAGGTGCATCATTCATCAGGGTCTCAGGTTCAGTTGTGTAGACCGAAAGGCGGCTCGAATTCCAGATCAATATGTCTATCGCTTGTCAATGTTTCTATGAAATTTCGAGCGTTTTACGCGGGCCATGTCCCCGTGGGGCGTAGCGCCAGCTCGCATCATTGCTGGTCAAATAAAGCGATTCCGGTTAACGCACGATGGGCGTCTACTCGCGTAAGACGAAGGCCCCGTGGGATGGAACAGCAGCAGATGACTTATCTAGTCGTCCATCAACCAACGCAGCTATCGCTGCTCGGTCTCCTCATGGAGCCAGAATTAATCTCATGTAGAATAAATAAACGAGCCTACTTTTGAGGATGGGTGTGGCTTCGTGTCGGAGTATCATGTATATAAATACACTTGGAGTGGCCTCAAAGTATCGTTCAAAAAATTGCGATCACTCGCGATAACATTGAAAAATAGCTATTGAGATGTCACTTGAGGCTTAAGCGTTTTTGAAAGAGACCTTGCTCGTGAAGCTTGATCCAAGGACGATTGCACAATTTGTCGTGATTGCAGAAGAGGCTTCATTCACGCGCGCAGCAGAGAGGTTGCACGTAGCGCAGCCCTGGCTCTCCGCGCGTGTACGCAAGCTTGAGGACCAGATTGGTTTTCCACTATTTATTCGGAACACGCGTAATGTCGCGTTGACTAAACGTGGGGCTGAATTTCTTCAAGTCGCTCGAACTCTTGCGGCCTCAATCGCTGCGTCGGAATCGCTTGCTGCTCAGTTGCAGCGCCAAGGGGAAAGCCGGCTGCGCGTGGGAGCTCCGCCATATAGCAATTTAATTCCGGAGAGACTTCGTCTTATTGAGGAATTTTCTTCTTTATATTCTGATGTCAGTATCGAACTCGATATAGGGTGGACGCCGACATTGATTGATCGTGTGCGCTCTGGTCATCTTGATTTGGCTTTTGTGTCGGGCGACGTAGATCATTCGGACCTTGATGTTGCCACTTTGCACCGAGGTCGAATCAAACTGATGATGCCCCATTCTCATCCATTAGCCGTGCGCAGCCAGGTAACGCTGGCTGAATTGCGTGATTACGTGGTTGTAGTGTTCACGCGCGCGAATAACCCGAAACTGTTCGACACTGTGTATTCGCCACTCAAGGATGCGGGGGCGAAACTGCTGCAAATGCCAGAATTATGCGATAGTTTGTTAACGCGCATACGTGAATCAGATCGCATGATCGCCGCAATATTCGATTTTCAAGTTGATAGGCTTACGGATTCTACGATGGTAGGAAGGCCTCTTGCTGTTGATCGACAGGTGCCTTTCTCTCTTGTTCGTCGCGCAGGAAATGCAACGCCGCTTGTTCAGGCTTGTTGGGCCATGGCGCTTCGGGGGACGCCTATCACTTTAGCCACGCGTAGCGAGGAAAGGGCTTAAAAACAGTTTTCCCGTGTTTGATCGGCCACGAAAGTCTTTGCTTCTATAGCGCAGCGTTGGCTGGACTCAAGGTTGGTTTGCTCGGACGTTATAAGCTTGTGCTGTCAATCGTCTTTTATGCTCCTTTTTTTCTGTGGGACGTGGCGGTATGGCGCACGCGACAGCTGTGGCGTTGCGTGCGAGATCTATACATGCTTTGCTAAGGTTAGCCAGCGAGCTTGCTGCAGGTGCAGTCGGTTTGTTGAAGCTTTGCTGTATCATTATTGCGGCGACATTTCTTGGAAGGATCTGTCCGCGCGCAGATGTGGTGGGGACGACGGTAACACTACCGCAAAAGACGCCAACTGCTGCTGGCGCCGCGGAGAAGGAGTTGTGATTCCTTACCCGGCGTCCAAATAGAAGTTGAACATAATCGAAATAAAGCTGTTGCATCGCCGGATGCTGTTCCTACCCGCCGTGGCCGCTAAGGCTTACGCCCCTGCGTAATTGCGCACGCGCGTGGCATTGTGTCGATTTTTTAAAAAACAAAGTAATAAGTGAATATTATTCTTTGTTTGTATAAATAACCGAGTGGCTTGTAGCCGACCTAAAGCGGTGCGCTAGTGTTGCGAGGCACCGCGGGAAGTTGACACAAAACTCGCGTGTGGTCGGTAATTTTTTTTTGCAACTTTTGTCGGCGTTGACCTTAGCTGTGACTAGTGATTCGTTCGAATTCCTCATACTTTGCCCGCGGAGATCCGACCTGCGTCGTGAATGCCACCGTAATCCGATCTCGTTGATGTAGCGTTCATGATCCTTCTTCAAGAAAATGAAAATGGCAGACTCCGTCGGCGTCGCTATGAACGTAGACGAGGCGTCCCAGTGGATCACTGTCTTGCATGGCCTTGATCGTTTCGTCGTCGCTCTCGGCGGTGCGTGCAATGAACCGTAAGCCCTCGGAGGAGCGACCTAAAATAACGGCGTATCGCGGAGTTCCCTTCACACTGAAGATCGTATAGGTCTCGATCCAGCCGTGGCCGGCGAATGTCGCATCCGGCGTGAGCGCGGGAGCAGCGTCGAGTTCAGCCTGCAGCGCCTCGTCCCTCCAGTCCCGCCACGGGCGCGGAACTGCTGAGTAAATGCCCACGCTGTATTTCGACAACCAGCCGCCGTTGGCGCCGACGAGGCCCGCCGCTCCCGGGCGTGCGCGAACTACCTTAACCATCTCTGCGATTGCATGCATCGCGTAGTTGTTGCCCGGCCCGCCAAAGAAAGGCAGTCCACCGGTCACAGTCAATTTGCGCGGATCATCTGCGGATAATCCGAGTTCATCGATGGCGACGTTGGAGACCGCAATGGGAAAGCAGCTGTAAAAATCGAAGGCGGCGATGTCCGCGACGGTTATGCCTGCCCGCTCGATGGCCAGACGCGCGGTGCGTCGCGCTGCGGGCGAACTACCGATATCCGGACGCTCCAGAAAAGGCTTTTCTGTCGCATGCGCGTGGCCGTGCAGATACACCACCTTCTCCGCTGGTATACCGACCTCCTCCGCGACGCGACGAGATGCGATCAGGATTGCCGCCCCGAGATTGACCTGGTCGCGCGAGACCATCCGGATCGGAAACGGGTCGGCCACCCATCGATTGCCGCCCGTCACCGTTGCAAGCTCTTCGGCCGAATAGGACGGAACGTCCCAGGCTGACATCGGATTTGTGGCGGCGGTCGCGGCGAAGGGGGCGAAAAGCCGGCCCATCTCCAGCGCATAGTCGACGCGGCTCAGGCCAAGATGCGCGCGGCGCGCGTTTTCGGCCAATGCGTAGCCAATGGAGGCATTGAGGATGCCGTGCCGCCTGGCTAGCTCTTCACGAAATTTATCGATCCCTGAGGTGCGATCTTCGACTTCACCATCAGGATCCTCCCCAAAATCTAGAGTTTGCCCAGTTCGCTGTGCATTGCGGATCGTGGAAATCGCTTCGCCCCCGCACAGGAGCACGGCTTCAAACTCCCCCTGGGCAATCCGTTGGCAGAACTCATTCACCAGATCCTGTGGTGAGTTGCCGCCCCCTTGCGACCAGATTGCGTGCGGCGGGTTTATGCCCAGGCGTTTCGCGACGGAGCGCGGAAAATTGCTCGACTTCCCGAACGGGGCCGGCGCCCCATAGAAATCCTCGAAGGTCCGTGTTGTCACGATCGCGTCGATCCGAGCAAGCAATGCCGCCGGAGCAGTGCAATCCGCAAACGCGTTGCGGGCCGCCTGGGCCGCCAGATCGGCGGCAGACCAGCATTGGTAGTTGGGGGAGTCGAGCCGGTCGACCGACTGACCGACACCAATGACGACAGGCGTGTTGGGAGCGTTCTTCATGCTGCTCATTTTCTGCTTCAACGTCCCTTCCACACGGCTTCGCGCTTCTCGGCGAATGCTTTCACGCCTTCGAGGGCGTCATCGGAGGCGTGCAGGCGCTTCATCTCGGCAGCGCTCTGGCTCCACGCGGCTGCTTCGATCGAGGCCCCGCCGCGTAGACTTTTCGCTACTCGTTTGCTTGCCTGAACCGACAGCGGCGCGTTGACGACGATGCGCTCCGCCAGCTTTAGCGCCTGCTTCATAAGATACTGCTGAGGCACGACGGCGTTAATAAGCCCGAGCCGCAGGGCGCGATCAGCGGGAATTGCATCGCCTGTAAACAGCAACTCCATCGCCAACTTCATGGGCATCTGCTCGATCAGGCGGAACGCGCCCCCGGCTGCCGCCATGATGCCCCGCCGGACCTCGGGAAGGCCAAACGCGGCGGTCTCGGACGCGACCACCAGATCGCAGGCGAGCGCGATTTCGGTCCCTCCACCCAATGCAAACCCGTTGACCGCCGCGATCAGCGGCTTGCTGATTGTATGGCGCGTAATCCCGGCGAACCCACGGGGGCCCCGAATCTCATCCTCCGGCGTAATAATCTCGCCCGCCGCAAGCGCCTTCAGGTCCGCGCCGGCGCAAAATGCTTTGTCTCCCGCTCCGGTGATGATGACCACGCGGACTTCCGGGTCTGCCTCTGCCTGGTCCAGAGCGTCGCCCAAGGCGATCGCAGTCGCCAGATTGATTGCGTTACGCGCCTCAGGGCGATTGATGCGCAGCGTCAGCACATGGCCTTCGCGCTCTCGTTCCACAAGTGCAGTTGCCGTTTCAGACATTTTCAATCACCTCATCGTCGGCGTTCTGATGTTGCGTCGTGCTTCCCTTGGGAGAACCGAGCCATTCACGGAGAACGGCCTCACTGTCGTGTCCCATCATTGGCGCAGGCGCGTGATCTGGGTCTGGAAGATGTCGCGCCTTCACTGGGCGTGTCTCGACAAGGAATGGCGTACGCAACATGGGATTAGTCACCTCGCGGAAGAACCCACGCGCCGCGAAGTGCTCAAAATCTGGCATCTCGGCGACCGTCAACATCGCCCCGGCAGGTATGCCGGCGTCTTGCAGGAGATGCATCGCCTGTGTTGACGAGCGCATCGCGAGCCAGGCGCGCAGAGCCTGCTCCAGTGCGTCGCCTGTGCCGCTCTTGCCTGTCTCCGACTGTGCAAAGCCGATGAGGTCCGCAAGGCGCTGGCGCTGCGCCTGGTTCTCGACCGTGACCACGCACCAGTCGTCCTCGCCTGCGCATGAGAAGACGCCCCAGGGGAGCCTCTCGCCCGCAGAGTCTAAGTGGCTACGCGGCTCCGGCGCGGCGACGGCGAGGTGATCCAGTATGACTTCAGCCTGAGCGATGCTGGCGGTTCCGCCAACTTTGGTTCGCCTGCGCCTTACCAGAAGCGCAAGGGCCGCCAGCGCGCCGATCCGGGCGGCCACATGATCAGGGTAGATGGTCGTTCCGTCAGAAAACGATCCCGGATCGCCGGGGTAGGCCCAGAGCGCCGACAGGCCTGTTGCTGCGCGCACCAAGGGTCCGTAGCCCATCTGGCGGCTCTTTGGGCCCGATCGACCGAATGCGGCGCTCTCAATGGATACAAGCGCCGGGTTGATTGAACGAAGGGTCGCCTCATCGAACCCAAGCGACTCCAACGTGCCGGTTTTGAAGTTCGACAGCAATACATCCGCCTGGGCAATAAGGTTCCTGAAAATCGTCTTGCCCTCTTCGTCTCGCAAGTTGATCTTCAGACTGCGCTTGTTTCGGTGTCCAGAGGCGAATGATTGGGACATAGGGCTGCCATCCCGGCTTTGTCGCAGCCCATCAGGGAAGTCCGGGTTCTCGATTTTTACGACCTCCGCTCCTGCATCAGCCAGCAAGCGCCCGGTCTCGGCGCCAACCACAATCACGCCCATGTCCAGCACCCGGAGGCCAGCAAGGGGGGCGGCGGACGATTTCTGTCGCGTCTGGAGCGCTTGTTGCGGCAGGATTTGCGCACGGGCGTCATCGTGCGTCAGCCCCGCTGCGCCTCGCTCCATCCGACCGCCGTCGAGATCAACCGGCGTCTTCGGCAGCCGCACGTCATGGCCACGGAGCGACGAAATCTCGAATACCGCACGGGCGCGGTTCTGCTCAGTGTCCAGGGCTTCGTCGGGCATCAGCATGGCTGCTGTGGGAACGCCGTGGGCCTGACCTTCTCCTTCGAGCTGCGACCGGGTCTTGTCCATGAAAAATGCGCCGATAGCAGCTGTCAGTTTGTCGGACGTCGAACGAGTCGTCAGCATTTCATAGGAGGGATCGGCGAATTCGGCAGGGGAACCCATCCATTTGAACATCCCGCGCCACTGCCGCGGCGAGAGGATGCACAGCCGGACGAAACCGTCCAGACAGCGAATTATCGGATACTGATTGCGTGCGTCGGGTCGGCCGCGCGGCAGGTCACACGCGCGCACCCCAGCCGCAGCGCTTCCTGCGGAGCCAAAGCCCGGATCCAGCGTCTGCGCCACGCCGTCCAAACGCGAGAAATCCAACCAGTCGCCACGACCACTGTTCAGTCGGGCGAAGAATGCAAGCATGGTGACGAAAGCCGCCTGCGCGGCCGCGCACGGAGTCGCGAGTGCATTCGGGGGTAAGAGCGGTGCGCGTCCCGGAATGCCGGAGCGGGACAGGCTGCCGGCGAGGGCATGGAGAACGGGATCAGTGGCGCGCCAGGTGGCGCAGGGGCTGTCAGCGCCAAAGTCGGATATCGAGAGAACGACGAGCGCTGGATTGGCTTGCTGGAAAGCGTCGGCTGAAAAGTCCTGGCCGAATAAGGATGCAAGGCGGCCATCTTCGATCAGGATGTCGCATCGGCCGATTTCGGCGGTCAGGACAGTTTTGTCACCTGGCGCGCTCGGGTTGATCCGAAGCGCGCGCTTTCCGCGATGCCAGGCCAGGAACTCAACGCCGCTGTGTGTCACAAAGGTTCCATCATCCGACGTGACGGAGCTGTCCTCCTCAACATCAACGCGCAGGACATCAGCGCCAAAGTCCGCCAGCCACCGCCCTGTGAGGGACATTGCGCCTTCGACGATCTCGACGACTCGCACGCCAGCAAGCGGTGCGTCAGTCGTGCACGACGCTTCCTTAATCATAATGTATTCTCCTTGAAAACTTCTTATTCGTGTAGCGTCGTGTGCAGATGCTTCCGGCTGCCTGGATGGTCACGCAAGCGGAGCGATATTTTTGTCACCACACATCTACGAATGATATTTTATCAAATCGACGACGCTATTCTGACGTTTACAAGATCCGCTCATCTTTCATGAAGATATCGACCGATTTCGAGCGTCTGTCTAAGACGGATTTGGCCTCGATTAAGACGAAATAACGTTAAATTTTGAACTTCTTAGTGAAACGAATACACACTCGTCTGGATTGATCGCATTAGAAGATTCGTCAGAGAATTTGGAAAAACTCATCACCTTATCAATTTCATAGATCAGGATCGTCTTAATTTTCATATTTACTTATAAATACGAAATGAATTTCTTTTTCTCAAAAACATTCAAGGCATGACAATAAGTGTTCCTTCATCGAAAAATATTCCTTGGACATTTGCAGTCCAATACTCTCTCTCTCATCAGCGCAGGACGCAATCACGTTTTTTTAGCTATGGATACTTGGTTTCGTATCTGGCGCCTCCGTCTCTATCTGATAGTGTCAAAAGAAAAACGGAGCCTCCATCAGATGAGCGCCATTTTTGCCATTTCTCTTGCGACGGCGGCTATCGCCGCCATCGTTATCCTGATCGCCTGGATACGCCTTAATCCTTTCATCGTTCTGTTTGTTACATCGATCGCATTGGCTCTCGTTGCGAGGATGCCGGCGGGTAAAATCGTCGCGTCCTTCGAAAATGGAGTCGGGCATGTTCTCGGCCACGTTGGAATAGTGATCGCGCTGGGCACAATGTTGGGCAAGATGCTCGCGGAATCCGGGGGGGCGGATTGCATCGCGCTGAAAATCACGCGGATCGCCGGGCGTAGCCGCGTGGACTGGGCGATGATGCTGATCGGCCTGCTGATCGGATTGCCGGTTTTCTTCGAAGTCGGATTTGTTTTGTTAATCCCACTAGCGTTTGTCCTGGCCGAACGCACGAACACACCTCTTTTGCGTGTAGCGTTGCCCATGGGAGCCGCACTGTCGGTCACGCACGCCCTGATCCCGCCGCATCCCGCCGCGCTGCTCGCCGTCGGTGCTTATCACGCCAATATCGGACAGACCATTCTGCTCGGCATCGTTATAGGGACCCCGATCGCGGCCATCGCAGGCCCGCTTTTCGGGCGCTTCGTCGCCTCACGCGTCTTCATCACGAAGACCAACCCTCTCGCGCAGCAATTCGTCAACGCTGAACCCCGCACGAATCTCCCCAATTTCTATATGACGGTTTTTACAATCCTCAGTCCCGTCGTCCTCATGCTCATCGGCTCGGCTGCGGATGTCCTGGCGGCGCCCCAGACCACAGCGAACACGGTTCTGCACTTCGTAGGAAACACCGACATCGCTTTGGTCACCGCGACCTTAATGTCGTTTATCGTTCTGGGGCAGGCGCGCGGTTTCTCACGGGAAACGATCTTGCGGTTCACGAACGAATCACTTGGTCCCACAGCCCTCATCATGTTGCTGATCGGCGCAGGCGGCGGCTTCGGTCGCGTTCTGATCGACAGCGGCGTGTCGAAGGCCATCACTGACGCGGCGCTTGGCGCTCATATGCCGTTGCTTGTACTGGCGTGGATGCTCGCCGTGATCGTCCGTGTCGCGTGCGGATCGGCCACGGTCGCGATGGCCACGGCCTCCGGCATCGTGGGGCCGATTTTGTCACACGCGTCCGGCGTTTCGCCGTCGCTCATGGTGCTGGTTACCGGAGCCGGATCAGTGGCGTTCGGGCCCATGAATGACGCCGGTTTTTGGCAGATTAAGGAGTATCTGGGACTGACCGTGCCACAGACGGCCAAGACATGGTGCGTTCTGGAAACGATCATCGCGGTATGCGGACTGATCTTTTGTTTGATTGCCTCGATTTTTATTTATTAGGCGCTAAACATGATGACATCACAGTTTCCAGGGCGCGGCACCCGGCCACGCCCGTGCGCAGCCTTCGCTGCTGTCGCAGCGCGACGCGCACTCTATAATTTCGCGTGGTTATTATTCGCCGTTTCGATCTTACTCTGGCAAAAGACGCCCGCGCACGCTCAGGTCATGGACCGCGATATCGGGTCAGCACCCAGCATTCTGGTCTCCACACCGCTCCCTGCGAACGCAAGCACGAAGACCACCGTGCCGCCTTTCTCTCATCCGGAGGCGATCGTATCGAACCCGCTATCAAAGTGGCTACGTGACAGGGGGATCAATTTTCTTCTCGACAACACCAACGAGTTCGCTGGGGCAATTACGCCCCCAACTCGCGGTGCGACCCCCGGCTTCATCAACTACAGGCAGGGCGCCAGCAACGCCGGCCAATACGCGATGCAGTTGGATATCGATTGGGAGAAGTTGGCGGGGCTTCCCGGTTTCGCAACCCACATGATCACGGTCGGGAGGTACGGGACAACCGCAAACCGGATGTTCGGCGATTGGCTGAACCATGCATCCGAAGATTACGGCGGCGGTGGCAACGTCGTCGTCCATCTTGTCTATCTGTATGGCGAAGAAACGTTGTATGGTGGCCGTCTTGCAATTGCTGCTGGGCGTATGTCGGAAATATCCGATTTCGCCGCCAGCCCGCTCTTCTGCAACTTCCAGAGTGGAAGTTTTTGCGGCCGTCCCAAAGGTATCACCGACACGAATTTCGCCGCGGGTTATCCCGCATCCACGTGGGGATTCCGTGTACGAGGACGTCCGATACGCAAAGTCTATATACAGACTGGCGTCTATCCGATCGAAAATGGGATTTATCAGGTGTATCAGCACCGTACAGGATTCAAACTGAATGGCGCCAACATTATTGGCTACACAGCTCCTATCGAAACAGGTTGGGAACCGTCATTCAACAACGGTACGTTGCCGGGACATTACAAAATTGGCGGACAGGTTTTCAGCACTCCGCAGAACGACAACTTCTTCGACTTATACGGCGCCCCATACGCCGTGACACGCCGCGCACCGAAAACGCACAGCGCCTCGTGGTCGACGTGGGCGATGTTTGATCAACGTCTGACGCATTACCGCGAGAAAGACTCAGGGTTAACCGCGTTATGGGGCATAATCTACAACGACCCGCATACATCGTTGCGTGAATACGTTGCTTATGGAGCCTTGCTTAACCGGGGATTTTTTTCATCACGTCCCTACGACACGATGGGCTTCTCATTCACCTACACAAAAATCGCCAATGGGGTGACCATGACGGACGAATATCTTCTCGATAAACGCCGCGCACTTCCCAATCACGCAACTGGTGTTCAGCACAACACCATCGTCATGGAAGCGAACTACGCCATACACGTGATGCCCGGAGTGATTTTCACTCCGCTTTTTGAATACTACATACACCCCAACGGGCAGTATAATCTGCGTGACGCAGCTTTGCTCGGGTTCAAAAGCCACATCCAGATCATGTAGCGCGGCTTGTCTTCGCGGCGGCCACGCTGTGCTGCTTACGGTCGCCGGGGAACCAACTGAACGGACCACTATGGCGTCCCGGTCGATGCTTTATGGGCCGAAGACGCCGCCTATTTTACAGCGTTTTACGGGTGGGGGTTCGAAAAGCCTCCTTTTTGTCCATGTCGGACTCATAATTTATTGATACTATTATTGGGTAAGAAGACAGACGAAGGTTTTTTGAACCCTCTATGTACCATCCTTGAGATGGCGTGCTGGCGTCTCGCCGAGACGAGGTTCAGTCGTTTGACGACTGAGGCGCGCTGTAGTGTGCAGCCCGCAGGTCCCGGAACCTGCGAACAATCATCGGTGGCAGGTCGATCTGCGTAAGCCGTGCGATGGCGTTCTGAAGGATGGTCGGGATGTGAGTCTTGCGATCATCGTCCCGCGTCTGAACCTCCCCATGCACATACCGCTCGACCGGTTCATGAATGGTCTGGCGCTCCAGCGGGCGCGTGCCCTGAAACGGGCCAAATTCCAGTTTGGCGGAGATCGTGTCCCGCCACCGCCGGGCTGGTTGGGCTGAAGGAACAAAGCCCGGTGAATTCTCTCGCCGTCGGCACCGTCCAGTGGCGGGGCAATTTGGGAGATTTGATCGGCCTTTCATGGCGAGCCTCGACGGGCTCCGGCATAGCCTTTTCATGGGGCCGCTGGGACCTCATGCTCATCGTATACGGTTGGCTCAAAATCGGCCAATCGTTTTACTGTGTAATTGTGTAAGATAATGGAGAAAATTGGCGTCCCATAGGGGATTCGAACCCCTGTTGCCGCCGTGAGAGGGCATGGACAAAACAGCTATTTCAAACGCTTATGCGCTACAGTCCACAACCAATGGATACGAGAAAAGCGCATAAGGCCACCGTCCGAGATTCTGAAGTGGTCCAAGTGGACCGCACCCTAAAGCTCGAAGTCGTCGGCTATGGACCGCAGATATGACGGGTCGAATTTGCGGTAGACGCGGCGCAAAGTCACCGGGTCAGTCGCCAGCCAGTCGGCGGCCTGATCAATCGGCACCCGGTCCATCGCGAACCACGACGCGACGGAATGCTTCAGATGATGCGGTGTCGGCTTCCATCCGAGTTGCGCGCGCTCACACGCCTTGGCGAATGACCAGCGCAGGCCGGTCGGGACCGCTTTGCCATTCCAATGGACCACGTAATCGCCGTTCGCGAGTAATTGAGCGGCTTCCATCTCTATTCGCAGCGCCTTGGTCATCGGCACGACTGCACGACGCTTGCCTGTGATCGCCTTACCCGGTTCCTGAAAATCTATCATGCCGGTCGCCCAGTGAACGCGGTCCCATGTCAGGGATAGGATAGAGCCCTTGCGCGCCCCGGTGTAGATGGCGATGGCCATGAACGCCCGGACGTGCGGCGTCGTGCACGCGTCCAGCAAACGCTTGGCTTCGGCCTTCGTCAGGAACCTGTCGCGTGGGGCTGAGTCGCGCGGCGGCTCGATCTCCGGCGGCCTGACAAGAAACCCATCCTTCCATGCGCGGCGCGCTGTCGCGCGGAGGACATTGAACTCCCTGCGCAACGTCCCCGGCGACACGAGGACCGACGACGTCTCGCCTGCTTTGGGTTTTCGGACGCGCCCGGCGGCATACTGATCCCATGTCCGCTGCTCGATCTGGTCAACGCGCAGATGCCCCATCGCACGGGATAGAGGAACAACCGCCTCTTCAAGTCGCTTCACCGCGGAGATTTTACCGCGGCGGGAGTCAACATACCGAACCAACGCCTCGGCCACAGACATCTTGAGGGGGCGCTTTTCAAGCTGCCCCTCGAAGTCAGCTAGGGCTTGTCGAGCGCGTTTCTCATCCTCTGTGCCAGTCGAGAGGCGGCGGCGCTGTCCGTCTTCCCACCAGACGATGGCCCATTTGCCGCGACGTAATTCCAGGTGGGGCTTGTCATTTCTGATGCGGGGCAATGATACGTGTCCAGATATGCCTTGAGGTCATTCATTGCGATGCGTGTGCATCTCGGGCGCCGGTAGGCTGCGAGCTTGCCGGACCTGATGGCACGGCGGATCGTCTCGTCGCAGCAGCCAACAATAGCTGCGGCCTTGTAGACCGTCAGCAGCGGCGCAATCGCCTCACTCATCCCCACACCTCACGATCTTCACCTTCATCCTCTGCATCTCGATCATGATCCGCTCGGCGCGTTCGTTTGTGTCCTCGTAATTGGCGCAGTCCTCGCAACGATCCTGTGTATCTCCTAGCAGGTCGCGCAGGATCGCTTCCTGTTCGTGGCGTTCGATGGACTCACTCATCCACGTTCTCCGGCGGCAGGCAGGGGGCGACGCTCCCTCTCCGCCATGAAGCCGCCTCGTGGCCCTGTTGTCCAAAAAGCGAACGGCTCCGGCAACGGCGGCAGTTCCATCGCGTCAGACATGCCCCATCTCCTTCCTGTGCATTTCATCCTGCGCGCGCACCCAGTCGCGCACCTCATCAAAAATATCTCGGGCCCGAATAAACGCCGCGGTCGAGTGAACGCCTGCGTCCATAAAGTGCTGTGCGATATCTCGCTCTATCTGAGCGCGGTTCTTAGCCAAATCGACGGCTCCTGACTGCTCTTTGCGATTTTCTCTGTTGGGCCGGTGTCTGATCTCCTTCACCGAACCAGTAATAAACGGGGAACGTTCCTTCATCCCGTGCCCGCATGAAATCAGCACCTATGCGACAACGCCTTCCGGCAGCATCCCAACAAGCTGGGTTTGTTCCGCCAATCCAGGATGACGCCTTATTCACCCACATCTGGAAGCAGTTGAAATAACCATCGGCATCGCGCTCTGGCTTTTGCTTTTCAGACATTCGCGGCCTCCATTACGGTAGCGGCGCGACTTCTCCCAAAGCACGCGAGACACATAAGTGACGTTCCATTGATTACGTGTTTCCGACGAACCCGGCTCTCGAAGCCACAGGCGCATCTGACCTTCAGGTCAATTCCTGAGCCGGTTCCGC
>NZ_JAFVMF010000003.1 GCF_017377715.1 Acetobacter sacchari | reverse complement strand
TGGGCGCCAATCTCATGCGCAGAAATGCTCACCCGTGATTTTCCAAACAGGCTCTCAGTGCTGGTAGGGACGGCACCCCCATCCCAATTGGCTGCATTATCCCATATCCCAGTTGAGCCGCCAATCCAAGTTAGTGTCGCCATAATTACACCTTTAGATAAGTAAGTTAATGATACTCTAACATTCGCATCCAACAAACCTCACAACTTGTCAATTTTTGTTTATTTTATTGCAATATATATTTCTTTTACAATTGTATTTATTTAAATCTTTCTAAAAAATAAACAACACCGCTGCCGCGATAAAGACGCGTAATACAATTTTTTATACAAATCGTAAACGATTTATTAACGTTGCCACTCGTGTAATAATACAACCGGAATGAGTGTGCCTTACGCTGTCTACAAAAGACACTTTTTCATCTGATCTGCATTGTGCATATATTATTCAGATATTTTTTCACTTAGACTGCGATTGATTGAGAGATGTCGCTTAAGCGTGAGATTGCGTTGTCCTGCACGGCAATCTCACGCAGGCAGCTTCAAATTCGGAGTAACGTTTTCGCAAACATACGGCGGAGACGGATGTCTGACGTCCCCACCGGGCGGGGTTGCACGTAGCTCTGTTGCGCAGTTTAACTATTGGGCGTGATGAGGCTTAATCGGGTCGATACTGACAGTCACAGAAATATATTTTTTATTTTCTTTCTTATATATAAAATTTTTATACGACATCACGTTTCGCGATGCGGAATTCGCCACTTCCCTACAGACCAGTCAAGGTTTGAACCCCGGCCTTCCCAAGGACGCCCTCAAAGAGGCTGCCTCGTATCTGTCAGGCCCGTCGCTGTCTTCGACCGGACAGAAAACACAGCATTCAATGCGACACCTCTCATATAGGCACACTCCATTGCGCGACGGACGCCTTTCGAAAGTGAGTGGTACGGGAAAGTCGGAGTCACGAAAACGAATCTCTCAATCCTCTATCGCCTGGCGCCAGGAATGATTTCCATTGCCGGGTATAATGGCCAAGGAACAGCGTCAGGCACTATATTAGGTCGCCTGCTCGCAAACATGACCCCGACCGAGCCCCAGACTCCGATCTGCCTCTGCCTGTAAGCTGCTCCTGAAGTTTACCGTTTCAGGGACCTTCGAGGCCTCTTTGTCGCAGGCGGCGCATGTGCGCTGCATGCAACCCAAGGCCTTCGCTGAAGAAGCCTCGTCTCTACAGAAAAGGTCGGCTCGACATATCCTGTCCCGACATCCTACTTCTCGAGCGGCCCTTGCACCCGGAGTCATCGCCCCCCCCTTGTCCCGACGACCTTTCGAACATGGCGGTAGACGCCTTGCGTGGTTCAGAAATGGAGTCCGATTCCCGTTCTGGTCAGAGTACCTGCATGTCCAACCAAGCGCAGCTAACCGGCATGCTCTCCCGGGGCAGTCGATTTTCCGTCACCCCGCCTGACCCACGCCACGTTCACCTGCGCCGCAAGCTGCTGTCCCCCCGAACAACCTGTGCTCGTCCAATCGCCACAGGCGCAAATCTTCCCGCAAGAGCCCGCTTCGAGTAACGTCAATCGCAAGAAGAAAAGATTTTTTGTCAACAGAACCACACATCGTTACCTTCGTTACCTTCGTTACCCTTCAGAGTGGAGACGGTAGATCGTCAACATCATGTCGCGCCCGTCTCCTCTCTCGGCAACGCCGTTCCTGCTCCTCGCCGGGTGCTCCACAGACACCGCCCCTTCCTTTTCGCTAGCAGGCGCATATTTCCCTGACTGGATGCTGTGCGCCATGTTCGGCGTCGCGTCAGCCGTTGGGCTGCGCGTTATCTTCGTAGTGACGAAGATTGACTCGATTTTGCGGTTCCGCCTGTTCACCTACAGCGCTCTGGGCGTCATCGTGGCCTTGTCCATCTGGCTGATCTGGTTCGGTCCCTGATTATGAAACGCGTCCATCTTTCAAGCGGCAAACCCATCGGAATCGGCATCGCCGTTCTCTGTATTGCAGCCGCAACGTTGCTGGGAATGCATGTTGCGCACGAAGACAACGCCCACCCGTCCTCGGACAGCGGCGTTATCGACGCCGAAGTCGTCCACATCGCCACCACGGTCGGGGGCCGGCTGGTGGAACTGCCGGTGCACGTAAACCAGCATGTCCATAAGGGCGATCTGCTGTACCGCCTCGACCCCGAACCCTACGAACTGACGGTTCGGCAGGCTGAAGCCAATCTGGCGCTGGCTCGGGCCGAAGTGGAGAATCAAAAACGTCTGGTCGCCGTAAAGACCGCCAACTCCGTCGTCGCCCAGGACCAGACCACGCGCGCGCAGACCAATCGCGACCTCGCCGCGCGTACGGTGGAACGTCTCTCCCCTCTGGCGAGCCACGCCTATATTCCATGGCAGCAATACGATCAGGCGCGCGTGGCTCTTCATGATGCGGAGGTATCTCTGAGGCAGGCGAATCAGCAATCCGCCGCCGCGCAGATCGCTATCGGAGACCTGAAAAGCTCGCTTGCGGCAGAAGCGGCTAATCAGGCGGCCCTTGATCACGCACGCTATGAACTGCGGCAAACTGTCGTCGTCGCGCCCACGGATGGCTACGTCGCGAGCCTGCAAGTCCTTTCTGGAGAAATTCTCGCCCCCTCACAGGTCCTTTTCACTCTCATCGCGGACGATGCGTGGTTTGCCATCGCGAATATCCGCGAAGTGAATCTGAGCGTCATACGTCCCGGCGACTGCGCGACGGTTTATTCCATGATCGACCGAAACGCGTCGATCCGTGGTCACGTCGAAAGCATCGGCTGGGGCGTTCTATCGGCCGACACCGCGGGCATCGCGCGCGCCCTTCCGATCGTTCCCCGGGAAATGGACTGGGTGCATGTCGCACAACGTTTTCCAGTCAGGGTGAAACTCGATCACGCCGACCCGGCCCTTCTGCGTCTGGGGGCGACCGCAACCGTCGAGATCCGACATGGCGCCGCCTGTCGATAGGGCGCCCGACATGGGTCCCTATGCCGACGTCACACCGCACGGCCGGTTCGTCCTGCCAACAGGACCGTCCACGCGACGTCTGTGGCGCCTTATATGCAATCCTGCGCCGGGCCGCATGGGCTATGCCCTGCGCATGGCGGCGGGCTGCACGACGACCGTTCTGATCGGTGAAATCTGGCAAATCCCGGAACTCGCCGTCCCGGCCCTCGTCACCATGGCTCTCTGGCAAGAAGACCGCACCACCAATGCCATCGCCGGGGTCGGCGTCAATCTGTTGGTTCTGATACTTTTGGCTCTGGTTTACGGAATTATCCGCATTACGCTGGATCATCCGCTGGGCATCGTCATTGCCGTCGCGCTGCTTTCGTGTGGATTTTTCTTTCTGGGCTCGGCGAGCAAACTCAAACCGGTCGCATACATGCTTGGCCTGATCGTCGTCTATGCGATGATCGCAGTCGATCAGGTTCCTGTCGGCGAACTGGCGACGCGCGCCCTGCTTTACGCCGACCTGTTCACGCTCGCTCCCGGCATTGTAATGGTCGCACTGGGGCTGCTGATCTGTCCGTCTCCAAAAGCGCTCCTGACCCGACGTATCGCTGCGCGCCTGCGCATGAGCGCTGCGCTGCTTGCAACCCCTGATCCCCTTCTGTTGGAACGCGCCGACGACATGATGCGGGAAGGCATGTCAGGCATGGCGAAGAATCTGAAAATGGCGCGGCTCGAGAAAATCTGGCGCGCAAACGATCTGGCGGCGCTGGAGCAGGCCGCGCGCAGCAGCGTTGCTCTGCTGATTCTCGCCCGCGCCCACGCAAGCCGTAGCGGCGACGTTGTTTCTCTGGAGGATCTGACGCCATTCATGCAGGAAATGGCGATCATTTTTGAGGAAGGCGATTATCCTACCGACATTCTTTCTCCAACACGGATCGGCCAGACGAGCCATGACGCCATGGTCGACATTCTTTCCTCTTTCACAAATCCCGCTCCATCTCACTCTCCGGCTCCTCAACCCGAAGGGAGCGGCTTCTTCTTTGCGGACGCATTCACCAACCCCGAGCACGTGCGCTTCGCCGTCAAAGGAACGGCCGCCGTCATGTTCAGCTATTTCGTGTTCAAGATTTTAAACTGGCAGGGCATTCATACCAGCATCATCACCTGCTTCATCGTCGCGCAACCGACAATGGGCGAAATGATTTCAAAGCTCTCGTTACGCATTTCAGGCGCGCTTGTCGGAGCCACACTGGGCATTCTGTCTATCGTGTTCGTCATGCCCCATCTTCACGACGTCGCCGCTTTTCTACTCCTCATCTTCATCGGGTCGCTGATCGGCGCATGGGTAAAAACAGGAGACGAGCGCATTGCGTACGCCGGTTTTCAGATCGGCCTTGCGTTCTTCCTATCTGACCTCAAAGATTATGGCCCAACGACCGACATGACCACCGCACGCGATCGTATCGTCGGCATCATGCTCGGCAATCTGATCACCTACGCAATGTTCACGAGTTTCTGGCCCAGCAGCGCCTACCAGAAAATTCCGAAACGTCTGGACGCCATGTTCGCAGCGTTGCGGCGCCAGATTGCGGCGCGAACGGAACCGGACCGGATGCTCTGCGCGGCAGACGCACAGACGGCCCTGTCCGCCGCCGAACGCGTATTTGAGAACGCTACTGTCGAGCCAGCGCATATGCGCGCGCAGATGGACCAACTTACGCAATATCACGACATCCTGAGCAAAGCCGCCGAACTGACGGTCGACACGCTACTGTCTCCCGCGTCGCCCGACCTCGCCACGCGCCTTGTCGCGCTGGAAGCCCATACCCCATGAACGCCCTGTATTTTCGCTCCGTGGCCAGCGTCACGCTCTGCTGCCTCGGCGCATGCGCCACGGACGCTCTCCAGACTGCCCCGGCGCATCCCGACGCTCCGTGGAAACCCAACGTCTCCCAAAGCGGAGAAATCCTGCCGGGACGAGAACACGCACAGGGTCTGGCGCTGCCGCCCGGCTTCGCGCTTCCCGCCAACACGGCCATTCACCCGCGGGACGCCTCTCCGGACATCACCGCAAACCGCGCCTACTCGCTGGTCGATCTCATCGATATCGCGCAATCGGCCAATCCATTCACCCGCAGGGCATGGAACACTGCGCGCGACAGCGCTCTGGCTGTCGGAATTGCACGCAGCAGCTATCTGCCTCGCCTCAGCGCCACGGTGGTAGGGGGCTACAACCACACGCGCAACAATGGGGCCAACCCCTCCATCAGTAATGGCGGCGTTATCGGCGACGCATTTAACGCTGGTGCGAGCGATCTGCGTAACCTGACCAACGGCGTACGCAACAACACCTCCGGCAGCGGCGAAGTCCAGACATTAAGCATTGAGTGGCTGCTGTTCGATTTCGGCAAGCGCGAGGCGACTATCGACGCGGCGCAGCAGGCGCAGATCGCCAGCAACATCCTGTTCACGGCGGCCCATCAAAAGGTCATCTACGGCGTCTCTCTGGCGTTCTACACACATGCCGCAGCGGCGGCCCGCGTCATCTTGATCCGCGAGGCGCTGGACAATGCGCGGCAGGTCCAGAAAGCGGCCGAAGCCCGCCTGAAGCAAGGCCAGGGCACGATCGTCGACGTCACCCAAACGCAGCAGGCGACCGCACAGGCGGAACTTCGCCTTGTACAGGCCGAAGGCGAAGCGGAGAATCGTTATCTCGACCTCATGACCGCCATGGGCGTGTCGCCCGAAACCCGCCTGCAGACACAGGATATTTCCAACCGCCCTCTGGCCCTTTCCGACATGCGCATGACCGACGCCATGGTTCGCCAAGCCGTATCCCGCAGACCCGACGTTCTGGCCGCCTACGCGACCGCCCGATCGGCGCAAAGTCGCGTCGTCGCCGCGAAAGCAGAGTTTCTGCCAAAAATTTTCCTCACCGGAAACGTCGCTTACAGCACGGGCGGCCTTTCGCTGTCCTCGGTTCCGGGCGTTGGATCCGACTCCTCTCCGACGCTGAACCTGTCCACCAATAATTTCAGCAGCCTGATCCTCGGCGGCATTACCGTGCCGATTTTCGATGGCGGCACACGCGCCGCGCTCGTCCGACAAGCGCAGAACCAATCAGACACCGCCAGCGTCACCCTGCGTCAGACCGTCGACGACTCCGTTCGACAAATCGTGGCCGCACAGAACAGCCTGCGGACCAGCCTCAGCGCCTATGCCGCGTCGGACCGGCTGCAAACCGCCGCGCGCACGACATTCGACGCCGCTTTCACCGCATATCGCAGCGGCGTCGGCTCCGTCACCCAAGCGTCTCTGGCCCAGAATGGCCTGTTCGACGCCCGTCTGACACGATCGGACGCCTATTACGCGGCGCTGATCTCCGCTGCCAGTCTCGCGTTTTCTGCAGGCGCACTCGGAACTGCGGAGGATGTCCCCATGGCGTCGTCCATGGGAGCGCCGTAGCGGCGCGAACACAGCGATACCCGCTCCGACGTCGCGACGACACATGAACCGGGCCAGCGAGCCATATGGTGCGCATTCGAACCAAACTGCTCATAAGCTGGAAGCGCTTCCAGATTGGTTTCACCTCAGCGCATGCGCCTCGGCCGTTAATCCATGAACGGCCCGTGGACAAAAAAGCGATCAACGTTGCGAAATTCCTTCTTTCGCCATGAAAACGCGGCATCTTTCATGCCTCATGCGCGTTGACGCCGCATGAAACACGCTCTGTCCACACTCTTTCTCCTGTGCGCCAGCCCGATCCTCGTTCCGATCGCGAACGCAGCCCCCCAGCACGTTACGCTGACGCCTTCGAACACGCAGGCGACGCTGCACGCGAAAAGCGCCGTCGCCGACATCGATGGATCGTTCGAGAAACTTGGCGGGAGTCTGACTTACAACCTGACTGACCAGACCTGCCACGTTGATCTTACGATGGACGTCAATTCCATCAAAGTCGGCAGCGCCGTTCTGCGCACCGTGATGCTGTCAGGGCTGATGCTTGATGGCGACGACCATCCCGCCATGCATTATGTTGGCGACTGCCACCCAACGATCCACAATGGTAAAGTGCGTACGCAACTGGTCGGTTCGCTTACCATGAGGGGACAAACCCACCCGCTGACCTTCGATGTTAACATGGTTTTCCAGAAAAACACGTTGACGAAGATCGCAAGCGCCACAACTTTCGATCAACGCCAGTGGGGTTTGAGCACAATGCTGAATACGGTCGATCCTCATGTTCGCACCGAAACAGTCATTACGCTGAATTGACACCCGGTCGCACACGGCGCCCTGCGGGCGAACAATTTACAGAAAGAGATCGGGCGTCAAAAAAAGTTGGCGGATGCGATCATTCGCCCACGCAGTTAGTTTCGTCCACGTAGCCTTCTATCACCGTACAATCGGAAAAAATATCGGACGCGCGTAAGATTTCGCTTCTATTTAGACACGCAGAAGCTTCGGCCATCAGAATTTTGATGTGAGTAGAGAGCACTGCGGCCGTAAAAATTTTGGTTTAGCGGCGCAACAGTGCCACGCGACGACTTTTCTAATTTACAAACTCAATCTCAGCGCCGCGAGTCCCCACAGACGCCCCGAAGACGAAAACGGCCCGATGCTAAATAAGCGTTTTTTATTCTATGCTTTAAGTGCAAGCTGTTTGGACACGCTAGGGCGCTCTTTCATTCTCTCGTACCATGCCAGTAAAGCGGTGCATTCTCCAGGAACTGGCAGGTCGACAATCGCCGCAAAGATCAGGCCGCCGACAAGGGTGATATCGGCCATCGAGAATTTGTCGCCAGCGACAAATGAACGCTCTCGCAGGACGGAATCAAAATAACGCATACCCCTCAGAGCTTTGTCCCGTTGCCTCAAACCCCATTCGTTATTCTGGTAGAGTTCCACATCCGGCCCAAGGCCTGGCGTCGCATGGTGGAAGTAGACGCTGACCGCATCCATCACCTCCAGTTCGGCGCGCTTGCTCATCATGTGGATGTCTCCCTTCTCGCGGGAAGTATTCCCGGTCAAAATCGGATTGCCATCAAGATTATCAAAATATTCGGTGATGGCCGTACATTCGGCGATGAACGCGCCGTCGTCGAGTTCCAGCACCGGTAAGGTGCCGGAGTAGTTCTTCTTCAGGAAGCCCGCCATCTTGTGCTCTCCCTTCCAAAGATCAACCGTTTCGAACGCGATTTCGGACTCCATGCCCTTCTCAGTCAGGGCGATCCGCACACGAGCAGGATAAGGTCCTGTGGGCCAATCATAAATCTTCATCTTCATCTTCCCTTGCAGACCCGCCGGGACACGCAACCTGAGAGCCCGGGCGTACGCAACCGCCAGTGAATTCACGCCGATAACCCGGACGAAATCGTGTCCCGGGACTCGCGCGTGATTAGAAAAATTTTCGTTAACGCTTCTGACTCAAAAGCGATTTTCTCCATGATAAGACTGTTGAGGCAGGTTCCCGGGCCTTTCTGACGCCCCCCCGCCGACACGAACTGAGGCACGCGCGTCCAGCGCCAAAGTTATCTACCTTCCAGATGGTAGGCAACCGTGGCGCTTTGCAATTGCATCGTCAAGCCTTATCTGTCAGATGGTAGGCGAAAGGCGGCAACCCGGTGAACCTCAAGGCCAATCCCAATGCTCGAGAAGCCATTCTCGCCGTCGCAAAGCGCACAGCTCAGATCCACGGATATGGCGGGCTAAATTTTCGCGATATAGCGAACGATGTCGGCATAAAAGCTGCCAGCATATACTATCATTTTCCCAGCAAAGCCGACCTGGGCGCGGCCGTGGCGCGACGTTACTGGGAGGATACGCTTGCGGATTTAAAAAAACTGCAAGAAGCCAATCCTTCGCCCCAACAATGCCTGCTTCGCTACCCCGAGATATTCAGGCGTTCACTTCAAAATGGAAACAGACTCTGTCTGTGCAGCTTTATGAGCGCGGAGTACGACGATCTGCCCGACGTGGTGAAGCAGGAGGTTCAGACGTTCGTCGATGTCAATATCAGGTGGCTCAGCGCGGTGGTGCAGACCTCAGCGAACCTCTCCCCCGAAGACCGCACTCTGCGGGCGCAGGCGGTTTTTTCCGCTGTGTCCGGCGCGCAGCTTCTTGCAAAGAGTCGATCCGACATCTCCGTCTTTGACGAAATAATAGGAAATTATCACAAATTAGGGTTACTTTCCTAACCCCCTTGCCCAACCTCAGATCGCGCTAAACGTCGCCTCTTAAAAACAGTCGTGAGAGACCCTCTCCCGCTCTTTTCCGCCGACGACCATAGTCGCCTTGCGCTATGATCGAGTCTGCCACCATTATGCGATATCTGCTGGAAAAGAAAATTAGCGATGCTGCACGCTGTCTATAACAGCAGTGACAAGCCGCCTGATATCCTCGGTTCCAACACACTGTAACGTCAGTTGGCGGCGAACATAACCAAACGCAAGTTCGTGCCGAGGATCTGCGAACGCCTGCTGGCCACCAGCGCCACTATGCCCAAATGTGCCCGCGCCAAGCGCAGGGTAGTACTCTGAGGTCGCATGAAATCCGACCGCGAACGCCAAGTGTCCTCTCGTCACCATGTCGTACCCGATCGACTGCACCTGAGCGAAGTCCCGCGCAGTTTCCGGCGAAAGCAATGGTTCGTGGTCGTCAACCCTGCTGATTGCCGCTGCATACATCTTCGCCATCGCGCGGGCCGTGGCGACGCCGCCGAAAGACGCGGGACCGATGCGCCGGACAGCTTCGATGTTAGGCAGCTCCCATACCTCGGGATTACCTGGAGCATGACGGTTGAAAGCAATGCCCGTGATGCTGTTCGGGCCGGTAGCGGTGGCGGCAAGCTGAATAAGCTGCTCGGGCGTGGGTCTCGGAGCTTCAGAGGGGCGAAAACGTCCGTCCAGCGCCTCGGGCAGGCCAAGGTGAAAGTCTATGCCTCGCGGAACGGCGATTCGTTCCGCAAATATCTGCTGAATACTGCGGCCAGTTACCCGCCGCGCCACTTCACCAGACAGCGCGGCGATCAGCAACGCATGATAGCCGAACGCCGCGCCGGGTCGCCAGAACGGACGTTGCGCTGCGAGTTGCGCCGCCACATGCCGTTCGTCAGAAAGTTCCCGAGTGGTGAACCCTCGATAAGAACCCACCAGACCGGAACGATGCGCCAGCAACTCTCTCAACGTGAGCGCCGCTTTTCCTTCGGCGGCGAATTCTGGCCAGTAGTGACTTACCCTTTCGTCAAGGTCGAGTATCCCATCCTGAACCAGCAACGCGACGACCAGATGAGCGGCACCCTTGCTCACAGAATAGACGCCGAGCAACGTGTCGGCATCTATCGACGGCCCCGTCCACAAATCGACGACACGCTCACCACGATGATAAATCGCAAGCTGCGCTTCAAGCCCGTCCTCCGCCATCGCAATCGTATTGAACGCCTCCCGCACTTGTTCGAACCCGACTTCGACCGTTCCATTCACCATGGCTTGCATTGTCATATTCTCCTTGCTCCCTCACTGGCCGTGACGATACAAGTTCAAGTGAACTTGAGTTCAAGCCCATTTATGGGGCCGCTGAGTCTGGCAGTGTCACACGGGGGGGGTGGCTACAGCCGCCGACCAGAAACATGTTCAAGGCGCCATTACCGATCAATGACGTAGCCAGGCTTTTCGGAATTCGCGCATCAGCGCTGCGCTACTACGAAGAGATTGCGCTGTTGAAACCCGCGTGGCGCCAGGGCGGTCGGCGTTTCTACGATATACCGGAGCTGAAACGCCTGGCGCTGATCCAGCTATTGCAGGACGCCTGCCATCTTAGCCTTGGAGAAATTACCGACGTTCTCGCCACCGGGCCGAACGACAAGGGACGCACGATCCTGAAGAATCAGGTGGCGGCGCTGGAGCAGACGATCGCCGCAGCGCGCTCTGCAAAGCGCTATGTGGAACACAGGATGACCTGCCCCCGGGAAGACCCCGTGCAAGACTGTCCGGTCCTTGATCATGAAGTAACCGCATGGCTCGCGCAGCGCTTTCGCGGTACGGCGGGCGAAGATTCCGCAACGTCAATAGCGAAAGCCGACATGAAGAAGAACCGTCGCCAATAAACCTGTCTTATAGCGCGTACAAAAACGCCGCACGAAAATATCGAGCGGCGGAGAACCATTCCGAAAACCCCGGAACTATGCGGTATTCACAAACTTATATCACCTCAGCGCCAGACGCGGGATCATTCCCACTCGATGGTCAACGGGGTTGTGAGTGCATTGTAGTTATTGGTCTTTCCGCTCACGCTCCGAAGTCCATACCAACCGCGATACCACCAGAGTAAGGGCGCTGGATTCGTGGATTCTCTACAGCGACCATCCCACGATAAGCGCACTCTACATCATTAACGAGCCTCGGGAGAAAGCACGGCAAAAAGAGGTCTGAGCTTCGGTGGAAACAGCGCGGCCGTTGCCTTTGTAGTGGTCCTTTCGCTCAGAGATTGGCCTCCGAAAGGAATTGAGCGACGTGCTCGATGCGCGTCGCAAAGAGGAAACGGTCGGCTGTGTCCCATCCCCAGACAATGCCCGTGAGGCGCGCGACACCAGGCGTCCAAGGTTCGTTCCGCTGCGCGAACTCGACGATCCTCGTATTCCATACAAGGGAACCACTCATTCCATGCGGATCGAGCGGGATTGAGTCCTTCTTTCCATCGGTCGAAGTCGTTGCCTCCGGATGCCATTGCAGGGCGAAGTGATAGTTCGGATCAAAAGCTGGGTGACGGATCGGACGACGTGTCTCCTCCGGCTCCAGGGCCTCATCATATTCTTAGGTGAGATAGGGCGTGCCAGGTGTGAAGAGCATTTGGCCGATGGCTGAGAAGTAAGATTTCTCGTCCGTGAAACCCATGACGAAAAGATATTCCGCTTGCAGCGGCGCATGTTTGGCCTCGAAGCGATAGTCGGGGAACGCCATGCCGCTATGGCAAACGCTGTTCCAATGATCATCGACGGGACTAATCGCTAGATCATGCGGTGCCCCTATGGCAACGAATGGATTGTTGATCCGAAGGTAGTCCTCGGTATCGAAGCACTTGCGGGCGAGCGAGTGCTTCTGGACCGTTGCTGCGACATGCTCATTGGTCAGAAGGAACCTCTTGTCGCGCCAGTGAATATAGCCGCCTGAGCCGACGTGCTCGCCAGAATCGGCGTCAAGTATCCCAGAGATCTGGGTCACAAATGGTGCCATTTGATAGGTCATCAAGTTCGACGCGACTGCGAGACGGTCTTCCAGGGTCGGTTCCTCGGTCATGCTGGACTCTATCTCTTCTTATGGAATGGAGGACGGCTAAAGCCACCTCCCCTCGCCTTCTCGCGACACCATCCTCGGCGGCGATGACAACTAACATCTTCGGCCGCTCGCCTAGAGAACTAGGCTGACCATTCTTGCAAGAAGGGAGGGTCTTTCGAGTCCGGCTCGGGGTTAGGTCGGCTGACCGACAGTCTCGTTGGAACAGGTAGGGCCGCACCAAAAATAATCGCCTCGCCGCGGCCCAGACCAGCGAGCTGGCGAGATACGTTCACCCCCGCCGTTTCCGCCGCCGACGCGACCGCCCGCTGATCCGCTTCGTTGTTGAGGCGGAACACGGCCCATGTGCCGCATTGGGAGAGCACGGTCGGGGAAACTTCGGACGGGCGCTGGGTGCTGATGAGCAGGGATAGGCCGAACTTGCGTCCCTCTTTTGCAAGGCGCTCATAGGCGAGCGCCTGCTGTCCGCCGTCCGACTCGCCGGGTAGCTGACGCAGGTAATGGTGGGCCTCTTCCAGGGCCAACATGGTCGGATGGGTGTTGCCGGGACCGCTCTTGAATATCTCGGCGGCGAACATCTCAAGCAGCGAGCCGAGAACGAACGGCATAAGATCCTGAGTCAAGCGGCTAAGATCGACGATGTGAACCGACCAATCGTTCTGGCCAAAGACCGGAGGTCCAAACACTTCCCGAACGAGCGCGGCGCATTCGTCCTGCATACTCAAGGGATTGGCCAGCCCCGCGCCACCTGTGATTTCGACAATGGATGTGAATTGCGGGTCTTCGATCAAACCGCGTATGCGGTTAATCATTGACTGGATATGGCCGTATTGGAACGTGTCGCGCATCCAGCCTTGGTTATTCGGTTTTAAGACGTACCATTCCGTGGCAAGGCATGACAGCGCGCGCATGTGCGGCCAGACATTCGCCGGGGGCGTGTTTCCCGCCCTTAGCCCAGCCATCGCTTGATTAGCGTGGGCGGAATTGCCGGTGTGGCAGTCGTCAAAAAGAACATTGGCCTGTCCGCCGGCCAGCTTCGCGCCGTGCGCGTCCGCTTCCACGAAGCGAAGATGCTCGATTGCAAAGCGCAATGCCGGCATCTGCGCTTTCTCGCTCGGTATCAGCAGCCGGGACAGGCCATGCCGACCAAGGGCGTAGTATGGAATCCGAAGCCCGCCATTGGGGCCGCCTAGCTGCGTGATCTTCACGCGCTGTCCGAGGTGGGCAAAGGCGGGTGTATATTCGCCGTTGACGTCGAACACGACGATCCGCGACTTTGGCAGGCGCACAAGTTGTTGCAGCACCGCTGCGACGAAGTGTGTTTTACCCTGGCCCGTCGAACCAAGGATCGCCATGTGACGACCCAGCACCTGGTCGATGTTCGCGCAGACCTCCACAGCCCGATTGCGCGAATCTGCGCCCAGCCTGATCTGTTCGGCCTCGATGCCGGCCGCGCCGATGGTCGCCACGGTTTCGATGTCGGAAAGCGGATAAACGCTCGCGCCAAGAACGGGCAGCCGCCATTCCTGCGGCGAAAACGCCAGCCTGCCATCGCGCTTGGCCAGAAAGCCAACAACACGGCCGCGAAGCTGGCGCAACGGCTCTTGCGGGACATTCAAGGATCGCCCGCGTCCTGCGGCGTGGACTTCGCGCGGCTCCGCGAACGCAACCGTCATGATCCGAAGGATGATTGTCTCGGCCCCGGCGTCGATACCGACCAAATCGCCCGGCTGCTCTACGGTCGATAAGCCGTCGCGGTGTCCGGCAACGTGGCCACGGGAATCCTCAAGCAGATTCACCAGAAGCTGCGGCCCGTCGATCTCAACCACATATCCGATGGGGCGACGGGAACTCATCAAAGCAAGTCCTCAAAGCCGTTGCCGGGTGCAGGTGCAGCTTCGGCAGCGGCCACCGCTTCTTCTGCGTCCGCACTCCCGGCGGATTTCTTCGACACTTGAATGTTCGTGGCCTGCTTGAGCAGCACTTCAAGCTGGCGCGCACGTTCCGACACCTCATCCAGCATGGCCGGTTCGGGCAGGTCATTCGCCAGTGCGTCGAAGAAGCCTCCGGCCCCGAAGCCGCGCACCGTCACCTGTGGAAGCTGCGTTAGCAGCAGGCGCTTAAGCTGCTCGTTGGGTCTGATCGCCTCGCCGGTCGCGGCGAGCGTGTCGTAAATGCCCAAGCGGTCGATCTCGGGAAGGTAGATTATAAGTTGCAGGGTCGGGTTCTGTAGCGCCGAAACGATAAGCCGATTGATGTGGTCGTCGGTAAATCCGTAGCCATTGACGATAAGGCAGGCGTTCGGACGGGAGAGAAATTCGGTGAAGCGGCGAATGACCTCGCCATATACGAACGCAGTGGTCTGAACGAATTTCGACGCGCCGGGGAAGATCATGAAACCCGGCCAGTTGTCTGGCTGATCGGATGCGATGAACTGATCCACCAGCGGCTTCACGCTGGTGCTGGGCAATTCGCACACGCTGCCTGACTTGCTCGCGGTCCATGAAATCGAGCCGTGCAGCTTACCAAGGTAGAGGTTGTATGTGCCGAAGCGCGCCTCGCCGCGCGCCTGCACGTTGCGAAGACCAAGATCGAAACTGCTCGGCCGGAAAGCGCGGTCGTGCGTTCCCGAAAAGCCGTTGACGCAATGGAGGCCCAGCGCCTCGGCCGACCACTCCAGCGCAAGGTCGTAGTTGGTCGTGAACGCCCACGGCGCGGCCTGACCGGGTTGGCGGTTTCCGGCAAGGCGGGACACAAGCCTGATGTGGTCCGAAAGTTTGGGGTTCAGGATCGCCTGATCCGGTTCGGACCATAGCTTTTCGTCCAGAATGGCGGCCCGCAGCACAACCTTGCGCAGGGCGTGCCGCGCCGCTTTCAGCTTAGTCAGGTCAGCGCCGGTTCGTTCGCCGTCCAGGCAAGCGATTTCCAGCCGGTCGAGCAAGAGTTCGACATTGCCCGCCTCGCCGTCCGCAAGAAACTTGTTGTCCCGAAGGAACTGGATTTGGTCAGCGTATTCGTTCTCAAGCAGCGCCCACACGTCCGACATGACCATGCCGCCGACGCCTTTGGAGGCTCCGGCACCAAGCAAGACGCCGACATTTTCCAGCCGGATCGCAAGCGCAAGATGCGCCAGGAACTCGTCGGAGGTTAGCTGTCGGCTTCCCCTGATGGCGAAGAATGTCATGACAATTCCCCCCTGAACGCCTTGTCGAGAATGGCGGGGAGCATGGCGCTCATCCCCGTTGCAGTCTCTTGCTGTAATCCCTGCACGGCATTGATGGATGTGAATGTTGCGATGGCGCGTTCCTGGTCCCTGAGTGAAGGCATGGAGAACTCAAGCCGCAAGAACTGTTCAGGTCTGGTGCGCTCTCTCCTTGCGCCAACGCCGCGTGTGGCATCCTTGAGCCGCCCCCAAAAAAACTTCGTAGGAACGAGTGCCGCCAGATACTCGGGCAAACAACGATCCGCCCTACAGCGAAAGGTCCGGTATTCGGGGGATACGAAATAGCCGTGCAATTCCTTGGGGGTCATAGCTACCGCGCCCTCCCAGCCCTTCACTTGGCTCATGACCAGAGCCCCCTGATAGAGACGGTTGAAGGTGCGATAGGTTGTTTCTCCACCCTTCACGGGGGCCTTAGCAAATAGGCCGCCACCAAAACCACGCACACCCGCTTGTGGATAGGGAACGCCTATCTCGATGGGTGTCGCGTCCTCGTCGAGTTCAATAAACTTGGAGAGCGGTTCTGGCTTTGACGTAGCTAAAGCAGCATGTGTTGCAGACACGAACGCGACGGTGGCTTGATCGGATAGAGCCCGCAGATTTTGCGCCTCTGCCACCTTTGCCGCCAATTCTTCAATGCGCGCGACGATGCGGCGCTGCTCGTCGAGCGGCGGCAAGGGAACATGGATAGCCGCAAGCTTCTCCACGCCAAGAGTCCGGTTGCGACCCGCGCCTCCTGGTGACGCCCGAAGAAGCTGGTCGCGCCCCTCTGCCTGCGTGAACCAGTAATTGAGGAACCGAGCATCGGCTTTTGACTTGTCGGTGACACAGGTTAGAAACCTATGCGAGCCAACCATTCCACGCTCGGCTTCGGTGGCGACCGCGACGGCCCCCTCCCACGCAAAGACGATATTGAAGAGCAGGTCGCCCGGTTTCACCGTGAATACGCGCTTATCGGCGATGTCCAGTCCAGTGACCGGCGCTTTGTGGAAGACACCTTTCCCGAATGAGCGGATGCCGATTTCCCGATACAGTTCCTCGGCCCTGGTGAGAACGGGGCGTCTGACCAGTGGAGCGATTTCACCCATGGATGCTTTGGGCCACGCTTTCGTCATGCAGGCGACCCCAACGCCGTCTTGATCTCCCGCATCAACTCGGCGATCCGCAGTTCTTTCTTCAAAATGTCGTCGGCAAGCTGCTCCGGCGGCAGATGCTCGAAGTCCACCCCGGCGCGTGGGTTCTTGCGGTCGAGGTTGCAGCCCGCGTCCAGCAACTCCCTGACCGGCACCTTCCACGCCTGATCGTTCTCCTCGCGTTTTGTCCACCACGCCATGCTGCCCCTGAACTCATCAAACTGCATGGGCTGGGTCTTGGTATAATTCTTCCGCCCTTCGGGCAGCGGCTGTTCGTAGTACCAGACCTCCTTGGTCGGCCCGGAGCGGTCGAAGAACAGGATGTTGGTGGGGATGCCAGTGTAGGGCGCAAACACGCCATTGGGCAGGCGCACGACGGTATGAAGATTGAACTCCTTGAGAAGCTCCTCCTTTATGCGGGCGCATACGCCATCGCCGAACAGTATGCCATTGGGCACGACGACAGCCGCGCGCGCCGGTCGCCCAGCGGAAGTCGGCTGGCGCCTCAACTTCCGCATGATGAGTTGCAGGAAGAGAAGTGCAGTTTCAGCGGTTTGGCGGTCCCCTGGGAAGTTGCCCTGGATGCCTTTTTCCTCCTCGCCGCCGAAGGGCGGGTTAGTAAGGATCACATCGACGCGCTCTTTCTCGCCGATTTCCGAGAGCTTGAAGCGCAGGGCATTGCCGGGGTCGATCTGCGGCGCGTCCAGCCCGTGCAGCAGCAGGTTCATCTGACATAGCAGATAAGGCAGGGACTTGGGCTCGCACCCGGTGATGGTGTCGTTTTGCAGACGCTTGCGGTCGGCGACGGTCTTCACCTGCTTCTCAAGGTGGTTGTAGGCTTCCACTAGAAACCCGCCGGTGCCGCTGGCCGGATCAAGGACGGTCTCGCCAAGGCGAGGATCGGTGACTTCCACCATGAAGCGGACGACGGCACGCGGCGTGTAGAACTCGCCGGAATCGCCCGCCGCATCGCGCATTTCGCGGAGCATGGATTCGTAGAGCGCGCCGAGAGTGTGAAGCTCGTCCGACGATGTGAAATGAATCCCGCCCACCTTGTTGATGATGTCGCGGAGCAGATAACCGCTCTTCATGCGGTTATCGACGCCCTTGAATACGGTGGCGATCACGTCGCGGCGGTTGTCGCCGTTAGAGCTTGAGAGCGAGCGCAGGTAAGTGAACAGGCCGGGGCCTTTCGTCCCATCCGCTCGTACGGCTTCGTCGGAATTGATGAAGGAAAGCAATTCGTCGCCTGTGACGCCCTGCGGATCAGCGGCCCAATCGCGCCAGCGATACGGAACCTCGACGGCGGCCTTGAACTTCTTGCCGGACAACGCGGTCTCCTCCTCGCGCTGCTGCTCAAGGTCGTCGAGGAACTTGAGGAACATGATCCATGTCAGCAACGGCAGGCGGTCGAGGTCGCCGTTCAGCCCCTTGTCCTTGCGCATGATGTCACGCGCAGACTTGAGGAGGCTGCCGAGCATCTGGGAGGTGGTCATCGGTGCGGCGTCTGCACCGTTCTTCTTTTTAATTCGCGCCATAGAGCAGTCCTTGCAGGTCGTTCACAGCCCGGCGAAGTTGGTCGGGTCCGCCAAACAGCTTGATGATTTCGGCGGGCTGGCCGTGAGTTGAGATGGGCGGAACCTTGAGCACGTCCGGCAGGACAAACTGCGCGTCGCCGTGTTCCGCATATTTTTCCAAAAGCTCGTCGAGCAGCTGACGCGCCTCGGGGGAGAATTTCTCGAAATAGTCCTTGCGCTCGGCCTTGAGGCGCTGCGCCCGCTCGCGCCTCGTGCGAAGCGGCGCGTTAAAGGCCAGATGGCAAAGCAGGTCGAAGGGGTCAGCGTCGGTCTGACCCGTCTGTTCGGCCAGCACGTCGAAATCAACGCCACGCCCGGCCAGCGCGGCGATAATCTCACTGCGCTGGTCTGCGTCCGCCCACCGCCTGCGAAGCTCGGCGGAGGTCGGCGCCAGCGAACGGACGCTTTCGGCGACGTATTCGGTGTATTTGACGACGCGAAGCTGCTTGCCGTTCGGATCAAGCTCGTGGACCAGGTGAGCCACGACTTCGACCTGGCCGCCGTCGAAATAGAATTTGCGCGGCTCGCCGGTCGGCGGTTCGATCACACCGGGCTCGTCCTCCTCCGGCGGGGCAGGCTCCGGCTCCTGACCTTCGGGGACGATCTCTGTCGTTGCGGCAGTCTCGCCGGCATCGTTGACTTCTTCTTCCGTGATCCGCACCGGATCGCCGTCGAAGTCCGGGTCAGCGAACATGCGGGTCGCCGAGCCGGTGTAGTCGAGGATGTTGAACCAGAGCTTGCCGTAGTCATCGCGAAGGCGCGTCCCGCGCCCGATGATCTGCTTGAACTCGCTCATGGACCCAACGACACGCGCCAGAACGACATTCTTGCAGGTTGGCGCATCAACGCCGGTCGTCAGCAGTTGCGACGACGTGAGGATCACCGGCGTTTTGGTTTCGAGGTCTTGGAATTTCGAGAGGAGGCCGCGCCCGATGGCGCCCTCGTCAGCGGTAACGCGCACCACATAGTCGGGATACTGCGCCACAAGGTCGGCATTGAGGTTAACCAGCGCCTGCCGCATTTCCGAGGCGTGTTCCTGATCGACGCAGAACACGATAGTCTTGGCGAAGCGGTCGGTCTTTTTGAGAAAGTCGGTCAGGTGGCGGGCGATGGCCTCCGTCCTGGCGCGCAAGGCGATGGACCGCTCGAAGTCCTTGGTCTGGTATTCGTCATCGGGGATCGCCCGGCCAAAGCGGTCAACCTCGTCTTTGCTCGGCCGCCAGCCGGCCGCGTCCCATTGGGTGACGACGCGATGCACCCGGTAGGGTGCGAGAAAGCCGTCATCGATGCCCTGGCGCAGGCTGTATTCGTAGATCGGGTTGCCGAAATAGAGGTAGGTGTCGCGGTTGTCCTCGCGCAGCGGCGTGGCCGTCATGCCAAGCTGGTATGCGGGCCCGAAGTGCTCAAGGATGACGCGCCATGAACTGTCGTCCCGCGCACTGCCTCGGTGACATTCATCGACGATGATGAGGTCGAAGAAATCCGGCGGATAGTCCCGAAAAAGCCCCGCGCGTCGCTCGTCCTCGGCCAGCGCCTGATAGATGGCGAAATACATTTCCCGGCTTTTGACGATTTCGCCGGATTCAATCTTGTGGCGCGCATCGCCGAAGGGGGTGAAGGTCTTGTCCTTCGGGTCGTCGATGAGGATGTTGCGGTCCGCGAGGAACAGGATGCGCGGCTTGCGATGCTCCCCACTTCTGTTCCAGCGGCTCGACCAAAGCTTCCAGCAAATCTGGAAGGCCACGATGGTCTTGCCCGTTCCTGTCGCCATGGTGAGAAGGAGGCGCTTCTTTCCCGCAAGGATGGCTTCGACCGTGCGGTTGATGGCGATCTGCTGATAGTAGCGGGGTGGCTTGCCGCCGACCGTGTTGTAGGGTGCGATCAGGTGTTCGACGCGCTCGGGCGTATCGATTCCGCTACCCGTCTGATAGCGCCGCCAAAGGTCATCGGGGGTCGGGAAGTCGGCGACGCGCGTTTCCGTCCCCTTGAAATAGTCGATCTCGATGATTTCGGCGCCGTTGGTGGCGTAGGCGTATTTGAGGCCAAGGATTTCCGCATAGTCGCGGGCTTGCTGCACGGCATCGGCCGCTGATTTGTAGCTGGCCTTCGCCTCGACCACGGCGAGCGGAAAATCCCGCGTAAAGCGCAGCAGATAGTCCACCCGCTTGGGCGGCTTGCGGACAAACCCCTTGCCCACGGGAATGACGCGGCCATCCGTGATGCTGCGCTGCTCGGCGATGGAATGAGGATCGTTATCCCAACCGGCGGATTGCAGCTTGGGCACGACAAATTTTCGGCACGTGTCGGCTTCGTTCGTCATGCGCCCCCGCTGCCCCCCTGCTGTTCTTCAACCTTACGCTTTATCCAGTTTGCGATTTCCTGCCGCTGGAACCGCCACGATCCGCCGACCTTGAAGCCAGGAATCTTGCCTGCCGATACAAGCTTGTACGCGGTCTTCTCATTGATCTTGAGAAGTTCCGCTACCTCTCGGATCGTCAGGATTTCGTCGCCCATGCGCCCGCCGTGACTCGTGATCGGGGAAGTTTATAGAATATTGGAGAAAATTAGGGAAGACGACGGCAGCTCCCATCGGGCGTGCAGCCGCGGTTGGGCCGGGCCGCCGAGGAGAAGCGCCTACTTCCACCGCGCTCAGTGACCACAGCCTCACCCAGCGGGTGGCGGACATCGGCTTCAACAGCGAGTTCAGCGACGCCTAGCCGATCGTCGGCGGCGCTTGGCGCAAAGGCCGGTATTCGTGGTTGGGCGAGGCGTAGTCGATATACTGATCGGCCGCGTTCGTGATCCGCAGCAGGAGGCGCTGGAACAACCCCCGGAGCAGCTTCATGTCCCGGATCGCCGCCACCTCCTGACCCTGCGGGATTGGCGTGCCGTGGGCGGCTTTGTTCCGTCGGCGCCACGCGGCGTCCTCGTCATCGCCCAGCTCCAGGTTCAAGGCGGCCATCACGTCTTTCAGCCGCTGACGCTGATCGATGCCGTTGAAGTTGGGCAGCTTATCCTTCAAGGCCGTCTTCGCCTCAGCGGAGACGTTGCCGCTGTCGATGACGTCGCTGAGTGCATTCTTGAGGATCTTCCATTCGTCTCGGGTGGCCCAGCCCTCTCGCACCTTCCCGGGGTTGGCCTTGGTGTATGCGCTTTGCAGGCCCTCGATCGCCGCCCCGAAGTGCGCGGGTGCGATGTGTGGGGTGGCGGCGCACGCATGCCAGAAAGCCCAGTGCAGGTTCGCGAGATCCAGGACGTCGAACGCCGTCACGAACGCCTGGATCGCCCTCGTCAGCTGCGGGCCGCCGAGCTCGTTCAGGAAGCGGTCGCCGAGCGGCGCGAGCTGCAGGATTTCGATGTCGAAGGCATGGCGGCGTAGGCTGTATGCGCTCCGCGCGAGCGTGGACACGACGTTCCATTCGGCGTCGTAGTGGGTTGTCCCGAGATCGACCAAGTACACGCCCATCGCGAAGGAAAGGCCTGTGCGGACCTTCTTTCGGAACTCGTCGTCGGGGACGCCATCGTAGACGATGCACCCCGGCTTGATGGCGCCGGGGCGGTCTTCTCTGTCGAGCGCGCAAACGTAGAAGGTCGCGCCATCCACCGTCACCTTGGCGGAGTTCCACGAGGTGCTGGAACGGTCGGTATCGCCTGCGATGGTGATGCCGTCGTTGAGCGAAATTCTCCGAGTGGTGATGGTCCTGGTGACGACGTCGGAGGCCGCCGGCCAAGTGTATGGGCTTCTGGGCAGGTTTTCGAGCCAGTCGATGACGTATGCAGCGGGCGCCGCGGAAGGGTTGTTGGTCTTGGCGATATGGACCTGGGCCAGTTCCTTGAGGGGCTGTTCAGTCACGCCGACGGTCTGGCGGTGCTGGCTATAGGGCAATAGCCCGAAGAATTCCCCTTCGAGGCCGCCCACGCTGCGGAGGAGCGCCCGCTCAGTCGTCATGCGAACCGTGCCTCGCGGCTGGTCGATCGCCGCCGACTTCGCATTGGAGGCGGCTTCAGTCTCCAAGATGAGGTGCAGCTTTTCGTCCCGGCGGATCGAAAAGCTGCGAATCGGCTGATGAAGCGGGCCGGGATCTATGATCTCGAACAAACCCTTGTTCAGAATGCGAAGGCATTCCTCGGTCAGGTCGTGCATCACCGGAAGAGCCGCCGGATGTCAGACATCGGCCGAAATAGTTTCATGGGCTGATCGGGCAATGCGAGGAAACTCTCCCGCTCATAGAAGCGACGAGCGCCCTCATCTTTCGCGTCGACGATCACGGCGAACGAGGCAACTTCACTCCCTGCGGCGCGGTAAAGCGCATCCGCTAACAAGAACCGGCCATAGCCCTTGCCCTGTTGGCGTCGATCGACGGCAAGCCTTCCGAGCAGTGTCGCCGGCACGAGAGGGTAGCGCGGCAGCTTCCGCGCGGTTTCCGCTGGAAGCTCGCCAAGATGCAGACCGGTTGATGACAGCGTGTAGTAGCCGGCGACAGTCCCGTCCGGCAGGAGCAGGACAAACGGCGCAGCCAAGTTTTTTCGGGCGTCTTGTCCGGCTTGGGTCCGAAGGTATCGATCAAGGGCATCGACGCCACTCTCGAACCTGGCCCGATCGTGGTCGGAGGTCAGCGCCTCGACGCGCAGCTTCTCGTCGCTTCCTGACGACACGCCTTAGACGCCGGTACGCTCGCGATAGCGGCGTACAGTATCCCGCAGACGGTCATTGACCGGCCGGGGATTGATTAAAGCATCCACGAAGGCCTCGCTGTCGCGGACAGAAAGCGCGAGCTGGCTATGTTCCTCAATGGCCCGCCGCGCCGCGTCCTGGACGCTGCTCAGAACGAAATCGGTCACGCTCCGCCCTTGCAAAGCAGCGGCCCGTTCAATCAGGTTTTTTTGCTCGGCGGTGACGCGCGTCTCCAGACGCTCCGCTCGCGTGCGCGAGCCAGTCGTCTTAGATGCTGCATTCGGCATGGTAACCTCCACCGCCAATGTACGGCCATTGGCCGGTTTTTTCAAGGGCGGGTTCGCGCTGAAGAACGAATAAGGAACGTCACCGTTGGTCGTGCCCCGAGCAGGACACATTACGCTGTGCGGGCCAAGTCCGGCCGGCGCTGTTTCCAGCAACAGATCACCGGAGCATCGCGTCGCCGTCAGCTCGTGATTTTCAAGGTCGGAATGAAGCCGCCGACGGTCCGATTCTGGTCATAGATCTGCATGGGCAAATCGGCCTTCGGCATCCGCACGCGCCCGACTTCGACCGCCGCTGAATTCGGCAACGCGGGAAACACGTTGATGACGGCATCCTCGCCGTGAAAGGCCTTGATGCGATCGAGCAGACGTCGAAGCTGGCGCTTGAATTCCACCAGGTCGTCCGGGCGGCGCATGATGTCGTTGTGCGGATTTTCGGCCGTCAGCGACCAGATGGCAACATCGTCGCCGAGCACCGCGCGAATCCGTTCGTCTGTAACGGTTGCGCTAAGCGCGAGCTTCAGCGCGACCGCCGCCTTCGGTGACCCGGAATAGTCGCCAGCCTGAAAGGTGATCGCGGGCTGGTCAGCTTGCCAGCGCCATGTTGGCGGCTCGCGATATCGCTGATGAACCGTGACCGGGACGATATCCCCCAGCAGATGCCCAAGCTCGATTAACAGCGGCTGCGGCGCCAGTGCGAACACGCTGAGCTGCTTTATCTCCTTTTGCTCGATGCGCTCTTTCACCTTGCGCGCGAATACGCGGCGCAGATTCTCCTGCTGGACGGACCAGTAATTCGCTTCATGATCGGCATAGTCACATCCGACCAACTCGATATCGATCGTTCGGCCCTCGGCAGGGTGCCTGTCGGGCGGCATCGCCATGAAGATCGATCGCGTCGATACTAGGGCATCGCGCTGTCCGATATCCGCCGCGAACCGAAGGACGTGTGCGGCGCGCTCCTGCGCCATTCCCGTCACGATGGCGATCCGGTCCTCGTGCTCCGCCTTCATCTCAAGCAGGAAGGCCTCGGGATGATCCGCGAGATAATCGACGTCTACGCCCTTATGATGCTTCGCACAGAGCAGCATGAGATTGCTCAGGTCTTTGGCGAGCGCGGGCGAGCGAACTGCATCGCCGCGCGGGCCGTCGGCACTGTCGGCAACAATGTGCGCGATGAAGCCGAACTTCCCATCCTCGCGGCCGGCGATCAGGTCGCCGACAAGTTCCTCGTTGCACCCGCGGTATTCGCAGCGCCCGGCTGCCTTGGTCCAGAGGGCGACCTGAATTTTCTGTGGGATTTGCGTTTTTGCCATGATGGTGTTTCGCCCCGATTCGCTATAGTGTTCACGTTTTATCCCCAAAGCTCAACCGCGCAGTTCGATCATCCACACGCGGACCGTGGGCTTCACCTTGGAGGTCTATGGTGGAAAAGCAGACGCGCACCCGCGAGAGCGAGGAATTCCTCGAGGATCTTGCCGAAGAACTGAGCGTGCCGCCAAGCCGGTATGAGCAGGCCGACCGGAGTTACAAGTCACTAGGCGACTGGCTGCACCGCGACGCCTCAACCGTCCGACAGTACGGACCCAAGGTCTACGTCCAGGGGTCTTTTCGCCTCGGCACGACGATCCGGCCTTTGAACGAGGCCGAGGAATATGACGTCGATTCCGTTTGCGAACTGCAGAATCTGGGCAAGACCTCGCTGACGCAACGGCAACTTAAGGCGCTGCTGGGCGCCGAGATCGAGGCCTACCGACGCGCCCAGAACATGAATAAGCCGCTTCGCGAGGGTCGCCGTTGCTGGGTGCTCGACTACGCCGATGGCGCCCAATTCCATATGGATATCGTACCCGCGCTTCCGAACGGGCAAGCCGCCCGCCTCCTCCTGGAATCTCGCGGCTATGACGCGCGATGGACGCTCACCGCCATCGCCATCACCGACAAGGAGGCGCCGACCTACACCATCGTTACCGATGATTGGCCGCGCTCAAACCCCAAAGGCTACTGCGAGTGGTTCAAGAGCCGGATGGCAACCGCGCTCGAACGGCGCAAGCGCGTGCTCGCCGAGAGCATGAGGGCGAGCGTCGAGGATATCCCGGACTATAAGGTCCGAACGCCGCTTCAGGCCGCGATCATGATCCTGAAGCGTCACCGCGACCATACCTTCGAGCACCGTGGCGACGAGCGGCCGATCTCGGTCATCATCACCACCCTCGCGGCTCACGCCTATAACGGCGAAGAGACGATCGGCGAAGCGCTCGCCGTTATTCTCGCGGGCATGGACCAGCATATCCTGTGGCACAACAACCGCTACTGGATCCCGAATCCGACCGACCCGCTCGAAAACTTCGCCGACAAATGGGCCGAGCATCCCAAGCGGGCGACCGCTTTCTACGAGTGGCTCCAAAAGGCCAGGACGGAATTCGCCGAGGCAGCCCGGTCGAGCGACAGGAGAGTGATCACCGAGACCGTCGGACGCGGCGTCGGCGGATCGCTCGCCGACCGCGCGGCCCACCGCCGTTCGCCGCCGGCGCGATCCCCGCTGCTCAAAACCGCCTCGGTGGCGCCGGTGGCCGGAGGTCTTTCCTTTCCGGACAGGAGCCGGGTCCCGACCAAGCCACAGGGGTTCGGCGGCGCCGAATGATTTGGTGGCTCGAAAATCCGACTCGCGCGCGATCCGAACGTCAGGGCGTCGCTGACCTTGCGGAGCGGGTCGCCTGGCTCAAGGGCGTGCGGTGGCATCTCTCGAATGGCGCTGCGCTCGCGGTCGACTTCGAGATCGAGCATGATGGCGACAGCGTTCCGCTGACGATGACCTATGGGGAATTCCACCCCAATTCCCCACCCATCGTACTTCCCCGCGACGGTAGTCGTCTGTCGAGCCACCAATATGGGACGGGCGGAAATCTCTGCCTGGAATATCGTGCCGACAATTGGGAGACGTCGATCACCGGGGCGATGATGATCGAGAGCGCGCATCGTCTGATCGCCGGTGAACGCGATGTCGATGGTCCCGAACTGCCCTCGGCGCACGCCGTTTCGCTCGGCCAAAGCGTGCGCGGCTCCTATTTCCGGTTCCTGCTGACGCGGCAAATGGAAGAGCGCCTGAAGGCGATCGCACCCGGTCAGTCGGTCGAGATCGGCATTGCAGAGAAATATTACGCCGATACCTTTACGGTGACGATCGCAGAGATTGACGGCGTCACCGATGGCCGTGCATGGCCGGCCGGGATTCGGGAGACGACGAAGCGCGGCCAGGCCATTCGGCTGCCCGAAGGGACGGCGATGCCCGCGGCCACGCAAACCGGTATCGCCGACCTGCTCGGAGCGCTTGGCCTCGGAGTGCTTCGCGAGGCTGCGCTCGCCGCCAGCGGAGAAATGGACCTGGTGCTGGCGTCCGCGACCGGGACCGCACATTTCTATGCCTATGACGCCGGGCAGAAGCGCGTCTTCGGGCGCTCGCGACTACTGAAGATCGCCACCGGTGGCCGGCTCCCGGACGACTACGCTGTCCTCGCCGGAGAAAGCGTCGGCATCGTTGGATGCGGCTCGCTTGGCTCCAAGCTCGCCGCGATGCTGGCGCGCGCCGGCGTGCGGACGTTCACGCTGGTCGACGATGACGTCTTCTTCGCCGAGAATCTGGTGCGCAACGAACTCGGCGCCGCCGCGGCCGGCGTGCACAAGGCCGACGCGATCCGCAGCCGCCTCATCGAGATTGCCGGCACGATCGACGTCACGGTGCGGCGTGTCGCGCTGGGCGGCCAGGAAAGCGCCGATTCCACGGACTCGGTGATGTCGGCGTTGCGCGCCTGCGACCTTATCATCGACGCCACCGCCGACGCGCATTGCTTCAACTTCTGCGCCGCGGTCGCGAAGGAGAGCCTGAAGCCACTCGTCTGGGGCGAGGTGTTCGCCGGGGGCATCGGCGGCCTTGTGGCGCGTGTTCGATCAGGCCATGAGCCGGAGCCCCAGGCCGCCCGCAACCAGATCAACGCCTGGTGCAATGCGCATGGCGTCCCCGCGCCGCTCGCCGGCTTGGCGGCCCCCTATGAAGCGGCAGCCGGGAGCGCCGGACCGCTTGTCGCTGACGACGCCGAAGTTTCCATCATCGCAGGTCACCTCGCGCGTCTGGCGACCGATGTGCTCACCCTGCCGGAGGACAGTGCGTTTCCGGCGCCTGCCTATGCGATCGGCTTGCGCAAGGCCTGGATTTTCTCCCAGCCGTTTGAGACATGGCCTATCGAACTCGCCGGCTCGGCCCCCTGGAAAGCCGAACAGGACCCCGCTTCTGTCGCAGACAGCCTTGCGCTCTTGCGCGAACTCTTGCCCTCGGCGTTCGATGGTCACGATCAGCCTTCCGAATGACCAGCGGGCGCAGCTTCGCAAATGCCTGCGAGGGGCCGGCCGGCGTGAGATCGGCGGCATCCTCATGGGAGAGCAAGTCGCACCAGATCACTTCCGCATCGTCGACTTCTCGGTCGACGAAACGACCGGGACGGCTGCGCATTTCGTCCGCAGTCCCGACCATCATGCGCAAGCGCTCGACATCTTCTTTCGAAAGACCGGCTCCGATTTCAAACGCTTCAACTATCTGGGCGAGTGGCACTCCCACCCCAGCTTTCCGGTCCAGCCGAGCCACGAGGACGTCATCTCGATGCAGAGCCTAGTCAACGGCGAGCGGGACATCGATTTCTCAGCGCTGCTGATCGTCCGGCTGCGGTACTTTCTCCACCTTGAGGCCGCCGCCTATATGTTCGTACGGCGCGCCGCGCCCGCCAACGTCGAGCTCACGATCTAATCGCATTCAAAAGGTACGCCGGGCGCCCGGATCGATCGGCGGCGACGCGCAGGGCCTCACGGCGGTCCTCGACCGTCAGGGAAAGAAAGGCGTCAGCCATAGGCAGCCTTTCCCACGCTCCTCGCGAGCCAAGTCGGAAGCTGCGGCGCGGTGGCCACTAACTCGCCAAAGACGCCTGGCGGCATCTTCCGCTTCAGCGTCATGAGCGCTTCCTCGGCTTTGTCGGGGCCTAGCCACGCGAGCGCGCGCACCGCTTCGCCCGCTGGCCGGCTTCCCAAGGTCAACTGCCAGCGTGGCGCGTGGCGCAGTTCCACGACCTGCTTGCCAAGGCTCATCTTGCGGCTGCGGCCCGAAGTTAGATAGACCGACCGAACCGGCACCTGCGTCGTCAGACCAAGGGCGTTGGCCGCAGCCGCCCCATTCGAGACAATGATCTCGCCTCGCTGGGCGGCAAGCGCCTCCACAGCCTGTTCGACGGAGGGCGCTCGCGTGCCGAACCGAGACGTGATGGGGCGAAGGTAGATCCCCCGCCCGGCGCGGATGAGCTGCCCCCGCTCGGCCAGACGCGACAAGGCCTGGTCCACCGCGGCGCGATTGCCGAGGTGAAGCAAGCTCTTGGCGGATATAGGCGCCCCTTCGGACTGCTTCTCCGCGTATGCCAGAATCTGTTCACTCAGACGCGACATGGCCATTTTCCTGTCAGGAAAATAAGCGGTTTTCTGACAGTTCGCAACCTGATGCCCAGGACACCGAAGGCTCCGGAAATTGGGAGTCATGGGGACCCACCGCGCCCGAGGGCTCGGACAGCTTTGACGACGCTGTCTCAGGTCAGAAGATTGCGCTAAGGTTGCGGGCCTCCTTCGTCGAGTCTGGTGGCTAGAAACGAGACAGGTGGAGGCCCGGACATGCCGATGATCACCCTCTCCACCACGCCCAAAGGCAATGGCTTCCAAGCGACGGTAATCTTCCCGGGCGACGGCGTTTCGATCAGCTCGGCCGAAACCTATCCGACGATCGCTGAAGCCTTGACCGCCGCCGCGCTCAAGCTGCTCGACATGCCCGAGCGCCTGGAGGCGATGGATCGCCCGGAGCCCCTGACCACTCGGTGAATCGAGGCTGAGCGCTCACCTGAAAGCCGGAAACCCGCCGATACGGGACGACGGATCAACGGATCACTGGAGGGGAAAGCCTTCCCCCTGGTCGGCGCCGCGGTCGCCGACGCACCCCCTTCTGCGGGGAAATCCCCGCAGCGCCCCTTTTAGAGTGAGAGGACGGACCGGCTTCGCCGTGACGGGTTGAAGATTGGAGGAGAGGCCTCCAGCGCCCGTCATGGAGACTAGCCATGACCCATGTGGAGATTCTGGACGCCGCTCGCGATCGCGCTGACGGCTACAAGGTGGATGTGAGCCGCGGCCAGCGGATCGGCCGCGTATCGTCGGAATGGTTCTCGCGGCCAGCGGACGAGCGTTACCTGTCCCTGTCGGACCTCTATGCCGCCGTCCGTGGCCGGACCGAGCGGAGCCGTACCCGAACCGTCGAGAGCGCGGCGATCCGGGTCGAGGCGAGCCGCGACGATGCCGAACGCCTGGCGCTGATGCTGCCCGGGTCCGACACGCCGATCGCGCCGACGCATTGGAGCTTCGGCCAGCTCGCCGGCCTGGTCGGCGCGCCGGCGGCCTATCTGCGCCAGCTTCCCGCGCCGCTGGCTGGCATCAACCTGCAATACGGGCTGACCTCCCATCGCGCCGAGCAGGTGAAGACGTTGGAGGTCGAAGATGGCCGCGTCGAGCTGCGCGCCGTCACCGGTCCTGACTATGGCCGCATCTTCGACCACGAGCTGGTCGCCGCCGTGCAGCGGATCGCCGGCAACGGCACGGGCGATACCCGCTGGAAGGTGCCCGGCGTGCTCGACTGGTCGACGGGCATCTACAACCCGCGCGTCGACATCACCCAGGACACGACCACGCTATACGCGTCCGATCGCGACGTCTTCCTCTTCCTGGTCGACGACCTCAACCCCATCGAGGCCGGCCGGCTGCCGGATGGCTCGCCCGACCTCTACTTCCGCGGCTTCTATTGCTGGAATTCCGAGGTGGGCGCGAAGACCCTCGGCATGGCGAGCTTCTATCTCCGTGCCGTTTGCCAGAACCGGAATCTCTGGGGCGTCGAGGATTTCGAGGAGATCACCATCCGCCACTCGAAATACGCCGCTTCCCGCTTCGCGCATGAGGCGGCGCCGGCGCTGACCCGCTTCGCCAATTCCTCGCCGTTCCCCTTCGTCAACGGCATCAGAGCGGCGAGGGAAAAGATCGTGGCCCGGACCGACGACGATCGCAGCGACTTCTTGCGCAAGCGCGGCTTCTCCAAGGCCGAGACGGCGAAGATCATCGAGACGGTGCTGGCCGAAGAAGGCCGGAAGCCCGAAAGCGTGTTCGACTTTGTGCAGGGCATCACCGCGGTCGCGCGGGATAAGACCCAGCAGGACGCGCGACTCGATCTCGAGGCGCGGGCCAAGAAGCTGCTCCACCGGGCGGCCTGACTCCCGGAAAGCCGGAGATGTGGCTTTACGCATTTCCGGCTTTCATATCCGACGCATCGCAGCGTGGGCTGCCCTTGTGGCTCAGATCTCGCCCGCGTATTCATAAGGATAGTGTGGAACGAAGCCGTCTTAAAGCTGATGGGATAGGCAGTGGCAGACCAGACGGCCGAGCAATATTACATCGACGAGAGTGGGAATACAGGTGACCTGAGCACGGTCAAAATCGATTCCTATTTCACCGAACAACGCATGTTCGCCCTAGCCGCGTTTGGCTGCACGCTCGACCAAGAGTTCGGCGACAGATGGGAGGCAAACAAAACCAAACATCGCATCCAGGCGCCGGAGATTAAGTCAAAACAGGCCTATGATAAGCCGCGTTTCGTTCTCGACCTGCTGGATCTCCTCGAAGCACACGATTGCCCCATATTTATCGAGATCGTCGATAAGCACTTTTTCGTTGTCGTGAACATTATTGAGCGAATGATCGTCCCCTATGTGGGGGAATGTGACACTCAGCCAAACGCTTTTTGGATGAAAGGCGTCATGGCCAACTACATGGCCTTGTACGCGCCTCCCGAACTGGTCCACGCTTTCGCCGAATGCTGTCAAAGCAGAGACCACACGGCAATACGCGATCTCTACAAGCGCATAATCTTCTGGGCACAGGGAAGCAGGGTGCCGCCAACGGAGGTAGCAGAAGGGATCATTCGTTTTGCTCGCGACAGCTTGAAAGATTTCCGCAAGCTGCCGAAGGTCAAGGCGGTCGAACGAGCCCTACCGATCCCCGATAAGAATCCGGCCGGAAAACTATTGTGGGTCCTACCCAATCTAACTTCGTTCACTAACGTCTACGCGCGGATCAATCGGTTTGCGCGGAAGCAGGTTTCTGAAGTGACGCTGTTTCATGACGAGCAGTTACAGTTCGGCGACATTCTTCTCCACAATAAGAAGCTGGCAGAAGATCTCGCGCAGTTCGGCGTGAGGCTGTCTTTGAAAACAGCCGATTTTGAATTCTCGCAAGCGGCTAAGCTGCAATTCCTACGCTCGCACGACTCCATCGGCATCCAGGTCGCCGACGTGCTCGCCGGGTTCATCGCGCGATACGTCCAGGACGCAGTGTGGGGCGGCACGCCCATGCACCCGGACAAGACAGCGATTTTCAGCCGGCTCGTGGCAGCCGGCGATGGCAGCAAGGGGACGGGCGTCAACTTCGTCGCACCCGACAACATGATCCGCTTCCTTGGTATTGAGCCGCGCTCGAATTTTTAGACATCAAGCCATCATCGGCAACGGGCTCACTACGTCGCCGGCGGTCTTGGGCTGTGGCCCTGCCGACGGAGTTCATCGACGGCGCTGCCCTTCAGAGGAAGAGGGCGGCGCTGCGCTTCGTGACGAGTTGATGCCGAGAGAGAGGCTTTCGGCGCTCGTCGCGGAGTACATCCCGATGGCTACCCCTGTTCAGAAGATCACCCTCTCGCCCTCGCGCGACATCCCCTTCAACAAGCTCTTGCTCTCCCAGTCTAACGTTCGGCGCGTGAAGGCCGGCATCTCGGTCGAGGAGCTGGCCGACGACATCGCCCGCCGCGGCCTGCTGCAGGGCCTGAGCGTGCGGGCGGTCGTCGATCAGGACGGCGTCGAGACCGGCATGTTCGAAATCCCAGCCGGCGGCCGCCGCTACCGGGCGCTGGAGCTGCTCGTAAAGCAGAAGCGTCTCGCCAAGACCGCGCCGGTGCCGTGCATCGTCCGTGAGAGCGGCATCGCCGAGGAAGACTCGCTCGCCGAGAACGTCCAGCGCGCGCCGCTGCATCCGCTCGACCAGTTCCGCGCCTTCCTCGCGCTGCGCGAGAAGGGGCAGTCCGAAGAGGAAATCGCTGCCGCGTTCTTCGTCTCGGTCAACGTGGTGAAGCAGCGCTTGAAGCTCGCGTCGGTGTCGCCGTCGCTGCTCGACGTCTATGCAGAGGACGGCATGACGCTCGACCAGCTCATGGCCTTCACCGTCTCCGGCGACCATGAGCGCCAGGGGCAGGTCTTCGAGCGGCTGAAGGCCTCCTACGACAAGCAGCCCTACACCATCCGGCGCATGCTCACCGAAGGCGCGGTCCGTGCCTCCGACAAGCGGGTGCAATTCATCGGCGTGGACGCCTACGTGGCGGCCGGCGGCACAGTGCTGCGCGACCTGTTCCAGGGCGACGATGGCGGCTGGCTGCAGGATGTCCCGCTCGTCGACCAGATGGTGGCCGACAAGCTGAAGGCGGAATCGGAAGCAGTGGCCGCCGAAGGCTGGAAGTGGATCGAGGTCGCGCCCGACTTCGCGTATGGCCATGCCTTTGGCCTCCGCCAGCTTCGCGGCGAGACGGTCGCGCTGACGGACGAGGAAGAAGCGACCAGGGACGCGCTCCAGGCTGAGTTCGATCGGCTGTCCGAGGAATACCAGGACACAGACGAACTGCCGGACGAGGTGGACGAGCGCCTGTCGGAGCTGGAAACGGCGCTGGAGGGCTTCGAGACCCGGCCCGTGGTGTTCGACCCGGCCGAGATCGCCCGCGCCGGTGCCTTCGTCAGCATCGGCGCTGATGGCCAGCTTCGCGTCGAGCGGGGCTATGTCCGGCCGGAAGACGAGTTGCCGGCCGAGCCTGCGTCCGAGCCGGACGCGGACGGCGACGATGAACGCGCTATCGCCGCCAGCTACGAGGGTGACGGGGCCGTCGTGACGGCGGAGCCGGATGCCGAGCCGGAGGAGGACGAGGGTCTCTCGTCCATCTCCGACCGCCTGATGACCGAACTGACCTCGCATCGGACGCTCGGCCTCCGCAACGCCCTCGGCGAGCGGCCGGACGTCGCCTTCGTCGCGGCCCTCCACGTTTTGACGCTGAAGACCTTCTACCACTACGGCTCGGATAGCTGCCTCGAGCTCGATTTGAAGAGCGTCAGCTTCGGCACGCAGGCGCCGGGGCTCAACGACAGCGCATCGGCCGAAGCGATCCGCGTGCGGCACGAAAGCTGGTCGAAGGCACTTCCCAAGGAGTCTGCCGATCTCTGGGACGCGCTGCAGGAATGGGACGGCGACAGCCGTGCGGCCCTGTTCGCCCACCTCGTCAGCCTCTCGGTCAACGCGGTGTACGAGCCCTGGAACCGGCGGCCCCGTGCTGCCGCCCATGCCGACCGGCTGGCCCAGACGGTCGACCTCGACATGGCGGCGGGCGGGTGGAAGCCAACCGTGGACAATTTCCTCGGCAGGGTGACGAAGGCCCGCATCCTTCAGGCGGTTTCTCAGGCGAAGGGTCAGCGCGCCGCCGATCGGATCGAGCATCTGAAGAAGGGCGACATGGCGGCCGAGGCGGAGACGCTCTTGGCCGACACCGCCTGGCTGCCCGAGCTGCTCCGCACGCCGGGCCGCGCCGTTGTGGCCGAACCAGCGCCGGACTCTGCCGATGAGGAAACCGCAGCGCAGTCCAGCGAAAAACTGCCGGAGGACGACAACGAGCCAGTCCCGCAGAATGACGACGCCGGCGCGGACATGGTCGCCGCTGAGTAGCTGCCGACTGCACTAAGGCCCGCCGGTCGGGCCACCCCGCGAAGCAAGCTTCGTGGGGACCCGGGTGGCGGGCCTTTTCTTTTCGAGGACCGTCATGAGCAACAGCGCGCATGATCTCGCACAGCGGCTGGGCCGGCAGGCCGAGGCCGTGTGCCGCCATTACCTCTCTGCCGGCCGTCGTGAAGGCGGCTATTGGCTTGTCGGCGACGTCCGCAACGTCGCTGGTCGTTCGATGTTCGTGCGGCTCAAGGACACGGCGAAAGGTCCCGCCGGGAAATGGACGGACGCCGCCACCGGCGAACATGGCGATTTGCTTGACGTAATCCGGGAGAGCTGTGGCCTGGTCGACTTCAAGGATGTCGTTGACGAGGCGCGTTTGTTCCTCAGCCTCCCGCATCCTGAGCCGGAGCCCGATCGTCCCCGATCACGCGAACCCAGTGCCCCGACCGGATCGCCGGAAGCGTCACGGCGGCTGTTCGCCATGTCGCAGTCGATTTCCCAGACGCTCGTAGAAACGTATCTCCGTAATCGCGGCATTACGGCTTTGCACGGAACCGGAAGCCTGCGCTTCCATCCCCGCTGCTACTACCGGCCCGACGAGGACAGCCCGACCGAGACCTGGCCGGCGATGATCGCCAGCGTGACCGACCTCGGAGGGCATCTGACCGGGGCGCACCGCACCTGGCTCGATCCGGACGGCTTCACCGAGGCGACGCTCGGCAAGGCGCCGATCGACACGCCGCGGCGGGCGATGGGCGACCTTTTAGGTCACGCGGTACGATTTGGCGTGGCAGGCGGAGTCATGGCGGCTGGCGAAGGCATCGAGACGATGCTGTCGCTCCGATGCGTCTTGCCGACCATGCCGATGGTCGCGGCGCTCTCGGCCGCGCATCTCTCAGCCATCCTGTTCCCAGACACGCTGCGGCGGCTCTACATCGCCCGCGACGATGATCCCGCCGGCGACGGCGCGATGGCGACGTTGATCAACCGGGCGCAGGAGGCCGGGGTCGAGGCGATCGTGGTCTCGCCACGGCTCGGCGACTTCAACGAGGATCTGCGGCTGCTCGGTATCGATGCACTTCGGGCGGCAAGCCGGGTGCAGATTGCCGCACAGGACGTTGCCCGCTTCATGGAGCTGGCGGCATAGCCGGAACGGGATGAGGAGGCGCGTCGGCGTCGTTACGGCGAGGCCGGCGGTCATGCTTCCTCGTGAGCCGGAGAGGACCGCCCCCACGGCCTTCTGAGAGGGCGATCGGGCGGCAAACGCCTCGGACCGGCAACCTCGTATGCCGACTATTTTCCGTCGGCGGCCGAGGCCGCCTTTCCATCGCGAGACAAAATAGTCGGCCCCTTCGGTCCTCCGCCGAAGCTCCGGCCCTCCGCTGCGCTGCGGGTGCAGGTCCGGTCCGCCCGCCGCCTTCGTCGCCATGAAGGCCGCGATGGGCGCGGTCGATCCGACGAAGGAAGCCTGCGATGACCACCGACCGCGACGACGATTTCGAGCCGCACCACAACTCATCCCCGACCGACCAGGTTCTCCACGAACTCCAGCTCTATGGCTACCGACCCTTCCACGACGAGCCCGACCCCCGGCCGCTTCCCGAAGCGAATACCCTCGTGGGCAGTATCTCCGACGTCTGCGACGCCCTGGTGGTGGCGCTCGCCGACACACGCCTCGAACCCGACCTCGAGGACCTGCTCTGGTCGACGGTGAACGTCTTCCATCGCGCCATCGACCGGATCGAACGCGAACTTGACGACAACGAGCTGGGTCAGCAGCGCTCCCAGCGAGAACAGGACGGCAGCGAGGTTAAATCCGTCGAGCTGGAGCGACTGACGGCGCAAGGGCAGACGCTGATCGAGCGGCGCAACGCCTTCGAGTTGATGCGCGACCAGGCCGCCGACCAATTCGAGCAGTACACCCACTCAGCCTGGCGGCCGCGCAACGGATCGAAGGTCAACCATCGCAACCTGACCTCGGCGATGATCGACAGCCGCGATTTTCTCGCCGCGAAGAAGCGCGCCGACAACCAGGTGCTCCTGCCACCGGGCCCGAAGGTGGCGCTCACCGGCGGGCTCGACTTCAACGATCATCGGCTGATCTGGGCCAAGCTCGACCAGGTCCACGCCAAGCACCCCGACATGGTGTTGCTGCATGGCGGCTCGCCAAAGGGCGCCGAGCTGATCGCCGCTAAATGGGCCGACAACCGCAAAGTGCCGCAGATCGCCTTCAAACCCGACTGGACGAAGCACGCCAAGGCCGCGCCGTTCAAGCGCAACGACGTGCTGTTGGAGACCCTGCCGATCGGCGTGATGCACTTCCCCGGCACCGGCATCCAAGATAACCTCGCCGACAAAGCCAAGAAGCTCGGCATCCCGGTCTGGAAGTTCGGCGGCGCGTAAGCGCCGCCCTCAATCTTTCAGGCCAGTACATTTCCCAAAGATCAGATCGGCCGCCTGACAAGCATGCGACGACGATCGGTGCATCCGGCGAGATCGAATCTCCCAACCATCTGGAGTTCGCTGCCGCAAAAGCTGGCTTCTCACTCGCCGGCGGCAACCAATCCATCGAGGTAGCCGCCCACAATCTCTGCGGCCGCAGTCAATTCCACCGCCCGGTCATGGTGGCCCGCCGCGCGATATTCCTCGGCAGCCGCCAAGTAAGCAGTGCTCTCGCTTTCCAGCAATCGACGCAGGTCTTCGGCGCCCAGGTCCCGCCGTGGCACCTCGACCGAAGGATCGCCGAAGGCTCGGACGACATAAGTCTCGTGCAAACTGCCCACCGGCACGGCTTGCGCATCGTCGATCGCGGCGATCAGGCCACGCAGCACCTTGACCTCCGCCAAACACCGGCCACGCATGGCCGCTTTAAGGTCGACCCGTAACCGCGCCGTTAGTTCTTGCAGATCGTTCATTACGGAATTCTAGCCGGATCTGGCCTGCTCCGGCCAGACATCCGACCTTCCCGGCCCTGCGACGAGCACCACCCCACGTCCTTCAGCGCTGATCCTTGGTCCGGCCGAGGGCCTGACGCCATCAACCCGTAAAGGGTCGGCTTACGCGAAGCGTGCCGCCGCTGCGTCTTCGCCTGCGCGGTGATTGCAGCCCTCGGCCGAACACATCGGGCGCCTGTCGCGCGGGGATGGCCCCCGCCTCAGCACAGGAGCCAGATCAATGTCTCAGTCCCTCGCATTCGCCAACGGCTGGAACCTCGCCACCACCTTGATGGTCTGCATCGTCATCTTCCGCACCGGCATGGATGGATACGGCGCCATGCCCGCCAGTGAATATGACGGCGATCCGGCAGCCATCATTCACGAATTCGATCCCTTCCAGCGATGAGGGAGCCGATTTGCAGGGCAGCCGTTCGGCGGAATTCCCACGGGGATTCCGCTCCCGTTCCTGTCCATTTCCGGCTATACTTGAGACGCGCCGTGGTGGTGGTGGAAGGCGCGACCGTTAGACCTTTATCTCACGGAGACCGCCGCCATGATCATCTTTGGACCACTGCTCGTCATCGCCGGCATTTGCTTTACCTGCTGGCTGCTCTTCACCCTTGCTGTATTCGCCTTGCCGTTCTTCATGGGCCTGACGCTCGGTATCTGGGCGTTCCACCGGCGCCGGCGTGCTCGGCGGCATCCTGGTCGGCATGGTCGCCGGCGGGGCGACGTTCGGTATCGGCCAGTTCGCGCTGGGCTTCGTGCCCTGGACCTGGCTGCGGCTCCTGATCATCCTGCTTTTCGTCGCACCCGCCGTGGTCGCGGGATACAGCGCCACCTACGGGATCGCGCACATGGCCATGCCGTCGGCGATCTGGCAGACGATCTTTGCAGTCATCGGCGCGATCGCCGTCGGGATCACCGCGTTCTTCCGGTTCACAGGAATGGCCGCACCCGGACCGGCCGGACAAGGCATGGCGCGGACCTGACATCGACCCAGCGGCAAGAGGCGGCTGTAGACAGGCTTGCGCAGCGCCTCTTTCGTCGTCGGTGGTGGCTGAGACTGGCGGGAGCCGAGATCATCAGAGCCGATCGCCCGGTCGCATCCTCATAGGGAAATTGGACCGAGCGTCGCAGTTCTCGATTTCCACCGACATACAAAGCGTTGACCGACCTCAATCTATTATCGCGGTGCACTGGTCTGGAAGCGCTGGGTCGCCTGAGGAGATCACCTCGATCTGCCGGAGTCGTGCGCGCCAGCCTATTTCCAGCGCGACATTCGCCAGGTTCTCCTTGAATCACCTCTGTAGATCGAGAGCACCAAACGGCCTCTTCAATGGGCTGATCTAGCCGAAGGACGGCTGAAGCCTCGATCGCCTATGGCGCAACAGCGCCGTCAGAACTTTCTTCCCCTGCCGGCTGCGCCGTCATTCCTCGCGCAACAAGAAAGCCCCTCCTTTGCTGTCGAGCCCCTTCGGGGTGCGCCGCCGATCGCCTCCGGCCAACCGATCGCCATCGAGGCCGCAATGGTGCGGGCTCGAAACAGAGATCAAGGAGAACTACCATGACCACCATCGGCACCTTCAAGAAGACCGGCACGAACGAGTTCACCGGCGAAATCGTCACCCTCTCGGTTCAAGCCAAGAACGTCCGGATCGTCCCCGAAGCGGCCCGCACCGGCGACAACAGCCCCAGCCACCGCGTCTACGTCGGCCGAGTGGAAATCGGCGCCGCCTGGTCCAAGCGCTCCAACGAGGGCCGCGACTATCTGGGCCTCAAGCTCGACGATCCGAGCTTCACCGCCCCGATCTTCGCCAACCTCTTCGACGACGAAGAGGGCGAGGGCTACAGCCTGATCTGGTCCCGCCCCAACGGCCGCCGGGGCGACTGATCCCGCCTCCAATGCCCCGTCCGGCCGGTCCGGGCGGGGCATTGCCTAGCCCGCGAAGGCGGCGGCGATCCTTGAACAGGCGGAATACCTAGTTTACTAGGTGGCAGTATATTAGGTGGCACGGCGATCTCACCGCATGAGCTTGCGGGAGATCGTCGCCACGAATCTGCGAAGACTGCGACATGCCAAAAGCATGTCGCAGGAGGAGCTTGCCGACCGTGCGGGCATCAATCGCAACTATGTTGGCATGCTGGAGCGCGAACAGCACTCCGCGACCGTCGACATGCTCGAGAAGCTTGCCGAGATCCTTGAGGCGGACCCCGTCGAATTCTTCCGGCGCGAGACGTGAACCACGCTCGTCACGGAATTTAAGGCTCGATTGGGGTCCTCTTCCGAGCCTTCACAGGGACGGCGCGCACCAGCTCGGTCGCTTCCAACTCAAGCGCCTCCGCGATCCGACCCAGCACCGTCACGCTCGCCGAGACGTCAGCGCGTTCGATCCCTCCGACGTACCGGGCGCTCAACCCGGCCCTTTCGGCCACTTCCTCTTGCGTCATTCCTTTCGCATGACGCAACCGACGCAGATTGATCGCCATGACTTCCTTAAGATCCATGGCGATGATGGAGCCGATATCGGAACTATCGTTCCAGGAATGATCGTTCCGATTCGTACATGCCGTTGTTATTCATCGACCATGCGAAGGCGTCAGTTTGCCACTTCCGCGAGCAACGTGATGCGCCCCAGGCATCGCGACGTAAGTATTCGCGGAGCAAATCTTGCAAAAATTCGCGGTAAATGAATGGCTAACACATTGCTTTGATCTCTAGGGGGTAGATCGCAATGACTCAGGTGCCCTTCCAGGACCGGCCGCCGCATACCGACCGCTTAAACGCCTATGACGAGCAACATCTAGCGATCTATCTCCGATTGCTGATGGCCGACGAAGAGGGTGCCGACTGGCGCGAAGTCGTGCAGGTCATCTTCGGCCTCAACCCGGCGCAGGAGCCCACTCGTGCCAAAACGGTCCATGACAGCCACCTGGCGCGAGCCCGCTGGATGACCGAGACGGGCTATCGGCACTTGCTTGAACCCCGGATGCAGTGAGTTCTCGTCTCGAACTCCCACGGCTCGCAGGCACGCGCGATGCAACCTTAAGGACTACTTTGGCGGGCGAATTTTCCGGATCGTGGCGACCCTCCTTGAGAGAGGACAAAACGAGAGGAAAACGCCATGCCCACGGAGTACTGGCGCTCGCCGGAGACGATTGATCGCCTGAACCGCCTTGAACGTCCCGGTTTTGCCGCCGAATTTTTGCGCCGCAACCCTGATTACCGCCGCGACTTCGTCCGGACCCAGCGCCTGATCGCACGCGCTTCCGTCGACGCTGAGACTGCCCACGTCAGTCTCGCTCGGCGATGGGGGTTGCGCTTTCGCTCATGATCCCTCGTCTCCAGTTGGGCTCGAACCCGTCATGTGGCTGCCGGAGCTGTCGCCCGGCACCTTAATCCTCGATGCCGCGCCCAGCGGTTTCGAGCCGAAAGCCCTCGACCCGTCGCAACTTGGCTTGATCGTCGCTGACTGCGCCGACGATGAGGGCCGCGAAGTCATCATTGTCGATAGCTCCGGCGAGCTGCACATCCGGTTGCGCAACGAGGACGCTGCTCAGCGACCCATGATCCTTGTGCCTGCGGACCCGGCGTCGTCCGATCTTCGGCTCGCGGTCGCATCGCGCTTCCTACGGCGCTTAGGAGGCCAGACAGTCGGCCTGCTACCTCAGGCGCTGCGCCTGACAGCACAACGAAAGCGCCGACTCGTTGAGCTGCTCCATGCCTTCGACGTTCATGACACAGGCGGCGGCCCTCGCGATGTCGCTGACCTCATCCTGCATTCCGCCCAGGCCCGTCTTCCTTCCGTCGAGTGGAAAGACTCTCACGCCCGGCGTGCGGCGAACCGGCTGATCCACGATTCAATCGCCTTGGTCGAACGCGGCTATCTGAAGCTCCTGCGCGGTCTCTGACGCGCCCTCAACCCTTTCCACCTAACCGCTGCCACTACGCCCGCTCGCGGCCTCAGGCCCAGCCCCAGACGTGGGGGGACACACCTCCGCGAAAATCTTCGTCCACCCCCAACGCCTGAACTCTCCGCCACCGTGACCCCGACATGCCGCGACTTGGCCGCGGCGCTTCGAGGCAAGACGGAGGCTCCCCATGCTCGACAGGTCCGCGCAGCTTTCCACGCGCTACGTCCGAACCCACGAGGCGGCGCGCCTCCTCGGCATCTCGCCGCGCACCCTGGAGAAATATCGCTGCCACGGCAGCGGCCCGACGTTCCGCAAACTCGGCGGCCGGGTCGTCTACGCCATTGGCGATCTGGAGGCCTGGGCCGATCAGGCCGCCTGCAACTCGACCTCGGATCCCCGTTACGTCGAGGCCCGCGCCGCCGGCCACGCGCAGCGCTGAGGCGATTTCTGATGTCCTCGCGCCGTCTCATTACCGCTAGCGAACGGAGCAAGCTCGACCCGTTCGTGGTCGCCACGGGCGATGCCAGCCCGCGCGACCAGCGCGACCTGATGGAGCGACCGTTCTTCTCGCTCGCTAAGACCAGGCGCACCGCGCCGATCCTCTACGAGGCCGGCGACGTGCGGGTGGAAGTCTATGCCGTGCTCGAACACGGCATGGCGACCATCTGGGATGCCGACGTGCTGATCTGGGCGGCGAGCCAGATCGTCGAGGCCGAGAACCTCGGCTTCAAGACCTCGCGCTTCCTGCGCTTCACGCCGTACCAGCTCCTCACGTCCATCGGCCGGCAGACCGGTGCGCGCGATTACAAGCTCCTGAAGGGCGCACTCGCCCGCCTGCAATCGACCGTCATCCGCACGACGATACGCAATGGCGAGAATTGGCGGCGACACCAATTTTCCTGGATCAACGAGTGGGAGGAATGCACGACGTGCGACGGCCGCGTCGAGGGCATGGAGTTCGTCCTCCCCGACTGGTTTTACCGCGGCGTCATCGATCGCTCGCTCGTTCTCGCGATTGATCCGGCCTATTTCCGCCTGACCGGCGGCATCGAGCGCTGGCTCTACCGCGTCGCCCGCAAGCACGCCGGCCGTCAGCCGAAGGGTTGGCTGTTCGAGATCGCCCATCTGCACGAGAAGTCCGGAAGCCTGGTGCGCGTCTCGGATTTCGCGCTCCAGATCCGGCGCATCGCCGCGCGCCAACCGCTGCCCGGCTATCACCTGCGCATCGAGTGGCAGGGCCGGCGCGAGCTGCTGCGCATTCTGCCGGCTCACTTATCCACAGTCCCTGTGGATGGCGCTGTGGACGGGGTCGGGACTTCGCACGCAAACGGTATCGGGATTTCGCACGCAGCCCTATCGGGACTTCGCACGCACGAACCGCAACTAACCCTTTGGCCTGAAACAGCGATTCCAGGCCTTAACTTAGAGTCTAACTCAGAATCTAACTCTTGTAGTTGGCCGGCGCGATCTGCGGATAAGCGCACCACCCCCGCCGCGCCGACCTCACAACAGCCAGCACGACAGCCGTCTCTGCCCTTCGGCCGCACGCCGGGAGGGAAGCGATGATCATCGCTCTGCTCAATCAGAAAGGCGGCGTCGGCAAGACGACGCTCGCGCTGCACCTCGCCGGCGAGCTGGCGTTGTACGGCAAGCGCGTCACGCTGATCGATGCGGACCCGCAGGGCTCGGCTCTCGATTGGTCGCAGCAGCGGGCGCGGGAAAACGTCTCGCGGTTGTTCGGCGTCGTCGGCCTGGCGCGCGACACGCTCCATCGCGAAGCGCCGGAGATCGCCCGCACCGCCGACCACGTCGTCATCGACGGGCCGCCACGGGTCGCCGGCCTCATGCGCTCGGCATTGCTCGCCGCCGACTTGGTGCTGATCCCCGTGCAGCCATCACCACTCGATGGTTGGGCATCAGCCGAGATGCTGGCCTTGCTGCGGGAGGCGCGCATCTACCGCGCCGGGCTCGCCGCGCGCTTCGTCTTGAACCGCTGCGGCGCCCGCACGGTGATCGCACGCGAGACCGCCGAGACCCTGGCCGATCATGATCCGCCGGTGCTGGCTAGCACGGTCGGCCAGCGCGTCGCATTCGCCGACGCCGCACGGTCCGGCCGCCTGGTCTTCGAGCTGGACGAGCAGAGCATCGCGGCTCGCGAGATCGCCGCGCTCGCCGTCGAGGTCGCGAAGGTCGCACCATGAGCGAGCGGTCGACTAGGCGCGGCTTCGCCGCACGGCCAGGAGACGCTGAGAGCTGGATCAAGGCGCCCGACGTCACGGCTCGCCGCGCTGACGACGCAGTGGCGTTCACCGCGCGGCTGACGATCGACGTCACGCCTGCGCTGCGGGGCCGCATCAAGGTCGCGGCCTTCCGGCGCGGGATCACCGTCGCCGAGATGCTGCGCGACCTCTTCGCGCGCGAATTCCCCGACGATCCCGGAGAACCGTCATGAGCGACAACATGCTGTCGCCGCAGCAAGCCGCGCCGCCATCCAGTCGCACCGCCATCGCGCTCACGCATGTCGAGCTGACCTGGATCGAGAAGAAGATCGAGCGCTGGCTGCGCTTCGGCCGCCGCGCCGAGGAGAAGATCCTCGATCGCCGCCGCAGCATTTCCAGCTTCAGATTCGGCAGCATCTTCGCCTTCGTGCGCTGGGCGTCCAACGACTACGGCACGATCGTCTCACGCATGGATATCGTGCGCGCGGTCGAGCCCGGCGCGCCATACCAGACGCTACCCTTCGTGAGCCCCGGCGGCGAGATCCTGCTGCGCGTCGATAGCTGGCCGAAGGTCGAGCGCGTGCTGCTGGCGATCGATGCGGTCGAAGCCCTCGACATCGATCCGGCAGACGCCGCGCCGGAATACTGGCGCCACCTCCACAACCGTCTGGCCGCTGGCCATGAGCCGCGCCCCTACGCGCGCGATCAGCATACCGCGTGGCTCAAGCGCAGGAGCATCACGCTATGACCCGCTTCGGCTACGGCATGACGTCGTACTTCGCCATGCTCGTCTTCATCGGCTTGGCGTTCTTTCATCCGGCGCCGCGCCTGATCTGGAACGCTACGGCGAGCACGCCGACCGGGCTTTACGCCTTGCGGCCCACCGGCAAGCTCCGCGCGCTCGAGCTGGTCGCGGTGCGGCCTCCGGAACCCGTCGCGAGCTACCTCGCCGACGGCGGCTTCCTGCCCAAGGGCGTGCCGCTGCTGAAGCATGTCATGGCGGTCGCAGGGCAGACCGTGTGCCGGGAGGGGACCGCCGTCACCGTCGATCACGTCGAAGCCGGCGTGGCCCGTGACCGCGATCATCTCGGCCGTCCGCTGCCGCGCTGGAGCGGCTGCCATACGCTCACCGCCGGCGAGGTCTTCCTCATGAACCCGACCGTCCAGGACAGCCTGGACGGGCGCTATTTCGGCCCGCTTCCCACCACCGCGATCGTCGCCCGCGCGGTCCCGCTGTGGACCGACGAGGCCGGTGACGGCCGCTTCGTGTGGCGCGCAGCGACCGATTGACCCGCTTCCCAACCCGCCAACCACGGAGGTTTCCATGGCACAGATCGGTCAATTCATCCGCGATAAGTCCGGCTTCACGGGACGCATTCAAACGCTGTTCTTCTACCGAGACCTTTCCCTCGTTCCGGCTGAATCCTCCGATGCCGAGAACGCGCCCGACTATCGCGTCCACATGGGCGACGCCGATGGCCCGGAGATCGGCGCGGGGTGGAAGCGCACAGGCGAGAAGGCGGGCGAATACGTCTCCCTCGTCATCGGCGATCCGACGCTGGCCCATCCGATCCGCGCCAACCTGTTCCAGTCGGGCGACGACAAGTCCGCCTGGGTGCTGAACTGGAACCGCCCGCCCAAGCGCGGCGAGCGGGACTGATCGCATGCGGCGCGCGCTCCTCCTGCTCGCTGGGCTGACGGCGTTCGGCGTTCCCGTCGTAGCCGCCCACGCCCAAACGGCGCCTCTCGATCTGCACGCACCGAGCGATCCCTATGCGTCGCTCATTGCGGAGGCGGCCCAACGCTTCGCCATTCCAACGGCGTGGATAAGGGCGATCATGCGCATCGAAAGCCGCGGCGATCGGCATGCCGTCTCGCCCAAGGGCGCGATGGGCCTGATGCAGCTCATGCCCGAGACCTGGGCTGCGCTTCGCGCTCGCTATGGCCTCGGGCGCGACGCGTTCGATCCGCGCGACAACATCCTGGCGGGCGCGGCCTTCCTGCGCGAGATGCACGACCGCTACGGATCGCCGGGCTTCCTCGCGGCCTACAATGCGGGGCCTGGACGGTACGAGGATTACCGCGACCGGCAGCGTCCGTTGCCGGCCGAAACGGTCGCTTATGTCGCGGCGCTCGTCCCTTTTGTCGGGGACGGCGTGACCGATGGGCCTGTCCTGATGGTGGCCTCCGATCCGTCGTCCTGGACCCAAGCGCCGCTCTTCATCACGCGGTCGGCAAGCGCTGAACCGGCCCATGGCGCGACCTCCAAGCAGCAGCCGAATGACACGCCGACGGCCGTAGCTGTGCGCGACTTGTCGGCCATCGCACCGCAATCAGGCGGGCTGTTCGTGGCCGTTTCCGCATCGGGGCCGCAGCAATGATCGCGCTGTCTCCGCTCCGCCAGTCGGCATCAGCGCCTCGGTCAGCATGCACTTTCCCGCGCGGCGCAACAGTTTCCAGCGTCTCCGTGGGCTGCATCGATGCTCTCGAGTCCGTATTCGCAGGCTGGCGTGGCGCAGCGCATTTCCGGGAAGAAGGAAGGGCAGACAGAGGAGAAGCGCAGGAAACGACCGACAGAGGGCCAGATAAAAGGCCGCAAGGTGCGGCTCTGTCGGTCGGTTGTTTTCGTTGGTGTTTTTGGCTGATCCGGCAATGTGTGGCCTGCGCGCGCAATGTGCGCTGCGGCCTCAACGCTTTGCCGATCCTGAGTTTTCCGCACATTGCCGGCGCCGGCCATGGCTGAGGAGAACGACTTTCAGCCCCGGCCAGGCCGCATCCGCTCGTCGCGCAGCCAGCGGGCAAAGCCCTTCATCGCCCAGGCGCTCGCCGCCGCTCAGCGCGCCGGCGGCGGCGTCTCGCGGCAGGGTCTGCTACGGAGTGGTAGCCGCTCGACCTTCGGCCGCGGCCGAGTCGCCGCCATCCGGGCGAACCACCTGCTCACGGGCCGCTCGCGCCTGGTGACGGTCAAGGCCCGCGTCGTCCGTCACTCCGCGCGTTCGGCGCCGCTTGGCGCCCATCTCGGCTACCTCCGGCGCGAGGGGGTCACCCGGGACGGGGAGAAGGCCCGGCTGTTCGGTCCGGAGACCGAAGACGCCGATCCCAAGGCCTTCGCCGAGCGGAGTGAGGGCGACCGCCACCACTTCCGCTTCATCGTCTCGCCCGAGGATGCGCCGGAGATGTCCGACCTCAAAGGCTACGCCCGCGAGCTGGTCGGCCAGATGGAGAAGGATCTCGGCACCAAGCTCGATTGGGTCGCCGTCGATCACTGGAACACGCAGCACCCGCACGTCCACATCATCGTGCGGGGTGTCGCGGATGACGGCCAGGACCTCGTCATTTCCCGTGATTACATCAAGGAGGGGATGCGCGCCCGCGCCCAAGACCTGGTCACCCAGGAGCTGGGTCTGCGCAGCGATCTCGATATCCGCCGCGCGCTCGAGCGCCAGGTGGACGCCGAGCGCTGGACCCAACTCGACCGGCAGCTTTTGCGCGACGCCGGCCGGCAGGGTGTCATCGACGTCGCGCCCTCTCCTGGCCAGGAGCCCGACCTGTTCCAGTCGCTGAAGGTCGGACGCCTCCGGCATCTGGAGAGTCTCGGCCTCGCGCATCAGCTCGGGCCCGGCCAATGGACGATGGACGAAGCCGCCGAGACGACGCTGCGCGAACTCGGCGAGCGTGGCGACATCATCAAGCGCATCCATCGTGGCTTGCGAGAGCGCGGGATCGAACGCGCAGCCGCGAGCTACGTGCTGGCCAGCGAGAGCCTCGATGTGCCCGTCATCGGCCGGCTCGTGGATCGCGGTCTCGACGATGAGCTGAAAGGGACCGCCTATGCCGTCGTCGACGGGGTGGACGGCCGCACTCACCACATCAAATTCCCCGACCTCGACGTGACCGGCGATAGCGCGCCGGGCTCCGTCGTCGAGCTGCGCAAGTTCGACGATGCACAGGGCCGCCGCCGCGTGGCGCTGGCCGTGCGGTCGGACCTCGCCGTCGAGGATCAGGTGACGGCCAGCGGCGCGACCTGGCTCGATCGACAGGCGGTGTCGCGTGATCCCGTGGCGCTGGGTCAGTCGGGTTTCGGCGCCGAGGTCCGCGTCGCGATGGACCAGCGAGCTGAACAGCTCATCGAGCAGGGCCTCGCCGAGCGCCAAGCGCGCGGCATCACCTTCTCCCATGGCCTGCTCGGCACGCTGCGGCGCCGGGAGGTTGACGCCCTGGGCGAGCGGCTCGCCGCCGAGACGGGCCAGACGTTCAACCAGGCCGCCTCTGGCGAGTACGTAGCCGGGTCGTACCGTCAGCGCTTCGCCCTCGCCTCTGGACGCTTCGCCATGATCGACGACGGTCTCGGCTTTCAACTCGTGCCCTGGACCCCGTCCCTGGAAAAGCAGCTCGGCCGACACGTCTCCGGCGTCGCGCGCGATGACGGCGGCGTCGACTGGGGCTTCGGCCGCAACAGAGGGCTTGGCCTCTAGCGAGTCTTTCCAACCGAGGGCTCAGGTTCACCAAACCAGCGCGTTGCTGCCTGGCGAAAGCCTTCATCATCTTCGGTGCCGTCGATCGCCCAGGCGACGAAGCCGTCGGGGCGGACGAGCACCACGCTCAATCCAAGCCGGTTCTCGGCATCGGTCGAAACGGTGTTGATCCTCCCCTGCCAGCGTTCCGCGAGCGCCCGTAGCGGCGCGCCGGCGTCGAAATCCAGCAGCAGCCCCTTTCCGTCCCGCAGAAGGCGGCCGAGCCTGAGCCCGTCCGTCAGCGCGAAGTCGGGAACGCTCCGGCCCACGAGCGGATGTCGACCGCCGAGGTCATAGCGCAGCGATACGCCCCATAGCTTTTTGGCGAAGTAGGTCGCGCCGTCGCGCGTCCCGATGAGATCGCGGATGATCTCCGCCAGAGCGCGCGTGCCCGGGGTAGGACGCATGAGCGCGACCTGCGCGCGCGACCAGTCGAGGATGCGTGCGCCCTCGGGATGTCGTTCCGTAAAATAGCTGTCGAGGAGGTCGGCCGGCGCATCGCCGCGGATCGTGGCCGCCAGCTTCCAGCCCAGGTTCATCGCGTCGCCGAGGCCGAGATTGAGCCCCTGGCCGCCGAGCGGAGAATGTGTATGGGCGGCGTCGCCAGCAAGCAGCACCCGGCCGTTACGATAGGCTGCCGCCTGACGGGCGCGGTCGGTCCAGGTGGTCGCGAGCCGGAGCGCGGTCACGGTGACGCCCGTGCCGGAAACGCGGCGTAGCACCGCCTGCACGTGATCGAGCGTGATCGGCTGGGTCCGGTGGAAGGCACCGCCGTCGAAGTCGACCATCGCGATCGTGCCGGGCTTCGCGTAGGTGTACATGCCCGTCGGCGTGTAGGTGCGTCCGGTGCAGAGTGCGTCCGGGTCGGCCAGTTCCACCTCGACCGAGTAGCCGGTGAATTCAGGATCGGTACCGACGAACTCAAAGCCGGCGGCCCTGCGCACCGTGCTGCGGCCGCCATCGCAACCGATCAGCCAACCCGTATGGAAATTCTGGCCGGTGGCGCGGACGATCACGCCTTCGTCGGTCTGCTCGAAACCCTCGACCGCAACGCCGCGCCTGATCTCCGTCCCCGTCGCGATCGCTCGGACGGTCAGAAGGTTTTCGAGGGACTGCATGTCCACCGCGAGATTTAATCCGGTCGAGCTCGGCAGCCGGTAAGGCCACTGCGAGGCATCGACGTCCTCGTGGAAGAACTGGATCCCGGCGAAATGGCCCGCGGCCCGGCGTGACTGCCGCTGCTGTATCCAATGGGCGGATGCCTTGGTCGCGCCAGACGCGGCGTTCGTCTGGCTCGCAGCTTTGATATCGTCGAGCAGGTCACGCCGGTCGAGGGCCTCGAGCGTCGGCGTCGACAGACCGCGCATGCCGAAGGGCAGGACTTTCAGTGGCGAATGCGGATCGTCGGCCTGTTCGAGGACAAGTACGGAAACACCCGCGAGCCTCAGCTCACAGGCGAGCAACAGCCCGACCGGGCCGGCGCCGGCGATGATAACGTCGTGGGTGTGGGTATGGGAGATCGGCATGTCACGCTCCTGTGTCGATGGTGTTCGACCGGAGCGTTCCTCGCGTTGGAGACCGCACGGACGAACGGCCGGGCGCCCTCAGAGCGTCCGATGTTCGTCGTGGGGATCTCGGCACGAGGCCAAAGACCAGAGCTTTCGTTACCGAAAGGACTTGGGCTGACCAGACCAAGCCTGCCTTTTCCGACGTGTAAACTGTAAAGGAGCTTCCCGGGGCCCGCAACGGTTATCCGGGGGGGCAGCGTGGAGACCCAGGCGGCTTTGCTTTGCCACCTGGTCCCATGATCGCTTCCCGACGTCGGTCTGTTTCGCGTCCCAGCTAACGGCGAGACTCATGGCGATGACTACTCTTCATCGAGAGCAGTCGTTCTACCGAGCCAGGTTTATTCCGCCTCGGCCATCCACTGCACCGCATCCTCGCCGGCCGGGATCCTGAGCGGCGCGTGCGGGTCAGTGGCCGCCCGCCAGACCGCCACAGCCACATCGGCGGCATGCGTCACCGGACCGGTGTCGTCGCGGAAACGGGCGATCATGCCTTCGATCAGCGGCTTGTAGTCGGGGTTATCGAGCCCGCGCAGATGCGGCATGGCGTTGTTGCCGAAGTTCGTTTCCGGCGAGCGGCCGGGGAGCACAATATGCACACGCACGCCGAACGGCTCCATCTCGACCGCGAGGCTCTCGGTGAGCGCGTTCACCGCCGCCTTGCTCGCGCGATAGACGCTGACCAGCGGCAGCGGCTTGAGCGTCACCGTCGACGTGACGTTGATGACCACGCCGGCGCGGCGCTCGCGAAAGCCGGGCAGGACCGCCTGCAGCATCGCCAGCGTGCCGAGCGTGTTGGTCTCGAACAGCTGCCGCGCCGTTGCCGGTTCGATCAATTCGATCGGTACGCCGGCGCCGAACCCGGCATTGTTGACCAGCACGTCGATCTCGCCGGCCTGCCCGAGCGCGCGGGCGATGCTGCCCGGATCGGTGACGTCCAGCGGCAGGACGACGAGATTGGCGGACGCGGGCAGAATGTCGGTCTTGGGCTGGCGCATCGTGGCGACGACCCTCCAGCCCTTCTCGAGAAACAGTTTCGCGGTTTCGAGGCCGAAGCCCGTGGAACAACCGGTGATAAGGACGGTGGGCATGGAAGCACTCCACACTTGTTGGCGACCATCGGGATATGGCGCAGGTCGGTAAGACGGCCTATCGTCTGAAGTCCGCAATCCATTTGCGATCGTCCTGTCATGACCGTCGACCCGCTTGCCGAGATCGTCACCCTGCTCCAGCCCTCGGCCAGCTATTCCAAGCTCGTCGAATATGCCGGCCGGTGGCGCCTCCGCCGCGACATCGAGGGCAAGCCGGTGTTCTTCGCGGTGCTGGAAGGCGAGTGTCGGGTCGTGTCGTCCGGCCGGCCGCCGATCATCGTTCGGAAGGGTGATTTCGTGCTGTCGCCCGTGACCAAGGATCATGTCGTCGAGAGCATCGAGGCGCCGCCGCACGGGATCGCGATGACGCCGACGGAGATCGGCGAGGGACGCTTCCGGGTCGGGCGGCCCGGCGAGCCCGTCAATCTCAGGATGCAGGTCGGGGTCTGCAGCTTCGCCTCGCCCGACGCCGCCCTGCTCGTTTCGCTGCTGCCGGCTATGATCGTCGCCCGCGACGAGCCGCGGCTCGCGCTGCTGCTTCAGTTGGTGGGCGACGAGACGCGCCACGCCCGCCCGGCGCGGGAGCTGGTGCTGGAGCGCCTGCTCGAGGTGCTGCTGATCGAGGCGCTGCGATGTGGCGCTGACATCCTATCGGCGCCGAGCCTGGCGCGGGGGCTGTCGGACGACCGCCTGGTGTTCGCCTTGCGGGCGATGCATGCGCGGCCAGCCCATGGCTGGACCGTGGCCGATCTCGCCGCCGAGGCGGCAATGTCGCGGTCAGCCTTCTTCGCGCGCTTCAACCGCATCGTCGGATTACCGCCGATCGAATATCTGCTGACTTGGCGCATGGCGCTTGCCAAGCGGCTGCTCCGCACGCGGGAGCTGGCGATCGAGCATGTCGCCGCGCAAGTCGGCTACGCCTCGGCGAGCACGTTCAGCACCGCCTTCACCCGCCATGTCGGGATGCCGCCGATCAGATATGCCCGGGCGATGCTCCCAGCCTAGACGGCGACTAGCGCCGCGACGGCGGCGGCGAAGCCGAGGCGGCGCCGATGCCGAGCAACAGCGCGGCCCGTAGAGGCCGGCCGCCTATCCGACGATTGGGGCGCCGATCGGTGTGCCTGCCAGCGCGATGCCGCCGCTCATCGCTGGTTCGGTCGAGTGCCCTGGCCATGCGTTGGCGATCAAATATATTTACCAGGGTATAATTGACCGTGCCATTTTATTCCGGGTAATAATCCTCGCCTTGGATGGCCAATGTCCGGCGAAGCTTCAAAACCCTGTACCGCGTTCGAGGGCGAGCACCTGCTCCTGAGGGGGCCGCTGCTCGAAGTGGCGTTGGCAGTCAAAGCGGCCAGCGACTCGGGTGCTTCGACACTGGTCCTCGTCTTCGACGACAAGACGGGCCAAGTCATCGACCTGGATCTTCGTGGCACGAAGGCGGACATCATCGATCGGCTCTCGCGACCGCTAGAAACCTATGTGGGCCGGTATCGATCAGCGCCGACGGAACCAGCCGGATCTTCGCCTGCGGATCCGGAATCGAGAGCGCGGGGCCGGCCCAAGTTGGGCGTGGTTTCGCGCGAGGTGACGCTGCTGCCGAGGCATTGGGACTGGTTGGTCACGCAACCGGGAGGCGCCTCGGCGACCTTACGGCGGCTCGTCGAGGACGCGAGGCGAACGGCTGGTCCCGGTGCGAGCCGTCGCGCCGTCCAAGAGGCGGCTTATCACTTCATGCTGGCGATGGCAGGCAATCGGCCGGGCTACGAGGAGGCGACGCGCGCGCTCTTCGCCGACGACCGATCGAAGCTGGAACAGTCAATCGCGGCGTGGCCGGACGCAATTCGCGCTCACATTCTGGACCTGGCCTTCGGGGGCCGGGCCGCTTCCCGCGATTGAACGGAGGACACTATGACCGCGCACGCCAGCGGCCCGCATCTCGAGCCGACACAAGAATCGGGCCTGCGCTTTATCCAGCGCGACATCGGCGGCCCGGTGCTCATGCTCAACCTGCTGCGCTTTCGGGCGACAGCGGATTACACCGATCATCCCGACCTGGCGCCGGCGGCTCCCATCAGCGGCGCGGACGCTTTCGACAGCTACATTCGGTACACGCTTCCCTTTCTTCGCGAGAGCGGCGGCGATGTCGTCTTCCTGGGGGCCGGCGGACCCTTCCTGATCGGTCCGGATGATGAACGGTGGGATTTGGCGATGCTCGTCCGCCAAAGCAGCGTCGCTTCATTTCTGAGCTTCGCCACGAACGAGGCATACCGAGCGGGGCTCGGCCATCGCGCGGCCGCGATCGAGGACTCGCGTCTTCTTCCCCTGACCGAGCTGCCTTTGCCGGCGCAATCTCGAAGGAGCGAACCATGACCATCGTGAGCGCCAACGGCATCGAGTTGGCCTACGACAGTTTCGGCGACGAGAGTCGCCCAGCTATCCTGTTGATCAGCGGACTCGGCACCCAGATGATCCGATGGACGGCGTCATTTTGCGCGGCGCTCGTCGACCGCGGCTATCGCGTCATCCGCTTCGACAACCGGGACTCTGGGCGCTCGACTCATTTCACCCAATCCGCGCCTCCGGATTTCAGCATGCTGGGCGCGGCGCTGGCGGCTGGCAAGCGCCCCGATGTGCCCTACACCCTCTATGACATGGCCGCGGACGCCGTAGGATTGCTGGATGTTTTGTCGATCACTCGCGCTCACGTTGTTGGGCGATCGATGGGCGGGATGATCGCGCAGGTCATGGCGAGCGAATATCCTGATCGGGTCTTGTCCCTGACCTCGATCATGTCGAGCACTGGCAATCCGTCCCTCCCGCAGGCCGCACCCGCGGTGATGGCGGCGATGATGGGCCCCGGGCCCGACCCCTTTGCGGACGAGGAAGGTTTTCTCGTGCATAGCTCGGCCTTCGCGCGTCTGATTGCCGGAACCGGCCGCGCTTTTGACGAGGGCCAACACAGAACGCTCGTGCGGGAGGAATTACAGCGCGACTACGATCCGACAGGCGCGGGACGACAGATCGCTGCTATGGCGGTCGCCGGCGATCGGCGTTCGCGCCTGGCGACGATCTTGGCGCCGACGCTCGTCATCCATGGCAAGGATGATCCTCTCATCCCTCCGGCCTGCGGCGAAGATACCGCCGCCTCGGTGCCACGTTCCGAACTTATGATGGTAGAGGGCATGGGACACGAACTGCCACCACAGTTATACGGATTGGTGGCTGAGGGAATCCAACGGACGGCCCAAGCCGCCCAAGACCGGACGCCAATCTCGTCATAGTATCCTGACCTCCGGCCAACTACCTACGCGCCTTTAAGTCTTTTTGCGCCGTATCGCGCTGGGCTTCCCCTTCACAAGTATCGGACTTGCAATTCCCAAACCGGCTCGACGAATTCATGGAGCCGAAGGGAATTACGATGCCTGCGACCAAGATTCTCTGGGGTCAAATCATCACCGTCTTCGCCATCGTCTTGCTGGCGATCTGGACCGCTACCGAATGGACGGCCTGGCGGCTCGGCTTTCAGCCCGAGCTGGGGCGGCCCTGGTTCGAGATCCTACACTTCCCGTTCTACCTCCCTCCGGCCTTCTTCTGGTGGTGGTACGCCTACGACGCCTATGCGCCGTCGATCTTCATCGAGGGCGCCTACATCGCATCATCCGGCGGGCTCATCGCCGCGACCGCCGCCATCGGCATGTCAGTCTGGCGCGCGCGCGAGGCGAAGAACGTCGAGACCTACGGCTCCGCACGTTGGGCGCAACCGAAGGAGATCGCCGAAGCTGGCCTGCTCGGCCCCGATGGCTTGGTGCTGGGCCGCCATGACCGCAGCTACCTCCGCCATGATGGGCCGGAGCATGTGCTATGCTTCGCGCCGACCCGATCAGGCAAGGGCGTCGGCCTGGTCATCCCCTCGCTCCTGACCTGGCCGGGTTCGGCCATCGTTCATGACATCAAAGGAGAGAACTGGCAGCTCACTGCGGGCTTCCGGGCGCAGCACGGCCGCGTGCTGCTGTTCGACCCGACCAATGCGAAGTCGTCAGCCTATAATCCACTGCTCGAGGTCCGCCGCGGCGAGTGGGAGGTCCGCGACGTCCAGAACATCGCCGACATCCTGGTCGACCCGGAAGGCAGCCTTGAGAAACGGAATCACTGGGAAAAGACCAGTCACGCGTTGCTGGTCGGCGCCATCCTGCACGTCCTCTACGCCGAGGAGGACAAAACGCTCGCCGGTGTTGCGTCCTTCCTCTCCGATCCCAAGCGGCCGATCGAGTCGACGCTCTCGGCGATGATGCGAACGCCGCACCTCGGCGAGGCTGGCATCCATCCCGTCGTCGCTTCTGCCGCGCGCGAGCTGCTGAACAAATCCGGCAACGAACGGTCCGGCGTGCTGAGCACGGCCATGTCGTTCCTCGGCCTCTATCGCGATCCAGTTGTGGCCGAGGTGACGCGTCGTTGCGACTGGCGGATCGGCGACATCGTGGCCAGTGATCGGCCGACGACGCTCTACCTCGTCGTGCCGCCGTCCGACATCAACCGGACCAAACCGCTCATCCGCCTGATCCTCAACCAGGTCGGCCGGCGGCTGACGGAGGACCTGCAGGCCAAGGCCGGGCGACGCCGTCTCCTCTTGATGCTCGACGAGTTCCCGGCGCTCGGCCGCCTCGACTTCTTCGAATCCGCGCTCGCCTTCATGGCCGGCTACGGCATCAAGAGTTTCCTGATCGCGCAGTCGCTGAACCAGATCGAGAAGGCCTACGGCCCCAACAACTCGATCCTCGACAACTGTCATGTGCGAGTCAGCTTCGCGACCAACGACGAGCGGACGGCAAAGCGGGTCAGCGACGCGCTCGGCACCGCGACCGAGATGAAGGCGATGAAGAACTATGCCGGCAGCCGACTGTCGCCCTGGCTCGGCCACCTCATGGTCTCCCGCTCGGAGACCGCGCGCCCGCTGCTGACGCCAGGCGAGGTGATGCAGCTCCCGCCCACTGACGAGATCGTCATGGTGTCGGGCGTCCACCCGATCCGCGCGAAGAAGGCGCGCTACTACGAGGATGAACGGTTTCAGGAGCGCATCATGGCGCCGCCCGTGCTCACGCGACCGAAGGAGGGGCGGCCAGATGATTGGAGTTCGCGCCCGCTGCCGCCCCGACCACCGGCGCCGGCTGAAGTCGATGGCGAGGACACCGACGACGAGGATCCGAAGAACACTGACCGGCGCAAGCAGCCGGAACTCAGCCAAGGCTCCGTCGAGAAGCAAGCTCCGATCGAGAATGAGTTCGCGCTCGATCAGGTCGACGAGATGGAGGAGGACGCGCCTCGCATCGGCCGCATGAACGACCTCATGCAGGGCCTCGCCCAGCAAGCCTCGCTCGATCCCGGCGACGATCTGGGGATGTGAGGCGCTGATGGTCACGGCAAAGAAGAAGGCCCAGCTTTCCGTCTACCTCGACCCGGATGTCATGCAGGCCTTGTCGGCCTATGCCGCGCGCCGGGACCATTCGATGTCGCTGATCGCCGAAGCCGCGATCGCGTCATTCCTGTCGCCGGATGCGGACGAGCGGAGGGAGGCCGCTATCGCGAAGCGGCTCGACCAGCAGGATCGGCGCCTGGCGCGGCTTGAACGCGATGTCGGTATCGGTGTCGAGACGCTGGCGCTGTTCATCCGCTTCTGGCTCAACACGACGCCGCCGCTGCCGGAGCCGGCGGCCAAGGCCGCTCGTGCGCAGGCCGGGGCGCGCTATGACAATTTTGTCGCCACGCTTGGCCGGCGTCTGAACGAAGGTCCGAAGCTAAGGCAGGAGATCGCAGAAGACACGGTCGAGCGGACTGTGTGCGACTAAGATCGGCGATCAGGGTCGGACGATAGATTCGTTGCGGACGCCACCGAGATCATGCGATGCCGTGTGGGCCATAGAGGTGCTGCGCGCGACCGCATAGCGCTACTTCTCTCTGATCGCGTAACGCCTTTCGCGCTTGAGGAAGGCGACGTCGCCGCCTTCCAGTATATTGCAGACCTGTTGACGCATGCCGGTCTCGGGGGGGTGGTTCTCTTCAAGAGAACCGGAATTGTAGCTGATGATGGGAAGGCCGTTCTCCTGCTTCTCGCCGGTGGCGACGATCACCTGCTCAGAATCAGAGTTCACGACGAGATTCGGGTTGTGTGTGATGACGATGATCTGTCGCCTCACCTTTGCCAGCCGAAAGTATGGAGTCAGAAGGTTATAGATTGACTCGTTGTCGAGGTTCTCGTCGGGCTGGTCGACAACCAGCGGCCTGCTGTCCTCGATATCCATGCCGAGATAGAGGATCAGGAGCACGATGCCCTTGGTGCCGGGGGACAGGCTTTCTAGTTCGGCGCCGTTAAACTTGAGGCCGTATTCGAGGCGAATATGGCTGACCTCATAAAGCCAGTTCAGCACATCCTGAAGCGTGACGCCGTTCCGGACGTAGCTCTTCCACGGCAGCTCCTTCTTCCTGAATTCACCCATGAAGATTTCAAAGGCAGTCCGGATCCGCTCCGGATCGCCGCTCGCCCATGCCGGGAGAAGGATGCGGTTCGCCGCCTTGCCTAATTGCTCGACGCTGCCGTAAGGCACGGCGCGCCGTTGGTCGAACAGAGCCGCGCCGCGCTCGATCCATGTGGAAACGTCAGCCGCCCAGCGGATGGCGAACTCAAGTTCCCTGCCCTTTAGAAGGGCCTGTTTGGTCAGACGCTCCCTGATCGGATCGTAAAGCCCCTGAAGCGCTTGCTGTTCCAGCTTAAGGTTTGCGAAGTACGCCACATAGGCGTCGAGACGCTTGGTCCCGAAAGTCGCGATCTGAGCCGAGCCGTTTTCTTCGACGTTCTTGATCTCGGCATTGAGCCGTTCGACCTCGGTGTTGATAACGGCGACGCGGTTCTGAATCTGCTTCGTTCGCTCCTGGCGCGCCTTGTCCGCGGTCTCCCGTTTCATCAGCTCGTCTATCTCTGCCAGAAGCTTGCGGATCGTGCCAGCAGCTGGAGGTTCGCCGCCCTCGACCACAGCGATGGCTTCGTTGACGGCCTTCTCTCGCGCGGCTAGCGGCGGCTCGATCTCGGCGGGGAAATCTGGCCGGAACTTCTTCCATTCGCCTTCGGGCACACCGACCTCACGGAGCGTCGGCTGTAACTGTTCGAAGAACCGCTCCATCTGCACTCCGAACGCGCCGGTGCGGGTCCGGATGTCTGCGATACGCTGAAGGTTCTGCTTGTGCGCAGCTACGCCTTGCTGGGCCTTAGTCAGCTCCTGCCGCTTCTGCTGCAATTCCTCCTGAACCTTGGCTTCGGCCTCCGAGGCAGGCGCGGGCAATTGCTTCAGTAGACCCTCCCGCTCCTCGGTTAAGGTTTTGACGCGTGCCTGCTTCTCTGGGGTCTTGGCAATCAGGTCCCGCAACGCGCATTCGTCGCGAATGACCGCATACATCTCGTCCCGCAGACGGTTGCCCTCTTCGCGGACACCCTCGGTCTTGATGAGCCGCAGTTCCTCGAAGTCGGACGCGTTCAGCGTGTCGGTCGGGTCGAGGTAGTGGAAGACGACCTTCTCGATTTCGCGGACCAGCTCCTTGGTGATGCCGTCCTTAGCGCAGATGCGCTCGACATAGTTCTGTGAGAGGTAGTGGACCTCATTCGTGGGACGGCGATCCCGACCGACTATGCCTTCCGATGTATGACCGTCAGCCCAATGAAGAGTGACTTTCATGCCGTCGAGGTGGCCGCTGGAACGTTTGAGGAAGCAGTCCTTTTCGGCAGGATCCCAGCTTCCAGCAGCGAACGCGATCAAGTCGGCAAGCGCCGATTTCCCCGATCCCTTCTGGCCGATGATCGAAACCATCCCCGCATTGAGTGGAATGGACACGTCGGAGAACCATCCCTTGCCGTCGCTCAAAGTAACGCGGGAGATGACGCGCGCCTCGTCATAGTACACCGGCGGCGAGGCACCGATGTAGACGCGGTCCGCGGGCTCGTGGAGGATCTGGCGCAAGCCTTCGAACGTGGTGTCGGCCTTGATCCAGCAATAGCGAAGCTCGCACTCCGCCGGCACCGCTGCGCAATCGTGGCCCTTTTTGCCCCTCTTCGCGCAGGGGTGCCCGATTTCGGGATAGCCGTGGCAATCAGAGCCGTGGACGCAGGGCTTGAGCGTCTTGAACTCCCTGAGGAAATGCTCTTCGCCGTCGGTGTATTGCGGCTCGCGGGCCAGCGCCCAGTTGCGCGTGGCGGGGTTGCCCGCGAACAGCGCATCGGAACGCTGGATCAGCAGCTTGCGAGTATGATGGTCCTGTGAGTCCCACTTGAGCTTGGGTAGATCTTCGTCCGCCACGACGCAAAACAGGAATTTATCCTTGAACCTGCTGTCCTGAAGCGCCTGAAGGATATGGTTGTCGTCCACCACGGCGTTGGTCATGCCGACGAACAGCGCGTCCCCCTGTTCACCAAACGGTGGATGCTCCTTGATGAGCCGCTCGCCGAACTGCCGCAGATTTTCGACCTTCAGCTTGTGCGTCTCGGCGGTCGCCTGCGGCTTGGCCTGATTGGTGAAGGTCAGGTCGTGTAGGAAATTCTCCTCGATGTCGCGGATCGCCACCTCGTCCGACAGGATGACGTGGCAATTGATGCGATTCGGCCCGACGAGCGTTCTCAGGCGGAACTCGATATTGGGGAGGACGCGCATCCCCGCGATCTGTTCGATCTCCTCCGCGCTGAACAGTGCCTTCAGCTTGGCAGGGTTGGCGAGGTAGTCCTCCTTGACCTTCTTGTAACCGTCTATGGTGAAATAGTCGGTGAGGCCAATGACGGCGATGCCCTTAGTGAGCGCCATCCGGAAAAGGTTCTGGACGTAGACGTCCCAGTCGCTGCCGAACTGGTTGTTGAGGTGCGACGCGGGGGTGTGGACCTGAAGATCCCATTTGCGCCACTCGGAACCGCGCGGCCCAACGTCCTTGTATTCTTTCATTTATTCTGGACACCTCCCGCACGTCGAATAGCACAGGTTGACATCCGGCGGGAGCCTCAATCCCGCGATCGGTCGCAGCGCCCCTGCATGCAGCAATCCTAGCAGTCGATCTCTGGCTACGGATTGTGGAAACCGAGCCGCGGCGAAGGTCGGACCGGCTCCAACAACCGGACCCTCCCAGGGGCACTGATACATTGAAAGCTGACGGCTTGAGCAACTTAGAACCAATGCCGGCATCGATGGAGAATCACTTCGCACCCAGCAAGTCTTTTTTCCCTGCGCTACGCTGGCCTCCTACGCCGCCTGAATACTTGTTGAACTGCCCTATTTCCTGCCTTTTCTAATCATCCCCGTCGCCAATCGCGCGTCGCGATTGGCCAATGACGGGGACGATCGTGGCGGCAGCTCCGCTCCATTCCGAGGCCTTCTCACGCGGCGCGCGCATGCTGCGCACCGCGCTCGGCCCGGCGATCGCCGCCTTCCTCGAAGACCCGTCGATCGTCGAGGTGATGCTCAATCCCGACGGCCGGCTCTGGATCGACCGGCTGTCGGGTGGCCTCGAAGATAGCGGTCGCACGCTGTCGCCCGCCGATGGCGAGCGGATCGTGCGCCTGGTCGCGCACCATGTCGGCGCCGAGGTCCACGCGGACAGGCCGCGCGTCTCGGCCGAGCTGCCCGAGACGGGAGAGCGGTTCGAGGGGCTGTTGCCGCCCGTCGTCACAGCGCCGGCCTTCGCGATCCGCAAGCCCGCCGTCGCAGTTTTCACCCTCGACGATTACGTCGCCGCCGGCACTACGACCGCTGGCCAGGCGGCCGCCCTGCGGGCCGCCGTCGCGACGCGCAAGAACATCCTCGTCGCCGGCGGCACCGGCACCGGCAAGACGACGCTCACCAACGCGCTGCTGGCCGAGATCGCCGGCACGAGCGACCGCGTGGTGCTGATCGAGGACACGCGCGAGCTGCAATGCCGGGCGCCCAACTTGGTCGCGATGCGAACCAAGGATGGCGTCGCCTCGCTGTCCGACCTCGTCAGGTCGTCGCTGCGCCTTCGGCCCGATCGCATCCCGATCGGCGAAGTCCGTGGCGCTGAAGCGCTCGACCTCCTGAAGGCGTGGGGCACGGGCCATCCGGGCGGGATCGGGACGATCCACGCCGGCACTGCGCTCGGCGCGATCCGGCGTCTGGAACAGCTTATCCAGGAAGCCGTCGTCACCGTCCCCACTGCGCTCATCGCCGAGACCATCGATCTCATCGCGGTGCTGCGCGGCCGCGGCGGCGAACGCCGCCTCTCCGAACTCGCCCTCATCGCCGGTCTCGATCCCGCTACCGGCGATTACCGCGTCCAACCCGCCGAGGCGGGCGGCGATCTCGGAGACCAATCATGATCCGCGTTCTCGCCACTACCCGCCGGTTGCACCGGCGCGCCCTCGACGTGATCACCTTCGCGGCGCTCTCGCTGGCATTCGCACCGGCGGCCTATGCCTCCGGCTCCTCCATGCCTTGGGAGACGCCGCTCAACTCCATCCTGGAGTCCGTGCAAGGCCCGGTCGCGAAGATCATCTCGGTGATCATCATCACGGTGACCGGCCTGACCCTCGCCTTCGGCGACACCTCTGGCGGCTTCCGCCGGCTGATCCAGATCGTCTTCGGTCTCTCGATCGCCTTCGCAGCGTCGAGCTTCTTCCTCTCGTTCTTCTCCTTCAGCGGTGGGGCGCTGGTCTGATGGCCGCGATCGTCGACCCGGACGTGCCCGGCTTCTTCGCGCCGGTCCATCGCGCGCTCACCGACCCGATCCTGATGGGCGGTGCGCAACGGACCGTCGCGATCGCCAACGGCACCTTGGCGGCGGCGATCGCGCTCGGCCTCCGGCTCTGGATACCCGGCGCGCTCCTCTGGGCCGTCGGGCACGCCGCCGCCGTCTGGGCGGCGAAACGCGATCCGCAGTTCGTCGACGTGGTGCGCCGCCACCTTCGTTACCCGGCTCATCTCGGCGTCTGAGGCTGCTATGCTGAACCTTGCCGAATACCGCGATCGCCCTGCCGGCCTCGCCGACTTCCTACCCTGGGCCGCGCTCGTCAAAGAGGGCGTCGTTCTCAACAAGGACGGGTCGTTTCAGCGCACGGCCCGTTTCCGTGGGCCGGACCTGGACAGTGCGACCCCGGCCGAACTTGTCGGCGTCACGGCGCGGTTGAACAACGCGCTGCGCCGGCTCGGCTCGGGCTGGGCGATCTTTGTCGAGGCGCAGCGGATCGCCGCTCAGACCTACCCGCACTCGACCTTTCCCGATCCGGCCTCGGCCTTAGTCGATCTCGAACGCCAGGACGCTTTCGAGGAAGCCGGAGCTCATTTCGAGAGCCGCTACTACCTGACCTTCGTCTGGCTGCCCCCCGCCGAGGACGCGTCCCGGATTGAGGGTTTTCTTTACGAGGGCCGTTCGCAGAGCGGCGTCGATCCCTGGGAGTTGCTACGCGGCTTCGTCGATCGGACTAATCGCGTCCTGCAATTGGTCGAGGGCTTCATGCCCGAGGTCGCTTGGCTCGATGACGGCGACACACTCACCTATCTGCACTCGACCATCTCGACCCGCCAGCAGCGCGTCCGCGTCCCCGAGACGCCGATGCACCTGGATTCGCTTCTGGCCGACGAGCCACTCGCCGGCGGCCTCGAGCCGCGGCTCGGCTCGCATCATCTGCGGACGCTCACCGTGGTCGGATTCCCGACCGCAACCCACCCCGGCATCCTGGACGAGCTGAACCGGCTCGCCTTCCCGTACCGCTGGTCCACTCGCGCGATCCTCCTCGACAAGACCGAGGCGGTGAAGCTGCTGACCAAGATCCGCAGGCAGTGGTTCGCCAAGCGCAAGTCCATCGCCGCCATCGTCAAGGAGGTGATGACCAACGAGGCCTCGACGCTGGTCGATAGCGACGCCGCCAACAAGGCGGCCGATGCAGACCTGGCCCTGCAGGAGCTGGGCTCCGACGATGTCGGCCAGGCCTATGTCACCGCGACCGTCACCGTCTGGGACGAGGACCCCGGTCTCGCGGCCGAGAAGCTTCGCCTGATCGAGAAGGTGATCCAGGGCCGCGACTTCACCTGCATGCCGGAAGGGGTGAATGCGCTGGAGGCCTGGCTTGGGTCCATCCCGGGCCATGCCTATGCGAACGTCCGCCAGCCGCCGGTCTCGACGCTGAATTTGGCGCACATGATCCCGCTGTCGGCGGTGTGGCCCGGCCCGGCCCGCGATGAGCATTTCCAGGCACCTCCGCTGCTGTTCGGCAAGACTGAGGGGTCTACGCCGTTCCGGCTGAGCCTCCATGTTGGCGACGTCGGCCACACGCTGATCGTCGGGCCGACCGGCGCCGGCAAGTCGGTGCTGCTGGCGCTGATGGCGATGCAGTTTCGCCGCTATCGCAACAATCAGATCTTCGCCTTCGACTTCGGGGGCTCGATCCGCACCGCCGCGCTCGCCATGGGCGGCGATTGGCACGACCTCGGCGGCAGCCTGTCGGCCGGGTCGGAGCATTCCGTGTCGCTCCAGCCGCTGGCGCGGATCGACGACCAGGCCGAGCGCGCCTGGGCGGCGGAATGGGTGACGGCGATCCTCGCCAAGGAAGGCGTCACGATCGACCCGACCGCCAAGGAGCATGTCTGGTCGGCGCTGACGTCGCTCGCGTCCTCGCCGGTGGGCGAGCGCACGATCACAGGCCTCGCGGTGCTGCTGCAATCGACGGCGTTGAAGCAGGCGCTCCAGCCCTATTGCGTTGGAGGTCCCTTCGGCCGGTTGCTCGACGCCGAGAGCGAGCAGCTTGGCTCGGCGTCAGTTCAGGCGTTCGAGACCGAGGGGCTGATCGGCGCCGGCGCGGCGCCCGCCGTGCTCACCTATCTGTTCCACCGCATCGAGGGCCGCCTAGACGGCCGGCCGACGCTTCTGATCATCGATGAGGGCTGGCTGGTCCTCGACGATCCGGCCTTCGCGCAGCAGCTTCGGGAATGGCTGAAGACGCTGCGCAAGAAGAACGCCTCCGTCGTCTTCGCCACCCAGTCGCTCTCCGACATCGACGGCAGCAACATCGCGCCCGCCATCGTCGAGAGCTGCCCGACGCGCATCTTCCTGCCGAACGAGCGCGCGATCGAGCCGCAGATCACGGCGATCTATCGGCGCTTCGGTCTCAACGACCGCCAGATCGAGATCCTCGCGCGGGCGACGCCGAAGCGCGACTACTACTGCCAATCCCGCCGCGGCAATCGCCTGTTCGAACTCGGGCTTGGACCCGTCGCGCTCGCCTTCTGCGCCGCATCCTCCAAGCAGGACCACGCCGCGATCGAGCGCGTCATCGCCGAGGCCGGCCGCGACACCTTCACGCCCACTTGGCTCGCCGGTCGCGAGCTTCTGTGGGCCGCCGATCTCATCCCCAAGCTGACCAACCTGGAGACGTCATCATGATCAAGCTGCGCCATCTGGCGGCGGCAAGCGCCGTCGTCCTGTCCCTGGCCGTCGCCGTGCCGCCGGCCTCGGCGCAATGGATCGTCTACGATCCGACCAACTTCAGCCAGAACGTGCTGACGGCGGCGCGTGAGCTGCAGCAGATCAACAACCAGATTCAGATGTTGACCAATCAGGCGACGAGCCTGGTCAACCAGGCGCGCAATCTCGCCAACCTGCCGATGTCGACGCTGACCCAGCTTCAGTCGTCGATCGCACAGACCCAGTCGCTGCTCGGTCAAGCGCAAAACATCGCCTTCAACGTCCAGCGGATCGAGCAGGCTTATTCGACCAGCTATGGCAGCGCAGCGGGCACGGGCTCGACCACGACGATGGTCGCCAATGCTCAGCAGCGCTGGCAAAATTCGGTCGCGGCCTTCGAGGACAGCCTGAAGGTTCAGGCGGGCGTGGTCGGCAATATCCCGACCAATTCCAGCGCCATGACCTCCCTGGTCACAGCCAGCCAGAGCGCGACGGGTGCGCTGCAAGCGGCGCAGGCCGGGAACCAGCTTCTGGCCCTGCAATCCCAGCAGCTCTCCGACGTCGTCGCCGTGTTGTCGGCGAAAGGTCGTGCCGACGCGCTGGAGCAGGCGCGCGTCGCCGCAACCGAGGCGCAAGGCCAGCAGAACTACAAGACATTCTCGACGCGCAGCGGCTACCAGCCTGGCAACGTCACCATGTTCAGCGGCAACTGAGGCGCGCTGATGCTGGGCCGGTCGGACATCTTCCGCGCCGCCGCGATCGTCGCTCTGATCGCGTGCTTCGCCGCGACCCTTTTCGCGATCAACCGGCGTCCCTCGACGCCCGTTGTCGAGCCCCTTCCGACCGTCCCGGCTCCAGCCACCGATGACCTTACGGCCGAGCTGCGCCGATGCAGCGCGCTCGGTCCCACGGATGCCGTGGATGCGCGTTGCGAGGCGGTCTGGGAGGAGAACCGCCGGCGCTTCTTCGGCAGGCCGGCGCGGCCGCTACCGCCATCGCCCCCGGGCGCCGTCGCGCCGGCCACCCCCTCTTCAGGAGAGGCGCGATGAACAACGTCGGCGTCATCGACACCTTCCTCAACACGTTCACGACCTACATCGATTCCGGCTTCGGCCTGATCAAGGGCGAGGTCGCCTATCTGTCATCGACGTTGATCGTCATCGACATCACATTGGCGGGCCTGTTCTGGGCATGGGGCGCCGACGAGGACATTCTCCAGCGCCTGGTGAAGAAGACACTCTACATCGGCTTCTTCGCCTTCATCATCACCAACTTCAACAACCTCTCCGCCATTGTCTTCAACAGCTTCGCGGGCCTCGGCCTGAAGGCCGGCGGCTCGACGATCTCGACCGCCACATTTCTGCAGCCCGGCCATCTCGCCCAGGTCGGTCTCGACGCTGGCCAGCCGCTGCTCGACGCCGCGAGCCAGATGATTGGCTTCACCAGCTTCTTCGCGAACTTCGTCCAGATCGCGGTCCTGATGGTGTCGTGGCTGCTGGTGCTGATCGCCTTCTTCATCCTGGCGGTGCAGCTCTTCGTCACGCTGATCGAGTTCAAGCTGACGACGCTCGCCGGCTTCATCCTGATCCCCTTCGCCCTCTTCAACAAGACCGCCTTCCTTGCCGAGAAGGTGCTCGGCAACATCGTCGCTTCCGGCGTGAAGGTGATGGTGCTCGCTGTCATCGTCGGAATCGGCACCGGCCTCTTCTCGCAGTTCACCCAGACCTATGCCGGCGGCCAGCCGACCATCGAGCAGGCGCTGTCCGTCGTGCTCGCGGCGCTGGCCATGCTGGGCCTCGGCATCTTTGGGCCCGGCATCGCCACGGGTCTCGTATCCGGCGCGCCGCAACTCGGTGCAGGCGCTGCCGTCGGCACCGGCCTTGCCGTCGCCGGCACTGCCATGGCCGGCGCTGGCGCGCTCGGCCTGGCCGGAAGAGGAGCGATGGCGGCTGCGTCGGGCACGGCTGCCGCCGCCCGTGGCGGCGCTGCGATGGCCGGCGGCGCATCCTCGGCCTACAGCCTGGCCTCGGCAGGCCGGTCCGGCGCTTCGGGCGTGGCCGCCGGCCTCGGCGGTGTCGGCCGGGCCGCCGCATCGTCTGCGACAGCGCCCATTCGGCGCGCGGCGGGCCGTGCCGCCGGCTCGATGCGTGAAAGCTTCGCCGCCGGCGCCCGCTCCAGTTTCGCGGTCACCGGCGGCTCATCCACCCAAGGCACGGTTGGCGGCGAGCAGAAGGCAAGCGGCAGCGGCGCGACCGATGCCGGCTCGAACCCGTCAGGCCCGCCCGCCTGGGCCCGCCGCATGAAGCAGAACCAGTCGATGGCGCGCGGCGCCCAGACCGCCGCCCAGGTCCTCAAGTCCGGCGATAGCCATGGCGGCGGCCATTCCGTCGATCTCTCGGGAGAATAGACAATGGCGCTCTTCCGCCGATCCACCGTCCGTTACGGCCGCACGCCGGAACCCGAAACGCCCTATCAGCGCGCTGCGCAGGCGTGGGACGATCGCATCGGCTCGGCCCGCGTGCAGGCGAAAAACTGGCGCCTGATGGCCTTCGGCTCGCTGGCGCTCTCGATGGGCCTCGCTGGCGGCCTCGTCTGGCAATCGACCCATGGCAGCATCGTCCCCTGGGTGGTCCAGGTCGACAAGCTGGGCCAAGCGCAAGCGGTCACGGCCGCCACGCCCGACTATACCCCTAGCGATCCCCAGATCGCCTGGTATCTCGCCCACTTCGTCGAGATGGTCCGCTCGCTGCCGGCCGATCCCATCATCGTGCGGCAGAACTGGCTCCAGGCCTACGACTTCACCAGCACCTCAGGATCCCAGGCGCTCAACGACTATGCCCGCGCGAACGACCCGTTCGGCAAGCTCGGCCATCAGCAGATCGCCATCGACGTCTCGAGCGTCATCCGCGCCTCGCCGTCGAGCTTCCGCGTCGAGTGGGTCGAGCACCGCTACCAGGACGGCGCGCTCGCCGACAACTCGCGCTGGACCGCGATCCTCACCGTCGCGATCCAAACGCCAACCTCCGCCGACGTGCTCCGCAAGAACCCGCTCGGCATCTACGTCACCGCCATCAACTGGTCGAAGGAGCTGGGACAATGACCCCGCCGATTTCCATGGAAGCCGGCGGTCCGGCTTCACGTCTTTCAGTCTCTCAGCAGAAGCGGGAAGGAGGCATTGCGCCTTTCCGTAAAGCCGGCCTTGCGGCTTTGCTGCTCTCCGTCTCAGCGCTCGGCGGCTGCGCGCATAAGTTCATCCCGCCGGACATCAACTACGACAGCGCCGTACCGGCGAAGCTCACCGTCGATCCGCCCGCGCCGGTCAAGATCGTCGAGCTGCCGAAGCCCTTGCCGCTGCCCGGCCAGTTGAAGCCGCTCAACACGGGTAAGCCCGTCCCAGAAGCGCCCGATCCCGCCGTGCGCGTCAATCAGGCGAATGCGGCCGCTCGCATCCAGCCAGTCCGCAATGGCTTCATCAACGCCGTGCAGGTCTATCCCTATTCGGCGGGCGCGCTCTACCAGGCCTACACGGCGCCCGGCGAGATCACCGACATCGCCCTGCAGGAGGGCGAGCAGCTCGTTGGCACAGGTCCGGTCGCGGCCGGCGATACGGTGCGCTGGATCATCGGCGACACCGAAAGCGGCGCGGGTGCGACCAAGAAGGTCCATATCCTCGTGAAGCCCACCCGGCCCGAGCTGGTGACGAACCTCGTCATCAACACCGATCGTCGGACCTACCTGCTGGAGCTGCGCTCGACCGAGAAGACCTACATGGCCTCGGTCTCCTGGCAGTACCCGGAAGATCAGCTCATCGCGCTGCGCCAGCAGAATGCCGCAGCCGAGACGGCCGCGCCGATCGCCACCGGCGTCGACCTCGCCGCGATCAACTTCCGCTATGCGATCGAGGGCGATAGTCCCGCCTGGCGGCCGCTGCGCGCCTTCGACGATGGCCAGAAGGTCTTCATCGAGTTCCCGTCGGGCATCCGCCAGGGCGAGATGCCGCCGCTCTTCGTCATCGGTCCAGCCGGCGGCTCCGAGCTGGTGAATTACCGGGTCAGGCAGAACTACTACATCGTCGATCGCCTGTTCGCCGCGGCCGAGTTGCGCCTCGGCGATAAAGACAGCGAGCGGCGGGTCCGCATCGTCCGCACCGACGGAAGGCCGCGGTCATGACGGACGAGCCGGAAGAACAACAGCCGGCGCCCACGCCCGTCGTGCCGCCCGACCTCCGCCTTAGGGGCGAACGGCCACGCGTCACCCGTCTCTCGCGCAAGGTGCTGATCACGCTCGGCGGGATGTCCGCGCTCGCCGTGGCCGGCGCGCTCGGCTACGCGCTCCAGACCCACAACAAGCGACAGCCGGGGCAGGAGCTGCTCAGCACTCAGAACCGGCCCTCGGCCGAGGGCCTGGCCGGACTGCCGAAGGACTACACCGGACTGCCGCGCCAAGCCCCACCGCTCGGGCCGCCGCTGCCCGGCGATCTCGGCAAGCCGATCCTGAATACCGGCGCCGCATCGAACACAACCGCTCCGGCACCCACGCCCGATCCCGCGGCCCAGCGGCTTGCGCAGGAGACCGAGGCAGCGCGCGTCAGTCGCCTCTTTGCTCAAACCAACCAGCAGCCGCAGCCGGTGAGCCTCGTCTCTCCGCACGCGACTGCGACACAGAGCGGTCCGACGCCCACGCCGCCTGTTGACGCTGGCTCGGCGCAAAACATGCAGGATCGCAAGTCCGCCTTCTTGAACGCCACGCCGGACAAGCGCACCGTCAGTTCCGACCGGCTCGAAGCCAAGGCCTCACCCTATGTCGTGCAGGCCGGAACGGTGATCCCGGCGGCGCTCATCACCGGCATTCGATCCGACCTTCCCGGCCAGATCACCGCCCAGGTGACCGAGGCCGTCTACGACAGTCCGACCGGGCAGTTTCTCTTGATCCCGCAGGGTGCGAAGCTGATCGGCCAGTACGACAGCTCGGTCGCCTTCGGCCAGAGTCGCATCCTCCTGGTCTGGACGCGCATCATCATGCCGGACGGCAATTCCATCGTGCTCGAGCGCCAGCCTGGAGCCGACACGCAGGGCTATGCCGGGCTGGAGGATGAGATCGACAACCATTGGGGCATGCTGTTCAAGGCCGCCGTGCTCTCGACGCTGCTCAGCGTCGGCGCCGAGGCGGGCACGAGCCAGGATGAGAACAACTTGGTGCAGGCGATTCGCAGCGGCGCCTCCACCAGCATCAGCCAGACCGGCTCGCAGATCGTCCAGCGCCAACTCAACATCCAGCCGACGCTCACGATCCGTCCCGGCTTCCCCGTCCGGGTCATCGTGACGCGAGATCTGGTGTTGGCACCCTACGGACAAGGAGGAGCGCCATGACCAAGCTGAAACTCGGACCCCTCACAGAGGACAAGCCCGTCAAAGTCAGTGTTGAACTTCCCGCTGGAGTCCACCGCGATCTCGTCGCCTATGCTGAGACGCTTGGCAGGACAACAGGTCAAGCTGTGCCCGATCCGGTGAGATTGATTGTCCCGATGATCACGCGATTCATGGCGACCGATCGAGCGTTCACCAAGGCTCGGCGCGACCAGAGTCAGATCAGGGGCTGATCGGCGGAAAGATCAGGATAGCGTTCGCGTAGCATCTCCAAGAACGTAGACAGGGACGGATTGCTGTTTGCTTGCCGCCAATAGGCCCGGAAAGTGAAGCGCATCGGTCCGTCCAAATCATGCACCTCGCGAAAGCTCACGCGGCTTTGGGCGGATCCGATCGCCCCTTCGAGCGCCAGCAGAAGACCCCAGCCGAGGCTGACCAACGTTAGCAGGCGGTCGAGGCTTACGTCGTGTCGAAAGAGGCGCAACGAGTCGGACGCGCCTCCCTTGCTGCGTAGAAGCTTGTTGAACTCCGGTCCTGGGCCACGTGACGGTAACAGCAGTGGCTCCCGCTTCAGATCGTGCCAATGCACGACCTCCTGGTCATTGAACGGGTGAGTGTCGGGCACCGCCACGACCACGCGCTCGCTCCAGACCGACAATGACCTGTCTTGCCAGCTCGGTTCGCTCTCAGCCACGAATGCGACATCAATCGTTGCATCGGCGAGGTCAGAAATTAGGTGTTCACCTGAACCGTCGACCAGTTGAGCTTCCACTTCCGGGAAGCGCCGTCTGTATTCGATCAGCGTCGCCCGTAAATTGCCCGCGGCCAGGGAGGTATGAACCCCGATCGTCAACCGGCCACTCTCACCGCGCGATCGGGTCTTCAACCGGACAGTGATCGCATTCACTTCTTCGATGATGCGTTTCGCCGCTTCGAGAAACTCTTGGCCTTCGACGGTTGGTCGCGTTCCACCGTTGGTGCGCTCGAAGAGCACTGACCCGAGGCAATATTCGAGATCTCGCAAGCGACGGCTAAGAGTGGACTGACGAATATTGATGGCTTCTGCTGCCTGTCTTAGGCTGCGATGCTGAGACGTAATGACTGCCAATCTCAAATCTCGAAACTCGACGAGGTCCGTCGAGGCTCGTGCCGGAACTTCCGCATCAACATCCTTAGTCCGCGGGGGCGGCTTTCTCTCACCCCCTGCCTGTGCGGCCCGCCGTCGCGCTGGCTCGCTATCAGACATCAGAGCCTATTGATTCGTTGAGGGTTGGGAAAAAAGGTTCAGCAAGCTGTAAGGAGCGCTTTCGTCGAAGCACAGCTTCAGGTTCCGCTCCGCCTCCGCGGCAGCGGATGCGCTTCTGCGAAACAACTCTGCCTCATAGGCGCGCAGCGCGGCTTTCATATCTCCAGCATTTGCAGCTATGGCTTTGCCGAGTTCAGCGCCATCCAACATCGCGAGGTTTGCCCCTTCCCCCGCGAAGGGCGACATCAGGTGTGCTGCATCGCCGAGGAGAGTAACGCCAGGGACTCGGCCCCAGGTGTGATCGATCGGAAGCGCATAAATCTTGCGCGGTATGGGGTCAGTCTCACCATCGGTAATGAGCGCTGTCAGTTCAGGAGCCCATCCCTCGAATTCCTCCGCGACCCGCGCCAAAGCGGTGCTCGCATCCGAGAAATCGATACAGTTCAGCCAGTCTTCTGGTTTGTTCAACGCCACATAGGTGTGCAGCACACCATTCGCCTCACGGTGAGCGAGGATTCCCTTCTCCGGAGCAAGTGCGAACAAGGCGCCGGCGCCAACTGCTTCGGCGCTGGCCGTGTGACGGATGTCGGCGTCGAACAGGTAGGTTTCGATGAATGAAGTTCCGACGTAGGCCGGTCTCGCCTCAGAAAGAAGCGGCCGAATCTTCGACCAGGCGCCATCGGCGCCCACCAGCATGTCGCTTTCTACGGTCCGGCCATCGCTGAAAGTCAGCAGATGCCGTCCGCTCCCGAGCGAGGACACCGACGCGAGCCTGTATCCCCATTGGATTGTATCGGCTGGAAGCGAGTTGAGCAGGAGCCGCCGCAAGTCCCTCCGCTGAACCTCGGGGCGGTTACCTGTCCCGTCATCGGGTTCATCCAGCAAGACGGTCCCGTACTTATCGAGCACACGCGTCGCCTCGCCACCAGCGTGGATGATCGCGGTGAATTCATCGAAAAGGCCCGCGGCCTTGAGCGCGACCTGACCGTTGTAGTCGTGAATATCGAGTTGGCCGCCCTGCGCCCTCACGTCGGGCGAGACTTCCGCCTCGTAGATCGTCGAAGCGATACCGTGAACGTGGAGAACGCGAGCGAGCATGAGGCCGCCGAGTCCGGCGCCTATAATCGTGATGGGAGTATTCATGCGCCCTCCACGGGCCAGAGCTTCAATCGCTGAATAACTTCAACCATCGCCTGTGCGAGGCGCTTCGACCCGTTCACGCTGGGATGCGTATCGTCGGGGGCCGCGTATTTGGCCGCGAGGCGAGAGGGATCTGATTCAGAGCGAACCGCGGCATCAAAGTCGACGACTACGTGGCCCGACGCCCGAATCCACGCGTTCAATGCGATGCGCATGTCTTCTCGTTCGGGTTCAGCCAGCAGTTCGGGTGCGAGTGGCGTCACGGTTGCGAGGATGACCTGCAGTCCTGCTGCCTGGGCGCGGCCGATGAGTTCCTGATATCCCGCGATCAATTGATCGATTGAAGGCATTTCAGCCATGGGCGTAATTCGACCCGGAAGGCCCCAATCGTTGCTGTTATAGGCGATTACCAGATGGGTGGCGCCGGCGGTTCCGAGCACATCCTCATCGAAACGAGACAATCCCGACCGCCCCCACGAAGGCGTCGACGGTGGTGCATCCAGACGAATGCGGTTGCCCGCAATACCCCGGTTTACGACGGCGATTTTCGCGTCGGCCGGAAGGAAGGCCGCCGTGTACTGCGGCCACCCCATGGCTGTGCTCGAACCCCCGAGGGCCACAATCACCGCCTTCGCCTCAACCCCGGCGACCTCGATCGTCCGCAGAAATGGACCTCCCGGAGGCAGCGACCAGCCCGTTCCATCAGGCTCGTCCTCCGCCCCGGTATTCGCGGCCGGAAATTCTCGGGATTCATCGATGGTTTCCGGCGACCCGCCTTCAAGCGGGAACGGGCACGCGCCCGCCAAGTCCCCGGGTGAAGATCGGCTAAACCTGAATCCGGCCGCCGTAGTATAGGGTGTCGGCTCGGGAAGGTAGAGATCGACGACGATCTCGTCACTGTGGCGGACGGTCAAGCCGATGGGATCGGTCCACCGGGACGCGCCGGGCGGGATCTCAGTTGAGGAGAGACCGTCAAACGCAACTTTGGAGAAACGGTCGCCGATCCCGATCGCACCCCGTCCGATCCGAACGGGCCCATCGCCAAAACGATTGCTCAATTCCACGCGAACGCGGCTGCCGCCGAGGCTCGCCGGCACGGTCAGGCGAACCGTGACATTGGTGAAGCCTCGCTCGTCCGCCTCGCCCCGAAAGTCGGTGACGGCTTGCGTCCATGTCGCGTACCACGGGGTCGCTTCAGTCATGGATTTATCCTTTCTTCCGAGGCGTTCGCCGAGGCCGAAGGGACGCTTTGGTTCGCTCGTAATCACGGCTCTATCGAGTGTGTCGCCGCTGTCTCGATCGCTGCGATGACGCGGTGGAGCACAACAGCATCGTCGAACGTCGGCGCTGTACGGGTGCCGTCGCGCAGATCACGTGCCATACGCGCATAGTTGCGCGCGACGTTTCCATGCGCGGGGTCCGACGGCAGGCCGCCGAGATATGAAGCGGGAACCTCAAGCCGCTGAAAGGCTTTCTCGTCACCGCGTGCCGCCTCAATCGTGAGGGGCACGAGCTGGGCGTGTCCAAACGGACCCTTCACCCGGATATCTCCCTGCGTGCCGTTGATCTCCCACAACAGGCCCGCGCCGTCTCGCGGCATACCGCCGACGTAGTGGACGGAAATGGGCGCGCCGCTGACAAGGACGCCGCTAACCAGCACCTGGTCAGCGGTGGTGACGGGCAGCGTCTCGCCGGTTCCTGCGACGACCGCGGCCGTGCGACGGGTCGCCAATACCGACGACAGCTGTGCGATTGGGCCCAGCACTTCCGTCAATCCGGCAAGTGTATGCCCGACCGGAATTGTGAGCATGGTTGCGCCACTGGCATTGTCGAGAAGGTAGGCGCCATTTTTCTTGTCCGGCACGATACCCCCCCAGCCGCCACCGCGGGCTACCAACGTCGTCGACAGCACCTCCCCGACGAAACCATCAACGATCAATTGCTTCAGATACTGGATCTCGGGCGCGACACGGGCCTGCGTGCCGACAACGCCCAGCACGCCTTTTGCCTTGGCGAGCGCTGCAATCTCCTCCGCCTCGGCGAGGACGTTACCGAGCGGCCATTCGCAGTAGACGTGCTTGCCTGCCTCGATTGCCGCTTTGGCTATTTCGAGGTGATGCGACACCTTCACCGTGACGGCGACGATGTCCACCTCGGCATCCGCCACCAATTCGGCAACATTCGTATATGCTTTCGGCAGACCGATCTCAGCAGCGGCACGCTGGGCGCTTTCCAAGCTGGTGTTGGCGGCGCCCGCAATCTCGAAGCTGTCAGATAACGCTCTAAGAGCCGGCACGTGAGCGCGCGCGGCCCAACTCCTGCCCGGCTCGAGGCCTACAATGCCGATACGGAAACGGCTCGCAGTCATTGCTTTGATCCTTCATGAACCGGCGCATTCGAACGGCGGCGACAGTTGTGGAACGCCATTCCACGATGGAACGGAATTCCATTTATGTCAACTTGGAACGGCGTTCCATGTCTGCCATAAGGGGGGATGGGCAAGACAACGCGCACCGCCAAACGGCGGCAGGAATCGCTCTCTCGCGAGCGTATCATCGAGGCGTCTATCGAAATCCTCGACAGCGACGGCGAGGAGGGCCTCACATTCCGCGCCCTGTCCGACCGCCTAGCCACTGGCCCAGGAGCAATCTACTGGCACATCGACAGCAAGAGTGAACTGCTAACCGCTGCCTGTGACGCTATCGTCGCCCATGCGGTTGACGCGCCAGTGCTCGGGATGCCGCCGGAAGACGCCATCTGCGCGCTCTCGCTGAGCTTGTTCGATGCAATCGACGCCCATCCGTGGGTTGGAGCGGCGCTCACACACGCTCCGGGGCAAATGCCCGTGGTTCGCATTCTTGAACGCATCGGCCAGCAAGTTCGCGCTCTTCACGTCAGGGATGGAGACGAGTGGCAGGCGGTATGTGCCCTGCTCAACTACATCGTGGGCGTCAGTCGTCAGAATGCTGCCAATGCCCAGTTCACGCGTACGCGCGGTCTCTACAGGTCTACTCTCCTAGAGTCTCTGGCGATCACATGGTCTAAACTCGATCGGAAAGATTATCCATTTACGTGCGATGTTGCTGATCAGTTACCAGATCATGATGACCGCGCAGACTTTCTTGCGGGTATTAAGTTCTTTCTCAGTGGCCTTCGCTCGTCCACCTAGCTGTCAGGTTGTGAGACGTCATTGGCGTAGACCATGATACGGTCGAGGTCGTTCATGATACTGACCTCTGTCATGGTTTTATAGCTTCGATTACGCAGACGTGGTCTCTGCTTGAGGCGCTCGGCGACTTTCGCGGTGGGCGGAAGGCCGCCCAGAACCCGCTGTCGGCGCTGGTTATAGGCGTGATTGAACCCATGCAGCAGGACTTCGAGATCCGCGTGGTGTGCGACGTTGATCGGCAGAACCTCGGTTGCGATGCGACCGTTGAACCGCTCGACCATGCCGTTCGTCTGAGGGGAATACGCTCGGGTTCGCCGACGATCGACATCCTGGCAGGCTTTCTCGAAGGCGTCTGCAGTGAAGCACGAGCCTCGGTCGGTCAGGATATGCGTAACCCGGAAGGGAAAGGCGGCTTTGACGGTCTTGAGAAACTCGACGGCATTGGCTGCATTCTCGGCGTCGTAGACGGCCAGATGCACAAAGCGCGAGCAGCGATCGATCGCGACGTAGAGGAACCGTTTACGGGCCTCGCCATCGGCAGTCTGCAGCTTCGGCAGATGCTTCACGTCGATATGGACGTAGCCCAGGTCATAATCCCGGAAGGTGCCCTCTCCCCGCGCCGGGCGGACCTTCTCCTTCGCCGGCCGTCGGTTGAGCCCTGCGTCCTTGAGGATGCGCCAGACGCTGTCGCGGTTGAGGTGGGGCAGGAAGTGCCGCAGCACGAACGTCAGGTCATCGAGCCCGAACCCGGTGGCGCGACGCAGATGGCAGACGATCGCGCGTTCTTCCGCGGTCGCTTTCCAGGCCAGTAACCGGGGCTTGCTGCTCCGATCGGTGCACCCTTCTACTCCGCGCCTGCGCCACTTGCGCACCGTCTCGTCACTGATACCGAAGCGTCGCGCCAAAACCCCGGTCCCTTCCGTCGAGCGCGCGATTTCGGCCCGGACGGCAGGTGTCGTGCGGGCTTGCGGATGGATCTGGTGCATCAACGATCTCTCTGGCGTTCGACGTCAAACCAAAGGGCGTAAGCAGCAATAGCCCACGATACCTCATCCCAATGACGTCTCACAACCTGACAGCTAGAGGGTGTTATGCACCTTGCATGATCTGAGCTACGTGTTTGAGCATGTATCCGACGAACGCGATGACGTGGAAGCTGGCGAGTGTAGCGGCATAGCGTTCGTAGTCTTTGACCAACCTGCGGCAACGTGTGGCCCAGGCGAAGGATCGCTCCACGACCCAGCGCCTGGGCAGCAGCACGAACCCGCGCTTGGCCTCGGGGAGGCGGTCCACATGCAGGGCGATGCCCTCGGCAGCGGCCGCGTTGGCCGCCACATCGCCGGTGTAGCCCTGGTCGACATAAGCCAGCGTGGCGGTATCCCCGGTTGCATCCTGGATGTCGGCGGCAAGGCGCTTCACCGCCGTGCGGTCGCCAACGTCGCCCGGGGTCACGTGCAGCGCCAGCAGATGGCCCAGCGTATCCACTGCCAGATGCACCTTGGACCCTCGTTTGCGCTTGGCGCCGTCATACCCGGCACGGGTGCCGCCCTCGGGCGACGAGCGCAGGGTGCGGCTGTCGATGATTGCAGCGGTGGGGTCCGGTGGCCGACCAGACGCCATGCGCAGCAGCACCCGCAGATCCTGGGCCAGGGCTTCGAAGCATCCCGCCGCCATCCAGCGCTGCGCCTGCTGGTAGACCGCCGCCCAAGGGGGGAAGTCGTTGGGCATGGCCCGCCAGGCAATGCCGTAGCGGATCACATAGCGCAGCGCATTGAACAGCTCGCGCAGCGAATGCTCCCGCTGCGGCGCCGTCTCCGTCATCAACGTCAGATACGGCATCACCAGCAACCATTCGTCGTCGCTGACATCAGAGGGATACGGCTTGCGCGCAGTCGTCATGCCCTCCGATATGAATCAAACCGCCACCAAAGTACATAACACCCTTTAGGAATCTGTATCGAGCCCAGAAGGTGATGGTGGCTGCAATGCAGATGGCAGAGAAGACGGTGTGGGTGCAACGATCGTAGCGGGTCACGACGCGGCGCTGGTCCTTGAGCCGCCCGAACATGTTCGTTCTCCGCTTGTCAATTTCGAGGCGGACCATCCGTTCCGTGCATGCGCCTCGAGGCAAAGGTCATCAACACTGGAGCCGACCTTCGACGAGGCGCTACGGAGCGATCAGAGTGAGGTTGAGCGGACCATTGCATTGCCGCACTTCGGCGGCGACTTATTCGTGCTGCCCTTCACGATGAGGAAGCCCCGCGGAACTGAGTTGGCGTCATTCCGGTAGCGCGCCGAAACATCTGAGCGAAGTGGCTGGGGCTCTCGTAGCCGACCGCTAAGCCGACCTCGATCACCGGCATAGTGGTCTCACGGAGCAAGCGGCGGGCCTCTTTGACACGCAGGCCGATGAAATAATCACGTGGCGAGGAGGCCGCTGATCGTTTGAACACTCGGCTGAAGTGGAAAGGGCTCAGCCCGGCGATCGACGAGAGCACGATGAGCGAGAAAGGCTCGGCGAGGTGGTCGCGCATATGCTGAACGACGGCGCGCAGCTGGATCGACGGTAGGGCGCCCCGGCGCTCGATACGGACGTTGCTGTCCGTGAAGGTCCGCAGCACACATACGGCTAGCGCCTGGCCCACCCCTTCGAGCAGAAGCGTCGTGGGGACCCCGACACGCGTCATCTCGCGGTGCATGACTTCCAGCAGCGCCGAGACCCATGCGTCCCGAGCGCCGGATGGCTCGCGCAGGCTCGGTCGCTGGCGCTGGCCGTAGAGGGCGAGCGCTGCCGCCTCAACGAGCGCGACGCTCAAATAGACATGCAGCGCCTGAAAGGACTCCCCAAGTGCTTGCCAACGCAACTCGTAAGGCTCGTCCGAGTCGACCACAAAGAGATCGCCCGGGCCGACTTCGATCCTGCGCCAGCCACCGTCGTCGGCGCGCTCCTCCACGCGGGCCGCGCCGGTGGCAATCCAGACCAGCAGAGGCTCCGCGACCGCAGGCACAAGCACTGGAGTCTCGATCGTACGGTGTGTAATGAGGTGCGCGATTAGGCCACCAGCTCCTGTTTCCGCATGAGCGACCAGCTCGCCCGGCAAGTGCCCGAGCAGCCAATTTGCCTTCGGATACGGAAATGGTTTGGCGTTCATCCCACGGGGACGCTCATTCCGCCGTCGGCCATCAGAACAGCTCCGACAATGAAGCTCGCCCGGTCGGAAGCCAGGAAGGCAACGATTTCGGCGATCTCTCGCGGGTGCGCCGCACGGCCGATCGGCGCCCTGCCGCCATGTTCGGCCAGAAACTCGCGACCGTCCTCGCGGAAGTGGTTGAGAATGTTGGTCACGGTGTCACCCACACCAATTGCATTGACGCGGATGCCATACGGGATCGCCTCCAAGGCCTGCGTCCGGGTGAGCTGCGCCAACGCGCCCTTCGAGGCAGCGTAGGCGGAGATGCCTGGGAAGGAGAAGAAAGAAGCGTAAGAGGCGATGTTGATGATCGCGCCGGACCGTCTGGGCCTCATCGCCTTTTGCGCCTCACGCGAGTGGAGGAAGGCTCCCGTCACGTTGGTCTGCATCTGCCAATCCCACTCCCCACGGCTGAGATCGACGATATCCTTGTAGACGATCCGCCCGGCGTTGTTGACGAGGATGTCTAGGCCGCCGAATCTCTCGGCGGCAAACAAGACTGCCGCTTCGGCGGACCCGTCCTGAGTAATGTCGGCGACGAGCGGCGCCAAGCCATCCTGAGCAAGATCAAGAACGGTTGGATTCACGTCCTCCGCCACGACCTTGGCCCCCCGCTCGTGCAGCAACTCCACGACAGCTCGACCAATGCCGCTCGCCGCGCCCGTCACAATAGCGACCTTGCCTTCGACTTCACTGGTGATCACGTTTTCCATTATCCATTTCTCGCCAGAGCCAGAATGACCTGCCGCCTCGTTAGCTCTCGGAGCGAGGCGGTCGATTTGTGGGCTCCATTGCCAAATGGAGGTGGCTCCGTCGCTCGACGCCCTGCGCACACTGTCGCAATCTTGCGCAAGACTGCTCACGTGGGCGGCTACCTGGGTTCGCGTTTGCTCCGCGACCGGCTAGCCGAGATGCCGGGCGCGCTTGAGGTGCGTCTGACGCCCGAGAGCTCGCCGCCGTCGAGGCCGCACCTCAAAGAACGCTTTCGCCGGCGAGCGTTCCACCATAGCCAGCTGGCTCTCCTGCTAGGTCCTGTTAGCGCCTGCATCCATCGGGTGGCTGCGGCGTTTCAGGCTCCAGCGCCGATTAGGTATCAGCGCCGCCTCGGTCGGGCGGCGCGTTCCCATTACCTGCTTGCGGCCGCCGCGCCGGCGCACCGTCAGCTTCTCCTCGCGACAGAGCCGCTGGACGCGCTTGCGGTTCACCCCATAGCTCTCGCGCCTGACAGCACATGCAGCCGTCCGTAGCCGAGAGGGCGGATCCGCCGTTCGACCTGCATGCGCTGCGGCCGGTACCGTTCGAGATCCTGCAGCTTGGCCCGACCGATCCGGCCGCCAAGGCCTGGCTCTGGCGGAACTGGTCGGCCGTCGAGGCGGGGGTCCGCCCACGGTATCAAGTCGCATAGCCGTTCGTTCGAGTGAGTAGCAGCCGTTGGCTCGAGCGCATCGCGCAGTCAGGTATATAGCTTGACGCCGTTGAGTTCGGCAGACGTTGATCTGGGACGCGACGATCGCCCAACGGTTAGTGTGGTGGAGTTTGCCCGGCTGGTCGTTGTGGTTGTCGAGGCCGCGACGCCGGTCCGCCTATTCGTGGAAATACGCCTCGCGGTCGAGATCGGCGAGCAGCCCGGTTTGAATCGGCCGCCATTCGAGCCGTTGCTGGGTCAGCCGACTGGAGATCGGGTTGTCATAGGCAGCGAAGGGGGCGAGCCAGCTGAACCGACGCGCCGCCTCTTCGCGCGTCATGCTGATCGCGGGCAGGTTCAGTCGTCGTGCGATTACCTTGGCGATCTCCCGGAACGCAATGCCTTCCTCGGCGACGCCGTGATAGCGTGCGCCGGCTTGGCCCTCTTCCAGCGCTCGGCGCAGCAGGACCGCCGCATCGAGGCGATGGATGGCGCTCCACCGATTCTCGCCGTCACCAACATAGCCCGAGCCCCTGCGCTTGCGCGCCACGGTGAGGAGCCTCGGGACGAGACCACGGTCGCCGTCGCCGTGAACCGAGGGCGCGAGACGGACCACCGTCGCGCGGACACCTTTCTCGGCCCAAGCCGCGACGGTCGCCTCCGTCTGCGAGCGTAGCCAGCCCGGCGCGCGCGGGTCCGGTTCGTCGTCTTCCGTGGCGATCTGTCCCTCGGCCATTCCCATGGCGCCGAACACCGTGACCAGGGGCCGCCCCGAGCCTTGCAGCGCCGCGCCCAGTGCATCGATTGCGTGACGGTCTGTGCCTGTCATGGCCGCGCCGAACCGGCCGACGATGCCGGACGGCGCGCCGCCAAGGAAAATGCCCAGTCGCCGTCCGAGTGGGATGTCGCCTGGCGCATGGACGAAGGCCAGGTGGATGACGCCGTCGGCGGCGGCCGCACCGGCGCGCAGGGTGTCGAGCTCGTATAGGGAGCCTTGATGGGCTTCAGCGCCAAGTCCGGCGAGTGTCCGAGCGGCGTTCTTTGAACGCGTCAGCCCGACGACCTGATGGCCGGCGCCGATAAGCTCTCTGACCACCGCCTGGCCAATGAAACCGCTTGCGCCGGTGATGAAGACGCGCATTCCGACCTCCCCATGATATCCGTGGTAAGGTAGCGGTCGCTAACCAGACGATCTATAACTTAAACTCCAAATCTGATTATCGAGCGTCCAATTGGATCCCTTGTCGCAAGTTGTCGGCCTGCTGCGCCCACGCGAATTGAGCTGGCGCATGATTTCCGCGCGAGAACCGTGGGCCATCGGCTTTCCAGCCGTGGCGGCGGTGGTGTTCGGACAGATGATCGAAGGGGGGTGTACTCTCGAACGCGGCGATGTCCGGGTCACGCTCCACCCCGGTGACTTCATGATCATGGCCTACCCACCGGAGTGGGTCATGCGATCGGGTCCGGAGGTAAAGCCGCTTGGACTGAAAGCGCTGTTCGCTGACCCGAAAGCCCTCCAGGGGGTTGATCCCGCCGCGCCTGCCGCCCGATTTCTCGCGGGCCATTTCATGTTCGCCGAGCCCAATGCCGATCAGATTGCGGGCCTACTCTCGCCGATCGTGCACATCCGCGCGGCCGACATTGTCGCTCAGCGGCTGGGACGGCTGCTGGGTCTCCTCGACGAGGAGGCTACGTCGGATCGGCCAGGTCGGTCGCTGGTGCTGGACCGCCTGCTGGAGGTAGTTCTCGTGGAATCGCTGCGCCATCGCGCCGATCAGCTGGAAGGCATGCGTCCCGGACTGCTGGCGGGCCTGGCCGATCTGCGCATCAGTCGTGCCCTTCGAGCGTTGCACAAGGAGCCGTCGCGAGACTGGACCGTCGCGCGCCTGGCTGAAGAAGCGGGTATGTCGCGTGCCGGGTTCGCGGCCCGTTTCGCCGAGATCGTCGGCGTCTCGCCTATCGGCTATCTGTCGGCTTGGCGCATGACGTTGGCTAAAGCCGTCCTGATGTCGGGCAGGCGTCCGATGATCGAAGTCGCGAAATTGGCGGGCTATGGGTCGGTGAGCGCCTTCAGCACCGCATTCAGTCGCATCACGGGGCTGTCGCCGACGGCCTATGGCCAAAGGTCGGCAGATTGAGACAGGCGGCTGGCGTCAGAGACCGACCAGCCGTTCCCCCGGTCTCCGGCGCCGCCCTGCGATCACCGCGGCGCCAGCCGGGGTTCTGGACGCAACACAGGGTCTAGAGCGCTCCCCGATCTGATTGAATCGCGAGGGTACACACGTCGGCTGATCTGTGATTCATGATGCCGGCCGGCGGGGAGGCTGGCCGTCATGTCGCGAGCCCTTTCAGTTGATCTCCGAACTCGTGTTCTGGCGGCTGTCGCCGAGGGTGCCAGCCACCGTGCCGCGGCAGCCCGGTTCGGCGTCAGCGCCGCGAGCGTCAGTCGCTGGCGAGCCTTGGATCGGCGCCAAGGGGATGTCGCGCCCGGAGCGCTGGGCGGCGACCGCCGCTCCAGCAGGATCGAAACCCAGCACGAGTTGATCTGTCGCCTTCTGGCGCAGACACCGGACATGACGACCGCAGAGCTTCGCGCTGCCCTAATCGATGTCGGCCACAGCTTCGGTCATGGCACGCTGCAGCGCTTCTTCGCCCGACACGGGCTGACGCGCAAAAAAGACCGCGCACGCAAGCGAGCAGGATCGGCCCGATATCCTGAGCCGACGACAGGCCTGGTTCGACGGACAGATCGATCTCGACCCCGAGCGCCTGGTCTTTATCGATGAGACCTGGGCCAAGACCAATATGGCCCGCACCCATGGCCGCTTCACGCGCGGACAGCGGCTGCGCATGGGCGTACCCTTCGGGCACTGGCGCACGGCAACCGTCATCGCCGGGTTGGCCCATCACGGGATGATCGCCCCGTTCGTCATGAACGGCCCGATCAATCGGGTCGCCTTCGAGACCTACATCGAGCGCGTTCTGATTTCGGAGTTGAGGCCAGGCGATGTCGTCATCATGCACAACCTCTCCAGCCACAAGGGCGAGCGCACCCGCCATCTCATCGAGCAGGCCGGTGGCACATTAAAGTTCCTGCCGCCCTACAGCCCGGACTTCAACCCCATCGAGAACGCCTTCGCCAAGCTCAAGGCCTATCTGCGCAAAGCGGCCGCCCGGACCGTCGAAGCCCTGTGGAACACCATCGGCACGCTCTCCAAAACCTTCACGCCAGACGAGTGTGCCAACTACTTCAGTGCCGCCGGGTACGATCCAGACAGGTAGGATTTCGCTCTAGTATTTTGCGATTATCCTGAACGCTGTTCAGGTTGGCAGACCTTTCCCCATCCAACGTTGTCGCGGGGCGGTCGAATCGCCCCGCCCTAAGCGCCACTCCCGACCGCGCTATGCCGGCGGCGAGGGGCTTGGCAGCGACAGGCTGCTCGCCAATCCCCAGCCCGCTCCCCGTGTCCGCCTGGCACGCCGCGATCGGCCAGACCACCTACGCCGACGCCATCCTCGACCGCGTGGTCCACAACGCCCACCGCATCGAGCTCGCCGGAGAGTCGCTCCGCCGCACCCGCCGCTCCGCAAAGGCTTAACGCCGACCTCTGCTTAGCCCCTGATGAACCCGCCGACGATGCTCCCGCCTGGGCGGCATCAGATCGGAAATCTGGGCGCCATCCGATCGGAATAAACGGGCGCCATCATCGGAATCCGCACAACCAGGGACAGCACGCGTACGAACCGCCGGTCAGCCTCGTTACCTGATCCCAGACGCGCCGCCTCAGCTTGGCCAGTGCTGTCGGCAGGTGCCAGCCCACGAAGGGCGCGCCGTTCCGGAGTGCCGGGCTTCATGGCCAATACCGGAAGGTAGCGTCAGGGATTATAGATGGTCCGGTTGCGCCCGAAGAAGCGGGCGTGGTCGGCCACCACCTCCTCACTCGAGCGGAGCACGTCCGCGTGAGCGCGCGCCTGGACGGTGCGATGCGCAGCCGCCGTGTTCGCGAGCATCTATTTCGCCACGGGGTCAGATTGCATGCCGGTCCCCATCCAGTGCAAATCAGACCTGTGAGCAACCGGGGCAGCGGACCCGGCGGTACCGTCATGGCTGATCAGAATCGCGCCGAGCGCCACCACACAGCAGGCAACAATGCGCCAGGTCGTTAGCCGCTCGCTCAGAAAGATACGGCCGATCAGCGCGGCGAATACGACGCTGGTTTCACGGAGCGCCGATACCGATGCCATTGGCCCCCACGACATGGCAAAGATCACAATACCATAGGCAACGAGCGATACGATCCCGCCACCGGCGGCGATCGCCGTCTCTCGTCGATCGCGCATGAGGCTGGGCCAGTCGCGCAAGACCGCATAGACGGGCGGCGCCATCACGCCCCACAGCAGGCACATCCAGACCGTATAACCGATCGGCGAGCCGGACAGACGGACGCCGATGCCGTCGGTCACACTATAGGCAGCGATGAAGCATCCCGTTCCAAACGCGTAGGGAAGGCTGCCCCATCCGATTGTTCGCCCCTGTAAAGCGAGCGATCCGATCCCTCCGGAAACGAGCATGACGCCGAAAGCGCCGATTGGATCGGGGAATTCGCCCGCGAACAGCATCGCTCCGATCGATACGAGAACTGGCGAGGAGCCGCGCGAGATCGGGTAGGTTTGCCCGAGATCTCCGCTCCGGTAAGTTCGCACCAAAAAGAGATTGTAGCCGACATGGAGCAGCGCCGAGAGGAGCGCATATTCCCAGCTGGCTTTTGCCGGAGCTGGAACGAAGGGAGCCAACCCCGCGCAAACGATCGCGATCGCCACACACATTATCGTCATTGACCAGAGACGGTCAGAACCGGCGCGCAACAATGCATTCCAGCTCGCATGCAAGAGCGCGGCTAGCAGGACGATCAAGCTGATACCGATGGACATCTCGCCACCTAGCTACTGTTCGAGAGGTCTGGGTAGCGCTGACGGAGGACAGCCAGAAGGGCACTAACGTCGGATTGCCATTCGCTTGGCGCCAGTAGGCCGCGGAGTTCAGTCGCGTCGGTCCATCTCCATTGTGGACCTTCTTGTACACGAGACCCTCGTGGCGAACGCCTAACGGCTGGCCCGATCCACCCCGCCAACCTCCTTGGCGAAGGCGAGCAGGAGCATGCCGAGCCGAGCTGGCTGCTCCTGTTGAATCCAGTGACCCGCACCATCGATCAGCTCAATTTCCCCTATCTTCGTCGTCGCCTTCGTCCTCATTAGATCGAGCGCGTCCGGCGCCGCATAGGTGCCCCAGTCGCTCCTGCCTCCGATGAAGAGCGACGGGACATCGATCGTCTTGCCAGAAAACAGCCGCAACTCAGCATTCAGGCCAGGATCGGAGACGACGCGATAAGCCTGCAGGGCGCCCTGAAACCCGGTGCGGTCATACTCGTCCGTGTAGACGCCCAGTTCCGGCTCGGTGAGCCATTTGCAGGCCTGGACCTCGGCGGCGGACGGTTCAAATGGGGCCACCGTCTCGGGCATCGTCTTACGGAGCTCCATGACGTAATAGGTTGGCATTTGCGCGAGGTCTGCGGCGGTTCGGCCCTTCAACGGATAGGGCTTGTTTCCCGGCCAGTCGGCGCTTTTGACGTAGAAAAACGCTCGAAGAAACCCGTGCAGACCTTGAGGCGGGTGCCATAGGTCATCGTTTGCCGGCCGCGCGCTCAGATATTGCTGATAATACTTTCTCGGCGGATCGAGCGCCGCCAGCGCGGCCGCCAGCTTTTGATTGTCGGTGTTCGGTCGAACTGAGGGTTCTTCCTGCTCCGCAGTATCGAACGGAAATGTCGGCGGACCGGGAAACGGAGCGCTCATCAGCACCACCGAGGGAAAGACATCCGGTCGGGCGAGCGCGCAATAGGCCGCGACGGGCGAGCCGAAATCGTGCCCGACCAGCATCGCTGTCCGTCGATACCCCAAGGCCGAAACCAGTCCGAGGACATCACGCGTCATGTTCAACAAGCTGAAGGGCTCCAACGGAGCGTCATAGCCGTCGACCCATCCGGTCGTGCGGCCATAGCCCCGCTGGTCGGGCGCCACGACATGGTACCCGGCATCGGTCAGGATCGGCATCACGTGTCGCCAGCCGTAAGCCAGATCCGGAAAGCCGTGCAGAAGCAGCGCGAGCGGCCGGCCAGGGCTTTCGTGACCGGCTTCGAGAATATGGACGTCGAGGCCGTTGACCCCACGGATCATGCGCGAGCGGATCTCTTTGGGAAGCGTTCCCCCGCCATATGGCTGCGTCGTCAAATCAGTTCCTCCCATAGGGTTTGCGCGGGCGGGCCGAAGCGACGCCGCAACCAGGCTGGCCGCCCCCATGGCCAGGACGGTGCGTCGGGACGGCGATGGCTTGGATTGATAGAGAGGCATCGCCACGTTCCGAAATATGGCAATCGCCATAGTATGGTGATCACCATAGATGCGTCAAGCGAGGCGTGTTATATTGCCGGGATGACACGTAAGACTGACGCGCGCGCTCGTGCGATCGCCGCCGCCGAACGGCTGTTCCGCATCCAAGGCTATACCGCGACTGGATTGACCCAGATCCTGGAAGAAAGCGGCGCGCCTAAAGGGTCGTTCTACTTCCACTTTCCACGCGGCAAGGCCCAGCTCGCCGAAGAGGCGATCGATCATTACATCGCAGGCAGAATTGCGGTTTTGCGGAATATCTCCGCGGATACGACGGGAGATGCTGTGAGTTTTGTTCGACGCCTTTTCAGCGCATTCGCTGCCGAAATGGTCGCCGCCGATTTCCAGTATGGATGCCTCATGCAAAATCTGGCGAACGAGTTGCCCGCGATTGATGCCGAACTCACCAAGCGGGTCGCGCGCGGATTCGTCGGATCGACCGAGATCATTGCCGAGCATTTCAGGGGGGGCGGCCTTGCTCCCGCGTGCGCATCCGCTACCGCCGCCGCACTGGTCGCAGCCCTCGAAGGCGCGCGAACGATCGCCCGTCTGGAACGCACGCCGGCCATATTCGAGGCGCTAGCGGATGTCAGTGCCCGGAAATGGGCTACCGCGGACGGGTGATCCGGGTCCATTAGTATGCGGCCGGCATGTGAGCGCGTTACTCTGCTGCTGGAAGACGTCTCCAGAGGGCCTCGACGGCAGTGCTACGACGCTGTCGGGGGCGGAAGATGCGGATCTCGATCCGCACGTCCCAGCCCTCAGCGGCTTTCATCAGGCGGCCGGATGCCAGGTCGCCCGCACAGAGGCTCATCGGCGCCCAGGCTATGCCCTTGCCATCTCGCGCCATCCTCAGAAGGACGCTGGCTAGATGCGAGCGGAACACCGGGCGAAGCTGAGCACCGCCACGTTCGATCACTTGGGACGCCGCAAGGATTCGCCCCATGCCGGAATGCTCGTCGAATTCAAGATAAGGAAGAAACTCGCCGTCCTTTCCCGGAAGCGGGAAAAGAGGCGTACCGCAGCTGTCCGGCACGCAGACCGGGATCAGTTGGTCATCGCCCAGCGAGACAGACCGAAAATTGCCTTCATCGAGCCTGTGCCGCGCTGAAGGGTGGTGGTGACAAAGCAGCATGTCGGCAGTGCCCTCGAGCATGATGCGCTCGCAAGCCGCCATGTGGTCGGCAATGAGACTGACGGGCCCTAGCTCGCTTTCTTCCTCGAAACCGCGCAGCCAATCCGGAAAAAAAGTCACCGACAACGCATGGGTCGATGCGAAGCGCAACGTGCTCGTCTGCGCGGCGCCGAGTGCCCGCGCTTCGTCCCTGCCAAGCGCCAACCGGCGCAGCAGTTCTTCTGCGACACTTCGGAAAGCAGCGCCGGCGGGCGTCAGGGCGATACGATGTGTATCCCTATCGATCAACGTGGCATCGACCCATTCCTCCAGTGCCTTGATCCTGCGGCTGAAGGCGGGCTGGCTGAGGTTACGCGCCTGGGCGGCCCGCGAGAAATTGCCTTCCTCGGCTAGCTTGACGAAATCCTCCAACCAAGCCGTTTCCATCACTCGTCCGCCGCATAAATTGATTGATATCCGACATTGGCCCGCGTCCGTCGCCTCGCGCTAATCTCGTAGCACACATCGGGATGATTCTGGGCAATGGCGGGTCCGCTCACGCTCTATGATAAGATTATCGACCGGCATCGCATAATGTCGCTTGGCGCGGGCGTGCAGGGTCGTGAAGAACGACTGCTCCTGTATGTCGATCGCACGGTTCTTAACGAATATACGAGCCCACAGGCTTTTAGCGGCCTGAGGGAAGCCGGTCGCAAGGTATGGCGGCCGCAGGCCGCGCTGGGCGTAGTCGATCATGTCAATTCGACCGCCGCTAACCGCACCGATGTGGTCGAAGACAAAGGCGCTCAAGGTCAGATGGACTATTTCGCGCGAAATGGTCGCGACTTCGGCATCGAGATGTTCGATGTACAGGATCCGCGGCAGGGCATTGAGCACGTCGTGCTGCCGGAACTCGGCTGGGTATTGCCCGGTATGGTGATCGCCGCCGGTGACAGTCACACCACGACCTACGGTGCCTTTGGCGCCGTAGGTTTCGGCATCGGCACGTCCGACGTCGAGCATCTGCTCGCGACGCAAACGCTACCTTACACGTGCCTGAAGCGTATGCGCGCGCGCTTCGAAGGCCCGCTGCCTGTGGGCGTCACCGCAAAGGATCTTATCATGACGCTGATCCGCAAGATCGGCGCCGACGGGGCGGCCGGACACGCACTCGAATTCGCGGGGGAGGCCATCGACGCTCTTGAAGTCGAAGGCCGCATGACGATCTGCAACATGGCGGTGGAGTGCGGTGCGCGCGTCGCGTTAATGGCGGCCGATGAGAAGGTCTTCGCCTATATCGCAGGCCGACCACGCAGCCCGTCCAGCGCCATGCTGGCGGAAGCACAAAAAACCTGGGCAGACATGCGCACCGACAAGGGCGCCGTTTTCGATCGGGAGATAGTCATCCAGGCCGCGCAGGTCGCACCGATGGTGAGCTGGGGCACGAGTCCTGACCAAGCTGGCGCAATCGACGATGTGGTGCCAGATCCTAAGGCTGTCGCAGCAGACAAGCGGGCGGGAGTAGTCCGCGCCCTCGAATATATGGACCTCGCACCAGGCACGCCCTTGTCGGACATCAGGATCGACCGGGCGTTCATCGGATCCTGCACCAATGCACGTCTGTCTGACCTTCGGGACGCCGCTCGGATATTGCGGGGGCGGCGTGTAGCGCCCGGCGTGCGGGCGATGATCTCGCCAGGCAGCAGCAGCGTGCGGCGCGAGGCGGAAGCAGAAGGACTGGATCGCGTCTTCGTGGAGGCTGGCTTTGAATGGCGACGGTCCGGCTGCTCGATGTGCCTCGCGATGAACGACGATGTCCTCGCCCCCGGCGAACGTTGCGCGTCCAGCACCAACCGCAATTTCGAGGGTCGACAGGGCACGGGCGGCCGCACTCATTTAATGAGCCCCGCCATGGTCGCCGCCGCCGCGGTTACGGGACGTCTCACCGACGTCCGCACCCTCAAACTCCTGAAGGCCTGACCATGGAGAAATTTGTGAGCGTAAAGGGTGTGGCGTGCCCGATCCCGAACGCCAATGTCGATACCGACGTCATCATGCCCAAACAATTCCTGAAAGGGATCGACCGGTCCGGACTGGCGCAGGGGCTTTTTCACAATCTTCGTTTCGACGAGCGTGGAAATGCCCGCAAAGACTTCATCCTCAACAAGCCAGCGACGCAAGACAGCCGCTTTCTGGTTGTCGGACCGAACTTCGGTTGCGGCTCGTCACGCGAGCATGCGGTGTGGGGAATGCTTCAATACGGCATCCGCGCCATCATCGGCACATCATTCGCCGGCATCTTCGCGGATAACGCCGCCAACAACGGTCTGCTGCTTGTGACGCTCTCGGCCAGCGAGATCGCTGCGCTGTTTGACGCCATCGGCCCCACGGGGTGTGAAATCCTCGTCGATCTGGAAGCACAGGTCATAAACGCCGGCGATCTATCGATCGCGTTCTCGGTTGATGCGGATCGCCGGACCGCCCTGCTGGACGGCCTTGACCGCATCGGTGGCACGCTGCGCCACGCGGACAGTATTCGGTCTTTCGAGGCGGAATATCTAAAGGCGAGCCCGTGGCTTTGCGATAGGATCGACGCATGAAAGAGGTGGCTGGCCGCCCCGACATCATGCCGGGCTTCACTTGGTTCGATGTCGATGCAGATGGCGTGCGCATTCGGGCCGCGATCGCGGGCGACGGACCTCCCCTGTTGCTGCTTCACGGCCATCCCCAGACGCACCTGACGTGGCACAAGGTGGCACCAGAGCTCGCCAAGCACTTCACTGTCGTCGCTGCGGACCTGCGAGGCTATGGCGACAGCGAGAAGCTCGACGGCGGCGAGGCTCACGTCAATTATTCCAAGCGCGCGATGGCGGCGGATCAGGTGGCGGTCATGCGATCCTTCGGCCATGATCGCTTCGCGGTAGTGGCTCACGACCGGGGGGCCCGGGTTGCCCATCGCATGGCGCTCGACTTTCCTGACCTCGTCACCAGAGTCACGTTGCTGGACATCGCTCCGACCGCGACGATGTACGCGCGAACCGATATGGAATTCGCGCGGCGCTATTTCTGGTGGTTCTTTCTCATTCAGCCTTCCCCCTTGCCCGAGAAGATGATCGGCGCCGATCCTGCGTTTTTCCTCAACAAACACATCTCAGGTCAGATCAAGACCGAAGGCGCATCCGACCCTCGCGTGCTGGAGGAATATCAGCGCTGCTATGCCGACCCAAGGACACGTCACGCGATCTGCGAGGATTATCGCGCCGCGGCGACCATCGACCTCGAACATGATGCCGCCGATAGCGAGAAGAAAGTACAAGTGCCGCTGATGGCATTGTGGGGCGGTCGCGGCACGGTCGGAGCGCTGTACGATGTGCTTGCGACCTGGCGAGAAAAGGCGATCGACGTGCGCGGCCACGCGATCGACTGCGGCCACAGCCCGCAGGAAGAAGCGCCACAAGCTTTGATGGACGCCCTTGGCCCATTCCTGGCCGCATGAAACCGGCTGTCCAAAAATGTTTCGCGCGATAGACTCTGCGTCGTCAGAGGGTGCTTGGCGCGCGACGCGATTCGAACGTGTGCCCCCCCCCTTCGGTGCTCCTCCGCCGAAAAGTGGCCGGGGTTAAACCGCGTCCGCCCCGCTTGGGCTCGTCGAGTGTGGCCCCAGGGCGCAGTGCAGACCCGCATGGGCCTCGTCATCAGGTAGCAAATCACAGCCTGGGCGTCCGACAGGTCGCAGCGGTGAAAGTCGCGTCGGCACAGTTGAACATTGGGGAGATTGCGCGTGCGGAGGCGCGACACCCGATAAGGCAAGGGCGATGGCTCGATGCCGCGAATCTGTGCCGCGGGGAACGCGTGCGCCAAGGCGATGACGGGGCGAGCCCCAATCTTCGCATGGCAACGGTCGGGTCTACGCAGCCAGGCGAGGAAGAGCGCGAAATCGAGGGTCGCGGGCCCTGCAGCAGACCGATACCTGGCGTAGGCGTTGGTGGCCGGCAGGTAGTTGCTGTCGCACGGGCACGACTGAACTTCCTCTTCGAGCTTTAAACGACGGCTACGCGACCAACGAGGAAGGTCGCGTCCGCACGCGACTTTCATCCAACTGAATGGATTCTGCTTAGAGCGGCGCGGAATTTTGGCCCTCTAAGCAAAAACGACCCCGAAGGACCGTTATTATCGCTCTGCTTTCCTTGGAGGAAATGGGACCGAGCGACACGATTTGAACGTATAGCCTCCACTTCGAAGGTGGCGCTCTATCCAGCTGAGCTACGCATGCATCGCACCTTCCGGCCGCTGCGCCGACCGCGGGCCCGGACTTGGCCAAGCCTACCAGCGCCAGTATCAGGCGGGCAACATGTCCGGCTGCAGTCCACGCGGCGACGCGCGATTGCCGAGCGACTCAAACCCGCCCCGCTGTCGATGCTATGGTCGGAGACCGCCGGCAAGACTTCGGTGTCGATAGCTAGTCGGATCGCAGTCTTGGTCCAGAATTCACGTTAAGCTACGGCACCGACCCCGGCATTTTTTACCCCCTCCACGCTCCACTACTACGACCATCAAATATCTGTTGCACAACAACGAATCATCGACCTGTCTGGTCCCTGCAATGTCAAAAGCATCCAGCAGGAGGCAGCATGACCATGCTCGTCGCAAGCCGTATCGTTCGTCTGAAGACCGTTCTCGCCCGCACCGGACTCAGCCGCTCCACTATCTACCGCAAGATCGCCGAGGGCACCTTCCCAGCCCAGCTGAAGATCAGCATGAACGGATCCGGTTGGCACGAATCCGATATCGATTGTTGGATCGCTAACCCCGCCGGCTGGCGGCCGCCAGAGGCGTTGACGGAGAGAAGGCGCGCAAGCCACGCGTAGTTCAGAGATCGTCGTCCAACTCGTCGTCGTGGATCTCGGCGGCGCGCTGCTTCGCGTCGGCGATCAGCTCTTTGGCAGACTCGCCCTTCACCCAGGCATCGAGCATATCAGCCCAGCATTGAAGCATGATTTTGCGCTCTGCCAAGTAGCGGTTCACGTTATAGACAGCTGCGATCCGGTTCCGCGGCGCGTGAGCCATACTCATCTCGATCCAGCGTTCATCGAACTTGGCTCGGTTTAGGCCTGTCGAAAAGGTGCGGCGCAGGTCGTGAACGCCAAGGCTTTCAAAGTCCGGGTCATCCTTGCGGATACGCTCCACGGCCGCATCGATCACGCGATTGAGCGTGGCGTTGCTTATGGGCGTATCGCCGTCGTACCGGCCAGGATGCAGGTATCGGCTGACGCCGAACATGGTCCGGAACGCCGTAAGAATGTCGAGCGCCTGATCACTCAGCGGGACAACATGCATCTTGCCAGCCTTCATACGCTCGGCCGGAATCGTCCAGCGCGCGGCGGCGAAGTCGATTTCCTTCCATGTGGCGTCAATGAACTCCGACTTGCGAACTCCAGTAAGCAGAACAAACTTCACCGCTGAGCGCAGCGTTGGCGCCGCCGCCACGTGATCCAAAGCCGTCAGGACGGCGCGAACTTCTGACGGCGATAAGGCGCGCTCGCGCGGCTCGAACGTGGCGATAGCGCTGGTGCGTATCGACTCGGCTGGATTGCTCACATCCAGCCCACATGCCTGGGCGTGGCGGAACACCAGCAACACGACCTCGCGGACATGCACGGCGACGGCCGGCCCGCGTTTCTCTTTGACCTCGTCACAGAGGCGCTTGAGACGCTGTGGGGTTACCTCCCCCAGCTTGAGCTTCGACAAGTTTCCCGCGATGGCGCGATCATAGACAGAGCGGCGCATCGCTAGCGTGCTGTCGGCCAGCCTTTCTGCCCCCGACCTGGGATCGGCCTTGTGCTTGAAATACGCTTCCGCCCAACCGCCGAAGGTGAACGCTTCGGCTGACGCAGTGCGCTTCTCCACCTTGGCTTTCGACGGCGACTCACCCCGCTCAACCTGACGCCTCGCGCGCGTCAAAAGCGTCCTCGCTTCCGCAAGCGACACATCCATTCCATATTCCAACGCGTCGGGCGCCCGAGTCAGCGTGCGCGCCGCCTCGGCGCTATAGCGGCCGATGGTCAAGATCTCCTGCCGCCCGTTTACCCGATACTGATACCGGAATGAAATGACCCCGCTCGGCGTGACAGCGGCGTGCATCCCGTCGCGGTCCGTCACCTTGTAGAGCTTGGCCTTTGGCTTGAGATTTTTCAGTTCTTTATCAGTGAGATCGCCCATAAATCCGCATCCGGTCGGGGACGAACGGATACCAACAAAGGGTGTGTTGGTAGCGAAAGCCCGTTTCTTGACCATTCTGCGCCATACCAACATCGCTACCAACAAAGTGGCCGGGCTGGAGTGACATGCAGTGATACGGGGTAGGAAGAAAAGTCCTTGTTAGTCAGAAGGTTCAGGCGATTCTTGGCACGGCGCGAGATGGTCTGAAACGACCTTAGATCACTCCCACTCGATCGTGCCGGGCGGCTTTGACGTAATGTCATAGGTCACCCGGTTAACCCCGCGCACCTCGTTGACGATGCGGCTCGCCACACGATTCAGGAATCCCATATCGAACGGATAAACTTCCGCCGTCATGCCGTCCGTGCTGGTCACGGCGCGCAGCGCGCAGGCCTGATCATATGTGCGGCCGTCTCCCATCACGCCGACCGTCTTCACCGGCAGCAGAACCGCGAACGCCTGCCAGATCGCGTCATAAAGGCCCGCGTTCCGGATTTCTTCCAGATAGATCGCGTCGACGCGACGCAGGAGATCGAGCTTCTCACGCGTGATGGCGTCCGTCGGGATGCGGATCGCAAGCCCCGGCCCGGGGAAGGGATGGCGGCCCACGATGACCTCTGGAATGCCCAGTTCGCGCCCGAGGGCGCGGACCTCATCCTTGAACAGCTCACGCAGGGGCTCCACCAGCCCCATGTTCATACGCTCCGGCAGACCGCCGACGTTGTGATGAGACTTGATGGTGACCGAAGGGCCGCCGGTGAAGCTGACGCTCTCGATCACATCCGGATATAGCGTGCCCTGCGCGAGGAAATCGGCGCCGCCGATCTTCGCCGCTTCCTCTTCGAACACCTCGACGAACAACCGCCCGATCGTCTTGCGCTTGATCTCCGGGTCGGTCACGCCTTCAAGCTCCGACAGGAACAGTTCGGACGCGTCGCGATGCACCAGCTTGATGTTGAAGCGACCGCGGAACGTGTTGACCACCTCCTCCGCCTCACCCAGACGCAGCATCCCGTGATCGACGAAAATGCAGGTCAACTGGTCGCCGATAGCCTCGTGAATCAGCACTGCTGCGACAGATGAGTCGACGCCGCCCGAAAGGCCGCAAATCACCCGTTTGTCGCCAACCTGCTTGCGGATCTTCTCGATCTCGACGTCACGGAAACCCGCCATCGTCCACGACCCGGTGCAGCCGGCGACATGGTGCGTGAAGTTGCGCAGCAGCGCGGCGCCGTGCGGCGTATGCACCACCTCCGGGTGGAACTGCACGCCATAAAGCCTGCGCCCCTCGTCGGCGATCACCGCGAACGGCGCGCCTTCGGACGTCGCGACGGCGCGGAACCCCGGAGGGATCTGCGTCACACGGTCACCATGGCTCATCCACACCTGTTCACGCCCGCCGCGCGCCCACACGCCACGGAACAGCGCGCAATCCTCGGTGATGTCTACGAACGCCCGACCGAACTCCCGGTGGTCCGATCCCTCCACCTTGCCGCCAAGCTGGTTGCACATCGCCTGCTGACCGTAGCAGATGCCCAGAGCCGGGACGTTGAGAGTGAAGACGACGTCCGGAACGACGGGAGCTCCCGCGTCATGAACGCTGGCGGGACCGCCGGACAGGATGACGCCGCGCGGCGCGAAAGAGCGGATGCGCTCGGCGTCCGCCGTGAACGGCCAAATCTCGCAATAAACGCCGCTCTCACGCACACGACGGGCGATCAACTGCGTCACCTGCGACCCGAAATCCAGAATCAGTATCCGGTCCGAATGCAGCGAGGCGTCGAGCGGCAGTGGCGTGTCCTGAGCGGGTCCGGTCATCGGCAGGTCCTTGCTGTCGCCGCCTCCGTCGTGGTGATACGATGGCATGGCGGCGGAGGTGTTGCGGCGGGTTATCGGCGCGGTATAGGACGATGGCGGCCCAGCGTCACCAGTTTCCATCCTTTTCGCACCTCTTTCACCGCATGGGAGGTGCGCCGGGCGAAGCGGACGCCCAGCAGAAGGCTCCGCCGCCGCTAACGAACCGGAGGCCGAGATCATGTTACGGCGCATTTTTCCGAGATCTTGCGCAGTCGGAGCCAGCAGGCTCGGCGGCGCTGGCGCTCTTGTCGCCCTGCTCCCGCTTCTCGCGGCGCCAGCTCTCGCGGCGCAGTCAGCCCAGGACGATCCCTACGGAAACTGGACTGGCCGCCTGGTTACAGACCGGGGCGCTTGCCCCGATCAGACGGACTCCGTCCTGCAGATCCAGTCAGACCGTCTGGTCTTCTCCCCCGGCACCGGGGCCCTGACCCTGCGCGGCCATCCGGACGCGGACCACAAGCGTTTCCACGCGCAGCTCAGGCTCACCGACGCCAGTCGCCGCCCCTTGCCCATGGTGTTCGAAGGGCGCCCGGACGGCGATGCCATCGCGGGCGTATTCGGGACGCCGACGTGCAGGGCCCATATCGTCATGACGCGAACCGCCAGCCATCCGTGGTCCAATCTGATCGGGCGATAGAACCTACAGACAGAGCGACATATCGCAGGGGCGCGTTCATTATTTTCGAAGCGCTCCGGGGGCCATTTGCGTCTTCTTTATGCTGAAGAAAAAGAAGCAAAAAGCCTTGTAAAATCAGACGCCGTTCGTTGAAGGGGGAGCACTTCAACACCTGCGCCATCCCACCTGGTCGGTGACATTCCCTGCTTGTCACCAATCCCGCGATCAGCAGGAACCCGCGTCCCCCTCACGCCTGAACCGCAAAGACTGCGCTGGAATACCTGAGACAAGAAAACAGACGACGCTCAAAACCGCTATCCAGAACGACGCCGGAGCGTTGCTCCACCATGACAACGCCAGACCGCCCCACGCCTCCGCCAGCGCCAAAACCGCTGCGGCCGGCAGCGCGAGCGCAGGCGACAGCCCGACCCGCAGGATCGTCGCCCCCGGGCCGACCATAAGCGTGAAGACCAGCAAAACGCCCGTCACTTGCGCGCAGCCGGCCGTTGCGGCGCCGACCAGCATCAGGAACAGAACCGAAAGAAGGGGCATCCTGACGCCCCGCGCCTCCGCCAGTTCAGGCTGAAGGCTTGCGAACAGCAAAGGACGCGAGAGAAAAGCCAGCATCGCCAGCGAAAACGCCGTGATCACCGCCAGCGATGCGAGCGTTCCGTGCGTGACGCCAAGAACGTTGCCGAACAGCAGAGCCGTCGCCGTCATGGCGGAGTGGGTGAGCAGGTGCAGGAACAGCGCGCCACACCCCATGGCGAGCGAGAGGATCATGCCGATCGCAACGTCCCGCCCTGTGGCGCGGTCCCCCAGCGCGCCCATGCCCGCGCCGGACGCCACCGCCACCACCAGTAACCCCGCGAGCGGCGGCCAACCAAGCAACGCCGCGCCAACTGCGCCCGCGAAGCCGATATGCGACAACGCATGTCCCGCAAAACTCTGCCCGCGCAATGCAAGGAACCAACCTACAGGCCCCGCCAGTACGGCCACGCACCCGGACGCGGCGAAGGCCATGCGCATGAAATCATATTCGAGCATCGACGGAACCAGCAGCGACAGGGATATGGACAGGCAGCGCGGAGACTACGCGCGCAGGCGTTCGGCGCAAGCCTCTCTCATGCGACGTCGGCGCTGACGAAAACTCGCCCCCGGGGAGACCGATACACTTCAACCGGAGCGCCATACAGGTCAGACAGCGCGGAGCTGGTGATCACTTCGTCCACCGAGCCCAGCCTCGCTCTGCCCCGCGCGATATAAAGCACGGAATCCATGACGCCGAGTAACGGATCGATATCGTGCGCGGAACAGATCACCGTGGCTCCCGCGCGGCGCGCAACTTCACGGATCTGCAGCGCGGCCTCGCGCATGCGCACCGGATCGAAACTCGCCAGCGGTTCGTCGAGCAGCAGCAGTCGCGGTGCGCTCAGAAGCGCCTGCGCAAGGCGAAGTCTCTGCAACTCACCACCTGAAAGAGCGTCGATCCGGCGTTCGGCCAAATCCTGCGCATCCGCCGCATGAAGAGCCTCGTCGATCCGCCTGGCGCCTTCGGCGCGCGCTAGTGGCAACCCCCATCTCTCGCCGTGCAAGGAGGACGCCAGCATATCGCGCCCGGTCAGACTAACGCGGATCGGCGTGCGGCTCTGGGGCATGTATCCGACGTTACTGTCGCCGCAGACCGGCGACGCGCCGAAAACATGCAACTCCCCACTTCGCACCGGCGTCAGCCCGAGCAAAGCGCGCAGGAAGGTCGTCTTTCCTGCGCCGTTCGGACCGAGAAGACCGACGAAGCTGCCCGCCGGAATGGAAAAACTGGCGGCTTGCAGAACGACGCGCTCCCCATGACCAATGGAGAGAGCCTGACAGGAAACCGCAGCAGGTGGATGGGCGACGCCATCAGTCACGACGGGGCGCGCCAACGTCATTGTTCCGGTCACGCCATCGGCGTTCAAGCTCATGCAGGCCTCCGATTGACGTTGGAACTCAGGGCCTGCTCGATCTGATCAAGTATGCCGCTCATCCAATCCTGCCAGCGCAGTTTCGGCGGCAGCGTCTCCGTCACCGATATTGTCGGAATCCGCGCGGCACCGGCCAACGACAGCAAGCGTGTGGTGGCCGGAGTCACTGTTTGCGCATTGTAGACCAACATGCGCAGACGCCCATTTCGCAGATCGCTCTCGAACGCCGCCACGTCGGCCGGACCCGGCTCGACGTCGTTCATGACCGATCGCTGAAACTCTGCGTGCGCTTCATCAAGCCCGAGTGCGCCGAGCAGACGGTCGAGAAATGGCTCTGTCGCAGCGACGCGCGCACCGGAGAATTTTGCACGCAGCGCGCGAACGCGCGCGACGATAGCATCGATATCGCGCAACAGCGCTTCCTTACGGGCGGCGATGGCTGGCGCGGCGTATCCCGCATACCCCGAGAAGGCCGAGGCGATCGCCGCCGCCGCCTGTCGCACAATGACGGGGTCGTACCAGAAATGCGTATTGTCAGGTTCGCGCCAGCCAATGACGTCGGAGATACGAATATAGCGCGCGCCTGAGTTCTTCCCTGCATCGACGAGGCGATCCATCCAGGCGTCGTATCCGCCGCCGTTGGCGATCAGCACGGCCGCGGCCGCGACGGCCCGCGCTGTTGCGGGAGTCGGTTCAAACAGATGCGGGTCAAGCTCAGGCGCTGTCATGACGCAGTCGACCGCCACGGCGTCGCCGCCGATCTGCACCGCTATGTCGCGCCAGACGGCTTCCGCCGTGAGCGCACGCACAGGCGTCATCGCAGAAACTTCTTCAACGCAACCGGCATACGTAGCGACGCCAGCCCCGGCGCATACAGCGAACACGCGGCGCCGGGTCAGCCGTCGCACTGCGTCGGGCGCAAGTAAGTCCCGCTGATCGGAGAGAGGAAAAAGGCGCATGGTCGGGCGGGTGTAGGCGTGATGTTATAATATATCAATATGAAATTACGGCGACCACGTGCGGGTATGGGCAGCGCCCGCTACATGGCCTACGATATGTAAGCAATGCCGACCGCCACCCGCCCTACGCCCGAAGCCTCCGTCGTTCCCGAAGGAGATCGGCTCTCCCCCCGCACCGAGGCCCTGCTGGACCGCGCGGACTCTCTGTGCGTGAAGCGCGGCGTGCGGATGACAGCGCTCCGGCGACAGGTAATGGGGCTGATGCTGGAATCGTCGCACCCGCTGCGCGCTTACGATCTGCTCGAGCAGTTGCAGGCCCGTCACGCAGGCGCCGCGCCGCCGACAGTCTATCGCGCGCTCGACTTCCTTCTGGAGCACGGGCTCGCGCACAAGATCGAACGCCTGTCCTCCTTCGTGCCGTGCGTGCATGTGCTTGATCATTCCCATGACCATGACGGGGACTGCGCCCACGCCACTCAGTTTCTGATCTGCCGAGCCTGCGCGCGCGTCATGGAGCTGGAAGACGGCGGAATCGTACGGGCGATCTCACTCGCGTCGCGTAATGCAGGCTTTCATGTCCAGCATTCGACGATCGAGATTGAAGGGTTATGCGCCGAGTGTCTGGCTTCCGGGGCGAAAGAAACGGCTTCCCTTCCGCCGCAATGACGCGGCGCGGGACGAACCCGTCGTCGCGGCGACGTTTCCCTGACCGCCACACAGCGATGGCTGCGCGATGACGAGATCACCGGCCCGGAAAACGCAACAGCCTGCGCTCGATGGAATGATTTCGGATGACGCGGTCGCTATACCCGCCAAACCGCGCGGGATCATCCGCAGGGATCGCACGCGCCACGGAACGCAAGACGCGCAATTCGATCTCTTTCCCGCAGCGGCGGCGTCTGACGTGTCGGCTAACGTAGCCGCGGAGGCCACAAGCACGCCGGACACCGAAAATACAACCACAAAAGCGCCCCCCATAGCTCAGCCGAGCGGCCCGGCGCCTCTGCCGCCCTCACTCTCACAATCTCGGAACCGCGAATCGGTCCGCTTCCTGCCCGCGCCTGTCTCTTTGAGGCAGTTCGCCGCCTCCGCCCAACCCGACGCCGCCGACGTCTGGCTGTACGTCTGCTGCGACGATGAAACTGAGGCGCGCGCTCTGGTCGAAGACGGACTATCCCCCGATCGCGACGCGCCACCCGCGCTGCGGGAAGCGGGCGCCGCTTTGGCATGGCTTGCGGAGCGGCAGGAGAACGCGGAAACAGGCGCCATGGATGCTCCCGCGCTGTTGCGTCTGCGGCGCGCGGTGATGGAGCGCGCCATCGAGATTGACCCGGACGGATCGCGGACCGAAGGCCTGCGCGTCTGGTTGCTGACGGGAGACAGGGATGACGACTGAATACGCCTCACACCAGACCGACGCGCCACTGGCCGAAGTGCTGCGCGGCGGGCGCGTCGAATCCCTGCACGCGGGCGTCATCGTGGTTTCCGACCCCAACGGAGCCATAGCGTTCTCGCAGGGCGATATCGACGCGCCAGTATTCCCTCGCTCCACGGTCAAGGCGTTGCAGGCGTTGCCGCTGATCGAAAGCGGGGCTGCGGACCGCTTTGGCCTGATCCCGGAAGACCTCGCGCTCGCCTGCGCTTCACACGGAGGCGAACCCGCCCACGCCGCCGTCGCCTCACGCATTCTCGGGCGATTGGGCCGGGACCAGGCCTCGCTCGAATGCGGCGCGCACTGGCCGACCAACGCGGCGGCGGCACGCGGTCTGGCCGCGGCAGGAGAAGAGCCCTGCGCGCTGCATAACAACTGCTCCGGCAAGCATTCCGGTTTCATCTGCGTCGCCTGTGCCGAGGGTATCGACGTCGAGGGCTACATCCGCCCGGATCATCCGGTCATGCAGCGCGTGGCCCAGACCATGACCGAAGTGACCGGCGCCGCGCACGACGCCTCCAATCGCGGCGTCGACGGCTGCTCCATTCCGACTTACGCGATCCCGATGCGCGCCCTCGCGCTCGCCTATTCCCGTTTCGCGACAGGGCAGGGCTTCAGCCCTGACCGCGCCCGCGCCGCCGAGCGGCTGCGCCGCGCCGTCGCCAGCGCCCCGTTCATGGTCAGCGGAACGGGCGGCTTCGACACCGTGGTCATGGAAGCGCTGGGCGAACGCGCCTTCACCAAGATCGGCGCAGAAGGCGTGCTGGTGGCGAGCTTGCCGCAGACCGGCCTGGGCGTCGCGATCAAATGTCGCGACGGCGGATTGCGCGGCGCAGAAGCCGCAATGGCTGCTGTGCTGGCGCGTTTCGGCGGAGAGGGCGTTTCCGATAGCCCGGTGCTTGCAGGATGGACCGAGCAGGAATTGCGGAACTGGAACGGGATTTCGGTCGGATCGGTGCGTGTTGCAGAGGACTTGCGGCGACGGCTGGGGTAAAGGACGCAACGCCAACAACGGTTTGGCGTCGTCTCCGATACGACAGACGTTTTTTGTAACCGCCCTGTAATGGCGCCCCGGAGAATCCGACGCTAAACTTTCGTGATGCGTTATACGTTTCATGAAGCGAGCCTTGTCCTTCCTGCGGACGTCAGGGACGATAGCGTTCAGGTTTTGACGATTCCTGTAAGCGGAGCCACGCCATTGAGCCTGACGATTCACAGGCAACCTGTGCTCCCCGATCGTTCGCTGGGTGACCTGGCTCAGAATGAACTGAACCAGATTGCGCAACGATCTGAGGGATTTGAGAAAATCTGGAGCCGCGACCACCAGCTCGACGGGCGGGACGCATGCATCGTGGCAATACGCTACGACATGAGCGATAGCCCGATTGCACAAAGACTTGTCTATATCAAAAACGATGACAGTCTCTTAAAAATGACAGTCAGCGTGCAGGGTGACTTCACCTCCGAACAACTGGCCGTCCTCAACGCCGTCGCATCGAGCCTCCGCTTCACCGCATCTGCGGCGAAGGACGGCCAATATGCCTGACGCCCGCCCTGCCGCTCGCCTCACGGACATGCACGTATGCCCAATCCATGTGGGCGGACCCATCCTGCAAGGGTCGCCAAACGTTCTCATTGGCGGGCTGCCAGCTGCGCGAATGGGTGATATGGCGCAATGCATCACGCCGTCCGACCCCGCCGCCATAGGCGCGGCGACAGTCCTCATCAACGGTAGACCCGCCGTTCGTATGGGGGATGCGACCGGACACGGCGGGCTCATCAGCGCAGGTTGTCCAACCGTGTTGATTGGCGGACCCTGCCTGTCCGCAGTATGCGCATCGCTCGCTTCAGAACTGGCTCAGTTTGAAAAATTTCGTATCCAGGCGCAGGCGGCGGCGGCGGCTTACGACCCGCCGGAAAGCAGGACACCGCCGGAAGGATATAGAAACGCCAGCGATGCGGATCTGGCGAAACTGCACCTCAAGTCAAGTATGCTTGAAAATCCAGTCGATCCGGACACGCACAAGAAGACGAATTTTCGCGCCGCGGTCTTTATCAACGAAAAAACTGGAGATCCCCTCATCGCTTACAAAGGCACGACGTTCACCAGCCGCGAGGATTGGGGCGTCGATGGCAAACAGGCGCTTGGGCGAGATACGTTTTACTATCGTCAGGCTCAACGTATCGGAATGAACGCGGCAGACACCACAGCTGGCCAAAACGTTACGTTCACTGGCCACTCCCTCGGCGGAGGCATGGCCGCCGCCGCCGCGAGGGCGACAGGGCGCCCGGCGGTCACGTATAATGCCGCAGGGTTGCATGCAAGAACAGTGCCCCACCCCCAAGGCGATAACATAGACGACGTTTATGTTCGGGGAGAAATTCTGCATGCCTCTCAGGCAGTCGTGCCAAAAATACCGGTTGCGGCCGGAGATCGGCATTGGCCTCTCGATCCCGTCAGCATCATGCCATGGAGAAAAGGTTCGGGACTTTTGAAGGTTACGACATTAAGCGGAGGACTGCTGCGCGCAGGTTTGTTGCACATGATGGGTAACGTACAGCCTGCCATCGATCAGAAAATTGCCGATATTCTGGCGGAAAAGGCACGGAACGGATGCGCGTAGGATTGTACGCTGCGTTAATGGTAATGGCGAGCGCCGGGATATGCGCCGCCGAGGGGAGCATAGCAGTGGCGGCAGGAACGGTACCGAACGGCGGAACGACTTATCAAACGATGATGGGCGCCGTCATGAAAGGGACAGCTGAGGACGTTCGCATCCTTGCAGAAAAAAATATAGGAATAAACGAAGTTTATTCGGACGAAGAGACGACGCCTCTCATCGTGGCCGCATCAACGGATCAATGGCCTTCTGTCGAAATCCTGATGGATCATGGCGCCGACATATGGGCGCACGACGTATTCGGGATCACAGCGGCACGCATGGCCGTGAGAAGTCGCATTTTACCGGGAACGCCAGAAGATCAAGCGCGACTACGTGTCATTGAGAAAATGAAGGCGCAGGGATACCCATTTCCGCCTCCTGACAGCGATACGGTGCTGCAACTGGAAAAAGAGGGAAAATGGCCACCGTCGAGCGCACGCAAATGAGTGGGCCAGTCGAGTATGCGGCGTCCATCGCAGCGCCGCGAGAATGGATCAATGAGACCTCCGTCCTGATCACTGCGCCTTTTCCCAGCGCGCGAACCGGCGTCACGCCTTCTTTTCTGGCGACGTGCGAGGACTTGTCGAGCGATCTGCAGGGGGCCACCAGCGAGAATATGACCACGTTCGCCAACCGTTACGCAGAACGCCTCAAGCGCGGCTACGCAGGTTTTGAACTGACGGCCGACATGGCGCAGTCTGGAAAAACGGGCCTGTGGGAAATCACTTTTCACTGCGAAGTAGAAGGCTTCGCCATCACCCAGTGGATAACACTTTCTGCTCTGAACAATAGCCGCGCGTTGGTCACCACCGCCGGCGCTGGTCGGGAAGATTTTCCTGCCCTAGTAAATATTTTTCACAATATGCGAAAAAGTCTGAATTTTTCCTGACAAACACACACTTCCAGACCCGATACGCCCAGGCGACGCGATAAGATCAGGCTGCCCGTTCGAGAACCGGAAGGCCGTCCAGCGCCCGGCAAGAGCGCTTCGCGGCGCCTCATCTCCGTTCAAACGAAAAGCGCTTTCGAGAAAACCGAGAAACGCTTTCCACCGGCATATTAACGTCCACCGTGCCCCGATCTATTTCCCCGTCACACGCCACACCGTGCCCCCGACGTCATCCGCCACCAGCAACGCGCCATCATGGCTCAGCGTCACCCCGACCGGACGCCCACGGGTTTCGCCCTGATCGTTGCTCAGGAACCCGGTCAGCACGTCACGCGGCGGACCGGATGGTTTGCCATCGGTGAAAGGCACATAGATCACGCGATAGCCGCTCTTGGGTCGACGGTTCCATGACCCGTGCTGCCCCACAATTGCGCCGCCACGCCATTCCGCAGGCAGGAACGCGGCGGCAAAGGAAAAGGTGAGCCCCAGAGACGCCGTATGCGGTCCAACCGCGTAGTCCGGCGCGATGGCCTTGGCGACTAGGTCCGGGCGTTGCGGCTGTATGCGCGTGTCGACGTGCTGTCCGTAATAGCTGTAGGGCCAGCCGTAGAAAGCGCCCTCCGTGACGGACGTAATGTAATCGGGCACAAGATCGCTGCCGATTTCGTCGCGTTCGTTGACAGTGACCCAAAGTTTCCCGGTCTGCGGCTCCCACGCCATGCCGTTCGGGTTGCGCAGGCCAGTCGCGTATGGCGTCAGCTTACCGGTCGCAAGGTCCAGACGATCGATCCTCGCTCGTCCATCCTCAACCTCCATGCCGTTGTCGCCGACGTTGCTGTTCGAACCGATCGTGACGAACAGACTCGACCCGTCAGGGCTTGCGATCAGGTTCTTGGTCCAGTGATGATTATATCCTGATGGCAGATCGACGACTTTCGTGCCCGGTTCGGCGATGTGCGTCTCGCCCTCGTGATACGGGAAACGCAGGACCGCGTTCGCATTGGCGACGTAAAGCGCGTCCCCGATCAAAGCCATGCCAAACGGGGAATACAGATTGTCGATAAAGACGCTGCGGCTTTCCGCCACGCCGTCTCCATCCTTGTCCTGCAGGATCATGATCTTGTTCGGACTCTTCGTACCTGCGCCGACCTTGCGCATGATAAAACCCGCGATGCGGTTCTTCAGCGTTTGTATGTCGGTGCCGGGAGAGTCGCTTTCTGCAACCAGTACGTCGCCGTTCGGCAGGGCGTAGAGCCAACGCGGGTGCTCCAGACCTGCGGCGAACGCCTTCACTGCGAGCCCCGGCGCGGGCGTCGGCGTTTCCCCCGCATGCCACCCGATCGGTGTCGCCACGTTGATGGTCGGGAACAGCGTTTTGTTCGGCGCGGGCAACGCTGGATCGGCGCCCTGCCCGGCGGCGACGCTGAGCCTCGCTTGCTCCGGACGCGCGATGACGGACCACCCGCCAAATCCGATGACGGCAAGGGCGACAACCGCCCCTCCGGCCAGATAACCCGATAGCTTGCGGCTCGTCATAGTCTCCGTTTCCAACTGGTATCGTTCGCTCCAGCGTCGTCCTTCATGGGCGTCCGGTCAATCGTGCGCATGGAATTGGGCCAAACATCGGCGATTTGGGGCCTTTCCACTCTACTGATGTTCACGCTTGTTAAACGACAAGAAACCGCGAGCCGCCGCCACGCCGAACCTCTCGCCGCATGTCTTCACATGAGCCATCCAACCGACGCTTTCGCCCTTCGCACGAACTGTGATTTTCCGGAAATAGCGCGGCGCCCAGATCAGGAGCGGCAGATTACTGAAACGGCTGTTTCTCTGTAGTGACGTTCATTAACGTCGGACAGTTTTATCCGAAGCCGCCATATTTACGGCTCCGGATACCGCGCGAGCCGCGCGCACGGCGGAAGCGTCGCACGAAGTTACGTCATTCCCGACGCAACATATCGTCGAACAGATCGAGGCCTCGCAACCCCGATCCGCCATCAGCCGAGTTCCAGAACCCGGCTGGCTTTCGTGTCGCCAAAGCGACAGCCTGTTACTTGCCGAGCAACGTTTTCACGCCCGGAGCGAACGCGATCATTACCCCCGCAACCGGCGTGTTGGCTGCGCCAAACGCTGCGGTGATGTCGGTCGAGAGCGCCAACTGCGCGAGGTTGCTGTCGAGAACAGCGCGAGCCCCTGCGTCAGAAGCGCCTGCATTTCCGTCGAGAGCGTTCAGGCCAAGCGTCGCGAGGGTCGCCACATCGTGCGACACCGGGACGGCCTCAACAAGCCCGCGACTGGTCGCGACCTTAGTGTAGGCGGCGTCATTGTCTTTCCACGCCTGCAACTGCGCACGCAGTTCCGGCGCGACCGAATGGTCGCCCGCAGCATAGCGAGCCGCCAGCGCGTTGAAGCGGATCGACGCCATCGGATCTGGCGAGGCGATCTCGGCGATTTCGTCCAGATGATCGCCATGCGCGCCCGAATAACGGTTCAGCCGATAATTGCGGATCGGGACGATAGCGCTGACCAGCGTCTGCACTGCATCTGGGTCTTCCGGCGCAAGACGCGCCATCATGCGGCGCGTGTTGACTTCAGACTGCAGGCCCAGGGCGGTCAGTTCAGTGTCGACCGTCGCAAGGCGCCGGTACATGTCGTCGACGTCGCGCACGGCGGCCGGCGACCAGAAACGCTCGGCGATCGCAGCACTGCGCGGCCAGAACCGGGCGTCCAGAGTCTCGTCGGTCACCAGTTCAGCCCAGAGCGGCGTCTCGCCGCCCAGCACAAGCTTCTTTTGCGCGTCATTTAGCGGCGGCGGCGGCGGATCGTTCAGGAACGCGTTGATCAGGACAGGGTCGCCGCCCTTGGCGAGCATCTTGTTCGCCTGTTCACGCGTCACGCCGACCGAGGACGGATCATACGGATCGACCAGATAATGCTGGCCCGCCGATTGCAGCAGATCGAGATAATATCCGACGGCGACGATGACCGGATGCCCTTCCGCTGTAGCGGAAGAGATGAACTTGGAGCTGCGCCAAGCCTCGACGACTACGTTCTTCGGGATCGGCGCCTCGCTGACCTCGTCCCAGCCGACCATGATCTTGCCCTGCGACGCCAGTATCTTTTCGACGTCGGCGGTGAAGGCCGCCTGCAGCGCCTGCGGCGTGGCGAAGCCGTGCTCATGCATGTAGGCGACGATCTTCGGATTAGTGGTCCACTGCTTCGGACTGACCTCGTCGCCGCCTGCATGGAAATACTGATCCGGGAAAATGGCGCCCATTTCTGCGTAAAGCTTTTTGATCAGCTCCAGCGTTCCGGGAACTGTCGGATCGAGCGCGGCATTGTTTTTGTTCTTCGGATTCGGATCGACCGGATGCTGTGCGGCGAGATCAGGACGTGCGAGCAGAATGGCCAAAGCATGGCCCGGCACGTCAAATTCCGGGACGACGCGCACGCCGCGATCGGCGGCGTAGGCGACCAGATCACGCAGTTGCGCCTGCGTGTAGTATTCGTCGTGCGAGCCTTTCGACGTCAGAGAAGGCAACACCCTGCTCTCGACGCGGAATCCGGTCCCATCGCTGAGATGGAAATGCAGCACATTGAGCTTCACCAGCTCCATCGCGTCGATCTGGCGTTTCACCGTCTCTACGCTCATGAAATGCCGCGACGTGTCGATCATCATCCCGCGCCACGGAAAGCGGGGCGCGTCGGAGATGGTCGCGAACGCCAGTTCCGGGCCACTCGCGCCAGCACGGATCAACTGCGCAAGCGTTGCAAAACCACGCAGAACGCCCGTGGGGCCGTCGGCATTCAACACAACGCCATTTGCGCCGACGGAGAGCGTGTAGCCCTCTTTCGCCTGAACGGTCAGCACGTTCGGATCGTCGCCGACATGCACGCGCACCGGAATGGCCGCACCGCTCGCGCCAGCGCGTGCGCCGCCAGCCAGAATTGCCGTCCTTGCGTCAAACCGCGCGGCAGCACGGTCTAGCATCGGCGTGGGCGCACTGTCCCAGGTCACGGAAAAACCGCCCGACGCAGGCAGGGCGCCAGCCGGGAACTGCGCCGACGACGGAGCGGGCATCAGCGGGGGAAGCGCCACGGCTTGCGTAGCGACGGATGCTCCCGACGTTGCGGCGACCGCAGGGGCGCCTACCATGTCGAACGCCAGCAGTGCCGCCGCAGCCATCAGACCAGCCCGGAATCCGGTCGAGAAACCTCTTTTCATACGCATTATTCTCCGTTTCTTGCCGTAGACATAACGATGGAGCGCATGGCGCGCACACGTCCGGCGTCCGTCTCTCCCGGACGCGCTCCGAAGCCGAACGCCAGGCCGCGTCCGTCTCCCTGCTCCTGCGGGGCAGGCCCGCGGCAGGAGGCATGAACCTCTGTGACACCCGTAACGGTGATCACCTGCGCGACGTTTTCGGGCGTCAGGCCCCCGCCCGCCATGATCGAAATGCGGTCGCCAGCCTGTTCACGCAGCATCAGCAACATTTCAGCGCCGTCGCGCGCGGTCTTCGCGCAACCGGACGTGAGCACACGCTCAAACCCGAGTCCGAGCGCCTGTTCCAACGCTTCGGCAGGATCTGGCGTGAGATCAAAAGCGCGGTGAAGCGTGGCGCGCGACAGCCCGACGGAACGAGCATGTTGCAGCAGGCGCTCCAGACACGAGACGTCGAGCCGCCCGTCAGCGAACGACGCGCCCAGCACGACGCCGACGGTCTCGGCCTTCTGTGCGAAGGCGGCGGCGACCGCGTCGATATCACCGCGCATCGTCGCTTCCTCGTCAGCAGAAAAGACGAAATCTCCGCCGCGCGGCCTGATCATGACATAGACCGGCGTCACGCCCTGCGCCGCCATGGCCAGCAAACCGGGAGACGGCGTCAGGCCGCCTAACGACAGGGCAGCGCATAATTCGATCCGATCCGCCTCCCCCTCCCATACGGCGCGCAGACCGCCGATGGAGTCTACGCAAACCTCCAGACCGGGAACGGGTTTCACCATCACCCTTGCACGGCCTCAAGCAACGCCGTCAGTTCCGGGTCGTGGCTCATCTGCCAGGCGATCACGTCGCGCTGCGTCAGGCCAGACGCTGCAGCCTCGTCAAGCACGACCAGGCAACGCTCGTGCAATTGCAAGGCCGATCCCGGCACGAAGGCGGAAACAGGCCCCTCCACGACGCGCGCAAGAATATCCGCCTTGGCCGCTCCCGTGACGACCATCAGCGTTTCGCGGGCGTCGAGGATCGTGCCGGTGCCCATGGTCAACGCACGAGCAGGGACGCAATCCGGATCGCCGCCGAACATGCCCGCATTCTGCTCCCGCGTGGCGCGGTCGAGCGTAACGGCTCGAGTGCGTGAGCGCAGCGCCGACAGCGGTTCGTTGAAGCCGATGTGACCGTTTTCCCCTAGCCCAAGCAATTGCAGATCGATGCCGCCGCTGGAAACGATCGCAGCTTCGTAAGCCAAAGCTTCTACGTCCGGATTGGCGGCAGCGCCGTCAGGGACGTGCGCGTGTTCAGAGCGAATATTCACCCGATCGAACAGATGCGCGCGCATATAATGGCGATAAGACTGCTCGTGTGAGCCCGGCAGTCCGACATATTCGTCAAGGTTGAACGTGGTGACTTCGGAAAAATCGAGACCAAGCTCGGCATGCTCCCGGACGAGCAATTGATAGATCGCCTCCATCGTCCGTCCGGTGGCAAGTCCCAGAACGGAGGACGGCTTGCGACGGATCTGACGAGCGATGACGCGCGCCGCCACCGCGCGGGCAGCGGCTGCATCCGGGCAGATGACCAGTTTCATGCTTATCAACCTTCCGTAAGCTTCAGGCCTGCCGGGGAGGACGTCTCGGCCGCGCGCGCCATAAAGGCGAGCATCCAGCCAGCGATGACGACATAGCACGGTATGGCCAGCGCCATGAACGCCTCGGGAACACCGATGCGGGGCGCGAGATGGACAAAGATCTGCGGTATGACGGCGCCGCCGGAATAAGCCATGACCAGAAAGGCCGTCGCCGTTCCCGGGTCCGCTCCGGCCTCGGCCAGCACAACCGGGAAAAGCGCTGGCAGAATCATCGCGTTGGCGAACCCAAGCAGCGCCACGCACAGGACCGGCGCGATTCCGGAGCCGGACGTCGCGGAGGCGAATAACGCCAGCAGGCAGAACGCGATGCCGAGAACGCAGCAGAACACCGTATAGCGTCTCTGCGTGACGAAACGGGGCACGACGACCATGCCGACTAGGTACCCCGCCATCATGGCGGCAAGCGTGAGCGCCGTCAGATATTTGGTGACGTCCAGGGACAACCCGAACGAACGTCCGTAAAGTCCGATCGCGTCGCCAGCGAGAACTTCGACGCCGACGTAAAGAAACATCGACAGCACCCCGGTGGCGAGCCAGAGCGGATGCGCGCGCGCGCCTGAGACTGCCGGCGTCGCCGCTTCAAGAGAAATTTCAGGAAGCGAAGACCGCGTCACAAGTATGGCAAGCAGGACCAGCACCCCGGCCATCGCCGCATAAGGCGTATGAACTGCGTGCGCGAAATTAGCCAGAATCGTGTCGCGTTCGGGCCCCGCAGGAATGGTGCGAAGACTGGCGGCGACGTCGCTCACATGCGGCATGACCAGCACGGCGAACAGCATGGGGGCCAGAATGCCAGCGAACTTGTTGGCCGTGCCCATGATGGCGATGCGCTGCGCCGCGCGGTCATGGTCGCCAAGAAGGCTGACATAAGGGTTGACCGTGATCTGCAACAGGGAGAGCCCTGCGCCGATGACCGTCAGTCCCCCAAGCGCCCCGGCGTAGAATCGCGCCGTGACGCACTCGCCGAAAAGAGCGGTCCCCGCCGCCATGACGAAGAGAGCGACGATCAGCCCCTTGCGAAGCCCGATCTTTCGGGAAAGCATCGTCGCGGGAAGCGGGAAGAAAAAATACGCCAGATAGAAACACATCGGCACGAGAAAAGCCGTGACATCGTCAAGGCTGAAGGCCACCTGCACAAAGGTGATGAGCGGGCCGTTCAACCAGGTCACGAAGCCGATGCTGAAGAACAGCGCCGCCATGATGAGCACCGGCCGCCAGCCATAGGAGCCAGCCGGGCTCTCGATCATTTTCCGCAACGCCTTACTCCCTGTTTTCAGGAGGCGCTGCGCAGAGGCGCCCCGTCCCGTTCGGTCGTCCGTTCTAGAACATCATGCGATCGGACGAAAACCGTCAGCGATGACAACATGCCCGGTAAGCCGTGGCACGCCACGGTTTACCGGGATCCGGCGTCAACGCGTAAAATAGGCGCGACGGCTGCGGGACATGCAGCCGTTGCTTAACATCAGAACCCTGCCGAGAGGGACACAAAAGCCGCAAAGTTACCGGCGACCATATAAGTCGGCGAGCTGCCAGCGTAAGTCGCGCCGGTCGAGGTCACGCGCGAATTGGCGCTGGCCGTATAGCTAGCGGCGCCGGACAGATATTTGTTGTCGCCGATATTCATCAGGTTCAACTGAATCTGCGGATGGCGAACGCGTCCGTAAGATTTGAAGCGATAGCCAAGCGTGACGTCGGACGTCAGGTATGCTGGCATCTTCTGGTCGTTCATGAATGTCGTGTACTGGGTGTCCACGTAACGCAGCTGGAAGTTTCCGAAATAGGTGCCGTCGTCATAGCTCAGGCCAATAGCGCCAGTAAATTTCGGCGAACCGACGGCAGTTTTTCCTGCTGTCGGCAGCAAGCCCGAACCCGTGTTGTAGTTGTTGTCAAAGGTCGCATGCAGATACTGCCCTGAGAAATAGGGGGCGAAGTGATGCCACCGCTTGAAGCCCAGTTCCGCCTGAACGCCGCGCGCGGTCTCGCCGCCGACGTTGATCGGACTTGAGATCAGCATGTTGGTGTTCGGGATGTAGCCGCTCGACGTCACCTGATGGTTCGTCATGTTGTAATTGAAGAACGACGCTTGGAAGTTATAGAACGACCCCTGATGGCGATACCCGATTTCTTCACCGATTGAGTATTCCGGCTTCAGGCTCGACGGCTGCTCGACGGCGTGCGAGCTGTTCGGGTCGAAAATCTGAGAATAAGCCTCGACCGATTCCGGCGCACGGAAAGAAGTGGTGCCGTTGATATAGACCTGATCATGCGGCGTGATCTGATAGCTGGCGGCAAACTGCGGCAACGGTTCGAAGTAATTGCCTTGCAACTTGTACGGATCAGCGCCGGGGATCAGGTTCGTGCCCTGACGTGACACCATCGCGACACGGAAACCGGCGCTGAGGGTCAACTTGTCATGAAACAGCTTCTGGGTGTCGGCAATGAACAGCGTATTGACCTGCTGGACGAAGTTCAGGTCATAGCCGGAAAGAATCTTTCCGTTGACTGTGATGACGTCGCCCGACCATCCCTGCCCGTTGGCATAGACCGGGCGGAAATCCGAAAGCTCCTCATGCGTCGTGTATGCGTACCACCAGCCGAACGAGAAGGTGTTCGACTTCGTGATCGCCCAGTCAGCGGAGACGTTGATGCCACCCGTTTTCTGATTCCACGGATCGCGGCTGGAGGTGAGGATGTTGCCATTGACATTGGTGCCAGCAGTGATGGTGCCATACTGCTGCGTTCCGTAATAACCGCCTGAGGCCGGGATATTCTCACCGCCGAGCGACGGACCGAACTGATGCACGTAATACGGCGTCACCTGCAGCTTCAGCTTGTCGGCCAGCGTGAAGTGCATCGGCAGCACAATCAGCTGGCTGTTCAGGTTGCTGCGGTTCAGCTTGTAATACGTGCTATCGCCGGGCGTGAACTGGGACGCATAGTTGAAGCCAAGACCATACTCTTTCCACTGAGCCTTGGTTGGCTCACGCCAGGACGTAGCCTCCTGCCGGTTGTAGGAGAATACAGCGGCGATGCTGTTGCCCTGACCCCATTCCTTTACGAATTTCGAATCAAGGTGATAGCGAAACAGCCCGCCCGGGCCGCGGAAGTTGTTATAGCCGGAATGCGAGAACGACACGAAACCACGAATACCGGTGTTTCCGATATCGCCTGTTTCCAGACGAAGGAATTCCTTGTTGGCGCTATGCGTTCCTCCGCCTGCCTCGATAAATCCTCCGGCTTTATGCGACGGATTGATCTCTGTCGCGGTGATCTGTCCGCCAACGGCGTTATAGAACGGGGCGTTCAGATCCGGCTGCCCCTGCGACACCGTGACAGAGCCGAGGTTTTCCGTATCCACCAACATGGTGGTATACGGCGCGTAGTTAATCGGATCCGCCAGCGGGGCGCCCTCGAACAGGTAGCCGATCTGGGTCTCGTTCATGCCGCGCATGGTGATGTGATCACCGGTCATGCCCAGCGGATCCTGCGACGACATTGTGGCGCCCGGAAGATCGGCGATCAGGGACGCGATATTGGACGTCGGCGACTGTTTGGCGATGAAATCGCGCGTGACGCCGCTCTGCGAGCGGGGCGCCGTCTGGACCGGCATCAATCCGCCGCCCGGAGTACGGTTTGTGATACCCGTCGCCGCAGGAAGACCACCCTTTACCGAAATTTCCTCTGGCGTCTGCGTGAACTGCCCCAGAACCGACGCGGACAGACCGCTTGCGGACGGCGCATCCGCCGCCGCAGCGGATGCGTGACGAACATTGCCCTTGCCAACCGCCTTAACTTTTGGAGCCGTCTGCGCATGAGCGCCTACTCCAAAAAGCCCGATAAGAACCGTGCAGGACACTGAAATCTGTCGTAGGGACACTCGCATCGCGCTCTATTCCTCAATTCGAACGGCGCCTCCGTTCGTTGCCAACCTGAAATTAGAATGATCAGGCGCGCTTTTGTCCGCAATATCTACAAAAGCCTCATATATTAATTTATCATATAAACAAATTATTTCCGTTTCGTACCCAGCTCATTGTTGTGAAAATGTCACATTTCTGTCGCACAATGAGGGCGCAGACGACAATCAGCCTGCACTGAAAACCGAGACGCGCACGCCTTACAATTCATCCGAGCCGGAAATGAAGTAGCGTGCGGCGAGACTCGCCGCGCCGCTGGCGAAGTTGTCTGGCGCAAAGTCGCGGAACGTAACCATCGTCCCCGGTCCCTCCCGGTGGAGAATATGGGAATCCGCTTCCTTGCGCAGCGCATGAGCGAAAACGCTATCGTGCAGCGCCGGGTCCAGCATCACCACGACGTGGCTGGGATCCAGCATCTGAATCAGTTGCGCCGTGGCCAGGCCTAGCGCCGATCCTGCCCGATGCAGCAACGCCAGCGCATCCGGCTGCCCTTTCGCCGCCAGAGCAGCCAGCGGACCGATCTCCTCAGGCAACCCCGCTCGACGCGCGGCATTGGTGATCGCCAGAAGGGACGCGACCGTTTCAAGGCACCCTTTGTTGCCGCAACGACAAGGGGCGGCCCCGAACCCTTCGATAGCTATGGGAGCATGCGATATTTCGCCAGCGCCGCCCGCGTTGCCGCGTAACAGGCGCCTGTTGACGATGTGCGCGCAACCGATGCCGTAGCTGACGAAGACCATGCTGAAATCAGGACTTCCGCGCAATGGGCCGAATAATTGTTCGCCCAGAATCAACGCATTGGCGTCATTTTCCACCCAGGTCGGCAGCCCAGTGCGCTCTGTCAGCGCCGCGCCGATATCGACATTGCGCCAGCCAAGCGCTGTTGAGGCGACACAGGTATGGCGATCATGCGAAACGAATCCGGGGAGCGCCACACCCACGCCTGACAGCCGCTCGGTCGATGCGCCGCCCGCAGCACGCAATTGATCAATTGCGTCGACCAGACTTTCAACGCACAGATCCGGGTCCTCCGCGCGCGGCACCTCCACACGCGCCAGCACAGAGCCGTGCAGGTCGGTCAGCACCAGCACGGCCGGATCCTGCTGCAGGGACACGCCTATGAAACTCGCTGCGTCGGCGCGCACCGCCAGCGAAACAGACGGTCGCCCGACTCCAAACACAAGCTCCTGCTCACACAGGATATTCTGGTTCAACAAATCCCGCACGAGTCCCGAGATACTCGCCTTGCTGACACCCAGTGTGCGGGCGAGGTCTGTGCGACTGCACGGTCCGCCGCGGCTGAGAGTCGTTAGTATCTGGTAATGGCCGGGCGAAAGCATAGCGGCTCCAGTAGCAGCGTCCGTCCACAGAACGGCGGGAAAATGACGCCTACCATTTTTTTATGAAATGAACCATTTGCGGCGCAATCATTGTGTCTTATTTACAAAAAACCGGACGTTCGATAACCGAATTCAATCGACGGAGCCTTCCACGCAGATCGAAGAGCGTGAGACAGAGATGCGGAAACCTCTATGATTCTATGCGCGGATATCGGCGGCTCCTTTATTGATTTCGCAGTCGTCAGCCCGGACGGCCGCGTCGCCCACCGTCAGGCTGAACCGACTCCGATCCACGATATACGAGCATTTGCCGACATCCTGACGAAACTTTGTGCACCATGGCCTGACGTCGCCCTGCACATCGCCATCGCCGGCGTCGAAAACCCTGAAACTGGCGTCGTCCACGCCGCAAATATTCCATGCCTGGCGAACGCGCCGCTAACGTCGCTTTTGCAGGAACGCACGCAGCGAAAGGTTCTGATCGCCAACGACGCAGATTGCTTCGCGCTGGCGGAGGCGCGTTTTGGCGTCGCTCGCGGCCATAAGAATGTGTTCGGCGTCATTCTCGGCACAGGCGTCGGCGGTGGCCTGGTGATCGATGGGCGTCTCGTGCGCGGCCTTGGCGGCGTGACGGGGGAATGGGGACATGGACCATTCATCATCCCCCCTCCGGCGACGCCACCCGGACTCGACCTTTCCGGCGTCATTCCTTCATTTCGATGCGGATGCGGACAGACCGGCTGCCTCGACACCATTGCCGGCGCGCGGGCGCTTGAGCGCCTGCATTTGTGGGCTGGCGGTTCGGCGGCGACCAGCAGGGAGATACTGACGCAGTGGGAGAGCGGCGAGCCTGAGGCCGGGCGGACTATGGACATCTATCTCGCCTACCTTGGATCTGCGCTCGCGTTGGTCGTGAATACGACAGGCGCTACGATCATTCCCGTGGGAGGCGGCCTCGGCGGCTCTGCCGCCCTGATCGCCGCGATCGATCGCGGCGTGCGGCAGAAAATTCTGGTGCAGTGTGATGCGCCGTTGGTTGTACAAGCAGTTTTGGGCAGAGACGCCGGGCTGCTCGGCGCCGCTTGCCTTGAATGTGAGAGCGAGCGGCGCTAACGCCGCACCGTGACGTAAGACCGACGCCCGAAACGCACGAGCAATGATCCAATTACTGGCGAAATAACCGTGTCAGTCGAAGAACCATTACGTCCTGCGGAGAGTAGCGCGTCAACGCAGCTGTCAGCAGAACATTTTCTGCATTAACAAGCTTGCATGTCGCGGCAGCGATGTTTGGGAAATCTGAGAATTTTCACGTCGCTCGTCCGCGACGCCTACCGTCGGTAGGAAAACGCTCGAGCTTGCAAAAATGTCAGGCTGGCAAACGGCCGTTCAAGCTTCATCAGACACCTTCTTTGACTGGTGCGCCTACGAACGCCCCTGCCTATCTCGGCGTGCGAATAAAACGCTATTTTTGCTGTGGCAAAATTTTCAGCCGATCTGCCGGGTCGGTTACCGGCAGACGCGTCGCGTGCCGTCAGACGCGATGTAGGTTAACGTCGCCGGGTCGAAGCAGGCGTTTTGTACGCAGCTGTCGCCACTCGACAAAGGCTGGGGATAAATCGATGCGCCAGTCGCGTTGGCTTCCTGCGCCGCAGCGCCACAAAGCGGCGTATTGTTTGGCGCAGAGGGATCATTGACCAGCTTTGTTCCCTCGGGCGGCGGAATTTCCGCGACTGTGCCAGGCGGGAAGTCCTGCGGCGGTATGCGCTTTGGCGCCTCCGCAGGCGGCTGAGCGTCAGCTGCAGGTTGGGAGGCGGACTCGGTGTCCGCGCAACCAGATAGACCTGCAAGACAAAAAGCCAGAACCGGCAGCAGCGCCGAACGCCGCAGACCAGAGCCGGAACGCAGGGAGAAACGCGAAAACGTCGGAGAATTAAGCCTGTGCATCGCGTCGATAATCCTCACCTTACGTCCCGAAGGGTGAATCAACCCGATCAGGCGTTGCCAGCTGTCTGCGGGAACTCGGCGCGACGCGCCTGCCACAGGGCGACGAAGTCGATCGGCTGCAGCACAACCGGCGGGAATCCGCCGTCACGCGTCACGTCGCCCATGATATTGCGGGCGTAGGGGAAAATCAGACGCGGCACTTCGACGAGCAGCATCGGCTCGACCAGTTCCGGCGGCGCGTTGGTCAGCGTGACGACAGCGGCATAGGTCAACTCGGCGATGAACACCTTGCGACCAGCAGGACCACCCTCGGTCTCAGGAGCTTCGCTCGCTTCCGACTTGATGGTCAGAGCGACTTCGAACACCTGCTGGTCGTTCTGCAGGCGGTTCGCCTGAACGTCGATGTTCACCGAGATCTGCGGCGCGGCGCGCAGGGAGGCGAAAATTTCGGCCCCGGCCGGAACCTCGAACGACAGGTCCTTGGTGTACTGTAGGTTGATCGCCAGCGGCAGAGCAGGCGGAGCGCCCTCGGCGATGGTCTGGTTCGTGTCGGACATGTGGTCGATTCCTTCGTCTCGTGCCGTGGTAGGGCTCTCGCGGCGGTAGCATGGCGTGCGCGCTTCGCCAACCGTCTCGCGGCCGGAAGATTATTGAAGCTTCAGCCCGGTATGCTCAGTGCGTCAAAGGCGCCGTCGGGTCGAGGCGACGCCAGCTCCCGTTCTCCATGCTGACGCGAGCGAAGGCGACGAGAAAGCCCCAGTGGGACACGACCAGCGTGTGCGGCCACTCCGGGTCCGCCGCCATCTCCGCGCGGAAGAGGGCGGCACGCTCCTCGACTTCCTCAGGCGTTTCAACGCCTTCAGTCCACCACTGCTCCTCCAGTCCGGAGAAATCGAGTCCTGGCCATTGCAACGCCAGTTGAGCAGGCGGGGAGCCGATATCGCACGAAAACGCCGCGCGCTCCCGGATGAGCGGGCGCACCTGAGGCGTCAGGGAAAGCGCTCGCGCAACCGGCGCGGCAGTTTGCAGGGCGCGCGTGAACGGAGAGACGAGAATCCGGCGAATTTTCTGCCCGGCCAGCGCAGTCACCAACCCATCCGCCTGTGCCAGACCATGAGTGGACAAGGGTGGATCGGAGATGCCTGGATCGCGCCGCGTGGCAGTGAACAGGCGATTGAACTCGCTTTCGCAGTGTCTGAGAACGATCATGCTTCTGAGATAGGACCTCAGACCGTCGCTCGGCAATGACTTTGGCGCTCCCCGCCCCCAGTCGTTTCGCGCAATATAAAGCGATGCTGCTCTGTGGACCGACAGACGCTATGGACCGTCGGTCATTGCGCCCGCCTGCGCCCCTGCCTATTCTGTTGTATCTGGACCAGACGTTCAGGGCGCGTCAGAGCGTGACGCCCTGAGCATGAACTACGGATGACGCCGCACATGGATTTCTCCCTCGGCCACTTTCCGGTCGATATCGTTCTCTTCGCCCTGATCGCGGCGTTTCTCGCCCTTCGCTTGCGCAGCGTTCTGGGCAAGAAAGCGGGGCTTCAGGCTGCGCCCATGGCGCCGCCGATGGCGCGCGAACCCGTTGGCCCCATTATCGAAGGACGACCTGAGCAGAGCCCGACGCCGAAATTCGACATCCCGGCGTCCGGCACGCGTGTCGGACAAATCCTCGCCGCCGTGGCGGAGAAAGATCGCGGCTTTACCGCGCAGCAGTTCCTGACCGGTGTGGAAGGAGCGTTTCGTCAAGTCGTTACAGCGTTCGCAGCCGGAGATCGCGCCGTGCTGCGAGAGCGGTTGACGCCGGAAGCCTTCACTGCGTTTGACGCCGCGATCACTGCGCGCGAAGCGGCCGGACAAACTCAGCGTAGCGAGATTCGCGGCATCAACTCGATCGCGATCGAAGATGTCAGGATGGCGGACATCGCTGCCGGCACGGCAGTCTCGATCGACGCACGCGTGGTGTCGGACCAGATCAGCCTGACCGTCGATTCTAACGGGCAGCCTGTGCACGGCACGGAATCTGTGACCGAATTCTCCGATCTCTGGACATTCGAGCGCCTTCTCAACGCTGGCTCCAGCTGGCGCCTGTCTGCCGCGCGGAGCGCCTGACGCTGCACAGGCTCGCCCGGAGCGCTAAAACCGTATGCCTGTGAAGCCTTCGAAACCGACCTCCGGACGGTCGGAAGCGGGTGAGCACGCCACAAAAGCGTCGCCTCTATCGCCTGAAGCGTCTTCCTCCGCCACCCCGGCGACGAAGCCTGCCCGCCTTCGCCGTTTTCATGTCGCCGGGCAGGAAATCGTGCTTGGCGACTGCCTCCAAGCACTTCAACGCATGAAGGCGGGCGAAATCGACGTTGTGGTCACTTCGCCGCCCTATAATATCGGCCTGGGCTACGCGAAGTACCGCGATCGGCGTCGGGAGGACGAGTATCTCGACTGGATGGTTGAGGTCGCGACCGAAATTCGCCGTGTGCTCCGGACCGACGGCTCGTTTTTCCTCAACATCGCAGGCACATCCGCAGAACCTTGGCTGCCGTTCGAACTCGCCGTGCGTCTGCGCTCCCTGTTCGCGTTGCAGAACCATATCTCGTGGGTGAAATCGATCGCAATTCCGGGCGATTCCGTAGGGCATTTCAAGCCGGTCAACAGCGCCCGCTACGTCAATCGGAATCACGAACACCTGTTCCACCTCACGCTGAGGGGCGACGTTCCGCTGGATCGATTGGCCGCGGGCGTACCGTTCAAAGATAAGAGCAATATCGCTCGCCGTGGCCACGCGCAGGACCGCCGCTGTCGCGGCGACACCTGGTTCATACCGTATGAAACCGTTCAGGACCGGCTACAGAAATTCAATCACCCCGGCACATTTCCTGTGCAGTTGCCGGAACTCTGCATCCGCCTGCATGGCAAACCGAAAGCCCGCGTTCTTGACCCGTTTATGGGAACCGGAACGACCTTGCTGGCCGCCGCACGGCTAGGCGCGCGCGGGATCGGTCTGGAAATTGACCCGTCCTACGTCGCGGTGGCGCGCCAGCGGTTAAGCGAGGAGCCTGCAAGCGACGATGAATGATCGACATTGCCGATTGTTTTCATCAAAATTATTATTTTGACAGATTAACGCCTACCCCTCACATCAATGCACAAAATGCATAGCATCGACATGGGGGCGCAGGTGAAACGCATTGTTCTGGGAATCGCAGGGGCTGGCCTGCTCGCTTACGGCGCTACGGTTGCTTATCTGACGTATTATGATCGTGCTGGCGCGCCACAGCTTCCTGCGGAATCCCCCACGCAGCACAACCCGGTCGCTCTGGCCGCGTTCAACGCTCTGGATGAAGCGCGTTGCGACTATTGCCATACGCAAGGCGCCGCCCTCCCCTTTTATGCAAGCCTGCCGGGCGCTCACCAACTGATGCAACACGACCTGCATGAAGGCCTGCGTCATTTCCGGATGGAGCCGGTGATCGAGGCGTTTCGTAAAGGCGAAGCGCCGAGCGAAGAGCAGCTGTCGCGTATCGAAGAGGTCATTCAACAAAACCGGATGCCTCCGGCGCAGTATCTGCTGATGCATTGGCATGCGCATCTGTCGGGCGATCAGCGTAACGCCATTCTGGACTGGGTGAAGGCGGAGCGACGCGCGCATTACCAGACGGCCGGGGTCGCGCCCGCTTTCGCGGCCGAACCTGTACAGCCCATCCCCGAGAGCCTGCCAGTCGATAAGGACAAGGTCGCTCTCGGAGAAAAACTGTTTTTTGACAAACGCCTTTCCGGCGACGGCACATTGAACTGCGCCAGTTGCCATGGACTGGACAAGGGCGGCGTCGACAATCTGGTGACAGCAACCGGCATCAAAGGCCAGAAGGGCCCCATCAACGCGCCGACCGTCTACAATTCAGCCTACAACATCGTCCAGTTCTGGAATGGGCGCGCAAGGACTCTGGCCGATCAGGCGGCGGGGCCGGTCATGAACCCGAAGGAGATGGGGTCGCACGATTGGTCAGAGGTCGCGGGGAAGCTGTCGTCCGATCCATATTATACAGACGCATTCGCCCGGCTTTATCCCGACCAGCCGGTTGGCAAGGACACGATTACCGACGCGATCGCGGAATATGAAAAAACGCTGATCACGCCGGATAGTCGCTTCGACCTGTATCTGAAAGGGGACGCCTCCGCGCTGAACGCTCGGGAAAAGCACGGTTACGAACTCTTCAAGAGTGTTGGCTGTTCAGGCTGCCATAACGGTCCAGCCATGGGCGGCGGCGCAATGGAAGTCATGGGTCTGGAAGGCGATTACTTTCATGAGCGCGGCGGCGCGCTGACCGACGCCGACAGCGGACGCATCGCAGTGACGCAGGACGAACTCGATCGCGAGCGTTTCCTCGTGCCGACGTTGCGTAACGTCGCGCTGACAGGCCCATGGTTCCACGACGGAAGCGCCAAGACACTGGAGCAGGCCGTGCGCAAAATGGCGCTCTACCAGACCCCGCGTCATGATCTGTCGAAAAATGATATCGATGATATAACCGCATTTCTGAAAACGCTCACCGGACGTTACAACGGCAAGCCCCTGGATGCGACGTCCGGCGCCGGACAGTAAAACCTTGGAGGATCGGCCGACGGCTTTCGCCGTCGCGCCGCTCGGATTTCTGAGATGCTGCGTTCCGACGTCCTCGCAATCGACCGGCCGCGGTAGCTTCAAGAAGTTTTCGTCAATCCGACAGTGGCCGGTCAACGGATACATAAGTCTAGACGTCGGATCCACAACAGGGCGGGCTATTGGCCTCATAGTAAAAGCGGAATCATGGAAAACGGGACTGAGTTGACTTGCCAGGCCCCTCACACTTGACGAAGGCTTTCAGGACCGCTTCCTCGATGTCCGTGTCCGGGGCGTCTAGAGGCGCATAAAAGATAGGCCTTCGTTTCGATCGCCGTGCAATGACACGCCCCCCAGCAGCGACGTGACCAAATTGCGACGCGTCGCGTTCGCCATGCGCTCTCACACCTTTTGGCAAACAATTAGACTCGCCAAAACGCTTCTCTGGCGAAAGACATACCCGTCCGAAGAACGCATCCAGGAGGCGACGTCGTCCTGAGGGCAGCGGTTTCTGCGCACATGTTCGAGAAAAATACTGGAGTCCAAATCTTTTTTCCGGCACAGAATATCGGCTCTTCTTAGGAAAATTCTAAGCAAACCCTATCAATTCAATTGTTTCGATCTCGTTGGAATTTCACTAGCAAGGATTACGCGCCTCTGGCAGAGGCTTCATATGTCCGTTCAGGAGAAACCTCCGGCATGTCGGCAGGAAATGCAGTGGAAACCGTCGATACCCTCATTATCGGCGGAGGGCAGGCGGGTATCGCGATGAGCGAACATCTCGGCAAGCGAAACATTCCATATCTTGTTGTCGAACGCGGAAAGATCGCCCAGCGCTGGCGCGCGGAGCGTTGGGATTCCCTCGTCGCAAACGGCCCAGCGTGGCATGACCGCTTCCCTGGCCGCAAGTTCGAGCAACTCGATCCTGACAGTTTCGCATCGAAATCCGATATCGTCTCGTATTTCGAGGGATATGTAGACCAGATCGGCGCGCCCGTTCGTTGCGGCGTTGAAGTCACAGCGCTGCGCAGCGCCCCGGAAGGAGAAAGCTTCGAAGCGGAGACGGCTGGCGGGACGATCCGGTGCCGAAACGTGGTCGTGGCTACCGGCCCGTTTCAGCGGCCGACCTTCCCTGCCATTCTGCCGCCGGACAGCGGCGTCGACCAGATTCATTCCAACGCCTACCGCAACCCGAGCGCCTTGCGTGACGGCGGCGTGCTCGTGGTCGGCGCCGGATCGTCGGGCGCACAGATCGCCGCGGAACTGCGCCGCGCAGGACGCGACGTATGGCTTTCCGTCGGCCCGCATGACCGGCCGCCCCGCCGTTACCGTGGGCGCGATTTCGTCTGGTGGCTCGGCGTTCTGGGAATGTGGGACATGAAAGTTCCCGGCCCCGGCACCGAACATGTGACGATTGCGGTCAGCGGCGCGCGCGGCGGGCATACGGTCGATTTTCGTGATATCGCGGCGACGGGCATCACCCTTGTCGGTCGCACCGAAGCTTATGAGAACGGCGCATTGCGTTTTGCCGCCGATCTCGAACGCAACGTGGCCGCCGGCGACGCCAATTATCTTGCGATGCTCGACGCAGCGGACGTTTACGTCCGCGAACATGGCCTCGATCTGCCCGAAGAACCCGAAGCACGCGAACTTGGCGCGTTGCCGGACTGCGTGACAAATCCATTGACGGCACTGGATCTGGCGAAGGCCGGGATCAGAACGATCATATGGGCGACCGGCTATCGATTGGATTTCGGATGGATAGATCTTGACGTTTTTGACGAGCACGGACAGCCGCGCCATGATTGCGGCGTTTCAGAGACGCCCGGCCTCTACTTCCTCGGCCTCGCGTGGCTATCGCGGCGCGCATCGCCCTTCATCTGGGGAGTATGGCACGACGCGGATTATCTCGCCGGCCACATCGCCGAGCGCGAGACGTCCCCCTTTGCGTGACATTACCTTACGCTGCTGGCGTCTGCTCTGGCGTCAGCAGCGTAAGGCGTCGCCCGCCACAAATACCCTGCTTGTAGCGGCCTGATCTCAGATCGACTCAAACGATGGCGCTGCTGTCTCCGGATCGATCGAGGTCAGGAACCGCGACACCAGATCTTCGCCCAGAGCGGGGGCGCCACACATCATTGCGATCGACAGCCCCAGCAAGGACGAAGCGGACGTGTGGCGCGCGGGCTGCTCGGTCGCGGCGATTTCCGGCGGTGGGGCACGCAGGTCCATGACCAGCGTCGGGCAACAGAACAACGCGCAGCGCAAGGTCTCACGCCACTCTGCAGGAAGAGCGCCACGAGCGTGCAGATCCACCAACAACGGACGCCACAACAGACGCGCCTTGCCTTGCAGAAAAGCACGCCGCAAAGGCGTAAGCGACCAGTTGGTCGTCACATGCGCGACGCCTCCCTCCAGCCGGAGCGTAGGGGACCTGGCAAGGTCAGCCGGATGGTAAAGCCAGTCGGCATGGGCAAAGATATTGTGAAATGTCGCTTTCACCTCGGCGAGCAGTGCCGGAATATTACGCCCAGCGAACGCCGGATCAAAAAAGGTGAGTGAGGCAGGCGCATCGCCTTTCGCAACCGTGAACCAGACATTGGCGTTATGTGCGTCGCCATGCGCGATCACGCCGCCATACCGCGCGAGGGATGCAGGCGATAGCAGGGCGAGACTGCGCTCGAGTATGCCGCCAAGCGTGCCTTCATAGCGCGTGCCGTCGATCACCCAGTCGAGCGCCTTCACCTGCGCCCCTGTCAGCGTCGCGCCCGACAACGCGAAGAGTCGGTCGTCAGCAAAGAATGCGGCCGCACGGCCGCCCAGAGAAACATGGCCATCCGCACCCGCCGGAGCGGCGAGCCGGTGGTAGAATAGCTGATGGATCGGCTCGGCGGCGCTCTCCACCGCATCGATCGGATGCCAGGTATCGCGATATATTCTGACGCTGAGACGATCGAGAGCATCCTGCGCGCACGTCAGAGACTTACGATCGCCGCCCGCGAGCGGACTCGCCTGATCCACAGCGCGTGCCGCGTCCGCCAGACGCGGCGTGGCGCGCCGGTCGTAGAGCAGAATCTGACGCCCTACCCGCCGACACACATAAGCCGGCATATCCACGGGGTATCCCGCGTCCTGCAGGATCTCGCCACGATAGAATTCCTCGAGAACCGACTCCTCGCCTTCCTCATGATGAAACTTGAAGAAGAATACGGCGCCGTCGTCGCGCGTCACGAATCCATTTACTGAATTGAGGCTGTAGCCGTCTGTACCGAAAGAAATATCGTGAGACTCAAAGCCGAACTCTTCCCTGATCAGTTGCGCAAGCGCCAGACCGGCCTCATCAAGTCGACCTTCACGCCTAGCGCGTAATATCCCGGCGGCTCCCACTTCGCGCGGCGCGGCGACGCTCATCGCAGCGCAACCTCTGGCATTGGACGGGCGGAAGAGACCGCGCGTGCATGACCGTCAAAACCTTCGAACCGCGCGAAGCGTTCCGCATGCCATGCGGCTTCGGGGTACGCCTCGTCAGACACGCGGGCGAACGACATCCGTTTCATGAAATCATGAACGGATAACGGCGAGTGTGTCCGCGCAGCACGATTGGTCGGCAAAACCGCGTTCGGACCGAGCACATAATTACCCAGCGTCACCGGCGTCGCATGCCCGAGAAGGACCTCTCCCGCGTTACGGATGCGGCCCAGATCGGCCATCGGATCGGCGGTCAGGATTTCAAGATGCTCAGGCGCGTAGGCATTGGTGAACGCGACTGCCGCGTCGAAATCTTTGGTCAGAATAATGCCGCCATGCTCGCCGCCAAGAACAGCACGAGAGAAGCCTGCCCGCTTCGCTTCCATTGCCGCCCAATGAGTTTCCAGAGCCGTGCGTACGCCTTCCGCCACGCGGCGACTGCTGGTGACGAGCCAGGCGGAAGAATCAGGTCCATGCTCGGATTCAATGATCAGATCCAGGGCGGCAAGAACCGGATCGACGCTGTCGTCAGTGAGAATAATCGCCTCGCTCGGCCCCGCAGGCACGCCGGGATCGAGAATATCGCTCAGCAGACGTTTCGCCGCCACCACGTATGGGCTACCCGGACCGACGATTTTCGCACAGGCAGGCACTGTTTCCGTACCAAAGGCGACCGCTGCGACCGCCTGTGCTCCGCCACACTTATAGACGTCCTTGACCCCGATCAGTCGCGCCGCCACCAACGTTCCCGCGTCCACGCGCCCGTCATGCGCTGGAGGCGTCACGACGATCAGACGCGGCACGCCCGCAACCGTGCCGGGGATGGCCGTCATGTTCAGGACGCTCGGGAACGATCCTTTGCCACGCGGCACGTAACACGCCACAGAATCGATGGGGAGGCACCGGTCTCCCGCCCAGATTCCGGGTTGAACCTCTATCATCCAGCTATCTTCGGGCTTTTGCGCCTCATGAAAGCGCCGGATGTTCCCTATGGCGTATTTGATGGCGTCCATTACGTCGGGTTCGATCACGGCGAACGCTTCGTCGAACTCCTCTTCCGTCGCGCGGATCGTCATCTCCGACGCCGTCACCCCGTCGAGTTCGCGAGCGAAATGCAGCAGGGCGGCGTCGCCATCTTGCTTGACCCGCTCAATGATAGGCTTCACACGCTCAAGAAAAACAGACAGGTCGCTCTCCGTGCGTTTAATCAGCTCAGGAGAGAAGCCCTTGGTCACGCTGAGATCGTGGAAAGTCACGGAGAAATCAGACATCGAGATGGTTCCTGCGTTGAGCGGCGCACGAGAACGACCGCGTGAAGATAGGAAGGCGAAAGGCCCCACGCGCAATGCCGTCAACACGGGCCCCGGCCGTTCGCGGGCCCGCTGGACGTTGCGCACTTGGTTCCGGCGGCAACGGAAAAAAATGCGCCCCAAACCGCAGCCTTGCGGGTTGGTGAATGGGCTTCGGGTATCAAGGCATGGAAGCACGCACCCTTTCGCTTCTGACGATCACCCTCTACGTACGGTCTGTCATCAGCAAAACGATAGATGTCACGATTTCGGAATGAAAGTCATCTGCTCGAGGAAACCTCATAGTTTTTTTCATATCAAGGCTTCGAGAAAAACTATACCGATGGACATTTTACAATCAGGATACAATGTAATTATCATCGAAATGAGTAGTAATGTAAAATGTCATTATTTATTCAAGCATAATAAATCAAAAATAACTGTATATTTATGAATAATTTTATATTATATAGGATTTTTGAGTCGACAATTATTAAAATTAAAGGGAGTTTTCTATATTATAATATTTTCTCCGAACGGCGACGCGGCCCCGCCTACAACGCTAGACTGCGCTCATTGTCTTAACGCGCCGCATACAGCAGCGGACAAACAGCTTGAGTGCGAAGCGTCGCGTGCGGCCAGAAAAACGCGCTGAATCCGTATACTGACCGAAGACGTCAGAAGCCAGGCTATCCAGAACCTCATCCACGATCATAAGGCTTGAGCAAAGCAGGATGCCCGTGCTCGTATACTAAGAAGAGAGCGAAAACCAGTCATCAAGGGCAAACAATGAACCACGACGAGCGTCTGCTGTGGCAGCGGTTTTCCCTGAAAGATCGCCGCGTCCTGATCACGGGAGCCAGTCGCGGAATCGGCCGGGCGCTCGCGCTGGGCTTCGCCCAGGCCGGATGCCACGTCATCATCGCCGCGCGTAAAATCGATTCACTTGCGGAAACTGCCCTTGAAATTTCAGCATTAGGGAGTGCTGTCGACCAGATCGCGCTCGATCAGACAAACGTATCGGGAATTCGATCAGCGTTCGCCGCCATCAGCCAAATCGACGTGTTGATCAACAACGCAGGCGTTGAAGAAGTTTGCCCCTCTCTCGATATCGAAGAAGAACTTTGGGACAGAATTATCGACACCAACCTGAAAGGAGCTTTTTTTGTCGCGCAGGCCGCCGCCACTCATATGGCCGAGCGCGCACGCGGCGCGATCATCAACCTGGCTTCCCTGACCTCGTATGTCGGCGTGCCCACGGCAACGCCCTACGGATCGTCCAAATCAGGGATACTGGGAATGACGCGCGCTCTGGCCGCCGAATGGGCGCCTCTGGGCATTCGGGTCAACGCGATTGCTCCCGGTTATTTTCGTACAGACATGACGAGAGAGTTTTACGAGAATTCGACATGGGTCGAATCGATGCAAGCCAAGATCCCTCTCGGACGTTTCGGCGTAGTCGACGATCTTGTCGGGGCCGCGGTTTTCCTGTCGTCAGACGCGGCCTCCTATATCACCGGGCAATGCCTGCCCGTCGATGGCGGGTATCTGGCGTCAATCTAAGGCGCGTTGTCAGAAAACTCCGCTGATGACGGAGACGAGTTGCACGACTGCGAGGACAGTTGACTTCAGCTTGTCGCTACGACTCGGAACTGCTTCACTCTAACGAAGAAGCACTCAACGATATTTCTTTTTATATATTGAAAAAATTGTTTTTTGAGCAGATGTGATTTTTCTTTGGCGGGGTAACCGGTGCGATCCCCCGGTGCTCGCGTTTTTCGATGAGCGGATCGGCGTCTTGAATCTTGTAGGCGATGAAGGCCTGGGGGGCGACTCCGCCGAGCAATGGCGTTGCTTCAGTGCTGTCCGCACCTTGCCCAGGTGTCGGGGAAAGAACCGCTGCGTTTACGGCGGTATCGACAATAGCATGGATTTTTGTGGTCAGTCCGCCACAGGATCGTCCGATGGCCTGTTCCGTTCCGCTCGCCCCTTTTACGGGCCCTGTGCTGTGCTGTGCTGTGCTGTGCTGTGCTGTGCTGGTGAGTGCGGGCGACCGTGCTGTCGATCCACATGTATTTGTTGTCATGGTCAGAAGTCAGTTGTCGGCAATCCGTTCAATCACACCGCTTTCACACCAGCGACGCAGCCACCGGTGCACGTTCTCCCAGTCCTCGAACCGGACAGGCAGATCACGTCAGGGAATGCCTACACGGTAACGATACGGGACCGCCTCCACAAACAAACGGCTATCTGCAGCCGTTTTACCGACATGACCTTCGCGCCTCGGGAGAAATGCTTTTATCCGCTCCCACTGACCATCGCTCAGAGCATACCGACGCATTCAGTCTCTCGTTACTCCAAAGCAAGGAGAAAAATCACAAATCAAACGGGAGTGCAAACAGCATAATCCTCCCGCTTAACTGACAACACACCCTAGAGCAGGGTGCCTGCGACGAAACCCTCGGGCAAGTACTGCTCCGAACTTCAGGCTCCAGCGACGGATTGTCTCATATGTGGCCTCAATCCCGCGCTCGAGCGGCTTTTCATCGATCAATCTGAAGCTCAGCAGAAGCTGGAAATACAATCACACCGCATTTGCAAACAGCTCGCGCGAAAAGCGATGCCGTTTGTAACTCACTGCGGACTTAACGCGACTGCACCTTAGTTACTTGAACGAACATTTATAGAAATATCGTCTTATTTGCTACCGCTATTCGTCTTAGACGAAAGCGTCTTTTTGGGGCATGCATTTTTAAATCTAAATTCTTTCTTCGTGTGCGGCGTCAGTTCACCGCTAGTGGAGCATCACCATAGCTCTCACCGTAAGCCGACCTGGTCGCACAAACTCTCGCCGATGGATGAGTTAGTGAAATATATAGAAATAGATATGCCTAATCTTATTGTATCGTATCAGATTGGTGAGACCTTAAGTGCGGCCTTCGCCTATCCAGGGTCTACGCTAGGGGACGTGTTGACGGTAAAGCGGAATCTGATTCTTCGTCCCAAAATCCAATTTGAGCAGAACGAAATTTTCAACCTCAACATGCTCAAGGCCATCCTCAAATGGTCACGGAAAAGGGGGGATTCGACTGGCCCGCACGAACCTGTTGCGCCCGTGATGGGAGCCATCACGAGCGAATTTTTTGTTGAAGGAAATTCACGTGTCTAATAAAGAATATTTCACAATAATATACAATTGTGATCTGACCAACGAGAAGTCGATGGGCAACGCTGGCGGCGAGGATCGGGCCGCACAGCCACTCCCGCTGGTCACCACGACGGGCGCCGACGTTTGGCGCCATCAGGGCCGAATTCAAAAATCAACCATGAATCACACACCAAAATCCAAGAGAACCCTTTCTCTGGAATCATCACTACGTCCTGACCACACCAGAAACCATCACGTTATAAAAACAAATTTTTCTTATGTCGTTCACAAGAAAATATCATTGTCGGCGTGGCGCAGCAGGAGCAGCGCGGCCGCCCCCCCCACCGGAGCAGTGCGGCCATGACCGTCAGGAGCATTTGGACGGACCCGTCCGATGACGGCCCCAACCTGCTCTTCAACAATGGCGAGGTCATTGGCGGCGTGGAGCAATACGGCGACACACCGTCGTCTATACCCGGGCTGTTCGACAGCGAATGGGGCGTCACCCAATGGCGGGCTACCGAGTATTTCGATCCGTCGGCGCCGATCTTCGCTGACGCAGACGACGACGATTCTATTCTTGGAACGCCGATCGCGTCTTGGCATGAGGGCGCGGTCTCCAGCGCCAATGGCAACGCATCGTTGGTGGTCTATAACACGCCAAATTCTGTCATCTCGATGGGCGGCGGCAAATACACATATCAACTGCAGGCCGGGGGAGGGGCGCTGAACGACCTGTATCTGCAGACGCTGAGCGCGCCGACCGCGCAATACACCTTCGATCGCAGCATCACCTTTACAGCGCAAGAGCGAATTGCCGCCATCTCCGGGGACACCGGAAACGCGAGCTTCGGCAATCAGTTTGTCGTCGCATTCAATGCGCCCGAGGGTTCGGGTCTTTCGACGGTTGGGCTGTTTCTTCAGCTCAACCTGTTCGATTCCCGCAACTCCAGCTACGCGCAGATGCGCTACAGCACGCTGACAAGCCCGCTCACTACAGGCGAGATGTTCAACGTGTCGCCTACGGCCTCGATGATTACGGTCGCCTCCAGAGCGACGACGCTCTACAGCACCGAAGTGGAAACGCTTCCGGCGAAGGCGCAGTCGAAGTTCTCGACGGTGAAGATCAACCTGAACGCCGCGCTTGACCAGATGATCAGCCAGATCGTCCAATCCGACAGCAAGAATGCGCGGTATTACGAAGACCTGTCGAACTGGAGCCTTTCGCAGGCATTCATCGGCCTCGAGTCAAATGCCTCCACGGATGACAGGGCCGGGAAGACGAACACCCCGATGTCGGCGACCGTCGACGTGAGTGGGATCAAGATTACCTCCGACGATAGCCAGGCTGTGACGTATGCGTCGTCCGTAGGGTCAGCCATCCAGACCGTTTCCGACGTTTCCCAGGACGACAGCTGGGCCCAGACCGCGACTGTCGCCGGGGGCTCCGCCAGCGTGAACCTGACTGGATCCGCAGTTTCGAATGTTCAATACATAACCTCGAACGGCGACGACGCGATCGAAATTGGGGCACACGACGCTGACATTACGGCGAACGGCACGACTTTGTTCGTGCACGGCGATGGCGGCGATCTCACACTGTCCGGAATGGCCACCATCACTTTGTCCGGCCTGTTCGATTCCCTCAACGCGACCGGCGTGACGATCGCCAGCTCCTCCTTCAGGCTCGGCGACGGCGTCACTCTGACAGATCTGAGCGGCCAAACTATCACCGCCGGGAAAAGCCTGAGTCTTTCACGGGTGACAGATTCGACCATAACCACCGGCAGCTCGGCGCAATTGTTCTCGATAACCGGCAGCACCATCACCATGGGGACAGGGTCCCAAATCGTCTCGTCGAACAACAACACCATCAGGGCAACAGGTGATACAAGCATATTTGGAGGCATGAACAACACGGTGACGTCAGACGCAGGAACGTTCCTGTTCGGGTCAAACACTACTGGCGCCACATTCACCTCCTCTGGTCAGATTGAGCTGGTGAACCCCAAGGGAGCCACAACGCTCATCGCGACAGGAACCTCCGCGCCCGCCGCTGGCGGTCCGTCCAACGTTTCGCTTGGAGCCGTCAGCGTCTTTGGCAGCGACACGACGAATTTGACCTTCATCTCATCGGTCAACGCGCTGTTCGTTGCGGGCGAGGGTGACGAAATAATGGACGCCAGCTCATCCAAGGCAGGCGTTTCTGCGTGGGCGTCAAAAACAAACCCGCACGCCAGGAATGTGCTTATCGGCGGAGTCTACAGCGACACGCTCGTCGGAGGCGACGGCTACGACATACTCACAGGAGGCGCGGGGGAGGCGAACACATTCGTGGCGCCAAACGACATGGACGCAGGGTATATCGAAATCACCGATTTCAACGGCGCTCAGGGGAATATGCTCATACTCCTGAACGATCCCGCAGTTCACCCGAACAATCTGTTCACTGAGGCTCAGAAGGCGGCGATGCTGGCCAGTCAGGCCGATGTAGGGGGTTCGACAATTCTGTCTATTCAAAACCTGACGATCAAACTCGACAACGTCTCGTCGATCGCAAGCGATCGCGTAGCTATTTGGTAGTCGCGTCCGAATATTGTAAATTGGGGACTTCGCGGTCGTTTGGCCGCTTTTTAGAGAATCTGTCATTTGCCTGCGTCGAGCGAAGCCCCCCTTGTGCGCTCTCGCGCTCTAGCTTCTCATGCGCCGCGTCAGTCGAGAAGCGAGATCCGCTGCCGGCCACTGCGGTAATCTCGGAGAGTAACCCCGCGTCGAGCATGGCGTTTAAGCGGAATAGGCGTCGGAGTTATCGTCATCGCGCGGGCATGCCTTGACGCGATCTGCCTGTCCGTTTTGGTGATTGGGAGAACGTGCGCCGACGACTGCGCCACTGGTGCGAAATTGGCGTGGTTGAACGGATTATCCGAAATCTGGCTACTAACCATGACAACGAATACATGATGATCGACAGCACGATTGTCCACGCTCACCAGCACAGCGCGGACGTCCGTAAAAAAAGGGTGCAGATCGGGCCATCGGACGATCCCGTGGCAGACCGGTCACCAAAATCCATGCCATTGCTCGATGAAATCGTTCCTCGCGATTTGAATTGTGGACAGAAAGCAGTAAACGCTAGGCACATCCGAAGGTGGCATGCTTTGTCACCATCTGCGTGTTTCTTACGAAACGACGATATTTCGTCCCCCAATCTCCGCCGAGTTCGGTTGGCGCCACCTACAAGCATTACGCCAACTATCTATAGATTCGACAGATTCGTCCAGAGAATGCCGGAAGAGCCACCTATCCCGCGTGGAGAGAGCAGGCTCGTTTACACAAGCGACGCGACCAGACCGTCACTCGGACGCATTGCGAGCCCGTGCCCCAAGACCTTTCGGTCGAAATCAGAAAGCAATCAGTTTTGGGGGATATTGGTGAGCCGGGAGGGACTCGAACCCTCGACCATTCGATTACGTACCACTTCGGCTTTCGCCGCCCGTAAAGGTTCGTGGTCTGGACTTTATCTTCGCCATGGACCGAGGTCTTTAGGCGGGCCCTGTCAAGTCTCTACACCTTCAAGTCGTAACCGACTTGCTTGGCTCGGTATCGGCACGGCGTGAGCCAGAGCGTTCACCGAATTTAAGGCCTGTTCCACGACCGGTTTCCCGACCGCGCTCCCATTGAAAGTCGAATGCTCTACCGACTGAGCTACCGGCTCTCACCAACGGGGCGGCTTGTACATGCTAGACGGGGTCAGGGCAACCCTTGATCGACGAGAAGTCGCCCGATCAGTGAATCAGATGCGAGCGGCCCCGCGTCGTGGCGAGCGTCTGCTCGGCCGCAAACGCAGGCCACTCGCCACGCACCAGAGCCTCTAGCGAAGGCGTTGGCAGGCTCATACGCTCAGCGTAAATCCAGAGATACGACAGCGCCCGCGACACGTAGACCCGGGTCTCCGGATTGGGCAAGCGCTCCATGTAAAGGAGAGGATCGGCAGCAGCGCCGCTCGCCGCTTCCCAGCGCCCAATCGCGCCAGGACCTGCGTTGTAACTGGCCAGCAGGCGAATCAGGTCCCCGCCGTCCGGTGAAGCCGCAGCGCTTGAAGCCGTCAGATGGGCAAGGTAGCGAACATAGGTCTGCCCGATCTCAAGGTTCAGCCCCGGATCGTGCAACGCTTCCGGCGCCGCAGTGAAGCGCGCGGCGTCGCCTGTGACGAACCCGGCCGTCACAGGCTGCAACTGCATCAACCCATGTGCCCCGGCGCCGGATACCGCGCCAGGCTTGAAATTCGATTCCAGACGGGTCAGCGCGTAGACGAGCGCCGGATCAACCGTGAACCCGTGCCGAGGATGCAGCGACGGCAGCGGCAGATTGGGCGCTTCCTGATCGGCGGCCTGCGTCAGGCTCTGAATGGAGTCCTCCATCTCGAGCGCGAGGTCGTTCAGCCCAGCCGCTTCGGCCACCAGCTGCATGGAGCGCGCCAGAGCCGTATCGTGCTGCACATTCGTCCAGTAGCGACGGAAGGCGTTCTCCGCGCGTTCCTGCTCTCCCACCTGCAACAACGCAAAGACGCGTTTGCCGATCGGGGTAGCGGCGACGGCCTCCACGTCGATTTCAGTCAACACGGGCCGCACCGGAACGTCGTCCACGGGGGTTTCCAGCGTGGCGTTCGTCACGCTGCCGCCGGACGAATGACGCGGCGCGCGGTCGAGCATTCGGCGCGCGAGCAGGCCGTACAGGCTGTTCGGAGCCGTCAGGGCGCGTTGCAACCATGGACGGAATGCGCTGTCTTCGCCGAGTTCGCGATGCGTGCGGGCCGCCCAGAACGCGGCGGCCGATTTCAGCTCCGGCGTCGCAAGCGGCGTCCGCGAGGCGGTTTCGAAGAAGGGAGCGGCGTCAGCCTTGCGGTCAAGCGCCCAGGCCGCAAGACCAGCGACATAGGCCGGAAAGCCGACTTTTCCGTCGCCGCGGACGAATGCGTCGGTCGCCGTCTCTAGCGCCTCGGCGCCATGCCCCTGACTCAGGAGAACCTGCGCGACCTCACCGCCGAGCTGGGCAGCGTATGGCGCAGTCATTCCGGGTGTTATCGAGATCAGGTGAATAGCGCTGCGGGCGCCCTTGACGCCCTGCGTCGCACGCTCCGCCACAGTCCGGTCCAGCAGCGGATTGCGGCTGAAGGCCCGGTCGAAAGGATCGTCACGATTCACGCCGCCGACGCCGCCCAGCATCACTGATGACGGTTGGGACGGCAGGGCGCCGTGATCCGGCATGGAGGACAGGCGCGCAAACACCGCCGGAGCGTCCGCCATGTCGACATTGGCGTGGAGCCACTGCCTCAGTTCCAGAGCCGTGGGGTGATACGCGGGATTGAGATAGCGCTCGGCCAGTATGTCGCCGAGCAGTGTCGAGTCGGTCAGCCGGGTCGTGGCCGCGAGCGCATCGGGAAATGCGCCCTGCCGCTGGAGCCGAAATATCGACCGGACCAATGTCGCAATATCGGAAGAAAGCGGCCGTGGGAGCGCTACGGCATCGTCCCCGCCGTGCGCTGCGAAGCGAGGGATCGCCATGGCGTACTGTTCGCCGGAACGTGCGAGCCGCGCCCCGCTTTCGGCGTCAGCCGCACCATCGCCGCCGCCCGAGCCGGGGGCGGAGGCCCTCGCTGTGGCTGACGCTCCGGTCAACAAGGCTGCGCCCGCGAGCAGAACGCGCACGGCTACATTTTGGGAGAACTGTCCGATGACTCGCATAGTCCGGCGGGGTTTATAAGTTCCCGATCACAAAGGCAAGCTTTCGCTGATCCACTCACCAATACGGTCCACGTATCCACCTCTAAAGCATTGAATTCAGGATATTACTTCGATCACAACGAGCAATGATAAAAATCGTATTCCTGACATATTTAAACAAATATTTGGCGACGGCGCCTTTATTTCACCGCAGTTCATCAAGAGTAACAGACAACAACAGTAAATCGTTCCATATCTCTCGACGAGCGGAAGAACCGACGCGCAACTGGAGCGGGTGTCGGATCGGTAGCGCAGGGCGTTCCGGTCCCCATTCCTCGCCCCATCCGCTCATTCTCCACCGCCCCCGCAACCTGCCTGGGTTCGCGTCCTCACCCAGAATCATCCGGGTCGCGAGCCCACCGCACAACAGCAGACGTTCGGGTTGGTAGAGGCCGATCGCTCGCAGCAGCAGTGGACGGCATGCCAGACTCTCTGTGCGCGAAGGCGGACGGCCACCCGGCGGGCGCCACGGAATCGACGAAGCCAACGCCATCTCTTCCCGACATAGGCCGATGCTCGACAGCATCCGGTCGAAGAGGGCGCCGGACGCTCCCGAAAACGGCGCCCCGCTGCGATCCTCGTCCGCATCGGGCGCGTCGCCGATCACCATCAGGCGCGCGCCGACCGGCCCGCGGGGCAACACGGTGTGGGTTGCGGTTGTCCGCAACGTGCACCCGTCGAAGCTCTCTATCGCGGCCGCTAGCGCCTCGACCGTTGAGAGTCCGAGCAACGTGGCTACATCCGGGAGGGCGGGTTCGGCGCCAGCCGTCGCCACATTGCGCGCCGATGGCGAGGCAGAGGCGACCGTCGCCTGCGCCCCGGTAGCAGGCTCACGCCCAGCCTGCCCAGCGCCAACCGACGCAGCCGAAGCCCTCGCCTCAGCGACCTCCGCTGGAGGTTTGACGGTGTTACGCGCCGAGTCCGCGAAACGATCGTGCGGTGCATCGTCGAGGATCGCATCGACCCCCCACTCGATCTGCATGCGCATCAGCGCTGCGATGTCTGCACGCGACGGAGCCTGGGCAATTTCGCGTTCCATCAAACGCTCCACATGGTTCGATCAGGCGTTTCAGCCAAAGCTGATGAACGGTCGCACTGAACCGCCATGCTGCCGTTCCGACGCCCCATAGCCACCTCCTGCCGCGGTCGCATCATGATTTGGCGCAACCCCTTCGTCGAGTTACACGTATTGACGAAATCCCGCCACGCGGGCCGCAGCCTGGAGATTCCCGCCATCGCCAGATCCCCTTGCTCAGACGCTGTCCGCCTGGCCCATTGCGCCCGTCCCTACGACCCGGCTGCTTCGAACGCCTTCGATCCCGCCGTCGTATTACAGTGTGGGAGCGGCGTGGCGGACCACGCCTGCCAATCCGGGCGCCCCGAAAAGACGGTGACGACGCGCAACCACAGAGCCATGAAGAGAATCTTCCGACTGCCCTGACGTCCCTAACACAATGCCTTAAGACCATAAGGCGCAATACCACGCGACGCCTCTTCTCCCGGCGCCCTGACGCTTCAGTCTTTATACAAGAGTACAAGAACGCCATGCCCTCTCGTCCGGCCCCGCTCCTCGCTCTCCTGACGCCGATCCTGTGGGGCGGACTCGGCGCGAATATTTCAGCGTACGCGGCGGACGTCCATCGCCCTCCGGCCCATACCGCGCCAGCTGCGCCCCCGTCCGGCGCCACCACTCTCTCCCCTGTCGACTCGTCCGATTACCTCGTCGCCCTGCAAGCGGCGCGGCAGGACGATCACGCGGAAGCCGCACGGCGCTTCGCCGCGGCGCTCGCCGTCGATCCGCGCGATGCTGCCTTGACGCGTCAGGCGTTTATCCAGAGCGCTCTGGCGGGAACGGCTGACGCTCCGGCCCTCGCACGCGCGATATCCGGACACCCCGAGGAACGGACGATCGTCACCGCCTTCGTGCTGGGGAACAGCGCAATCCTCAAGCAGGACTGGCGCGCCGCAGTCGAAACCTTCGCGGCGATGCCGAAAGACGCCCTTACACGGCTACTCGAACCGTTTCTCAATGCGTGGAGCCTCGCCGGAGCAGGCAAGACAGACGCAGCGATCCAATTGCTGACAGGGCCGGAGCGCGCCGCCTCGCCGATGACCCCGTTCTATGTCATCCATGCGGGCCTCATCGCCTCCGTCGCTGGCGACAAAGCTCGCGCGACACAACTGTTCCGACAGGCGACGACTCAAACGACAGGCGACGATCTCCTGCTGGCCCGCGCGCGCGCCAATCTGCTCTGGCAGGACGGACACGGGCTGGAAGGACGCGCGCTTCTGCGTCGCCTGACGGACTCTCCCACGCCGCTCGCCCTCGCCAGCGCAGACCTTCAGGAAGCCATCACAGCTCCGCCGGTGACGACCATCCCCGAAGGCGCCGCCTACGCCTACGTGATGGGGGCTTACGTGTTGCGCCAGCAGGCCGCCCATGTCGGTCAGGCCGACGCGGAAAAACAGATCGACGCGGCGGCAGGCATGATGTTGGGCATGGCGCTGTCGCTCGATCCTCACCTTTCCGTCGCACGCCTGATGCTGTCCGAAGTGGAGGAGAACAGCGACCACAAGGATATCGCGTTGCAGGTCCTGCGCGGCGTGGAGCCGACGGATCCGCTGATCCGGGTGGCGCGTTACCGCACGGCGCTGTTGCAGGACGCGCTTGGCGATCCTGTCGACGCCCGCCGCGAACTGGAGGATCTGGAGAAAGGCCAGCCCGGGCAAATCCTGATCTGTCGCGCACTGGCCATGCTTCTGTTCGAACAGAAAGACTGGGCCGGATCGGCGGCCGCCTACGACCGCGCCATCGCCTCGGCAAAGGCCGCGCATCTCACGGACTGGACGTTGCTGTTCGGACGGGCCGCCGCCTACGAGCGCGCCGGGAACTGGGCTCGCGCCGAAGCAGACCTCCAGGAGGCGCGCAAGCTGATGCCGGACGAGCCGCTGATATTGAATTTCCTGGGCTACGGATGGGTGCAGCGCGGTCTTCACAAGGACGAAGCGATCTCGATGCTGCAGCGCGCAGCGTCGCTCGATCCCGATGACGCGGCGATCCGCGACAGCCTTGGCTGGGCGTTGCTCGAGAACCACCAGACGCAGGAGGGAGAGGCGCTGCTGGAACATGCGGCTGAGCAAACGCCACTCGACCCGGAGGTGAATTACCATCTTGGCGTCGCCTACTGGCGTCTGGGCCGCAAGACGGAAGCCATCGATCAGTGGAACGTGGCTCTGGGCCTGAAGCCCGAACCCGATGATCTGCAACGGATCCGCAAGGCGCTCAACGACGCGGGCGCAGGTGCGCCTGCGTCGCCTGCCGCGTCTTCGACAGCGACCAACGGCGGCTAACCACCGCCCGCTTTTGAATGAAAACGTCATTCGGGCTAGAGCAGACCTCGATCCGGGGGAGCCCGATGATCGACATACGGGGCGGACGCCCTCCCTCGCCGCGCGCCCCGTTCCGGGCGCCAGACCGGACTGAAGTTCTTGATCCTGACCGAAACCGCGCACGCGAAAATCAACCTCTACCTGCACGTGACCGGCCGCAGGGACGACGGCTATCACTTGCTGGACAGCCTCGCCGTGTTCGCCGGCGCCGCCGACACACTGTCGTTCTCACCCGACGCCGGCGCACTTTCCTTGTCTGTTGGTGGTCCGTTCGGCGCTGGGCTTTCGACGGGCGCAACCGACGACAACCTCGTCATGCGCGCCGCACGCCTGCTGGCTGAGGAAGCCGGACGCGCGCCGACAGGCGCTTTGACTCTTGAAAAGGCATTGCCCGTGGCGTCGGGAATCGGCGGCGGCTCGGCCGACGCGGCGGCGGCGCTGCGGCTGCTTCAGCGGGCCTGGGACGTTGCCGTGCCTGAAGAGCGCCTGTTCGAACTGGCGGAAAAACTCGGCGCAGACGTGCCGGTCTGTCTCGCGCAGCGCTCCGCGCGAATGGGCGGCGTTGGCGAGCGCCTTGATCCCGCGCCCGCGCTCCCTGATTGCGGCATGATTCTGGTGAATTGCGGGCTCGGCGTCTCGACGCCCGCAGTATTTCGCGCGCGCGACGGTGGTTTTTCCGAAGCCCCTGCATTGCCTGCCGCATGGGCGAACGCCGCGGAAATGGCGACTGATCTGTCGCGCCTGCATAATGATCTGGAAGCGGCCGCCTGCGCGCTATGCCCGACAATCCGCGATGTGCTCGCCGCGATTGACGCACTCCCCGGCTGCCTGCTGTCGCGTATGAGCGGTTCAGGCGCGACATGCTTTGGGATCTTCGACACGCCGGAGGCGGCACGGCGTGCGGCGGGGCAATTGAGCGCTCTTACTCCGGCGCGATCGTGGTGGGTCTGGGCGGGCGGCCTTGCCGGACGCCAGAAAACTTCCGAAAGCCGACCGGCGGCCTGAAAATCGGACGCAACCTATGGCGCAGGCGCACGTCTTCGTGAAAGAGTGCCGCGTTCAGCGCGCAACAGGGGTGAGCAGTATGGAACCACAAGTTCACATCGCCGTATCGGATGACCGCACCCACGCAACCGTGGCCTTCACGGCGGACGAGGCTTCGTTCTCGCTCAATCTGTCCCGCGCGCAACTGGCCAGCCTCATCACGGCGCTGGGCGCAGTAAACCAGACGCTGGGCGGCGATGTGACTCCCAGCATCGAGGGCGCAAAGTTTACGCCAGTGCGGCGCACAAGCTGGGCGGTGCAGCCGGATGTCGAATCCGGCGGTTCGATTCTGGCTTTCCAACACCCGGCTTACGGGCCACTGGGCTTCACGCTGCTCCCAAAAGACGCGGAGCGACTGGCGCATGGCCTGCAATTGCACAAACAGCTTCACCTCGACGTCAGGGCCGCAGCCAAACGCGCTAACTGAACAGGTGACGCCCGCATGAACCGACGCATGACGACTGTCCAGAATGCAAATTTCTCTACATACCTCCAGCCGCTCTGGCGCGTTCACGTATAGTCCCGCGCCGCCCGAAGACCTGCGGCCAGGACGGAGCCAGCATAGATGATCATCGTCCATCACCTTGAGAACTCACGCTCGCAGCGCATCCTGTGGCTTCTGGAGGAGCTGGACGTTCCATACGAGTTGAGGGTCTACAAACGGCAGGGGTCTCTGCTGGCGCCGCCGGAACTGAGGAAGATTCACCCACTCGGCAAGGCGCCCGTGATTCAGGACGGTGACAGAACCGTCGCTGAGAGCGGCGCCATCATCGACTATCTCGTAACGACATATGGCGGTGGACGCCTGGTCCCGCCGGAAGGGACAGCCGAAAAACTCAGCTACACATATTGGATGTACTACGCAGAAGGCTCCGCGATGGCGCCGTTGCTTCTGAAGCTGGTCTTCTCGATGCTTCCTGGACGCTCTCCTTTTCTTGTAAAATCGCTGGTCAGGATGATCGCGGACAAAACGAGCCGAAGCTTCATTGATCCGCAAATTCGACTTCATATGGGTTTCTGGGAAGACTCGCTGTCTCGCAGTTCATGGTTCGCGGGGGAGCAGTTCAGCGCCGCCGACATACAGATGAGCTTCCCTCTGGAAGCTGCAACGTCGCGCGCGGCGGCGGGGCCGAAGACGCCGTTCGTGGCGGCGTTTCTCGACCGTATCCACAGCCGACCGGCCTATCGTCGGGCGCTGGAGCGCGGTGGCGCTTACGTCTACGCGGAATAGGCGAGACACGTTGCCCGCGTTGGGTTGAATCCGGCGTTTTCCATGTCTTGCTGGAGACATCCGCCGAATTCGCAGGTAGCCTGCGTTTACCCCGTTATTATGACCGGGGTTGCAGCATCGGGTCCTGAATTGGTCAGAACCGTCGCTTGGGAAGGAAAAATGACCTAGAGACAACCCGTCACAGTATAGATATTGATAAAATGATAATAAATATCAATATTTGTTGTTGAATTAAGCATGTTTTCTGATGAACCATATCATTATCGAACCGGAAATCGTTAATAATTATCAGAAATATTTAATTATTTATTTTTATTTCAGTTGTTATTATAAACATATTTATTGATTTTTTCTAAAAAAATTCCGTTTTTATGAAAAAAACAACGTTAAATCTAGAATAATAATTTCAATTTCTATATTTATATTTTTATATATATTGTTTATTTTATTTATATCTTTCATTTGGCGTTCATATTTTGACGTTTTTTTTGATATAAATAAGTATTAACGGTGTGACTTTAAAAATTCTATCTCAAGCCTCTTCAACAAGAACTATCAAACGGTCATCCCGACACCTCTGGCGAAGCAAAGGGGATTTTTAGAATATTTCACGTCGATCATGAAAAAAGAACTATACAAACATTGCAGGCGATTCAGGTTTTCTGGTCGGATTTCAGACATCTGGATAGCTGAGCGACCACATTTTCGTAAACGGCGCTCTTTTTGTGGCCCCACCAAAGAGGCTGGATGCCAAATTTTGCAATGAAAACTGGTATTATCGTAAGTTTTCCAGACCTTGGGCATTTCGTCGGATCGCGCCAAAGACGCCAGCGAGCGACTGGGCCTGCTAAACGAGCGGGCGGAGATCCCACCAGTATGGCCGTGTGCGGGGCACGCCATTGCGCGATGCGCAGTTCGAACCCGCCATTCCTTTATAAAGTGAACCAAAAAATCTGATCTATTGAAGCGCTTCGCTTCAAAGCCGTCGGGCCTCAAAGAACATGCCTGCCTTGATCTCCGCGTTTCGAGGAAAAGGGTGGGAGGTCAGACAACCCGCAGCTTGAGACAGAGCGCAAGGACGTTCCATCTGCCGTGTCTAGAGAGCCCCGGAACAACCGCGACAAACTCCGGGCGCGCCACGCCTTACCGCCCTGACTCGCATATGCTAGGGTGTCGCCGCTTTGTAATAGATTTGTCGCGCCCGCCTCCACCGGGGGCTGCGCGGCCCACGACATGACGGAAACGCTTTGACCGACGCCCCCGACCAGCCCATTCCGCCCTCGGACCTCGTTCCGGTGACGATCGAGGAGGAAATGCGCTCCTCCTACCTCGCCTATGCGATGTCGGTCATTGTCAGCCGCGCCCTGCCGGACGTGCGCGACGGCCTGAAGCCGGTTCACCGCCGCATCCTCTACGCCATGCGCGAAAGCGGCTTCACCGCCGACAAGCCCTATCGCAAATCGGCCCGCGCCGTCGGCGACGTCATGGGTAAATACCATCCCCACGGCGACGCCTCGATCTATGACGCCATGGTTCGAATGGCCCAGCACTGGTCGATGCGCGTCAAGCTGATCGACGGACAGGGTAATTTCGGTTCGGTCGACGGCGACAGCCCGGCAGCCATGCGTTACACCGAAGCGCGTCTGGCCAAGGCGGCTTCCTTCCTGCTTGACGACATTGATCGCGACACCGTCGATTTCCAGCCGAACTACGACGAATCCGAACACGAGCCCAAGGTTCTCCCGGCTTCCTTCCCGAACCTGCTGATCAATGGCGCCACGGGCATCGCGGTCGGCATGGCGACGAATATTCCGACGCATAATCCCGGCGAGGTCATCGACGCCACGCTGGCGATGATCGAGAACCCGGACATCACGCTCGAAGAGCTGATGAAGATCATGCCGGGCCCCGATTTTCCGACGGGCGGCCTGATCCTTGGACGCTCCGGCATCCGCAACGCCTTCGCCACCGGGCGCGGCTCCGTCATCATCCGCGCCAAGGCCGAGGTGGAGGAGATCCGCAAGGACCGCAAGGCGATCGTGGTCACGGAGATTCCGTATCAGGTCAACAAGGCCACGTTGCAGGAGCGCATCGCGGAACTCGTGCGCTCGAAGCAGGTCGAGGGCATTTCCGACATTCGCGACGAGTCCGACCGCTCGGGCATGCGCGTCGTCATCGAGATCAAGCGCGAAGCCACGCCGGAAGTCGTGCTCAACCAGCTCTACCGCTTCACGCAGCTCCAGACTTCGTTCGGCGTGAACATGCTGGCCCTCAACGGCGGCCAGCCGCAGCTGATGGGCCTGCGCGAGGTTCTGTCGGCGTTCATCGCCTTCCGCGAGGAGGTCATCCTCCGCCGCGCCCGCTTCGACCTCAACAAGGCGCGTGATCGCGGGCACATCCTCGTCGGCCTCGTCATCGCCGTCGCCAATATCGACGAAGTGATCAGGCTGATCCGCGCGGCGCCTGACGCCGCCACAGCGCGCGAGTCCCTCATGGCTGCGCAGTGGGATGCGGCCGAGGTCGAACCGCTGCTCGCGCTGATCCATGACGAGGGCAATGTCGTCATCGATGGCCTGGTCCGCCTGACCGAAGCGCAGGCGCGCGGCATTCTGGAACTGCGCCTGCAGCGCCTGACAGGCCTCGAGCGCGAGAAGATCCAAAGCGAGCTGACCGAGGTCGCCGCCAAGATCAACGAGCTTCTGGCGATTATCGGCAGCCATATCCGCCGCATGGAAGTGATGCGCGAGGAAATTCTCGTCGCGCGCGCCGAAATCGCGACGCCGCGTATGACCGAGATTACCGATTACGAAGGCGACCAGACGGACGAAAGCCTGATCGAACCGGGGCTGATGGTTGTCACCATCACCCGCGACGGCTTCATCAAGCGCACGCCGCTCGACGTGTTCCGCGCACAGAACCGTGGCGGACGCGGCCGCACGGCCGCCGGTCGACGTGGCGACGACATCGTGGTCCGTTCGTTCAACGCGCACACGCATCAGTGGGTGCTGTTCTTCTCCTCCGGCGGCAAGGCCTACCGCGAAAAGGTGTGGCGCCTGCCCGAGGCCAGCCCCACCGCCAAGGGCCGCGCGTTGGTCAATCTGCTGCCTGATCTGGGCGACGACTCGATCACAGCGGTCCTGCCTCTGCCGCAGGACGAGGAACTGTGGGAGTCCCTGCACCTCGTGTTTGGTACGGCCAGTGGCGGCGTTCGGCGCAACCGCCTGAGCGATTTCCGCAACATCCGCGCTTCCGGCCTGATCGCCATGAAGCTGGACGAGGGCGATCGCCTGATCGGCGTCGCGACCTGCCGCGAAGGTCAGGACGTGTTCCTCGCCACCCGCAAGGCGCGCTGCATCCGGTTCCAGATCACCGACGAGACACTGCGCGTCTTCGCCGGACGCGATTCTTCGGGCGTGCGCGGCATCAAGCTGGCCGAGGGCGACGAGGTGAACAGCCTCTGCGTACTCAACCACGTCGACGCCACTGTGGAGGAGCGTCAGCTTTACCTCCGCGCCGCCGCAGCGAAACGTCGCGCGGAAAATGCGGCGGGCGAGGACGAGGCCGAAGACTCTGTGGCGCCAGAGGCCGAGGACGAGGTCGCGACGACCGGCGCCAGCCTGTCGCCCGAGCGTTTCGCCGAGCTTGAGGCGGGCGAGGAAATCCTGCTGACGGTCAGCGATGGCGGTTTTGGCCGCCGCTCTTCCGCTTACGACTACCGCGTGAGCGGCCGCGCCGGGCAGGGCATCTCCAACATGACCTTCTCGTCCAGCAAGCGCGGAACCGAGGTCGTGGCGACACTGCCGGTCCTGCCGGGCACCGACGTCATGCTTGTCACCAACGCGGGTCGCCTGATCCGCGTGCCCGTCGACCAGGTACGGATCATGTCCCGTCAGGCCAGTGGCGTGACAGTTCTGCGTCTCAACGGAACCGAGGTGGTCACCAGCGTGTTCCCGGTTCTGGAAGACGACTCGGAGGGCGAAGACGCCGCGCCAGATGAAGAAAACGGAACGGAAAATGCCTAAGTCGTCGCCACGGATCGGGTTCTATCCTGGCACGTTCGACCCGGTCACGTTCGGGCATCTGGACGTGATCGAGCGCGCCGCGCGGCTCGTTGACCGGCTGGTCATCGGCGTGGCGACGAACGCCGGGAAGAAACCGCTTCTGTCGAGCGATGAGCGCATTGCCTGCATCAACGATGAGCTTCCTCGCCTGATTCAGGAGACTGGCTCGGAGATCGAGGTGGTCGGGTTTGACAAGCTGCTCGTTCATGCGGTGCGGGATTATAACGCTTCGCTGATCTTTCGCGGGCTGCGGCTGCTGAGCGATTTCGACTATGAAATCCAGATGCAGGGCGCCAACCGCAAGCTGGCGCCGGAGATCGAGACAGTTTTCCTGATGGCGTCCGAGCGTACGCAATCCATTTCCTCCAGCCTCGTGCGCGACATCGCCTTTTACGGCGGCGATATATCCGACTTCGCGCCCGAAGGCGCCGCACGGCGCATCAAGGCGCAACTGGGGCGTTGACCGCGGCGTTCCGACGCCAGTTTTCCAATCACGAAACCCCTCCATGATTTTACGTTTGCCTGAGGGCGTCGTAAGGGGAGGCGTTCGTCGATCCCCGCCCGTCCGGGCGTAAAGGGGTCGGCTCACCAGCCAGCTTCACAGCCGGCCTGACCAAAGGATTTACGCATGTCCGAGATCGACAAGAGCGACCTGCTCAACCTGGACCTGGCTTCCGGCCGTGTGGTCATCCAGCTTCGCGCCGACATCGCGCCGCTGGCGGCCGAGCGCCTGCGCACACTGTCTGCGGAAGGGTTCTATGACAACGTTGCGTTCCATCGCGTTATCTCCGGCTTCATGGCGCAGGGCGGCGACCCGACAGGCACCGGCAGCGGCGGCAGCAAGCTGCCTGATCTGAAGGCCGAGTTCACGCGCGCTGCGAAGTTCGAACGCGGCACGGTCGGCATGGCCCGTACACAGGACCCGAACAGCGCCAACAGCCAGTTCTTCATCATGTTCGAGCCCTCTCCGCACCTTGACGGGCAGTACACGATCGTCGGTCAGGTGACCGAGGGCATGGAACTGGTCGACAAGATCAAGCGCGGCTCGGGCGGCGGCGGCGTTGTGACCGATCCTGACCGTATCGTGAAGATGCGTCCCGCTTCGGCTGAGGCCTGATTTCTCGCCGTTGGCTTCTGGCACTATGTTTTCACGTCGGAAGCCAACGTTGAACAGGCAGAGGTAAAACCACGACCTCAACCAGCCGGTAAATATTTATTGGGAAAACACCTTACAAAATATCTAGATACGCGTCGAATTTCTGGTTTCTTTCCTCTTCTACAGAAAATGACCGACAAAATGCCGACATTCGATCGAACCAGACTCTCAGGAGCCAGCGTTCGGCTTAACTAAAGCGCGCCATACCCCCCCTTTAAAGTATGCGTGTCGCGCGAACTCTCTATGTTTTCGTTGAAACAGAACCACGCCACGAGATATCGAAGTATGAGAAAAATCGTACCGGCAGCTCTATCGATCTGCGCCGCTCTGACCGTCGCACTTCTGGCAACCAACGCGCTGATCAGGACCGCATTCGTCACGCGCATTATCTATAATATGTGCATGAGTCCGTGGTTTAAGGCATTCCAGACTTCAGTTGGCATGCAAGGCACGGAAAATGCCGAACATATTTCCGGCGTGCTGTTTCTGCTGCTGGTTTCTCTGGTTGCGCTCGCAGCCGCTGTTCCACTTTATCGGAGACTTAAGAAAGAGTGGAGCTGAGAGTAAATCTCGCGCATACGATGGATTTATTGACAAAAATACAACAAATTACTTTTTAACATAAAATAAAATTAAAAAAATTCATACGAATACCAAAACTGCATATCCCAATTCGTCGTCATCTTGCGACACCATCGCGATTGTCTGAAAAATGTCTACGCATGGGATTTGCACGCTGGCCTGCATCATGCCTCAAAAGCACAGCGCCTCACCGAGGCGGCAGCATTCCATCACATTTCTTGAAAACATATCACGGTTATCGCTAATCTGCAGTGAACCTCAAGGGGGAACGTCATGCTGCGGTCATTTGAAGCGGTCAGCTGTCCTCAGAACAGACAAAATTTAATCGCCGCCGATCAAACACTCGCAGCATTGAGTAGCTCGGGCAATTACGCCAGGCCGTGGCACTGGCACGACTGCCTGATGTTCATGCTTCCCAGTCAGGGAGCCATTGAACTGAAGCATGAAGGTCGCTCCAAGGGCGCCTGGTTGTCTCAGGAATGCTTTGCGGTGGTCCCCGCCACACGCGGCCATCAGACCCGGGCGGCGCTGGCGTCTCACCACCACATAGCGCTGTATGTTACTGAAGATGCGTTAGGCAAGGTCGACGCCCGTATGGGTTCTTTGCAGGAGTTTTACCGGCGTGCGGACAGACCGATTCTCATCCAGCGCAGCGCCGCCCTGCGCGCTCTACAAGACCTCGCCATGCGCAAGGATCTGGGAACATACGGCGGATCAGCACTTCGCCTGGATATCGCCTCGGCGCTTCTGGTGCAGTGCATATCCGATGTCATGACAGGCCTGGCGATGCCTGATGCGGCTCGCCACGATCACGGGGCGGCTTTGGTCGCTGATCTCAAGTCGTATATTATAAACCATGCGGATCGGAACGTTCCTCTGGATGAAATAGGGCAACGTTTCGGGATTTCCCGCCGCCACCTCACACGCCTGTTTCGAGAAAAAAGTGGCGTTTCAATAGGGGCGTATCAGCAAGGAGCAAGATTAAAGCAAGCTAAAACACTTTTAACCGGCACGGATCTGTCGATCGGCGAGATAGCGCTTCGCGTAGGTTTTGAAAGCGGCGGCGCCCTGGCCCGGACCATGCGCCGGACCACTGGTCGCTCTCCATCGGAAATCAGAACGTCGAAGGCCCGATAGGGCATAAGATACGGCCCGACGGGACACGCAAAGAAACTCCAGATCCGTTTATTGTCCGCTCATACGAACCATCTGATAGGGCGTGGCGATGAAGTCGGGCATTTCTATGAAAATCGTCAACGTATTTACCGATGGCCAAGGCGGCGGCAACCCCGCGCCCATAGCAATGGACGCATCCGGCCTGTCTGGCGTGGAGATGCAGAGCATCACGAAAGAATTCGGCCTTGAAAGCGGGTTCATATTGCCGCCCCCTTCTGGCTCCAAATGTGACTTTGAAATTCGGTATTTCGTTCCCAATCACGAAATGGCTATGTGCGGCCATGTGACTGTCGGCGCGCTCTGGCTGTTGCACAAAAACGGAAAATTAGCTCGACGGCAGGCCAAAATTTGGACGAAGAGCGGCATTGTTTTTGGACGCCTCGCTGAGAGCTCTGGGGCGGAAGCGCAATTTGAGATTACGCAGCCTCTTGGCAAAATTGGTGTATTGCCGCACCCAACCCAGAGCGAGGCGGAGATTCTGGATGTTCTCCAGATCTCTAAAAATGACCTGGCACCGTTCCCCATTCAGAACGCAGCAACCAGTCGGGTCAAGACTTTAATCCCCCTGAAAAACACGGCCATTCTTGACGCGCTGCAGCCCGATTTCACGCGTATTGAAAGTCTGTGCGAAAGAATAGATTCGACGGGGCTATACCCATACGCTCCACATGATCGTGCTCGGCAAATTTACGACGCCAGACAATTTCCGAAAAATTCCGGATATCCTGAAGATGCTGCAACTGGAATTGCTGCTTCGGCTCTGGCCTTTGGGCTGCTGGAGAATCAGCTGGTCGAAGCGTCCGATCGTCTCATCACAATCCGCCAGGGCCGAGCGATGAACCGGCCCTCCAAAATAGATATTCGCTTCACTCTTGATGATGGAAAAATTTCCGGCTGCTGGCTGGGCGGTCTCGTGGAAGCATCTGCCGAACGCTGAAACTCTCCTTAGGTCAGTGTTCAAACAGTCCTGATACCGAACGAATACGAGTTACAGGAAATTGCTCACGTTTAACTTTCAGGACGAGTAAAAAATGAACCGACGTTCAATTTTGCAACTCGGTCTGCTGGCCGCCCCCGCTATCGTGGCGTCGTATGGCGCAAAGGCAGATGAAGCTCCCCTGATCGTCGGAGCACATGCCGGAGGTCCCCCGTTTTGCTTCAGAAAAAGCGGATCCTATACAGGGTTCGATATCGACGTATGGAGCGAAATCGCCAGGGGCATCGGAAAGAATTGGAAAATTCAACCGATGGAATTTGACGTTCTCATTCCAGCTTTGCAGACGAGAAGCCTCGATGTTGTCGTCTCGCAACTGTTCGTAAAACCAGCACGCCAAAAAGTAATTGATTTTTCCGAACCCTACTACAAAAGCGGCTTGATCGCCGTGACGCGCATCGACAATACGACGATCCATACGGCATCGGATCTCGCCGGAAAAATAATTGGTGCAGAGACCGGCACAATAGGAATCGCCTACATCAGAGAAAACATCAAAAATGCGACGATTTCTGAAATGCCCTCTGTTACAGAGGCGTTACTGGCCCTTGAGGCCGGGCGCACGGATGCAGTCGTATATGACACGCCGGTATTGATGTATTACGCCCACACCGGAGGAAAAGGTAAAGTACGGATAATCAAGCCCGACCTCGAGGGGCGCGATGTCTGTATCGGCTTTCCAAAGGGAAGCCCCCTTGTGGCACAGACGAACACGCAACTGACGTTGATGAAAAAAGACGGTCGCCTCTCCGCGCTAAACGAGAAATGGTTCGGCCAGACCGAAGAATAAGCTTGAGTTTTGTACGGAAAATGTAAAATGAACTTTGACTGGTCGGTTCTGATATCTGCCTTTCCAGATTTGATGCAGGGGCTACAAGTGACGCTTCTGATCGCGTTTTCCGGATTGGCTGGAGGGATCGTGTTCGGCGTCGTGGCGGGTGTCGCATTGGAGTATGGAGGACGAATCTCCAATGCGCTGGCGCATGTTTATGTCGCGCTCATCAGAGGAACGCCTATCGTAGTCCAGGTCATGTTCATATTTTTTGCGTTACCGTTGATAGCGGGCATTCGTATCAGTTCCATAGACGCCGCCATCATTACCATCATAATCAATTCCGGTGCTTATAACGCTGAGATTATACGCGGAGCCCTTAATAGTGTTCCGATTGGGATACAGGAAGCTGGCCTGGCGATGGGCCTCTCTTTTCCCGCCGTTCTTGCTCATATTATAGCGCCGCTTGCGTTTCGGCGTTCTTTACCGGCAATGGGGAATCAACTCGTCAATGTTGTGAAAGATACTTCTATTTTTATAGTGATAGGAGTTGGAGAACTTACACGTCGCGGTCAGGAGGTAATGGCCGAAAATTTTCGTTCTGTAGAAATCTGGTCGGAAGTCGCGGCGATTTATTTTGTGGTCATCAGCGCATTTGCGTTAGGATTACGCTTGCTGGAACGACGGGTGAGGTTGCCCTGAAATGATTGAATTCCGTCAAACCACGAAAAGCTTTGGTGATCATGTGGTGCTGCAACCAACCGAACTCTCGGTCAAGTCGGGGGAAGTCGCCGTCATCATCGGTCCGTCCGGTTCCGGGAAGTCGACAATGCTCCGCTGCGTCAATGCTCTAGAAAAAATTAACGGTGGAGATTTGCTGGTAAACGGGATTAGTGTACTGGGATCGCCCGCTGACGTACGCCAGATAAGACGTCAGGCGGGCATGGTCTTTCAGCAATTCAATCTCTTTCCAAATCTTACGGCACTGCAAAATGTTATGTTTGGGTCGATCCGCGTCAAAAAATACTCGAAATCCGAGGCGCAGGAAGTCGCCGAAACATTGCTAGGAAAGGTCGGACTTTTTGAAAGAAAGAATCATTACCCATCTCAATTATCCGGAGGTCAGCAACAACGCGTTGCAATTGCCCGTGCGCTTGCCGTGCAACCCAGATTAATGCTGTTCGACGAACCGACATCAGCCCTGGATCCCGAATTACGGCAAGAAGTCATGAAAGTCATGCAAACACTTGCGACGGAAGGAATGACCATGATGGTTGTTACTCATGAGATGCATTTCGCCCGGCAAGTCGGCTCACGCCTCATTTTCATGGAGGATGGTCGCGTTATTCATGACGGTGAACCGGCCGCTTTATTATCGTCTCCACCTAGCGAGCGATTTCATAATTTCTTGCGACATGTGCAATGATCTACAATCTATATATTGTGACACAAAAATATCCTCAGAACGAGCAATTCGTATGAAGCAGCCCGATCAGTTCGCAAATGCCTATGGTTTCACGAGAAATCAGGTCCATTTGCATAACTGGAGAAATTCTCCATGGAATGTCTGGGCGTTTCGCCATGTCCCGGAATTTATACCGACCGCGGAGATTCGATCATACTCAGTGGAGCCGGAAGAGCTCGTAGTTGGCCCCCATCGGTTAATCGAAAAGAGCGTTAAAATTGCGGGCGAGTCAGAACCACTGATTGATGTGTTGCGCCGTACCTGGACGGACGCCTTGGTCGTCATGAAATCGGGACGCTTTATAGCCGAATTTCATGCGTCGCAGTTCGATCTTCAGACCCGCCATATTATGTTTTCTTCAAGTAAATCCATCACAGGTCTTTTGGTCGGCCTTCTGGTCGGCGACGGGTTAATCGAACTCGACGCACCGGTAGCGAGATACGTGCCGGAGTTGGGGCGTTCCGCTTTTGGAAACGCCTCTATTCAACACGTGCTCGATATGCGCACGAGCGTAGTTTTTACAGAAGAATACGGCGACTCTCTTGGCGATTTCGCCCGCTATCGAAGGGCGGGCCTCCTCGATCCACAGATGGAGGGAACGCCTCAGGAGACAGTGATCGAATTTCTTGCATCGCTACAGAAAGGAAGCAATGAGCACGGTGGCCCCTTTTACTACTGTTCGCCGAATTCCGATGTTCTTGGGCTGGTAGTGGAGCGGGCATCCGGAGAGCGCCTGGCGGATTTCGCCGCCACACGTCTCTGGCGTCCGCTCGGTCTCCGCCAATCTGGTTCAATAACCGTGGATACAGAGGGTACGCCACGCGCAGGCGGCGGAATTTCCATGACCCCGCGTGACCTCGCGAGGATCGGAGAAGCCATGCGGTGTGGAGGCAAGGCCCTTGGTCGTCAGGTTATTTCGCCAGAATGGGTGGCCGACACGATTTCAGGGGGAGATATGCAAGCCTGGAGGGAAGGGAATTTTGCCGACTGGCTTCCCGGCGGATCTTATCGCAATCAATGGTATCAGAGCGGGAATGCTCACCAAGCATTCTTTACGCTGGGCATTCATGGGCAATGGCTCTACGTCGACCCCCAATCGGAGGTTGTCATTGTTAAATTTTCATCGCAGCCCAATCCCGTTGACGCTCTTATGAAAATGACAAATCTTCATTTATTTAATGAAATATCGAATTTTAATTTTACATGATAAGTTCAGTTTGGTTAGCTGCTGCTCGTAATCGCATACGCCAAAACCATGGCCTCGTACACTGAGATTTTTTTTATCTTCGCTGCAGCGAACGCTACGTTCCGTCGATGTCCGATAACGGACTGATTTCACTACCGGGGGCGGTTGAGTTGGTATTTTAGTTATTTTATGAAGCGGCGATCCCGTTTTCTGGTTGGAACGGGAAGGCTCAGTATGTCGTTCGCGAACAGGTGAGAGGAAGTCCTCCCCCCGCCCACCGACTCAATTACGCGTTTTCCACAACCTTCCCGGCGGCTATCCGGGCCGCCTGCTTCTCTTCTTCGGTCCACACTTTACGCTCACGCGTCTTTTGCGGCTTGATCTGCTTCACCAGCCCCCCGCCCAACACAGGCGGACGCATGGTCGAATTTCGCGCGTCTTCGGAATGCCACTCGTGGTCTTCGTGAACGATCAGAGCACGCCCAATCTCCCGTTCCACGGCGTGCAGCCACGCGCGCTGTTCAGCGTCGCACAGCGTGACGGCGAAACCGGCGCGGCCTGCACGGCCAGTGCGCCCGATGCGGTGCACATAGCTTTCCGGCAGGCTCGGCAGATCGTGGTTGAAAACATGCGTTACCGTGTCGACGTCGATACCGCGCGCGGCGATGTCTGTCGCCACCAGAACCTGAGCGTCTCCGGAACGAAAGGCGTCGAGCGCGCGTTCCCGCTGGCCCTGCGACTTGTTGCCGTGCAGGGCCTCGGCAGTGATGCCTGCTTCCACGATGAAGGCGCAGACCTCGTTGGCGATGTTCTTCTGCAAGGTGAAGACGACCGCCTGCCCCATCCCGGGCGTGCGCAGCAGCGTCAGCAGCGCGTCTTTCTTGTTGGCTGCGTCGAGGAACATGACGGATTGCTCGATGCGGTCCACTGTGGTTGACGGCGGAGCGATCTCGACCTTCGCCGGGTCGCGCAGCAGGCTCTCAGCCAACGCAGCGATAGACTTCGGCATCGTCGCCGAAAACAGCAGCGTGTGACGATCTTTCGGCAACGTCGCGACAATGCGCTCTATCGGCTTGGCGAAGCCCATGTCGAGCATCTGGTCAGCTTCGTCCAGAACCAGCGCTTCAAGCTGCGACAGATCGCACAGTCCTTGCTCAATCAGATCGAGCAGACGCCCCGGCGCGGCGACAATGATGTCCACGCCATCTTTCAGCGCATTGACCTGATGAAACTGGCTAACGCCGCCAAAAATCGTCGTTACGTTGATATCCAGATGGCGGCCAAAGCTCTCGAAGCCGTCAGCAATCTGCGAGACAAGCTCGCGCGTGGGCGCGAGGACGAGCACGCGCGCGCCGCCTGCTGGCGCCGGGCGTGGAGACTGCGCCAGACGATGAAGCAAAGGCAGCGCGAAGGCTGCGGTCTTGCCAGTGCCCGTCTGCGCCATGCCAAGCAGATCGCGCCCTTCGAGCAGCATCGGGATCGACTGGGCCTGGATCGGCGTCGGTTTGACGTAACCTTCCTGCGCCAGCGCGCGCAGCACGGGTTCCGCCAGAGAGAGGTCGGCAAATGTCATGGTCATGGCAAGCGGCGCCTCCGGCGCTCAAAAAAGGTTGCGCCTGTTCGGGCTTCGCTGATATCGGAACGCGGGCTTTTACGGGCGATGCCGCAGCGCGTCAACGCAGGAGACGAGAGGCGGCGGCTCGAAGGTCCGTCGCCAGCAACTCCCCTCACCACGCAGCGAGATCCTTACCGGGCGCCCCTCGCCGCATAGTAGTGCGTGACGCGCTCAAAACGTCGCCTTTCCTCACACTCAATGATTTAGCCAGCGAAGCGTGGGTGATTCGGTGCGAATTTCACGGATCAAGTCCGCATCACTCGATAAAGTCCCATTTTCACGCGCCCAATTTCGAAAACCTCTTTCTATATTCGGCTGGCGACACGCCCACATGCCTGACGAACGCCCGGCGCAGTGTATCAGCGTCGGCAAAGCCGCAGAATGCTGCGACCTGCTTTGGCATCTCCTGTCCCAGTTCCAGACGTCGCCGGGCGGCATTCACGCGAGCGTCTTCGACCCACGACGCGGGCGTCACTCCCACCTCGTTACGAAACAACCTCGAGAAATGGCGCGTGCTCAGATCCATACGTCTGGCGAGATTCGCGACTGAGTGGTTCAAGCCCGGATTGGCCGCCACCCACCGCTGCAGTTCTTGCAACGCCGAGCGACCGGGCAACGCGGCGACGCCCTTGCGGCTGAACTGCAGCTGCCCGCCCGGTCGCTTGAAGAACATCACGAGCTGGCTCGCCACCTTCCTCGCTACCTCGTGGCCCAGATCCTCCTCGACAAGCGACAACGCGAGATCCAGTCCGGCGGTTACCCCGGCTGCTGTCCGAAGGGCCCCGTCCGCGATGTGAATCGCCTCCGCATCCACCATGACGTCTGGAAACTGTCGCGCCAGCTCCTCCGCTACGGCCCAATGAGTCGTGACCCGTTTGCCGCCCAGCAGACCTGCTGCGGCAAGAAAGAAGGCGCCGCTGCACACCGACCCAAATCGCCGCGCCGTCGGCGCACGCCTGCGTAACCATGCGACGACAGCGTCATCCACCGGGGAAACGGCCGCGTTTGGGCGTCCGGCGACGAGAAGCGTGTCGATCGCCTCATCTTCGTCGTCGCCGATAATGCAGTCCGCCACTAACCGCACGCCGGACGAACTGCGGACCGGACCCGGTTCGATCGCGGTGACGGCAAGTCGGTATTCCTCACGCCCGACCTGAGCATTAGCTTCCGCGAACACATCCAGCGGGCCGCATACGTCCAGAAGCTGGACCCCCGGCAACGCCACCACCACAATTGTCTTCGACCGCACTTTCATCCGTGGCCGCCCTGATCCTAAATTGTCCGAAATCGACGTATTACAGCAATTGCAGCCATTTCACGACACTCCTACCGTCTGCGCAAGGCCAGCCCGCAGGAGGAAAATATGCCGTCCGTCACTCAAGAAGCCGCAATTCCCGACAGTGCGTTAGCCCGCGCAATCACCGAATATATTCGCGACACCGAAACAGAGCTGCTCTTCAACCATTCCAGCCGTGTTTACCAATTCGGTGCGCTGGCAGGCGTCAAGCGCGGACTCAAATTCGACCGCGAATTACTTTATGCAGGAGCGATGTTTCACGACATCGGCCTGATGCCCGGCCACAGCAGCCAAAACGAACGGTTTGAGGTCGATGGAGCCCATGCCGCCCGTGATTTCCTGCGGAGCCACGGCGTTCCCGAAGAAGACGCATACACGGTGTGGACGGCGATCGCGCTCCACACCACGCCGGGCGTGCCGCGACACATGCATCCTGTCGTGGCGCTTGTGACCGCTGGCGTGGAGATGGACGTGCTGGGCCTCACCTACGCGCAATATTCCGCAGCCGAACGCGAGGCCGTCGTCGCGGCGTTTTCACGCTCCCCGAATTTTAAAGAGGATATCATTCAAGCGTTTTACGACGGGATTCGACACAAGCCCGACACTACATTCGGCAACGTCAAGGCGGACATCATTGCAGACAAGGAGCCGCACTTTCATCGCGGCAACTTCTGTTCCGTCATACGCTGTTCTCAGTGGAGCAGCTAACCACCACCGAAGCGGACTGGTTTGAGGCCAACACTATCCCCGCGTCTTGCGCGCGTCCGCCACTGACGCGCGGCGCATCAGAAGGCTGGGGAAACGCCGCTCACTTTGGCTACTCGACAGCGAAAGCAAGCGGCGAGCGATGTCTTCTAACCAGAATAGCCTGCGTTTCGCTTATCAGATTTTAAACTTACGCCACCCCCACACCCCCGTCAGAACGCCGACGACGCCCAGCGTCGCCAGCCCCAAACGCGCGCCCAACGGCAATGGAGCGCCGAGAAACGCGGGCGTCAGCGCCGTCGCTTTTTTGGATTCGATATCGAAAGGCCCATAAGCGGACAGCGCACCTGCGACACTGTGCTCCAGGTTGGCGGGAGCGTCCTCGGACGCGGCAGCTTTCTCCAGTTGCGCCGCATAACCCCGGCGAGCACGACGGGACGCGACGATGCGCGGAGCAAGCGCGTCGATCGCACGCGTGATCTGACCGCGCAGACCGACCCACATATCCTCGCCATTGTGGAACGCCGCGCGGCAGATGGCCTCTCCGGCCACTTCCGGTTCGAAGATCGGCGCAGGCGGACGCAGGCGCTTGCCGGTCAGGTTCTTCGTCCAGCCAAAGCGCGGCGTATTGAAGGACGGCAGATGGACAAGCACCACACGGATACGATCGCCGTCATGGGCGATCTCGGCGCGCAGGCTCTCGCAGAAGCCAACCACGGCGCTGCGCGCACCGTTCTCCGCCGCCTGCAGCGGCAATCCGCGCAAGCGCGGTCCAAGCGCCAGATTGACGATCACGCCCTGCCCACGCCGTCGCATACGGCGCAGCGCGGCGGTGGAGCCATAGACGGAGCCAAGGTAAGTGACCTCCGTCGCGCGACGGATATCGGCGCCATCCAGCTCCGCGACTGGCCCCACTACGGTGGCACCGGCGCAATTGACCCAGATCGAAATCGGGCCAAGTTCTTCCTCGACCTGCTCTGCGGCGGCGTCCAGCGCCGCTTCGTCGGCGACATCGACAGCCACGTGCACGGTCCGCACGCCGGACTGCTCCAGTTCCTCGGCCGCCGCCGCCAGCCGCTCCTCATTGCGTGCCAGCAAAGCGACGTCGAAACCCGCCCGGCCCAAAGCACGCGCAGTCGCGCGACCTATGCCCGCGCCTGCTCCGGTTACGACTGCGATGCGATGCGCCATGATCCGCCCCCGATCCGTTCAGAACGCCCCGATGTGGTCCGAAACGGACGCGGCGGCAAGCCCGGGACGTTCAGTCGATGACGCGGATACGAAACAGAACGTTCATGATCGTCCCCTGCGGTCCCGCCACGGTAACAGGCACGGCGTCGACGCCCGTAAAATCCGCCGCCGGTTTGTAATGAAGGCTTGTCGCGGCGACCGGCGCGGCGTTGCAGCGCGAGCGCGGGTTGCTCGCGGGAAAGCTCGGGTTGACCGAATAATCAACGAACGTAGCGGTCCCGTGCTGCGGGTCCTTTGCAACCTTGAGAACCTGAAACTTTTCGGCGGAACAATTGATCGCCACGGCCTGCCAGTAATTCAGCATCGTGTCGGTATTTTTCATTACGATCTTGTCGACCAGACGATAACGATTCCACTGTGGGACGTCGACAACCCGACGCGTTACGGCGGAGCCATTGGAGACACCGGCTCCGGACGCATTCAGGGAGGTCACGGAGTTCTGCACGCACCCCGCCAAAGAGAAGCCTGTGGCGCACACAGCCAGAAAGAGACCCCAACGCTTCATAATTCACCGTCATATTTTGCAACAAATTCGACGCTACCTATACGCAACTCCCAAGGCAATAACGGCAACGAAAGGATTTGAGGAAAACTGCCTATGTATTATACAAATTAATATATTCGTGGAATTTATTCTTCAACGTCTTCGCAAACACGCGCGGCCACACGCCCCGCCGTCAGGTCCGCAAGACGCACAATCAGATCCTCCGCTCCCTCCACAGGGACAGCGACGACATAAGCAGCGCCGGTCGCATCAAACGTCTCCGCCGCGACCTGCGCGCCCAGCCCAGGCAGACGCGCGCCGACCAGCGCCAGATCGGAAAACGGGCAATGAAAGCCCACGCGCACGCGCGCCACGATCGACGCGCGCGGCGCAAGACGCAGGCATTCCGCCGCCGTGCCGCCATAGGCGCGGACCAATCCGCCCGCACCGAGCTTGATCCCGCCGAACCAGCGCGTCACGACCACGGCGACGCGATCTATGTCCTGCGCCTCGATCACCTGCAGGATGGGACGACCGGCCGTACCGCCGGGTTCTCCGTCGTCGTGAAAACGGTACTGCTGTCCGATCCGCCAGGCCCAGCAATTGTGCCGCGCCTCGACGTCAGAAATTTCGTGGATGAAGGCGAGGGCCGCTTCTTCGCTGTCGACCGGCGCGGCGTAGGCCAGGAAACGGCTTTTCTTGATCTCCTTCTCGAAAAACGCCCGTTCCGTCAGCATCTCAGCCATGGCCGCCAGCCCGCCACCCCCAGAGCCGGGCCGGGCCGTGGGCGCGCTCGAACAGAATCTCCACGTTGTCGACGGGCGGCGCCTCGTCTTTGGCGGTTTCTACGATGATCAGCGCGTCCGGCGCGATCCACCCGCGCGCAGTGAGCGCGTTTAGGGCGAGCACTGGCAACCCTCTATCGTAAGGCGGATCGAGAAAGATCAAACCACAGCGGTGAACAGCTTTCGGCGGCGCCAGAATATCGCCAGCGAACACGCGCGACACGTCTTCCTTGCGGCAGGCCGTTATATTCGCACGCAACGCTGTCAGCGCCGCCCGGTCACGCTCAAAAAAAGCGCAGGACGCGGCCCCGCGCGACAGAGCCTCCAGCCCCAGCGCGCCGGTGCCTGCAAACCCGTCCAGAACGGCGACGCCCTCCACCGCGTCCCGCCCGCCCCAGGAGGCGTGCAGCACCATGTCGAAAAGCGCCTGCCGGACGCGATCCGCCGTGGGCCGGGTCACGCCGCCCGGTGGAGCCTGAAGCTGCCGCCCGCGCCGGTCGCCGCCGATAATCCGCACGAGGCGCCTAGCCCCTGCGCGCTGGCGCACGCCCCTTCGACGCTCCACGCGCAGCGGGAGCCGGTTCATTATCGCGCGGCAACTGACTTTTCAGAACGCGGCCCGAAACCTCCTCCAGTTCGCCCGGCTGAAGTTCACCCAAGGGAAACGGGCCGTAGGACGTGCGGAGCAGGCGGCTGACGTGCAGGTTGAGCCCGGCCATGACGCGCCGGACCTCGCGGTTTTTTCCTTCCCGCAGCGCCACGGTCAGCCATGCGTTGTCGCCCTTTTTCGAGTCGAGCGACGCCTCGATAGGCCCGTATTTCACGCCGTCGAACACGCTGCCGCCAGCAAGCTCGGCAAGGCGCTTCGGGTCTACAACGCCGAACACGCGCACGCGGTATCGCCGCAACCATCCGTTCGACGGCAACTCGAGGCGTCGCGCCAGCGCGCCGTCATTGGTCAGCAGCAGCAGGCCCTCGCTGTTGAGGTCGAGCCGCCCGACGCTGACCACGCGCGGCATCCCCTCCGGCAGGGAGGCGAACACGGTGGGACGCCCCTCCGGGTCGCGGTGGGTGGTCACCAGACCGTCCGGCTTGTGGTAGCGCCACAGGCGCGTGTGGTCCGGCTGCTCGACCAGTTTCTTGTCCACGAATACAGCGTCGTTCGCCGTCACGAACGTCGCCGGATGGGTGACGGGGGCGCCGTTGAGGGAGACGCGCCCCTCCTCGATCATCCGCTCGACGTCGCGACGGCTCGCGACCCCGCTGCGCGCCAGCCATTTTGCGATCCGCTCGCCGCGCGCGCCCGCGTCCTGCCCGTCCATGTCAGTCATCCTTCGTGTTTCACAGCATTCGGCGCGCCGTTTCCTACGACTCCCACACGCGCGCGCCAGTCGCGGCAGGCGGAGACGAAGGCGGCGAAGATGGCCTTGTCTCCAGCATCGATAAGAAATTCGGGGTGCCATTGCACGCCCAGACAGAACGTGGCCTCGCCATCCTCGATAGCTTCGATAACGCCATCCTCTGCTCGCGCGGAGATGATCGCCCGGCCGGGATCTCGTACTGCCTGATGATGGGAGGAATTCACCGCCATGCGCGAACGTCCAACAATCGCCGCAAGACGTGTCCCCGGTTCGATCATGACGATATGACCCGCCTCGTCACGCGGATTGGGCTGCTCGTGCGGTAGCGCGTTCGGGATCGCCTCCGTTATGTCCTGATACAGGGAACCGCCCAGAACGGCGGCCAGCAGCTGCATACCGCCGCAGATTCCAAGAATCGGCATCCCCCGCGCGCGCGCCGCCTCAATCAGGGCCAACTCGGAACGCGTGCGCGCCGGTTTGAGCTGCGTGGACGGATGGAGCGTCTCATCGCCATACAACGCAGGATCGATGTCAAAGGCGCCGCCAGTGACGACGAGTCCGTCGAGCCGGTCGAGAAAAGCGCCAGCCATACAAGGCGCGTGCGGTATGGCCACAGGCACACCATCGGCGCCGATAATGGCGCTCATGTAATTGGCGCGCAGGGCGTACCATGGAAAGGCGGAATACTGGCCGGAGCCTCCCGGCTCCTGATCCATGGTTACGCCGATGACGGGGTTATCGCGTGTCATGGCGCTCACATAGAATAAAGCGCCGAGCCGGTATACGGGGCGGCCGTTCGCTCATCTCTTGATCAATCATCGTCCGGATGTGCGAAGCGTCACATCAAGGTGGGCGACGGTTGCGCTCGCCGCCGTAAAGAGCGGCAACACCATCGGCTCCAACTGTGTCCCAACGCAGAAAGTAAATAGCGTGTCAGATCCGATACGCTCTGCGTCCGAACAAAGATCAATACCTTTGAACCGAACGATTTCTGTCGCGCACATACGCTTAAAGTAGAAGAAACACCCGGGAGCGCCTCTGGCGGCGCAACGAGGCGCAGCTTTATTGACACCTGATTATCAGACGAAATGGAAGAGCCGGGAGACCGTCCTGAATTGGCGGAAGCAGCTCACACCCGAAACAGCGGGTTCGAACAACGACATCCTGAGAAGATAATCGACGGAAACGCTTCGGTTCAGCCTGGACCCGTTCCGTCGGACCTTCAGGCGTGACTTTTCAGAGGTCAGCCAGCTTCACTGCGCCAGACTCATTCGCCACGCGGGCGTGCGCCGCCTCGCTGCCGAAATGAAATGTTCCGCGCTCGGAAGCGGCCAAGCCGACGCCGATTGCGGCGGCTGCCAAGACAAGTGTCAGACTGCGCATCGGGGTCTCTCCCTACACTTCAGGCGGCGAAGTTGAACCGTTATGTTACAGAGATCACTATTTCTGTGAGCTGCACTTTGTGCCCTCGTCGTGTTACAAGCAAGGGAAAATAAGGGGTTTTCGATTATTTTTCACCGACTGCATCCTCGCCCGTCCAACCGGCGTTTGAAACAGAACGTGACTACGGCCGATCGACGCTTCGTTTCGCGCGAACCTTCCCCGTGAAGCGCGAGATTGCCTCCGGCGGTTTGTTGCGATGGAGCGCCATGGACGAGGCTTTGGCCGAAGCCCGCGCCGCTTCCGGGCGTGGCGAAGTGCCGGTTGGCGCGGTCGTTCTGGGCGCGCACGGGCAGATTATCGCCAGCGCCGGGAATCAGGTGGAGGCCGACCATGACGCTTCAGCGCACGCCGAGATGCTCGCGCTACGTGGGGCCGCCCGCCTGCTGGGGTCGACGCGACTGAACGATTGTACGCTGGTCGTGACGCTGGAGCCGTGTCCCATGTGCGCAGCCGCCGCCGTCCATTTCCGCGTCCGGCGGGTCGTCTTCGGCGCCTACGACCCGAAAGGCGGCGGCGTCGAGCACGGCCCTCGCATTTTCGCCCAGCCAGCATGCCTCCACCGTCCCGACGTCGTCGGCGGGGTTGATGAGCAGCGCTGCGCGACCCTCCTGCGCTCGTTTTTTCAAGATTTGCGGGCCGACAGGACGGCTCGGCGCCAATCAGGCGACGCATAATCGTCAAAAGTGACAGCCTAACGCGTTTTTCATCACCGTGTATGATGCCGGTTCGACGACACAAGGCATTGTGACCTCGTCACGTCTCGGACGGACATGTCGGGTCAGCCCCGACGCCAAGTCCAGAAGGGGTCGCGTATCGCGACCCGATCAGTTGGAGCCTACCGGAAGACCTATGCAAGACCAGACACAGTCGCCCCGGACCGCCGGGAACAAACGTCGCTCGCTCCTGCTCGCCGTCGCCGGCGTCGAACTTCTGTCCCTGGCCGTCCCCCCGATGCTGGGGACGGCTGGCCTGATCAGCAGCGCACACGCCGACGCGCCGGGCGCCATTCAGCCCCGTACGCAGACCCAGACGATCCCTGACTTCGTTAATCTGGTGAAGCAGGTGAAGCCGGCGGTGATCTCCATCACCTCAATCATCAAGGCTGACGCGGCGGATGAGGAAGGCGGCGGCATGGGCGGCGGACAGGGCGGCATGCAGCAGTCGCCGTTCCCCTTCCCCTTTCCGTTCCAGATGATGCCGCAGCACCAGCGCCAGACGATCGAGGCGCGCGGTTCGGGCTTCATCATTTCCGCCGACGGTTACGCCGTGACCAACAATCACGTCGTCAAAGGCGCGACCAAGGTGACTGCGACGCTTGACGACGGCACGACGCTTGCGGCCCGCATCGTTGGACGCGACCCGAAGACTGATCTGGCGCTGCTGAAGCTGACATCCACGAACAAGCTGCCGTTCATCGAGCTTGGCGAGTCCGACGATGTCCTCCCCGGGCAGTGGGTCGTGGCCGTTGGCAACCCATACGGACTCGGCGGCACTGTCACGGCCGGCATCGTCTCCGCTCTGGGCCGCGACATCGGCGACGGACCGTATGACAGCTTTTTCCAGATCGACGCGCCGATCAATCGCGGCAACTCCGGTGGCCCGCTGTTCACGCAGGACGGAAAAGTCATTGGCGTGAACACTGCGATCTACTCGCCGTCAGGCGGATCGATCGGCATCGGGTTCGCCATTCCGTCCGATGTGGTCAAGAATGTCGTCTCCCAGATTCAAAAGACCGGCCACGTCACGCGCGGCTATCTGGGCGTCGAGGCCCAGCAGATCTCCCCGTCGATGGCGAGCGCGCTTGGCCTGAAGTCGCCGTCCCCCGGCGCCCCGCCATCAGGTGCCCTGGTCGCAAACGTGACGGCTGGCAGCCCGGCCGAGAAGGCCGGGATCAAATCCGGAGACGTTATCGTCAAACTCGACGGCAAGCCGGTGGACACGCCGCATAATCTGGCCGTGAAGGTCGCCTCCATCGCCCCGAACACCGACGCAACCGTCACGCTGCTACGCAACGGCGCTTCGCGTGACGTGACCGTTCACATCGCCAATCAGTCCTCTGCTGGCGATGCGGCAGGCGCGTCCGCACAAGTCGGCGCCAAAGGGGAGAAGCTTGGCGTTTCCCTGTCGCCACTGACCGGCAATGTCCGCCAGCAGCTTGGGCTCGACAGTTCTGTCCATGGCGTTGTGGTTACGGACGTCAAGCCGGGCTCAGCAGCCGAGCAGGCTGGCGTTCGGCCGGGCGACGTCATTCAGGCCGTGGGCGATCAGCCGATCGACAACCCGCACGCCGCCGTAACGGCCGTCGCCGCCGCGCTGAAGACCCGTCAGGCGGTGCTGCTGCGCGTCCTGCGTGATGGGCAGTCCCTGTTCGTTGCGATCTCGCTGAACGGCGACAACGGCGACGCTGGCAGTGGCGCACCGGGCGGCGGAAACGACGGAGATGACGACGACAACAACTGACGACTTGTCGCCGCCCGAATTTCGGGCGGCGGGTTCGCGCCCGACGCTACCGCACAGGATCAACCCTTGCGCAGCGCAAGAGTCATCGGGTTATGTTTTTGTCAGATATATAAAACCGTCATTTTATAGATGCCACGCCAGCGTCATCCCGATGAGACGCGGTGGAACAAGATAGTACTGATCGAAGATGCCCCCTCCACCTGAATACCCCATGGTCACGCCCCGGGAACTGGTCAGATTTTTCACGTATATCGAGAGAACGCTGTGACCGAGTGACGTAGGCAAGTCGCCGGACAGGCGCAAATCCAGTGTGTTGTAATTACCCATCTTCATTGCGCTACCAAACATCACCGGGGCGTATCCCTGATAGTGGTGCATGATCGAAAAAACTGGTCGCATAAAAAGTGTTTTCGCCTGATAGCTCAGAGTCTCACTGAATTGCCATTTCGGGCTGGCCGCCAGTTGTGTTCCCTTGTTCAAGACCACGCCGTTTCCAAGGTTCACAGCCTCGGTCATGTGAGCGTCCGTATATGTGGCGTTTGACTGCAACGTCAGCCCCGGAAGAGGCGTCACCCATGTGCCCGCAAATTCAAAACCGCGACTTGTAGCGCGACCCACGTTGGCCTCATACCCGACCCCGTCAGGGCGGGCGAGTTTCGCCTGAAGATTTCTCCAGTCTATATAATAAAGCGTTGGCTCCAGAATCAGGTGGCCTCGAAAGAAATTCAGCCTTGCGCCTACCTCATAATTCTTGAGGCTGTCGGACTTCGTTTCGCGAGGCGTGGGATATTGGGCGCTCACCGGGTTGGTATTGGGGGCGCCAAACCGGTATCCTTCCGAAAATTGAAAATACGCCATGATATGCCTGTCGGGCTCGTACTTGAACGCGAATTTTGGCAAGGCGCTGGTTTGTGAGGAGCGTCCAGACGAATAATTGAAGAGGCTGCCATAGGCCAGATATGACCCCAGCCCCCCGACTTCCGCAGATGATTTTTCGGACATGCCGAACACACGCGCACCTCCGGTCAACGTAAAGTCATGTAGGAATTTGTATGATATTTCTCCAAAAATTGACTTTTCTACTCCGTTATAATTCACATCGTAGGGCTGCCAGACATCGCCGCCAGGCGCCAACTGACTGGCCAACTCCGATCCATACATAGAAGCGAGGTAATCGCCGCTCCCCGCAGTCGAAAGCGGGCTATTCACACGCTTCCATGTCTCGTAATACGCGGCTCCGATCAACCAGGACAACGGCCCCTGCCCCTTGGAAGTCAGGCGCAATTCATAGTACATGGACTTCCCGTCGACGCTCTGCCTGTCAATCGTCGGAGCTTTGATCGTCGGGAACAGAGCGCCGTAATATCGGGTATAGTCCCACGACGCGGACTGCCCCTTCCTCAGGAAAGCGCCAATCGCCGTTAACGATGCAAAGCCCAAGTCCTGATCCAGTCGTAACTCGTGCATCTGCGTCTGCGTACGAACCGGCTCCAGCGTCGCCACTTTCTTCGTGTATGCGCCATAGACCTCCGACATTGAATATGGGTCATCGGATACGTCAGTGCTCTGCCCGAGATAGGTATAAGCAAGCTTCGTTCCGTCCGTCGGCGTAAATACTACGCTGACCCGGGCGTTACGCGTATATGTCGTGTTGGTGTTTTTCCCGATGCCAAGATTCGTGATGTATCCGGGATCTTGTCGATAATCGAGCACCCCCCTAACCGCCAACCTTCCTTTGATGATCGGGATGTTAACCATTCCCTTTTCACCATAACCCACTTCGTGCCCGGGCATCCCAACGATAGACGTTTCCCCGGCGGCATCCCATTTTGTTACGTTCGCCTGATTCGGAATGTAATCAATTGCGCCGCCCAACGTCGCCGATCCGAATAGCGTACTTTGCGGCCCTTTGAGAGCTTCGATGCGAGCCACATCAAACGTGTCTATATCAGGGACGGAAACTGCGAACCCCGGATCGGTCAAAGGTATGTCGTTCAGAAAATACCCCGTCGTTCCTTGACCCTGATCAATTCCAGCTGTCGTCGCCACACCGCGAAAAGTAATCGCCGAATATCCGGGGATGGAAGCGGATAATGTGGCCCCGGGTATCTGCGAAATATAATCCTGAAAAGCTTGCGCCCCTCTGGCTTCGAGGCTGGCGCCCGTAAGGACGGTGACTGAATTAGCGACGTCATGTGTCGATTGACGCCGTCGCGACGCGGATATGGTAATTGCTTCCGGGCTTCCTTCAGCAGAATACACGGCATCAGTTTTTTTGATGTTTTTTATCTGCTTTGAAGAACTTGCTGTTTGGCCTGTTTTTCGGCCTCCAGCAGCGTTCACTGCACCCTGTGCGCGAGCACCGGCAGGGTGAAGATACGCCAGACTGCAAAACGAGCTGACAAGAAGGAGGCTACGCTTCCTCCATTTTTTTGATTGCATAAGGTGATAAAACATTTTTATTTCCACATCCCGCCGCGAACGTCGCACTTTCTCGAACCTGCTATCGTTACAAAACTCTACCGCCGAGGAATTTGAGATAAAAATTTCTTATTCAAAAAAAATTTTTCTATTACAAGAATTTCAATTTCGTGATTACGTCGATCAATTCTCAATGACATGATCAAGGCCCAATGGATCGAGCACTCTTGGATAAAAATCTTCATCTCTCTCCCTGAATTGAAAATCACGAAAATTCATATCAAGGGCTCCCGGCGTCGCCACGTAAAATATTTTCTCTGAAAATTTTGAAAAATCCGCCTCAAAGTGTCGGCCTGATTTTAGGCCAATAAGCCTTTTCCCAGACACATCCAATCCAATATTAAGAAACAAACTCTCTGTATAAACCTGACTTCTTTCGGAAATAACGAGAACGTCAATGCCGTCAACATAGAGCCACGCTGCCGCTCCTGCGGATATAGACGTTCCATCGAGGCCTACCTGTCTAAGATCGGAAGATATTTCCCGCACTTCAACTTTATCAAGGTCAAGAGGAAGACCAGAAGATAAGCCGATCTTGCCGCCAATCCGCAAGGGAAGGATCGCACCGCGCCCAGCTTCAATACACGTTTTCACGACTACGGGATCATAGACAGCGCCAAATACACAATCCGTCGCGCCGAATTCCATAAACGATCGCAATAAATACATGGAATCACCAGGGGACCCGCCACCCGGGTTATCACCCTGATCCGCGATGATCCATGGCCCATGTGACGGCCGTTCAGAAGAATCTCGAAGAATACACTTCAGATCGTAGGGTTTCTTACAAAAAGCACGTCTGAGTTTGTAAAATCTTTCTCCAGATTTTCTGGCTATCTCTTCCGCGCAACTCAGGTCTCCATCCGAATACGCGAGTACCTGCGCACCGGTAAACGGCGTATCTCCCCACGGAAACCCGTGAACGAGGCTAATGGAAAGACATTTAATTTGCGCTTCGAGCAACCGCAATTCATCCGTAAATACACGCATATCCCTATCAGACGTCGGAAACAAACCGATCATCTGACAATTGTATCGTGCTCCAACCGGATGAATGTCACCACGCGCAATCTTTATGCAGGCGTCATATAACTCGGACAGGCGTGAAAGAGTGTCCGTATGCGGATACTCCCTAAGAAACATCATGATAGATGAATTCTCTATCATGACGTCCGTCAGATGCGCATGAGGATCAAGTAAGACGCCTATGCAAACGTTTCCGCCCACCGCATTTCTCAAGCGCGCAAGAAAATTTCCTTCGCAATCGAAGCAGGTGGTAGAAACCATCGCACCATGTAACCACAAAATGACGACGTCATATGGGCCGGTTTCCACTATAGACCGAATCAATTGTCCACTGAGAGTCTCCCAAACATGATCGAGAGTTGGTCCACCTGGGAGCGCCTGCGCCATCAGGCCGAAAGAAATACGATGACCGTCTTGTTGTGCTTTTTCACCAAGAAGTTCAAAAAATGGCTCTCCACGCGTGTCGCTCAAATCAACCTGAAGGTTATTCCGGGAAAAACCGCTCATTGTCTCAAACGCAGACCAACTCGTTGGAATTGGCGACGACGTGTTGGTTTCAGTGCCTATCCCACCACAGAAAATTCGTAACGCCGATTCGGTCCGAGCATGGTCATTCATAAAAAAAATCCTTAAAAATTCAAAACTTTGACCACACTGACATGATTAGAAACGACGTTCTTCGCTCCGATGACCTAAACGGAGCGGCCTTCTCACTTTCTATTGTCGTTTGAAATGCAGTCTGGCTGTACGCCCACTACTCATAAGAATTCCTGATTCACTTACTTCTAATGTTATAAGCATTGGAAAAAATGATTGTGTTGTGGCCATCCAGATATCAGACCCAATCTGCTCCAACGTATAATCCTGGCTACCGTTGACCCCGGAAACTCGCATTACATTACCGTTTATAAACGCAAAAAGTTCTGAAATTTCTGATTTATATTCCCCAAACAATTCTTTTTTCTCGCTGTGAGAAGCCGGAGGATGAACTCGCTCCAGGCGATCAGTCCGTTCGAATTCGATTGCATTTAACGTCTCGAAATCCGGCCCGTCCGGCATCACCCGGATATCAGTGGGCATGATCGAAACAGAATACGCCCCAGATCGGTCACGCTTAGCGGGGAGCGTCATTCCATTTATCATCATAAATGGATTTCCATTATTCTCAGAAATTTTTAAAACACGACCACTGTTCTTCGAATAATACGTTCCTGTAGCAACTGCTCCAACAGTATCCTGCTGTATGACCGGCAAATCCGCAACACAACTGTCGATAATAGCATCCACCAGGTTATAAAGATCAAGTGCGTTCCGTCCATTACTGATGACTATAACGTCAAGGTCGCAATCGACCACTTTCAGCATCTGGCACGATCCACCTATGACCCCGCCTGCGTGATGTACCGTGGACAGACCGCGATATGTGCCCATCATCAATCCCAGGCCGTAGCCGTGACTCGCGGCAGGCGTCCGCATCTCCGCCCAGCTTTCTGCAGAACCCACGCGCGGCGTGCTCATATGCGCAAGCCAGCGCAGCATATCATCCACTGTCGAGACAATGCCGCCCTCGCCCCCGACAGGCGCACCCATCACGCCACGGCGCCATCCACCCGACAAATCGGGCACGTGAAGCGTCGCGCTATTTGGAACAAGGTCCGTGTCCAAAGGGCGCAGCATTGTGTCGACCATACCGACAGGCAAAAAAATGCGCTCACGCAGAAACTCGCCAAGCGGAGCGCCGCTCAGTCGCTCGATGATCATGCTCAGCAGAACGTAACCACCGTTATTATAACTCCATCCATTCCCTGGAAGAAAATTGACGCTCTTTGTTTGGCAGAGCATTTTGAACTGCTCGTCTGCGGCGATCGGCGCGCTTGGCGGCGCGGATAGCATCAAGATATCAAGACTGTCGCGCATGCCGCTGGTGTGCGCCATCAATTGACGGATGGTCATATCGTCTGCCCAAGCCGGCAACTCTGGCAGCACCCGTCTCGGACTATCGTCCAACGACAGAAGGCCGTCCTCTTTCAGCAACATCAACGCCAGAACGCAAAAGTGTTTTGAGGTCGAGCCTATGCGCATTCTGATCGAGGGCGACAGGGCCGTCGATGTTTCGACTGAAGCAAGACCCACGCCGCGACGATAGACCGGCCTGCCCTTCAATCCGACGCCTACGGCAAAACCAGGGGCACTGGTGCTGTCAAATGGCGCAAGCAGTCCATCCAGTTTATCGACATCGACATGAACCTGATGTGCCACGAGAATTTAAACTCCTTTGACGCCTCTAAACCGCAATCTGGACACGCTCGCCAAACGCACATCTTCAACTGGAGAAGTTCGACAATCGAATTTTGCTCGTCGCCGTTACGTGAGCGCGGGACATATGTGGACGGCCGATATTGCAGGAACAGGCTCCCGCATATTTCGCTCCCGTCATAAAAAAAACGAATACTCGTTCTTTTATTGCAATGTCAACAGACTTGTGCGGATGCGCGAATCGACATACCGAATGCTCGTTTGCAGGAGTCCATATGCCGAAAAGAGACGACGCGCACATGCTGGCGCAACGCGAACGCATATTGCGCTCTGTGATCGAGTGCATCGCACAGAAGGGCGTGGATCGAACCTCCATCAGCGACATATGCCGGCGAGCAGGCATGAGCACCGGCGCTCTCTATGTCCATTTTGCGAACAAGGACGAGATTATCGCTGAGGCGCTGCGTTACGGGAGTCCTCTGGAGGATGCGTTTCCAGCACGATGGCTGGACATCGTCGCCCTACTGTCGTCCGTCGAAAACCAGATGGGCTTCGACATCCTGACGGTCGTGCGTAGCCGCCTGCACCTGCACGCGGAGAGCGTGCACCCCGGCACGCTTCACGACACGCTTCGCCCGATCCTTCAGAACACCATGGAGATTTTTACTGCACGATTGCAACAGCTTTCTGACCGGAATGAGATTCGGCTGCGCATGACTGCTGAACAAACTGCACGAAGCATCCTCGCTTTTCTGGACGGGATGTTCTGGATCACACTTGCGACTGATCAGCCACTGGACGCCCTGCGCCCGCAATTAAAGGAGGGTATCGACTGTTTTGTGGAGCCGCTTTCCTGAAATTCGCCGCGCCTTTTAAGCGCAATGCGCGCCCGGCATCTGCTCAAACTATCGTCTTCTGCTTCGACTATCTTATCGTGTGACTTACGCCACCTTCACTGAGCCCGTTCAGCGAAGACCGGCCGTCCAGCTACACGCCGACACGTTCGCATTTTTTCGGAGACATCCTTCATGACCACCACCTCCTCGCTCCATTTCGTCAGCCTCATCGGCAGTCTCCGCAAAGGCTCGATCAACGCCGCTATCGCGCGCGCCCTTCCGGCCCTCGCTCCGGAAGGCGTATCGATCAGCGCCCTGGGTTCCGTCGGAGAATTTCCGCTGTACGATCAGGACGTGCAGGAGCAGGGCTTCCCGGCTCCCGTTCTGGCTATGGCGGAACAGATCCGCGCCGCGGACGGCGTGATCATCGTCACGCCGGAGTATAACTACTCCGTGCCGGGCGCGCTGAAGAACGCCATTGACTGGCTTTCACGCGTTTCGCCGCAGCCGCTGGCGGGCAAGCCTGTGGCGCTTCAGACGGCGTCTCCCGGCGCTATCGGCGGAGCACGGGCGCAGTATCACCTCCGCCAAAGCCTCGTGTTTCTCGACGCGTTCGTGCTGAACAAGCCGGAAGCGATGATCGGGTTGGCGGGTTCCAAGGTGAACGCGGAGACGCTGGAACTGACAGACCCTACAACGCGCGAATTCCTGTCACGTCAGATTGAGGCTCTCGCGGCGCTGACGCGGCGCGTAAAAGACTGAGATCTCGGAAAACTCAGGATTCAGGACTCTTCCATTAGACACGGCAATTGTGGAAAAGCTCTAAGTTCTTATTTCATCGAACACCTTCACCCATTCAAACGGGTCCGTTTGAATGGGACTTGCTCTAGACTCACGCCCTGCACAGCCGGAACGCGCGTCAGCGCGGCGCGAGCACGCTGCGACTGCGGCTGTATCCGAAATAGATCGCGAACCCGATCAGCAACCACACGACAAGCCGGACCCACGTCAGGCTGTCCAGCGACGCCATGACCGTAAGGCAGCTCAAAACACCAAGCAGCGGCACTGTCGCGCCGCCCGGAATACGGAACCGACGTTCGCGGTGCGGTTGAGTCCGGCGCAGAACCAGCACGCCGATACAGACGATGGTGAAGGCCAGCAGCGTGCCGATGGACGTCATATGGCCGAGCTCCGAAATCGGCAGGAACGCGGCCAGCACACCCGTCACTATCATGAAGAACAGATTGGACAGCCACGGCGTGCGGAAGCGGGCGTGGGTGCGGGCGAAAAACGACGGCAGCAGACCGTCGCTCGCCATTGCGTAAAACACGCGGCTCTGGCCAAGCAGCAGAACCAGCATGACCGACGTGAAACCGCAGATGATGCCAAGCTTCACCGCCGTCTTGAGCCACCCGAACGGCGTATGGTCGATCGCGGTCGCGACTGGAGCGGCGTCGCCGAGCATGTCGTGGTAATTCACCATGCCGGTCAGGACGAGCGAGAACGCCATATAGACCGTCACGCAGACGAGCAGGCTGCCGATGATGCCAATCGGCATGTCCCGTGCGGGATTACGGGCCTCCTGCGCCGTCGTGGAAACAGCGTCAAAACCGATATAGGCGAAGAAGATCGTGCCTGCGGCCCTCATCACGCCGGAGAATCCGAAATGCCCGAACGTTCCGTCGTTGGGCGGGATGAACGGGTGATAGTTGGTCGTATGCACGTAAGGCAGACCAAAGCCGATGACCGCAGCGATAACGGTCAGCTTGATCGCGACGATGACGGCGTTGACCTTCGCGGAATCCGAAACGCCGCGGATCAGAAGCATCGTGATAGCGACGATGGCGAACACGGCAGGCAGATTGGCGATGCCCGCAGCCTCCGCGCCAGACGCCAGACGCACGGTTTCGAACGGGGAGGCTGTTAGCCTCTCCGGCAGCGCGACGCCCCAGTCGGCCAGCAGGGAAACGACGTACCGCGACCAGCTGACCGAGACGGTGGCGGCGCCGACGGCGTATTCGAGCACCAGATCCCAGCCGATGATCCAGGCGACGAACTCACCCAAGGAGACATAGGCGAAACTGTAAGCGCTGCCTGCGGCCGGGATCATGCTCGCCAGCTCGCTATAGCAGAGCCCGGCGAAACCGCAGGCGACGGCCGCGATCAGGTAGGACAGCACGACCGCCGGTCCCGCGTTCTCGGAGGCGGCGATGCCGGTCAGCGAGAACAGTCCCGCGCCGATGATGGCGCCGACGCCCAGAGCGACAAGGTTACCGGCCCCCAGAACCCGCTTGAGTCCCGTTTCCTCGACCGCCGTGTTGATGGGCTTGAGGCGAAACAGGGAAGTTGAGGCCGGTCGCCTCTCCGTCTGCGACATGAAGTTGTGTCTCCGGGTTCTGTCTTCTGAACGTGGATAGCCGTTGCGGCGCGGGCTGTCGCGGGGTACGTCTCCGCCCGAAGCATGTGGCCTTGGGCTCGCCAAGGCGGTATGAGCGGGGCTGTTACGGTCCCGTCGCCGGTTCAGCGGTCTGGTTGCGGGTTTAGCCGGTTGCGTGGCTGGCGGTCGAAAAAAGGATTTCAAAGGTGAGCGAGACGAATCTGCAACGATTTTTTCAGGCTCCTCTGAGCGCTGTCGATCCCGACGTCGCAGCTGCGATCAGCGGCGAGATGGTTCGCCAGCGCGAAGGCATCGAGCTGATCGCCAGCGAAAACATGGCGTCAGCCGCCGTACTTGAGGCGCAGGGAAGCGTTCTCACCAACAAATACGCCGAAGGCTATCCGGGCCGCCGCTATTACGGCGGCTGCTTCGAGGTGGACAAGGTCGAGGTTCTGGCCATCGAGCGCGTGAAGAAGCTGTTCGGCGCGGGCTTCGCGAACGTACAGCCGCATTCCGGCGCAAACGCCAATCAGGCCGCTTTCATGGCGACCATCGCGCCGGGCGACACCGTTCTGGGCATGAGCCTCGCCGCTGGCGGCCATCTGACGCACGGCGCAGCGCCGAACTACTCCGGCAAATGGTTCAACGCGATCCAGTATGGCGTCCGTCTCCAGGACGGCGAGCTTGACTACGACGACATGGAACGTCTGGCGCGCGAGCATAAGCCAAAGCTGATCGTCGCGGGCGGCTCCGCCTATCCGCGCATCATCGACTTCCCGCGCTTCCGCAAGATCGCGGACGAAGTCGGCGCGAAGCTGATGGTCGACATGGCGCATTTCGCGGGCCTCGTCGCTGCGGGACTCTATCCCAGCCCGCTGCCGCACGCCGATATCGTCACCAGCACCACGCACAAGACGCTGCGCGGCCCGCGCGGCGGCCTGATCCTGACCAACGACGAAGCGCTGGCCAAGAAAATCAACTCCGCCGTGTTCCCTGGCCTGCAGGGCGGCCCGCTGATGCATGTGATCGCAGGCAAGGCTGTCGCCTTCGGCGAGGCGCTGCAACCCGAGTTCATCGAGTATCAGAAGGCGGTCGCCACCAACGCCCGTGTGCTGGGCGAAACGCTGATCTCGCGCGGCTTCGACATCGTCACCGGCGGGACCGACAGCCACCTGCTGCTGGTCGATCTCCGCCCGAAGAAAGTCACAGGCAAGGCGGCCGAGCAGGCGCTGGAGCGCGCGGGCATCACCGCGAACAAGAACGCCGTACCGTTCGACCCGGAGAAGCCCGCGATCACCTCCGGCATCCGTCTCGGCAGCCCCGCGGCGACCGCGCGTGGCTTCCGCGAGGAAGAGTTCCGGATCGTCGGCGAGATGATCGACGAGGTGCTGACTGCGCTGGCCGCCTCCGGCGGCGAAGGCGACGCGGCGGTGGAGAACGCGGTGCATGAGCGCGTGAAGACTCTGTGCGCGAAGTTCCCGATCTACAAGTAAGGCGCTGTGGCCTGCGGCGCCGCCGACCGCAGGCCCTTTCGCCCTTGCGTACGTCCATGCGCACGTGGATTGCCCAAAACGGCGAAAACCGACGCCAATGACGGTTCAGCCCCTCGTCCGCTACCCGGATCAGCGCCTTCGTCTGATCGCTGCGCCAGTGACCGCATTTGACGCGTCCCTTCGCACTCTTGCGGTCGATCTGCTCGACACCGTGCGCGCGGCTCCGGGAATCGGCATAACGGCGCCCCATATCGGCGTCTCCATGCGCGTGGTAACGCTCGACCTGCCCGGTTCAGACGCGCCCCACACCTACGTCAATCCGGAGATTGTCTGGCGTTCTGAAGAAACGATCCTTCACGAGGAAGGCAGCATCTCCATGCCGGGCGTCAACGAACGCGTCGAACGCGCAGCCCGCGTGCGCGTGCGTTACCGCGACACTGACGGACATGAACGCGCCGAGGAGGCCGACGGCCTGCGGGCGGTCTGCCACCAGCATGAGATCGACCAGCTGAACGGTATTTTCTGGATACAGCGCCTGTCGGCCCTGCGACGCAACAGACTGGTCGCGCGTTACGAGAAAATGCAGCGCGGTCGCTGAACGCGTTTTGGAGGAAGGTGACCGCAGCGGAGCAGTTCGCTGGTCTTTGATTGCAGCGCCCCGCCGGGCGGCCCTCCCCATGGCGTCAGGCCACACGCGCAATTCAATTTGTGCGGCATGCCCCCGGTGTAACCTTCTGGCGAAGGGCCGACGCGCCTGCGCCTCAAAAAAACGCTGAAACCATTGCGGCGGCATTCTTGTAAAACGTCAGCGGAGCGATGATGGACTATCTGGCCGCCATGAAAGTGTTCGTCCGGTCCGCCGAACTGGGAACGTTCACCCGCGCCGCAGAGGAAGCGGGAATTAAGGTTTCCACCGTCTCCCGCTACATTACCTTTCTGGAAGAGGATTTGGGCGCGGCCCTCTTCAACCGATCGACGCGCCATCTGCATCTGACCGAAATGGGCCGCGTCTTTCATGAAAAGGCGCTTTCGTTACTGGATGATATCGAACAGATTCGTTCACTGGTTCCCACTCTCAACGCCATGCCGCAGGGGTTGCTTCGCATCCAGCTTCCCGGTGGGTTCGCGCGGAAGCATGTCGTCGGCGTTCTGGGAGAGTTTCTGGCACAACACCCGATGATACGAGTGGAAGCCATTCTGACCGACGCCGAACGCGACATCATCGAAGGCGGCGCGGACGTTGCGCTGAAGATCGGCGCGCTGGCGGATTCACAGCTTGTCGCAAGAAAAATAGCGCCAAACCATTATTGTTGTTGCGTCAGTCCATCTTTCAGGGACGCCAACGGTCGGCCTGAGACGCCGCAGGCGCTTGCTCATCGCCCCTGCCTGCCGCTCGGCCTGCAATCAGGCGGGACATGGGCTTTCAAGGGTGCAGAGGGGTGGGAAAAAATAAAGGTCTCGGGACCTTTGCGATCTGACGATCTGGAATGTCTCCGGGCCGCTGCTATCGGGGCGTCGGGTTACGCTGTCTTGCCCCGCTGGCTCGTCAATGACGACCTGCAATCGGGTTTGCTGGAAAATGTTCTGGCTGATTATGAGTTCTCTTCGGGAGGCGAATCCGATGAGGGAATCTGGATCGTCTACCCCCCCAAGAAAATTGTCCCCTCAAAAGTACGAGCCTTCATCTCCTTTTTCGAAAACCGCTACCGCGCCGCAAACGAGTGGTGAGGTTTCACACCGCTTGCATCCCCTTCCGACAAAACTCCTATGCGGCGCGGGTTATCGATCCCAACGCGGCCACGGCTCAATATCCTGCCGGAAGCGCTTAAAAAACTTCAAATAAGGAGAGCCGCCATGGACAAATATTCACCGCAGCAGAGCCCGGTTACGCTACGTGACGAACATGGCCCCGCCATTACACGTGACGCCGAATACTTTGAGTACAGCACCGCAGCGAACCCCATCCGCCCGAGCCTGACGCCCCGGATTCCATTCCATTTCTTTTCGCCCGACCTCTATGCGGAGGGGGCGTCGCGCGTTGTCCCGCTGGACATGAGCGAGGCTTTGAAATGCGAGGCTCCAGCAACCGGTCCTGGACTTTGCGCCAATTTCGTTCGCGTCGCCGCAGGCGACTCTCTCGCGCTACAGCCTGAAGCGACGTCGACAGTGTTCTACGTCATTCGGGGCGCAGGCACGGTCGAGGCCCACGGCACGACGTTCGAATGGAACGAAGGGGATTTCTTTACCGCCCCCGGCGTCAGCGCAATCGAGCTGAGCGCGACAGGCGACGCCGCACTCTACTACGTCAATGACGCCCCCTTGCTGCGCTACCTTGGCGTGAAGCCTGCCGTCGCCCGGTTCGAGCCGACACTTTACCGGGCGGAGAAGGCGAACGCCGAATTGCGGACGGTCGCGTCTCAGCCGAACGCCGGTGAAAAAAGTCGGGTCAGCATTCTGCTGGGCAACGCCAATTTCCCTCACACCCGCACGGTGACGCACGTGCTCTGGGCCATGTATGGAATGATTGGCGCGCATACGCAGCAGAAGCCGCATCGCCACCAGTCCATCGCACTCGACTTTATCGTCGACTGCGACAAGGGATGCTACTCTCTGCTGTCGAAAGAAATCGATCAGGACGGCAATATGGTCGATCCCACCCGCGTCGACTGGGAATCCGGCTGCGCCTTTGTAACGCCGCCCGGATACTGGCATGCCCATTTCAACGAGTCTGACAGGGACGCCCGCCTGATCCCCATTCAGGACGCGGGTCTGCAGACTTACCTGCGTACCCTCGACATCAGATTCACGTGATCCATCAGGACGCAAAACCGCTCTGAACTTCCTGAACTCGGCCCCGAGCCTGCCTTTCTGATTCTGCGGTCCGACCGGCATGATACTCAGGTATAATGTCGGTCATGGCGCGCAGAGGCTACCGTGTGTCAAACTTTGACGCACAACGAACAAAATAAAGGCGCGCACCAGGTGGCCGATTACGTCAAACCATCCGTCATTCTCGACAACATGATCGAGGCCGCCTGCCTGAAGGCCGCCCTTCCCGCCAAGGATGTGCTGATCCGCGCCATGCTGGCGGGGGCGTATCTTTCGTTCGCCACGACTCTGGCCTTTCTCGTGGCGGCGCAAACCGGCCAATTCATCGTAGGAGCCGTGCTCTTTCCCGCCGGGTTTGTGCTCATCGTCCTGTTGGGCATGGAATTGCTTACCGGTAATTTCGGCATGATGCCTCTGGCCGCATTCGCCGGACGCATCGGCGCCGGCGCCGTTTTTCGCAACTGGGCGCTGGTGTTTCTCGGCAATCTGCTCGGCAGTCTGATTTACGCTGCGCTATTCTGGATCGCGATCACCGATTGCGGGAACGTCTCCGGTGGTCCGCTCGGAGAAAAGCTGCGCGCGCTCGCCGTATCCAAGACAACGGCTTATGAAGCGTTCGGGGCGGCCGGGCTGGCGACCGTCTTCGCAAAAGCAATACTTTGCAACTGGATGGTAAGCTTGGGCTCGGTTGTCGGCCTCGCCTCGACCTCGACGATCGGCAAGATCATCGGCGCCTGGCTCCCGATCATGATATTCGTCGCGCAAGGCTACGAACACAGTGTCGTGAATATGTTCGCGATCCCGGCGGGCATGATGCTTGGAGCGCATGTCAGCTTTGCGGACTGGTGGCTGTGGAATGAGATTCCGGTAACGCTGGGCAACCTTGTCGGCGGCATCGTCTTTACAGGGGGCGCGCTTTACGCGACCTACAGGACCACGCCCATCTCCAATCAGGATCCGGCGTCCCGCCCCATCTAGGGCTGCGTTTGAAGGATAAAGAGGGCTTTTGTCATGAGCGAAACCGCCAAACCCCACTACGAGACCTACGACCACCCGGCTGGCGGCTGGGGGGCTGCGAAAGCGACCGCGAAGGCGCTGCTGGAGCAGAGCGTCCTCGGCAAGGGATCGCGCGCGCTTCTCTCCATGAACAAGCCTGGCGGCTTCAAATGCCCCAGTTGCGCCTTCCCTGACCCGGACCGCGAAAAGACGCTTGAGTTCTGTGAAAACGGCGCGAAGGCGCTGGCTGTGGAAGCCACGAAGAAGCGCGTGACGCGCGCCTTCTTCGAACAGCATACCGTCACGGAACTGATGGCGCAGAGTGATTACTGGCTTGAGGAACAGGGACGCCTGACCGAGCCCATGCGCTATGACGCGGCGACGGATCGCTATGTCCCCGTCACATGGGATGACGCCTACGCGATGATCGGCAAGCATCTGCGCGCCCTGAAAGACCCGAACGAGGCCGAATTCTACACGTCCGGTCGCACGTCGAACGAAGCGGCGTTCCTGTACTCGATCTTCGTGCGCGCTTACGGCACGAACAATTTCCCCGACTGCTCCAACATGTGCCACGAGCCGACGTCACGCGGGCTGCCGCACGCGATCGGCGTCGGCAAGGGCACGATCGTGATGTCGGACTTCGACAAGGCCGAGGCGATCTTCATCTTCGGTCAGAACACCGGCACGAACTCCCCGCGCATGATGAGCAACCTCGTTCACGCGCGCAAACACAACGTGCCGATCGTGGTCGTGAACCCGATGCCGGAACGCGCGCTGATCCGCTTCACGGAGCCTCAGGACCCGGTGAAGATGGCGACATTCGGCTCGACTGCCATCGCCAGCGAATTCGTGCATATCCGCATCGGCGGCGACCTCGCCCTTGTGAAAGGCATGATCAAGGCCCTGCTGGAACGGCACGCTGCTGGCGAAAAGGTGCTGGATCAGGAATTCATCGCCGAGCACACGCATGGTTTCGAAACGTGGCGCGACGAGGTCCTGTCTTGCAGCTGGCAGGACATCACCCGCGTATCCGGAATTTCCGAGGAGCAGATTCGTCGCGTCGCGGAGATCTACGCACGCTCCAAGGCGACGGTCCTGTGTTTCGGCATGGGCATCACGCAGCACCAGCAGGGCTCGCGGATGATCCAGCAGCTTGCGGCGCTGCTGATGTTGCGTGGAAATTTTGGAAAGCCCGGCGCCGGCATCGCGCCCATTCGCGGGCATTCGAACGTGCAGGGAGACCGCACGGTCGGCATCGACGAAAAGCCGACCCAGGCTTATCTCGACCGCGTACGCGACACGTTCAGCTTTGAGCCGCCGCGCGAACACGGGCATCACGTCGTGGAATCCGTGGAAGCGATGATCGACGGCCGCTCCAAAGTCTTCATCGGCATGGGCGGCAACTTTATCCACGCCATTCCCGATACAATCATCGCTTATGAGGCGATGAGCCGCCTCGACCTCACCGTTGGCATAGCGACCAAGCTAAACCGCGGGCATATCGTCCACGGCAGGGACGCGCTGATTCTTCCGGTGATCGCCAGATCCGAGATCGATCGCACGTCGGCGGGCGAACAGTTCGTCACGATCGAAGACGCGATGTCGAACGTGACGTCTTCTCGCGGCGTGCTTGAGCCTGCGAGCCCGGATTTGCGGGCGGAAGTCGAAATCGTCTGTCGCATCGCCCGCGCAACGTTGCCCGACAGCCATATCCCATGGGAAAGCTATATCGAGGACTACGATCTGATCCGGGAAAAAATCGCACAGGTTTACCCGGAAATATACACAGATTTTCCGAACAAGATCAAAAACCCCAAGGGATTTCACCTCGACATTCCACCGCGTCGCCGGGTGTGGAAGACCTCTACCGGTAAGGCGAATTTCCTCGTAATCCCCGGCCTCGCCGTGGACAGTGACGTGCCGGATCCCGACATGTTGCGCCTTTCCACCATTCGCTCGCACGACCAGTACAACACAACAATCTACAGCAACAGCGACCGTTATCGCGGCGTCTATAACGACCGTATGGTGCTGTTCCTTAGTGCTGCGGAGCGTGAGGAACGCGGGCTGGAAAAACACGCGCGCGTGGCGCTCGAAACCATCTCCAGCGACGGCGTGACGCGGCGTGTTGAGGGTCTGACAGTGCTGGATTATCCGATGCCGCGCGGCGCCGTCGCGGGATATTACCCGGAGTTGAACCCCCTTCTGCCGCTTAGTCATTTCGACGACATCAGCGGAACGCCCGCCGCGAAGTCCATCCCTGTGCGCATTGTCGCCATGGCCGGGGCCTCGCGGGAAGCGGCGGCGGCCTGATTTTCGTCAAGACGCGCCGTCCGGTGTCCCGACATCGAAATTTTCGATTCGGGACGTTGGGCGAAAGAACTGAGTCATAGATATGATTTTCAATTTCGAGAGCGACTTCGCCGGATCCCTCCGGTGCATTCCAATGGTCGCCCGACAGAAGCTCGATCTCTGCGGCGTGAAGCTGTCATTACGACAATGGAGCCGCTTTTCTCGCGAAGACCGCGAGAGCCTGACGACGCTCTCTGCCGAATCCGCAGAGGAGCGGGGAAGCTATCGCGATCTGGTGCTCTCCCTCATCGCAGCCAAAACGGACGAGCCGGCAAAATTTCTTCCCTCCGAATCATTCGAAGGATGGACTGCTCCAGACCGGATGCCCGAGGCAGTCATACGGCAAGCAGGGACTGACGGCGTCTCTCCACCAACGTCGGCGCAATGGGCGGCGCTGGCGCCGCTTCAGCGTTTCGCTCTGATAAAGCTGGCCAATTCCAAACATGAAAACGAGAACTTCGTTCCAGCGATGCGGGAATTTGGCGTTTTGCCATGAACGAGACGCCGTAACTGCCACGCTCCGCATTTCTCTTGGGGAATTTGAGGTTCAGCGCGAGAACGCTCTCCCGATAAAACCTCAAAATATAAAAAAAACTTTCTAAAATCCCTTCAGTAGCGCCGCCCCAATTCCGTGACGCTGACCCTTCGACGAACAACCATCGTAAAAAAGAATTTCTTGAGTCTTATCCGCGAGCAGCGCCCGATCAGACAGGTCGTTGATCAGCAACACGGCAAAGCAACAGGGGACCAGCGACCCCGCGGAGACGTTCCGAAACTGCCGCCGATTGCATCTCCTCAATCGACGGCAATCGGGCAAACTATGCGACTACCCGCGCCAGTCGTACCGCGGTATGGCCGCGCGCAGCACGGTGATTCGGCATGATCAACATGCAATCGTCATAAGGCGTCCGGATTTCTTCCGGGCCGTCCAGGGCGATTACCGTACCCTGACGGGGAATGATCTCGCCGCCACGGAAATTACGCAGAAACGTCAACGACGTCGTTCTGGCGGTGACGCATTCCGTAACCTCCGCCACACGAGGATGCGTCCCGGTCGCCTCAACGGAACCGAGGACGTCGCAGGCTCCAAGAAAACGTGAGACCGCCTTGCGCGTCAGGGCGAGAGTCGCTTCGGCCCAGTGCTGCCCAGCCTCAAGCAGACAGGCCCGCGCGCCCGTGGCGGGGGTGACGAAACGTTCGTAGTCAATCAAGCGAGGCCCACCCGCGTGCCCGCTGTCGCTGACAATCAGGGGCGGTGTCCCGATCTCGCGTGCAAGCGCGCATCCCGCTTCGCTCGGCCCGGACAGCACAAGGGGATCCGACGGCCACAACATTGAGTGCAGATCGAGCAACATATCGACCGTATCAAAAAATCCGATCAGGCTGCGAACACGGTCACGTTCGCTGGACGACGCTGGCTGATCAAGGGTGTCACGGCGCCAGAGGCGATTCATGTCCTCGTCGACGAAGCGCGAGGCGATTGGACGTTCAGAATCGAAACGAGCGAACGCAGCCAGATTAAGGAAGACGAGCGACAGTTTACCCCGCCGAGGCGTCACCCCCTCCCGCAACAGCTCCGCCAGCACGATGGCGCCAGCGTATTCGTTGCCGTGCATCAGCGCGCTGACCGCGACATGCGGCCCCGGCCGTCCGGAATTGAACTGATGCAGGCCGGGAACGCCCGTATTGCCAGCCACCCAGGGCGACAGGTCCGGGGGGGGAATTTCCAGAGTGAATGTAGGCAGGCGCGGCGGCGTCGGGGGAAGAGTCTCCGACAGGCGCGGCGCGGGCGCGCGAACGGGTTGCGGTTCGCGGCCCGCGGACGTCATGCCGCCCCGGTCGACCGCGTGCAGACGCGCTGCGCCATATCGCGGATGAAAGCGTCGCAACGTTCAAGCTGCGTCCGCGCGATCCACTCGTCTGGACGATGCGCCTGCTCGATGCTGCCCGGACCGCAAACGATGCTGGTCATTCCCGCCTGCTGGTAGATGCCGCCTTCAGTGCCGTAGGAGACGAACTCCTCAGCGTTTGCGCCTGTGGCGAGCTTGACCGCTGTAGTCAGCGGATTGTCCGCAGCGAGCGCCAGCGGCGGCAGTTCGTTCAACACCTCGAACGTCAGGCCGCACTCCGGATCGGCTTCGCGCATCCATCGCCCCGTCGTCGCCTCAAGCTCCTGCTCCATCCGCGCCATCATGGCGTGCGAGTCGTCGCCCGGAACGTTTCGCCACTCCAGAAGCGCTTCGGCGCGTTCGGGGATGATGTTGATCGCCGTTCCGCCCTGCGCAAAACCGATCTGGATGGTGCTGTTGGGCGGTTCGAAGCCTTCGACCTTTCGCCCCTCCAACGCGAGGCGCCGTGCCTCGGCCGCGACCCACGCCATCGCCTCTCCCAACGCGTGAAGCGCATTGACGCCTTCCGCCGGACGGGAGGAGTGGCCTGGCTTGCCGCGTGCGACGAGACGAGCCGCGAGACGCCCCTTGTGCGCGATGACCGGCGTCATCAGGGTCGGCTCACCGACGACGCATACTGACGGGAGAAGGTTGTTTTCGAGCGCGTCCTGCATTGCGACGCGCGCGCCGTCGCAACTGATTTCCTCATCGAATGTGAAGAGCAGATGCACCGGACGTTCAAGCTTTATGCGCACAAGATCGGGCACAGCTGCGAGCATGCACGCGACGTAGCCTTTCATGTCGGCTGCGCCACGACCAATAAGTTTACCGCCCTGTTCGCGCAGCACGAACGGATCGCCCGTCCATTCCTGACCCGTGACCGGAACGGTGTCCACATGCCCGGCGAACGCCAGTCCTCCGGCCTCTCTCGGTCCTATAATGGCGTGCAGGTTGGCTTTCTCGCCCGACGGATCGTGACTCAGCGACCAGCTGACGCCATGGGCGTCCATCCAGCCGGAAATCCAGTCGATCAGCGGCAGATCCGACCGGTCGCTGGTCGTGTCGTAAGACACAATATGGGCCAGCATCGCCACACTGTCCGTCGAGCCCGGCGCGGGGGCCGCGGCTGCAGTATGTCCGTGCGATTGCGCTACGCCGGATTGGACGGAAAGGCTCGTCGCGTCGCCATGCGACGGGCTGTCGGGATGCGCAATATCTGTCATGCCGCCGAGTATTGACCTTCCGGCGCGGTCCTCGCAATCCCGCGAAAGCAATCTGAGCGAAACTTTGCACGTTATTGCGGCGTCCCCATTCCCCCCGGCTAATCCGCCACTCCGACATTTCGGACCACCTTTCGACCGCACACGCTCTTTCGCGCACACTCGGGTCGGGGTTAGGATCGGACCGTGCCCTTTTTTTATGACAAATCTTTATTCCGGGACTGAAGGTGAGCAAGGCGTTTCATCCGTTGCACAGCGTCTGGCGTCGTCTCCCGGTCGAACAGAGACGCCGCGGCTTCGCCGCGCTGACCGCCGCGCTGGCCCCCAAGGTCACGTTACCGCCGCCAATATCGGACGGCTCCGTGATCGTCGGCGGCGAACTCAACCGGGACTCCGGGCTGGGCGAGGGTGCGCGCATCATGCTGCGGGCTCTGGAAACGTTCAACGTGCCGGCCACGCCGTTGCGCGCCGGGCTCATGGAAGGAACGGATCGCGCCCAGTCCAAGGGCGGTCATTCAGGTCAGTCTCCACGACCAGCCCTGGTCCTGCATGTGAACTCCCCGCATCTGCCTGCCGTTCTGCTCCGCCTCGGGCGGCGCTTCCTGCGCGGGCGGCGCATAGTCGGTTACTGGGCCTGGGAGTTGCCGACGCTACCTCCACTTTGGAGCGCCGGGGCAGGATGCGTGCATGAAGTGTGGGCGCCTTCGGCGTTCAGCGCCAGAGCCATCGAACCACTGGCGCCGGGACGTGTGCGTATCGTGCCTCATGCACTGGCTGCGGCGCCCATCCTTCCGGCGTACCTCGACCGCGCCGCGTTCGGCCTGCCGGAAGACGCCGTCGTCGTGCTCGTATCGTTCAGCCTGGCCTCCAGTTTTGAACGAAAAAATCCGCTGGCGGCGATCCGGGCGTTTCGCGCAGCTTTCGGAGACCGCCGCGACAGGATTCTGGTGCTCAAGATCTCGCACGCCGATCACTACGCCACCGATATGCGTGTGCTGCGCGAGGCTACTGGCGGCGCGCAAAACATTCGCTTCGAAGAACGACTGCTTCCGATCGCGGACTCCTACGCCCTGACGCGTTGCGTCGATATCGTGCTCTCCCTGCACCGCAGCGAGGGTTTCGGCCTCGTCCCCGCAGAGGCCATGCTGCTCGGGCGCACCGTCATCGCCACGGATTGGTCCGCCACCGCTGAATTCATCGACACGGATTGCGGCCTGCCGGTCGCCTTCAGACTGATCCCCGCGCGCGATCCGCGCGGTGTGTTCGAGGCGCCAGAGGCGCAATGGGCCGAAGCTGACCTCCATTCGGCCGTCAGCGCGTTGCGGCGCGCTGCTGACGACGCGGCGCTACGAACGCGGCTGGGAGTGAACGCCGAGATCGCAGCGCGTGAACGCTTCTCTGGCGCGGCGCTCCTCGACGTGGCGCGTCGCCTTGCCGCGCCGCCGGGCCATGCGCCATGAGCCGCGTGCTCATCTGGCAATGGGGCCGAAGAGGCGGCGGGCCTCGTTTCGCACTCGACCTTGCCCGGTCGCTTCATAGCCTGCCGAAGCAGGAGGTTCTTTTTTCTCCCTCACGTCGCGCGGAGATTCTATCTGTGCCGGCCGCACAGACGTTGCCCCTCTGTCCCGTCGACACATATGACAGCGTCTGGGGGTTAGCCGGACGGCTCCTGACCGCTCCAGTCATGCTTTTGGGACTGCGGCGGAGGTTGTCCTCATGGCGGCCGGATTTCGCGATCTGTGCAATGGTCGGGCCACTGGATCTGCTGATGGCTCTCATCCTGCAGCGCCTGCGCGTGCCGTTCGCCGTGATCGTGCATGACGCGGTGACGCATCCGGGAGACGGATTTCCACTGCAAATGACATTGCAACGCGCGCTCCTGCGTCGGGCGGACGTCATCGTCGCACTGACCAGGCATGTCGCCGCGCAATTGCGAGAGCAGCCGACGACCAGAATGAAAGATATCATCGTCGCGTCGCACCCCCCGTTCAACTATGACGTGCCTCCGCCAGACTCGGCCCGCCTCCGCGAACCTGGACCTTTGCGGCTACTGATGTTTGGGCGCCTGCTCCCATACAAGGGATTCGGGATGCTAGCCGAGGCGCTGGCCGATTTTCCGCCCGAACTTTCATTTGAATGTCGCATCGTTGGCAAAGGGCCGGACTCTGAACCGTTGCGGACGCTGTCGTCGGTACCGCAGGTTACGGTTGAAAACCGTTGGGTTCCGGAAGAAGAAATCGGATCACTGGTCGAATGGGCCGACGTGATTGTCTTGCCTTACACCGAGGCCAGCCAAAGTGGCGTAGGCGCAATCGGCCTCGCCGCCGGACGATGGATCGTCGCGACGAATGTAGGCGGGTTGACAGAGCAGTTTCGTAACCAGCCGCAGGCCGCGCTCTGCGACCCGAACGCGTCGTCGCTCCGCGCGGCGCTGATCCGCATGATCAAGGCTCAGCCGAGGCCTCCGGTTCCACTCTCCACAGAGAATGATACGGCCTGGCGCGCTATGGCGGAACAGCTTCTGGTCGATCTGGCGGCACACGGCCTGCCCGTATCCGGATCAATAGTTTCCGGCGCCGCCGCTTCAGAGGCGTCTCATCGTGAGATTACAACGCAAAACCAAGGGAAGATTGGCGTCAACATATAGAACGGAGAAGACATTCCTTGTTTCGCTCCCCTCTCACGTGTTCAGTGCGATTTTTTATATGCTCACCTTGGCGAGCGCCCTCCATTTCTCGTTATCGCCATCTCCACTCCGCGACGTAGCGCGTTGACGTCCCGCCATCTGAAGGCGACCATAGGCTCGACAAACGCAACACTGGCGATACGGCATGGTCTGACCAACAGCGTTGCATTGGATGGAGGGCGTAGATGCTCGATTCTTTGCGTTCCTGCCCGACAGCGTGCGTTCTTCTAAAGAGTCTTGCGGCGCTCTGCGTGTTGACCGTACCATGGTGGAGCGGCGCCGCTGATGCTCGTATGGTCGCAAAACCCGTCACATGGACTTTTGAAAACGCCCGCTTCAGAAGCGTGCTGGTCTATGACGACGCGATCACAGCAAAAAGGCCGGGCGTGCTCATGGTCCCGGCGTGGTTCGGCGTCAACGACGCAGCGATCCGTAAGGCGGAAGATATCGCAGGCAAGCGTTACGTCATTCTTCTGACCGATATGTACGGGGAGACCATTCGTCCCCGCAACTCTGACGAGGCGCGCGCGGCGACGAAGCCGCTCCTGTCGAACCGTGGCGTGATGCGGCGGCGCGTCAACTTCGCGCTGGAGCAACTACGCAGTTACGCCGACAGCGCGCCGATAGATCTGACCCGGATGGCCGCGATCGGCTTCTGCTTCGGCGGCGCCGCCGTTCTGGACCTCGCGCGCAGTGGCGCCGATATATCGTCCGTCGTGTCTTTCCATGGCAACCTGACGACAGACGACCCGGATTTGGCGAAACAAATCCGCGCGCGCGTGCTCGTGATGAACGGAGCGGACGACGCGACAACGTCACCAGATTTCGGCGCCTTTACGCAAGAGATGCGTCGGAGCCCGGCGCCGTGGGAATTCACGGTTATCGGCCACGCCGTCCACTGCTTTACCGAAACGGAAGCGACCGCCTCCGCTGGTCTTTGCCGTTACGACGCGCACGCCGCAGCCCAGTCCTATTCGCTTATGAGCCAATGGCTGGAAGACGGTTTCTCCAGCGCAAAATAAAAGCGCTGCAGCCCGCAATCAGGCGTCCGTCATATGCTTGAAAATATGTATTTCCCCGCGCCCACAGAACTGGTCGTCAACTGCGAGGGCCTCCGTCAGTTTCGGCGCGATTACGAGACGCCCCGAAGCCAACGCGCCAAGCATAGTCGTCGCTGCGCGCTCTCCCTGCGCCAACACCCCGAATACTTCCGCCCCGTAAGCTTCGGCAACGGTCCGACAGTAATCGAGAGCGCCTGAAAAAATTTCCTCCAAAACAGAAAAGTTTTTCTGAGACACGCCGCCAGCGCCAAAAACCGGTCGCGGCGGGATGGAATCGTCATAGCCCATTGTCTGGCCGTGCGGCGCCGTCAAAAACGCCTCGATCATCAATCCGCACACGCGCTGGAACCTGTCCCCGGCCGCCCCTTCAGCGAGCAGGCCGAATGCGAGGCCTCCCGTTTCCTCGACGCTGGCGGCCAATTGCCCGGTCGCCATGTACAACCCCGCGAAACGCGCGCCGGTCGTCTCTTGCACGCGTCGTTGAATGGTGGCGCTGTATCCGACGTCGACCATTCCGTACAGCGCAGAACCATCCGTACGAATGCCTAAAGACTCGCAATATACATGTAATCGAGCAGCGTTTTTCCGTGTCTGCGCGAGAATGTCGCTGCGCAGCAAAGTGATGATCGAGCGCGCCTTGTCGAATTCGTCTGGCGTCACGATCCGCATGGCGCGCAGAGGGCTATCGGGACTAACCGTATATCCCAGACGAGCGTCGAGCATCCCGGCCATCGTGCCGCGAAATCCCTCACCGATCTTCACAAGACCGAGCGGATCGCCGTTGCGGCTCAGGGACGCGCTGTTGGCGACCCGTCGCGAACAACAAAAATAAACGCCCTCTGGCAGGCCGGGAAGCCAGCGCGCACGCACTTCCTGATAGAGTTTCAGAAGGAAATATCCTTCGCGCGCGAGAAAGAATATTTTCTCGACCCGCGCGGTCGCCGGGTGCTGCGCCAGCTTGCTCATGAAACACAACAACAACGGACCGAATAGCACCTTTCCCATTTCAGAAGCCGACGATAGCGTCAAAGTGCGTGCGACCCCGCCACGCTGCGGGGATGGGAAAGGAGAACCGAAAGTCTCCGCCACGAAGGGGCCAAGCAGAATCTCCGCCGCCAACGCTTCGTCCGACCGATCGATCCTTACGCCCTCATCGCTCACATATTCCTTGCGCGCTGCAGCGAAAATATCCGCTTCCACAGGGTTTACGCGCAGCAAGGAAAGCGCCGACGGGACATGAATGGTCTTCACGCCGCGTTGCGCTGGATTGAACAGATCGGACCGTTCGTTATCTCCGACATGCAGCAATCCGTCGGCGCCTTCAGCGGAAACGACAAGGTCCCACATATCGCCCCTGTCCTTACGTGCGAAACGCTCGGAAGACAGATAGATTTCATCGACCAGAGCAAGAACGCCCGTCCGGGCGAGGATCGGGTCCAGTTCCGTCCGGCGCAGATAGGTGTCGCTGACCAGAATCACGCGACTCCCCCGCTGGCGGGCGTGACGCAAAACTTCGAGCATGCCGGGGCGAGGTTGCAACTGGCGGGCGTCGAGCTCCTCTTCCCTGCTACGGGCGAAAGCCAGGCTCTCAGCGCTCCAGCCGGTCGCCTCCTCCAATCTGGAGTAGATCTCGTCAAGCCCGACGTCGTCGGTCCAGTCCAGCGCAGCGCGCGCCGTATCCTCGGCGCTTTTTCGGCGGTCGACAAAATTCTGAATTTCCGGATACGCCCGCTCAACCAGCCAGCCAGCATATCGTTGCACCGCGTCAGGCGTCAGCGCGATCCGCTGAAGCAACGTGTCGAAGATATCGAACGAGACGACGCGCGCCTCCTCGACCGCGATTTTCAATCGAGCCGATGAAAACGCTTCATAGCGATCAAAATTACGCCGCCCCCATCCGACGCGGATCAGCCCAGCCTGCGCGTCATATTCGTCGCAACGGAATCCTTCGCCGCGCACAATCACGCCGATAGCGCGCTCAAAAAGCGCCGCCGCGTCAGCAACGCCGCCTCTGGCCGCAACACGAAAATCAGCGTCAGTCCACGCCATGTCGAGAAACGGCGCCAAAGCACGCGTTCGGGCCCAGAACATGCCGCCCGCCGGATAGTCGAAATAGCCTTCGGGACATTGCGCGTCAGGTTTGAGTCGCCGGAGCGCTGCGCGCGCCTGCGCCTCCTGCCCAACCCAGCCAAACGCCCAGTACGGCGTTGCGGACGCAGGCGTCGGTTGCAGCAAACCGAGCGCGGCGTCATCGACAAGGCGGGAGAAAAGGCCCCCGAACGCGTCCGGGTGAGGCAGGAGGTTCTGACGCAATTCGCCAAAGACCGGACGACCATCCGCCCCGACTTCCGTATGAAGGAACAGCGCGAATTCATGATGACGCAACGCATTGCGAAACACACTGAATACCGAGGCGATATTGTATCCCCGCACGGGAGCCGGGCGAACGATCGCAGGCTCCCTGATCCCTGCGCTCTCGGCAATGGCTTCGCAAACGCTGCGCAGTTCCACACTGTCCGTCAGGATCAGCAGCGTATAGTGACACGGCAACGTCGCCAGACGCTGGCAGATCACCTGAAACACCTCTGGTCGGCTGACATGAATTGCGATGGCGAGACTGCGTGGTTGCGACGGCGGCCCCGTCAGCAACGTCGGCTCTACCGGGCCGTCCCCTCCGCGCAGCGCCGTATCGCAAACACCCTCTCCGACCACGCCCGCAGCTCGACCGGCGAGAAGATAATGCAAAAGCGCGTTGTCCACCCCCGCTTCAAGATGCCAGGAGCGGGCGAAGTAACGCGACGGGTCGAACAACGGTCCCGGCGGCAGGCCCTCACGAACCCCGACGGTCATGAAATGATCAAGCGGATCCGCTATGTCACGGCCAGCGTTCGGCAAGCGCGCCTGATACCACGCCGCGTCGAACAGTCCCGAGTCCACAACATGTTCGCGACCATCCTGCGTCATCGTCATTGCGCCTTCTCCATCGGCGTCGTTCTCCGCCGTCTTTTCAGCGGCGCGCCCCCGTTCGCGCAGGAATCATGCCTGCTGCGCCGGTAGCATACAGCGCCGGGACTGTCGCGCCCTGCTCCCGAAGCGCGGCAATCCTGACTTTTCAATCCGCCGCCCTTCGGGCAGCATCCGCCGCCATGAAAGACCTGTCCGACCGCCTTCTCGCCCCCGCCCTTCCCCTGCTCCGGCGCCTCGATCCCGAACGCGCCCACGGCCTGGCGATCGACGCCCTGCTGCTGGGCGCCGGCGTTCCTCCGTCACGTCCGAAGGACGACCCGGCGTTGGCCACACGGGCGTTCGGCATGCGGTTCTCCAACCCCATCGGCATCGCTGCGGGATTCGACAAGGACGCGCGCGTCGTCCGGCCGCTGGCGCAGCTGGGCTTCGGGTTTGTCGAGGCAGGCACGGTTACGCCACGTCCGCAGCAGGGCAACCCCCGTCCGAGGCTGTTCCGGCTGACGCAGGATCGCGCTGTCATCAACCGGATGGGCTTCAACAATCAGGGCATAGACCGCTTCACGGTGCGACTGGCGCGTCTGTATCGTGATCGGGGCACCCGCCCCGGAGCGCCGGTCGGCGCCAATCTGGGCATCAACAAGATCGGCGCAGCGCCCGAACTGGACTACCCGGAGCTGATCGCGCGCGTGAAGCCGTACGTGGACTACATCGTCCTCAACCTCTCGTCGCCCAACACGCCCGGCCTGCGCGCCCTGCAGGATTCCGAACGCCTTGCCGAACTGCTGGCCGCGATCAATGCACGTCATGCGACCCGCCCTCCCCTGCTGATCAAGCTCGCCCCCGATCTGGCGAACGACCAGTTGGCGCCCGTTATCGAAGCTGCGGCGCAGGGTGGGGCGAACGGACTGATCATCAGCAACACCACGCTGGCGCGACCCGCGACGCTGCGTAGCCCGCACGCGGGTGAGACAGGCGGCCTGTCGGGCCGACCGCTCAAGGCGCGGGCGACCGAAATGCTGCGCGAAGCCGCGCGGCTGTCGAACGGGCGGCTCGGTCTGGTCGGTTGCGGCGGCATCGAGACTGGCGCGGATATCGTCGAACGGGTGCGCGCGGGCGCCGACCTCGTGCAGGTCTATTCCGCGTTCGCTTACGAAGGCCCTGCGCTTCTGGCGCGCCTGAAGCGCGAGACGCTGGCGATCCTGCGCGAACTGAGCGTGGAATCGCTGTCGGATTTGAAAGGCGCGGACCTGAAGAACAACGGTGGAGAGAGCCGATGACCGCCCGCCGTATAGAGCGCCTCTCCGGCGTTTCCGGTCTGGCCAACCGTTATGACGGCTACATCGTAGATTTGTGGGGGTGTGTGCATGACGGCGTGCGCCCCTATCCCGGCGCCATTGCGTGTCTGCAGGCGCTGAAATCGGCGGGCAAGCGCATCGTGCTGCTCTCCAATGCGCCGCGCCCGGCGCCTGTCGTGCAGGCCCAGCTTCGCGACATGGGCGTCGAAGACGCGCTTTACGACGGCCTGATGACCAGCGGCGAGTTCACCCGTCGCCTTCTTCTCTCGCGCGATCAGGACGCGACCCTCGCAATCGCGCCGTGGCTCGCGTCACTGGGAACGAAAACGCTGCATATCGGCGGCGATCACGATCTGGCACTGTTCGAGGAGCTTGGTCTGGAACTGGTCGAAACGCCAGAGGAAGCCGACTTTGTCATGAACACCGGACCAGACGAACGGCGTGGAAAGACCGAGTTCGAACCTTATGTCGCAGCACTTGACGCCGCCGCCGCGCGCGGGCTGCCAATGATTTGCGCCAACCCTGACATGGAGGTGATTCGTGACGGAAAGCGCCTTATCTGCGCGGGGCTTCTGGCGAAAATCTACGAACAGAAGAACGGTCTGGTTCACTGGATCGGCAAACCTTTCGCTGCGGTGTACGAACCGGTGCTGGCCATGCTCGATACGCCGCGCGACCGCGTGATCGGGGTGGGTGACGCGCTGGCGACGGACGTGCGCGGCGCGGCAGCGGCAGGCGTGGACGCACTTTGGGTTCTTGGTGGGATCCATAAGGAAAAACTTGGCGACGATCCGGCGTTGGCGCAGGCCGAGGCTGACGCGCAGGGCCTGTCTCCCGTCGCCAGCGTGCCGGGCCTCGTGTGGTAAGACAGGAAGCCTTGCTTCGATGCCCTCTCTGCTTCGGGTAGGCCTGATGCGGAGGGCAGCACTGCGAGCGCAGCTTACTGGCGGCTCAGCCGTCAGACCGGGTATGGCGTGTTCTCATCGGCTTTTATAAACTGACCTTTGCGTCGGACCGGACAGGCAGGAGGAACGCATGACGCGCTCAGCATCGGGACGACCGGGACAGCGTTCGGCGGACAAGTCGTCGCCCTTGACCTTAACGCGTCGGTGGCCGTTCGTAGCGGTCGTCGCTTTTATTGCCGCGCTCTTTCTTGGCGCGGCGGGGCTGCGTCTCATGCTCACGTACAGGACGCCCAATACCGTTGGCGGTCCTTACGCGCTTGTCGACATGAACGGACGACCTGTCACGCAAGACACCTTCCACGGTCGTCAAACCCTGATCTACTTCGGCTACACCCACTGCATCGACGTCTGCCCGCTTACGTTGGCGACAGTGACCCAGGCTCTGGACTCGCTCGGCCCTGTCGGCGCCGCGATCACGCCGCTGTTCGTTACTGTAGACCCTGAACGGGACACTCCCGCCGTAGTGAAAAGCTACGTCTCCACGTTTTCACCCGATATCGTCGGCCTTACCGGACGTGGCGCCGATATCGACCGAATGCTCCGCGAATTTCACGTCATGGCGAACAGACGCACTCCCCGGAGTGGAGAAAAGCCCGACGCCTATCTGATGGACCATAGTTCCGTGCTCTACCTTATGGACGGAAGCAACCAGCTTATGGGCGTGTTGCCTGTGGACGCGAGCGCCGAGCGACTGGCGGCGCAACTGACTCAGTTGACCGCTTCCAGAAAGCCGGGCTGACCTTCCAATGCCACGCACGGCTTTCTGTGAACGCGATGCCAGATCTACCTGCTCGCAGGGTGACGTCGCAAAACAACACTGATTTTTATAGGAAATATCATGAATTTCCTCTATCAGAATGAAAAACATCAGTTCTCGCAAAGGTCCGTCTGCGGCCATATCGGCGCAGAAATTTTCTGTATGCGCAGCATACGCCCATACAAGCCAACGGCGCTCTGTATTAAAAGGCTCCGTGCGTCTTCAACCTGCTGGACAGGTACAGACGGTTCATCAACCGCAACTCGTCCGGCGCGCCGGGCGTCGAGATAACCGCGCCTCGCGTCATCCCCAGCAGAATTTTCATATTGTTAACGAGAACCGCTGAAATATCATCAGCATTTTTTTTATCCAGACGCGGCGCGCACACGCGCAACGCTCCCGAGACGCCCGCCAGAGCATGAGCATGCAACCGGCGCCGAAAATCCGCCACGTCTTCGCGCATATCCATCAGGGCAGGAAGGGATTTCACCTGCGGATAGATCGACACCAGAAACTCTATCAGCATGTCGGCCAGTTCATCCGGCGACCTCCCTGCAGCACGCTGCTCCAGCGCCGCATACGCCTCCGTCAGGATCGCAAGGTGTTGGTCTAGCAACGCCCCCGCCACCGCGTCCTTGTTTGGAAAGAAGCGATAAAGCGAACCTATTTTCGCCCCGGCTCGCGCGGCGATTTCCGCCATTGTCGTCGCTTCGTAGCCGCGCTCCTCAATGATGTCCGACGCTGCGCCCAGCAATTCAGCCACCCGCTGGCGCCCGATCGCCCGTTGCGGCGTCAGAGGCGCTCGATTTTTTCCGCTTGACGAATTTGAGTCCATACTCAAATAATGCTCCTACTTGAACACACCCTCAAATTCTACCCGACCGCTCCTGATCGAACAACGCGCAGGAGCGCGAGCGCCATGCCGGAGCAGAATGGATGATTTCTCTACTCGCCTCCACGACCGCCCTCGTCCTGATCGATCTCCAGAAGGGCATCATGAGCTATCAGCTTGAGCCGCATGCCAGCGACGCCATTCTCTCTCGTTCCAAACTGCTGGCGCAACGTTTCCGCGCCGCCGGGGCGCCAGTCGTACTTGTGAACGTCGCGTTCGCCGCCGACTTTGCGGACGCAGTAAAAACCCCAGTGGATCGTTCCTTGGCTCCGCCAGCGGGCGACCGCCCCGAGAATTGGTCCGAGCTCTGTGACGGCATGGCCGAGCCCTCCGACCTGCGAATCACAAAAAGGCAATGGGGCGCATTCTATGGAACGGAGCTTGATTTGCAGCTCCGCCGGCGTGGCGTCACGACGATCGTTCTGGGAGGCGTCGCAACCAACATGGGCGTCGAATCCACGGCGCGGGCCGCACACGAGCATGGATACGGCGTCGTGATCGCGGAAGATTTAACATCAAGTCTTTCAGAAGACATGCATGATTTCGCCTGCGATAGGATCTTTCCGATGCTGGCGCGCGTCACGGCGAGCGACTCTATCGAACTGACGAATTGAGGAAAAACCGTTCCGCCAGAGCGACAACAGGCGCGGCCGTTGCCGGCGCACTCTGGAGGAACGGTTTCCAGGCGAACGCACCGACGCAGCCCTGCAAGATATTTTTTCTTATGATAAAAATCGATTGTTAAAAATATTTCTAGAAAATATAAGAGAATTACGACAGAGACGAACACAGCTTCATAATCAAACGAAAAAATCCTGCGTACGCGGCAGTGCTGGCGCCGAAAGATGTAAAGTATCCTCGCCGAAGCATATTTTCGTGGCGACGCTTTCACCGCGTCCCGGACACCTATTGCGCCAAAGATCGAGCAGCCAGCTCCCCGATCCTGCGTTGGACGACAGGATCGCCGCCGCCCTCAAGAAACCAGAGCGCCGAAAGGCCGCTCCATGCCTGTATCCATCGCAGCAATCTTCGGGAGTCGATGCCTGCAAGGCTGGAGACCTTGCGCACGCGACGTTCAAACAACTCGCTATCCACCGCAAATGGTCGATCCGGGTCAGCAAGGTCTGGATTCAGGAACATGGCGGCATAATCAGCAGTTCGCTCACCCCAAAGCGCCTTCGGATCTATCGCCAGCCAGCCGCGCGATCCAAAATCCAAAATATTGCCGTGATGCAGATCGCCATGCAAAGGCACACCGGCGCTCTGCTCGCTCAGCAACAATCGCGCCAGTGTCGAGCATTCCACGATCCACGCTTCATCCGTCTGCGATAGATTGAGCAAAGAGGCGAACCAGTCTTCGAGCCGCTTCAGGGATGGAATATCCCGCCCCTGGCGCAGATGCAGGCGCGCGGCCGTCGCACAGAGAAGCGACGTCGCTTCGTCATCGCTTCCTTCGTAAACAAGCGCCGCAAGCGAGCGATCTCTGGAGGCGCGCTCAAGCAGAATGACGCCCAGGTCATGCTTCAGGACGGGCGCGGCGCCCGCACCGCCCCACCACGCCATCAACGCGGCGCCTCGCTGCTCGTCGGGATCGGCGGTGACCTTCAACATTGCGGCGACGCCATCGCAAGTTACTGGCAGGAGATACGAAGACGCCGTTTTCAAAGGCGCTCCGTCTTCGATCAGATTCCACCGGGAAATACAAACGCTCGCTTCATGCTCATGGACGGACATTCGCTTCATCGCCCGATGCTATCGCGCGAGGACGGGTCGCGCCACAGCCGAATACGAGCGCCATGAGCTGACCAAATATCATGTCTTTTTCAGTATGACGCTCGCCACGACAATCAATAGCAACGACGCCCCAAGTTCAGGCAGAAGAACGCCCAGCGCCGTCATAACGACAAGAGATCCCACGCCAACCCGCTGGCTGGCGAGCGGCGACGGAGCGCCCAGATGACCAGGCGTTTTACGCCGCAGCCACAGGATCGTCGCAGCGACGCTCATAGTCAGCAAACCCGTTGCGACGAACAGATTGAGCACCTGATTGGCCCAACCGAACAGTTGTCCTTCATGCGCGGCGACGCCGTAAGCGACAACGCGATCAGCCACGCCTTTCGAAGAAAATCGTTCCATGGAGAGGACCGCTCCCTTCGCATCGAGAAGGGCGCTGACGCGGCGTGGTCTATCCTGCGTGTCCGAGCGCACACGCCATGGCGCGCCGATGCGGGCAGGCGGCGTGACCAGAACGGGAGCAGGAAACCCCAGACGTCGGCTTGCGATGACCACTGCGTCCAGCCCTGCAAGCGGATCTGCCGATGGCGATATCGCGGTGGTCGACCGGGCCATATCCATGCCCGACATATCCATGTCGCCCATGTCCATGCCCGGCATTCGCTGAATCGCACCAGAATTTTCCGCGGGGTGTCCGACGATGACGTCTCGCGCTGAAACCGCTCCTATTTCCCAATCCTGAACCGAGGCCAGTCTACCCACGGTAGTCTCAACCCGAGCCAGCGCATGCCCCCATACGAAAGACCACGGCAACCCGGAGACCAGAAACAGCGCCAGAAACAGGGAAATCCAAAGGCCTGTGACGGCATGCAAATCGCGCCACCGCGCACGCGCCCGGCCGACGCGGGGGTAGAGCACTCCTCCACCTCGCGCGCCGCCTCGCGGCCACCACAGATATATCCCGGTGACGATCATCACGATCGTCCACGAGGCCACCATCTCCATGATCACTGAACCGACATTTCCCAAAAACAGTTGCCCATGCAGCTTGAAGACAATGCGTTCGAAGCGTGATTCTTCCGGAATTTTCTTGAGTATCGAGAGGGAAGACGGATCGACGTAAACCCGGATCGCTTCGCCAGCATGGTCGACGACGACGCGCGCCGCGCTGCCGACGCCTCGCGGAAGCTCATAGGCGAGCAAGCGCCCGCCAGGAACGGCGGCAAGCGCCGCGCGCACCTCCTGCGTCGGCGACGCCACAGGCCCTGTGACGGAGAGATGATCGAAGCGCCAGTCAATCCAGTCGTCGATCTGCGGTTTGAACAGATAGACTGAGCCGGTCAGGCTGAGAAACGCCACAAACGGAAGACAGAAAAGTCCCGCAAAGAAGTGCCACCGCCAGATGGTGCGGTGATCTGGCCATAGGGAAAATTGTTTTGGCTTCATTTTAATTTTCCCTCAGAATCTTACGCGCACGCCGCCCATGAAGGCGCGTGGCGATCCTGCGTAAATTGATCCGGTTTTTCCAGCCAGCGTCGCGGCCCCGGCCTGTCGCCCACTGCTCAGCAAGCTGTCGGCAATCACCGTGGCGCCCGCAGCGTAAATCTGGTTTGTGACGTTCTGCACCTCGAAATAGCTATGCAATCGATGCGCCCACCCGAATCGTGCAGGAGGGTCATAATGAACCTCGAGATTCAACAAGGCATAACCGGGAACCTTGAGAATATTGGCGTTGTCGATCCACATATCGCTGCGCCATGCGACTTCCGCGAACGCGCCGAACCCTTCAAAAACGCCGTCGGGCTGATCATACATTACACGTGCGTTCAAAAAATGCGGCGCCACGCCGGGGATATAACGCCCCTTTCGCGAGAAACTGCGCGACACGGCCCCGCTGGTCAGCGTCTCCGTGTAGTTCGTGTAGATCTGATCGTCATAGGTGTAGGAAAGCTTGAGCTGCAAGCCGGGCAGGCGCGTGCGTAGCGGGCGCCAGGTTGCGCCCAGTTCGACGCCTCGGTGTTCAGACGCTGGCGCGTTGAAGGTGTAGCTTCCGGCGGCCGTGTTGACGCCTGCGGACTGGCTGACAAACTCGTTGTGATAAAATTCGTAGAACCCCGTCGCCTGCACGTCGATATCGGCCGAGGGGCGCCACTCCGCGCCCAGATCGAAACCCAGACTCGTTTCACTCTTCAGGGATGTGTTGTTTCCATAATTTCCCTGAGGGGTTACAAAAAAACTCGAATATGACGGCGTGGCGTAAGCCGTGCCGACGCGTGTATGCAGGGTCCATGCCTTCGATGGGGCGTAGACCACAGACGCCTCCGGGGCGAGATTGAAGAAATATCTGTTCGCCGTAACATATTGCAGTGAACGCGACGACGCCCCGTAGGCGTAGAGCGTCTCGACCGCTCCGATATCCGAGTATGTGCCGCCCAACCCCACCACGGCCCGCCATTTGGGCGCGAATTTCCAGTCTTCCTGAAACCGCAGACCAATGTTGAACTGGTGTCCATAGGACGTCGAGTTCAGTGCGCCGCGCGTCGCGCCGCCCTGCGGCGTCAGGTTGTACACCTGATACCCGTAATCCATGTAATCGAAATTCGCGCCGACGAAGCTTGTTAGCGGCGTCGCGCCGATGTGGCCACGATTCGTAAGATCGGTCTGCACATTATAGGAATTGAACGGGCCGACGAAAGCTGTAGTCGAGGTCGGTTGATCGACATGGCGCTGATCATAGGTGAACTGCGTTCTCCACTGGGTCTGCGCGTTGAAATCGTGTTCCCAGCGCAAACCAACAATCGTCCGGCGGTCAAAGCGACCAAGACCCGCCCGCTGCGGACTCGTCGCCTGAGTCGCCCCATAACGCCCGTTGCTCAACAGGTTGACCGAGGCGCAGCCGTTCGCGGCGCTGGCTGCGTTCGCGCATCCCCGCTGATAAGGATTGGCCAGATACTGCGAGAGAGACAGACGCAGCGGCAGAAACGTATCTGTGACGTTATTGATCACCTTCAACACAAGGCGGTCGGACGGCGTCAGGACAACACGCAATCTCATGTTTTCGGTAGAAGTCGCATAGGCGCTGTTCGGTATAAATCCATTTCCCCGAACATCGCTGCCGAAGAGCATGAAATCATATCGGCGGTTCCCCGCGCCCAGCGTGACGTAGTTGTTGATCATCCCGAAGCTGCCGAAATCAGACCCCAGTTCGACCCCGTGAATGTCGGCGCCGTTGCGCGTCCGGAAATTGATCGCCCCATTGATCGCGTAATTTCCATAAAGGGAAGACGCCGGTCCCTGAAAGACGTCGACGCCTGCATAGGCATGCGGGTCTATCAGATCCGCACGAGCCGTGCCGTCAGGCTGGGTGACGGGAAAACCATCCTCCGTCACGGAAAGGTTCTTCAGCCCGTAAGACTGTCTCGCGCCTGAGCCACGGACGGAAATCACGGTGTCGCGCGGCCCGTTGCCCTGCATCACGGTCACGCCGGGAATGGTCGCCATCATGTCGGCGGCAGTCTGCGCCGAACGATTGGCGAAATCACTGCGTTCCGCGCTGTAGGTCGTCTGTCCCGTTGGCCGCGCCGCGACCGACAGCCGGTCCACGCCGTTCACGGTGATCTCTTCCGGGCGCGGCTCCGGGCGGTCCGATTGAAGGCGGGGTTTGGATTTTTGCGGCGCGCGGCCCTCTGAAGAGGCTGGAGCGGCATGTGTGGACCGCGACGGCGGGCGAGGGCGAGCGGCGGACGCTCTGGCGGAGTCCGGCTGAAGCATAGCCAGCGCGAGTGCGCCGACGACCGCGCTGACGCGACGCGCGTCTTCTGTGGTGCGAATCATGATTGTCTGACCTGAACGAAACAGAAATACCCCGCGCCTCCGTTCGAGCGGACACGCGGGTTACGAAAACTCGTTTCAGATCAGACTGGCGGTCCCTGCGGGTAGAGGCTGGCGACGCGTCGCAGTGGCGGCCCACGCACCGGCGGAAAACACCAGACGCGGACGCACGGAACACAGAACGTCAGAAAAAGCAGAGCGAACGCTGCGAACGCCGGAGCTGGATTGTCGAGCGCGTCGCCCAGCAGGAATATCCCATCGCCCATGTCGGAAGGGATGTGATCGTGCGGAGTTCCATCACCAACGTGCTGACTGTCGCACAGGAGGGACAACGCCGCGACACGCGCCACGGGATCGTCGGGAGCGGCTTGCGGTGAAACGAGACCGCCGAAACTCAACCGCGCCATCAAGGCGAGCAGAACCAATGGCCAGCAGGCCAATATCCGGTTCATGAACTGCGTCCCGCCTCGCATACCCGCACTCTTAGAGAGTTTGAGGCGAGTTGCCCAGAGTGGCGACGCCCGCACGGGCGCGGAAGAAGTCGCCTTTTATGAAAAATGATCGAAGAAGGACCAGCCGACAACTTTCGTCAGGCAGGTGGAAAAGACGCCAATCTTCGCCTTGCTCCGCATTACGATTTAGACCGCAACAAGCGCCGCCAAGATGACAACCCAAACAGCAGACTAGACTCTTTACGGCCTGACAGAGCGACTTTCGTCTTTCGACACGACGCTCACCCCCGCTTACGACGCCGACAACAATATGCCTCCATTCCCAGATCCCCACCAGTCCATTGATATGGCTTCAGCGCATTGCTCGGACCGGTGGTCGAACGTCTCTAAACAGACTCAGGATGGTCCGTTAACGACGCTTCGACGCACGACCGCGCGATATCTCTCTCGCGCAATCTACGTGCAGAATCTACCTTCACGCTTCGCCCGGCGGCGTCTCTGCGAAGAACGTCCTGATCTCTGCCGCCGCTGCGACCAGCCCCATCCGCTGCGTCCGCACGCCGCTGGGGAATGCGCTGAGCAGGCGCGACGGCGTGCGACGCTCCAGCAGCACAAAAACGCCGCGATCTTCGCGGGCGCGGATCAGACGGCCGAACGCCTGCCGCAGGCGTAAACGCGCGATCCGTTCGTCGTACAGTCCCGGCGCTCCCTGAGAGAGATGCAGCCTGCGTTCGCGATGCAGAATATCCGGGCGCGGCCACGGCACCCGCTCGAACACGACCAGCCGTAGAGCGTGCCCCGGCACGTCGACCCCGTCGCGCATGGCATCCGTCCCCAACAGGCAGGAATCGGTTTCTGTGCGGAACACGTCGACCAGCGTGGTGTTGTCCATCGCATCGACATGCTGCGCGTACAGCGAAATCCCCCCAGCTTCCAGCGGTTCGGCGATGCGACGATGCACCCCGCGCAATCGCTCGATTGCGGTGAACAACCCCAGTCCCCCGCCGCCCGAGGCGAGGAACAACGTGCGATAGGCGGCGGCTAGCGCCTCCACATTGTGATGAGCGACGTCGCTGACGATGAAGACGCGGGTCTGCGCGGCGTAATCGAAGGGGCTTGCCAAAGCTGCCCGCACGGCTGGCGCGGGCAGATGATTGACGCCCACACGCGACTCCGCAGCCTCCCACGCGCGCTCGACCTCATCTCCACTTTTTGCACCGGTCTCGTCACGCAACGTGGCCGAAGTGATCAGCAATCCGTGCGCGGGTGCGGCAAGGACGGCCGCGAACGGAATGGTCGGATCGAGCCAGTGCTGATGCAGGCCGACGTCCAGTTCGCCGCGCCGCTGTCCTCCACGCGCCGTCAGACGGATGAAGCGAATAAACTGCGGCGTGATCCCCTCTTCGGGCGGCGCCGCAAACGCGCTCAGCATTGCGACCCAGCCGTCGAGACGCGACAGCGCGCGGCGGCGCAGCGTGCGCGTCATCGCCTCGATCCGCCCGCGAGAGGTCGCGTCCAGCGTGTCGGCTTCTTCGCTGAGACGATCCTGCAGGCGGTCGACCAGCGTGCGCAGAGGTTCGGCGACGCGACCAAAGGCGCGAGAAAGCGCCGACGCCGCTTCAGCGAGTCCAGGAGTAAGGGGATACAGATCACACTCGCGTCCGTTCAGCGTCGTCCGGCTAGCGCCGGCGGTACGTGCGAGCACCTGCCCCCGCAGCAGGGCAAGAAACGCCTCCGTCGGATTGATCAACTCCGCCTCCGAAGCCTGTGGCGACGAAAGAGCGAGCACGCCCCACCGGTCGTTTTCGGCAGCCTCCTGCGGCTCCCCGACGTCTTCGTCAGCCAGGGAGAGCCGCGCCGACCACCCCGGCGCCGGCAAGGCTTTCGCCGCCAGAAGCGCGGCGTCGAGCGGCGTCTCCAGCCGCGGGGACCCGACCACCAGATCATCAAGACGTCGCTTCAGCCCCCGCGCGCGGGAGCGACTCCCTTCTGCCCCCAGAAGCCAGCGCCGCAGTTCGGCGGCTTCCAGTCCTGACAACTCCAATGAAAAGGCGCTGTCCGCCGCATCGGCGACGTGATGCCCCTCGTCAAGGACGTAGCGCGTCGGTACGCCGTCCTCGTCATTGGCCGCGTCGTCCGGATTGGCCGCACCCTGCTGCGCCCATGCAGCCTGCGACATGACAAGCGCGTGGTTCGCCACCACGAGATCGGCCTCCCGCGCGCGACGGATCGAATGCTCGACGAAACACCGCTGATAATGCGGGCAGGCGCCGTGGATGCATTCGCCGCGCCGGTCAGCGACGGCCGTGACGATGGCGTGACCGAAAACCTCTCCGAACCAGCCCGGCAGGTCGCCTCCGAACAGGTCGCCTTCAGACGTCGCCAGCCCCCAGCGCGCCAGCAGGGAAAGCGCGATCGTGACGCCGGCTCCGCGCGTGGGCGCGGCGTTGACGACCTCCTCCATGTTCAGCAGGCACAGGTAGTTCTCCCGCCCCTTGCGCAGGACGATCCTGCGGCGGCGCGCGGCGGCGTCAGGGTGCAGCCGCGCCGTTTCGCTTTCGATCTGCCGCTGGAGATGGCGTGTATACGTGCTGATCCAGACCGCCCCGCCATTACGTTCCGCCCACAGGCTGGCTGGCGCGATATAACCCAGCGTCTTCCCCGTACCGGTGCCTGCCTCGGCGAGAACCACCTGCGGCGCTCCCCGGCTTTCGCGCGGCGCGAAGGCGTTGGACGCGACGCCCGCGAAATCCGCCTGCCCCACGCGGGTCTCCGCCCCCGGCCCGAGGATCGTCGCAAGCCGGGCGCGCGCTTCGGCCGGCGTCACAGGCCGAGAGCCCGGCGCGGGACGTGGCGGCGTCTCCTCCCATTTCGGCAGCGCCCGCCATATCCGCATCGCGTCGCCGGGCTGCATGGCCGATCGCGGCGTAGGTCCCTCGAGATCGAGCGCCTCCATGACCGCATCGCCCCACATCCACCCCACCGCACGCAGTCTCACGGCGAGCGCGTTCGTCATCTCCCGCGTCTCTCCCGGGGGCATGCCGCGCAGATCAGCCAGCAGCCGCGTCGCCAGACTGGGCAGGCGATCAACGTCAACCGGACCGTCCGCCATGCCTAGCGCGAGCGACAACCCGAGTGGCGTAGGGGCGGCCGGATGCGCCGGATGCACGAAGGCGAACAGCTCCAGCAGATCGAACCACGGCGACGGTTGCCCCGGTGGCGGCAAACCGAGCTTGCGCGCCGCTTCCGGGGCATGAACAACCAGAGGCGGCCCCGCTTTCGCGGCGAGAGCAAGCGCGCCGTCCCGATCCAGCGACAGCAGTTCTCCATCAGGCGTCAGGCAGGAAAACGAGCCGTGGCGGGCGATGATGGCTGGCGCGTCATAGGGGGAATAGGCGGACATTGCCGGCAGTCTAGCGAAAGACGGCCGGACGGTAAGTAGGCTCCTGTCTGAACGGGCGGGCGGACGTGACAAAGAGCCGCGGTCCTCCCGTCGCAGAGCATTCCCCAAAGGCGTCGGCCTTCACGGACGCAAGGAGCCTGCGGCTGTGGCGCCCACCGACGCAGATGTGGCCGCCGCCAAAGCCGCTGCTACGATTGCCGATCGCCGCCCCGCACCCTTTCCCACGTGGCGAGCGCGCGCCGACGAGCAGCTGAGTGATCGACAATGGGAAGCGGATAATTAGCGGGCCGTGTGCCGGGACTCTCCCACGGCGCATGAATGTCCTTGTCCGAAACCGATTTCAGCTCTGGAACCCATCTGCGGATATAGGCGCCCGACGGGTCGAATTTCCGCGATTGCAGCACCGGGTTCATGATGCGGAAGAACGGGGCGCTGTCCGCTCCCGTCCCGGCGCACCACTGCCAGTTCAACGCGTTGCTGGCAGGATCGTAATCGGCCAGCGTTTCGGCGAACCATTGCTCTCCAAGACGCCAGTCGATCAGCAGATGCTTGACCAGAAACGATGCTGCGACCATCCGCACCCGGTTATGCATCACGCCCGAACGCCAAAGTTCGCGCATGCCCGCATCGACGAGCGGATAGCCCGTCCGTCCCCGTTTCCACGCCTCCAGCCCCGACGGGTCGTTCCGCCACGGCAAGCCTTCGAATTCCTCGCGCAGAGCATGGCCATCAAGGCTCGGATGCTCCCACAAGACTGACCACGCGAAATCCCGCCACCCAAGCTCCGCCAGAAATTTGGCGCGCGCAGCCGCATGGGCCAAACCGCCGGGTGCGTCGCTTACGGCGTTCCACACCTGTCGGGGCGTGATCTGTCCCACACGCAGATAAGGCGACAGGCCAGAGGTTGCGTCGCGGTCGGGAAAGTCTCTCTCATCCTCGTAATGGCCGAGGTCTTCAGCGACGAACCGGGCGAGGCGATCCTGCGCAGTTGCTTCGCCGAATTCATGATGCGCATCCAGCGAGGACGTCCACGCGGGCCATGAAAGCTGCTCCTCCTGCGCCCCGGTGACTGACCCGGCAAAAAACTTGAATTCTCGCGGCGCAGGCAGAGGCGGCCTTGGCGAACCCGCTTCGCAGGCGGCGCGCCAATAGGCGGAGAAGATTTTGAACGGCTGCCCCGCGCGATTCTTTACGGTCCATGGTTCATGAAACAGCGCGCCCGCGAAGCTGTGCGCCTCGGTTCCACACGCAGCGAATTCCCGCTTCAAACCGGCATCTATCTCCCGTCCGATCGGATCGTAGCGCCGGTTCCAAAACACTGCGGCAGCGCCAACGCGCACCACGATTTCCGGCAACAGGCGCGCCGGATCGCCCGTGAATACGTGAACGCCGCCGCCAAGTTGTCGCAGGTCCGCATCAAAACGCGCCAGAGTTTTTTCGCGAAACCAGTCCGCAGCAGTCATGCCGGACGAGCGCTCGGTTCGGATATAGACCAGCAGGAGCGGCGCCGCAGTCTGCGCCGCCGCCGTCAGGGCCGCGTTATCGGCGAGGCGAAAATCTTCGCGGAGCCAGACGATGGCAGGTTTGTCATTCATTATTCAGCTTTTAGGGCAAACCGGAACAAAGAGTAATCGGTCGGCTCCATGAAAACGCCCATGAATCGACAAACGGGAACACGCAGGACGCCCTTTCCCGAAGAGCGCCCCGATGAACGTCTTGAAGACGGATCTCATGTTTGAGAGTCTGCGATTTATATCACCTCGCCCCGACGTCAGCAGGATGGAGGCTATGCCGTTACCGCCGTTCGACGCGCGGAATACTGACACTCCTCAATCGATTCTGAAATTTTGCGCAATTTTCTGATTTTCACAGCGATACCATTCAGGAGGATCCGCAACAGGCTCTGGAATTTTCCAGGAAGCGCATCGCACCGCTGGCAAAAATTCCCGAACCGCCATGCTCGCATTGCGTTGTCATTTCAACGCAAGCGCTACACACATGACATTACATTATGAAATTACGTGGGTATAAATAAAAATTATAATAAACAATCAATTACCCGTTCTACAGAAGCCAAAAACGCCGACACTCACCATTTGACGTCTTAATTTATCCACAAACGCATAGAAAAATTCAAGTGTGGCGCTCCTGAGAAAAGCGCGGCCGGCTCTCTTGATCAAGGGTCTCCGAAGCGAACGACTGGACGAACGCAGCGTTTGCACGCTGACGGCTGTCATGCGCGACAGAGACGCTCATGATGCCGCGGCGGGTTTCGCCTCTAGTCTTCAGGGATTGGCGGCGGCTGCAACTCGCTTCCCGATGTTCGACAACAAAGGACTGAGCCATGACAGCCAGTAAACCGCTCCCCTTCGCAAGAAGTTTCGCCCGCCCCGTCAGCGCGACGCATCCAGATTGCGCACGCGTGGGGGACGTGCCGCAGGACCGCACGATTCACCTGACCATCGTGCTCAAGCCCTCGACGCCTATAGACCCCACCACCGCGCCGTTGAGTCGTGAGGAGTTCGCGGCCCGGCACGGAGCCAGCTCCGACGCCATCTCGCGCGTCGAAGCGTATGCCCGCGCGCACGGCATGACGGTCGATCTGGCGGACGCGGCCCAGCATGTTGTGCGGGTATCTGGCACGGTGAAGCAGGCCTGCGCCGCTTTTCGTCCCGAGAAACTGGGACTGTACCGCTTCGCCGGACGCGCCGAACCCGCGATGGCGCGAGAAGGGTCTTTGACCCTTCCTCCGGAGCTAAGCGACGACGTGGTCGCCGTCATGGGCTTCGATGAGCGCCCGGTCGCACGCGCGCATTTTCGGCGTCTGCTTGCATCGGGGGACAACGCTACAACTCAGGGGACCTCGGTGGTCAGCGCAGCGGCGCGATCCACATCGTCCTGGTCTCCCGTGGACGTTGCCAGGCATTATGGATTTCCGACAGACGTCACCGGCAAGGGGCAGACGATTGGCCTCATCGAACTGGGCGGCGGATATCAGGCCTCGCAGATGGCGGCCTATTTCAAAACTCTGGGCGTCAGTCGCACCGGAACGTTGACAGCAGTCAGCGTAGACCGCGCCTCCAACGCACCCGACAATGATCCCAGCGGCGCGGACGGAGAAGTTCAGCTCGACATAGAGGTCGCGGGATCCGTCGCGCCCGGCGCCAACATCGCCGTCTATTTTGGCCCCAATCAGGGCAGCGGTTTCTTCGACGCACTGAACACCGCCGTGCATGACAAGACCAACGCGCCAGGCGTCATTTCCATCAGTTGGGGCGGCCCGGAGAGCGGCTGGGAAGCTCAGGATATGGACGCGATGGACCAGACCATGCAGGCGGCAGGCGCCATGGGCGTGACTGTAACAGTCGCATCGGGCGACAACGGCGCCTCGGACGGCACGGACCAGACCTATATGGTCGACTTTCCGGCGTCCAGTCCGCACGCTCTGGGCTGTGGCGGCACTCGCCTGCCACGTTCGGGCAGCGAGGTCGTCTGGAACGACGGCGCGTCAGGCGGCGCGACCGGCGGCGGTTACTCGACGCATTTCACAAAACCCGACTGGCAGAGCGGCAATGACGAATCCTATCGCGGCGTGCCGGATGTCGCGGGAAACGCCGACCCGGAGACGGGTTATCAGGTAACGGTGGACGGAACCTCGACAGTCATCGGCGGCACCAGCGCTGTAGCGCCCCTCTGGGCCGCGCTGATCGCCCTGGCCAACGAGAAAAATGGCCACCCCGCCGGTTTTGTGAACGCCCGACTTTACGCAACGCCCACAGCGTTCAATGATATCGTCTCCGGCGACAACAACGGCTATTCTGCGGCAAAAGGGTGGGACCCGGTCACTGGTCTTGGCAGCCCCAAGGGAGCGGCGATCATCGCAGCCGTGGCGTCAGCGACAACATAACGGTCCGCGCAGGTGGCGTTCACACGTGTCATCAGCAGTGGAGAGCGTTCGACGGCCATTCTCCACCGTCTTCGGCAATCCTAGCGCATACATCCGAACGAAGCGCCCGTCTTGCTCTGCCACCATGAAAAAAAAGCCCGCAGTTTTGCGGGCCATGATCACCCCTCAAGGCGCCTAACAGGTCGCGTCCAACACACACAGACGCTCCGATGCGCCAAGGGCGCCAGATACCGCGTAAGCAGCATCTGGCGCCCTTGGCGTTTTTCAGAAGCAAAGCCCCTCGCTACGTCTGGTAAGGACGGCGAACGACATTTGCGCCTTGGCCAGACGCACCCGCTCCTCACCGGGAGCCGGGCTGCCTGCCGACGCTAGCCTTACTCCTGATCGGGGGCCGGTGCGGAGTTGAGCTGAATGTAACGCTCGATCCCGATCTGCTTGATCAGGTCGAACTGACGATCCAGATAGTCCTCGTGCTCTTCTTCGTTATCGAGAATCTTCAGCAACAGGTCACGAGAAACGTAATCACGGACGCTCTCGCAATATGCGATTCCATCGCGAAGATCGGCGAGCGCCTTCTCTTCGAGCTTCAGATCGCATTCGAGGATTTCCTTGACGTCCTGACCGATCAGGATCGTGTTCAGGCGCTGTACGTTCGGGAGGCCGCCGAGGTAGAGGATGCGCTCGATCAGCCAATCGGCGTGACGCATTTCTTCGATGGATTCCTCGTATTCCTTCTTGCCAAGAAGCGTGACGCCCCAGTGACGCAGGGTCCGGGCATGGAGGAAGTACTGGTTGATCGCTGTCAGTTCGTTGGTGAGCTGCAGGTTGAGGTATTCGACAACCTTCGGGTCTTTGATGGCCATAACGCGCTTCTTCCTGGTACGTTCGAGTAAATCCGCGGGTCTATGTATCGCATGACATGATGAGGCGCAATGAAAAAATCATGTTATATCAATGTGATAATGGATATAATAATCAGTTGCAAGCCAATTCGGACGCAATCGCAACATTGTCAGATCAGAATTGGCCGCCATGAACGCCTCGCCGCCGATCACGGCGCCTGCATAGGTTTTTCCTTTCTTGCTTGAAGATTATTCAACGAGATGAAGGGAGGCCGCATCCCTTGTGGTGACGGCGCGCCGTGCATATCGTTCGCGCTTCAGAACAATGAGGGCGGCTTATCGCCGCCATTGCGGTTATAGAGTGAGACGCCACATGCCCCATCGCCCCCGCGCCCCGAGGCCCTTGACCCGCCGCGCCGGAGCCCTGCTCGGCCAGACGGCGCTCATCCTGTGCCTGCTCATCTCCACCTCGCTGGCTGCTTACGCCGAAACGAGCGCTAGCGCCTCCACCGGAGACGCCATCACACACGCGGACGATCACCCAGGCGAATGGCTGGGACACGGGCGCACATGGTCCGAACAACGGTACAGCCCGCTCAATGCGATCAACGCCAGCAATGTCGGTGGATTGCATCTGGCGTGGCATCTGGATCTCGACACCAATCGAGGGCAGGAAGGATCCCCGATCGTCGAGAGCGGCGTGATGTACGAGACAACGGCCTGGAGCATGGTCAAGGCTGTCGATGCGGCGACCGGCAAACTGCTGTGGTCCTACGATCCCAAGGTCGTACGCTCGTTCGCCGACAAGGGATGCTGCGACGTGGTGAACCGCGGCCCCGCGCTCTGGAACGACAAGATTTATGTGGCGACATACGACAACCGTCTTATCGCGCTGGACAAGCATGACGGCCACGTCGTGTGGAGCGTCGACACGATCCCGCATGACGCAGATCTCGGCTCGCAGCGCTCCTACACCATCACCGGCGCGCCGCTTGCCGCCAAGGGGCAGATCGTCATTGGCAATGGCGGAGCGGAACTGGGCGCGCGCGGATTTATCTCCGCCTTCAACGCCGAGACCGGCAAGCTGTCATGGCGTTTCTACACCGTGCCGAACGCACATAACGCACCGGACCACGCGGCCTCTGACGATGTATTGCGCAAGGTGGCGTATCCTACCTGGAGCAAGGGCGGCGCGTGGCTCACGCAGGGCGGCGGCGGCACCGCGTGGGACTCAATCGTCTATGACCCTGTCACGAATTTAATCTATATCGGCACCGGAAACGGTTCCCCATGGAGCTACCTCCTCCGGTCTGAAGGCAAGGGCGACAACCTGTTTCTCTCCAGCATCATCGCCGTCAAACCCGATACGGGCGAATATGTGTGGCATTTTCAGGAAACGCCCAAAGATCAGTGGGACTATACCTCCGTCCAGCATATCATGACGCTGGACTTGCCGATCAACGGCGCCATCCGGCATGTGATCGCGCACGCGCCCAAAAACGGATTTTTCTATATTCTTGACGCCAAGACCGGCGAATTTCTGTCCGGAAAGAACTTTGTCTACGTCAACTGGGCAAAGGGGCTGGATCCCAAGACCGGGCGGCCTCTTTTTACCCCCGGCGCGCTTTATTCCACGAAGGGAAACCTCTGGTACGGCTTCCCCGGCACAATGGGCGCACACGGCGTGCCGGAGATGGCGTACAGCCCGAGGACCGGATACGTCTATATCCCGGTTCAGCAGGCTCCAGATTTCTATCAGACAGCCCACACAATGGAAGTTCATCCGGACGCGTGGAATCTGGGCGAGGAAACCGACGCAAGCGACGCACGGGATTCTTATCAGTCGCTAGCGAAAATCACCAAAGATTTGCGCGGCTGGCTGGTGGCTTGGGATCCCGTGCATCAGCGCGCGGCCTGGCGCACGCCAGAGGGAACCGACCCGATCAACGGCGGCCTTCTCGCGACAGCCGGCGATGTTGTATTTCAGGGTTTGGCTAACGGACAGTTTCACGCTTACGATGCCCGAAACGGCAAGGACCTTTTTTCCTTTGACGCACAAAGCGGAATTCTTGCGCCCCCCGTCAGCTACCTTGCAAATGGCAAGCAGTATGTCGCCGTAGAAGTCGGCTGGGGCGGAGGTTACGGGCTTTACCCGAGCGGTCTGGAGCGCAGGAAACCTGGCTCCACCAATCACTCTCGCATCCTCGCATTTACTCTGGACGGCGCCGATAGCCTGCCACCTGCACAGGCGATGTCGCTGCCGCCCCTTTCGCCGCCGCATGACTATGACAAAAAGAGCGCGCTCGCGGGAAGTCGTCAGTTCGCATTATACTGCCAGTGGTGTCACGGCAATCTCGCCAAATCGAACGGCGTTCTGCCTGACCTGCGATACTCGTCGGCGATCGCAGATAAAGGCGCATTTGAGTCTATCGTCGGCAAGGGTGCGCTCGAGGCCTTCGGCATGGATCGCTTCGACAAATCGCTTTCCCCTGAAGAAATCGAGACGATCCGCCAGTATCTGATCTGGCGCGCACACCAGACGCTGGAAGAACAGGCCACCAAGGGTGGGAAGCGTGCTCATTAAAGCATGCCGTGCGGACTCCAGCATAAATCGACGCAGATAGTGGGAGAGGCCGGAATCGGAATTTTGGGCCTTTTCAGGCGCTCCACTCAATACACGGCGCACGCGCCTCGCAAATCGTGGCTAACCTGCAAACCCACGCCGCGTTCACCAGCGGCGATATTCTCGGAAATCCGCCGTGAGTATTGCTGCAACCGTCGCGCAACCACAAAACCTCGCCATGCCAAAGAAGAGCCGTGCGATCAAGCACGCAACGCAATGTTCAACCTCGCCGTCAGCGCGCCTAAAACGTATTGCGCGCTGCGCCTCAGAATTCATTTTGCGAAAAAATCGCGACGTAATTTGCAGCTGGGCGCCTTCGGCCGCCGCCCAACCCTGACAGGCATATCTCCAGTCGGGAGAATGCCCGAAGACAGGCCATCAGCCTCACGACGACGCTACTGGCTCAAACGGAGTTTCCGGTTTGCCCGAAACAGGCTCCCCTGACGGCTCAATACGGTACCAGATTGCGTAAAGTGCAGGAAGGAACATCAGAATCAATCCAGTGCCCGCTGCGGTACCGCCGATCAAAGTATAGGCCAACGATCCCCAGAACACAGATTCCGTCAGCGGTATGAAGGCGAGCACGGCAGCCAGCGCCGTGAGGATGACAGGCCGTGCGCGCTGCACAGTCGCTTCGACCACCGAGTGAAACGGGTCGAGCCCCGCCGCCTGATTCACCTTGATCTGCCCTATCAGAATCAACGTATTGCGCATCAGGATTCCCGACAGGCCAATCAACCCGAGGATCGCATTAAAACCGAACGGCTGATGAAAGATCAGCAAGGTCGGCACTGTCCCGATCAACCCCAGCGGCGCCGTGAGAAACACCATGAACATGCCGGAAATCGAACGGGTCTCGAACACCAGAACGATCAGGGTCAGCAGAATCATAACGGGGAAAATTGGCGCGAGCGCCGCGTTCGCCTTTCCGGATTCCTCTGCATTGCCACCGACCTCAATCCGATAACCGGGCGGCAACGTCGCCCGCACCGGGGCCAACGCCTGATTAATCGCCGCAGCGACCTGTGGTGGTTGCATGGCTTCGTCGATGTCGCTTTGCACCGTGATCGTCGGAACCCGATCCCGTCGCCGCAGGACTGGATCTTCCGCGTCGATTTCGACATGCCCGATCTGGCTGAGCGGAATCAGCTGGCCTGTCCGGTTACTGATGCTCATATCGCCCAGTCGCGCAGGATCAAGACGATCGCGCCCCGCGCTGCGAACCACAAGATCCACCGCCCGGATATCCTCACGCACCTGCGTCACAGGAGCGCCCAGCAACAGAAACTGGATTTGCTCCGACGCCTCCTGCGGCGACAGACCGATCAGTTGCAGGCGCGCCTGATCCAGCACGAAATGCACGGTTTGCGCACGTTCGCCCCAGTCGGTGTTCACCTGTCGCGTGTCAGGGTTGTGTCGCATGACGTCGCTCACCTGCGCAGCGATGCTACGCACATGATCGGCGTCAGGCCCCATAACCCGGAACATGATCGGAAAATGCGTGTACGGACCAAAGACAAACTGCGTCACACGAATTCGCGCGTCGGGAGCGATGCCCTGCGCCACCACCTGCCGCATACGACCGCGCAGGTGATCGCGGGCCTCAGCGTTCGGCGTTAGGACCACAATTTTCGTGAATGCCGGGTCTGGCAACTCCGGGTTATATGCCAGGAAAAAACGGGGAGCGCCCGCTCCGACATAGCTGGTGACGATCTTCGCCTCCGGCTGTTTTTTCAGCCATCCCTCCACACGGGCGGTAACCCGTGTGGTCGCCTCGATGCTTGTTCCCTCCGGCATCTGCACCTCAGCCAGCAATTCCGGGCGGTCCGAACTGGGAAAGAATTGCTGACGAACAGCGCCCATACCCAGGACAGACAGCACGAACAACGACAGAACGGTTCCCGCCACCAGAAACTTGCGACGGACGACCCACACCACAAGACGACGGAAGCGCTGATAATTCGGCGTGGCGTAGATATGTTCGTAAGCACCGTCGATTTTTTTGATATCCGGCAACAGCTTCACGCCAAGATAGGGCGTGAACACCACGGCCACGAACCAGGAAGTCAGCAGCGCGTAACCGACGATCCAGAAAATATTCCCTGCATATTCTCCCGCGGTCGACTGGGCGAAGCCAACGGGCGTGAAACCGATGATCGTCACCAGAGTGCCCGCCAGCATCGGCGCCGCCGTATGGCTCCATGCATAGGCGGCAGCTTTCGTGCGTTCGTAACCCTCCTCCAGCTTCACCACCATCATTTCAATTGCGATGATCGCATCGTCAACAAGAAGCCCGAGTGAGATGATCAGCGCCCCCAGCGTAATTCGGTCCAGGGCCCGGCCCGTCACCAGCATGATCACCATGACGATCGACAGCGTCAGCGGCACGGCCGCCGCGACGACGATGCCGACGCGCCAGCCGAGACTGAGCAGGCTCACGACCATTACGACGGCCAGCGCGACGAAAAATTTCAGCATGAATTCACCGACCGCGGCGTGAATAATTCCCGCCTGATCGACGATTTTCGTCAGGGTGACGCCAGATGGCAGATCCGCGCCAAGCGTCTTTTCCGCGGCCGCCAGAGATGCGCCCAGTTTCAGTCCGTTCCAGTGATCCTGCATGACGACGTTCAGAATCAGCGCCTGCGTCCCGCTGTGCCGAACAAGATAGGTCGGAGGATCCTCATACCCACGCTCAACCGTCGCGATATCGGAAATCTTGAATGTCCTGCCTGCGGCGGTGACAGGGATGTCCCGGATTTTCTGCAGATCGTCCAGCGCCCCATCCAGACGCACGAAGACCTGCGGACCACGCGTGTCGATCGAACCTGCCGCCGTCACCGCATTTTGACGACGCAGCGCGGCGAACACATCCTGCGCGCTGATCCCCAGCGTCGTCAGTCTGGCGTTGGAGAAATTGACGAATATTCTCTCGGGACGTTCGCCGACGATATCGACCTTGCGTACGCCGGGGACATGCAGAAGACGCTGCCGCACGGTCTCCGCCTGTCGAACCAGGAGATGCTCGGGAAGTCCATGACCGTCCAGCGCATAGACCGCAAAGTCGACGTCTGAATATTCATCATTGACGAATGGACCCTGCACGCCCTGGGGCAGAAGCGGCATGGCGTCATAGAGTTTTTTCCGGACCTGATAGAATTGTTCCGGCACGGCGGCGGGCGGAATCGTGTCCTTGAGCGTGACCATCATCAACGCCAGTCCGGGTCGCGCCAACGTTTCCACGCGATCGTACCATTGCAGTTCCTGGACGCGCTTTTCAAGAGGATCCGCCACCAGATCCTGCATCTCCTTCGCAGTGGCGCCGGGCCAGACAGCCGCCACGGTCAGAGTCTTGACTGTAAAAGCCGGGTCTTCGGCTCGACCGAGACTGAAAAAGGCGAAAGCTCCCGATAACGCCAACGCTATAATCAGGAACAGCGTGATTCCGCGCTCGCGCACCGCGAGGGCGGAGAGATTAAATCCGCTCATTGCATCGCGACTTTCGTTGATATGGTCTTAATATGTTCTCCGACATGCAGGTAGTGGCCGCCCGCCGCCGCAATCAACATGCCCGCACGAAGATCCGATTCCCGAACGATCGTCGCCGTCTCCTCCCCGATGCTCGCGAGTTTCACCGGATGAAAACTGACCGTCGACGCACCTTCGTCCACGCTCCAGACTCCGGGACCTTTCCCTTCATCGTCAATCGCGCCCAGCGGCACGACGAAGGCGGACGAAGCATCGTTCGCGTCAGGCAGGCGAACGCGCACGGTCGCGCCGAGCGGCGCATCTGCGCCCGCGCCCTCCATAACGTAACGGGCCTCAAACGTGCGGGTGCGCGGATCCGCTGCGTCGGAGAGTTGCCGCAGGCGTGCGGTTACGCTGAGCCTGTTCCCGTACAGTTCGGCCTCCGCCGTCGAATGCAGGGCGGGGCGCACACCTTCTGGCAGTTCGACCGAAGCTTCACGCGGACCCGCGTGCGCCAGCACGATAACCGTCTGACCTGCTGCGACGACATGGCCCGGCTCCGCCAGCGTCTGAACGACGACACCATCCGCATCCGCACGAAGGAAAGCGTAATCATCCTGATTCCGCGCTATTTTTTCCTGAGCAATCGCCGCATCCAGCTGAGCGCGGGCGCTGTCGGCCGCCGCCTTGATCTGATCATAGACCGAAGCCGAGACGGCGCCGGTCGCCACCAGACCGCGATAGCGACGTTCGTCTGCCGCAGTCTGGTTCCAGCGCGCCTGAAGCGACGCCACGCTGCCAACCTGCGTCGTCACAGCATGGACATAATCCGTTGGATCAAGACGCATCAGCGCCTGTCCCTTGGAAACAGTCTGTCCAGCGTCGACCAGTCTCTCGACGATCTTGCCGGCAACCCGGAACCCGAGATCGCTTTGCACGTGCGCCGCTACGACCCCTGTGTAGACACGCCCGCCGGACGCCGCAGGGTCGATCCGCACGACCTCGACGATGCGCTCGGCCGTGCGGGGATCTGGCTCATTTTTTTGTTTACAGGCCGACAGCCCCAAAGCGACGCAAAGGCTGGCTGCAGCGAGAAGGGAAAGGCGTGTTCCAGCCATGATCTGGCTCCCACTGGGTTAGGGAGCCCAAATTGTACACGAGTGACCATATTGTCAATTGGTCACGATTCTATTTTCTACCGGCTCAGGGGGCGAGACTTCGCAGAACGAGATTCGCCAGAACCGCCGCATCGCCCTCCAGCGTGTCCATGTGCTGCTCAAGCAAAAGAGGATGATAGATGGATTGCAGAACAAGCATTATGGCGCTGGAGGTCTCGTCGACCGGCGTTTTGCGCTCGAACTCGCCGCCATCGCGCCCTTCGTGAATCAGACGTTCCACCATGGCGCGCAACGCTTCATGAAAGAACTTCGAAGATGGCCATTCTTCCTCTACGGCCGAATATACGATGTCGTGCAGCCTCCGTTCGTGTGAGAACAGAAGGAGGGTACTGCGTGCAAGCGCCAGAAAGACCCGGCGCATCCGGTCCGAAGCCGCCTTCCCGTCGTCAACGATCATCTGCACGTCTTCGCGCATCCTGTCGTGCTGAAGCGCGCAGATCGCCTCTCCGATCGCGCGTTTCGAATCGAAGAATTTATAAATATACGCCTTCGAAAGACCGATCGCGTCGGCCAGATCCGCGATTGTGGTCTTCTTGTACCCGTAATGCCCGAAATGTTCGATGGCCGCCGCTATGATCTGATCCCGACGCTCGTGGTCCACCGGACCGCGCTGTCCGTTTTGGGGCTTACGCATCCTGACTCCTGTGGCTGACGGTTCGCGCTTTGTAAGTAGGCTACGCGGGGCGAATTGACAACGAGTGACGATAATGTCTATTAGTCACTCGACTACAGCCGGACAGTCCATGTCCGACTCCCCTCGAAAGTCGAGCATCCATGATGATCACCCATCGCCCGGCAGAACAGGACGTCATCTCTTCGCCTGTTCGCAAGACTGTCGGCTGGTTAAGGCCCGGCGTCGCATTGTCTCTGGCGTTCGTGTCATCCGCCTGCGCTGTCGGGCCGGATTACAAAGCGCCGAACCCCCATCTCGATACGTTTCATAGCGCCGCAGCCGTGAACGCACGCCGTGCCGCGCCGTCGCCGTCTCTGGACGCGTGGTGGAACGGGTTTCACGACCCGGAACTTGTTCGCATCGAGCAGCGCGTATTGAGTCAAAATCTTGACCTCGCGGCCGCACTCGCCCGCGTCCGGCAGGCAAGCGGCGCAGCCGAGGCGGCGACGGCGCGCCTGCTGCCGACACTGGATTTCGCTCCCGAAGCGTCCGTAAACAGGATGTCGCGCGAAAGCCTGATCGGACATGTGGTTGGAACAGTTCCAGGATCACATCGCGACTATCGCACTTATGACGTCAGCGGCGCAGCAAGCTGGGAGATCGACCTGTTCGGCGGTCTGCGACGCGGACAGGAAGCCGCGCGGGATGAAGAGCAGGCTGCGCAGGCGGAGCGCGTGGGCGAACGCGTCACGGTAGCGGCCGACGCAGCCGACGCCTACTTCCAGATCAGGGGCGATCAGGCGCGGCTCGCCGTCGTTGAAAAACAGATCGCAGTAGACAGCCACCTTCTGGAGCTGGTTCGCCAAAGACGCGCGAGCGGCGTTTCAAATGAGCGCGAAGTCGCGCAGGCCGAGGCTCTGCTGCAATCCGCGCGTCAGAACGCGCCGCTGATCCGTATCGCACTGGAAGCGCAACTCAATCGCCTGGATGTGCTGATGGGCGCGCAACCCGGCGGCTACGCAGCAGAACTGGACGCACGCGCCGATATCCCCGCCATCCCCGCCATTGACGGCGACACGCCTGCGGAGATGCTTCGCCGCAGGCCGGACATTCTCGCCGCGGAACGCCGTCTGGCGGCGTCGAACGCGCGCATCGGCCAGGCGCTCGGCGACTATTATCCCAAGCTGTCGCTGTCTGGCGCGCTCGGCTTTCAAAGCCTCAATCCGCAAAGACTCTTCACTGCGCCAGGCTTTCAGGCGGCCGGGTCTGGCGCCATTCGCTGGCGGATATTCGATTTCGGCAAGATCGACGCCGAAGTCCAACAGGCGCGCGGCGCCAACGCCGAAGCTCTGGCGCGTTACCGGCTGACGGTGCTTCATGCCGCAGAGGACGTCGAAAACGCCTTCACGACTCTCGTACAAAGTGAGCAGCGAACAGAAGAATTGCGAATCGAGGTTGCGTCCCTGACCCGCGCCCGCGATCTTTCGCAGCAATCTTTTCAGGCGGGCGTCATTCCTTTGACCGATGTGCTCGACGCAGACCGGCAGCTTCTTGATTCGCAGGATCAACTCGCCCTCAACCGAGCCAACGCAGCGCGCGCGGCGGTCAGCTCCTTCAGAGCGCTCGGCGGCGGGTGGCCTACGTAGGGATTCTCTGATTGCGGGATGGGTTTCGTTAATTTCGGCGCTTATCGAAACCCGCGAGACCACAGCCTGAGCAGACTAGGCGCCCGCAGTCAGCCCTCATAAACACGCGGCGTCGACGTGGCGTGTCGCGGTTGACCTTTCGAGACCTCTCCAAGACCACCAACATTGGACCGGTTCAACCATCTGTGACAGCCGCGGCCAACGACGGGCATCGACAACGACGATGCGCCATGCTTACTCTACAAAACAAACAATCGTTTGATTTTGTCTCTCGAGCGTCGGATACGAACATGGAACAGCAGGACAGGGACTCGATCGCGCACAACATCGCCTTGGCCGAATCCGCGTCGGCGCGCGGCCTGAAGTCGCGCGCCGCATGACCAGACGCGTCGACGCCACGCAATGATGCCGCCAGATCGCCACCGCTTCCTGATCGACAGTGCAGCACCTCTCCCGAACTAACGCGACCTTTACTTCCAGCCTTCCGAAACTGTTGCCCCTTACACGCCAAGGACCAGCGGACCATGCCCAGTTACACCGCCCCAGTCGCCGACATGATGTTTCTGCTGCGCGACGTGCTCGATGCGCCCGGCGCGCTCGCCCAACTACCGGCGCATGCTGAGACGGATCTCGTCATGATCGAGAGCATTCTCGACGAAGCGGGCAAGTTCTGTGCGGAAAAGCTCCATCCACTCAACCGGAGCGGCGATGAGGAAGGGAGCCGTCTGGTCGACGGCGTCGTCCATACGCCAAAGGGCTTCGCCGAGGCTTACGCGGCGTTTCGTGACGGCGGCTGGACCGGGCTTTCGGCGTCGTCGGAATTCGGCGGTCAGGGGCTGCCGCGCGCCGTACAGATTTTGGTCGATGAAATGCTGTCCGGAGCCAACCTCTCCTTCGGCCTGTTTCCCGGCCTGACGCGCGGCGCCTGTGAGGCCATCGAGGCCCATGCGGACGAGCATCTCAAATCCACCTATCTCCCGCGCATGATTTCCGGTGAGTGGACGGGCGCCATGGCCCTCACCGAAGGCAACGCCGGATCCGATCTCGGCCTTCTGAAGGCCACGGCCGCGCCACGCGAAGACGGCTCTTATTCCGTGACCGGGTCGAAGATCTTCATTTCCTCGGGCGAGCACGACATGGCGGAGAACATCATCCACCTTGTCCTCGCGCGGCTGCCCGACGCCCCTCCCGGCACCAAAGGCATCAGTCTTTTTCTCTGCCCCAAATTTCTGGTGAACGAAGACGGCTCTCTTGGCGCACGCAACACGCTCTCGGTCGGCGCGCTTGAGCACAAGATGGGCATACATGCGCAGCCGACCTGCGTGATGAACTATGACGGTTGCCAGGGCTGGCTCGTAGGCCAGCCACATCGAGGGCTCGCCGCCATGTTCACCATGATGAACGCTGAACGTCTGTTCGTCGGCGTGCAAGGACTCGGCGTGGCGGACGCCTCGTACCAGACAGCAGCAGCCTATGCGAAGGAGCGTCTTCAGGGCCGCGCCTCCGGCGCGTCAGGGACCGCGCCGATCATCGCCCACCCGGACGTCCGCCGGATGCTTCTGACCATGCTTTCGACCATCGAGGCCGGGCGGGCGCTGGTGCTCTTCACTGCGCTGGAGATGGACAAGGAAACCTCTCACCCCGATGCGGCCACACGGGCGGAAGCGGCAGGGCTTGTCGCCCTGCTCACCCCGGTCATCAAGGCGGCGCTGACTGATTTCGGCTTCGAAGCGGCGGTTCTTGGGCAACAGGTGCTGGGCGGACACGGCTATATCCGCGAATGGGGGCAGGAGCAGCATGTGCGCGACGCCCGCATCACCCAGATCTACGAAGGCACGAACGGCATACAGGCGCAGGATCTGGTGGTCCGCAAACTCGACCACGACGGCGGCGCGCCGCTGCGGCGCTTTCTTGGCCTGATCCGCGACACTCTGGCGGCCACGTCGGATCGTGGCGAACTGGCGACAGAACGCGATGCACTTTCTGAGGCTCTGGGACACCTCGATGGCGTCACTGCGCGTCTTGGCGGCGCGCTTTCGGAAGCCGACGAACGAAACGCGGCGGCCGTCGACTATCTGCGTCTTTTCTCACTGGTGGCGTACGGCTGGCTCTGGCTGCGGATCGCCGATGCAGCGCTTCGGGTTGGCGACATTACGACGACCGGTCGTCGGAAACTCGCCACCGCCCGTTTCTTCGCCACGCGGATGCTGCCGCAGAGCCAGTCGCTCGCCCGGCAGATCGCAGCGGGCGCCGCCCCGCTCATGGCGCCGGAAGCCAGCTGGTTCTGACCCTCGTGCATCATACACAAAATCTCCAATAACGCTCTATACTTTCGAAAACATGACGCACACACCCTCCCACGCGCGCGAACAACGCACACGGCAGGATCATCACGCGGAGAGCCGAGGAGCGTTTCACGCGCAGGGAAAGAATGCCGCTCTTCCAGGTCACGATCGCCAAGTCTTAGCCACCGCCTGACCAACAGAAAACGTTCAGTCACAGCCATTCAGGAAACCCCGTCATGAGCACTGAAGATCCTATCGTCATCGTCAGCGCCGCCCGCACGCCCATCGGCTGGTTTCAGGGTCAGTTCAACGGCGTGAAGGCGACCGAACTGGGCGCGGCCGCAATCAAGGCGGCGCTGGAACGTGCGGGGTTGCAACCCTCACAGATCGGGGCAGTCATCATGGGCAACGTCCTGCCCGCCGGCCTCGGACAAAATCCGGCTCGACAGGCCGCCCACGTCGCTGGCGCCCCGTTCAGCACGGGCGCAGTCACGATCAACAAGCTTTGCGGCTCCGGGATGATGGCGATCGGCTTCGGGCATGACTCGCTCGTCGCCGGAACAAACGAACTGGTCGTGGCGGGCGGTCTCGAGTCCATGACCAACGCCCCCTATATCCTCCCCAAGGCGCGCGGCGGCTATCGTCTCGGCCATGGCGAGATTTTCGACCATATGTTCCTCGACGGGCTGGAAGACGCCTATGAGCCCGGCCAGCTCATGGGGCATTTCGCGGAAAAGACTGCGGAAGAAAACGGCTTCACCCGAGCGGCGCAGGACGATTACGCGATTGAAACCCTGCGGCGCGCCCGCCATGCGGTCGAAAGCGGCGCGTTCGCAGCCGAGATCGCACCCGTTACGGTCGCCTCCCGCAAAGGCGAGGTCGTTATCGACGCCGATGAGAACCCCCTGAAGGCGCAACCGGAGAAAATTCCCGGACTGCGGCCAGCATTCGGGAAGAACGGCTCCATCACCGCCGCCAGTTCGTCGGGCATCGCAGATGGCGGGGCCGCCGTCGTGCTCGCGCGACGCAGTTCAGCCGAACGCCTTGGCCTGCCTGTTCAGGCGCTGATCCGCGGCTTCGCCATTCATTCCATGGCGCCCCGTGACTTCACCGTAGCGCCCGTTCCGGCGATGCGCACTCTGCTGGAGCGCGTCGGCTGGAGCGTGGGCGACGTCGATCTTTGGGAGGTCAATGAAGCCTTCGCCGTCACCGCCATGCTGGCTCGGCAGGAACTGGAGATTCCCGCAGAGCGTCTCAACGTGCACGGCGGGGCCTGCGCTCTGGGGCATCCGATCGGCGCCACGGGCGCACGCATCGTCACTACGTTGCTCTATGCACTCAAAGCGCGCGGCGAACGACGCGGCGTCGCATCGGCCTGTATCGGCGGCGGAGAAGCAATCGCCATCGCGGTCGAACTGCCCTGAACGGCCATCCGGTTCGCTTTGTGTCATCCCGAGCCATTCAGGTCATGCTTCCGTCTGTCGGCTTCATGCAGGGAAAGCGCAACCGTCTTTCAGATTACGCCAAGGTTATGGACAGCGAAAGATGCGGTGTTTCAGCCGGAGAATGCATCAATCGCCCCGTAAGATATCTCCCAAAACTACAATTTAGTTAGATAAATTTTCACTTTTCTTCCGAAAGCCATTCAATAAACTCCTAACCTTACGTCCTGAAAAAGAACATTCAGGCAGTTAGACGCCAACGATTATTCTGATGATGCGAAGCCATAACGTCTTCTGCTGCTCGGCGGATCACTGAGTCTCCGGCGCCGGTGATTGAGAGCAACGCGCAGCGCGGCGATCTGTTGGCATAAAGCAACGCCTCAACATGCCCTGTGTTGCAACCGGATAGAAATGACCGCCTGAGCGCCGAATAGAAATGTCCGGTCTCGCATGTTCTTCGTGTTGTGAGCCCTGTGCAGCCGTAGGCGGAACAGGGCTCACAACACGGGACGGGCAGCTATTTTTGAGGGGGCTCACGGAAAGGAGACGGGCGGCAGTCGCCCCTTCTGTTGCGGCGTAACGGCGGGTGACGCAAAATCTGTCAGACGCGTGCTTTGAAGGCTCTGCTATCGTAAGCCCGGCATGGTGTAGAAGACATCCGCACTCCGGTTGGAACGTGTTCAGTGCGGAGCGACCACACGTTGATCTTCCTCGTTCCAACGCCAGAGATTGTCGTTCTTGATTTCGGTATTACCCCACCAATAGTGAATCAGGTTATGGGCGGACATGTCGGCTTGTCGTTCCGCCAGCAATTGTCCAAGCGCCGTCAGCCGAAGACGAGCGTTCCGATAAGCCTTGTATGCTTCATCTGGAAACGGCTCTCCTTTAAGGGGCGGTCGTCGGATTGGGTCGGGAAGGAGACCGTCGATCACCGGACTCAGCCCGCAGCCTAGCCTGACAAGGCTGTCATCAAAATAGTGAAGATCGAAGCGACATTCGCCCAGTTCCCTCATGGCATCTCCGGTCACCGTTATCGGTGTTGCCGATGAATGTTTCGTCGCTTTTACAAATGCGGTTTCTGTCGCGGTCAGTGCGGTGTCATGAGCTGGCAATTCAGTGAGCATCGCCCTGCCAACATCATAAAGAAGCGGTAAAGCCTCAATTTCACTCGGTTTCAGGTTTGCGAACGCACACGGATTGGGTTGCCCGTAAGCATCCCAGAAACGTAAAGCGGCCTGTAGATGCTCGTTGCAGAGAGGGATTTTTTCGGGCGTCAGCTGAAGAAACGTTTCGGCATCTGTTTCTCCGGTACGTGTCGTGGAATGAATAAGCAGGACATTGGTCGGAATATACGCGTGCCTTGCGACGTAGACGAGAAAGTGAACCAGCGCGACCTGCCCAGATGTCGTCGGATCGAACCAGCACTCTACACTGTCGAATGTTTTCATATACTGAAAAAGGTCCGCTCCAGGCGCGAAGTGCTCACGGGATGGATTTTCTACTCCTCCCAGAGTAACTGTTTCCTGACGTCGCAACCACTGCCAGGTTTGAAAATACGCCGTGGTTTCTCTATATTCGGGGAGAGGCCCAAAGATAGAGAGCGGAAACTTCTCGGGAAAGTCTGTTCCCTTGAAGGTGTTGATGACACGATCAGCATATCGTGCGTGCTTGATGTGACCTTGCCCGGAAACGCTGCTGCACAGGACGAGACGCTTCATAGAGACACGCTCCTCTCTTCGAATGTGGCGTCTTTGTCTGAATGTTCTCGATGCGGGGCTACCGACATAGTCAGATTGACAGGCGCATCTGGCAGTATTTCGAGGTCCTCGTGTAGCCGAGGAGGGCCAAAGTGAAAATCACTGGCGTAATAGGCGCCACAGCCACCGCCGAACATGACGCCGAAGTTCAACGTCTCCGCGTCGTCTGTGACATCAAGGGTGACATGGCGTCGCGTCCAGTTCGTTGTACCACGCACTGGCCCTGCTGGACTATCCGCCATGCCTAGATTGCCGCCGGAGATTGGCCGCCCTTGCACGTTCCTTGTCCGGAACCACACACGTCCGTATCCTGTGACATCCTGTGTCCGAATGGCGGCCGAAAATGTAAGGCGTTGCATGTGATAGGGCCTGGCGTTGATGCTTTGCATGACAGTCAGGAATTCGCCTACCTGCGGCACACGCTCATCATCAGGGCGAGCGCGGCTGGTGATGGAGATCGCCGGGCCGCCGGTTCGACCGCCGTTTGGCAGCAGGCTATGAGCGAAGAGGTCTGTGCGCCCTCGTAGGGTCCATCCTTGCGGTATTCCTGCGAGCGGCTTGGAGCGCAAAGACGTCAGCGGACGGCTTTTCAACGCAGCGGTCAAAGAATTCCAATTTGTGCTTCCCAATTGGCGGGCAACAATTTCAAGAGCGTCAGAGTGGCTTAGAGCCACATTACGAGTGGCCATTGCAACACGCAGCGCACGGGCCATCGCTTTGGGGTCGGGGTAATCGGACACGCAGCCTCCACCAGTTTCTGTGCGACGATGGAGAAAATTCGGTGCCTGCATTGCCGACTGTCGCACATCCAATGATGGCAAAGCCGTTGCTCTAACTACTCGTCTCCGCGTTCACCGTTCTCGGACAGACCGAGTGCAGGCGGCAGGCCGCGCGTGCCCTTAACAAGCAAAACATTAGTCGAGGCGCCGACGAGGCTCAAGAAGTATTACAAAAACAGCGTCAATACGTGTGCGTCATCAAATACCTTCCCAAAGCCAGACCTTCCGCGTTTTTAGAAGCACCATTCACAACTGAATTTTATGCGGGCCGCTTGCGCCGAGGCGAGTCCGATCTTCTGCCGCGTTTCGCGCCCGTCGGCACATAGCCGCCTTTCTCGCTGTTCGTTTTTACGCGCGGCGAGGGACGCGGCTGGGCCTGCATTTCCGCCGCGAGCGCCAGCGCTTCGGACAGCCGCTTGTTCTCGACCACGGCGCCCTGATCCACACGCTGGTCCTTGTCGAAGCTGCGATAGGGCAGGGATGCGCCCTGATGGCGTATTTCCAGAGGCCCGCCGTCAAAATCGTAGATCTCCACGTATTTGCCGACCAGCCCTTCGGTGAGCGCGTTGCGCTCGAGGATCAGCAGGCGGCGTTTCCACGACACGCTGAGCTGGCGCCCGACATAGCGCATCTCGCGGCGGCACAGGATGTCGCGCAGAATCGACGACGCCACGCCCAGCGGCCGATGCGCGTCCTCGGGGCGGGCCGGCGGAACAGAGAACTTCGCGTTGTACCGCTCGACAAACCCAGGCAGGAACGCGTTGGCCTGGTCCATCGTCGTCAGGCCCTCGAGCGCCAGCTCCTTGACCAGACGGTCCTGCAGCGTCCGGTTGGCCCGTTCCACACGCCCCTTGGCCTGCGAGCTGTTGGCGCACATCATCTCGACATTCAGTTCCGCCAGGGCCCGGCCAAACTGCGTGACGCCCTGACCGCCGGTCGCATCCGCTCTGGCCACCCGAAAGATGGAATGCCGGTCCGAATAGAACGCCGTCGGCCGTCCATAGGCGTTCAGATACATCTCCAGCGCCTCGAAATAGCTGTCCGTGCTCTCGCTGGGAACAAACCGCAGGGTCATCAGCCGGCTGGTGGCGTCGTCGACGAACACCAGCAACGTGCAGGACGGGCGATCGGGGCCAAACCAGCGATGTTCCGACCCGTCGATCTGCACCAGTTCGCCCAGCCGTTCACGGCGGATCCGGCTCTGGTGAAAGCTTTTGCGCTGCGAACGCGTCAGCCAAAGCCCGTCAGCGTGCATCCAGCCGCGCAGCGTCTCACGCGGAACGACAAGCCCGTGGCGCTCCTGCAGAGTCTCGGACGCAAGCGTCGGCCCGTAGGAGGGATAATGCACGCGCAGCAGCGCCAGCACCTGGGCGCGAAGACTCTCCGGCCTGCGGTGGTTCGACGGACGTCCGCGTCCGCCATGCGCGAGGCCGCCGGCGCCGCGATCGCGCAGGCGTTCCAGAAGGCGACGCGTCTGGCGCGTCGTTATCCCCAGAAGATCCGCCGCCGACGCGGTCGTGCGGGATCCGCACAGCACCTCGGCCAGCACGCCAACCCGGCGCAGGTCTCGATCGTCCATCAGCACCAGTCCCATGTCCGGCCTCCCAAACCGCACAACCGTGGCGATGACACGCTAACGCCAGAACCGGCAGGGAGGACATTTCTATTCGGCTCAAAGCGGACATTTTAATCCGGCGCTAACACCCTGCATGCCGGATCGGGAGAGGGTGATAAATAAATGGAACCGATCAGTTTCTATTGTTTCCATTTATTTTGGCAAAACATGATCGTATCGTGAGTGCAACAGCGGGGAAGAAAACAACTGCTCCCGCCGAACCTGACCTCGAAAAGAGACGCCCTCATGAACGCCATCATCTCCCGCGACGCCCTTCTTCTCGCCGCCCGCCTCGCACTCTCTCTCCTGTTCATCATCATGGGCTGGGGCAAACTGTCGGATTATTCCGGCGCAGTCGCCTACATGGCGCAGACCGGCGCGCCTGTTCCAGCGGTCGCAGCGATCGTCGCGATACTGGCCGAGCTTGGGATCGGGCTGGCGCTCGTTCTGGGCGTACTGGTCAGCCCTCTCGCCATTGCGCTTGCCCTCTACACGGTAGTGACCGGCTTCATCGGCCATCATTTCTGGACCATGGACGGAGCGATTCGCTACGACATGATGATCCACTTCTACAAGAACATCAGCATCGCGGGCGGCCTTGTCGCTCTGGCCGTCGCGGGTCCGGGACGCTTCGCCCTCCGCCTGCCCATGCCCGCCCTGGCGACGCGCTGAGCGATCGACATCCACCGAGGCGAGCCTGACTACGTGACGTCAGCTCGCCGTGGCTCACTCTATCGTGGTTTGTGAGTAAACTGATCCGAGCCTGATCGGAACAGACCGAAGCGCGCCACCGGCGCGCTTGAGGCACGTTTTTGGAAATAGTTCTGGAGGCGCCGCCATTTGACCGCACGACGCCCCGCGCATTTCAGCCAGCGCGCTTATTCTCTGCGACGTAGCGGTTGGACGGGAAAGGCAGCCCAAGATTCTCGCGAAACGTGTCATGCTCATATTCGACGCGCAGCAGACCGCGTTGCTGAAGCACCGGGACCACGAGATCGACGAATCGCTCGAGCTGACCGGGCAACGCCTCGAAGATAACGAACCCGTCCGCCCCCTCGTTCTCGAACCAGCGCTGAAGCGCATCCGCAACTTTTTCCGGTGACCCGACGAAGTCGCCGCGTGGCGTACTGAGTTCTCGCGCGATCTGACGGACCGTCAGATTTCCCGCCCGCACCCGCTCCAGAATACGCTGCGACGCACTCTGGTTGCTGTCCTGGCCAATACGCGCGACATCTGGAAAGGGGCCATCGAGATCGTATTGACGGAAATCATGATCGTTAAATGCGCGGGAGAGAAAGCCAAGTCCCGTATCGATCGAGGTCAGCTCGGATAATTCCTGATAATACGCCTCAGCCTCCTCATCGGTACGTCCGACGATCGGAGCAGCGCCCGGGAGGATGAACGGAGCGCCGTCGGGGCGGCCCAGGCGCTCGGCACGCGCTTTCAGATCACGATAATAAGTCTGGGCCTCTTCAAGGTTCTGCGGTCCACAGAAGACAACCTCTGCGTGGCGCGCCGCGAAATCTTTTCCATCCTCGGAAGCGCCTGCCTGAAAGATCACCGGCTGACCTTGCGGCGAACGTCCGATGTTCAGCGGCCCCCTCACCTGAAAGTAGGGACCGACGTGATCCAGACGATGCAGCTTTGCCGCATCGACAAAGACGCCGCCCTGCTTGTCGCCAACCAGCGCGTCGTCCTCCCAGCTATCCCACAGGCCCTGCACGACGGAAAGATGCTCGGCGGCGATACGATACCGTTCATGATGCGCCGGATGAGCCGCCTTGCCGAAGTTCGCCGCCGTATCGCTCAACCATGACGTCACGACGTTCCACCCTGCGCGACCGCCGCTGATATGATCCAGCGACGCGAACTGGCGCGCGACATTGAATGGCTCTGTGTAGCTGACGCTCAACGTGCCGACGAGGCCAATATGCTCTGTCACTGCGGCGAGCGCCGAAAGGATGGTCAGCGGCTCGAAACGATACAGATAGTGGGGACTGGATTTCTCATTAATCGATAGAGAATCAGCGACGAACAGAAAGTCAAATCTCCCTCTTTCCGCTTGTTGCGCCTGCGCCCGATAGAATGAGAGGCTGGTGCTCGCGCGGACATCCCTGTCGGGATGTCGCCAATCATCCCATGTGCGCCCAACGCCATGAAGGATGAGACCCAGCTTAATCTTGCGTTCTTGCGGCATCTTGGTGGCTCCGTCCTGTCAAGCTGCGTCGAGGGCGCTGGAGGGAGCCTTGCGCTGCGTTGTCCACCGGTTCTCCGGGATCGGTAGACCCAGATGGCCGCGCAGCGTGTCCGCATCGTATTCGGTTCGAAAGAGACCGCGCTGCTGCAGGATGGGAACTACCCGCGTGCGAAAAAGATGAAAATCACGCGGCGAAGTCACACGTATGTTGAAACCGTCCGCCGCTTCATTGAGGAACCAGTTCTCGATCTGTCGGGCGACGGTTTCCGGAGAGCCCACGAACCCGAAGCGGGAGGCGCCATAACGCTCTGCGGCTTCGCGCAAGGACAGGCCGCCAGCCTTCACCCCACGAAGGATCCGTTCCGCTCGTCCTTTATAGCTGTTCAGCGTCAGGTTGCTGACGTCCGGGAATGGTCCGTCGAGCGGATATTGGCTGAAATCATGATAATTGAAGGCCCGGCCCAACTCGACGAGTTTCTTTTCGATGCTCTGGTGTTCGTTGCGGCTCTCCCCGAGGGCGAGCGCTTCCTCATCCGTCTCGGCGAGGATCGGCGCTATACCGGGCATTACGGTGATCGACGCAGGGTCCCTGCCCAATGCGACCGCCCGGGACTTCAGATCACGGTAATAGGCCTGAGCGGACTCCAGATCGTCCACCCCGGCGAACGTGGCGTCGGCTATCTCCGCCCCAAGCCGTCTCCCGGCGTCGCTGTCCCCTGCCTGAAAAATTACCGGCTGGCCCTGAGGCGAGCGGGCGAGCGCCAGAGGCCCATCGACGGAGAAGAATTCGCCCCTGTGATTCAGTGCATGTTGCTTCGATTTATCGAGAAATACGCCTGTGCTCTTGTCACGGGGAAAAGCGTCGTCCTCGTAGCTGTCCCACAACCCCTGCACGACGTCGACGAATTCGCGCGCGCGCCGATAACGAACCGCATGATCCAGATGGGCCTGCTGGTTGTAATTGCGCGCGGCGCCTTCCAGACCGGTCGTCACCACGTTCCAGCCTGCGCGCCCATGACTGATCTGATCGAGAGAACCGAACAGACGCGCTACGTTATACGGCTCCCAGTACGTCGTGGTCAGCGTGCCGACCAGCCCGATCCGGGACGTCGAAACCGCCAGCGCCGACAGCAGCGTCAACGGTTCAAGACGGTTCAGGAAATGCGGCGCGGTGTTCGGAGTAATGAACGGGCTGTCGACTATGAAAACCAGGTCGAATTTCGCCGCCTCGGCCAGCCGGGCGTTTTCGATATACCAACCGATGTCTACGCTTGCATCGCCCGGAAGATCCGGGTCACGCCATTGGGTAAAATCCGTTCCCGCCCCTGCAAGGATAGCTCCAAGCTTGAGCTGTCGCCGGGTTGTCGCGGCCATCGTCGTCTCCCGTTTCTGGACAGAACCGGAGGGTGACAAGTTCGACGCTTTGGGAAAAACGAGAAATATTCAACACAGCGATATGGCGACGCAAACCAGCTTCTCCTGCCGCCACCGACGCTCTCAGTCGCGCAAGCCTCCCGTCGCGACCACACGCCGTGCGTCCAGAGTTCCCTGAAAATGCGCCAAGGCAATCGCACCGTGCCCGAAGCGCGTGCGGTAAACGCCGTCGCGGAGACGAGCGATCAGGGGGCTATCCGATAAAAGGAACCCCGCCGCTCAGCTAAAAATACATGCAAGGCGACATTGCGAAGTTTCACCCGTAAGCCGACGCGTGTGACTGGAGCTTCAGGAGACACGGGCGTGACTGCACACTGAGAGACCGTATTCGTGCAATAGCAGAAGGATTTTGGATGGAAGTTTTACCCGTTAGCGGTATCCGCAAGCAGAATTACAGCATCCTGCGTCGCAAGGACAACCGTTTCCTCCTGCCCGTCGATCCTTGCGGCGTCTCCAGCGGCAAGAAACTCCCGTCCCAGCGAAGCCGCGCCTTTCGCGACGATCATGTACAGGGTGCGGCCAGGGGTTGTCCGATAGAGAGCGCCCTCCCCGGCACGCAACGTCGCGCGCAGGAGACGGGATCTGGACCGCAACGTCACAGGGGAGCCGTCGATGACAGCCTCCGCTCCTTCGGGATCATCTTCTGGAAAACCGGATGCGATAATACGAAAACTTCCCTCTTCGGCCTCAGGAAAATCCGGACGCGTCTCCTGCGACGGCTCTCCGCCTTCGTTATCGGCAAGAAACCAGAATTGAAGGCACGACGCTCCGACCGGCCCGGCGCGCCAGCCGAACGACTGACACCCGCTTGCGGTGCTGATCGCGTGGAGCCCCCCGGTCGTGATCGTCTCGGATGGAAACAGTCCAGACGTCGCGCTCAGCGCGCCGTCGGCCACCCATGTCACGATATCTACATTCTGCTCCGCTCCGAGGCGGAACTGCGCTCCCGATGCGATACGCATGGCGTTGACGACGCGCAGGCGGCCATCATGGACATATGCGGCATCCTGAAAGGAGCCGAACGCAAAATGACAACGGAGATCGACTCCTGCCTCCTGGATTGTCCCAAGCATATCGACGCGGCGGATCGTGATCATGTTTGTCGAATCTCCGCTCAGCCGTTAGACGTCGCGGGGCGCGACGCGACGGGATAGGTCGCCTCCCAACCTCCGCCGAGCGCGCGGTAAAGCCGCGTCACGGAGCGAGACACCTCCGTGGTGGCGTCGACCAACTGTCCCTGAGAAGCAAGAAGCGCGTTTTGCATGGTCAGCACGTTGAGAAAGTCGGACGAACCCGATTTGTACTGAGCCTGCGCAGTCTCCACCGCGATCTGATTTTCGTGAACGGCCTCCTGCAACCGATCGCGCTCGGACTGCGAGGCCGACAGATCGGCCATTGCGTCGTCGACTTCCTGCCAGGCCTTGAGCACAGTCCGCTGCAGGAAGATCGCCGCCTCCTTCTGCTGCGCCTTGCGCAGATGCAATTGCCCGGTCAGACGCCCCCCCTCGAACAACGGCAAGGTCGCGGTGGGGCCGAAACCATACTGGCGGGAGGCCCATGACCCGAGGCCGCTGAACTGCAGCGCCTGAATGTCGAGGCTGCCTGACAGGGTGATGCGCGGGAAGAAATCCGCCACCGCGACGCCAACGGAAGCGGTCGTTGCGTGCAGACGATCCTCTGCCGCGCGGATATCTGGCCGCCGTTCGGCAAGCTGAGACGGCAGGCCGACCGGCACACTCGCAGGCACAGGCGGAATCGCCGACGGCTTGCCCAGACGGGCGTTCAGAGCGCCCGGCGCCTGCGCGACGAGGAAGCTCAGCGCGTTCAGAAGATGCACCTCCTCCCTCTCCAAAGGACCGCGTTGGGCTTCGAAGGTGTGAAGCTGCCCGGTCGAATCCGCAACGTCGAGACGCGTGGCCGCGCCCTGCTCGAAACGAAGCGTCGTCAGACGCACGCTGTCACGCGCAATCTGAATGTTGTGGTCGAGAATGCCGATGCGCGCCTGCACGCCCCGTAGGTCGATATAATCCTGCGCGGTCTCGGCCATCAGCGACACGAGCAGATCGCGGCGCATGTCTTCCGTCGCATGCACCGCCGCCGTAGCCGCTTCGACCTGTCGACGGACATGCCCCCAGAGATCGACTTCCCACGATGCGCTCATCCCGTACTGCGGCAGGTTGAACGACGGGTTGCCGACGCTGCCCGGCAGCGCGGTCGGACCGAACCCCTGCTGGCCGCTGGCGATCGACCCCGCCTGCTCCCGCTCCATGGTCCCGAGCAGACCAAGGATGCCGTTTGTGCTGGCCCGCTCACGAGCGTAAGAGGCGTTTGCCTCCATATGAGGCATCTGCGCAGCGCTGGCGATCTTGCGTTCAGCGTTACTCTCCATCAGGCGCAGGGACGCGGCCTGAAGATCGAGATTCGCGGCCGTGACGTCGTTCTCCAGCGCCGTCAGCGTCGGATCGTTGAACAGGCGCCACCATTGCGGGTCGGCCATTGTCTCGACAGGGCGACTTTCCGAAGGCGGCAGACTCTGGCGCCAGTTCGCTGCGCTCCTGATCTCGGGCTTGTGGTAATCCGGCCCCACCGTGCATGCGGTCAGCGCTCCAAGGCAGAGCGTCGCCGCCAGCGTCGGGCGGAGTTGGCGTTTGCGACCTTCGGCAGCGTCCGGCCTGTTTGCACTGAGCATGTCAGCGCCAGACATAGCGGGCGTCGTCAGCATGAGGACCGGATAGGCGGGAACCTGTGTCGATGCTGACTTCCACCGACATGCCCACTCTAACCCTGGAAGCAAGAGGCTGCCCCGGATCGAAGGTCAGCTTCACCGGGACGCGCTGCACCACCTTGGTGAAGTTGCCGGTTGCGTTGTCCGGCTGGATCGGCGCAAACGCGACGCCGGTCGCAGGCGCTACAGAGTCCACATGCGCTTTCAGCGATCGCCCCGGGAATGTGTCCACACGGACAGTGGCGGCCTGCCCGGTCTGCACTTTGGTCAGTTGCGTTTCCTGAAAATTGGCGAGCACGTAGGCGGCCTGCGTCGGCACGATAGCGAGAATCGCCGTGCCGGGATGCACATAAGCGCCCACACGAACGCCACGTTCGCCAACGACGCCGGAGACTGGCGCCGGGATCGTGCAGTAGGACAGGTTCAGTTCGGCCTGCTTTTCGTCGGCCTGCGCCTGCATGACCTGTCCCTGCGCCTCAACCAGTCGCGCTTTAAGGACATCGACCTGACGGATAGCGGCGTCCGTCGCGGCCTGATCCCGCGCAATGGCGGCCTCCGCTTCCTTGTCTTTCGCCTCGCTGGACTGCTTCTGCTCGATGGTGCCTGCGCCGCCAGAAGACAGGGTGCGATACCGCTGCATGTTTTGTTGAGCGAACAGTTGGTCGGCCCGATCCGCCTCCACGGCCGCACGAGTTCCGGCGATGACAGAATCCTGCCGCGTCAGCTCCGCCTCAAGATTTCGCGCAGCGCCCTGTGCGGCAAGAAGACGGCCCTTTGCGGCGTCGAGAGCGGCTCGGTAATCGTCGTCTTCGATATGGGCGAGTTCTTCGCCCGCGCGTACGGCTTCGTTATCTTCGGCCAGAACGCGGTCGATACGCCCCGACACCTTGGGCGCGACTGCCGTGAAATCGGCAGTGACATACGCGTCGTTGGTGTATTGATTCACGCCGTCGCCCAAAACGAGCCGACTGCCGCCCCAAGCCGCGATCGCGAGCACGGCTGCGGCGCAGCCAGCGTAAAGCAGTGGTTTTCTGTAAATCATTATATTCAGATCCGCGAAATTCAGTGAGCGGGAGCCGTCGCCGCCGGAGCGCGAGGCGGATAGACACGACGAGGCAGGAGGACGTTCAGGACCGCATAGCCGAGACAGACCCAGATCAGGCCGAAATAGATATCGGCAAGCCCGAGAACGACAGATTGCTCGTGGACGTATGTGTGGAAGACTTCGAGGGCGTTGTGCGCGACATGGCCCGCATCGGGCGACGTGCCGGCCAACTGTTGCTGGATCGGGTCGCCCAACCCCTGAAGCGTCGTTCCGTTGGCGCCGTGGTGGTCGAGCAACATCACGGAATGATACTGCTCGCGACGGCGGGTCACGGCGGCGAAGATGGCGAAAGCTACAGCATTCGCCAGTCCTTTAAGCATGTTGACCATGCCGGAGATGAAGGGACCGTCCGCAGGACCTAGCGCAAGCGTCGCCAGCATCAGCGTCGGGATGACCGTCATCGGCTGTCCGAACACCTGCAGGATCTGGATGACGTAGAAATTGTCGCGAACCCAGTCAGACGTCAGCCATGTGCCGAACCACGCCGCCGCCGCCAGACACGCCATTCCCCCCGCCAACACATAACGGCAATCAACACGGCGGCTGTTGCAGATGGCGGCGATCAACGGAAGCATGATGAGTTGCGGCAACGCCACCACGAGAGCGACCGGGGCCGTCTGGATCGGACGATAACCGCGGATCTCTTCCAGGTATGTCGCCGGAAGTTCAGACAGCAACCCGCAGATCGCGAGAATACCGACCAGAGAAATCAGCGACGCCTGAATGTTGCGTGAGCGCCAGTATTGAATCTTGAAATACGGGCTCGGGTGGAACGCCTCGTTGATAAGGAAGACGACGAACGCCGCTCCTCCCCAGAACGCAAGATGCGTAATGGTCGCCGAACGGAACCAGTCCAGGCGGTCCCCCTGATAAAGGACAATCACCAGCGAACAGATAGCGGGCAAACCGACCATCAGACCGAACCAGTTGAATTTCTCGAACCGCTCCATATGCAATGGATCGCGCGGAAGGCCGTAAGCAATCATCGCAACCGCCAACGCAGCAAGTGGAATAATCTCCCAGTACAACCAATGCCACCCGACATGTTCGAACCAGAACGCTTCCAGCGGCAGGCCGAGATTCGGGCCAAAGGTCGCGCTCATCGCGTACCCGCCAATGCCGAAAACGCGAATTTCTGGCGGTAGATATTTGAGCATGACGGTCATCAGCACAGGCGGCAGACACCCTGCGGCCATGCCCTGAAACGCGCGCAGCACGCACAGCGACGTCACATCCGGCATGAACGGCGCCGGAATGGCGAGCAGCGCCATCAACGCCGTCATGAAAATCGAGAACCGGTAGATCGAGAACGTCATGTAGAACCACGGCGTGAACGCCATGGCCGCGATATTGAACGCCTCGTAGATCGTGATCAGCCAAGTGCCGTCGTCGTGGCCGATATGCATCGCCCCGAGAATGTCGGCGAGACCATTCTCCGTCACATGTTCGTTGAAGCCCGCGACATGCACAGCCAGCAGCATCCCGACGCATCCAATGATCGTCCGGACCCCGAAAGGCGGAATGTACGATGGCACGGGCGGCGACGCATGAATGACCGGCGCCGCCGACGGGACGACGGGCGGCGGGGATGCCGACGCCCCATCGGGCGAGGCTGGGTGGCTGGCTTCGCCGCCATGTATGTCGCGAGCTTCCGAAATCATGGCCCGCATCATCAACGCAATCGAATGCGGAAAAACCTCCATTCCGATTAAGTCTGGATTTCACTTTTCGGAATGGTTTTCGGTGGCCTGTGACTCATCTGGAAGAGTAGTATGGGCGGATGCGAGGATATGACCTTGATCTGCTGCGTTTTCTGCAAATTCTGATCGAAGAGGAAAGCGTCTCCGGCGCAGCCCGAAGAATGCATGTGAGCGAGCCGGCGATGAGCCGCCACCTGTCCAAGCTTCGCGGAGTGTTCGGCGACCCGATCCTTGTTCCGTCCGGGCGCCAGTTGACCGCATCCGCCTTCGCCCTGGGCATTCTCGACCGTGTTCAGGAGGTGGTGCGAGCGGCGGACGGTCTGATCGAGACGCGCGCCCTGTCCAACCTGCGCAACATGACGCCGAAATTCACCATCCGCGCCAATGACGTCGTCACTGCGGCGGTGGCGCTGCCCTTGCTGCGCAAGCTTCGGGAAGAATGTCCGAATTGCGAACTGGTCTTCGCGCCGGAAATTGACGAGCCGCCCAGCGAGGCGCTGCGCAACGAAGGCATTGACCTCTACCTCGGCGCCACGGACATGCTGAGTCCGGAAATCAGGCGGCAGACCATCTTTTACGACCGGATGCGCGCACTGGTCCGACAGAACCACCCTATTTTCGACGAGGGCATAACGCCACAGAGCCTGACTCGTTACGACCACATCAGTGTATCGCGGCGAGGCCGGGCTCACGGGCCTCTCGACTGGGCGCTACGTGATCATTTCGGCCTGACCCGACGCGTCGTTTTGGTTGTCCCAAACTACAAGGCGATGATCGACAGCATGTGCGACACGGATTTCATCCTGCTGCTTCCGGGCATGGCGCTGGATCGCGTTCCGCTTACTGCGCTGGGCCTTCGAGTCTTCGACTTTCCCTTCGTTCTGTCGAAGGTGGAGGCGTTTCAGGCTTGGCATCCCCGGCGCGACAATGATCCGGTGCATCAGTGGCTTAGGGAGAGCCTGTTCGGCGTATGCCGCAAGCTGGTTATCGGACGGACTTGAACAAGGAGTAGCAGTTCTTGTCTGTGCTCTTTTCAAAATCTTTGCGACGAGAACGTCTAGTCTCAGATGGGTGAGCCAAGCAGGGTGGGGTATCGCGCGTGCACATTGCTGCGCAACCATTTGAATGCAGTTCCAGACGCAATGTGCGTCCAATACATCTCATGCCGACCCCGGACATAGTCCCTCGCGCCACATTTGATCGCGCTTGGAACATTTCTATCTCGAATTCTCTGTCAAAGCCTGCATCGCGTCTGACCGAGCTCAGCCGACGACGCCTTCCCTACTGTCCCGAGTTCGTGACCACAGCATACCTGCCGGCAAGGATCGACCTCCGTCTTGAGGTCTCCTTGCAACGAAAGAGAGCGTCGCCATCGACTTTCATAGTTACTCGCGCTCGGACCGAAGGTCCGATTCAGATGGCTCCGATCTACTCAGGACGCCGCCAGAGAGCGGCGGCGAAGTGGCATGGTCATGCAATGCACGCTGCCTCCGCCTTGCGAGAACTGGTTCAACTCCGGATCGACCACCGTCAACCCTTCCGCACGCAGCATCTCATTCACGCGTTTGGAATGACGCGGACTTACGACGCGTTCGCGCCCCAAGGCCAGCACATTGCAGCCCATGTCACGCATGACTTCCTTGTACGTGACTGGCAGAAGCCGTATCCCCTGCGCACGGAACCAGTCCAGATCCTCGTCAGCCAGAACATCGACTGCGCACAGGGCCAGATTTTCCGCCACCATGGCGAAAATCACGTCGAGATGCAGGAAGTGCTTTGGAAAACGTATGACGCGGGTCGTCCACCCGGCTTCCTCGAACCACCCGAGAAATTCGGCCGCTCCTGCTTCGTCGGTACGGCATCCGGTGACGCCAACGACAACAAGACCCGGCCGGATGATATGGATGTCACCACCTTCAATGTGCCCTTTGGCGCATGAGCGCCAGACCGCGTCGTCACCATAGAAGCTGCGGATCTCCGCCTCCTCGCCGACACGCTCATCACGCATCAGCTTCGTGACGACGGTGCCGAATGGCGTGGTCTGCGAACTGTCGCGCGTATAGACCTGATAAGGCATGCCCTGCCGCGGCGTAAGAAAATGGCAGGTGACGTCATTCGCGCCCAACGCATGCACCAGTTCGTCGAACTGCCCTTGCAACGCCTGCCGATCAAGGCGACCGTTCCGCTCCAGCGTCTCGATCGCAATGTCGTTGCTCGGAATCCAGGAGTAATAATCCGGCCGACAGAGCAGCACGTCCGACAGATCGCCTGTCTCGCTGTCGATGAACCATTTGTTCGCCGTCACCCGGTTCGTCCTCCCGTAAGATCTGTGGAATCACTTGTGTCTCGTTGGTCGACGCTATCACGGATCGCCGGGACGTCTCGCCTTCTTTCTGCTTAATTTCACTTTTGCAAATACAAAACCATTCGGCAAAATATCCAATTTCAAACACAATTTTGGAAATAAAATACTTTTCTCTTGACGGAACGTCTTGCAATTTGATTGGATTGTGAAACGATCAACCAACGCAACAACGGACAGGTTATTGCCCCGCAGTCAGGCCGTCAGATCCCGTCGACCGACGCCCCGCCACCCCTCAAGCGGTTTTGCTGGCCGGGTCGCCGAAGTGGATCTACGGCTCCTGCGCGTATTCGCGAGCGTCGCCGCGCATGGAGGCTTCGCCGCAGCCGAAGTGGCGCTGGGTAAAAGTAAATCGGCAGTCAGCATCGACATCTCCTCTTTGGAAAAGCGGTTGAATCTGGTGCTGTGCCAGCGTGGTCGCAGCGGTTTCGCACTCACCCCCGCCGGCGCCATCGTGCTGGACGCAACGCAGAAGCTATTCGCCGATCTGGACGCCTTTCAGAAACGCGTGAACGACGCCAGCGGCACGCTCACCGGTCGTTTCAGTCTTTATCTACCGGACACCATCCAGATTCACAGCGACACGGCGTTGCTCCCCGCCATCGAACGTTTCGCGACGCGCTACGCCGCCGTCCATCTGGACGTGCATTCCGCCTCGCCCCGCGAGGTCGAATTCGCCGTACGCAGCGGCGCCGCGACGGCGGGTATCACACTCTACCCACAACAGCGTCCCGAAATGCAGACGACCGCGCTCTTCCAGGAGGCCTCGTTCCTTTACTGCGGACGAGGTCATCCGTTCTTTTCCGCTACCGACGGCGCAATTACCCGGGCAATGCTGGCTTCCGCACGCATGATCGCGGTGTCTGAAGCGGCCTCGTCCCCTCGCTGGGACGATCTGCGCAATGAAATGAATTACTCCGCCACGGCGGAAAATATCGATTCCCGCGCGCTTCTGATTCTCTCGGGCGTCTATATCGGCTTCCTCCCCGAACTTTTCGCCGCCCCTATGGAAGCTGAAGGACGCCTGCGGCGGATTCCGTTCGACGGACTCTTGGTGACCCACGGGTTTTATCTTCTGACCCGGCCGTCTCCGGAGACACAGGTCATGATCGACGCATTCCGCGCGATTCTCGACGAGGTACGCCCTTGAGACGCACAGGCCTGCTGGGCGTCCTCATCGCCGGGCTCGTGACAATGCTCGCCACGATCTCCGCCCGGGCCGAGGCGCCTCCTTCGTTCGCCGCCAATGGAACGCTGACGGCCTGCACCAACCCGACCCTGCCGCCGATGACCTTCGTGAACGGCGCGGAGGCCAGTGCGCTGGCTGGCTTCGACATCGACCTGGTCCGTGAGATCGCTGGCGTCTGGAATCTGCGGCCGGACATCGTGCAGATGGATTTTGAAGGGATGTTTCCCAGCCTCTCCGCCGGACGCTGCGGCATGGTCATAAGCGGCGTCATGCGACAGGCGACGCGGGAGCGGAATTTCGACGCGATCCCTTATTACGAGTCCGCGATGGTCGTCATCGCCCGCACGGGAACGCCGAAGATATCGTCCTTTTCCGAGCTTTCCGGACAGACAGTCGCCATTGAAACCGGGACAAGCTATGGTCGGCTGATCGAAATCGAGAACGCCGCTCTAGCGGCGCGCGGAAAGCCGCCCATCCGGGTGCAGCTTTATCCGAGCGAGGATCAGGTCATCCAGCAGGTTCTGCTCGGCCGTGCGCACGCCGCGATGAGCCAGGACGTGGAGGTGCTTTACCGCAGGCGGCAACTCGGCGGCAAAGTAACCACGATTTTCAAGCCGGATATTCCTGACTTCCATGATTTCGCGATCTATATTCGCAAGGATTCCGTGGACAAGGCGCGTCTGGAGCAAGCCGTAGACGAGCTGCGTCGGCGCGGGACGCTGACTGCGCTCGCGCACAAATGGAATATCGACGACACGTTGGAGGAGGCCGCTCCGACGCGCGGAGCTCCGTCCCGCTTCGACGTTCAGACGTTCCTTTCGGCCCTGGTCTCCCGCGCTTTTTTCAAGGGCGCATCGATGACGCTGATCATGGCGCTGCTGTCGCACGTGACGGCGATCGCGATCTCTATCCCCATCGCTCTGGCGCTCAACGGGCGCCGCTCGCTGATCCAACCGGTACTGAGCGCCTATGTCGCAGTCTTCCGGGGGGCTCCGACGCTGCTCCAGCTCCTCTTCATCTGGAACGCATTGCCGCAGTTCCTTCCGATCTTCAGGGAGAGCTGGTTCACGCCGTTCCTCGCCGCGTGGATTTCGCTTTCTATCAACGAATCCGCCTATCAGGTCGAGATCAACCGCGCCGCTCTGCGCGCCGTCGATCGTGGGCAGTCACTCGCCGCCGAAGCGCTGGGCATGAAGAAATCCCATGTCTACTGGCATATCGTCTTTCCACAGGCGCTTCGGATCGCACTGCCGCCGACCATCAATGATTTCATCAGCCTGCTGAAGACGACCTCCCTCGCCTCTGTCATATCTCTGCAGGAACTTCTTGCGGTGACGCAGATTCAGGTGGCCCGCACGTTTCAGTTCACGGAGTATTACTCCGCAGCTCTCGTGTGGTACCTCGGGATCGTTTTTTTCTTCCTTTATGTGCAAAAGCGAATTGAACGCCGCTTCACATGGGCCGATCGGGACAAGGCTGCGGCCCATGACGCTTAATCGCCTTCCTGACCCGGGAAAACGGCTCTCCATCCGCGATCTCAGCAAGCTCTACAATGAATTTGTGGCGCTGGACCACATAAACCTCGACATCGAGCAAGGTGAGAAGATCGTGGTTTTGGGTCCGTCGGGCTCCGGAAAATCGACTTTCATCCGTTGCCTCAACAGGATCGAGCCGCATAACAGCGGCGTTCTGATGATCGACGGAAAAATCATCGACCAGAAAACAGACCTTACCGAACTCCGTGGACGGGTCGGTATGGTTTTCCAGAATTACAACCTTTTCCCTCACCTTACCGTGCTCGAGAACTGCGCCGTCGCCCCGCGTCTGGTCCGCAGCATTCCGCGCGGGCAGGCCGAAGATACGGCCCGCCGCATTCTGGCGCAGGTCGGAATCGCCGAACAGGCGTCGAAATACCCAATTCAGTTGTCCGGTGGACAGCAGCAACGCGTGGCGATCGCACGCGCGCTGTGCATGGACCCCGAGATCATTCTGTTCGACGAACCTACGGCGGCGCTCGACCCGGAAGCGATCTCCGGCGTGGTGTTGATCATCAACGATCTTGCCGCGCAGGGAATCACGACCGTCTGCGTTACGCACGAGATGGGGTTCGCACGTCGGATCGCTGACCGGATCGTCTTCATGGACAAGGGACGCGTGCAGGAGATCACCCCGCCAGAAGAATTCTTCACCGCGCCCCGCAGCGCCCGCGCCCGCGCCTTTCTGAACGAGATGATCCGCTTCTGAAGCCCTGCGAGCGTCGCCTCTCCGAGCCGTCCTGATCATGCGGACGGAAGGCGATGGCGTCTTTTGATCGTCCGTCACAAACCATCATAGCGGGCGACAATGATCTTCGAACAGACACATCAAACTGCGAGCCCTGAACGCAGGATCATGCGAAAATGTCGCCGCCGCGGGCTGCGTGACGCGCTGATGGCCCGCGGCGTCCTGACGTGACCGTCTTCCGCCGGAGGGCGCAGGAAATATGGGATCCTCCGCTCGTGACAGCCAACCAGAACGAAGAAAGTTATACGCTATCAAAAGTGATCTTTCGAATATTTATAACGAATGCGAAAGATACTTGTTTTGTATTTGCAACATAAGATGAGCCCGAAAAATCGGGAGCCATAACAAGGAGCGCGCAGTGGCGGTTCACTCTGTTTCTCGCGGAAACACGCGTCCGGTCTCGCTTCGCCGGATGGCTCTGGCGGCGCTCTTTCTGTCGGGCGTCAGCCCGGCTGCCGTCGCCGCCACGGTTCCCAAGAAATCCGTTGCCGACGCTACGAAAACCCACGCCTCGCCTCACAGCGACCCGGAAGCGATCACCGTAACCAGCTCGCTGGCGCGTCGCTTTCGCACCGCGGCCAACACCGTCAACGTGCTGAGCGGGCGGCAGATCGAACAGCTCCACATCGTCAGTCCCAAGGAAATAGCCGCGTTCGTTCCGGGCGTCACCGCCGTCAACGCCACGTCCGGCACGACGCCGATCTTTTCAATCCGAGGCATCGGACTTGACGATTATATCGGCACGAACATGGGAGGAATCGGCATCTATCAGGACGGCGTGTTCGCGCCCTATCCTGTTTTTTACAATGGCCAGATGTTCGACGTGCAGAACGTGAGCGTCGAGAAAGGCCCGCAGGGATTCGAATACGGACGCAGCACGACCGGCGGATCCATCAATGTGGAATCCATCAAGCCATCCGATCATTTCGGTGGATATCTTGAATGGGGCTACAGCAGCTACAACACGAACACGGCGCGCGGCGCCATCAACACGCCGATCACCGACCACATCTTCAACCGGTTCTCGTTCAGCTACATCAAGGGCGACGGATGGCAGCATGACATCAAGACCGGTTCCCTGTACGGCGCACAGGATATTCTCGGCCTGCGCAATCTGACGCGGTTCGATATCGATGACCGCTCGTCGCTCATGCTGAACATCCACTATACGCGCGACAAGGGCACGCCGGCCTCGCCGCAGAACGTGACTGGCGATGCAGTCAACGGCCTGCCCAACGGAACGATCGGCCTTGGACCCAACCCCGCCGCCAACGCCGTCAACGTGGGCGACACTCCTGTGCGGCGTAATGAAAATGGCGGTGGCGTCGGCCTTAACTATACGCGGCAGTTCGACTTCGGCACATTCACTTCCGCAACCGGAATCGATTTCTACCGCCGCGACGATTACGACAACTATGACGGCGAGGCAGTCCATATCGGCGACTACCGCTGGAACGACACCTACATCGCACAGTCGCACGATATGCACATGCGTATGAATCTGGCCCACAGGCTCGACCTGACTGTCGGCGTGTATGAATCCTTCGACAAGATCAATGGAGCCTACACCAGCTTCCGTTCCTTCCTGCTCGACACCCCGAACGGCAATCTTACCGATCACTTTGTGCAGCAGAATCTGTCCACCGGGCTTTACGTCAACACCGTCACCCATATCGTCAAGGGGCTGGATTTTATCGCAGCGGGCCGTCTGTCTTATGATGAACGCGGCTTCCACGGCGGCACAGTGGACGATGGCGGCGCATTGACAGGGACGCCCGGCGCGAGCCTGACCCACCGTAACTCCACGTATGACTACGAGCGTCTGACCGGAAAGGTTGGCCTGCGCTATACGATCATGCCGGGAACGATCGTCTATGGCTCGATTTCCAACGGTTACAAGCCCGGCGCATATTTCGCGGCGCCTGTCAGCGCCGCCAGCGCGCTGGACTATGTGCGTCCCGAAAATCTGATCGCCTACGAGATCGGCGCCAAGACCAGCCTGCTTCACGACAGGATTCAGCTGGAAGGGGCGTTGTTCGATTACGAGTATCACAACCGGCAGACCCTGTTCGTGGCCGAGATGCCGGGAGGGATCACATCACTGAGTCTTGGACCTATCTCACGCTCCCGCACCCGTGGCGGCGAATTGTCCGGCACGCTGCACAATCTCGTACCCAATCTCGATCTGCACGGCTCTTTCGCCTACCTTGATGGTCAGGTTACCTCTCCAGTCACCAACATCTCTGGCCTGCCTCTGCTAACCAACGTCTCCGCGCACTCTTCCCTGCCGTTTGCTCCACGTTTCTCATGGAGCGCCTATGCTCGTTACGGCATCGACGTGTCGGCGAAATACCGCGTGACGCTGCAGGTCAGCTACACCTGGAAAGACAAGATGCTGGTGGCGCTCGGTGATCCTAACGGCGTCACCGACAAGATCAGCTCCATGGGAATGCGCATGGAAGTCGGTCCGAAAACCGGCAGATGGACCGCCGCGGTCTATGTCGACAACATGCTCAACAAGCATGGCGTCAACTACGATTTTACCGGCAGCGACAACAGTCGGGCTCAGTATATCCAGACGCCCCGCTGGGTCGGTTTCGATCTGCGTTACAATTTCTAAAACCGTATCTCCGTGCTTCGTTGATCGATACGGACTCAACCCCTGTCCTTCGCGAACGTCATTCTACAATTGGACGCGGCAGTCCGATCAGACGAAGCGTCAAGGTGTCTTCATCCCGCGCCAATCGACGGGAAACGTGAGACGCCGTTTTCTTGCAAGTTTTCATTTTCCAGACATTGTTGTTTCGTTGTTTCGTTGTTTTGAACTCTGATCCCGTAAGGAAATCATGCGGCTTGACCTGTTCCGGACGCTCTGGGGAGACTGGCGTGGATGGCGAGACATCCTTCCCGAAACTCACGCTGCCGGTTTCACGGGCGTAGAGGCGCGAGCTCCGGAAACATCTACCGAAGCAAGCGAGAAAGCACAGATTCTTTCAGACAGCGGAATGCAGTATATTGCCATCGCCTTGACCGGCGGCGGCGTGATTCCCAGCCAGTCCGCGACATTCGACGATCATCTTGACGATCTGCTCGCCGCGCTGGACCGCGTCGCGCCAATGCGCCCGCTGTTCGTTAACGTGCTGGGCGGCAATGATCGGTGGAATGCCGGGCTTCAGGCGGATTTTATCAACAAGGCCCACGAAATCGGCCTCGAGCGGGGCGTTCGGTGCGTTTTCGAGACGCATCGCTCGCGCATTCTTGCCTCGCCGTGGATCACGCTGGACGTCCTGCCGCGTTGTCCCGACGCGTTATTTACCGCTGACATCAGTCATTGGGTCGTCGTCTGCGAACGGCTTCTTGACGACCCCACAGACGATCTTTCCCTGTTCGTGGAACGCGTGCACCATATTCAGGCCCGGATCGGTTACGCGCAGGGGCCTCAGGTCCCGCACCCCGCCGCTCCGGAATATGGGAAAGAACGGACATTTCATCAGAGCTTCTGGGAATCCGTATGGCTCTCCCAGAGTCGGCGAGGTTACGAGACCACGACGATGACGCCTGAGTTTGGACCGGACGGCTATCTGCACACCCTTCCCTTCACGGACGCGCCAGTCGCAAACCTGTGGGAACTCAATCGCTGGATGGCGGACGAGGAGCGTCGCCATTTCAACCACTGGAATATGGAAAGGCGCTGGCCATGAAGAAGACAAACGTCCGGACTGCGATCCGGAGCGTCACCATGCCGCCCCTTCTCGCAGCCCTTGTCGCGAGCGCCCACGCCGCAGCGGCGCCCTCTCCCGAAACAGCGTTTGTCAACGGCTATGTCTACACAGTGGACGCAACAGGTAGCGTCGCCGAAGGCGTCTCGGTTCGGGACGGAAAGATCATTACTGTCGGAAACAACGCGACGGTTCGCGCCAGCGTAGGTCCGCATGCCAAAGTCATAGACCTGCATGGCCGGATGCTTATGCCGGGGCTGGTGGACGGGCACATGCACCCGCTCGACGGCGGACTTCTGCTGCTCTTCTGCTCCCTGCAATATCGTGCGCTGACGGAGGCTGAACTGGTCACGCGCGTCACGGCCTGTCGCAACGATCCATCGATACCGCGGCCCGGCGGATGGCTCATCGTTAACGCGTGGTTTCAGGAAGCCATGCTACCCAAGGGAACGGTCCTGACCCGCGCCACGCTCGACAGGATCGACCCGGTGCATCCGATCGTCCTCCATTCTTCCTTCGGTCATTCCGCGCTCTTGAACACCGCCGCGCTGAAAGCGGCCGGGATCGACGCCACGACCAAGACTCCGGAAGGCGGGGAGATCCATCATGACGCCTCCGGCCAACCGACCGGCCTGCTCGAAGACAGCGCCATGGACTATGTGGTCAAGGCCGAACCACCGCCGGACGAAGCCGCCTACCTTCAAGCCGCTCAGGCGGCGCTTGCCGCCCTGCGAGCGCAGGGCGTCACAAGCTTTCTAGACGCAATGGCTCGGGAACAGGATTTCCACGCATTTACGGCCGCTCAGAAGAAGGGCGTCCTCACTGCACGCGCGCATCTCGCACCCCTGATCACTCCCACTATGGGGCCAGACGCAAAAGGGGCGACCGATTACGCGATCCGCATGCGGCGATTGTACGATCAGGGACCGATCGTACAATCGCCGAGCGTCACCATCCGAAACGTCAAGTTGTTCATGGACGGAGTGATTTCCGCGCCGGCGCTGACCGGAATCGTCTCGGAGCCCTACCGCGTCAACAAGGGCACGGCGGCGCGACCGGACTGGGAGCCCGGAACGTCGTTCGGTCCAACCCCTTATTTTCCGCCCGCAGTGCTGACGCCACTGCTTGAGGAACTGGTCAAGGCTGGCTTCGATCCGCATATGCACGCGGATGGCGACGGAGCAGTCCATATCGCGCTCAACGCCGTCGAGCAGGTCCGATCTGCGTTGCCGGGCTCTGATTTCCGGCCGGCTCTGGCGCATGACGAAATGGTCATCGCATCGGACCTCCCCCGTTTCGCGCAGCTTGAGGCGATTCCGGTCCTGTCCTTCCAGTGGGAGAAACGCGCTCCCGATACGACCGGCGCCACAGAAGACGCGCTTGGCCCGATCCGCGTCGCCGCGATGGAGCCTGCGTACGCGCTGGAGAAAGCAGGCGCCCGCATCGCGTATGGCTCCGATTGGCCGGTCGACCCGCTCAATGAGTGGTTCGCTCTGAAAGTTGGCGTCACTCGCGAAAACGATCCGGAAGCCGGGGCGCAATATCGTGGCCCGCTTGGCTCGCAGCCTCCTCTCTCGCGCGCGTCCGCGCTGCGTGCGATCACTATGAACTCTTCATACGAATTGCGGCAGGAGAATATGACCGGCTCGATCGAACCTGGAAAACTCGCCGACCTGATCGTCCTTGATCGTAACGTCATGACGATTCCAGCTCAGGAGATTTCCCACACGAAGGTGCTGCTGACGATGGTCGGCGGCGATATCGTCTGGAGCACCGGGGAGGTCGCGCCGGTCACGCACGGTCCCGAGCTGCGCACGGGTGGAAGAGGTTCCGGAGCGTTATAAATTCTCCCGCGGCGGTCGGTGTCAAACCTGTTTTTTGATCCAACGACCTCCGCCCATCGCCGCCCCTGTGTTCGAAGCGTCGACAGTTCACGTTAAACTCCCGCGAAAAATCAATCCGACTTTTCCACAAAAAATCAGAAAGATGCAGACCATGGCGGATACGAAATCTTTTACCTCAATTCCTGAGGTTGATATTTCTGGCCTCTATTCGCCCGATCTTGAAAAGCGCGAGGCCGTCGCCTGCGAACTGGGCGACGCTGCGCGCAATATCGGCTTCCTTTATATCTCCGGGCACCGGGTAGACCCGACGCTCATCGACGGCGTGAGGAGTGCCGCACGGGATCTCTTCGCCCTGCCGATGGAACGCAAGATGGCGTATTACATCGGGCGCTCAGCCACCCACAAAGGCTATGTCCCCGAAGGCGAAGAAGTATACGGAACAGGCCGCCCGGACCATAAGGAAGCCTTCGATATCGGCTACGAGGTTCCTGCTGACAACCCGCTGGTGCTGGCCGGGACCCCTCTACTTGGCCCCAACGACTGGCCGGACGTTCCCGGCTTCAGGGAGCGCGCCGAAGCCTATTACCGAGCGGTGTTCGAGCTTGGGCGGACTTTGTTTCAGGGATTCGCTCTGGCCCTGGGGCTCCCTGAAAACACGTTTGACGACATGGCCAAATATCCACCGTCCAAACTGCGCATGATCCATTACCCATTCGACGCGGAAGCCCAGGACGCGCCAGGCATCGGCGCCCATACGGATTACGAATGCTTCACCATCCTCCTTGCGGACGCACCGGGACTGGAGGTCATGAACGAACGTGGCGAATGGATCGACGCGCCGCCGCGCCCCGGAACATTCGTCGTCAATATCGGTGATATGCTGGAAGTGATGACTGCGGGCGCGTTCGTCGCCACGGCGCATCGCGTCCGCAAGGTCGGAGAGGAACGCTATTCCTTTCCGCTTTTCTACGCGTGCGATTACCACACTGCAATCAAACCGCTTCCCGCGTTCGCAGAGGAAGACAGTGGTTATGAAGTCTTGAAGATCGGCGATCACATGTGGTCGCAGGCGCTGCAGACCTACCAGTATCTTGTAAGGAAAGTTGAACGTGGCGAACTGGCTCTTCCTTCGGGCTCAAGGGGAACCGCGACATTCGGCCGACTAAAAAAGTGATATACTTGTAGAAATATCCAATACTTGTCTTGATCGTGGAAATTGACCTAAATTTTGGCCGATGGAAATATGAGACCTGTAGCCAGAGAACGCGATGACAGGGGCTGTTATGGGTGTGATTCCGTCCCCCCGCCGCTCCGCCTTCGTGAACTTCAGCGTCCAGCGCGCATGCCAAGCCTGACGTAACGGTTTTTCCGCCTTCTCAGAGGGATGCGGTCTGCGCAGAGACCCGCTTTTCACCGTTGGTATTACGGCTCCTTGGAACCGCGATCGATGTGGCATCCGGGTCTTGGGCCGATCTCGAGAGACTGCCCGCTTTCCGCAGGCTCGCATCGAAACGATCAATTAAACGCCCGATCGTACCGGCCTATGCCGCGCGCCCGAAGCCGCCGGATCGTTTCCTCATCTGGAGCAAAGTCCGCAAGTCGGCGGCGTTCTGGATTCAGAAACGTCTCTGATGGTCAGTTTCGTATAGAGGCCAACGGGCCACTGTTCGCTGGCCGGACACACTCCCGAAGCAAAACGTGCTATCCGAACCCGCATGGCGATCATGATCCTTCCCGGACTGTCCCTGGCCGAGTCCGAGCTGGAGGTCAGCTACATCCTTGCATCAGGCCCCGGCGGGCAGAACGTCAACAAGGTGGCGACGGCGGCTCAATTGCGCTTTGACGCCGCCCTCTCTTCGTCCCTGCCGGAACGAGTGCGCGTCCGCCTGCTGGAAATTGCAGGAAGTCGCGTCACGCGTAACGGCGTTATCGTCATCACTGCGCGGCGCTTTCGCACACAGCAACGCAACCGCGAGGACGCGATCGAACGATTGGCCGAGATGATCCGTGAGGCCGCGCACAGGCCCGCGTTCCGCGTGGCCACCAGACCGGGTCGCGCCGCCCGGCAGCGCAGACTGGACGGCAAGGCTCATCGGGCCGGCATCAAACGCAACCGGAGCGTGCGTAGCGACGATTAGCCGTCAGGACGTGAGGCACTCTTTGCGTGCATCACGATACGTTCGACTTCATCCCGGCGTCTGTTTTTATGGTTTATGCGACTGCGCTGCGTCGGCAGACGATTAAGTCATCATGGTCACGTCCGCGATCGTAACGTTGAACCAGCCGCCACCCTCAAGCAGAGGCCCCTCCATTCGCACTTCCGATGGTCGGACCGTTCTCAAACATGCATGCAGATCACATATTCAGGGGCTTATGGCCCCCGATCTATCAGGTGATTATTTTTCTCTGATTCTTCAAACGGATATAGCTCACAAACGCACCCAACCAAGCGTAACGAAGCAATCATACATAAAATTCTCTGCCATTTTATGGTTCGATGTCGAGACATTTTATGTTGCGAATCCGCATCGTGTATGATTTACATATATTATGAACACGTAATCACATGAGATGCCGCGCTGCAGGCCTCCAGAGCACAAGGTCGATAGATGACTCGTCTCATCGGTTTAAAATCAGTCCTCCTTTGCGGTATCGCCCTAGTCACCCCTACATTCACCTATGCTGCGTCAAGCGCCACGGCGACGAAGCATATCGCACACAAACACATCTCGCCCGTTCCGCCCGCGTCGACCTCCATTCCTGCAGCTGGCGGTCGCCCGCACATCGTCGCCCGCTCGCAGCGAAGCGCCGTCCGCGCCAACGCGTCTCCTGAACAAATAGACGTGGCAGGGCGTACTATCGGCACTTCGGTCCTGTCCCCGTCTACGCCAGTACACAGCACCACGCAGGTGACGGTGGTCTCTGGCGCACAATTGCTCAGCACCGGTCAGACCAACGTGATGAGTGCTCTGGCGCAGGCCTCGGCTGCGATCACGGCTCCGCCACAACCTGGCGTCGGCAACAACGCATTCGTGCAGACCATGCAGCTTCGCGGCCAATCCGCTGACGACACGCTGATTCTGGTCAACGGCCACCGCCGTCATCTCGGCGCCAATTTCAACGCGAACGCCGGGCCCAACTGGGGCACCGAGCCCGCCGACATATCGCTGATTCCCATTTCCGCAATCGATCATATCGAAGTCATAACCGAGGGCGCATCCGCCCTGTACGGCGCAGACGCGATCGCTGGCGCAGTCAATATCGTCCTGAAAAACCGAGATCATGGTGGATCGGTCAACTTCCAGAACAGCGGCTTCTACGCTGGCGACGGGCAGGCCGTGAACGGATACGCCGACTACGGCATGAAGCTGGGAAGACAGGGCGGCTATCTCGATCTTGCCGCCCAGGTGACGCATCAACAACCCAGCAACCGAAGCGGGGATTTCGTCGGGCAACTTTACCCCACAGGCGATTCACGCAACGAGACGGCAAGTCGTGACGTCAATCGCATGCTCGGCGTTCCAAAGTCTACGATGGAAACGCTTAGCGAAAACATGGAAATCCCTCTCGCGCACAACGTGAATCTCTACAGTACCAGTACGTTCGGTCACCGTCGCGTCAATGTCGCGGAGACCTACCGCAGCGCCGCCAACAGCCTGACCAACAGCACGCTCTGGCCAAATGGCGCCATCCCCTACATCGCGATGGACCAGTACGACTTTGAGACCGACAATGGGATCAAGGCTCATGCGCTGGGCTTTTCATGGGACGCCTACGTCAATTATGGACGTGACGATCAGGCATATTCCACGATTCACAGCAATAACGTCTCCCTCGGCGACAGCAGCCCGCGAAATTTTTACGACGGAAAAGCCATTACGTCCGAATTATCAGCCGGTGTGCGCGGCTCTCGCGAATTCCGGACGTCATGGTTGCCGAAGCCGATCGGCTTGCGGTTCGGCGGCGAATACCGCCGCGATACATTCCAGATGACCGAGGGCGAGCGGGACTCCTGGTACGGCCTCGGCGCGACCGATCATGGCGGAAACATACCTGCAGCTGCGACAAACCGCAGTCGTGACATTTACGAAGGCAACGTCAATCTCGATTTTTTTGTCACGAAGAATTGGGAATGGACAATTGGCGGCCGAGCCACCAGTTACTCCCACTTGGCGACAGTCGAAACCGGCAGTATCGGCACACGCTACAATTTCAATCGCAACTGGGCGATCCGCGCCAGCGTCAACACTGGATATCGTCCGCCAACTCTCGGCCAGACCTATTATTTCTACAACGCGCCCTTCGCCACCTACTCCGTAGATCAGCTACCGAACAGCAGCGCAGCAGCGCAAGCTCTTGGCGCAGGCAAGATCAAAGGCGAGTACTCCCGCAGCTACAGCGTTGGTCTGGATGCAACGCCGTTGGAGAACTGGCATTTCACGGGGAACCTTTACTACATCGCGATCAATGATCGCCTCGCCAGCACGACCACGCTCGGCGGAACTGAAGTTGCGGATATCCTCGCATCTTCCGGACTGCAGAACGTCACATACGCCTCATACTACACAAACCCACTAAACACGCAGACTTACGGCGGGGACATCAGCACCGATTATACCTTGCACACGCAGCGGGCGGGCACGTTCAAATTCGCCTTCACTTTCAATTATTCTGACAACGAAGTTCGAAGCTACAACAAAACCCCGGCTGTGCTCGCGCAGTACGGTCTCAGCAGTTACAATAAATACGCCGAACAAATGCTGCTACATTCGGCTCCGAAAAACCGGGAAAGCCTGTCGCTGAACTGGAATCGCGGGCGATGGGGCGTCTTCGTGCAGGAGCAGCGTTATGGTTCGACGCTGTTTTTGGCGAGCCCGACAGCAGCCGGCGTCACGCAGCGCCCGGCTTTTTTGACCAACCTCGAGGTATCCTACAAGATTCTGCCGCAGTGGAGCCTGGCGATCGGCGCCAACAATCTGGGGAACAAATATCCGACCCGCATTCCGAAATCCATCTCGGGACCGTTGTTCGGCGCTTACAAGTACTCTTATTACTCGCCTTATGGTTTCAATGGCGGCATGTATTACGTCAGGACGAATTTCTCGTTCTGACCGTCCTCACATATCGCGAGGTGCCAGCATTGCCGTCTTCATACACGTCCGGAGCGGACGCATCACGTCGGCTCCGTTTCACGATCTACGCATTGACGATCATCATGTGCGTCATATGCTATGGGGATCGCGCGGCCCTTTCGGTCGCCATGCCTCGCGTCGCGAAGGAATTCGGCCTTTCCCCCAGCGAAACCGGCTGGGTGTTATCCAGTTTTCTATGGTCGTATTTCTTTCTGAACTTACCCAGCGCCATCACGCTTGATCGGATCGGCACGCGTCTTGTAGGCGCCGCCGCCGTGACATTGTGGTCTCTCGCCATGATTTTCGGCAGCGTGGCGACAACGGTTCCCGCCTTTATCGCGACACGCATTTTGCTTGGGGTCGGGGAATCTCCGACTTTCGCCCTCGGCAATAAGGTCATGCGGTATTGGGCGCGCCCCGGCGAACGGGGGCTGATGATGACGGCCTTTATCTGCGGCATTCCTATTGGCCTCGCGACCGGAGCAATCGCCAGCGCGTGGTTGGTGGAAACATTCGGTTGGCGGTCAACATTTTCAATCCTTGGCGCACTCGGCCTTATGTGGTCATTGGCATGGCTCTGGATATATCCCTCCAAATCCGCATTGCAGGTGAGCGATACGCGAGATGCGTTCGCGTTAATTTCAATCCCGACCCTGTTTCGATCTCGCGATTTCTGGGGTATAGTAATTCCGCAATGTTGCGGAAATTATGCCAATTTTCTTCTAATGTCATGGCTACCGACAATTCTGCGCGACACGTTCCATCTGTCTCTCATGCAGTCGGGATTATACACGGCCTACAGTTACCTTGGCGCCACCATGCTGTCTCTGGCGCTTGGCAAGCTCGGCGAACGTTCGGTCCGGAATGCCGAAACGACAGCCGGAACTCGGCGCCATGCCGTAAGTTTTTTTCTAGCCATGGCCTCCATGCTGGGCGCATTCCCGCTCTGTCACTCTCCCTTTGCGGCCATCGCTTTGCTGATTGTCGCCATCGCCTGTGTGACAGCGGGCACCGGGGCCAACATGGCGCTTCTGGCCGATCTCCTCGTGGAGCGCGGCAGTCTTGGTTCGGTGACCGGTCTGACCTTGACATTCAGCAATGGACTTGGGATCGCAGCGCCAGTCCTCACGGGTTATCTTCTTCAGGCCACAGGTAACTTTCATGCTGTTTTCTATATTGCGGCTTTCATCATTCTTGTCGGCTCAGTTGCGGTGTTTCTGATGCCGCGTCGCCATATTCACGCGCACCGGACCATTACGTCATGATTCGCATCAGCTGTGCAGGAGCAGGCGCCCTGTTACTCGACGCCGCGCACGGCGCATTCAACGACAGCGTGCAGGAACGCATCTGGGCGGTCGCACGACGCATGGCCGCTCAGCCGGAAATTCTTCAGGCCGTGCCGGGCGTGAATAACCTCCTGATCGTTTTCGACGCTGTTCAATATGATCCGGCTACACTCGAACATAGCCTGCGAGCGGTTTGGGAAGACACGTTGGTCGACGCCTCACCGGCTCGCGAAATCGTGCTGCCCGTGACCTACGGTGGAACTTTCGGGGAGGATATACCGGTCGTAGCGCGTTTTGCGGGCTTGACTGAGGAAGAAGTCATTGCGGCTCACGTCTCGGGCGAATACCGCGTAGCCGCAATCGGAGCGATGCCGGGCTTTGCATACCTGACGGGTCTCGACCCACGCCTCGCGATACCCAGACGAGCGTCGCCGCGCGTCAGTGTCGAGCAAGGCGCGGTTTCCATCGGCGGCGGACAGGCCGGCGTCATGCCCTGCACATCACCAACAGGGTGGCATATTCTCGGCAAAACCGAGGAAATTCTCTTCGACGCGCATCGTGCCGAACCCTGCCTGTTTCGACTGGGTGATCGCGTAAAGTTCAGGAGAGTCGGATGATCGAAGTCCTGACGGGCTCTCCGCTCAACACCATCCAGGATCTCGGGCGCCCCCGAACGATGACGCTCGGCGTATCCCGGGGAGGAGCCATGGACTCCGCGGCCTTGAAGCTGGGCAATCTGCTGCTGGGGAACGATATCGACGCCGCTGGGATCGAAGTCGTCTTCTTTCCATTCAAGGTTCGTTTTCATGCTGATCAAGCCTTCGCGGTAACAGGCGCCCGCGGGGTCGCTCGTCTCGATGACGAGCCTTTGCCTCCCGATTGGGCCGCAAAGGCTCGGGCGGGGCAGATCCTGACTCTGCACGCTCCGGCCAACGGCGCGCGAAGTTATGTGACATTTGCCGGGGGGCTTGATGTTCCGGTTGTTCTGGGATCCCGATCGACGGACATGAAGGGGGGGTTTGGAGGATATCAGGGGCGAGCGTTGGAAGCCGGGACACGGCTGGCCGCGTTTCCCTCTGACGCAAAGGACATGCCATCCAGTGGGTATGGGCTGGCGCATCCGTGCGACCTCCCTGAGAACGTGGCTGAGGTTCGCTGCCTGCCTGCCGCCGAATTCGATGCGTTCACTGATGATTCACAGGCGCTGTTCTTTGAGCAACTATGGACGGTCACAAGGACAGCAAACCGCCTTGGCTATCGGCTGGAGAGCGAGACGCCATTGAGCCTGCGCTCCCCGTTGGAGCTGTTGTCGCACGGAATCGTCCCCGGAACGATTCAGGTCCCGTCCGCCGGAATGCCCATTGTCCAGATGGCTGACGCCAACACCTGCGGCGGTTACCCCAAGATCGCGAATGTGATCGAACCGGACCTGCGCCTTCTGGCCCAGACCCAGACAGGTCGGCAGATACGTTTTATCCGCGTCGAACTGGATGAAGCCGTTGCAGCCGTTCGGGCGGACGCCATCCGAATGCATGAACTTGGTCTCGCCTTGCAATCTGCACGCGCGACGCTCCTCGCCCGATAACGCGTTTCACGAAGGACTTTGCGGGATGCCCGATCTGACTGTCGACCTGAACGCCGATCTTGGTGAAAGCTTCGGCCACTACACAATCGGAAGTGATTCCGACATGCTGGACATCGTGACGTCGGCCAACGTCGCCTGCGGGTTCCATGGCGGCGATCCCGAGGTGATGGCCGCTACGTTCGCCATGGCGCGCGAAAAGGGCGTCGCCGTCGGCGCCCACCCCGGTTTTCCAGATCTGTGGGGCTTCGGACGACGCGTCATGCCGTTCAACCCAAGCGAAATTGAACGCATCATCGCCTATCAACTTGGCGCCGCTCAGGCTCTTGCTGCTTATGCCGGGCACAAAATTACCTACCTGAAAACGCATGGGGCCCTCGGCAATTTGACCGAACGGGACGAATCCGTCGCAACGGCGGTCGCCAACGCGGTTCGTAGCGTAGATCCGACGTTGCCGATCATGGCCATCGCGCTGAGCCATCTGGAGCGGATCGGGCGAGAACGCGGTATGACCGTATTCTCGGAAATTTTTGCGGACCGCGCGTACACGGAAGATGGCCACCTGGTGTCGCGCAAGGAAGCCGACGCCGTTCTTCACGATGCTGATTTCGCTGCGGAGCGCGCGGTCCGCATGATTTCCAGCGGCGCCATCGAAACCCGCTCCGGCACGATGCTGCCAGCGCAAATCGACACGATTTGCGTGCATGGCGATAACGCTCATTCTGTCGACGTGGCCCGAAAAGTGCGCGCCCAACTTGAAGCGGCGGGAATATCCGTAAAAGCAAGAACATAAGTGGAAGATGCGACGTCGATGACGATCGATTTAAATCGCGCCGAAGCCCTGATGGAGCGCATGCAAAAGCTTGGCGTGGCGGAACTGGAAGTCAGACACGCCGCAGAGCGTTACCGCATCGTTCGTCAGGCGGTCGCATCAGGCGTTGCTTCCGTCGCCCCCCAGACTGGACACATATCTTCGCCTGTTTCTACAAAAACGTCAGCGGGCGGACCCTCGACCCGTATCGTGTCATCGTCCATGCATGGCGTCTTCTACCGGGCCGCAGGACCAGGGCAACCCCCTTTCGTTGACGTTGGCGCAGCAGTGCAAGAAGGGCAGACGCTCTACATTCTCGAAGTCATGAAAACCCTTTCTCGGGTCGGGGCCGAGTTCCCGTGCAAGATCGTCGAAATCATAGCCGAAGACGGACAGGCCGTAGAACCGGGCGATCCACTGTTTGCAGTGGAGACGGTTGATGCCTGATATCAGGACGGTCCTCATCGCCAACCGGGGCGAGATCGCGTTGCGTATCGTGCGCGCGTGCAAGCTTCTTGGACTGCGCACAGTGGGCGTCTATTCCGAGGCCGACGCCGGATTGGCGCATTTGAGACTGGTTGATCACGCCATCTGCATCGGCCCAGCGGCAGCTACGCATAGTTATCTCGACGGCGAGCGCATACTTCGCGCAGCGACCTTGACGGGAGCGGACGCAATTCATCCAGGTTATGGCTTCCTTTCGGAAAATCCGGATTTTGCCAAAGCCGTCGAACGGGCAGGACTGATCCTGATTGGTCCTGCTTCATCCGTCATGCGCCTTATGGGCGACAAAATCAGCGCCCGGCGCGCCATGAAGGCCAACGGCGTGCCTTGTCTGCCCGGCTCAGATGCCGCGTTACCTCTCGATCCCGACGAAATCCGAACGATATGCGATGCGATCGGATATCCGCTCATCGTGAAGGCGGCTGGCGGCGGTGGCGGAAGGGGCATGCGCGTCGTCATGAAAGCTGAAGAATTACTCGACGCCGTTGAGAGCGCTCGTAAAGAATCCGGTCTCGCATTTGGAAATGCTGATGTTTATGTAGAGCGATTTTTGCGTGAACCGCGCCATGTGGAAATCCAGATTCTCGCGGACGCTCACGGAAATGCTGTATGGCTGGGCGCCCGTGACTGCTCGGTGCAGAGGCGTCATCAGAAGTTGATTGAAGAAGCGCCTCCGCCCGGCATTCCTGAGTATCGGATTTCAGATCTTGGCTTGGCGTGCGCGGACGCTGCCGCCCGCATCGGATACACAGGCGCGGGCACGTTCGAATTTCTTTATGAAGACGGAAATTTCAACTTTATCGAGATGAATACGCGTCTGCAGGTCGAACATCCTGTGACGGAGATGACGTCCGGCGTAGACATCGTGCGTGAGCAAATCATGATCGCGACCGGCGCGCCCCTGTCGTTCACACAGGCCGACGTCAGAACAAACGGCCACGCGCTAGAGTGTCGTATCAACGCGGAAGATCCGGAAAATTTCGCGCCCGCGCCGGGGACCATAAAAAAATGGCGTGCACCTGGCGGTCCCGGCGTCCGGGTGGATACCCACATCTACGACGGATACGCCATCCCGCCGCATTATGATTCTCTGATCGCCAAACTCATAGTCCATGGTTCCGACCGGAACGACGCGATCCGCCGAATGTCGACAGCGCTTGAAGAGTTGCAAATCGACGGCGTCCCGACGACTGCATCGCGGCAAGTGCGTCTTCTGAATGATCCGGATTTTCGAGCTGGCATTTTCACCGTTCATACTCTCGACCGACGCCGCACGGGAGAGCAGTCATGAGGCAACAGAAAGACGAGACCGAAGATCCGATCGCGGGTGATTTTCTTGAAAGCCTCGTCGCAGCCATGCGTCGTCATGGCGCAGGCGTGTTCGAATTTGAAAACGAAGACACGTTCCTGTCTGTCGTGCTGGAGGCCGAAAGCCCTGATATTCCGCTGGATACATCGCCTGACACGGGCAATGCTCATCCAGAGGCCGAATTCGATGTTTTTGTAAAAAGTCCAGAGCTTGGACTCTTCGCAAGCGCAGGAAAAAGTATCGGGGATTCCGTCATGCGAAATGATGTGGTCGGCTTCGTGTGTGTCGGACCATTGCGGCTTGCGATCCGGGCGCCGACGGATGGACTCATCACCGAGGAGCTTGTGCGCGACGGTACGCCGATAGGGTATCAGGAAGCAGTTTTCCGCATCCGACCTGTGATCACATCATGACAGGTCGGATATCACGATTAGAGAGACGACACGGATCTCGACGCCTGCTCATAAAATCCATTGAGAATGCGCAACGCTTTTGCGACTTCTGCGATGACCGTACCGCCGACCCGACGATCATCCGGGATCAGTTCCAGCAGGCAGGCGTTTCTAAGACGGGCGTAATCCGCACAGTACCCGGCGCCCGCAACCGACGTCCGAACAAAAACCTCCTTGCCCTGCTTGCGTCGTTCGATCAGTCCGCGCGCGTCGAGCTTCTTCATGGCGTAATTCAGATAATGTCGTTCGGAGATATTCAGCGCGAACATCAGGTCTGGAATACTCTTTTCCTTCGCACGATGGTTGACGTGATGCAGGATCAGCGTCTCGATCGCCGACAGTTCCGGCAAGCCCGCCGCCGCCATGCAGCGGACGATCCAATGCTGAAAAGCATTATTGGCGACCGTCAGAGAAAATTCGAATTCGCTCAGGTCCTCGCTCCCAGGCGTCGCAAGATGCGAGGACGAGACAATGAACGGCCGCCTCTCCTGCTCTCGGGCGTTCGCGCCTCCGTCCATTTCGCCAACTTCCCCTTTTCCGCGCCCTCGTAGAGCCATTGCTTACCCCCTCCGGCTTCCTGTGCGCCGTAGCGCATGCCGCGAGCAAGCTTAACATCTTTCAGGACATCGACGAACATCATGACTGACAGAACCGCCATTCGCCTCGCCGTCGATATCGGCGGCACATTCACCGACGTGGTGCTCGACACTCCAGACGGGCGCTATACGCGCAAAGTGCTGACGACGCCGTCCGCTCCGGAGGAAGGCGTGATGAACGGCGCCGCGTTGGCGTTGCAGGACGCCCGAACCAATCTGTCGGACGTCGACGAATTCGTTCACGGCACGACCCTTGCGACAAACGCGATCATCGAAAGACGGGGCGCCAAAACAGCTCTCATCGGCACGGAGGGATTTCGTGACGTAATCGAAATCGGCACGGAGAGTCGCTTTAACCAATATGATCTGATGCTTCGAAAGCCTGCGCCGCTCGTGCCCCGCGCCCTGCGCTTCACGGCGCCAGAGCGCATGGACGCCCGCGGACAGATCAGAAAACCTCTTGATGAGAGGGAATTGCTAAAGATCGCTGACGAGCTTCGAAAAATCGGGATCGAAAGCATCGCCATCGCTTTCCTCCACTCATACGCCAACCACTCGCACGAAACGCGTGCGCGCGATATTCTTTCAGCAGCTCTTCCTCATGCCACCATATCGATTTCCAGCGAAGTTTGCCCGGAAGTTCGCGAGTACGAGCGCACCTCCACGACGGTCGCCAATGCTTATGTACAACCTTTGATGGCGGGCTATCTGGGTCGTCTGCGCAACGGCTTGTCCCGAGACGGTTTTAAAGGCGCGCTCTATCTCGTCACGTCGAGCGGGGCGCTGACCTCCCTTGAGACCGCCAGTCAGTTTCCCGTGCGCCTGGTGGAGTCCGGCCCGGCGGGTGGCGCGATCTTTGCCGCGCAATGCGCGCAGAAGATGAACGACTCTCATGTGTTGTCCTTCGATATGGGCGGCACGACGGCCAAGGTCTGCCTTGTCGAACATTTTCGCCCCACCTCGTCGCGCACCTTTGAGGTTGATCGCACGACACGCTTTATGAAGGGGTCTGGCCTGCCGTTGCGTATTCCCGTCATTGAAATGGTCGAAATCGGGGCGGGCGGCGGCTCCATCGCGCATCTCGACGCGATGAAGCGGGTGACGGTCGGACCGGAAAGCGCATCTTCAGTTCCCGGACCCGCCTGCTACGGCCTCGGCGGCGCGCGGCCCGCCGTTACGGACGCCGATATCGCGCTTGGTCTGCTGCGCCCGGAAGGCTTCGCGGGAGGCAGCATGACGTTGCGCCCCGAACTCGCGAAGCAGGCGCTGCTCTCGGATATTGGCGAACCGCTTGGCCTGACAGCGGAAATGGCGGCCCACGCGGTTTACGAGATGGTGTGCGAAAACATGGCCAGCGCCGCGCGCGTTCACGCCGTGGAGCGAGGCGTCGCCATCGCGGAACACACGATGATCGCCTTCGGCGGCGCAGCCCCCCTCCACGCCGCTCGGGTGGCGGAAAAGCTGGGCGTGCGTCGCCTCGTGATCCCGTCCAACGCAGGCGTTGGTTCAGCTGTCGGCTTTCTCGCCGCGCCTCTGGCCTTTGAGATCGTCCGCTCTTACCCGATGCGCATTGACGATAGTTTCGATGTGGCGGCCATTTCCGCATTGCTTGGCGACATGGCGGACTCCATCATGGCTGTGTTGGCGCAGGACTCTCGCCGGGACGCTCTTCGCGTCGAACGTAACGCGTTCATGCGTTACGTCGGGCAGGGTCATGAGATCACTGTGCGCCTGCCGGACGGTGACGATGAATTCTCCGATGTCGCCGCCCTCCGTGCGGCCTTCGAACAGGATTATGCGCGCCAGTTCTCACGCGCCATTCCGGGGGCTGCTGTCGAGGTGATGAACTGGTCCGTCACTATTTCGGCGCCTGTTGAGACGCCGGAGCCTTATGCGCCCACGCCGCCACTACAACAGACCCAACCCGACGAACGCTGTGATTTCTTCTCCGGCGACATCGGCACGGTCGTCGATCTGCCGGTCCATTATCGCAAGACCATGCACCCCGGCGACGCCCTGAGCGGTCCTGCACTGATCCGCGAGGACGAAACAACAACCTACGTGTCCGCCCGATATGACGCGCATATCGACGGCAGCGGCAACATTGTCCTGACCATGAAAGAATCTGCGGCATGACGACGAACGCCTCCCACACCGGCGCACCAACGGACGCGCAACAGGAGATCCGGTTCCAGATCATGTGGAATCGCCTGATTTCCGTCGTAGGGGAACAGGCGCGCATCCTGATCCGCACCGCCTTCAGCCCGATCGTGCGCGAGTGCGAGGACATTTCTGCCGGCGTCTTCGATACGCAGGGCCGCATGGTGGCGCAGGCCGTCACCGGCACGCCGGGCCATGTGAATTCCATGGCGGAATCGGTCAGCCATTTTTTGCGTCACTTTCCTGTTGAGACGATGAAGGAAGGCGACGCTTACATCACCAACGATCCGTGGATGGGCACTGGACATCTGAACGATTTCGTCATCACCACGCCCACCTTTTATCGCGGAAAGCTGGTGGCGCTGTTTTCCTGCACAGGTCATTTGATGGACATCGGCGGTCTGGGCAATGGCCCCGACGCCACCGACGTGTTCATGGAAGGTCTGTCGATCCCCATGCTCAAGCTGGTCGATCAGGGCACGGTGAACGAGACGTTGATGGCCATGATCCGCGCCAACACACGCCTGCCAGTGGACACGGAAGGCGACACCTATTCTCTGGTCGCTTGCAACGAGGCCGGCTCCGTCGCCCTGCGCGACATGATGGATGAGTTCGGCATCGACACGATTGAACCTCTGGCGAACTACATCATCGATCGCTCCCGTCAGGCCGTCCTCGAAAAAATCGCCTCACTTCCGAAAGGGTGCTGGTCATATGCCATGACGGTGGATGGGTACGACGCCCCGCTCGAACTGAAGGCGACGCTGACCGTCGCCAACGACGGAGTAACCGTCTCCTACGACGGCTCTCCCCCGGCCGTCACACGCGGGATCAACGTGCCGCTGGCCTACACGAAGGCGTACACTGTGTTTGGCCTCGCCTGCACCATCTCGCCGGACGTACCGAACAACGCCGGTTCGCTCGCGCCCTATCACGTGGACGCGCCTGCGGGATCGGTTCTGAACGCGCTCCGTCCCGCCCCGGTCTCATCCCGGCACATCATCGGGCAGATGTTGCCCGACATGGTGTTTGGCTGCCTGCGCACGCCCTTGCCGGATCGCGTCCCCGCCGAAGGCACGTCCTGTCTGTGGAACATCGCTGTGCGAGGAGTCTGGTCTCCTGATGGCTATGCGAAACCCAGAGCCTTCGCTCTGGCGATCACCACCAATGGCGGCACCGGCGCACGACCCGGTCTGGATGGCTTATCAGCTACGGCGTTTCCGTCCGGCGTCCACGGCACTCCGGTGGAGATCGCCGAAAACCAGTGCCCTCTCATTTTCTGGAAGAAGGAGCTGCGTGAAGGGAGCGGCGGCGCGGGCCAAACCCGTGGCGGCGACGGACAGATTATGGAGATCGGCACAACAAATGACGCACCGTTCGAACTGCTGGCGGCGTTCGATCGCGTAAAGCACCCGCCGCGCGGCGCGCTGGGCGGGAGCGACGGCGCCGCCGGTATCGTAAAAACATCAAAGGGGCGATCACTGGCGTCGAAAGGGCTACATGTCATCGCGTCGGATGAGCGGCTGCATTTGCTGACGCCCGGCGGCGGCGGCCTCGGCGCGCCCTGAACGCAATATCCGCTTTTCTGTAGATCTGGACACCAATTTATATGCCGACGTGTTTCATTACCCAACCCATCGCTGAAAAAGCGGTCGACTTTCTGCGCAATCAGGGAGTCGAGATTCGCTTCGCATCCAGCATGGCGATGGGCGCCGTCATAGCGGAAGTCGGTTCATCCGAAGCCGTCATCACACGCGATCTGGGATTCAGCGCGGAAGCTCTGGCCGCAGCTCCGGCCTTGCGCATCGTCGCCTGTCATGGCTCCGGCACAAACCGGATCGCCGTGGACTCCGCCAAGGCCCGCAGCGTAACGGTCACACGCGCACCCGGCACAAACAGCCGGTCGGTCGCAGAACTGACAATCGGGCTCATGCTCGCCGTGGCCCGCCGTATCGGCGAGGCCGACCGAGCCGTGCGCGCAAATGACTGGGCGTTTCGCTATCGCGCTGGCGGCAAGGAGCTGTATGGGAAGACTCTGGGTCTGGTCGGGTTCGGCGCCATCGCCCGCGAAGTCGCCCGGATCGCCGCCAACGGCTTCGGCATGAAAGTGCTGGCATGGTCGCCCAGTGTGCCTACGGAGGTCTTCGCGGAGCATGGCGTGACGCCCGTGTCGGACATTCCCACCCTGCTGGGCGCGTCAGACGTCGTCTCCCTGCATCGTCCCGCCGAACGGCCGGGCGATGCCTCCCCGGTCATTACGGAAGAGACGATCCGCTCCCTGCGTCCCGGATCGATCCTGCTGAACAGCAGCCGTGGCGCAGCGGTGGACCATCAGGCTTTGCTGTCAGCGATCACATCGGGGCGGTTGGCCGGAGCCGGGCTTGACGTCTTGCAGCAGGAGCCGCCAAGGTCTGACGATCCTCTTCTTCAGTGCGAGCGGATCGTGTTCTCCCCGCATATCGGCGCGGCGACGGAGGAAGCCCTTCTGCGGACCGCCATGATGTGCGCCCATCAGATTATCGACGTGTTCTCCGGGCGCATCCCGCCGCACGCGTTGTGATGGCGCTTTTTGGACTTAACCTTCCCGTCATGTCAGTCCCGCTCCTTCTGCAGATCTCTCTTTCCTCACACAGGAGCATGAGCCCCGCAGGTCCTCGGAAACTGTCGTCATGACGAGCCCCACTGTTCCCGGGCCGGGCCTTTACGGTCTCGCGCGGGCCTCGGCCATGACCGCCGTCGCGCTCGGCCTGCTTCTCGCAGTTCTCGATTACTCGGTGGCGAACGTGGCGTTGCCCACGATCGGTCACGATCTGCATGTCGCGCCATCCGACTCAATCTGGGTGGTCAATGCTTACCAGTTCGCATCCCTCGTCGCGCTGCTGCCATTCGCCGCCCTCGGGTCACGTGTCGGATTCGCACGCATGTGCCGCATCGGCACCGCCATCTTTATTGTCGCGTCGGTTCTGTGCGCGCTGTCGCACACGCTTGTTGAAATTTCCCTGGCGCGCGTTCTGCAGGGACTGGGCAGCGCCTGCATTCTAAGCGTCAATCTGGCGCTTGTCCGGTTCATTTACCCGCCGGCGGAGTTGGGCAAGGGCATCGGCCTCAACGGTCTGGTGATCGGAGTGGGCGTGGCGCTCGGTCCAAGCATCGGCGCCGCAGTTCTGAGCGTAACGAGCTGGCCCTGGATATTCTGGCTGAACGTGCCCCTTGGAGGCGCCGCATTGGCTCTGGCGTCCTTCACTCTTCCCCAAACGCCGCGTTCCTCTGCACCCTATGATGCGCCGCACGCTCTGTTGTCTGTTCTCGCCCTTGGGGGCATCGCGCTAGGGCTGGACGAATTCGCCCATGGCCATCTGGGCCTTACGGGATTCGGACCGCTCCTGCTCGGGGCGCTTGCGATCGGCATATTGTGGAGCCGACAGCATGACCGCCCGGACCCAATCTTTCCGGCTGATCTTTTAAAGCATGGCCCATTTCGCACGGCCTTTCTGGTCGGCGTGATGGGGTTTCTGACCTCCAACCTGTTCATGATTTCGATCCCGTTCACTCTGGAAACCGTTTTTGCAAAGAGTGCGTCTCTGACGGGCCTGCTGATCACTGCATGGCCGATCGGCGTCACGATCGCTTCGCCCGTCTCGGGCAGGTTGGCGGACAGATTGCCTGTGGGACTTGTCTCTTCTCTCGGCCTATTGCTGACGGGCGTCGGGTTCTTCGCTCTGTGCTGCCTGCCACCAACGGCGCCGAATTTAGTGATCGCCGCCACGATTCTGATCGCAGGAACCGGCTTTGGGATATTCCAGCCGCCGAACAATCGCGCGATGATGGCCTCCGCAAGGGCGGGCCGCGAAGGCGGGGCCAGCGGGATGGTCTCTCTTTCACGTCTGAGCGGGCAAACACTGGGAGCTACATCCGTCGCCTGCCTGTTCATGTATCTACCGTCACGGGCGTCGATGCTCTGCCTGGCGTTGGCTTCATCGTGCGCTCTGATCACCGCGACGGTCAGTGGTAGCCGTCTGTTGAAGCGTGACCCGAAGAAGTCGCTTCCCTGAGCATTGCCCCGTTGGGGCGCTTGCACAACGAACCGGGCGGACAGTTTGGATGATGAAGCCAAAGCCGTTTTCGGTAGGGATCTGCTAAAAACAGTCTTCCATATTTAAGCTTGCCTACGTAAATGTTGCGTCACATCAGAGTGGCGTGACAGCGCTAGCGTCAGTTACGGCATATCGCACCACAGACGCTTAACCGGCCACATAGTTACGAAATTGGAACTATCCATATTCATCGACGAGAAATGGCGGTAATCTGCGTGCCGGAAATTTTCTCGTCCGAAGGACGCCCCCGATGCCCGAACAGGGAATGGGGGCTGGAAAGTTTCTTCTGGAGGTAATTCGGAGCCCCCAAAGCCCACCAAACCTGGTGAGCTTTGCAATGGCCCTGTAAATCAGACCGACATCATTGCGTGCGCGGGATTATAACAGAATCCGATGACTTCTTGTCCGTATTGAGAATCGTCCCCCCGGACTGCGTCGAATATGTGCCTGCCGCCGACTGGTTTGGTGTCTTTGGTGGGTGGAACGCAGAAACCGGCCCGAATATCCCACCAGCAGAACTCTTCATAGTCCCTTCAGGCTGGCGTGCGCATCCGCGCGTTATAATCGAACAGACACCGTCCGTGCCGATCACTTCATCGTCGTCTCCAGTATAGTGCACGTCCGACACCCGATCATGGTCCAGGCGAATGACTGCGGAACACGTGGTGCCGCCGCCGCCGCCCAGTTGCGCGATGGTCGTAGCAATATCGCCAATGGGAATCAGGGTCGAACCGCCGTAACTCGCTTGTGCGTGCGTTCCTGTATAAACATAAATTTGAGTCGTATCGTTGAGTTGCTTCGTGGAGGCCGGGATTCCCGCACAAGCCTGAAGATCGTAGGATGTCATCCCGATCATTGTGATCTGCGCCTTGTGCGCGGCCCGTGAATCGAAGTACCCACATCCCCCCAGACTAAGGGACAAAGAAGACATCGCAAGAAGGTTGAGAAGGCTTTGACGATTCATTGGTTCGGTCAGTCTCCGCATGACGATTCAGCACGCACGCGTCAAAGCGCACTTTCGTGCCAACCGTAGTTCGCTCTTTCACGTTTGCGCAAGCCGCAAAAGGCTATTGCTTTTGCTGTACCGGAAAAAGAAGCGCCTCAAATTCAAGTCGAAAAGTTTCGTAAAGATTTTTATAATATCATATTGTATCTTCTGACTACACTCCCGCTCTGGCAAGACAAGAGACACTCTACTTCGCCATTGCCATTCCAATGAGCAGTCTGCATTATAAAAATATGCGCACTGTGCGCGTAGACCTTGAATTCAGATATGCAAAGATCAGAGTTCTGTACACAAACGCCCCTCTTTTCTTCGTCTCCAAACTCACTCGGCTGGATGGCGATGCGGGCTCAGGGAGAACCCATTACTCATGCCTCAGCAGTTAAACCGTCTGGCGCTGTTCAGTTCCGCCATAATCATCTTCGCGCTCGGAGGCTGTGGAGGGCCAGGACAACCGCCCGCGCCGCCTCTGCCCGCGTTGGAAAAAGTGACGGCGCTGGCGAGCGCCGACGCCGATTTTGTGCAGAAGTTGAACGATATGGATCTCACAGAGATCGCGTTGGCCAAAATTGCAGCGACTCATGCCGCCCGTAACGACATCGCGGCGTTGAGCGTCACTCTTCTGAAAGATTACACCGCGAATCAGGCGGCGCTGGCGAAAATAGCCACCCAACACGGCCTTACGCTGGCCACGGCCCCTTCGAACGAGGGACAGCGAATCATCCTCCAGATGAGTGGTGTGCATGGCGCGGCGTTCGATCGCGACTACGTCAATTACATCAAGAAAAGCTACAGAACACTCAAGCCTGCGCTTCAGGAGAGAGTCAAAAACTCACAAGATGCAGACGTCGTCGGCCTCGCCAAAGGTACCGAGAGTATGTTCTACGAACATGAGTCTTCGCTCTGATATAATTTTTCCTGTAAATGACGCGGAAAACATTTGAATTTAACATATGCTTTCCGCAGCGTATTGTTCGTTATTAAAAAGATGGCTTTAGAGGTTTCCCTTAGTTCCGCAGCGGAAAGGCGTGATAGGCGCCTCGCCCCAGACCGCCGTGTGTCTACCTTGATCCGTATTTGAAAGAAATACGGATCAAGGTAGACGATTATTACCTCAGCAAGTTTTCTTGGCGGTCCGTTCAATCTAGGAAATGTAAAGAAAGGCTCGTTCCAAGCGTCGCAAATATTGGTGTCCAAAACCGAATAACTGATTTTCGATCCGTGACATCACGCAGCTCCGGCATTGCACAAAATATGATTCACAAGCGTTCGCACGACATCTGAAGACGGCCTACGTCCCTCAAATTGGCGCTGAGAAAGCCAAACGGAGCCCTGATTACGGCGAATTTCGTCAAATATCCGCAAAGTCGTCAGAATCGTGTATTACCAGCTTCTCATGCAGGTAAATCATTCCGCTCTATTGCTTCCAACGCAGCCTTGATTTCCTGGATAACGGGCTCCAATCCGGGCCGTAATATATTGGTGCTCGATACTATTAACGATAGATTTTGCGGCGCCGTTTTTACGCCGGGCAACGGAAGAAAATTACAATCCGTCAGATGACCCACTGCGTCGAAATCGCGCATGATCGCGATCCCCAAGCCACGTTTGACCATATCGCACAACAGCGCGACGTTATTTGACGTAAATACGACATTGAACGCCAGAGACGCTTCCGCGAAGAGATTTTCCACCGTCGACCACAAAGCCGTAGATGAGTCCGGGGCTATAATTTGGTAGTCTAGACAATCAGCCAGACGAATACGGGATTTTTTCGTTAACGGGTGTCCGAGGCGTACGAGCGTTCCGATCCGCGACACCACCTGCGCCTCCACACGCAGGCCCGTGAACGACGGCGGCTCGAACGTCAAGGCAATGTCGCACTCGTTGGCGCGAATGAGGTTTGCTGAGGTCGCTGCATTGGCGACGGTGATCTTGAAGCGAAGTTTCGGCGAGACTTCATGAAGACGCGTGACAAGCGCAGGAATGAAGCTCACCGCCAATCCATCGGCGACAGCTATTCGCACCTCCCCGCCCTTGCCGCTACGCAACTCCTCTATGTGCTGAAGCAGCGTGATTTCGTCATTCGACCAACGCGCGATCTGTTGCGCAACAGCACTCCCTGCCGGCGTCAGCCGTAAGCCGGACGGAAGCCGATCGAATAATTTCACCCCCAGAGTCTGCTCCGCATTCAGCACCTGCCTGTCCACGGCGGACGCCGCCACGTTAAGCACGTCCGCTGCCTTTCTCATTGATCCTTGCGAAACGATCTCTTCGAAATACCTGGAGAATTTCGAATGGAAGACCATCGCTCGCCCTTTATCTGAAAACTGTGTTCCCCGGCGCGACCGAGATCATCGCACAGTTCTTAAATCACGCGTTCTAAAAAAGGCAACATTCCGTGCGAAATTCCAACCTTTCTCGCGGGCGGCTGCACTCCCTATAGTGCCGCCGCCCGCGCTGAAGCGACGTCAAGGCCGGCGCCCCGTTCACTCATTTTCGGCGAACCTAAATGGATCGATTCACCGCGCATCACTCACGATCATCCGCCCAGCGAGCGATGAACCGATGCCGGGAATTGAGTGAGACGCCCTACAGCGACATCCCTGACGGTCTCTTTCGTCCTTTTCTGGGACCAGCGCACACCATCACATCAGAACGCGTAACATCATGGATGCAGGATGCGGGCCTGTCGGTCCGACGCGACGCGATAGGCACCCTTATCGGCCGATATGAAGGAACGCAGCCCGACGCCCCGGCCTTGCTGATCGGTTCGCATATAGACAGCGTTCGAAACGGCGGCGCTTTTGACGGCATGCTTGGGGTCTTGTTGGCGATTGAATGCGTGTCCGCGCTGCATTCGAACAACCAGCACCTGCCTTACGCCATCGAGATCGCTGCATTCGGTGACGAGGAGGGCTCTCGCTTCCCTCAATCCATGCTCGGCTCACGCATGCTCAGTGGCAAATCCGTCGGCTCAGTCGCCGAGATACAGGATCAGGACGGCGTCACCTTACAAGAGGCACTGAAAGGCGTCGGCCTCGACATTGCCTACCTTGAGAGCGCGCGTCGCTCGCCACATGAGTTTTTAGGATACTTGGAGCTCCACATTGAGCAAGGGCCGATTCTGGATAAGGAGGGGCTGTCGGTTGCGGCAGTTGAGGCCATTGTCGGCATCAGGCGCTTTCACGTCATCCTGAAGGGCGAAGCTGGCCATGCGGGCACCGTCCCGATGGAAATGCGTCGCGACGCCCTCGCCGCCGCGAGTGAAATCGTTCTGGGGATAGAGGCCTACGCCAATCAGAGCGAAGGACAGCTGCGCGCGACCGTAGGGAAGTCCGAAGCCTTTCCCGGGGCCATAAATATCATACCTGGCCGGGTCGCCTTTACCGTCGAATTGCGATCCGCCGATCATTCTGGTCTGGATTGCAGCGTTCTGAATGTGACATCGCTTATCGAGGCCATCTGCGCGAAGCGGAACATTTCAGCGACGATTTTCGATAGACAGGATTTCGAGCCAGCCTTGTGCGACACACGCCTCACCACACTGCTTGAAGACTGTATCGAGACAGCCGGGCACCCACGCAAACGCCTTGTAAGCGGGGCCGGACATGACGCGATGATGATGTGCGACTGGATTCCCACAACCATGCTCTTTATCCGTAGTCCGGGGGGAATCAGCCACCACCCCGCAGAAACCGTCGAATTGAAAGATGTCGCCGCTGCGTTCGACGTCATGATGACATTTGTCTCATCGCTCGACGCGCGGCGCGTGCGTCCCGAAGGAGAAATGCAATGAGCGCCAACAACGGGCTTGTGCTGGTCGACAGTCATTGCCACCTCGATTTCGACGAGCTGGAGTCCGATTTCGAGGACGTTCTGAGTCGAGCAAGAGCTGCGGGCGTGTGCCGTTTCGTAAACATCGGCATTCAGGTCAGCCGCCATCAATACGCACTACAGCGCACACAGAACCACGACGATATTTTTCATTCCGTAGGCACGCACCCGCATTGGGCCGCCGAAGAAAATGACGTGACTGCGGAGCAACTCGTTGCGCTGACGGCTCACCCCAAAGTCATCGGTATTGGCGAAGTCGGTCTGGACCGCATCCTCACCGATGCGCCGTGGGACGCGCAGATGCGTAATCTTCTGGTCCATATCGATGCGGCAAGACGCACACAGCTGCCCCTGATCATTCATTCCGTGGGCGAAGACCGGGAAATGGAGGCCACGCTGCGTCGCGCGGACGCCGAAGGACGTTTCCCCGTTGTCATGCACTGTTTTTCTGGTGGCTGGGATCTGGCGCGCGCCAATCTTGAACTTGGGCATTATATATCGTTTTCCGGCCTCCTGACCCATGATGGCCGCGAAGCCCTGCACGAAATAGCCGCCCAACTGCCGGCGGATCGTATCCTTCTCGAGACCGACGCCCCGTCGCTTGCGCCAAAACCCTTCGAGAATCAGCGGAACGAACCCGCCCACATTGTCCACACGCTCGACTTTCTTGCCCAACTGCGAGGAGTTTCACGAAACGCACTGGCGGCGCAGACCACGGAAAATTTCTTTCGAGTCTTCAAAAAGGCGCCTCGCCCGCACGCACCTTGACAGCCGAGTTGGCGTTCTGTTTTTTAGAACGGGTGGCCACAAAAATTGCACTTGCGCGCACAAGATACGATAACGCAACATTGTGCGGTAATGGCTGTGCTTCGGCACAAAAGAAAACTCAACCCTCAGCGCCGCGGTGGTAAATGACGCCTGTTAAGTTCTGCTCTGCTCGTTCCGTGCTTCTCATGACCGGATCGATAGGCGCATTTGTCATCGCGGGCAGCTCGACAGCAGTTTCGGCGACTACCCACCACCCCCAAAAACGCGCTGTAGCAGCGCACAGCGTCAGCCCGGCGGCGCCTGTCGCCGTTGCCTCCAGACCGGTGGCGAAAGTGCGCCCTGCAGCGCGGCGACTGCCCCGCGGCGAAGAAGCCGTAACCGTCACGGCGCGGCGCCGCAATGAACGCGCCACCGACGTGCCTGAAGCCGTGTACACGATAAAGCCGTCGCAGATTTCCACGCTGACCGTCGCCGGTGACGATATCCGTTCTCTGGCCGGTCGTACGCCAAGCCTCAATATCGAGTCATCTTTCGGCCGTACCTTCCCGCGCATCTATATTCGCGGCCTAGGCAACGCGAACTTCGACACCAATTCGGCACAGCCTGTCGCGATGTACTATGACGACGTGGTGCTGGATAACCCGGTCCTGCGCTCCTTTCCGCTGTTCGATCTCGCAGACACCGAAGTGCTCGCCGGACCGCAAGGGACGTTGTTCGGTCGCAATACGCCTGCTGGCGTCATCAACATCCACTCAAAGGGGCCGGAAGACAAGACGGCCGGCTATATCAGCCAGAGTTATGGCACGTTCAATTCCGCAGTTACGCAAGGCGCTGTGAATATCGCCGTCGTGCCGCACAAGTTCTCGATGCGGCTTTCGATCATCAACCAGCGCCGCGATAACTGGGTTCATAACGTCTATGACGGACCACGCTGGAAGAAGAGCCTGGAGGGTTACGAAGATATCGCAGGGCGCCTGCAAGGCCTGTACACCATTGATGATTCGGCCAATATCCTTTTCGAGGTCAACGCCCGTCATGTCGAGGGCACAGCCACCCTGTTCCGCGCCAATTTGTACCAGCATGGTTATCAGGGCATTCGTCCCGGCTACGATATCTACAACGTCTCGCAGAACGGCGATAACGCCCAAAATCTGACGACTGCGGGCGGACATATCAAAGCCACGAAAAACTTCGCTCATTTCGGCGTTCAGCTAATCAGTTCATGGACCGAGGGCTCCCTGGGCTCGATCGGCTCGATCGACGGCGGAAATCCTTCAACAGTTCCATTCAGTGTTCAAACCGGAACGTCGGCGCCGAAAATCAGCCAGACGACGCAGGAACTCCGCGTCTATACCGTCAAAACCGGAAAGTTTTTTGATCAGGCTGGCGTCTACTACTTCAACGAATTTCTCGACGACTACGATTACAACTATAACTCGACGACCATGAAGACGACGGAACTCGCCAACCAGCGTCAGAACGAGAATTCAGTCGGCGTATTCGATTCCATGACTTATGATATTTTGCATAATCTGAGCATCACCGGTGGGATTCGTTACACATACGACTTCAAAAATTTCAGCGCGACACGCATTTTTGGCGGCGATGGCCCGCTGGCTCTGTCCCAAGCTTCGCACTCGAACAACATCAGCTGGGACGCAAGCGTAAACTACAAGATTACGCCGAACATGAGCGTCTATTTCCGCGCCGCGACGGGCTTTCTCGCCCCCAGCTTCCAGGGTCGTCTTACAAGCAACAGCTACATTTCCAAGGCGTCCGCAGAACGCAACACGTCGTTTGAGCTGGGCTACAAGGCGAACCTCGCCCAGGGGCGCGTTCAGCTGACCGGCGCAGCCTATATGTGGAACACCAAGAACATGCAGCTGACGGCGTCGGGCGGAACGTCAAACCAGATCCAGCTGTTGAACGCTGATCATGTCGTCGGTCGCGGGTTCGAATTCAGCGCACAGACTTATCCGATCGAGAATCTCTCGATCAGCGCCAACATGAGCTACAATTTCACCCAGATTCATTCCCCCGGTCTGGAGTCGGGCGCATGCGGCGTAGGCTGCACGATGCTCAACCCGATCGACGCGACGACCGGACTCGCGAAAATCAACGGCAACGGTCTGCCTTATGCGCCCCGCTGGATCGCGAACCTGAATGCATCTTACAGGATTCCGCTCACCAACACGAAACGGCTCGTTCTTTCCACGGACTGGTCATGGCGTAGTCAGGAATTCTTCACGCTCTACCGGTCCGTAGAGTTTGAAGGCAAAGCCCTGCTCCTTGGCGGCGCAAGCCTCGCTTACGAAGACACGAAGCATCACTACTCCGCCAGCGTCTACGTTCGAAACATCACAAACAAGGTCGTCGGCATCGGCGCGCTCGATTTCGACAATTATACCGGTTACATCAACGACCCACGTATCATCGGAGGTTCGTTACGATATGATTTCTGATCGGATGACAGGCGCTTTCCTTCGCCGCGTCTCACTCGCCGCAGCCCTGGCGCTGTCGACCGTCGCGACGACCAAAGCAGCCTCGCCGACTGAGGTCGATCAGAATCTCGTTTTTATCGATAACGATTTTTCAGGACCGGGAGAGACCAATATCGAGTCTCTCTATCCTGCGCTGTCCGATCCGCACACCAAGCTTCTGGGCGTCGGAGCCGTAACGGGCGACGCGTGGCGTGACGAGGGCGCCGCCCATCTCCTCGCGTTCCTCAAACAGGTTGGATGCCCTTCACTCCCGCTCTATATGGGCGCGGAAATGCCCCTGGTCCGTACTGCAAACGAGATGTACGCCTGGGAGGCCCAATACGGCCGCATCATCTGGAAAGGCGCCTGGCAGCCCGCGAGCCCCCGTCACCCGACAGGACACCCAGATCAACCGTCCCTGATCCCGACGATGCCTGAAGGGTTTACGCCGACGCTTCCTCATGGGGAGAGCGCCGCTCACGCCATGATCGACGCGGTCCATCGTTACCCGCATCAGGTGACGATCGTGGCGGGCGGCCCCCTCACCGACGTCGCGCTTGCAATCAAGCTGGACAGTGAATTCGCCAGGCTCGCCAAACAGCTGGTCTTCATGGGCGGCCTGCTGGACACGGATCATCCCCAGATCGCTGTCGAAAAAACACACGAGATCGATTTCTACACCGATTTCAACATGATCTTTGACCCGGAAGCGGCGCATATCGTGCTTACCGCTCCGTGGCACAGCATCACCAATATGGGAAATGTTACGCTCGGCGTCCTGCTGGAGACGGAACTACGTGAACAGGCCAAAGGAAAGAAAGCGCCGCTCGCCGCATATTTCGCACGTTACGCGCAACCTGGCATCCCGATGTGGGATGAACTGACCACGGCGGTCGCGCTGCATCCGGAACTGGTGACGTCGTCCGTAGACGCCACGATGGACGTCGAGATTGCGCAAGGGATGTTCTATGGGCGCGCCCACGCCCGCCCGCTGTCGCTGTCCTTGAAGGGCGCGCCGGTGGTGCACATCGTTACGGCGGTTGATGCTGCAAAGTTTTATCAGATCTTCGCCGCCGGGTTTGATGGCCCTGCCCGTTGTTCGCAGTAAACAACGGGTCGGCCGCCTCTTGAAACGCGGCCTCAATTCCTGAACCGAAACGTTGATGCTACAGACGCCGTTCATCGCCCTGACGAAGGAGACAGGCCCTGTCCACCCCCGACCTGCCCGCGGCGCCCCCTTCTGGTGGCGGCATTTTGCGTTTTTTGTCGCCGGACCGGGCCAATCCGCCTGAAACAAGTCTCACACGCGAGTTGCTGGCCGCGCTGACGACATTCGGCGCCATGGGATATGTCGTGGTCGTGAACCCGCAGATCCTGTCGGTCACGGGCGCAGATCGGCACGCGTTGATCGTCATCACGGCGCTCGCGGCGATCGTCGGGTCACTTTTCATGGGGCTGATCGGGCGTCTGCCGATCGCTCTGGCCCCCGCCATGGGCACCAACACCGTGTTCGCCATGGCCGTGGCCGGGAGTGGCGTGTCCTACGGGACAGCGCTGGTGATGGTCCTGGTCGGGGGCATCGTCTTCACGCTGTTCTCGGCGAGTCGCCTGCGTGAACAGGTGGTGATGGCCTTCCCCGAAGCGATACGCACGGGGCTGCAATGTGGCCTTGGACTATTCATCGCGAAGCTTGGCCTTATGGGCGGCGGACTGCTGACCCGCGACGGGCATTTCGGCGATCTGCGGGAGCCGTCCGTGATGCTCGCCGGGGCCGCTCTATTGGCGACTCCCGTTCTGTTGGCTCTGCGCGTGCCGGCGGCGTTGCTGCTTTCGATCGTCGCTGTGACGTTGATCGGTCTGTTCGTACCGGGAGCGCATGGTGGCGCGCTTACGCACCTTCCAGCCGCTCCGGTGCAGATGCCGCCATGGCCCAGCGACTATACGTTCGCGTTCGATTTCGGATCGTTCATGAACCATCTGGCGTTGGCTTTGCCGCTCGCCGGGTATTTCTTCCTGGGCGACTTCTTCTCGGCGACGGCGACCCTTATCGGCGTCACCCGCCGGGCGGGGTTGATGAATGCTGACGGAAAGCTGCCGAACGCACGCGCCGCCTATCTTGCGGACGGGCTGGCCTCAATGGTCGGTTCCTGCATCGGCAGCCCTACAATCGCAGCGTATGTCGAGTCCGCGACCGGAGTCGAAACAGGCGGCAGAACCGGTTTGACCGCTATCCTCGTGGCGATCCTGTTCACCTTCGCGATGTTCTTCTGGCCGCTGATCGCCGCCGTTCCCGCTCAGGCCACCACGCCTGCGCTGGTCATGGTCGGCGTGATGATGATGGAGGGCATCCGCCATCTCGACTGTTCGAAGCTGGAAAATACAGTCAGCGCCGTTCTGATCATGCTTCTGACCGTCACAACGGGCAATCTTGTAATCGGGCTTGCTGCCGGCTCCTTTGCCTACACGTTGATGGCCCTCGTCCTGCGTATCCGGGTGGCGCCCGTGCTGCTGCTCACCGACGTATTGCTGGCGGTTTATGTCGCGCTTAGCGCCTTGACGCTGCATCACTGAAATTCCCGAAAGGATCATCAAAAATGACAGAGACAAAGGCGAAGCCGGGAGCCGACCTCGATGATCCTGCGCTGCGCGACCGTGCAGTAAAGGCGGCGGCTGGCGAACATCCTTTCGATATTCTTCTGACTGGCGGCGTCGTTGCCGATATGGTGACTGGCGAACTGCGGGAAGCAGATGTCGGTCTGGTTGGGCCGCTGATCGCAAGCGTGCATCCGAGAGGCGAACGAGCGGACGCCGCGCGCACCATCGCACTGGACGGCGCGGTAGTGGCGCCCGGCCTGATCGACACGCATCTTCATATCGAAAGCTCGATGATCACGCCGCGCAGCTACGCGGAAGTCGTTGTTCCGCAAGGCACCACGACAATCTGCTGGGACCCGCATGAAGTCGGCAATGTCGGCGGCCTCGACGCCGTGCGCTGGGCGGTCGCAGCCGCACGCGACCTGCCACTACGCATTCTCGTGGAGGCGCCGTCCTGCGTGCCATCCGCTCCGGGCCTGGAACGCGCCGGCGCCGTGTTCGACGCTTCCGCCATGGCGGAAATGCTTTCCTGGCCGGAGATCATCGGCGTCGCCGAAGTCATGGACATGCGCGGCGTCATCGAACGTTCGCCTCATATGAGCAGCATTGTTCAGGCCGGTCTCGACAGCGGCAAACGCGTCTTCGGGCACGCGCGCGGCCTGTCCGGCGCTCCTTTACAGGCGTTCTGCGCTGCGGGCGTTGAATCCGACCACGAACTGACCGGCGAGCAGGACGTGCTCTCCAAACTCCGCGCAGGGCTCACGCTCGAACTTCGCGGGTCCCACCCCGACATGGCGATCGAAGCGGTAAAGGCGTTCGAGACGCTGGGCCATGTACCGCAGACGGTGACGCTCTGTACGGACGATATCTTTCCGGACGACCTCGTCGCCAAAGGCGGCGTGATCGCTCTCGTGCGCCTGCTGGTCGCGGCAGGCATGAAGCCGCTGGATGTCCTGCGTTGCGGAACGCTGAACGCAGCGCGTTGGTTGGGGCGTAACGATCTCGGCCTGATTGCGCCGGGTCGCCGGGCTGACATGGTCATCTATGGCGACCTGTCCTCCCTTCCAATCCAGCGGGTCTTCGTGTCGGGACAGGAAGCAGCCATAGACGGCGCGCTGACGACCGCACCCCGACCGGACACGCTGGTCGCGCCGAAAGGCACGATGAAGCTCGCCCCGGTGGCGGAAGCTGCGTTCCGCATTCTCGCGCCGGGTGTGGCCGACGGCGAAAAAGTCCGCATTCACACCGTCCATACGCCACGCTTCACCCGCTGGGCGGAACGCGATGTCGACGTCAGAGATGGCGCCGTTGTCCTGCCGGAGGACTGCATCATCATGGCGGTGTTCAACCGTTACGGTATGTCCGACAAGCCGGGCATCGGTGTGATGGAAGGTTGGGGCGAGTGGCGTGGCGCCTTCGCGACGACGATTCTGCACGATAGCCACAACCTCGCGGTGTTCGGTCGCAATCCTGCCGATCTGGCTGCGGCGGCGAACGCCCTGATTGAGTGCGGAGGCGGCATGGCCGCCGTGATCAACGGCAAGCCGACCTGCGTGCTCGACCTGCCAGTCTGCGGACTACTCTCTGAAGATCCGCCGCTGGTTGTAGCCGAGAGGTTCGCAGCTGTGCGCGCAGCGTCTTTAGATGTCGCCACAAACGTTCCAGCGCCGTTGGTCAAGCTGGTCATTGGCGCGAGCCTCGCCTGCAATCCGGGCCCACATGTCACGGATCTCGGGATCACTGATGGTATGACCGGTCGGATTGTTACGGAGGCAGTAGTGGCGCTTTAAACAGGCCATCTACTTTTTGTTATGAGTGGCTCAGTAGTTACAACGGACTACTGAGCGCAAAGGTTATCTGTTGGCCTTTTGACTAGGGTTTTAGACTGACGTCGGTTGCGATCTTATGGCGATCCTGCAGTTCGCGGCGCACGAGAAAAACGCCACGGTCCATCGGGACAGTGGCGTTCGTGATGCGTTCGTATCGCAAGTATCGTTGGTTGCGGGGACAGGATTTGAACCTGTGACCTTCAGGTTATGAGTTCCAGTCTAATACTTACACTTTTGTCGCACACGACCAGTTTTTCTACGATAAATGGCGGTTTTTATTACGTTTTTACTCAGAACATGGTACACTCCCCTACGACTGGAATCGCCCCATTTCTCCCCCAGATGATTCCTATTTGATTCCAGTGATTCCAGCCGAGGGAGGCAGGAGCATGGTCAAGATCACGAAACGTTCCGTCGAGGCCGCCGCTAGGACGGGCAAGGAGTATTTCCTCTGGGACGACGAGCTTCGGGGCTTCGGCCTCAGGGTCCATCCCTCGGGCCGGAAAATCTACCTCGCCCAGTTCCGCGCGGGCGGGCGCATCCGCCGGGTCAATATCGGCCCGCATGGTCCCATAACCCCGGACCAGGCCCGCACCGAGGCGATGAAACATCTGTCCGATGTCCGGCTCGGCAGCGATCCCGGCGCGCAGCGCGACCGACTCCGTGCCGCCGCGACCATGAAGGAGTTTGGCAAGCGGTTCCTTGACGAACACGTCGCCTCGCACTGCAAGCCCTCGACACAGTACGAGTATCGTCGCTGCGTGGACCTGTTCATCACGCCGAAGCTGGGAACACTCAAGGTCATCGACGTGACCCGCGCCGATGTCGTCGAATTGCACCAAGGGCTGAAAGAGACGCCCTATCAGGCCAACCGGGTGTTGGGCGTGCTGTCGATCATGTTCACTCTGGCCGACACCTGGGGCATACGGTCAGATGGGATCAATCCGTGCTGGAAGGTCAAACGCTACAAAGAGGTGAAGCGCGAGCGTTACCTGACACCGGATGAACTGGCCCGGCTAGGCAAGGTGCTCCGTGAAGCAGACGGCGAACCGGAAGCCGCGACCTGCATTCGCCTGTTGCTGTTAACCGGGTGCCGCTTGGGGGAAATCCAGACGCTGAAATGGGAGTATGTGGATTTTCGGGCCGGTGTGCTGCGCCTGCCGGATTCCAAGACCGGAGCTAAAATCGTGCCCATCGGCAAGGCGGCGCTGGACGTTCTGGCGGACATTCCCCGGATCGACGGCAATCCCTATGTGATCACCGGGAAGGTGGAGGGCCAGTATCTGACCGACATCCAGAAACCGTGGCGGCGGCTGCGCGCGCGGGCCGGGCTGGACACGCTACGCATCCACGACCTGCGCCATTCTTTCGCATCGGACGCGCTCCAGCTTGGCGCGGACCTGACCATGATCGGGCGGTTATTGGGCCACACGCAGGTGCAGACCACCGCACGGTATGCCCACCTCAAGACCGATCCCATCAGAGAAACGGCAAATAAGATATCAAATTGCATAGCAGAATCTTTAGGTTAAAAGACCTAAAAGAAAAATACGCCGCAAACTATTTGATTGATTTATCACTTAATAAATAATATATATATTGCGTTAATTAAAATAATATACCTTACGGAAGCATCAGGAATTTCCTTTGATCATTACTAAGGTTATCAACTGCTGCGCGACCGAAGATTGAAGCATATACTTTATAAGAACACCCTTGAATCCATTGCGTCAGACGACGCTCAAATTTATCTCTATTAGCGGCGTAAGCGTAAGCAGATAAATACCCGCTGCGCATTAACTCTAGCCGTTTGAAGAGCTTGGGCGCATCAATTCCGCGAGATCTAAGGAACGACAAATCATGATATTTTCTAATATTACTTCGAATTTCCAATACTTGTTCCTCAGATATAATTAATTCATATTTTCTATATCCATTAAGCGCCAACTGCATGCCGAGAAATTCAACTGGTTCATCTGGACATCTTATATAACTTTTTTCCGCACTTAGCTTTAATCCCAATTTTTCCAGCTCGCTTTCAACCCGAACTTTGGCCTCGGCACACGAGGCTTCCGTCTTAGTAAAAATAATAAGGTCATCAGCGTACCTTACCATTGGGTATTTAGAACCTATAATCTTGTCAAAATCTCCAAGTACAAAATTACTTAGAATAGGCGAAAGAGGCATTCCCTGACGCAAGCCGACTCCCGTCTTTATATTATTTTGGGATATTGCAATCCTTGTCCGGTCTCCTCGCTCCAATACCTCACAGTTGATTGCTGCCAAAAATAGAGGAGCTAGCGACTTTTGACGAAAGGCCCGACAAAAACGGTCAGACAAATCCTTTCGGTCGATCGTATCAAAAAACTTTGAAATATCTGCTTTAAATGCCCATGGATTTTCGCCGCGGAGTTTGGATGCCGCTTTGTGAGCGCCGTATACTCCTCGCTCAGCCCCGCCCGCATCTCGCACGAAGCCATAACTTACTTCATTGAGAATACCCAATCTTCTCGATTGTTTCTCTAAGAGCCTGTTTGGAAAATCACGGGTGAGCATTTCTGCGCATGAGATTGGCGC
>NZ_JAFVMF010000039.1 GCF_017377715.1 Acetobacter sacchari | reverse complement strand
CCGTGTCGAGCGGCACTGCGCCCGCATAGATGATGTTCCGGTCCATGATTATCCTCGACTCATCGGTGCATACTAAAGTTTATGGGCTTCTCGCGCGGCCGGTAGCGGTGCTCCGCTCCCCAGATCGCGAGCGCCGTGGCCAACACGAGGTCGTCGTGCATCCCTTCGCGCCATGCCTCCATCGTTTCATTACCGTGCGCCGTCTTCTTGACGCGGAAGTTCTGCAATTCCCGCTTTAGGACTTCTGACGCGCTGGCCGATGACGTGAACTCAAGCCGGTCTTCCGCAAACGCGATATCAAGCGACGACGCCAGAACCGCCTTCGGCACGTTCACCTCGCCCCATCGCGGTCGGTTCACCTTCAACCCGCCGGTGATCGCAACGCCGGTCAGGACAAGTCCCATTTCCCGCATCGTATCCACGACAGGAGCGCCGACGCCCGTACGGTCGACGAACAACGCGGCGTCAAACTTTGGTCTGGGGAGTTGGCGCAACACGCCCTGCACGGATCGCGCGATGTCGGGATAGCTGGTGCCACGATCATACCGATGCACGTTCACCACCCGATAGCGGTAGGTGCGCCGCCGCCCGACAATCTGCGCGGCGTGCTCGAACGTTGTTCGCTTCCAGTGCAGGCGCTCGCAGGCGATGACTTCGGCGACGCAGATCGCAGTGAAGTCCTGAGACTTCCCCAGGTCGAGCCCTACGACATAGCTTTCGAGCGATCCGGGTGTGATCTCGCGCCGATCCTCAACGACTTCCGGCTCAAATTGCTTCGACTGCGCTCTCATCCGATCAGGTTTCCCCACTCGTTCAGAGTGAGCCCAATGCGAAGATGGTCATGCACGCCGGTGACGTTGACGACGGCGTATCCCGTTGCCGGAACTTTCTCACCGCCGCGCACCGCCTGCTCTGGCACACCGTCAATCTCGACGAACGCGTGGCGATCATAGCTGTGCGTTCGAACCACCTTCTGGATTACGCGGTCTTTCACCAGCGCCCACCAAAAACGGGGCCGGATGTTGCGATCAGCGTTCAGCTTGAGCGGTTCATCCTGAATTGCGGCGATCTTGTCTGGTATATCGCTCATGATTTCCTCAGAAATTGAGTTCGAGCAACGGGACTTCGCGGGAGAACGCCCGCTCTATCGCCTCGTCGCTAAAAAACTGGTCGTCGGCCTCGACAAACTTGCAGAAGAATTCCTGCTGGAACTTCCACGGGCCGTATTCGCCGCGCATCTCGTCCAGGTATGCGGCGTCAATGTGTGGCACCTGATCGGCTGTGACAGATTCTCGTTGCCACTTTCGATCACCGCCAGTCCACGCGGCGTAAAAGTGCCCGCGTTTACCGTTCGGGGTGCTCATCAGGATCACGCGCCCTTTATGGCTTCTGGCAAGCATCGCCATGAAGGCTTCATAAAGCTCATCGTCGACGAACGCGGCTTCATCTTCCACGATAAGGGCGGGCGCGCTGTAGCCTCTAATCGCATCAGGGTTGCTACCCGGCAGGCTCACAATGCGCGAACCGTTGGCAAGCTGAACTTCCGTGGCAGCGTCCTTCAGAAGTTCGGGCGGCGAGTCCATCGTCGCTATGTGATGGCGGATCTTCGCCAGCAACTCCGAACTCTGGCGCTGCGCCTTCGAAAAGAGCAGAGACAGGGACTGGCCCCGATAAATGGCCGTGTGCAGCGCAAGAACCGACGTTGTGGTGGTCTTGCCCGCCTGCCGCGTGCAGTTCAGCAGAATGCGCGTGCTATCCGACGATAGGACATCAGCTTGCCAGGGGTCGGGGTTGAACCCCAGACGCTCACGGGCGAACAGCACGGGGTCGAGGCCGTGCCTGATCTCCCGCGCCATGTCCTGCGTCGCATCAGCCATCGATTACATGCCCCAGCGCCCGCACCACCGCCGCACGGGCGTCGGGGAAGCTCTCCAGCGCGGTCAGGATCGAACCTTGCACCACCGTCCAGCCGGGCGCGTTGATGACGTTGATCGTGGTTTGCGAGCGCGACCCGTCCAATCCGGTGAGACGCGCCTGAGATTCCAGCACGCCCCGAGCCTCGCGGATGGCGCCGATCGCCTCTTTCAGCTTGCCGGACTTCTCCGCCCTCTCAAGCAAGTCCATCGCCCGCCCGCGCAGTTCCTCAAGCTGGCTCAGGATGCCAAGGCTGGGGCCGATATGGTCGGCGGCCAGACCGGACGCACGCTCCAGTCGTGGGAGCAGATGCGCCTTGTAGTGACGCTCAAGCGACTTCGCCGTGGTGCCTGGGAAGGCACCGGCTACGGTCGCATAGGAACCGCCCGGAGAGACCAGCGCACGGTCAATGTCGCGCGCCAGCGGGTGGGTGCATATCGAGCACGGACGCCCTCCCTTTTCCCCAGTCGGTTTCGTCGTGACGGCCTTCAAAACGGCAGTTTCGTCGCGAGTTTCGTCCGACGCCGGATTGGCCATTTCAGGGGTGTCCGTCACTCGAATATCGCCACCTGATTCCGCTCCAGCCACACCTTTGCGACGACTGCTCGAAGGGCTGTGAGATTGGCCCGGTCGAGATCGCTCAGAAGATGCGCAGGGCGTACCGAGAGGCGGTTTCTGCTCCCCACCTCGATACGCACGCCCCGCCGGGCCAGATCGTCCAGCAGCCGCCCCGCACGCACCTCTGGCGTGGGTGCGGGCTCAGGCTTGGGGGCAGTCGCAACAGCGGCGGCGGACGCCACCTGATCGGCAGGCATGTCCGCCCAACGCCTGCATTCCGCTATGGCTTTCTCCACCTCGGCACGAATGCGGGCCTTGGCTTCCCGGTCCGCAGGACTGTTCAGGTTTGCCCCGGTGTCGCTGGAGCGGGAAGCAGCGTGGAAGGCGTTGCGCACCATGCCGTCGATCATATTCCAGGGTGCGCCGGGACGACTGCGTGCGGCAGTCTGCGCGGCCAACATGTCGGCGACGAGCGCGGATAACGGCCGTTTTTCGACGGTCTCACTCATCGGCGGTAGCTCCGCTGGATAAAGTCGCGCTTGGCTGTCTCGTAGTCCTTCCGGGGCAGTTCCCGCACGTTGGCAGGGCTGGTGAAGGCGGACGGGTAGCGACGTCGCAGATCGTCGACAGCGGCCTGCGGGGGCAGGTCGGCACGGGAGATCCGCAGCAGTTCAGGGTCGTTCAGGCCAGCCTTTCCGGCCAGCGTCTCAAGCTCGCTCATAGTGCGCGCTCCTTATTGGTTCGGTCGCGCACCCACTCGCGCAGGCTTTCCTCAGGGTACAGACGACGCTTGCGGCCAACGATGATCGATGGCGGCGCATCGCCGTCACGGGTCATGCGGCGCAATGTCGGCCCGCTAATGCCGATGCGTCGGGCTGCGTCTTCTGTCGAAAGGCATATCGGGGAGGTTACGTCAGGTGCGCTCATATGGCGCACAATACAGTCGCACGAAATATTATTGTAGTACTTGATGTCTATTTTATATGACGCACGTAGATACAGATAGATCCAAGTAGATATACACAGATAACTGACATGTATATTACAAATTGTTGATGTTTTCTGAATTCTCGATCAATCAGGGGATGTCGACAATCACACAACGAAGGCGTCGGAATGCTCTGCCGTCGTCATTAAGATGGACATAAAGGTGGCCATTGATGTTTCCATCATAATTTTATATGTATTTTTCAATAGATTAGAAGAATTATTCGTTTCCTACGATAGAAACCGAACCCTGCTTTTCGCCGCGCCCTACTCAGCCGTGCCGCAAGTAATCACCACCAGACGAGGACCAAAAGAACCAAAGCAGGAATTCCCGCTTCGCCTGCCTCCTGAGCGACGATCTTACCTCTGGCGATTTTCCGCCATTTTTCGGGTTTCGGTGCGGTTTTCACCGCCTGCATAATGATGATCCCGCGCGAGCGATGCGTGCGCGGCGCGCGCGTGAGGCATGCTGACCATCAAGGTGAGGTTTCGTCGCGCAGTGCGTTTCCGCGCCTCAGTCGATTTTTGAGAGGTGAAGGGTCATCCTCTCACTGCCTCAAAAGCCGTTGAAGTTCTGCTCCGGTTACGATTCTCCGGGTTTGGCCATCTTCAATGCTTACTACGGTCAATGAATTCTGGAGCCGTTTAGCTTCTGCCTGCGCTTCATCCCAGGTATCGCACATAGTGACGATTGACCCTCGTTCGGGCCGATCCGGGTCAATGCAATCGATCACGTAACGCATCTGAAATCCTCGTTCTGTCGACATCTCTATTAAGGCGCAGGCGGCTCCCGGTGGAGCCTGCGCCTATATATTTATATATAACACTCGCCCCCCCCTACCTTCGCCCCACCTTCGCCCTAGTATTTTCAACGACTTATGAGACACCTTCGCCAACCCTTGCCGAACACCTTCGCCCAACCCTCGCCCTAATAAAATCAATGACTTACGAGAGACCTTCGCCCCCCTCGCAGGACTCTGCCCGGACGAGGTGTTTTGTGTTTGCTGAAGGCTTGCCGTAGGGCTCGACCTTGATCTGTCCGGCACCAAAGAGCCGGTTCATCGCGGTCTCAAAATCCCGTCTGGTGAACCGCTGACGCTTCGGGTTTTGCGAGAACAGCTTGGGTGCGTAATTTGCGGAGTTCCGGCTGTCGGAAGCGTGCCGACCCTGCCTGCCAACCTCATCGAGTAGATCGAGAAAGATTTGCTCACACCGTTCCTTATCGAGCCTTTGAAAAAGCGGTGGATCGTCGCTTTTCTCGGGCCAGAGCACGCCGTCACGATAGTTCAGGCGTATCTCATCTCCCCGCGTGGCGTAGTTGGCTTTCTTCTTGCTCAGAACGCGCACGGTCTCGTCTCTTGGCTCGCCATCTTCGCCGTTGGGTGTGTACAGGCCCCAACGTGAGCGAACCCCGCCATTCCACGCTGTAGAGCCACCGTCGAGGTCGCCGCTGCTAATCCCTGCACGGCTTGGGTGGGCATTCAGCAGGACAGCCGCTCCAGTGTCTCGTGCAAGAGCCCCCAGAACTGCCTTGAGGTAGACAGACACTTGCGTGCGGACGTTCTCATTCCCTCCAAAGAGGTCACTGGAAACGTCAAGGACAATCACAGACGGGCGCCAGTGCAGCGCGAACGCACGAAGATCTCCGAGGCGGTCGGTTTCTACTGGCGTCCCATCGTTCTCGAATCTCACTAGCGTATTGTCGTCGCCGACTGGGGCGGTCCAGCGCATGTCTGACAGGTCATCGAAAGTCACGCCGTAAGCAACGTTGATCGCATTTTGGCGTCGGTGCAGTTCGTCCTCGTCATCCTCGCAAAACATACCCAGCACGCGGCCCTTCTTCACGTGTAAGCCGATCCAAGGCACCCCGGCCGCAACACTCGTCATAAGCTGCTGGGCGAGCAGCGTCTTACCCTCGCCTCCAGCCGCGTAGTGAACAGTGACACACCCGGCAGGCAACCACTGGTCGACAACCCACTCGCGATCGGCGACGACCTTACCTGCCAAGCTGGCGACATCAACAAAGCGAAGTGGGTTCGGCTGCATCGTCGTCGATCTCTTTGCCTGTCGCAGTCCGTCGCTCACCGCGCCGTCGATGTTTACAGGTCCATTCATCCGGCCATCCTTGCCCGGAGCGCCGAGGCGATTGTTTTCTCAATTTCGGATTTGTCGAGACCTGCCTGCATGGCGGCGGCGGCCATTGCGGCGGCGACGTCGCTGGTCGTCAGATGCCCGCTCGCGATAAAGCGCGCCAGGGCGTAGGTCTCGGCGTTCAGTGTGTGGTTGCGCCCGCCTTCCCGGCAAGACGCGACGGAAGCGACTGCGGCCCGAACTGCCCCCGCCACATACCTGTCGGCGTCGAGCAGGCCGTTCTCGATCTTCGCAAGGTCGGCTTTTGGCGCAGGCGGCGGGGTGACCATCTCGACGAGCCATGCGGGCATGGGCTGCGGACGGATGTTGTCGATCACCTCAAGCCCGGTGGCGGGCCACCAGATGATGTAACCGCCTTCGCCGCGCATATCGACGCCAACGGTCTTTTGCCCGTCTGTTCCGCGGGGATTCCGGTTGGTCACGCCGTCGCGGTGCCGAAACAGGACATGCAGGCCGCCGGACCGGGTCCGGTGCATGCGGTGTCCCTGCAGGCGGGTGCAATGCTCGCCATACCACTCATCTGCGGTCGGATGCTGAAGATCGAGATCCAGCACGACGATGTTGGAAGAGCGCCCGGTGACGACGCCGATCAGTTCGCCGGGGTGTGTGCGCCACAGCATCAGCGCGTCATCCATGGATCGTGTGGCGAGATCGCCCCATTTGCACGTCGGGCGCTTGTCCTCATGGCAGGGAAAGATTGTCAGCCCACGCGAAGCGAGACGTGCTGCTTCCAGCGCCACCGGCTTGAAAGTTGAGATTTTGAGGGCGGCGCTCATGCTGCACGCGCCTTCCGTTTCTTTGTCTTACTGCCGGTCGCCTGCTCGCGGTCGGTACGGTCGCGCAGGCGTGCGAAATCAAGTTCCTCTTTCACGCATGTTGCGAATAGATTAGCCACGCGGCGGGCATATGCTAAACCAGACTGGTCATATGCTTCGCGGATCAGCGCTGCGATAGCGATCGTTCCAGCGTTGATCAGGGGATCGGCGCCGGGCGCATGGCGATCAACCCAGGCCTGACCAATCCGGATGATTTGCGGCGCTGCATATCCCTGAAGAGACATGTTGCCGAGCATGTTCATGCCATCGCGGCACGACGGAGAGATGTCGTCGCTCATTCGTCATCTCCGAGACGCTTGAGTTCAGCCAGGTGCTCAATGGCCGCCTGAACAATTCGCTCGACCTCACCTTCTGCAACGCTGAGCGGAACGCCATGCAACTGCATCACGAGAAGCGCGGTGCAGTTCGCCATCGACAGTTCTGCAGCAATTCGCTCAGCGGTAGCCGCATTCCTATTCAGGATATTCGCAATGATCCGGCCGATAGCCTCGGGTGAAAGATCATCGCCGAGTACATAACTCGGGTGTTCCCGTTTTTCAGGGGGCATATCTTGGCACTCTCTATAGTGCCGCTACGATTTCTCTGGACAGAACGAACCGAAATCCGATATCAAGCGCTTGTTGCTGTCGCCTGATGTTGGATTGTTTTTCGGATCGCCGTCCTGTTAACCGCAGGCGGCGTTTCTGTTTTCAGGCTGCATTCTTGTGAAGAGAAGCGATCCAGCGCTCATAGCTCTCCACAGTGATCAGCGTCCGGGTTCCTACCTTGACTCGCTCAAGCGCCGCAGTCCGATAGACAGTTGCTCGGCTCAAGCATGTTTCGTGCATGACATCTTCAATCCGCAAAAAGCGGCGTCCCTGTGTGTCCCTGTTTGGCGCGGTCATCGTGAGATTTCTCCGTGTGTCTGTGCGTCTCGTGTCGATGCAAGAATTCACCGCGACGCGAGTTCAAAAAAGTCCACACGAATAGAAAAGATAATACGATTAAGAAACTGGCCGTTTTCTGCCATTTTTCGCGCCGGGTCGTTTGAATGAATTGAATTCAGGTGAATTTGTGACGGTTTCCCACGAGGATAAGAATCGGGTCTTGCTGATGCCCAAGTAAGATGTCACCGATTCTTGAATATCAGTTTTGGTAGGCCTGTTTTCCTGCGCCAGCGCAGCGCGCAGCTTATCTTGTAAAAAATCATCCACTTCACGATTAGATGGCTCGCCATCTTCTCTCGATAATTCGTCAGGAGCAGAATGCAGCGATGTCTTTTCCCATCGATTGAAATCAGACTTCTTTATGAAAGTGTGGCTGTAATCATCAGTTCGATCAGTGATCAGCATACGCCACCCCCCGTCGTTCGATCGCCAGTACGCAAAAGGAATTTGATCTATCCACGATCCTTCAGCACCCATTGCAGACGCGACAAGATCCCCCTCTGCCAAGGCTTCACGCAGAGCAGCCCGCGCTTCTGCTAAAGCGAGGAAGCAATCTAATTTCGTCAACTGATCTACCCCCTCAATCTCGTCAGATGAAGGGTTGTCGCAATATGGGTCCCAGCCGTCTGCAGTAAGTAACTTGTTGACATGCCAATTGAGGGCAGTTTCCATCGTTCCAAATAAGTACCGTGGCCACGGGAGGTTTGGGTAGCGAAGCTCGGCCAATTTTAGAACCGCTTCCTTCAGTGCAAACGATCGCTTAGGCACATAGATACCCATAGGAGAGAGACCGCTGTTGCGTCTTTTCGGGAGATCATTTTCTTCAGTCATTCCCGCCCTCGGCTTCCACATTGATACACTCATACCCTAGCACTTCCCGCCAGTATCGCGCGCACGAGATGTGCGGCTTACCCAGCGCCGCCCCGATCTCCCGCCACGTCTTCCCGTCCCGTCGCATCTTAACCAGCCGGTTAACGTCGCCGGGCGCCCAAGGCTTGCGTCGTCTTCCCATCAGTGACGCTCCCGCATGGCGAGAATGTCGCGGCAAAGGCTGGCTGCGAGCGCGTCGTCGTCGGCCTCCGAATAGAGGTATTCAAGCGTCAGCCGCGCCTTGTGCTTCAGGTCCGCCAGCGTCCGGGCGCGCGTGGTCGCCACGCCCAGCCGCTCTTGCCAGATGCGGCGCGTGATGCGCTGCGAGCGGTTCCACACAAGCGCCCGCTCCGGCTGCGTCAGGCTGTCGTCGCGGTCGGCCTCGTCGTGCATCCGGTCCCGGTTGCGATCCAGCGCGAGGGCGCGGCGGGTTCTGCGTTCGATGGGGGTCATGCGCGCTTCCCTCCTGCGCCAAGCACGGCCAGCACGTCGCGGGCGAGCCGTTGGGTTTCGTCGTGGTCCATGATGTTTGGATCAGCGATTGCCAGCCGGGCGCGGGCGATCAGGTCTCGCCTCGATCTGGCCTGTCCGGTCCATGCGCGGGTCCACGCCCTGCGCCACCGATCGAACTCGGCTGCTACTGTCGGGGTGCTGAGGGCGATTCCTTCAGGGTCCAGACGTAATGCGCGACGATCTGAGGCTGTGGCGGATATGGCTGCGGATTGAATGGGGGTCATCACTCCTGCGCCTCCATTATGGAGGTGCGTGCGGCTTCGGTCATTTGCCCTCCACCCTCTCACGAAGCTGGCCGCCCATTGTTTCGGATAGGATCGTGCATTGCGCTTCGATCTTCTCGCCGAGCCAGATAAGCATCATTCCGATTTCGGATTGCCCGTGCGTCTGGCAGTCGACAACCGCAGTCCGTAGCGCGCCGCCAGCGATGGCCGCGACATGTCCAAGTCGGCTCAGTTCGTATTCCGCAAGTTCGATTGCGTCGATTTCTCTTATCGTGAGGGATCGTCGGGTCATGCGCTGAACTCCGCCTCGTCCAGACGGTCGCGGAACCATTCGGAGGTGTCGCATATTTCCGAAAGCAGAACCTCCAGCGCAGGCAGGAGCCAGCCTTTATCCACCTCAGCGCCGGGCCTGCTTTTGATCCTCTCAATCAGGCAATGCAGGAGTGTGAGTCGTCCGTCTGTTCTCGTGTAAAGAACCCGGCTCGACGTGAGCAGCGCGGACAAAGCCTTGCCTGCCGCTCCGACGTATTCCTTCGGGCGATCATGCGTTGTCTTGTTTTCAAGGTGGCGGATTGCGTCGTGGCCCGCTGCATACTCAAGCCATTCGTCCGGCCCGCAATCTGGCATCTTCACGCGGTCCGGTCCGGAATATTGGAACGTGGCAAATGCGATCTGGCGGGCAATCCAGCCATCCCAGGTAGTGACCTCGACCCGCGCCATTTCTTGTAGCGCGTCGCCGTTGGTGGTGAATGCGGCCTCAGCTTCAGCCGGCACGTTTCCGTCTGCGCTCTCATCAGTGATCTTGCGCGCCCATACCTCGCGCTCTGTCACTTCCTGCGCCTTGCGGATCAGGTCGTGGTCGGAGGTGTTGAGGGCGTGGGTCTTGATGGGGAACAGAAGGCCGAGGTCGCTCGGTGTCTGGATCGTAGCGGCGGCGCTCATCGGACTGCCTCCAGACGGAGAGCGTGACCGGACGCGACCGGATCTGGCGTGGCGATGCCTGCCACGATACCAAAGAGGATCGCTGGCACTGCCACCGCAGCAGCAAGATACGAAGCTATTTGCGAGAAAGTGCTTGTACGGGATCGAGACCGTACGCTAAGGGCGTGATCAGCCATTGCCGAGTTACCTTCGGTTTGTGGTTAGGCCAGATGCGGGAGGGTCCAAGCTCCCCATTTGGCCGCCTGACATTGCAACGATGTCAGAACACCGTTACGATATACCCGCGCTCGTAACAGCGCAAGGGTTTCGTAACGGGGAAACGATGCTTCTACCTGTTCAAAGTAAGATGGCGCGGGCCGCTCTCGGACTCGGTGTCCGCGATTTGGCTGCGGCCGCCTCTGTTTCCCCAGATACAATCGCGAGATTGGAACGAGGTGAGAATCTAAATCCCCGCACCCTTTCCGCCATCCGCGCCGCCCTGGAAAACGCAGGCGTTGAGTTTATCGCGGAGAATGGTGGTGGGGCCGGAGTTCGGTTGAGGAAGGGTAGAGAATGACACCGCCTGACGGTCACCTTGACACTTGGATAAATCTCGGCGGGTCACTTTTGGGAGCTATCATTGGCGGAGGAGTATCAATCTTAACAACCCGATGGACGATTTCAGAAAAAAATCATGCTGAAATAAAATCAGAAAATCAGAAAATAAAACAAACACTTTTAGCAATTCGATCAGAGATCGATACCGTTTACACTAGATACTACAAAGAGGCGGGACAAACTTTGGAAACGGTCCCCAGCCAGAACGCTGTTCCGATATTTTATCCCGTTGAAGAGGAATATTTTCCAGTATACAAAAACAACACAATTTACATCGGGTATATCCAGAACGAATTAACCGTCCAACATTTAATAAAATGCTACACGCTGGCAGCCGGTTTGATCGATTCGATTCGCCTCAACAACGCCATGTATTCTCAATACGTAGCTCTGCACAGCGCGATAGAATCGAGTTGTAGCGAAGATAATAAAAAGGCGTTTGTCGGCAGACGAGACAGCCTATTAGAGGAATATCGTGAATACTGGGAACGACTACGTCAGCATCACTTTGAATTACGAGAAACAGCGAAACTTGCATACACTGGGATTAATGTAGAAATAGAACGTCGTGACTCAAAATGATCGCCGATCAAGACACAAATAAGAATTATGTTCTTTTTCACAAAAATATACTAAAGGAAATAAAATGGTTCGTTCCATTCTACGTTTCATTTGGTCAAATTAGTTTTTTAACGAGTTCTATTAACAATATACGCTCTGAAGGTATTAAAGAAAAAATTCTATATTCAGAAGGAAACAGTGCGTCATTAGAGACGAAAGATCTTATCTATCTATGTTTTGAGATGTGGGCAACTGAAGTATACTCTGCAAATCGCCTTTCTGCATTTATGACTGAATTCTATTCAAAAATCCCCCACGTAAAAAATTTCTATTCTAGCATACTTGAGTGCGTTAATGCTTTTTTTTCTGGCTACAAAAATGTGGCTATTACTGCTTTAGTTCCTGTCGTTGAGGGCGTAATAAGACTATTAGCGAATGATATCAATCACGGCGTCGGTTACGGGACCCGAAATCTGACCTCTTACGTAAGTGAAATTATCGAAAGAGAGAAACAATCTGAGAACTATTTTGGAGAGCGGTATGCTGCCCTAGAGAGTTTTCGTGATTTTCTAAACAAATACTACTTGGCCGATATTAAAAATGAAAATAATCCTCTAGGATTAAATAGACATACAATAGTACATGGCACATATTCATACATCCCAACATACGGAAACTTCACGAAATTGATATCTATTTTGGACGCATTGTGTTTCATTAGTACGGTTTATCATAATAATTCGGGATTTTCTCTTCTAGGTCCCAACGAAACAAAGGAATCAAAGTTATTGCTTTGTCACTTTGAAAATTTAATATCGACGCATCAATCCGTTCCTAAATGGGCAGATTTGGCGAGTGGATCATGTATCTAGGCCCTCGCCGCCTCAGCCTGAAACGCTGCGTCTCTGCGCCAAGGCCTATGGGATGGTTTTACGACTTTACCGTAAAACCATCCCATCTCCCCATCATCTCCCGCCGCTTCTCGAACAGATCCCCACGACGATATGCGGCCTCTACCTTGTTGCTGATGGCGTGCGCCAGCGCCATCTCGGCGACCTCGCGGGGGTAATCCGTCTCTTCAGCCGCCCAGTCGCGGAATGTGGACCGCAGGCCATGCACGGTGACGTCCTTCGTCCCGGCTGCGATGTGAAGGGCCTTGGACAGAGCCACGTCTGAGAGCGGCTTACCGGCGCGCTGGCCGGGGAACACGAGATCGCCGTGTCTTTCGTCCTGGAGCGGCCGCACTTCCTGCAGGATAGCTACAGCGCCATCGGACAACGGAACGCGGTGTTCCTTGCCGGTCTTCATGCGGTGAGCCGGAACGGTCCACACCCTCGCGTCGAGGTCGATCTCTCCCCAGGTGGCGCTACGGACCTCACCGGAGCGTGCTGCGGTGAGGCAGGCGAAGCGGACGGCCTTCGCGGCGATGCCGCCAGACGTCGCCAGTGCGCCCATGACGCGAGCGATGTCTTTCCGATCGATTGCGGCGTGGTGCTCGACCTTGGCCACCTTCGACGGGGGCGCGAGGATCGCTGACAAATGGCCACGCCACCGGGCCGGGTTCTCTCCTGAACGCCAGCCTTGTGCGCGGGCATAGTCGAGAATGCGCTCTATCCGGCCACGGATGCGGGTTGCGGTCTCCGTCTTCTCGGTCCAGATCGGCTTCAGCACGCTCTCTACGTCTGATGTATCGACCATAGCCACCGGCTTGTCGCCAAAGAAGCCGTAAACATTCTGCTCAAGGGACGCAGACCAGATCGAGGCGGCGCGTGGATCTCGCCAGCCCGGCGTCTGTGATTCGATATAGCGACCAGCTACGGCGCGGAAACTGAGCCCGGCTTCCTGCTTGCGGGCGCTATCTTCAGTCCGGCGCTGTTCGAGTGGGTCAATCCTCTGATTGACGAGGCGACGAGCGTCTGTGGCTAGCGTACGGGCTTCAGCCAACCCGATGTCGTATGCGGACCCTAGGCTCATCTCGCGGCGCTTGTCCGTCAGAGCGCTCTTGTATTTGAACACCCAGAGCCGAGAGGCTCCTCTGACGACCAGATGAAGATTGCCGCCGTCAGCAAGATCGCCGTCCTTGTGCGCAGCTACCTGGCGAGCGGTTAAACGGTTTGGTGCGAGCCGACTCATAACCACAAACGCCCATCTTACTGTCCACCTTAGAACATGCGTTTAGCCGATTCGCGCTGAAACGTCTAGAGACATGATATTCGATATTTCTTTATAATTGATCGCGATTCGTGAAACACCAAGACTCGCATGGATACATGGGTTCGATTCCCCTCAGCTCCACCATCCGCCTGCGTGTTCCATAAATCATTGATTTTCAGCGGAAAAATAGACTACTCGGTAGTAGCTCTGGCGCGAATTCTGCTGAGTCCACAAGTGACTCCACGACGCCAAAGCACGGACCCAGCGGCGCTTGCTTTCGGCGATCTCGCGACGGCTTCGTTTTCCGCCTGCGTCTTCCCTCCGATCTGCGGACGACAATCGGCAAGCATGAGCTTGTAAGGCGACTTCCCCAAGTCGCTTCTTACTGAGTTGGACGCTCCCCTCCGCGCAGTTCACGCGCCTACGCGGCGTTGATCAGCTAGACACATTAAGCGATGACTGAGATACACAAGGCGGTGATGGCGTGGTAGCGCCGTGAGCATGATTATCGGCAAGCTTGGGCACCATCTCTGGACAGCCGCTTGCTCCCACCTATTGACGTGGCTGATCCAGCCCCGATACCTCCGGCGCTACATATACCTGTGACCGCACCAATCCTGCCCGATACGTCGCCAGTCTTAATCAGACGCGACGGCGGGAAATACTGCCGAGCGGTTCAAATGTTGCCACCAAATTATCAGCGGCGAACCGAGTTGACGGGCCTAAACGTGTTCGCCGCCTCGGAAAAATCTACCGCGTTCGGGTTACCTGCCAAGAACGGTCGCACAGACAATAGTTGGGTCGACGACGTCCGCACAATGCATACCACAAGATAGACTTTCAGTTTGGCAGCGGAAGTGCAGCAACCCGCAACATCGCGGTCCCATAGTCGTGCGCCGACATTTCTTGCTCATGAGTCAAATGAGGAACCTGTAACAGCATTATCCAAACTGCCGGAGAAAATCTTAGGATCATTTCTCGCAACCATGCGTTCAGATGGCGTTCTACGAATTGTGGACCAGCCGTAGGCGAATCAGTATCCAGAAGCATATTGAAACCAGCCGGAGTCGGGTGGACCGCAACATCACAGAGCGTCCAATACGCCAGAGACAAACCTTCACCTACATCTTGATGCTTCTCTTTTGTTTTGTTTCTTACCTTTTGCGCCGAGTATTTTTTCCTTCTGATCTCACTATTAGACCGTGCCCATGTTACAACTTCGTCTGGAAACAACCGAAAATATTCCAGAAGATTACCAGTCTCCATTATATCTCTGACCATAGAAAGTGCTGGTTGAGAATATCCTTGCAGTATAAGAGAAACGCTAGACAGGGACGAGTTGAGCATGCGCAAGCCGAGCATTTGTTTGACACGATCATACTCGTTGTCAATTTCCCAATCTACTATAGAAAGGTGGAGTAAGGTAATTCCCCACTCTATTAGTGAGAAGCACTTACGACGCCACTCACTAGACAGGATGGCTTTTACGCTTTCGTCCTCGGTCTTGCTTTCTTGAGTTCTGATATCTCCGTAGGGGCCAAATGTCGGCCACAGATTCTCGTCCACGCTGCGCCCTCTTCTTTCGCAATTGTATCCAAATGCCTCAGAATGAACCAACGGAACGCAGGATGCGAGGTGTTACGTTCGAAGTCCCAAGCTCGTCCTGCGTGATCTTCCCCGCGTTTTTGAGCTTCGTCGCCACAATCGTCTCTGGCCAGTGCGGACAAGGCATGAGACTCACGGCGTGTGCTGCATCGCTTATTGCGGCTACCAACAGAGACAAGCCTTTGAGAGTGCCGCTCATTGTATGGTAGGTTCCGGCTAGATTTGACACTGGCGTATCTTTTAGAGCCTGTTTGGAAAATCACGGGTGAGCATTTCTGCGCATGAGATTGG
>NZ_JAFVMF010000038.1 GCF_017377715.1 Acetobacter sacchari | reverse complement strand
CGTCCACATCCAGAGCTTGAATCACATCAGACCGATTTTCCAAACAGGCTCTAACAGCCACCCAGTTGCAGCTAACCGCACACGTATTCATGTGGAGTGCTGAGTGTGCAGTGAATATTTCGAAATCGTGGTAAAGATATTTTATCTTTAATAGATAAAAATTATCTAGTTAAGAGTAAAATAAACAACCAAAAATCGAATATATTCAGTTTTTTTCTTTCATATAAAAATCATTATCTTTATTTTCTTTTACCAAATACGGCCTTTTTGTGGAAATTCGTTGACATCTGCGTGTGCGGCGGCTTATTAACAACGCATATCACAGTTTCTGCATCGCTATTCATGGCGATGCCACGTCAATGTTGTCCGTTGACGTGACTTTCCGAAACGAGGCTTTCGCCTTTACGCGAAGCCGTGCGCTGCAACCTGCTTTGACCGCGTGTCGGCGGGCCGGGATATGCATGTCCGATTTTGCAGTCGCTTAGTCAAGAAAGACAGATTTTTGTCAGGCGCAATCACAAGTCAACGCCGGGGTATTTCCGGTGTTCTGGGTATCCCGTCATCTCTTTTCTTCGGATTTGTCGGCCTCCTCCTCTTCATGGTCGGCGACGGCGTGGAGGCGGGCTATCTCGATACATTCATGCTGCATCATGGCCACACTCAGGCGGACGTGAATCTTCTTTTCACGACCTACGGGGTTACCGTCATGATATCGGCGTGGCTGTCAGGCCCACTATCAAATCTGTATGGCCCGCGCCGCACGATGTGGGCCGGTCTGATTATGTGGGCTGCGCTTGAAGTGGGATTCCTCGCGCTGGGGCTTGGTCCAGATAATTTCGCAATGACCCTCACGTTCTATACTCTGCGTGGCTTCGCGTACCCGCTGTTCGCTTACGGGTTCCTGGTCTGGATCGCCGCAGCTACGCCCGCTCGCATGCTTGGTTCCGCAGCAGGTTGGTTCTGGTTTTCGTTTTCTGCCGGTCTTCCAACGCTTGGCTCGCAATTCGCCCGGTACACCATTCCTTATATCGGAGAACTGGCTACGTTCTGGTGCTCGCTTGGACTGGTGATTGCGGGCGGTCTGATTGCGTTGCTGCTGGTGCGCGAACAGACGGGGTCACATCCTTTGATCAAGAAACCTGTCGACAAAAAGGACGTGTTTTTTGGTTCGATCAGCATTATGTGGCGCGAGCCGAAGACCTTGGTCGCGGGTGTCATCAGGACTGTCGATACGTCTTCGGAATATGCGTTTCTGGCGATCATGCCTGCGTTCTTCGTGGATGTTCTTCATTACACGCAGGCGCAATGGCTGGATTTGCTGTCGATCATCTTTCTTGGAAATATCCTGTTTAACCTTGTGGCGGGTATGGTCGCCGACAAGTTGGGACATCGTTTCGTAGTCGCCGTTTTCGGTTGCGTCGGGTCGTGCCTCACAATTCCTCTCTTCTACTACACGCCGATCTGGTATCCGGGTAATTTCATGCTCGCGGCCCTTGCCGGCTTTATCTATGGCGGCACCGTCGCTGCGTTCGTCCCGATGTCAGGTCTCATGCCGTTGATCGTTCCTAAAGAAAAAGCTGCAGCGCTTTCGATTTTGGGTCTTGGCGCAGGGGCCAGCACGTGGGTCGGTCCTGCAGTTGTGGGCGTCTGTGAGTCCTGGTTTGGCCTTGGACTGGAAGGCGTGATCTGGACCTTCTCCGGCCTCTACCTCGCGGCAGGCGCGATGACGCTTTACTTGCGCATCTCACCTGAGGCGCACAAACATACGCGGATGCTCGAGGCTCGTGCAGAGAGAGAACTGCGCCTGCAAGAAGCGGCCTGAGTCCGGCAGGATGTCACGAAAGCCCAAATGGGCCTTCGTGACAGGGATGCGGAATTCTTTCTGACCCGATAAACTGGGCTTCACAGCATGCAGAGATCTGGATCACTGTACTGTATGGCGATTTCGTTCCACCTCTGCGGGACTGCATGAATCAGCTGCAATTGCTGTCTGGAGCGTCACCTTCTACGTGACGCTCCAGAAGTAAAGTAGTTAGATAGTTGGCGTGTCGTCGCCTTGGCCAATTTTACCTGACGCTGGACGCTGCCTTATGTGGGCACAGCGGTCATATCTACAAAAACGACACCGGGTCCACGTCCACATCGACCCTTACTCCGGCGCCAACTTTCACCTCCGCCAACCACTGCCGCAGGATAGGCTGCACGGCTATGGCGCGGCGAGTGCGCAATAAAAGACGGTGCCGGTGCCGACCACGCAGCAGTCCGAGTGGTGCGGGGGCGGGGCCAAGGACCTCGACGCCCGGCGCTTCAGGGGCGGCGCGACCCAGCCTTCGCGCAGTGTCCTGCGCCGCCTCCGGATTTTCCGAACTGACGATCAGAGCGGCCAGGCGCCCAAAAGGTGGCCAGAAGCCAGGCTGCCGCTGCCGGGCTTCCTCCTCCATAAATGTCCTAAAATCCCCTGACACCAGCGCCTCCATGACCGGATGCTCCGGCGCGTAAGATTGCAGCAGCACGCGCCCCGGCGCCTCCGCGCGGCCTGCGCGCCCCGCAACCTGATGCAGGAGCTGAATCGTGCGTTCGCCCGCGCGCAGGTCGGCTCCGCCAAGGCCGAGGTCCGCATCGACGACGCCGACAGTCGTCAGATGCGGAAAATGCCAGCCCTTGGCGACGATTTGCGTGCCGATGATCAGGTCTATCGCTCGCTGCGCGATGCGTTCCACTGCCTCTGCGATGGCGGCGGGACCGCCGACAGTATCGCTGGCCATGACCAGAACGCGCGCGTCGGGAAACGTCTCTTCAGCTTCTTCGGTGATGCGTTCTATGCCGGGACCTATGGCCGTCAGGCTGTGCTCCGCGCCGCACTGCGGGCAGGTCTCCGGTATCGGCTGGCGATAATCGCAGTGATGGCAGCACAGAATCTTGCGCTTACGATGCTCAACCAGCCAGGACGTGCAGTGCGGGCACTCCATACGCTGCCCGCACGCCCGGCAGAGCGTCAGCGGCGCATAGCCGCGTCGGTTCAGGAACAGCATCGCCTGCTCGCCGCGCGCGAGCGTCGAACCGATTTCGTCGATCAGGGCGGGCGAGAGGAAACGCCCGCGCGGCGGCGGCGCCATTCGCATGTCGATCAGTCGCGTTGTGGGCATCGCTGCGCCGCCATGGCGCGACGGGAGGACGAGGTGGCCGTAACGACCAGTCTCCACGTTGTTCAGCGTCTCCAGACTTGGCGTCGCGGAGGCGAGGACCACCGGCGCGTTCGCCAGACGGGCGCGGACGACGGCCATGTCCCGAGCGTTGTAGGTGACGCCTTCTTCCTGCTTGAAGGTCGTTTCATGCTCTTCGTCGACGATGATCAGACCCAGATCGCGAAACGGCAGGAACAGTGCGGACCGTGCGCCGACGACCACCCCCGCGGAACCGTCGCCGACCGCATTCCATGTCAGACGTCGCGCTCGCTGGCCGATTTCCGAATGCCACGTCGCGGGCGTCACGTCGAACCGTCGCGCGAATCTTTCCATCCATTGCGCCGACAGCGCGATTTCCGGCAGAAGCACCAGAGCCTGTCGACCGGCGGCGATGCACTCCGCCACGGCTTCCAGATAGATCTCGGTCTTGCCCGAACCGGTCACGCCCTCCAGCAAGGTGGCGCTGAACCGATGTTCTCGCGTCAGGGCGCGCAGCGCGGTGGCGGCGACATCCTGCGCGCCGCTCAGAACAGGCGGGTTGTGATCGGGGTTGGGCGCGGCGAACGGCGCGATCGGCCCCAGCAGGGCGGCGAGTAGTGCGCCCGCGTCCGCCAACCCGCGAATCACCGCAGCGCCGACGCCCGCGCGTCGGGCGAGTTCCGCACCGCTCAGGGGCGATTCTTCTTCCAGCGCGGCGAGGACGGACCGGCGCGCGGGCGTCATGCGCATCCCTTCGGGAAGCGTCGGGGCGGCGGCCCACCCGGAGCGCGGCCCGGCCTGCGTTCCAAGCAGATGGGGGCGCAGGGCCATCGCCAGCACCATGCCCGGCGGCGCAAGCGTGTAGGCGGCGACCCAGTCGATAAACCGCCGCAGCATTTCCGGCATGGGCGGCGCGTCGACGAGCGCGGAGACGGCGCGCAATCGGGAATCGGCGATCTCGGGCGGCGGCGGCGGGGTGAGGTCGGAGGGCAGTGGCGTCTGATCCCACACCACGCCGGTCTCGCACCGTCCGCCCAGAGGGACGGAGACGATGGCGCCGGGGCGCAATGAGTCTGCAAGCGCAGGTGGCGCGGCGTAATCGAGCGGGCAGGGAAATGGTAGCGGCAGAAGCACGGCCACGCGCTTTCGCGGCGGCTGGGGTTCCAGTAGGCTGGTTTGCGCCATGCCCTTGTCTAACCTCTCTCGTGCCGTCTGTCTTCTGTCCCGCGTCACGCGACGTGACAGGCGGCCCGCGTGACGGGTGAAGACGCCGTCGCCGCTTTTCTGTCGTGGCTCGCGGCGGAGCGCGGCGCTTCGCCTCGTACGATCGACGCCTATCGCGGCGATCTTGCGCTGTTTTTTTCTTTCATGACGGAGCATCGCGGCGCGCCGCTCGACTTGAGGGCGCTGGGCGCGTTGGGACTGCCCGACCTGCGGGCGTGGCTGGCGCACGAACAGACACGAGCGCTGACCCCGCATGGCGGACGCCCGGCGACGACGCGTGACCGCGCGGCCCGGTCACGTGCGCGGAGGGTGTCGACGCTCCGATCTTTCTTCAGGTTTCTCGACAGGCGCCTGAACGTCGAGAACCCGGCGGCGCAGCTTCTGGTGACGCCTCGCGCCAAGACGCCTCTGCCGCGCCCTCTCACGCGCGGCGACGCGGCAGAGGTCGCGCCCGGCGTTGCGGCCACCGAGCGGACACCCATGGCGCAGGCGCGCGACGAGGCGCTGTTCCTGCTGCTCTACGGCGCAGGGCTGCGTATTTCTGAGGCGCTGGCGTTGAATGTCGGAGATTTCGATGCGGCGCGCGCGGGCGGCTTTCTCCGCATTGTCGGGAAAGGAGGGAAGGAGCGTCTTGCTCCGCTTGTGCCTCGCGTCCTCGACGCCCTGACGCAGTGGCGGAGGGCGCATCCGTCTCCCGCCCGGGATGAGCCATTATTTCCCGGCGTTCGTGGCGGGCGTCTGAACCCTGCGGTCGCGCAGCGGGCGATGCGGGAATGGCGCATCGGCGAAGGATTGCCCGACCACGCCACCCCCCATGCATTGCGCCACTCCTTCGCGACGCATCTTCTGGAAGGCGGCGCCGATCTGCGTTCGATTCAGGAGTTGCTGGGACACGCAAGTCTTTCGACGATGCAGCGCTACACGCTGGCGGACGAGGCGCGGCTGCTGGACGTCTGGGAGCGCGCCCACCCGCGCGCGGCCTTGGGCGCGGCGGATGGCGCGGAAGGGCTTCGTGCAGGTGAAAAAGGAGAACCAGAGTGACGAACACGACCGCCGCGCCCCGCACGCCCTATCCGCCGATAGAACCCTACGCGCACGGTATGATGGACACGGGCGAAGGGCACCTCGTCTATTGGGAAAGATGCGGAAAGCCCGGCGGCGTGCCTGCGGTGGTGCTGCATGGCGGGCCGGGCGGCGGATGCACGCCGACCCAGCGTCAGCTCTTCGATCCGGAACGATACGACGTGCTTCTGTTCGATCAGCGCGGCTGCGGCCGGTCGACGCCGCATGCCTCGCTTGAGAACAACACCACATGGCGACTGGTCGACGACATCGAGCGACTGCGTAAAATGTGCGGTTTCGAAAAATGGCTGGTGTTTGGCGGTTCCTGGGGATCGACGCTGGCCCTGGCCTATGCCGAAACGCACCCGCAAAGCGTCAGCGCCTTGGTTCTCCGCGGGATATTTACCCTGCGGAAAGCGGAACTGCACTGGTATTATCAGGAAGGCGCTTCCTGGCTGTTTCCCGACAAGTGGGAACGTTTTCTCGAACCCGTGGCGGAAGATCAGCGTCACGACCTGATGTCGGCATACCGGAAACTTCTGACCAGTGAGGATGAAGAAATCCGGGGCAGGGCGGCCGTGGCGTGGTCTGTCTGGGAGGGCGAGACGATCACGCTTCTGCCCAACGAGGGATTCGCCACCCAGCACCGGGACCCGAGCTACGCGCTCGCCTTCGCGCGGATCGAGAACCATTACTTTGTCCACGCAGGCTGGATGGACGAGGGGCAGTTAATTCGGGACGTGGAGGCGATCCGACACATTCCGGCGGTGATCGTGCAGGGGCGATATGACACGGCCACTCCGGTTCGTACCGCGTGGGATCTGCATCGTGCATGGCCCGAAGCGGAGTTCGTAATGATCGACGACGCCGGGCATGCGGTGTCTGAGCCCGGGATCCTGTCCGCCTTGCTCGACGCAGTGGACCGTTTCGCAGACAAACTCTCCTGACAGGCGGCAGGGGCGCATTTTCGTGAAGATTCGACCCATGACGAAAATCGCGAAGGCCGATAAATGGCTGCGATCTTGCAGAGCGCTCCGCCGACTGCTGCCGGCGCGCGGGGCGCTCGTTGTGCTGGCGTTAGGGCTTACGCCGTTCGGCTCCAGAGCCGCGGAACGGTCGTGTGCGCCCCGCCTTCTGGCCGAAGCTCCCCTCCGCGACGATATGGGGTTCCTGTCAACGCCGGTGTCGGTGAACGGGCGCACGGTCAGCCTGGTGGTCGACACCGGGTCCGAGGGCAGTCTGATTTCTCCAGATTATGCACGCGAAATGGAATTGCCCGCGGACCCGCTCCGGAGCACGCGCCTCGCCGGGCCGGGGGGGGACGGTGGCGTGGCGCCGAACGTAATCGCGCGGAGTCTGCGGATCGGGGGACTGGAACTGGGGCCGGTCTCGCTTCCTATGGGTTTTTTACCCGCGCGACCGAACATTCACCCGCCGGTGGAGGGGCTGCTGGGTGGCGATCTGTTGTCGGGAGACGGCGCCGTGCTCTGGCATCCCCCTGTAGTAGCGCCTGCTGGCGGAGGGCGCGTCGACGCGCTCGAACTCGATGCGCCGGGCGGGAGAATGGCGTTCTGGACTGAGGGGGCGGCGGATACATGCGATCAGCCGCCCCGTGCCGAAGGCGGCTGGGCGCCTCTTCCTGCGGCACGGCGAGGGCGGCGGATTGTCCTGAAAATCAGGCTGGATGGTCACGACCTGACCGCGTTGCTGGACAGCGGCGCCCGGTCCCGAATCGTTTCCCAAGAGGCTGCTGCGGCACTGGGCGTCTCGAAAGACGCGCTGGAGCGAGATTCCGGCGGAACGACTGCGGGCGTGGACGGAAGGGCGTCGATCTATCGGTGGCACCGCTTTCACAGCCTGACTATCGGCGGCGAGACCGAGTTGAACCCGGTCCTCACCGTGGCGCGGGTCTCCGAGCCGGTGGACATGCTGTTGGGATCGGACTGGTTCGCGCAGCGCCGCGTATGGATTTCCTATCGCGAGGGCCGCGTCTTCGTCGCCAACTTACGCAAGGCGTCCTCCGGGCGCTGATCTGGCGTATGGCTGCAAGGAAATTCACTTGTCACCCCGGCGGCGCTCTGACAGCTTGTTTTGATGAAAAAACGAAGCTCCCGATCCGGTGTGGCGCCTGTTGTTCCCCGTGCGGCGTCTGCGCTTTGCGCCAGTTGGAGTGTAGCCCGTAGATGAACGGGCTTGCCGCGCCCTGCGACTGGCGGGTCTTGCGATGAGATCAGGATCGGATATGCACTGCCCGCAATGAACGAACGGATACGCGTGGCGACCAAAGCCTCGGCTCAGACTGTGACGGTTGGTCGTCGGCGCGACGTGCGACGTGCCTCCGCGGTATTGCGCCGATCCGAAGTCTGGCGGTCCCTGGCTATGCGGACCCTAAATTGAAGGTGAAGAGCTGAATGAGCATAGACGCGGTGAGCAGAAGCCCGGCAGGCGAAGGACCTTCCGCTGGCGCCACGCAGGGCGCTGGCGTGACGGAAGAAGGCTACCACAAGGGGCTTGGCAACCGGCAGGTTCAGATGATCGCCATTGGCGGGGCCATCGGCACGGGCCTGTTCCTCGGCGCCGGTTCAAGGCTTCAGGCCGCTGGCCCGTCGCTTGCGATCGTCTACCTCGTGTGCGGCGCGTTTTCGTTCTTCATTCTCCGTGCGCTGGGCGAACTGGTCATGTACCGCCCGACCAGCGGCAGCTTCGTCTCCTATGCGCAGGAATTTCTCGGCGACAAGGCGTCCTATGTCGCCGGGTGGATGTCGTTCCTGAACTGGGCCATGACCGGCATCGTCGATATCACTGCGGTCGCGCTCTACATGCATTTCTGGCCGGTTTTCGGCGGCGTGCCGCAATGGGTCTTCGCCCTTGGCGCGTTGTGCATCGTGACCGGAATGAATCTGATAGGCGTGAAGTATTTCGGCGAGATGGAATTCTGGTTCTCGCTGATCAAGGTCGTGGCGCTGGTGCTGTTCCTGATCGTCGGAACGGTGGTGCTTGGTTCGCGCATGCCGGTGGACGGGCATATGACGGGGTTGCATCTCATCACCGATAACGGCGGCTTCTTTCCGCATGGCGTGGCGGCGGCGTTGATCCTGACGCAGGGCGTGGTCTTCGCGTATTCGGGCATCGAACTGATTGGCACGGCTGCGGGCGAGTGTTCGGACGCCCGGACCATTCTGCCGAAGGCCATCAACAGCGTGATCTGGCGTATCGCGCTGTTCTATGTCGGCTCCGTCGTGCTGCTGGTCTGCCTGTTGCCGTGGACGGCGTATCACGCGGGCGTCAGCCCGTTCGTCACGTTCTTCTCGGCGCTGGGTGTGCCGGGCGTCGATACGATCATGAATATCGTCGTCCTGACGGCGGCGCTCTCCAGCCTGAATTCGGGTTTGTATTCCACCAGCCGCGTTCTTCGGGCGCTTGCGGTCGGGGGCTCCGCGCCTCGGTTCCTCGCCCACCTGAATCGCAGTTCCGTCCCTTCGGGAGGCATCTTTCTGACGGTTTCGATCTATCTGATCGGCGTCGGCCTTAACTACATCGTGCCCGCGCAGGTGTTCGAGATCGTCCTGAATTTCTCGGCCCTGGGCATTGTCGCCACCTGGATGTTCATCCTTGGCAGCCAGATCGCCTACCGACGTCTGGTGAAGCGTGGCGAGCGTCCGGCAAGCGCGTTCCCCATGCCCGGTGGTCAGGCGATGTCGTGGCTGACCATCGCCTTTCTCGCGGGTGTCGTGGTTCTCATGGCGTTTGATTATCCGGCAGGCGTCTTCACCATTGCGGCGTCGCCGTTGATCGCCGTCATGCTGTTCGTTGGCTGGCTGCTGGTCCGCAACAAGCCGCCAATGATGATGCCGGAGACTGTCCCGTCGATCGAACTGACGCGCCGTATTCTCGAGCACGAGCAGGATTAACACGTCATTTACGGCGCATGACGCTGGCGAAGATGCGCGCGTCGTGCAATTCTTGCGGCACTTGCCGGAGGGGCGGACGGCGGGTCGCCCGGACCTGCGCCTCTCCTCCGTGCGCCATCGGCTCGCGGGCGATGAAGGGTGACCCGCCCGGACGTTCAGTGTTCGGCACGCGCCGTCGACGCCGGTATCTGCGGGACGTCATGTCCCGGCACGCATCCTGAGTTCAGCAGAGAGAAACGTAAGATGTCCATTGAACGGATGAAAGAGCAGATGTCGAGCAAGGGCGGCTTCATCGCCGCGCTCGACCAGAGCGGCGGGTCGACCCCGGGGGCGCTGGCGCTCTATGGAATCTCCGAGGGCAGCTATTCCGGCGACGAAGAGATGTTTCGTCTGATGCATGAGATGCGTTGTCGCATCATCACCTCCCCGGCGTTCACGGGGGAGAAGGTGATCGGCGCCATTCTCTTCGAACGCACCATGGACGGGGAAGTCGAGGGCAAGTCTGTCCCGAGCTATCTGTGGAACGATCGCGGCGTTGTCCCTTTCCTGAAGGTCGATAAAGGGCTTGAGGACGAGAAGAACGGCGTTCGCCTGATGAAGCCGATCCCCGGTCTGGATGAGCTTCTTGCCCGCGCCGCGAAGCTTGGCGTGTATGGCACCAAGGAGCGTTCGGTCGTCAACCTGCCGGATCGCGAGGGTATCGCCGCGATCGCGGCGCAGCAGCTCAAGCTCGGCGAGCAGATCGCAGCGCACGGGCTGACGCCGATCCTTGAGCCCGAAGTGCTGATCAAGAGCCCGGACAAGAAGGGTGCCGAGGCGATCCTGCGCGAAGAGCTTCTCAAGGGTCTCGACGCGCTGCCGGGTGATTACAAGGTCATGCTGAAGCTGACGATTCCCGACGTGCCGGACCTTTATCTGGACCTCGTCAAGCATCCGCGCGTCGAGCGGGTCGTGACGCTGTCCGGTGGCTATCCGCTGGATGAGGCGTGCAAGCGTCTGGCCGCGAATCACGGTCTGATCGCCAGTTTCTCCCGTGCGCTGGTCGGCGACCTGAAGGTCTCGATGAGCGATGCAGAGTTCGATGCGGCCCTGAAGACCGCGATCGACAAGATCTACACGGCGTCCGTCGAAAAAATCTGAACCGCCCGTTTGGTTCTTCCGCTCCCGCCAACCGGCGTTCCGGTCTGGCGGGAATGCTTCGTCGTGTCGTCGACGCGCGGTTTTCTCCCCTGAAGCCTATTGCGCTCTGAAGAGCAGATCGAAGGAAGATCGTCCGTCGTCGGGCCGGGTTTTCTTCATTATTTTCTGTAAACTTCAGCTCTCTGGTTCCGTTGTGTGAGCCGTGAAAGTCCAGAGCTTGCCTGCCGCGTACTGAAACCGGACGTGGTTAATGTAATTTGATCGCAAGATTTGGAGTGTGGATGCACTCGCGAGCCGTCAGGAACATAGCGCCAGAAAAGAAGGCGTATATATGTTCTGCATTCAGGGGCTCGACGCGAGCGAGTTCACGTGGCTTTCCAGACTTTCGGATGAGGAGCTGTCAGTGATCGGCGCAAGGCGGTGCGTGGTTGACGCCCAGCCGGGAGTTCCCGATCGCATCGAAATTCGTGATCTTGAAATCGGGGAAAACGCTATTCTGCTCAATTACGAGCATCAGCCCGCCGTGATGCCGTACCGGTCGCGGCAAGCTATTTTCATTAAAGAAGGCGCAGCGTGCGCGGCCAACATAATCGACACGATCCCGGAAGCCATAAGAATCCGTATGATTTCGCTGCGGGCGTTCAATGTGGCGGGGGAGATCATCGACGCCGATCTCTCCGAGGGGACCGATCTGCAGCCGCTGATCGAGCGTTTCTTCGCCAATCCGGACGTGTCCTATCTCCACGCACATTATGCGAAGCGGGGCTGCTACGCCGCTCGCATCGTTCGGGCCTGAGAAGCGGCGACGTATCTGACTGAGGGCGTCGAAACAGGCGGAACTTTCCGCGCCGCTTCGGCGTCATCAGTCTGAGGCTGTGGTTACGCTGCAACCCGTTCAAGCCTGCGCGACGACGGTGGGCCGCCGGATTTTGCGCGTCAGGCCAGCCGAAGGCGGGCAGCGATCCATATGCAGTGAATATGGATCGTGCGATTTCCATATAGTAGTAAGATGAGATCGACGACGCCACACTCCACGCAGATGTCGATCCCGCCGGGGATCAACGCAAGGACAGGGAGCGTCTTTCATGACCACAGAGAAATTCACCGTCGGGCATTACTTGTCCGCGCGTCTCGGGCAGATCGGCCTTAAGGATCATCTCGCCGTCGCAGGCGATTTCAATCTTGTCCTTCTGGATCAGCTTCTGGAAGAGGGTTCGACTCGCCAGATCTACAGCTGCAATGAGCTGAACTGCGGCTACACGGCTGAAGGTTATGCGCGCGCCAACGGCGCCGCAGCGATGATCGTTACGTTCAACGTCGGCGCCTTGTCCGCCGTGAACGCCATCGGCAGCGCTTACGCCGAGAGCCTGCCCGTCATATTCATCTCGGGCGGCCCGAACACCAACGATCAGGGCAGCGGTCATATTCTGCATCACACGATCGGCACGACCAATTACGGTTACCAGATGGAGATGGTCAGCCACGTCACCTGCGCGGCGGAAGTGATCCATTCGGCCGAGAATGCGCCGGCCCAGATCGACCACGCGATCCGCACGGCGCTGCGTCTGCGCAAGCCCGCCTATATCGAAATTCCCTGCAATCTCGCTGGCGCCCCCTGCGTGCGTCCGGGGCCGGTTTCCAGCCTTCTGGCCGAAGCGACGCCGGACCGTGTGAGCCTTGACGCCGCTGTGAAAGCCGCAGGCGAATTCCTGTCCGCACGCGAAAAGGTCGTCATCCTTGTCGGCAGCCGCGTTCGCACGCTGGGTTCGCTGGAGCCGATCGTGGCGCTGGCCGAGCGCGTTGGCTGCGCCGTCACTGTCATGGGCGCCGCGAAGAGCTTCTTCCCTGAGGATCATCCGCTGTTCCGCGGCGTTTACTGGGGCGAGATCAGCACGATGGGCGCGCAGGAACTGGTGGAGAGCGCGGACGGCGTGGTCTGCCTCGCGCCGATCTTCAACGATTATGCGACGGTGGGATGGCAGTCCCGTCCGAAGCCAGAAGACACACTGCTTGCTGACCTGAACGAAGTTACCGTCGATGGCCGCAGCTACGCCGGTTTCCATCTGGGCGCCTTCGTGTCTGCGCTGGCTGAGAGCGCGCCGCGTCGTCCGGCGACCGGACAGACTGCGAAGCCCGCGCCGGATGTCATTCCTGCGTCGAAGCCTGATGCGGCGCTGACGAATGATGAGATGGCGCGCCAGATCAACGCTCTGGTCGACGGCAACACCACCCTGACGGCCGAGACCGGCGACAGCTGGTTCAACGCGGTCCGCATGAACCTGCCGGGCGGCGCCAAGGTCGAGAGCGAGATGCAGTGGGGCAGCATCGGCTGGTCCGTCCCGGCCGCGCTTGGCGGCGCATACGCGGCTCCGGATCGTCGTCACGTGCTAATGGTCGGAGACGGCTCGTTCCAGCTAACGGCGCAGGAAGTGGCGCAGATGGTCCGCTACGAAGTTCCGGTCATCATCTTCCTGGTGAACAACCGTGGCTATGTCATCGAAATCAAGATTCATGACGGCCCTTACAACTACATCAAGAACTGGGACTACGCAGGCCTGATCGACGCATTCAATGCGGGCGAGGGTCATGGTCTGGGCCTGCACGCGCATAACGGCGCGGAGCTGGCCGAGGCGATCGAGAAGGCCAAGGCCAACACGCGTGGCCCAACCCTGATCGAGTGTCATATCGGTCAGACAGATTGCACCGACATGCTGGTTCGCTGGGGCAAGAAGGTCGCCGCCGCGAACAGCCGCCCGCCCGCCAAGGCGTAAATCGGGTCTGGCTCCGGGGCGGCGAGCCGCCCCGGAGCACGGTACGGTGATCGCGAGGCTCGCCAATTCTGAGCCAGATTTTCGACCGCGTTTATCCAGTCCTATCGCGACTGTTATTCACCTCCCCTATATTTGCCTCGTCTGCATGATCACTGCGCATGGATAGTTGGCCTTCCGAGGCGGCCATATTGCGCTAGTGTCATGCCGTGTGGCCAGAAGTGGTCAAAGAGGCGCGCATCTTCAAAGACGCGCTGATGTTATGGTCGCAAAGAGGGTGGGTTGATGCGAGTTGGGCTGTTCGTGCCGTGTTACGTCGACGCGTTTCATCCGGAGGTCGGTCAGGCGACGCTGGAGTTGCTTGAGCGATTCGGTCTCGACGTCGATTATCCGTTCGACCAGACCTGTTGTGGTCAGCCGATGACCAACACCGGTTGCCACGAGGAATCGCGGGCCACCGAAGAACTCTTCGTAAAAAATTTCTCTGAATACGATTATATCGTGGCGCCTTCCGGCAGCTGCGTGAATCAGGTGCGACGTAACTTCACAGCGCTCGAACAGACAGAGGAAGTGACGGCAGTTCGCGCCAAGACATTCGAACTGGTCGAATTCCTGCATGACATTCTGAAAGTCGATGCTTTTCCCTGGGCTGAGTTTCCACATAAGGTAGCGCTGCATAATAATTGCAACGCCCTGCGCGGCCTGAGCATCGCCAGCATGTCGGAGCTTCGGAACGAGCGTTTCTCCAAGCCAAAAGATCTGCTTGGAAAGGTGCGGGGGCTGGAATTCGTCGATATCGCTCGCCCTGATGAATGCTGTGGCTTCGGCGGCACCTTTTCGGTGTTCGAGGAAGGGATTTCCTCCCGCATGGGGCAGGACAAGGCCCGCGATCAGGCGCGGTCAGGCGCCGACTATGTCACCTCGTCCGACAGTTCCTGCCTGATGCATCAGGAAGGGTGTGCGCGGCGATTGCAGTTGGGTCAGAAATACATTCATATTTCCCAGATTCTGAACGGATCGCGGGCATGAGCGCCGCTACGCCACAGGCTCCGGCCGGTAAATCGCCAGAGGGGGCGCCGGAACATCTGACGCATGCGGCGGGAGCCAGCGTGACCATGCCGCCGCGTGGGCCTGAGGAGCAGCCCCGTGGTCCGGTGATCCGTCCTGGCCGCCCGGTCGATCAGTCCGGGGCCGCGAAGCGGTTCATGGCGGCGCCGCAGCATCTGGCCATGCACGATCAGCGTCTTTGGGATCTTCGTCAGAAGCGCGACCGGCAGATGCACGGGATCGAGGAATGGGAGGAGCTTCGGCAACTCGCCTCCGACATCAAGATGCACACGTTGACGCATCTTGATCATTACCTTGAGGAGTTCGAGCGCAACGCACTCGCCAATGGTGTGAAGGTGCATTGGGCGAAGGACGCGGGCGAGCATAACTCCATCGTCGTCGACATCATGCGCTCGCGCGGGGCGAAGCGCCTGATCAAGAGCAAGTCTATGCTCACGGAAGAATGCGGCTTTCGCGAATACGCGGCGGAGCGTGGTGTCGAGGTCATCGAGACCGATCTGGGCGAGCGGATTCAGCAGCTTGACGACGAAGCGCCGAGCCATGTCGTGGTGCCGTCCGTGCACAAGCTACGAACGGACGTCGCCGCCGTCTTCGCCCGCACGCTTGGCACCGATCCAGATAACGCCGACGCCAATTACCTCGCCGAGCAGCAGCGCGAGACGACACGCCCGCTTATCCTGAGCGCTGACGCCGGCATGACCGGCTGCAATTTCGCGGTGGCGGAAACCGGATCGGTTGTGGTGTGCACCAACGAAGGCAATGCGGATCTGTCGGCCAACACGACGGGCCTGCATATTGTCTCCATGGGCATCGAAAAGCTTATACCCAAGCTGGAGAATCTCGCTGTCTTCGTGCGTCTTCTGTCGCGCAGCGCCCTGGGTTCGCCGATCACACAGTACACGTCGCATTTCCGTGGACCGCGCAAGGGCGGGGAGATGCATATCGTGCTGGTCGACAACGGCCGCACCGATCGTCTCGGCATGGAGCAGTTCTGGACGTCCCTGAAATGCATTCGTTGCGGCGCGTGCATGAATACGTGTCCGGTGTTCCGCAGGTCTGGCGGGTTGAGCTACGGCGCGACCTACGCTGGTCCGATCGGACTGATTATCGACCCGACATTCAATCGCCACAAATATTCGACATTACCTTTTGCTTCCACGATGAATGGAAGTTGCACGAACGTCTGTCCGGTGAAGATCAACATTCACGAACAAATCGCGGGCTGGCGTAAGGTGCTCTCTGAAAATCACGAGATTCCGGCGTTCAAAAAAAACATGATGAAGGCGGCAGGCGCGATCCTGTCATCGCCGCGCCTGTATCGTGCGAGCCTGCCGCTGGCCGACAGCGCGCTGCGGCATTTGCCCCGGTTCATCATCTATAACCGGATGAACACATGGACACGCGGTCGCGAGATGCCGCACACGCCGCGAGAAACCTTTCACCAGTGGTACAAGCGCGAGCGCGGCAAGGACGGAAAAAAAGGCAAGGGGAGCAACCCCTCGGCCAAGACGGGGGGAGATGCGTCGTGAGCGCCAGCAGCCGCGAGGCGATTTTTGCCGCCATCCGGGCCAATCGTCCGAAAGTCGAAGCCCCGCTTCCCGCTGTGCCGCTGTTCGACGTGAACGCCCCGGCCGATCTGGTCGCGGCGTTTACGAAGATGGTCGAGACGATGGGCGGCAAAATTCTGGAGCACGGCGAGGGCGACCCGATCGCCGCGTTGAGGGCTGCGGTCGCCGGTCGTGGCGTCGTCGCCAGTGCGGTGAAGGAACTGCCTGACGACGCCGCGCAGGGCGTTCGCGCCATTACGCCAGACATGGCGCCAACGTCCCTGGCGGATGTGGAGGTCAGCGTGGTCCGAGCTGCGTTCGGCGTCGCCGAGACAGGTTCTGTGTGTCTGCCGGACAGCAGGCTGATTGTGAATACCGCTGGTTTTCTGGCGCAACATCTGATCGTGTTGCTCGACCCGACGCAAATTGTCGCTAATCTCCATCACGCTTACCGGCGACCCGAGTGGCGGCGGCACGCATACGCTGTTTTTCAGACAGGACCGTCCGCAACTGCGGACATTGAGGGCGTGCTGATCCATGGCGCGCAGGGCGTGCGCTCTCTGCGTGTGCTGTTCTGCCCCGAGACGTAGAGTCGAATATCAGAGAATGCGAGGAACGCCGACACGGCGTTACGAAAGCTGTCACGCGCTCCTGTCGGGTGGACGTGTCCTGCCGTGCGAGCTAGACGATATCGAACGCACGAACGCACGAACGCACGAACGCACGAACGCACGAACGCACGAACGC
>NZ_JAFVMF010000037.1 GCF_017377715.1 Acetobacter sacchari | reverse complement strand
GGAAATGGAATCACAGAGGAACCCTCAAAACCAGAGGGTTTTTCGAACCCTCCAACTACATTTTTATAATTTACGAACGAATCAGACGTATCTATTGCAGAATTCGAACTGGATACGAGTTTCAATATGTTGCATATGAAGTTCCCATACTTCCAGATATAGTAATATTACTCACCTTCCCCTCAACCAAATCCAGAATCAGGGTAGCGTTGCTGCTTCCCGATGGAAAGTTGTTCGTTGCCGTGGCGCCTGCCGCTGCCGTTACAGTTTAATTTGAGGAGATCGTTGTCGTGGCCATAAGTGGCCTCAACTCAATGTTTGATGTTTTCTAACTTTAATGTTTTAATGGAAACTTAACGATTGCGGCAACATGTAATTTTTACATCACTAGAAGTTCATCCATGCACTTTATGAGAGTGAGGGGCGCCGAATGTGACGACTGAAGCGATCGCCGAGACTGCATATTCGATGCTCATCTCGGCGACGCTTCAGGAAGTCATCATCGTAAAAAACGTCATGCCGTAGGCAAGCACCACGATATACCCGATTGAAATGCCAAGGTAATCCGCACCAAAGAGCACGCCAAGCGCGACCGATACGGGAATCCTTTCTATTATCAGCGTCGGATCAGAGCGGGGCATATACCGCACGGGCGTCGTTGATATGACCTGCACAATGATCGCCATAGCGCGACATAAAGGGCGCCATCGCCATCCTGAACGGCTGTGGCCACCCGATCAAAGCTCTCGACACACTAACAGGCTCGATCACGCTTTCCGGCAAGGTCCGCAATGTCGCGCCAGCCCCGCTTCTTGCGACCATGCTGCGAGCGCACGATCCGTCTGGAGTGTAGTTTAACTAAGGTGAGCGTATTATCGGGCGAGGGGACGGCTGGCGCTATCTCGTCCGGCCGTGGCGGCAGCGTCGCAACGCTGACCTTTCTCTGCTCACCGCGACGCCCGCCATACGGCAGAGGAGCATACCGATGCCCCGCCAACAGGACAGAGCACGGGCGCGAGCCATGCAGTTGCTCCCCATCTGCGCGTATCTGCTCAAGCGGAAGAAAGATGACAGGCGCGTTGAGGCGGCGATGCTGGGGCGGTTTGCCACTAAGAACGCTCCGGCGACAAATAAGCTCGAATCGCATCCAAGCGCCGCTCTAGATCGCGGCCACGCACCCATCTGGCCTGCCACCTCACGTCAACGACAGGCCTCAACAGAAGGGCGCGAGCCGTAAGCGGCAGCCGACCTAGATACCTGATCGTCCGACTTTAGCGCGCTCGCCGGAGATAGAGAATCGTACCTCGGTGCGCCTCTTTGCGCCCCACGATGTTCAATCTTTAAGATGGACAACATGATGGTGAGGCACCGCGCAGAGGCGTCTAATCTCTTGATTTTCTTGGGAAATATCAGAATTACTGGCGGAGGGGATGGGATTCGAACCCACGGTACGACTTGACATCGTACAACGGTTTAGCAAACCGCCGCCTTCAGCCTCTCGGCCACCCCTCCGCGTAACGACACGCCACACAGGCACCGTCGCAGCGCCCGTAGCTTTAGAAGCTTACATTCGCTCCGTCAAACCCCCACAAACGATTGCGTCAGGAATTTAGCTCCTCAAGAGCATGATGCCGGATTGAGACTGCCATCATCCATGCAGAGAGGTGATTCGAACAATCGCGCGAATCCTTTCGCAAGCGGGGCACACATCTCTTCAGCTATGATTGGGCAACAGGAACTTACGAATGAGCTACTTCTTTCATGGATGGATCGGTCTGCTTCTCGAAAATGGACGCGAAGTAGCGGTGCCAGGTTACTCCCGTGTTTCCACGACTTTTCAGGCTCTCGGTGGCGGCAACGAAACGCGCGCCAATACCCAACCAGTGTTTAACGCCACCGCAGACACACTGCCCGCGTGCGCGCGCCTGGGATTGTTTTCCTCGGCTTCCGGACTCGATCCGGCGGTGATCTCCTGGCCTATCGCCTGTTGGTCGCCTGTCAGCGCTGGCGCGTCCTATGTTGTACCATCCGACGACGCCCACTTGATACTCAACCGCTCAACATCGTGGCAAAATGGCACGCAGATTGGCGTAACCGCAGCAGGGCAGCCCGTTTATGTAGCGCCCAACACAACACTGGTTGCTGCGACAAAGGTTTGACAACGAATGTTGCGGAAGAATTTCAGCTGATTTGCCATCTCTTAATTCCACTAATACAAAATAGATATATCATTACTATATAAAACGCTACTATTTTAATGTTTAAATTTCTTCATTACTTCACAAATACATCGCGTTGACACTAATTACTCGCTCCAGGCAGCGCGCAGCACGTCACTTCGCGCGATTACATTGCAAGCATTATCAAAAAATTTGAGAGGCTAGACGTTTACACTCGCGCAGCTGGCGGAAATCACTAATTATTAAAAATTACTTCAAACAATAACAGTATTCATAAAAATATCTACTCAAGAGTTCAAATGCTGAAGCTGAATAGCGCTAGGTAAGCACAAATCAACAACCAACCCCTCAGAATGCCAGGTCCGATTGATTGTCCCGCCTGCAGATCGCACGATACGATCTATCATTTCGCTCCCAAACCCCTCAGATTTGGGGGACGTCGAAATTTTTGGCCCCCCAACCTCAAGCCATGTCAGGTCCAACGACGCATTTTCCGCCGCACACCGAACAGTAACCTGCCCGCTGTCACTGCCAAGGGCACCATATTTCACAGAGTTTGTAGCAAGTTCATGCAAGAACAACGTCAGCGTCGTCATCATGACGCTTCGCAGCAAGGCGTCTCCCCCGACAACCGCACAGCGGCTTCCATAAGGACGCAACACGGAATTGACAAGGGACTGCACCCCTATCAACCCAGTATCAGTGTCCGCCATACTCTTGTTGTCTACAAAAGCCGCGTCCGTAGCACGCGACAACGCCTCAAGCTTTTCACGAAGAATGCACGTGGCGTCTTCCGGCGCATCTTCCGCAGCAGCCTCTTTCTCTGCGATGACAATGAGGCCGGACACAACGGAGAAGAGATTCTTCACACGATGACGCATCTCTTTTGATAACAATTTTTCTCTGTTGATAGCTCCCTCCAACTCCCACTCAAGTATCGTTTTCTCTGTCACATCTCGAGACACACAAAGAATGAACTGTACGCCCCCAGACGAGTCCATTACGGGCGTCAACAAATTATCCCAATATTTCGTGCCTTCCGCAGACTCGCTCTTTCCGTGAAAGCGGGCATTTTCCCCGTTAGCCGCCCTGCCAAGCGCCGCCAATCCGGACTGATGAACGTCCTCTGGCAACAGTGGAATCCAGGGCATTCCAAAACCGGAATCCTCCGCAACGCCCAACGCCAGACAGCCCGCCTTATTCATCATCAATAAGCGACCGCATGCGGATATCATCTTGATGCAGTCGGGCGTCGCGTCGAGCATCGCCTTTTGCAGAATCAATTGTGGCAGATCAGGGGGCGTCGACAAAACGCCGGGGAATGCGACCGACCCGTAAGCCTCGACAGGCGTTTCCATGTCGTCTTTTCTCCAGTCGGCGCATAGAATGATTGCCACCGGTAGCACAACGGGGCGATCATCTTCAATCACTGGCTCAATCTACACGGGTGGCGGCAACGTAGTAAGCTCCGACGACTAAGCGCCAGAACGTCAGACGCCTTTTCTTAACCCCACTGTTGAGATCTACCATAAGCAGCCGCATTCTGTGTGTGAGGTGAATTCACGCTGCCATTCCACGCTGGTCCGGCATCCACTGAGCGTAATGGATATCGCGCAAAAATGCGGCACACAGCGGTTAGTAGCTTCACGTTTGATTCAGATAATTTTCGAAAAACCGAAAATTCTGCTAAATAAAAACGTTAAATTCCCATAAAAAAATCACCTTGCCAATAACTGGCACCGTCGAACATTAGAGAACAATAATTCAACGCGCCGCCAAAGAACAATATTCCGCATCAAATATAAAAATTTGTTGTACTCACAAAGTTTCTTTTCAGATCAAGAAAATAACCAACCGAAATTCATAAGAGTTCCGCCATCTTATCAACCTTCTTTCGCCTGTGCGGCGACGGATCTAATGGCACGAGCCATCGCCTCCACGCCGTTGCCACGATTGGTCGACAGTGCCTGCACCAACCCCAGATCACTCAAAAAACCTGGCTGCGTCGCAAGAATTTCTTCCGGATCCCGCCCTGAATAAACACGTAGCAGCAGCGCCACCAACCCGCACACGATCGCTGCATCCGACGCACCGGCGAAGAACATCCGGCCGCCAGCATCGACGCGCGCCTCGAGCCAAACCTGACTCTGGCACCCGGGAACACGGTGCGCATCATCCGCCCAGGCAGCAGGAAACGGCGGCAATTTCCGCCCGAGTTCGATGATATACTGGTACCGATCCATCCAGTCGTCGAAAAGCGCCAGTTCGTCGCCTATCGCCTCAATAGCATCAGACGCGGTATCATCGACCGGACGAACGAAAGGATCCTCGCTCACAGGATGAACCGGCTTAAATCGCTCTTGTTCGCCAGCGGCGCGACACGCTCCCGAACAAGCGCCGCGTCGACGCGAACAGCCTCACCTCTGCGCTCGGACGCCGTGAACGACACATCCTCGAGCAGTTTTTCAAGCACAGTGGCCAGGCGACGCGCTCCAATATTTTCGACGCGCTCATTCACGTCGGCTGCAAGTTCGGCGAGTGCATCGATAGCGTCGTCGGCGAACTCAAGCGCAACGCCCTCTGTGTTCAGAAGGGCCGTGTACTGCTTCAATAGCGAATGCTCCGGCTCAGTCAGGATGCGGCGAAGATCATCACGCGACAAAGGCGCAAGTTCGACCCGAATCGGTAACCGCCCCTGAAGTTCGGGCAGTAGATCGGACGGTTTGGCCAGATGGAACGCTCCCGATGCGATAAACAGGATATGGTCGGTCTTCACCGCGCCGTATTTGGTCGAGACCGTCGTTCCTTCGATCAACGGCAGAAGATCGCGCTGAACGCCTTCACGCGAAATATCGCCCCCACGTACGCCGCTTTCCGAGGAGCGCGCGCAAACCTTGTCGATTTCGTCAAGAAACACGATCCCGTTGTCTTGTGCGTTTTGCACAGCTTCACGGGTAAGCGCGTCCGTGTCCAAAAGCTTGTCCGCTTCTTCACGAACGAGCAGTTCCCGCGCCACGGGGACTTTCAGGCGACGTTGCTGCGGCGCCCTGCTCATCAGATTTTTCATAAGGTCGTTGAAGTTCACGACACTGCCCGGCTGCATGCCGGGCATCTCCGCCCCGCTCCCTGCCGAAGCGGGGTCGGAAACAGCGATCTCGACTTCCTTTTCCTCCAGAGCGCCGTCACGCAGCATCTTGCGAAATTTTGACTTCGTCTCGGCGGATGCGCTCTCACCCACCAGGGCGTCTACGAGCCGGTTTTCCGCCGCTTCTTCCGCGCGAGCTTGCACGTCACGTCTGCGCACATCCCGGAGCATATTGATCGACGCCTCGACGAGATCCCGAATGATGCTCTCGACATCGCGGCCGACATAACCGACCTCGGTAAACTTGGTCGCCTCGACCTTCAGAAAGGGCGCCTGAGCGAGTTTCGCCAGACGGCGGGCGATCTCGGTCTTGCCGCACCCGGTCGGGCCGATCATCAGGATGTTCTTCGGCACCACCTCTTCGCGCAGAGCGTCTGGAAGTTGGCTCCGACGCCACCGATTGCGCAGCGCAATCGCCACCGCCCGCTTTGCATCAGTCTGCCCGACGATGAACCGATCAAGCTCCGCAACCGTTTCCGATGGCGAGAAATGAAGGGCGCTCATCGCGCGGCTCCTCCTTTGCCAGATAGCACTTCAAGAGTGACCGAATGGTTGGTGTAGACGCAAATATCGCCAGCAATCTTCATAGCGCGTCGCGCAATTTCACCGGCTCCCAACTCCTCGACCGTCATCAGGGCGCGGGCGGCCGATAGTGCATAATTGCCGCCGGAACCGATGGCTATGACCCCGTCCTCGGGTTCAAGCACGTCCCCATTGCCTGTCAGCGTGTAGGAATGCGAACCGTCCGCCACCGCCATCATGGCTTCCAGCCGGCGCAAATAGCGATCGGTGCGCCAGTCTTTGGCCAGTTCCACGCACGCACGCTCAAGCTGGTTCGGGTAACGCTCAAGTTTTGCTTCAAGACGTTCCAACAGCGTGAAGGCGTCTGCTGTAGCTCCTGCGAAGCCAGCCAAAATCAGGCCATTGGGGCCGATCCTGCGCACCTTGCGAGCGTTTCCTTTGACTACAGTGTTACCGAGCGTCACCTGCCCGTCGCCTGCCATGGCGACTTCATCGCCGCGGCGCACACATAAGATCGTCGTTCCGTGCCACCCCACGGGGTCGTGGGGTGTCGCCTGATGAGTGTTCATGGACGTATGAAATAGGGCTTCGCGCGAGGATCACAAGAGGCCCCAGGTCCAAGCACGGAGCCTTGTGATCGGGAGGGGAAATTCTGTCGGTCCAAATCCGCCAAGCCCTGCGACACAGCCGTGAAACCGCAGACTGTCTGATTGCAAAAATCGAGATAACGATGCAAATAGACACTTTAAGATTACTCGATGAACAGTAGGACATCCACCATGGCGCCCTCGAAGGACGCGACTAGTTCACTCAAAAATTTTTACGTGCATTTTACAAAACAATACGCACCAGTATTAAAACAAAACCAAAAAAAAATATTTTTGGGCGCTGGTTTTTTTCTTCTCTGTATTCTGTACGTCACCGCCTACTGGAACGATCCCGGAATGCCTTGGCCGTGTGGCCGCTACCCTGAAGGGTGGTGGGGCTGGTTCGATCAATCGAATTATTTCAAATCGACGGTAGCCCTTGCTCATGGCGATCTTCGCCCTGAACAACACTGGTATCCTTTTGGATACGCCCTCATCGGCGCCCCCTTCGTCTGGCTCGGGCGACAGGTATATTTTCTCCCTGACCTGATTTGCCTCCTGCTCGCAGCTCGCGGATTTATCAGCTTCGCACGGACATGCGGCGTAGCGAGCACATCCGCGATGCTGTTGTTTCTCCTGGGAACGTGCAGTAGTCATTCCATCCGTTCTGCATGGGCTGAGCCATGGAACACGACCTTGGCGGCTGCCCTTATATGGAACGCGCTCGCTCTCTCCGCCCGAGAAATATCGACTATCGGCAACCGCTGTGACACTTCGGCAGCGCGCGAAGGAGCCTTAAGCCTCGCTCTGCTCGGTGCGATTCTTGCTTTTATGCCCGTGACGCGCCCTACTGACGTAACGCTCGCCGGCCCCATCGGGTTGACCACGCTCGGCGCATTGTATCTACAGCGCGGAAGTATTGCGAATAAAATCGTGCGCTCTATTACGCTCATTGGCGGATGCTTACTAATTTGGATTGCATGCGCCGCACTATATCTTTCGATTTACGGCTTTCACCCGACCCAATACATGATCGTGTCGCGCAACATGGGGTTCCGTCTCGAGGGTCTCGGATGGAAAACCTATATACTGCTTCTGACCCCTCGCCCATGGTTTCCAGACGGCGCAGGCTTGCTGGAGCGTCTTCCGTGGATTGCTCCAGGCCTTGCTGGGCTGATCGTCGCGCCTTTTGTGGCCGACCGAAAAGGACGCTGGGTCCTCGCGCTGCTCAGCGTCCTGATTACGGGATACTCTCTGCTGTTTTTCTCTTACGTGGACCTGATTCCAGCCGGACTCTGGCGCTACAACAATGTGCATTATTTCAAGTGGCTGCTGCCTGGCCTCGCGCTGCTGGGATTCATTGCCTGCCGCGCCCTGACTGGAGTCAACTGGCGTCTTGCGGCCGCAGCGCTTGCGGGCGTCTATTTGGCTACCTGCATTAGGTTTCTCCCCTACCGCACACTACCGGACGCTGCGCCGATATGGATGGTTCAGAAGTCCGAACCCCCTCCATCTTGGCCCGACGCCTATTTTGAACACAGCGTTCTTCACGATAATCAGCAAGCTTGGCGTAATATCAACGATTTCCGTGCAATGCCTGACTCACAAGGCGAACGCTGGATCGCTTTGCGCGCTCCTTTCTCAGGCATCGTACGCCGCGAGCAGATGAAAAACGGACAAGCTGTCGCAGGAACAGAAACGCTCCCCGATGCGTCCAGTAATGAATTATACTGGGGCATGCAGCTCGGTTTTCGTCTCGACCCATGCTGGCTGCCGCCTTACGCCTGCTCAAGAAAGGACCCGCAGCCGTGAGCGCGGCCCGATACGCTGACCGTGCATGCTAAATCACGAAGCATAAATTCACATGACTATACTCTGTGACGACACTCCATCGAACGCCAACGTGCCAGGGTCATATCAAGGCCTCTGTGAGCACTCGAGGTTGGCACTTCGAAGCCGGGGCCAATTGATGCGCAGACGGAAGGTTGGACGACCACAACCTTCATTTAGCAGAACATAACATCGCATCGATTTGCGATTTAAGATCCCGCAAGGCTGATCTGTGATTTCAAACTTCGTTCAACTTCACAATAGGGGCCGCCACTCAACGCTCGTCAATCAGATCGGCGTGGCACCCCCTCACGCCGACTGGGCCGCCCGCGCCACCAGATTCAACGCCATCGCCAGCATTGTCACCCCGACTACGCAGTCGAGCACTCGCCACGCCGCAGGTCGCGCCAAAACCGGAGCGAGAACGCGTGCGCCATACCCCAGCGAGACAAACCATAGCAGGCTCGCCAACGCGGCTCCCACGACGAACGCGGGGCGAGCGTCAAGCGGCTGGGCCGCGCCCGCAGCGCCCATCAACAGCACCGTATCGAGGTAAACATGGGGATTCAGGAACGTGAACGCCGCCGTCTTGGCCAGAGCCTTGCCCAACGGCAGCGGCGGCGCGCCATCGGCCTCCATGCCGCCGGAACGGATCGCCCGACGCAGAGCCGACAAGCCATACCACGCCAGAAAAGCTGCGCCCCCATATGTCATAAGGCTAAGCATCGCCGGAGCAACATGGACCAACGCGCCGATACCGCTCACGCCGAGGCTGATCAAGGCGGCGTCGCAAATCGCGCAGAACATAATGATCGGCCCCACATGATTACGGCGCAGCCCCTGCTGCAACACGAACATGTTCTGAGCCCCGATCGCAGCGATCAGTGAACAGGATAACGCGAAACCGGCCAGCCCGGCGGACGACAACGAAGACATGCCTCCGTGTGACGCTCCACACAAAGAAAGTAAAACTTGATTTTCTTAATCAAATGAAGATTTTCTAATTTCATGCTCGACTATCCCGCCCTCTCCGCCATGGCCGCCGTCATTCGTGAAGGAGGCTTCGAACGCGCAGCCGAACGGCTCCGCATCACCCCTTCCGCCGTGTCGCAGCGGGTCCGCAGCCTCGAAGAGAAACTCGGCGCGGTGACTATCGTGCGCGGCAAACCATGCGCACCCACCGAACTCGGGGCGCTGCTGTGCGCGCATCTCGACAAGGTCAGACTGATGGAGAACGATCTGGCAGCACACCTGCCGTTGGGCGCAGTCGCGCTCTCCGAAAGCGCCGTCACACTCGGGATCGCAGTCAATGCGGACAGTCTGGCGACCTGGTTTCCTGACGCTCTGGCCCGCTTCACCGCATCGACCAAGGTTCTGGTGGACCTCAAACTCGACGACGAAGCCCACACGGCGCAACGCCTGCGCTCCGGCGAAGTTCTGGCGGCCGTGACTGCCGACCCCGATCCTGTGCAGGGGTGCCAGATCACGCAACTCGGCGCATTACGCTACGTCGCCTGCGCCAGCCCGGCCTTCGCTGAGCGCCATTTTCCGAACGGCGTGACGCCGGGTGCGCTCGCAGAAGCGCCAGTGCTCCGCTTCGACCGTCGCGACGCCCTGCTGGCTCGGTGGATGCGCGCCGCATGCGGGGTCGAGCCGTCCGCTCCGACTCATTGGGCTCCATCGACAGCCGCTTTCGTCGACCTCGCGATGATCGGTGTGGCGTGGAGCCTGAATCCCCTGCCCCTCATCCGCCCACATCTGGCAGATGGGCGCCTGATTGACCTCGCCCCTGGCCATCAAATCGACGTTCCTTTGTATTGGCAGGCAGCCCGCCTTGAAGCCAGCGCCCTGCGCCGCCTCACCGACGCTGTACGAGCCGCCGCCGCGCTGTCTCTGGAGCCTCCGGCGTCAAACCGCCCCTGACTGCGGAATATTTGCCTTACCGCGCCCCTGAGAGCGGACCAACGCAGATCGTAGACGACGATTGAGCGGCTCCGAATACCCGCGCGATATCAGTGCCGCCAACCCGGAAGCCCCGACCATAAAAAGCGCCAGGAGCGCGAGCTTTTCGTCCCCATGCACGCCAGCTGGCGGCCACACAGATCTCATCAACCCCAGAACGACCAGATGAAAAAGGTAAAGCTCGTAGCTCTGGCGTCCGAACCATTCGACACAACGTAACGCGCCGCTGCGTCGGGCAAGCGCTCCCTGCGGGTGCGCGTCACCCGCCCACAGCAGAAAGCCGGCGAAGAGCGCCATAAGCGTCACACCATACACATTGGTTACACCTATCGATTCCCATAAATACAGAGAGACCATCGCAGCCATGACCACAGGCTGCGCGATGCGCGCCACCCGCTCGTCGAGCCTGCGACCACGCGCCAGAAGCGCCGTGCAGCATCCGATCGCGATTCCGTCGAACGACGCAAAATAGGCGAAGAGGAATCCCCCCTCGTCCCCCTGATGATACAGACGATAAACCGGCCCCGCCACGATCACCGCCAGCCACACGCCCACAATCCATCGCGTGTCACGCAGCAGGCGGGCAAGAAGCGGAAACGTCAGATAGAACACCTCCTCCACCGACAGCGACCACAGCACGCCAAGCGGGTAATTGACCCACCCCATATGGCCAATCAGAACATTCATCCAGAAAGTCAGCGCCGCGATGTTCACCAGCCACCGGGAAACCGGTTCGTGCGTCGCCGGATCGTGGCTGCCGAAGATGGTCACTCCAGAGGCATCCAGTCCGTTGACGATAAGCAAAAGAAGCAAAAGGCAGGGAACGATGCGCGCGATCCGCAGCCCGTAAAAAGAGCGAACGTCGATCCGGGGCAACGTCCCCCAGCGCTTTTCGGAGTTCGATGTTATCAGAAAGCCCGAAATGACGAAAAAGATCGTCACGCCGTAATTACCGTTCCGCGCCACCGCCCGCACGAAATCGGGCGAAAGCCATCGCCCCAAGGCCGTGCCGGGAAGATGATACGTGATGTTGAAATGATGCAGCAGAACGAGAAGGATCGAGACGCCGCGTAAAAGATCAACGCGTCGATTGCGAACGCCGAGAGTCATCGCGTCGGTCTTTCTGGTCAGGGACTGAAGTCCGAAACGGTACAAAAACTGCTCAGGTCATCCTTTACAGAGGGAATGGGGCAAAAAAACGATCACACCGTTTTGCGAAGACGAAAGTTCTTCCCCTCTCTCCAAAGCGGTATCCATGACGCAAAAATAGATTTCCGACACCCGCCGCCCGGTCATTTGTCCAATAGATTTAGGTTATGGCCAGAGACAGAGCTGTCAATCGCCCCATTCAAGACCACACCAAGGTCAATATATTTTTCCACATGAGAACCTCGTCTCAACAGACTTCGTTCTCAAATATGCACACCCAATAAAGAGAATTTACCGCTGGGCGAACCGTCAGAAAATGTCGCGGCTCTGTTCCACTTCTATTTCGGCGCCCTGGCACCAGGTCGTAATAATCCAATGCGCCTGAAAGAGCTGATCCAGATCCACTTCAATATCGTCGAATGGCCGACCATCTTTCATGCGTGGATAGCGGAAGCGTTCCGCCAAAGGATCGAAAGATTGCATCTCAGCGATCATAGTCTGCACGCGTCGAGTAAGATCGTCATTGTCACAATATCCGAGCGTCGCGCGCTCCCGAAGTAATCGGCTGAACAATTTGTTCAGATCATGACCGAGACTGCCTCTCAGTTCGCCAGCAGTGTATGCGATGGCTGATTTAATGTGAAGTTCGACGCTCTGCCGCCAGAGCATCAGAAGCGGCCTTTTGAGAACGCTCATTGAACGGTCGGCCTGAGCGCGATCCCACATTTCCTCGAATCCCCGTTCAAAGCTGTAGGCAAGAAACTCCCAAGAATCTGAGATCGGGTTGTCTGGCCTCTGTCCCAAGAATGACCGAAGCTCCGGCTGCAAGTCCATGCATTGTTCAGCCAACGAATCACGACGTTCAAACGACACTGTGCTTCGCATCCCACGAAATTCCCGATTGATCGGGAGTCTGACTCGATAGGCGTGCAATAGCTCTTCCCCTCTCAGGAACAGGCCAAAGCACGCCACCGTAACTAGATGACCAACTGCGGCGGCAAGATTGTAACTCTAAGGATGAGATGTAAACTCTCTCTCCACTTAATACTCTGATCTCAATGGTAGACGATAGCTGCGTGAATCGGACACGCCGTCTATCTCCAGCCCATTGATGGGTGGCGCGCCAGGCACGATTCAACTAGCGAATTTAGGGTTTGTGCGTCACCGCAACTTTCTCTGCTTCAGTTACACAAATAACACTCCCGAAGACGTCAGCAGAAAAAAGACGATCAACCTACTCTCCGTTTATCACAACGGACAGACAGAAATCACAGTCATGCAACCGTAGTCGTAAGCAGCACTATTACCCCGCGAGCACCGTATCAATCCCGGACAGCAGCGCATCACGGGTAAACGGCTTGGCGATAACCTTGGCGCCTGTCGGCAATGTCGCCCGATCTGCGAACCCCGTAACGAAAAGAATCTTCAAATCGTGACGGATTTCAGCGATGCGTCGGGCGCACTCGTCCCCATTCATTTGCGGCATGAGCAAATCCATGACCACCAAACCGATTTCAGGCCGCTGCGTCGTGAGGTCTATCGCCTCCGCCCCGCTGTGACATTCGATGACATCGAACCCGGCCTTGGACAGGAAACTCGATGTCACTGACGCGACACTTTCGTCGTCGTCCACCACGAGCACGCTTCGCCCACCGCCACGCTTCGAACTGGCGTTAACGTCCTTCGCCGCATCTCCACGCACGCCTGAAGACGAACTCTCCACGGCTGGCAACCAGAGTTCTATGGAAGAACCTTGCCCTGGCGCGCTGTTGACGCGCACCCCACCCTGATTGCGCTGCATGAAGCCATAGATCATCGACAGGCCGAGACCAATACCGCCGCCCACCGCCTTGGTGGTGAAAAATGGCTCGAATATCCGCGTCTGCGTCTCAGGCGACATGCCGACCCCACGATCCGACACGGTCACAATCACATAACGACCGGGCGCCAGCGGTTGGCCAGACAGCGTTTCGGGCGGTTCCTGCCCCTTCGCGGCAGAACCGCCGGAGTTCGAAGAGCCGTGACCCATTCCCGTTTCCGGAGCACGAACCATCGCCTCCCGCGTCGAAATTAGGATTTCACCGCCATTCGGCTGCGCATCCCGCGCATTGAGACACAGATTGACCAGCGCCACTTCAAGCAGCGCAGGATCGGTCGACGCCGCCGGAAGACCTGCCGGCGCCGAGGCGACATGAACCGGCGTCATGCGCTTCCCGCCGCCTCCGACGCTCTGTGTCAGCAACCCCTGCATCTGTTCGAGAAGTTTCGGAACATCGACTGATTGACGCGCCAAATCTCGCGGTCGGCTGAAATCCAGCAACTTCTGCGTCAACGTCGCGCCACGGCGTGCAGCGTCCATAGCATTGCCGAACAGCCGCGCAGCCCGGGCGTCCAGATCCGGCGAAAGGTCGGAAACCAGCTCCAGGGACCCCAAGATAGCGGTCAGCAGGTTGTTGAAATCATGCGCGATGCCTCCCGCCAACGTGCCTATGGCCTGCATCTTGTCGGCCTGCCGCAACCGGCGCTCCATCTCCATCAGATCGGTCACGTCCTGATCGATCAGGACAGAAATTTCCGACACGCCGTCCTCACCGGATGTCGAACCCGCGCGACCGCCACCCAACGCCACGCGGGTGACGCGGTGCCAGCGCGGCCGTCCGGACGCGTCGCGTCGCGCGACCAGCTCCGGCGCTCCGCTGTCGCTGGAACTGGTCTTGTCGCCAAGGACCGGGGTTCCCGACGGCGTAAAATCTTCTTCTCTACGGCCAAGGCATTCTTTTTGTGAGCGTCCCAAAGCCCGCGCCGCCAACGCATTCAGACGCGTGAAACGCCCCTCCTCATCCTTGAACGCAAGTCCGACAGGAAGATTGTCGAAGAGACTCCGCAGGATTTCCCGTTCCGCGGCCAGCATCCGCCGCGTGCGACAGGCTGCGGCGGCTTCCCGCACCATCGCCCGCAAGGCGTCCGGCTCCCACGGTTTGGCGGCATAGAACGTAATCGAACCCCGGTTGAGCGCGCTGGCCACCGTTTCGAGATCCGCATACCCGGTCAGCAGAATCGCAGCCGCGTCCGACATCGTCCGCGCTTCGGCAAGGAAGACATCCCCCGTCATGTCGCGCATGCGCTGGTCGGACACGACGACGGCGAAATCGCTCCGCTCCGCAATCAACGCGAGCGCCTCACGAGCCGACGTGGCGCGCACGATCTCAAACTCGTCCTCCAGAAGATCCGAGAGCGCGACGAGAATCTCCGGTTCGTCGTCCACCAGCAGCACGCGCTCGCGCGCTGCCGCACCATGATGCCCGAAACTGCGCAACAGAGAGTCAGGCCCGTTCATGGCGAACCTCCATGCTTCCGGTCTCGCCTTCGGTCGCGCGCATCGCCGCAGTGACCGTATGCTGCAGCTGATCGTCCAACGATCCGGGGGCGCGGTAAGGCACTGCTATCGTGAAGCAGGCGCCGCCTTCCGGCGACACCCCCACCTCGATCCCGCCGCCATGGGCCTGCACCACGCCATAGGCTGTGGCGAGCCCAAGCCCGGTACCGACCCCGACCGGTTTCGTGGTGAAGAAAGGCTCGAACACGCGTTCACGCATGAAGGGCGGCACGCCCGGTCCATTATCACAAACCGTGATCACGTAAGCGTCCCCAGCCCAGTCAGTGATCAGGCGTGAGACGCTTCCCGCCACAACGACGTCATTTGCCGGACAAAGCGCCGTCTCTATGCGGATACGCGGTACGCCGCCATGCGCGCCGCCTTCTGCCTCAAACGCGTCAACCGCGTTGCTGATTACGTTCATCACCACTTGATGCGCCAACGCCGTCTGGCACCGCAATACCGGGGGGGCGCCGTACGCGCACTCGACGGCAATATCGTCTCCCAACTTGGGACCAAGAAGCGACAACACTGTGCCTATAGCCTCAGGCATGTTGACGTCCATAAAAACACCCTGATCAAGACGGGAGAAATGCCGAAGACTTGACACAAGGTCACGCATCCGCCCCAACCCGACCGACGACGCGCCTAGTCGATCGCGGCTCTTGTCAAGCAGAACGCGCGCCTCCCCGGCATTGTCCTGTGCGAGCGCCGATATCGCTTTTTCCAGATTTCGCGCAACAGTATCCTCATGCGCCAAAACGAAAGCCAGCGGGTTATTGAACTCGTGCGCAATTCCCGCGACGAGTTCGCCCAGTGACGCCATCTTGGCTGACTGCACCAGTTTGGTCTGCGCGTCGATCAGCTTGCGGTTGGCGGCGGCAAGTTCCGTGTTCGCCTGCTCCAGCGCTTCGGCCAGCGCGGCCTTTGCGCGAGCGCCCTGCATGGCCGCCTCGCGCGCGGCGCGCTCCGCTTCGCTCCTGCGGCTTTCGTCCTGCAGCACTTTACGACGAAGCAGCGCCCGCACATGCAAAAGCAGGAAATCGACGTCTATGTCCGCACCTACCAGATCGTCTACGCCCGCAGCATACGCGTCGGACGCGTGGTCGCCCGCCGATCTGTTCCCGCCACCGAATCCCAGCAGCCGTGTGGGCGCGCCACCGCCCACACGCGCGTTTCGGCGCGCGTCCAGACTCCGGCACAACGCAAGGCCGTCGAAAGCCGGACAGGTCAGATCGACGATGACGCAATCCACCGTGTCGATCCACAGGTCCGGCGACGCGAGTGCGACATTATCCAGCGCCATCGCCTCCATGCCGTCCCCGCGAAGCAACCGGATCACCGGAAGCCTGCCGAGGGCAGCGGAAGGATACACGGTCGAGTCATCCACCCCCTTCGGACCGCCATCGGCTGCGCGCGCTGCGTCGCCGCCAGATTCTCTCTTCCCGGCGAGAGTCGTCATCGAAGCATTCAACCGCTCCACAGATTCCCGCATCACATGCAGAACTGGCGGTCCCCACGCCATCAAAGCGCCACCCGGTCCCGTAGCCACCGCCACCGCCGGGCGTCGGAACATCCCGCGCGACGGCGTTTGCGGCATCGGATGCTCGCGCAGAAGAGCCCTGATCCGAAAAGCGAGCAGACTGGTGTCCGCCGAGCGCGGGACGCAGGCGTCAATTCCCGCCAGCAGCACCTCTCGCTCCAGCTTCGGGTCGTGGCCATCTGTCAACATCAGAACAGGCACGGCGCGCGTCGCCGCGTTCAACCGAAGCTGGCGCGCCATCTGGCCGCCATCCATTCCCGGCAAACGAAAATCCGTGACGACCAGCAAGGGAATCCAGGTGTCCAGACTATCGAGAGCCGCCTCTCCGCTCTGCACGCTCTCGATCTCGAAGCCGTAAGCTTCAAGCATGGGGCCTATTCTCAGACCCTGCGTGGCGGCGTTTTCGACCAACAGCAGACGCGGCGCCTCATGCTTCATGATCGTCACCATTTTCACAAACCAACACGCGGGCGGCTGCGGAGGCAAGTTCGCCCAATGCTTCCGCCGACCCAACTGCCTCCGCCGCCGCCATACGAGCGGCGGCGGCGGACGCAAACGGGTTGCGTGCAGGACGCTCCTCGTACGCCTGCCCGCCGGCATGCCGAATGGCAAACAAACCAAGCGCGCCGTCATCCTCGACCTGCCCCAGAAGCACAGCCATCGCATCGGAACGAAGCGCCTCGGCCATTGAACTCAACAGCATGTCGAACGATGCGCCGTGTAAACCCGGAGCGAACGTCCCTAAAGCGCCAGACAGAACGGGCATCGGCACAAGCGCGCCGGAGTCCGAAACCCGAAATCCGTCCGACACGGCGACGACCTGTACCGGCCCAGTGGCGATCGGACCCGCACGCCCGCGCACCGCCCCTCCCGGCGCCACGCCATTGAGCCACACCACAAAATCATCAAGAAACGGCGCCGCGACCGATGTCAGAAACAGCGTCGGCGGACGCGCGTCGCCAGCGCTCTCCAGCATACGGAGCGCTGAACCCAGCGCGCCGCCGCCCGCAAGTAACGCCATCACCTTCGCCGGCGCAGAATCTGTTCTGCGCACAGCATCTAGCTTGCTGCCGTCAGCAGCTCCCCTAACGTCGGATCGAGACACATCTCCCGAACGTCTGGAGGCCTTGCATACAAGCGCCGACGCGGCTCCCAGCAACTCCCAAGCCACCGCCTCCTCAACGCCGTTCGAACCCTCCAAGCCCGACCCGCCGGCACTCTGCCCGCCAATGCGCGGAACCAGCGCCAAGGCTCCTGACCGAAGGCTTTCGAAGGCAAGGTCGAGAGACGGCGAACCTGGCGCGATCGTGACCACAATCGCCACGGGACGAGACGCCATGATCCGCCGCGTCGCCTGCAGTCCGCTCATCCCCGGCAGATCGGCGCGCATCACGACCACGTCGAACGCAGACGTTTCCAGCAGGGAGACCGCATCCTCCGCCCCGGCGACGTCCCGGCACGAAATCGCCCCTCCTTCAATGCCCGTCAGAAAATCCCGCAGCCTCGCGCGAACGCTGGCGTCGTCGTCGACCAGAAGGACACGCATGGAAGGCAGGACGATGCGCGACGACGCGGCAGGTGGCGGAGCAGCAATCATGCGGCCACAAGGCCCATAAACGTGACCAACCCTTGATGAGGCGCCAGGTGCCGCGCAGGCGCCTGAGCCTGCGGAGCTGTGACCAGCCACGGGCGCATCTGCGGAATGCGGAGAATCTCGTGAGTCACTGGCATATCTCCGTCGGGCCTTCAGGCGGCTTGCGCCCATGCGCTCCTTACGAAACTCGAAAGATACGACGGATTACCCTCCGCCGCTGTTCGCAACTGCGTGTACCCTGTTTCGTCGTCGTGGTCTCGCGCATTGCGGACGCTCCAGCACCGCTTCCCACAAAACGCGGAGCCAAGGTTCCGGGACGGTTTCATTCTGTGCGGCGCCGCAATAACATCAGCTGGTTTAATATAATCGACAATCTTAGGCTGTCAGCCACGAGGGTTCATGCCTCCATCCAGTCAGATATCACATGTTCCTCTGCCAGACGGCTTCGATCCCGATCTCGCCAACGCGGATCTGTTACCCGTTCCACCTGAAAAACGCGACTGGTCCTGGATCAATATGGCGACCGTCTGGATGGGGATGGTCCACAACATCGTGGTCTACGAAGCCGCCTCCGGCCTGATGGCGCTGGGCTTTTCCGCCTGGCAGAGTCTGGGCGTCGTCGCCGTAGCCTACGGCGTACTGTTTCTCGCCATGTGGTTCAACGCCCGGCCCGGAACGAAATACGGCATACCGTTCTGCGTCCTGATCCGCTCTTCATTCGGGCCAACCGGCGCGCAACTGCCCGTCCTGTTGCGCGGGTTCTGCGCCGTGTTCTGGTTTTCCGTGCAGTCCTACGCCGCAGCGCAGGCGGTCGATGCGATCATGTCCACGCTCAGCGCCACATGGGCAGGATGGACGATCGCGTTTCTGGGCATGCAGATCAAAACATGGCTGGCGATGGCGATCGTCTGGGCGTTGCACGGCTGGATTACCAGCCATGGCGTTCATCGCATCCGCAACTTCGAACTGATCGCTGGGCCACTGGTCATCCTTGCCGGGCTGGCGGCGACGATCTGGGCGCTGCGGGTGGGGCACGGTCTAGGACCGCTGTTCTCCCAACCCTCGAAACTACACGGGGCGGCCTTCTGGAACGCTTTCGCGTTGGGCGTAACCGGCATGATCGGCATGTGGGCGACGTTCGCCGTCAACATCCCCGACCTGTCGCGCTTCGTTCGCACACAGCGCGATCAGGTCGTCGGACAGGCCATTGGCCTGCCCCTTACGGCGCTAATCTTCACGCCGATGGGCATCATCACCACGTCCGCCACCATTCTGATGTTCGGGCGTCCGATCTGGAACCCGGTCGAATTGCTGCTGGCCCTGAACCACCCCGTGATCACGGTTTTAGGGGGAGCCACGATCGTTCTGGCGACTCTGTCGGTCAACGTCGTCGCTAACATCATGCCCGCCGCATACGATCTGATAAACCTCGCGCCTCGCCGTCTGGATTTCACAAAAGCGGGACGGCTGGTCCTCGCGCTCGGCGTGCTGTTCGTTCCGTGGCTGTGGTTCGACAAGGCTGACGGAATCTACCGTATCCTCACCATCATTTCGTCCCTGCTCGGCCCGGTCACGGGCGTCATGCTGGCGGATTACTACGTCGTGCGGCGACAAAATATCGCCGTGGACGATCTCTATCGGCGCGCTGGCCGTTACGCTGGCGAACGCGGCTGGGGACATGGGGGCGTGACCGCCTTGCTGATCGGCGGCGCGGTCGCCGCGAGCGGGTTCGTGATCCCGGCGCTGGCGCCCGTCAGTGCGCTATCCTGGTTTGTGGGCGTCGCCGTGGGGGGCGGGGTTTATATAGCTATCGCCTTACGTAAACATCAATTTTTGCCCAACACGGTGAGCGATCATTTTCACATAGAATAGGCAATCGTTACTCCCTCACCTTGAGGAAAATCTTCCCAAATACTTAACGGCCCTATCTTCAAAAGTACTTTCTATTTTTACCACCTGGGATCCGCTGTATAAAATTCCACTCACATAACCATGCCAAAGTCCTTCATGACGCACGAAGACAATACTGTATACATAGGCCATCGCCTTTTTTGCGCCACTGCTTTGAGCTCGCTTAGCTGCCTCTTCTGAGAGCCTGTTTGGAAAATCACGGGTGAGCATTTCTGCGCATGAGATTGGC
>NZ_JAFVMF010000036.1 GCF_017377715.1 Acetobacter sacchari | reverse complement strand
GCAACTGGTCCTCTGTGCCAATGACCTTCTGCGCGTAGGCGTTGCGCGCCTCGGCATTGGCCTGCTCCAGCGCCGTGAACAAGTTAGGGTTTGCGGCCCTGCGGTTCCGCTCGATAAGCGCCAGTCCTGAGTTGCCAGTGGCCTGCGACGCCGTGAGGTGAACGCCAGGTATTTTCGACTGGATCAGGGAGACCGGACCGCCCTTTTGAGCATCATCCCAGATGCGCCCGGCCAGCTTCTCAGCGTCCTTTGGGGACGTGAAAAGGCCGAGGCGGATGGCCTCCGGCGGGACTTGCGTATCCCCAGACGGCGATGCCGCAGAGTTTTCGGGCGGCGACCCGTGCGCCTCGCTGGCTGCCGCCATATCTGCGGGCTGTGGCTCCGCGCCTCTGGTCGCCACGCCGTCCGGGTCGAGCGCATTGCCGCCGCGACGAACCAGCTTCCCGCCAACCTTGGACGCCAATGCGCCAACCGGGACGCTTCCCGCTCCGATGACACCGCCAAGAAGCGGGTTCTGGTCTGTCAACTCCGCCGTCGCCGCGCCTTCCGCCGCGCGCCGCCCTGCCAGCGCCAGCATCCCGCCTTTTGCTGCTGGCAAGAGCTTACTCACGCCGCCCGCAACCAGAGAGTCCCCGAGCAACGCGCCGCCGAGCCGCGACGCGCCCGCGCCCCAATCTCCGGCCTGCTCCTGCTCACGGAACTTGTTGAGGTCACGCCACTCGTCCGGCGCGTAGCCGGTGCCCTTTAAGGCCTTCGCGACGCCCGGAATGTGGCTCTCGGCGAAGATGATCGGCTTGCTCAGTTCGCGACCGGCGGCGTCGACCGCATCCGCGCCGAACTGCGCCAGATTACCGACCCATGATCCTTGGTGTGCGTGGGCTCGAGTGGGGAGCGGTGTAGCAGCGCCCCCTGTCAGCATCCGCATCATGGCATCGTCATCGGGACGCCCTCCGGAGGTACGCGATCCCTGATTGGCGGAAGCCTGTTGCGAGGGCGATCCAGCAGTAAGGGACGCCATCAACGCGTCATCGGAAGGACGTTGTCTGTTTTGCTGGCTCATTGCGCCTGTCTCCGTCCGGCGCGGTGCAGGGGCGTCCTGTCGGGCCGGGAAATAGCTCGCCACGCGCGACACGTAGCTTTGCGTCTCGGGATTGTTCCAGCGGGTCCGATCGGTTCCCGCGTTATAGGCGCGCAGGGCGTCGGGGACGTTTCCGTAGCGCCTCAGGTTTTCGTCCAGCAACTTCGCTGCGGCGTAAATCGCCTGTTGCGGGACATAGGGATTGACCCCCATGCCCTTCGCCGTCTCGGGCATGATCTGCATGAGGCCAGCCGCACCGGCGCGGCTGTCTGGCGTGTTTTCGTCGCCGCCGCTCTCGGCCATGGCGACGGCCCGCAACAAACGCGGGTCGACGTTCCATGCCTTGGACGCTCCGGCGAAGTGTTCGGCGTATCTGTCGAGCCCCGCCATCAGTGCGCCCCCAACCCGGCTCGCTCGCCGTCAATCATGCCGCTCTGCGCCGCATCCCATACCTGATCTAGAAAGGCGCTCCGCTGCTTCAGCGGTATGGAATGCAACACCTTTCCGCGCTGCTCGGGCGTCAGTTCGTCAAACACGAAAGCCCGCGGATCGACGCTGCGTTTCCAGTTTGCGTCCCACTGGTCGTATTGGCTTTCGGGCAGTCCGGCGCGGCTCCACGCTGAGGTCTGCGCCTGCCCCATCCTCTCAAGGCCCAACGCGGCCTTTAACACGTCGCGCGCTGCAAGGTCGCTGATGTGGATTGAAGCGTTGCCGGATATGGCCGTCGCCATGCGGCTGTCTGATCCCATAGCGCCGCCCTGCGCCATAGCGATCTGGGTCATGTATTTCTTGGCTTCGTCGTAGCTGGCGATCTGCGCTGGGTCGAAGCCGACTGTCCTCGCCACTCCCGGCGCCATAGCCATGAGATACGACTTCATGTGCTGCAGACCTTCGGTGCCCGGCCCGACGCCGCCCGATGCCTCAAGAGCGCGCTGCGCCTGCTGAATCTGGAAAATGCGGGCCGCCGAACCGGCATTGTTCGCATACATCGCATGAAGGTCATTGCCGCTGCCTTGCCCGGCGTTCTGCGCCGCCGCCTGCTGCGCCGTGCCAACGGAAGTCTGCATTTCAGGTGCGGCAGGCTGAGGTGCGGCCTGCCCGTCCGGCATCGGCACGCGGCCCGTTCCGAAGACATCGGAGCCACGCTGAGGCAGGAGGTCTGCGTGGCCGGATTGGGCCGCCCGATCGCCAGTTGTGATCGTGTATCCGGACCCGTCTGGATGAACGCCGCTCTGGGGCGACATCTGCTCAGCGGGCGAGAGCGTCGCCTTGATCTGCGATCCGACGATGCCGGGATTGGTGTAGACGTTTTCGTCTGTCGGCCTGATCTCGCCGCCGGTGTTGATGTTCTGAATGTCCGGCGTCGAATACCTGGCTGCGACCTCCGGCGACATCGCGCGTGTGGCGTGGGAATAGATCCAGTCCCGCAACTGATGGCCGTACGCGCCAGCCGCGCGCGGGTCCGACCGCTGCGCCGGGTCCATGAGCGGCATCGTCTGCTGCGCGTCAGCTATGAACTCGTCAGCCGGAAGGCCCGCCGCGTGAAGTCCCTTGATGACGCGGTAAACGTCGTTCGTCTGCACACGGTCGCCCAGCGACAGAAGCGGGATCATGGCCCGGTTGAACGGCTCCATCCTGTTCGTTTTCTGCTTCAGGTCGGATTCATTCAGCCCGTATTGGCGACCCTGCTGCTCCTGAAGCTGCTTTGAATATTCAGGGGCCATCCATGCGGTAGCCGGATCCTGTTCGATCAGGGATTGCAGCCGGTCATACGACATCTTGCCGGTGTTGGCGTCGTATGCCTCCTGATAGTGGCGGCCTATTGCCTCTCGGGCCGCGAGTGTCTGACGGCTTGAGCGAAGCTCGTTGATGCCGCGCGCGATGTTCAGAACCCTCTCGAAGTTTTTCCAGGGATCGGTCTCTGGCTGAACGACGCCTTGGCCGATCCCGAGCAGAGCGCTTGCACCTGTATCGAAACCGGGCATCAGCGTTGCCCTCCGCCATCACGCGCATTCGACAGATGCACTGAAGCCATCAGCATGTCAGTGAAATTGCGGTCGACATACTCGCGCAGGGCTTTCGGGTTCTTCGGAGCCCTGCCCAGGAATGCTTCGACATCCGCTCCGGAAACGTCGCCGCGCTTCACTGCCTCAGACCCCGCCTGAAGAATGCTTTCTCGTGTGAGGTCAGGTTTGCGGGCAATCGCGCCAAGGAGGCCCGCCATCATCGCCATCCGGTCTCCGGCCGCCGCCCGGTCCTGCGGGGACAGGCGGGCTCCGTCTATCTGGCGCGCCTGATCATAGAAGGACTGCGAGCCCGAATGCGGCAAACGGGAAGGCTGCTGCCCGGAGGCTGCCGCAGGCGCCTGCGCGACCGGCGCTGCTTCGGACAGCACAGGCGCGCCGGTAAGAGCGTTGATGACAGGACCTCCCTGCGAGCCCCGCAGCGCGGTTCGGTTGCCCGCAACGTCTCGAAGTCCGGGGGCCGCGAACCCTCCGGCGGAGGGAAGAAGGGCGTTTCCCTTCATGTATCCACTTCCCGTGGTGCCCATTTTCAATATCTCCAAATATTATCAGGTTTCATTGAAAAAACGGTACCATAGCACCAAGGGAATTGGTACTCTTTTCGCTAATGATTTCGTGAAAATATGAGGCTTTATAATGGGTGGACCCAATTCCGGCAGAAGGCGGGAGGGCAAGGCGTATGTCGGCTGCACGCCTGCACTGCATGTGTCGAACCTTCGGAAGGTCGGCGCGCTCAACTCGGGCTTTGATGGCGTTCTGTCGTGGCCAGTCGTCGGCGACGTTGCCGCAAGAATGATCGGGCGCGCTCTTTCGCTGGCGTGGGATCTGGACGGCCAGACAGTGACGCACCTCGTCCCGCTATCGTCGTCGCCGTGCAATTACGGAGGCGTCCGGATCTGGCTGATCTGCCCGTCATGCGGCGCGCGGGGCACGGCCCTGCATCTGACCACAGACAAGAAGCATATCGCCTGCCGCCATTGCTGCGGGATGACCTACCAGACAAAGGGCGCTGATATCGTGGGGCGCGGCCATATCAAGCGCCGCAAGCTCTTCCGGAGGCTAGGCCATGTCGGGCCGGTCTATCGCTATGACGACGTGCCGCGCCGCCCCCGAGGCATGCACGCGGAGACATATGGTCGTATCGTCACGGCAATCCGCGCCGCCGAGGACCGGATAGACCGGGCCTTCACTGAGTCAGTCGGGCCGTTGCTGTATCGATTGCTGATGCGGAGCGCAGGCGGATAGTGGTCAACCGATGCCGGTTGAGGCGACGCTCCACCAGCACCGTTCAGCCGCCCAGCCACTCCGACACGCCGCCATGGTGTGAGCACGTCCCGCGGTGGTGCAGGCTGAAGCTGTAACTGCCGTCGCCGCACCTGGCCGATGCTCCGGAGGGGACAACGTCACCCTTTGTATGGGCGGGCGAGTGAACCTCCTTGCCGTCGACGTTCTGGTAATGCCGATGCTCGAGCAACTGCGACTCATCAGGTTGCGGAGGTGCAACTGTCTGCGTCGGCTGGGGACGGTAGGTGGTCGTATCGAGCGCGAACGCCGGGGATGCCAAAGCAGGGCTGCCGAGCAGCGCCGCCAGCATGATCACTCTGCCGGGGCGACCTATGACGCGGGTCAATGGAGGCATGAGTATTGTTCCCCGTGCGGTGCGTTACCCAAGTCCCTGTAGACCCGTGTGACACCCGCTGAAAGCGCTTCTGGCGTCCGACCCTATCATTTTCCGGTGTGACAGGTGTGACAGGTGTGACAGAGACAAAAAACCCCAGAAGAGTGCGGGCTGTAGAGGTGCAGAAGGTGTCACACCTTGATTGGAGGGCGGTGTGACAGGTGTGACAGACTGTCGAAGGCACGCCCGAGGCCGTGGCGACTTGACGGGATCGACAGCGGTTTGCCGGGCGATCGGCTGTCGATGGAGGGCGCTTCGCACGGCCTACGATCCAAGTCCCGGAATTGCTGCCCCCTTGAAGGAACCGACTACGGCTGCGCCCCCACAGTGGAGACGTTAGGCTGCATCTCGCTCAATGCACTCTTCATGGCGTCACTCATCAAAACCAGAAAATCGCGGAACGAAATATCGTCGGGGATATAATCAAAGCCCAACATACGAAAATCGTGTTCCGTAACCACTTTGTGATTATCGAGGTAATTATCTAATTCTTCTAATACATCGCCAAGACCGGAGGCTCCGTGGGCGTTATTCTCGAAGGAATATTTTATTGCATTTATTACCAATTTTCGGTCATCGTCATCAAAATATTCCTCCAGTGTACAGTCCTGATGAAATACGCCGCCGATGAACTGTCTCAAGGCGCCATATTTTTTTTCATGAGACCTAAAGAGCCGCCGCGTCGCTTGGGTAAGCTGTGAGAATAAACCAGTCCCGGCCATTTACGTGTCCCTTTTTGAGAACAATGGTCATCGCGTTTGTCTTCTTAAGAACAGGGGATGCTTTAGTCGCCACGGTTCCAACTGAATAGTCTACAAACGGAAAAAATGGGTTGTTTCTCGTCTTTAGAACAAGATTTTTTGTCTTTGTGGGGTTTTTGGACCATTCTTCAATTAATTTTTTATTCTCCGTCAGGGTTCTGCTTATATATTTTTCAGCATCAACCTTACTGTAGAATTTTCCAGATGCGCTTTTCCCTTTCACCGTTTTTCCGTTTTTTACATAGGGCTTCAGGACATCTAAAATTGCTTGATCTGATGGGTCTACGTGTCCACTGATCGTATGCCCCAGTCGTGCGCCAACCTGCTGGCCATTTATAAACTGCGTCTCTTCCAGGTCCAAAGCTATCCGGCCGCCGAACACGGATGCAACTCGCGCAGCATTAAAGTAGGAGGCGACCGAAGTCGGAACAGCGATATCGGCCAGCAGCCCAACACCGTTGGCGACTTCAGGTCGACACCCCAACAGGAGCGTGGCCCGACGAGCCATCTCCGCTGTCAGCGTGCTGGAGGCGTGGCCACTCCACGCTTGAGAGAACCCACTATAGACATCGTCTGCGCCGTGTCCTCCCAAAACAGCCGCACCGGCCTTCGTCACCATGGTCGGGTCGGGCGCCGCCAGCATCGTGCCTGCTGTGAGAAGCTCTAACGCTCCCCCTACGATCTGAAGAACTCCAAATGCACGTGTGAAGAAACGGCCGCTTTTGGTTTCAGAAGCGCTTATGGTCTCCTGCCGTAGAATAGCTGCAAGCTGTATTGGAGAAATGACAACGGTGAGCCCTTCTTCACCATTTGCATCGGCCGCCATCGTTCCTGCCACTCATGCTGCATTGACTACCTGTAATCACGACAGATTGCTGGAGTTCGGTCAATAACAGAGAATTTAAGCACCACAATTATTCGTCAAACAGAGGTGCTCGCTCTGCCGCCGGGCGCGCCAGCCGCCGTTCTGATGCCCAGGGCTATCGCAGAAGCATCCGTCCAACCCCAGCCTTGTCCGCGCGCTCGTCCGAATGCACTCCCGGAAACGGATCAACGCCGGTCACACGCTGGAGCGAGGCAAGACCTACTGCATTGCAGGAATAGGGCGCGCTGTTCTTGCACACGACGACCGCGACAGACGCCAGAGACGGCGCGTAAACTGCTTTCCACACGGACGACGGCACCCGGACATGATCAGGCCCAATGGTTCCGAGAGGCTCGCGGAATGCCGGGCCGGTCACGACGTAGATTTCGCCTTCGCGTTCGGCCAGATGCCGCACGTTTTGCTCGATCTGGTTCCAGTGGCCGGAGTTCAGTTTGGACGCCTGAGGGACGATATTGGACAGGGCAAATGTCTCTACCCGCGCGTCATGCGTAGGTGCATCGCCCGATGGCGCCATATGGCCGCGTGTCCAGCCGGATCGCCTGTAGTCGAGCAGTTGCGACCGCTCGTTCGCTGGTATTCTCAGATCCTCGTGAAACGTCGCTCGGCCCTGCAATCTCTCCGCCGCTGCAACCCCTTCCTCAGTCAGGTGCTCCACGCTCCAGGCTGGCTCTCTGGTTGGGGCGGAATACCCGGTCGCGAAGGACGTGGAGCACAGCAGCGTGACGGCGGTGGATGCAGTCGGTGCGCGCTTGCCGGGGAATTGGTCGAGGCAATCGGCGCGGGCGGCGAGAGGGACGAGCAGTAGGGCGGCGGCAAGTAGGCGTTGCATCGGCTGCGGTTTGCCATCGGCTGAGGCCTTACGCAATCCGGCGGACTACGGCCTGTTTCGCGCAGGGCGCTGTTGAGCGCGGCGCGAGCGCCGAGAAACGCCGCCTTACGCCTTCCGCAGGGCCTCGTTGATCCGCGCCTGCCATCCCGGCCCGGCGCTCTTGAACTTCTCCAGAACGTCGGGATCGAGGCGCAGAGAGACTGCCACCTTCTTGTTGGCGCTGAGTGGGCGACCGATCGGACGGTGAGTGACGCCGCCCGCTTTCATCTTGGCGGCAAGCGCAGGGAACACTTCGACGAACGGACGGGCGCGGGCAAGCTGTTCGTCGGTAGCTTCCGGGGCGTCCGGGTCCGAATCAATCATCGCCTGAATTTCGCTATCCGAGATAGCCTTAATGGATGGCAGCTTTTTCATACTGTTTCCGCTCCTTTGGGCTAGCTGGCCGCATGGATATGACTGACAAGCCCTCCGTCCCGAGAGCCACGAACACGACGGAGATAGTGCCGTCAGAGAACGGTCCTATAGCCATCATGCGATTTTGCTTTGCCGGGATCAGAAGGGCCGACAGGAAGAAGTCTTCCGTCAGATCGGCGAAATCGAGACCTCGTTCGCGCTTGGTCTTCAGGCGCTTCGGTTCGTCCCATGTGATGACCAGCATGGGTTATTGTATATACAAAAATTATGCGGAGGGGAAGAGGCGCGTGGTTGCCGGGGCAGTCGCCGTGTGCCGCCTTGGACGATGGAGTCAGGCCAACTCCGCGACGTCGGAGAGATGGCGCTGGCGCACGCCATCAGCAACTAAGGTCGAGGCCGCTTATCGGCGCGGGACTTGTTTGTGCGCCGTGGGCACCCTCACCAAACATATGCAACCGCACAACTCACTGTTTGTAATGGAATAATGAGCCGATTCGCAAACGAAGAAAACTTGGAGGGGAATGACTGGTCAGTTATTCCCGAGAGATCTATATTCACCTCATGATATACCGTCGAGCATCAGTCGCCGCAGCGCGAGCCAGTTCTGGCCAGCATAGAGCCACCATCTTCAACGGTGATTGTATCGCTTTGCTCAAGGCGATCCCAGACAACAGCGTCGCGCTAACGGTTACGTCTCCCCCTTATTGTATGGGAAAAGAATACGAATCGGGCAGCGACGTTACTGATTTTGTAGTTGCCCACAATGCAATACTACCTGAAATAGTTCGTATTACGCGTCCAGGTGGCAGTATTTGTTGGCAAGTTGGATATCACGTGCGCGAAAATAATCTAACACCACTTGATTATATTGTATTCGATGTTATGAAGCGATTCTGCGAGGACGTTGTTTTGCGGAACCGTATCATTTGGACTTTTGGCCATGGCCGTCATGGGTACAACAGATTTAGCGGTCGGCATGAGTTAATTCTTTGGTTCACAAAGGGTGACGATTACTATTTTAATCTTGATGCTGTCCGTGTGCCGCAAAAATATCCCGGTAAACGAGCTACCCGAGGCCCCAAAAAAGGTGAGTTCAGTGGTAATCCGTTTGGAAAAAATCCCTCTGACGTATGGGATATACCCAATGTAAAAGCAAAACACATTGAAAAAACCGAACACCCTTGTCAGTTTCCTGTAGCAATTCCGCAGCGATTGATAAGAGCGTTGAGTCAGAAAGACGATATTATTTTCGACCCATTTGCAGGCAGTGCGTCTACTGGTGTGGCGGCGTTATTGGAAAACAGACGTTTTTTGGGAGCGGAGCTAAACGAGCGTTATTGTGAAATCGCTCGTCGCCGTCTTTTCGATGCAACTAACGGTGATGCAAAGGTGCGGCCGTTAGAGCAAGATGTCCATGTGCCTAGCCCCAACTCAGCGGTCGCAAAACGGCCAGATCATTTCTGGGCTCAACGCCCTACATAGACTAGCTGCCCTCATTAGGGGAGATTTTTTGCATTATTTCGCGCGCCATTCGTGCCCAATTGCTACTAGTGTATTTAGAAAAATCAAAGTTCTTTATTGGAGAAAGAAGTTTTTTGTAATCTCGGGGATAAGAATGTACTTTACATAAACGATTAAGTAAAAGCATAAATCCCCCCACCACGGCGGTAGATAGGATGCCACCAATGTCTACCGGCTTCCATTTTGGTTCCATTATCCCTGCTGCCGCACCGAGCATCGAGCGTAATTCATTTGCGCAGTAATCAACAAAGCTGTCTCTATCTTTCTCTAGCGACAAATCTACTGATTTTGATTTTGCCCACTCTTTGTAAAGGGGGCTGGTGCTTCGTACAAGTTGCTGAAGCACATGGGGGCCAAGAGATCCGGTCGATATTAAATTCGAAGAGTCAGACTGATTGACATGGAGCAACCCACTTAAGGCGCCTGTCTCAGCTAACTTATGAATAATTGTTCGCCCCATACCTAGGGGGGAAGAGGGGTTTATTATCGCCTCTAAGTCTTGCCTTAGTTCAGGATTGACGCTGGTTTGCGTGTTATTGATCGACAGAAATAATTCAGCTTCAAATTTCATTTTTCGTTCGTCATCGTAATCTTTTGGGAATATGATTCCGGTAACTAAAAGATTTTGTCGCTGTCGAATATTTTTTATTTCTTTATCTATAGCATCGACACCTTCAAAATATGATAATATTCTATGTTGACCATCAACGATTCCAATGCTTGCCAATTCGTCTTGGAGAATCAATTTAACAGAGGTTTTTTGCGTGAGTTCTGAAGGCGAAATAATTTGTCCATCTGCATCCTGCATAATCGAATTACTTGGCAGAGTAACTATCAAATTATTGATAAATACTTTGCCATTTTTGGACAGATACTCACGCATAGATGTGAGTTTTTCTGACTGCACAAATCTTTGATATGAAAGAGTGGGTTGTTCCCATCCGTTTCGGCGGAGAACATATGCTCGGAGGATCAAGGATGCTGGATCAGCGTAGAATGTTACTACAACAAAGTCATCTGGATAATTTGTGTGCTTGGAGGGTAAAGCGAATCCCGCAAACGATTTTGAAGTCACCCCAGATCCGCTGATCCGAGATTGGCCGACATCGCATAGCTTAACATTCAGATATTTTAATAACTCATATTTAGATGATTTTTGGATATCTTTAGTTAATTTTTCAAAATATGCGCCATCGGATGGTTGCATAATTTTGAATGGTTGAGGATTGAAGCTAATCCCAGAAGGTACTAACTGGCATTCTGAATAGTAAACATGACGAATTTCCATTTCGTTGGCCTGATAATCGCCCGACATGTAAGTTCCGAACTCAGGGCAAGCCGCACTGAAAGATCGAAAAAAGTCATTTTTATTTTGATCTATTAACTTATGGAAATGTATTTTTTTTGGAGGATGCTTTGATAAATCCTCCCCTGTTGTTTCTTCTACGAGAAGAATTACGTTCTCCCACACGAAAACATAGTCAATCTCCCCCATTTGTTGGGAGACTAAAAAATGAATATTGTCAGATTTTATGTGCTGAAATCCGGCTGCCTCAAATATACCAAGTGTCTTGGAGGGTGCTTTCGCTACCTTACTACTTTTTTCTCTGTGATTCTGACCGGAGGTTGAGGTGCGTTTGCTAATCGACGCGGATGTTGATGGTTTTTTTTTAGGCATGACAGCGACCTCAGGCTAGTCCGAATCGATTCGGTCTGGAAAACGACCTGCCTATACTACTACCATACGTGTAGCGCGTCACAGTCGCTCATAGATCATCGGGCCGTACAGGACGCCAAGTGAACCAGAAGGCAGGTTTGAGCGGCGATCTGCATTGCTGTCATGATTATTCCCTTCTCAACCTCACCCCCGCCCCACCGCCATTCTCCGCGATGAACTCGACGCCTGCGGTCTCCAAGGCGGTGCGGATGGCGGCGAGGGTTGCTGCTCTGGGGGATGTAACTTCGTCTTCGAGCCGCACGACTGTCCTCTTGGGGACACCGCTCGCGTCTACCAGACGGTCTCTCGACCAGCCCAGCAGTCCCCGAGCCGCGCGAACTTGCGCGGATGTAATGTCCTCGTCAGCGCCATTTGTGCTTGCGTTCATAGAGGCATAGTGGCATCCATGAGGACGTTCCGCAAGGAACAAGCGGCCGGAAGGGGAGCTTGGACCCTCCCACATCCGGCCTGACCACAACCGCTCGTGTCAGGAGCAGGCAATGGCTGAACACGCCCATAGCGTACGGTCTCGACCCCGTACAACCACTTTCTCGACTCTCGCCCGGTATGCGGGCTCAATCATTATAGCCCCGGCTATATTGTTTGCCGTGCTGGCAGGCATCGCCACCCCCGATCCGGTCGCGTCCGGACATGCGCTCCGTCTGGAGGCAGTCCGATGAGCCCCGCCGTTGCACAGACCCTTGGGACGCCGAGCGACCTCGGCCTCCTGTTCCCGATCAGGACGCACGCCCTCAACACGTCCGACCACGACCTGATCCGCAAGGCGCAGGAAGTCACGGAGCGCGAGGTATGGGCGCGCAGGATCACAGACGAGAGCGGAGACGAGGATACGCCCAAGGAAGCCGAGGCGGCATGGAAAGAGAATGGCGACGCGCTCGACGAAATGGCGCGGGTTGAGGTGACAACCTGGGATGGCTGGATCGCCCGCCAGATCGCGATTGCCGCCTTCTACTATGTCGGGCCTATGAGGGATGACAGGATCGACAATGAATCGACAGACGCATGGTGCGAGGCGGCGGCGGGCGGCGACGCAATCAGGTTGCTTGAGAGTAGGACGCCGTTCGAGCGCCCGAAAGAACACGTCGGAGCGGCAGGCAACGCTTTGTCCGCCCTACTCACGTCGAGCCGAGTTCTTTGCGCAAGAACAGACGGGCGGCTCACGCTCCTGCATTGCCTGATTGAGAAGATCAAAAGCGGCCCCGGCGATGATGTGGGCAAGGGTTGGATTCTGCCTGCGCTGGAAGTTCTGCTTTCGGAAATGACCAGAACGACCGAATGGTTCTCCGATCGTCTCGACGCGGCGGAGTTCAGCGCATGAGCCATCTTCTGATCGACGGCGACGAAATCACATGCGCCAAAAACGCCAGCGGCGACGTTGCGCGCCTATGCGCCCTTGTTCGGCTGGCAGGCGCGGGCCTCCGCATGCAGCCAGATACGGCGGGAGACATCGAAAGCGTGGGCGACCTGATGGAGTGGGTTGCGGTTCAGATCGACAGGCAATGCGCCGTGATCGACGGATCGCTCGACATGGCCCGCGAGCCGGAGGGCGTAGCATGTCCTTAATCGGAAGTGGTGCAGACGCGCCCGTGGACTGCCCTGATCCGGCGATGATCGACTGGTCTCGCGTCAAATCCCTGTGGATCATGGACATGGCCGACGATCACGCCAGGCACTGGCAGTTCTGGCCTTGCGTGGAGTTCTCGGACCAGACGTGGATTCCCATGGAAAAGAAGGGCGACATCACAAGCGCCCGTCAGTGCTGCGCCAGACTGGCGGCGATCTATGATAGGCCGGTGAGAGACTGGACTTTGCCGATCCCTCCGGCTCTGGCCACAACCGTTGTCGGCAACGAAATCCGGCAGATTCTTTCCATGGGCGAGGACGTCGAGAAAGCGCCAATATGGGGCAGCGGATGGGAACTGGCCGACTTCCCCTTCCTGAACGGCATGAGCGATGACGCATTCGCCGCCGAGTTGGACGAGCACGATCGCATTGCGCGCGAGACCTTCGCTGATGCGCCCGTGGCTGCTGACGGGGTGACGCTGAAGCAGGCCATCCAGATCGTGCGCGGTGAAGGCGTCCGCCGCTGGCGTCTTCTGCACGCCGCGAACAGGAAGCCGCCTGCCATGAAAGGGGGCGGCGCATGACCAGAGACGAAGCCTATGCGGTTCTCGGCGTCAACGACCCAATCAGGTCAGGCTCGCAATGGGCCGACAAACATTGGGGCGTCGACGGGCAGCCGCTTGATATCCTGCAAACGCTGCTCGGCGAGGATGCCGACGTGTTCCGGATCAAGGTCTCCCTGATACCATTCCCCGACCCGACCTATGCAGAGTTCATGGTTGAGGCTTTCGTGACGTCGGCAAAAGCCCGCCTGTTCGATCTCTATATGGGCAGCCTGCATCACCGGGGGAACGCATGACCCCCATCGAGAGAAAGACGCGCCGCGCGCTGGCGATGGATCGCAACCGGGACCGGATGCACTACGAGGCCGACAGCGACGGGACCATCAGCCAGGCGGAACTGGCGCTTGTCTGGAACCGCTCGCAGCGCATCACGGGACGCATCCGGCAAGAGCGGCAAGGCGTGGCGACCACGCGCGCCCGGACACTGGCTGACCTGAAGCACAAGGCGCGGCTGACGCTGGAATACCTCTATTCGGAGGCCGAGGACGACGCGCTGACCGCGAGCCTTTGCCGGGACATTCTGGCCATGAAGGGAATGCGGTGATGGGTTCTCACATAGCCTTTGCAACGCGGCATGAATCGCCAAATGAAAAAAATATCTTGCAACGGTGTTTCAGTGTGTTCTACATACGTTTCTACGACGTTGCCCCTAGGGGTGACGACGGCACAACCTCTAACTCAGATTCAGCACCGGTTTATCCGGTGCCCGACTTTGTCGATCTGTGTGATCGACATTACGAAAAGTCGCTGAATTTGGCACTGCACTTCGTGTGTGGTGGGTATGGCCGTCGCCCTCAGCGTCAGCAGACTCCCCCGCGTTATGCAGAGCTTCAAATTCAGCACCCAGCGACACGGGGTGTTAATAATGGTTCTGCCTACCAGAGACGATGGCGAGGGTTTCCGCGACGATGGCGATATCCCCCATTTTGTGACCATGGATGGATGGCTCCGGCAATCCGGCATGAGTCGGACGGACACGTATCGGAAAATCGGGGCAGGACACCTGCGCGCGGTCAAATCAGGACGCCGTACGCTGATAGATTTTCGTCATGGGATCCAGTGGCTGAAGTCGCTGCCTCAAGCCAACATCACCATGAAGTAGAACAGCCGCCCTGCGATTAGGGCGGCTGCCTGAAACTGTGTCGTGATGGAGTGGGTTCCGTCCTGATACAGTGCGACAGGCACTTCGTCCATTAAAAATCGCAGGCAACCTTGGATAAGGATTGCCGCCATGCGCACAAGCAAGCGCCGACGCTCGAGCTATGTACAAATCATGCCAGCCCCCAGACTGGTATTTCTCCATGACGCGATTGGTCCGGATGGGCAACCGCGCGTGGGTCTGTTGCGACCGGGCGCGAGGGTGCCCGTCATATTTCCGAACGTTGCCGCAGCACTCGCGGCGTCTCGTGATGGGGAGGCGCGGGTATGAGCGACATGACTTCTCCATCATGCGCGCCCGGCATGAATATGCTGCGGAACATCTCGCTACAGGGGTATGCCGCTCCTCAGATTATTAGAATCGGGCAAGAATGGGTCAATAGATTTTCGCCTACTAGCGATCCCCTGATGAGTGGCGGCAGAATCGCAATTGCTGCGCTGATCCGCGAGGCTTACGACCGCAATGGTTCAGCTTACGCCAGCATGATTGCAAATATCTTCGAGCGTGAAGTGAAAGACGAGCGCTCGCTGATCAGGCAATGGAAGGCCTTCCATCGTGAGCAGGCGACTGGCAGCACCGGAAAATCACACCGGGGAGGAGCAAGATGAGCATCCTTCCACACACCAAATCCCGCAGCGTCGATTTTGGTGCAATCAATCGCGCGGCCATAGCGTCCCTCCCGGCAATACTTGGCCGCTGGCTCCCTGACGGCAAACCCGAAGGTCGCGAATGGGTCGCTCGCAATCCACGCCGAGGAGATCGCAAGCCCGGCTCGTTCAAAATCAACATGAACTCCGGGCGCTGGTCTGACTTTGCGACCGGCGACGCTGGTGGCGACCCCGTGTCTCTTGCCGCCTATCTGTTTGGACTCACGCAAGCAGAGGCTGCGGAAAAGCTCGCCGTCATGCTCGGCGTCGGAGGTGACGCATGAACACCATTTCGTCCACACCCAGCGCGCTACCGGCGCTGTCGAGCCAAATGGATAAGGCAGGCTTTGCGCGTCTGACCGAAGCGGAAAAGCACGGCGTGAAAAAGGCCGCCGAGGACACTGAAGTATGGGAGCCACAATCTCCGGCGCCAGACGAGCCCAAACTTCCCAAGGGCGCATCCGCCATGTGGGTCTACCGGGATGCGGATGGCGCGCCATTGTGTGCGCGATTCAGGAAAGACCACGAAGACGGAAGGAAAGACGTCTTCCCTATGGCTTTTGGTCGGCGTGCGTGGACCGATCGTAGCGGGGAACGCCGCGACATTACCGGATGGCATTGGAAGCAGGGAGCAAAACCCTTGCCGCTTTATGGGCTGGATAGACTGGCCGCCGATCCGGAAGCGCCGGTCCTGCTCGTTGAAGGTGAGAAAACGGCTGACGCCGCACAAGCGTTGTTCCCCGACTTCGTCGCCATTACCTCCCAGGGCGGCAGCAAAGCGGTCCACAATAACGACTGGTCGCCCCTTGCCGGACGGCAGGCAACGATCTGGCCAGACAATGATCAGGCCGGGCAATCCTACGCCGACGCCGCGATCTCTGCGATCAGGGATGCAGGCGCAGGCGTCGTGCGTCTGGTCTCCGTGCCAACAGGGTTGCCCGAGGGGTGGGACGTTGCCGACGACATTCCGCTGGAACTGACAGGCGGCGGCGAAATTACGGATGTCGAGTTCCTGCGCCTGTTTCTTGATCAGGCTGCGTTAGCCGAACCCAATGTGAAGATGCCGCCCGGATACAGCATGACATCACAAGGGCTACAGTTTCTTCCTGAGGCGACGGGTGACATCCCACCGATGCCGATCTGGGTATCGGCGCCCTTCGACGTCATCGCGGAAACAAATGACGGAGACGGCTACGGGTGGGGCCTGCTTATCCGGTGGCTCGACCGGGACCGGCGCGAGCACCAATGGGCGATCCCTAAAAAGATGGTGCATGGCGAGGGCAAGGATATCGCCGGAGAGCTTGAAGACGCCGGACTGAATTGCTCGATCTCGGCCACGCGCCACCTGAGGCAGTTCATCGCATCCGTCCATACGAAGACGCGTCTTCGCTGCGTCGATCGCGCGGGGTGGCACCACACGCACGATGGACACGCGTTTATCCTGCCCGGCGGTTTTACGATCGGCGGAGGACGGCGCTCCGTCGTCTTTCAGTCCAATCGCGCGACCTCAGGGCGTGAGTTCGCGGCAGCCGGCACGCTTGATGAGTGGAAGACGCACGTAGCGCGCTACGCCGTTGGCAACAGCCGTCTCGCGCTGTTCATCGCTGCCGCGTTCGCCGGACCGTTGCTCGACGTGATGGGCGAGCAATCCGGCGGCGTGCATCTGGTCGGCAAATCGCAGTGCGGCAAGAGCACGTCGGCCTTTATTGCGGGCAGCGTGTGGGGCCGAGGCGACCGGGAGGGACAAATCCGGGCGTGGCGCGGCACCGCGAACGGGCTTGAGGGCGTTGCGTCCGAGACCTCCGACACAGTGCTCATTCTCGACGAGATGGGGCAGGCCGAGCCACGCGAGGTCGGCGAGATCGCCTATATGCTGGCGAACAATACCGGCAAGCAGCGGGCATCTCGGAACGGCGACGCGCGGGCTCGCAAGACATGGCGCGTGTTGTTCCTCTCCACGGGCGAAGTGACGCTCGCTGCGAAAATGGGTGAGGCAGGCAAGCGCGCGATGGCCGGACAGGAGGTGCGGCTCGTCAACGTCGCCGCTGACGCTGGTGCGGGCATGGGCGTGTTCGAGGCGCTGCACGGCATGCGGTCGCCCGGCGATCTTGCCGATCACCTCCGTGTTGCATCACGGACCTATTACGGCACGGCGTCGCGCAAGTTTCTTGATGCGCTCGTCAGGGACAGGGCTGCGGAGCCCACGGATCTCGAAACAGCGATCCGCAATATCCGTGAACGGTTCGAGCGCCAGTATGTGCCTGCTGAAAACGTGGACGGTCAGGTCCGCAGCGTCGCCGCGCGCTTCGCCCTGATCGCCGCAGCCGGTGAATTGGCGACCGACTACGGTGTGTTGCCGTGGGAGCGCGGCGAAAGCATCCGCGCCGCCGGAGCGTGCTTCGCGTCATGGCTGGAGGATCGCGGGGGCACTGGCGCAGGGGAGGACAGCAAGGCCATCGCTCAGGTGCGGGCGTTCATCGAGCAGCATGGAGAGAGCCGCTTTACCGATCTCAGCCGCGCCCAAAACGCGCTTGTCGGGGACGGTATTGAGCCTCGCACGATCAACCGAGCCGGTTTCAAGCGCAAGGCCGTGACCGAACACGACGAGCGATGGGAGTATCTGTTCCTGCCCGAGACGTGGAAGGGCGAGGTTTGCAAGGGGCTCGACGCCTCGTTGGTCGCCAAAGTGCTGATCCATGCCGGGTTTCTCGTCCCGGACAACCAAGGGAAATCTGCCCAGCTTGTTCGGTTGCCCGGACATGGGCGGTCGCGCGTCTACCTCGTCAGTGGCGACATCATGGGTGGCGGCGATGCGTGATCCCGGCGTCACACGGGCTCAGAGTGTCACACCTGTCACACCGGGGGGTGTTGGTCGGTGTGACAGGTTTCGCGACAAAAAACGGCAGAAAACAGCCGTTTATTTGAGGTGTCACACCTGTCACACCCGTCACACCGCTTTTTACAGATGTCGGAGCGGAAATGCAGATTGCCAGGGGTGTGACAGCCTATGGTGAGCCTCGCGATGAAGGCGTGGCTCGATGAGCCTGTATGCGAGAAGCCGACGCCCCCGACGTCATCTGCGATCGATCTGTCTGACGTAACGGACGCGGATCGGGCCGAAGCGCTGGCCGGTGTGGCGCCCGCCTTGATCCGGGATGCGGAGTGGGCGGGCGTCAGAATGGAACTGCGGGACGGCGTGCCAACGGCGTTCGGTGACGTCCCTGCTCTTGATCGGGAGGCGGTCGACAATCTCCGGACGCACCGGAGGGCCATCGCTATCGTGCTGGATTGCTACGCGACAGGATGGGAGCCCGCTCCTGCGATGCCGTTCCCCAGCGCCCCGCCGGAGATCGTCACCGATCCGAAGACAGGCAAGCTTCGGCTGGTCGGCGATGTGGACCCGCAGCGCTTGAGGGATGAAGGGTGGACATGGTCCAGACGTCGCAATCGCTGGATGGCTCCCTATCCGTATGACGTTGACGACCCGCCGCCCAGCATGTTCGTGCGCGAGGGGCCCGGGCCGTGGTGAAGTGGCGCATTTGAATGTGGAAGAAATGCCAGAATAGCTTGCTGATAACAGCGGGTCTGAGCGGGCGGATTACACTGATCCTACAGTGGGGAAGCAGCGTAAAAGCTTCAGTGTCCATGCCTTGCGAAAGTAGTGCTGCGGTGAACTTCACAGAGACGTTGGTGGGTGGGCGTTAGAACTCTAACTTCAGTTTCGTTAGGTTCGTTACGCTACCAAAGCACACCAGCTGACCGTGCGGTATGGGCAGTTTAGTAACGGGATGCTGTGTCCCTGACGAAAAACGAGTTAACTTTAGGATGCCCCCTCGCTTCCAGATCGCTGTGTACGTTGTTGGGGAATCATATGAAAAGGTTTCGTATTGAGACGGCATAAAGATATCCTTTCTGTTTCGCGGCCCGCGCGGGCCGCTTCTTGTGGTTCCGCAAACCGCGGAAGACGGCGCGATAACGAGACTAAGTAGATTATTCAAGTGTTTCCTCATCATGGCGAGGATTGCTGCTCGAAGCGATCTCGCATGGTTTGATGCGAAATGCCTGCTAACAGGGCCGTGCAGGGATAGGCCGCCGCCCGTCACTGCGCCGATGGCGGGCAGGCAAATGCAGCCCAGTCGGCCATCATGCCGCGTCGCTTTTCGAACAGGTCGCCCCTGCGATACGCCGCCTCAACCTTGTTCCCTACAGCATGAGCAAGCGCCATTTCCGCGACTTCGTGGGGATAGTCGGTGTCCTCCGCCGCCCAATCGCGGAAGGTCGAACGCAATCCGTGCACGGTAACGTCCCTGCTCTTCGACGCGACATGAAGAGCCTTGGACAGAGCGACATCCGACAATGGGCGTCCGGCCTTGTGACCGGGGAAGATGAGATCTGCGAAGCGGCGGTCCCTCAGGACAAGGACTTCCTGCAGCACCTCAACCGCCTGTGGAGATAACGGGACTCGATGTTCCCTCCCGGCCTTCATCTTATGAGCAGGGACAGTCCAGACGCGGGTGTCGAGATCAATTTCATCCCATGTTGCGCTTCGGATCTCCCCGGACCGCGCCGCGGTGAAGCATGTGAACCGGACGGCTTTTGCGGCAATGCCTCCTGACGCAGCCAGAGCCGCCATGACGCGGGCGATATCCTTCCTATCGGTTGCCGCGTGATGCTCGACCTTCGCGACCTTGGAGGGAGCAGGCAGGATTGCCGCCAGATGCCCCTTCCACCGCGCCGGGTTTTCACCTTCGCGCCAGCCGTGCGTTCGGGCGTAATCAAGTATGTGCTCGATACGGCCTCTCACGCGTGAGGCGGTTTCGGTCTTCTCGTTCCAGATCGGCCGCAGCACGGACAGGACATCCTCGGTGTCGATCGTGTTTACGGCGCGATCACCGATACCGGGAAATACGTTGAGGCGGAGCGAGCCGAGCCAGATGGACGGCCCCTTGCGATCACGCCAGGCGGGTGTCTGCTCCGTGATGTAGCGCTCCGCAGCCTCTCGAAACGTCACCCCGGCTTCACGCTTGGCGGCGCGCTCTTCCTCGCGCCGAGCTTCCAGAGGGTCGAGATCGTCGAGTAACGCCTGCCTGCATTCGGTCGCTCGCCGCCGGGCCTCCTGCAAGCTGACGTCAAACGCGGAGCCCAGCCCCATCTCCCGGCGCTTACCCGTCTTGGGGCTGGTGTATCTGAAGGACCAGACTTTTGACCCACCCTTGGCGACCACCCAGAGACTGCCGCCGTCGGCCAGCGCTCCATCCTTCAGGGTAGCGACCTGCCGTGCGGTCAGCCTGTTTGGCGCGAGTCTGCTCATTTGGCGCTCCCCCTCTTCCTACCCCTCTTAAAAACCGGGCTTGAGGGGGTCAACCTGAAACAGCGTGGGACAGAGGATCGCGAGTCGCATTATAGTATCTGTCATTATTGGAATGACGTGAAACGGTATGGGTCAAAGGTTCGGCGGACACTCTCTCCGCCACAGAGCGAATTTCCTTTTAAATCAAAGCAGTTAGCCTAGCCTGTAGTTACAGCGCTGTGCCGTGTGGTTACATGTGCGGCGTTACATCGCCAAGGCAAGGGCAGACGATTGCTGAACATCTTCAGGCGCGGCCATAGCTGGGCAGTCCGGTTCCATATTCCGCGTGAACGGCGGGCAGACGTGGGCAGGGCATACGGAGCCGCCACAGGCCACAAAGCCGAAATCGTGAAGGCTCTGGGCACCTCGGATCGCGCTGAGGCGATAGCCCGCCGTCCGAAGGCGCTTGAGGCGATCAGACAGGAGGTCGATGCGAGACTGGTGGCGGCTGGTCTCCCTCCGCTACACGGCGACTGGAAACCCGCATGGGCTTTCGCATGGTCCGAACCTGAAGCCGTAATCACGGAGGCGCTGGAGGCTCGCAAGGAAATAGCCGACGCCTCCCCGGTCGAAGATGAGACCGATGAGGTCTGGGTAGATGCTCCGAATGGCGGCCTACGGCGCTCAACGATGTCCACCAGCGAGCGGGACCGTAAAATCTCCACGTTGCAGGACGTATTGAGAGATCGCGTCGATGAGCTTGAAAACGCAGGGAAGGACGCTGACGCCTATATAAAGACCTTCTGGCCGGTGGCGTTTGGCGAAGCGACACCGCTTGGCGAGCTTCTGGATCGCTGGATACGGGATATCGAGGGTGGCCTCCGCCGTCAGACGATCATGGGGCATCGGCTGGCCTTTCGGCTCCTTGGCGAATTCCTGATGACGCAGGGCACGCGCTTTACAGACACCGTCCCGGCTGACGAACAAGCCACGGCTCATATCCGAGCTACTGCGATTGAGACCGTCACCAAGAAGCGCGTCGGAGAGTTCCCCGAATGGCTGGCGCAGGGGCGACACGGGCTTTCCGCGAAGACGATCCAAAGCCGGATCAGCCCCCTGAAGACCTTTTGGGATTGGGCGGAGCGAAAGGGTTACTCCGAGGCGAATCCTTGGCTGGGCGCGACCACCGGCCTGAAGAAGCGGGCGGAGCAACAGAAGGTAGCCAAGGCCGAGGAACGCCCCTTTACCGAGACTGAAATAGTCGCCCTGCTCCATGCCGACCCCGATGAGGGCAAGCGGTGGAAGTATGGACCGGCGATCTTCGACCTGTTGCGCCTTGGATTGCTGACCGGAGCCCGTCAGAATGAGCTTTGCAGCCTGACGCGAGGCAGGGTCATCGAACCATCAGCGGAGGGCGGGCTCTGGGCTATCCGGGTGACGAACGATGTAGCCAAGACCAAGAACGCCCAGCGCCTCATTCCTATTCATCCGCTCGTTCAGTCGATCCTTGAGAGACGACTTGCCAGCGCCGGAGAAGAGCCAGACGCCCTATTATTCCCCGAACTGCCTCCGGGCGGACCTGACGGGAAACGCTCATGGACGTTCGCCAAACGCTTCTCCGAGTTCCGCAAGCGTGTGCTGGGCGAGGATCACCACACAGACTTCCACAGCCTGCGTCGGACGTTTCTGACCTACATGGAAGAGGCCAATGCGAATGGGGCCAGCGCCTGCACGGAACTGGTTCGGGACCATTTGGCCGGACACAAGCCGCAATCGCTCGCAGGAAGCACCTATGTGGCCAAACAGTTCGACCGGGGACTTTATGATCGGGCAATCCTCGGCATGGTCGAGAAGGGGATGCCGGAGGGCGTTAGGGCGGCTCTCTAGTTTCCTTTCCCGTTGTCGCGCTTTTGGATTTTGGCATGTTCCGCATCTGGCAGTTTCTGAAACAGTGCTGCTATCTCTTTTGGCTTGGTAATCTGATCTTTCACTACAAAGTCAATCAGTTCAACCAAGCTATCGAAGGACGCCGCGTTGTCGCCGTCTGCCGCTATTTCGTAGCCATGCAGGGCTTTGTTTCCTGTCACCCGAAGGACGTCCAATGCCTGCTGGACGGGAGTGAGAATTCCAGAGGCGACCAATGAGCCTATGGCGTCATTCGGTTTCCCTTACCAGTTACCTTCATGAGCAACTTTTCGAGGCAGGCCCTGAGCAATGCTGCACCGGCCCGTGGCGACGCAAGCCTGACAGCGACAGCCTCCCGAAAGTCGAGCAAACACTCTTCTGGCAGGTCTGCCGGTGGCTCTATAGGCGACGATGGTGGGTATGCGACCTCCTCCCCGTGCCACAACGTGTAGCAACGGCAGTGAGAACACAGCGACGCACTCATCCCCGAAATTGGACGGTCGCCACCAGACGAACCAGAGGATGGTCGAAGCTCTTGAGTCGCAAGCCTTATCTCGTCAGCCGAAGCACCATTCCTCTGAAGGCCGGATATTAAGATGCGCCAATCCCGCAATAGATTTTGTCCACTAATTACTTGTTCTGCGTATACTTTACACCAAATGTGGTGCGCATATGCTTGACACCTAAAACACGCAAACGCAGGCTTTCCAAAAAATGACAAAATCACACCCTCATGCAAATCCTTTGAATTTTACTCAAATATGTCGCCCTTTCAATGTGTCCTGAGCGACCAGAACGGCCCTCGCCATGATCTCTTCGGGCGTGTCCTCAGGCTTCGCCGCGATGTAGCCGCCAGTCTTGCGAATGGACGGAAGCACCTCTTCGAAAACCCAACGCTCGAACCGCTCAGCCGCTGGAAGTTTGCTGCCGACGATCAGACGAAGCACGTCAGGCTCCGAAAGGACGCGGGCCACTTGCTGGCGGCCTAAGAGCCTGTTTGGAAAATCACGGGTGAGCATTTCTGCGCATGAGATTGGCGC
>NZ_JAFVMF010000035.1 GCF_017377715.1 Acetobacter sacchari | reverse complement strand
GCAGCTGGTCCTCTGTGCCAATGACCTTCTGCGCGTAGGCGTTGCGCGCCTCGGCGTTGGCCTGTTCCAGCGCGGTGAACGGTGATGGATTGGCCGCCCGGCGCACGCGCTCAAGCTGCGCCAGCCCAGCGTTGCCGGTGGCCTGCGATGCCGTCAGATGCACGCCGGGAATCTTCGACTGGACCAAGGCAGCCGGGCCGCCGTTCTGATAATCCTGCCATATGCGAGCGGCCAACTTGTCGGCGTCCTTTGGGGACGTGAATAGGCCGAGACGCACTGACTCAGGCGGGGCTTGCCCTGCTGATGCCGAAGGTGCTGAAGTTGAGATAGGCGTAGCCTGCGCTGCCGGGGCGGACGACGCGGAGCCTGACGAAGATGCCGCGCTCGGCATAAGAGCATTCCCGCCACGGCCCGTAAGTTTCCCGCCAACCTTGGACGCCACCACACCAACTGGAACACTCGCCGCACCGAGCGCAGCCCCGGCCAACGGGTTCTGGTCGGTCAACTCAGCCGTCGCCGCGCCTTCCGCCGCGCGCCGTCCTGCCAGCGCCAGCATGCCGCCTTTTGCGGCGGGCAAAAGCTTACTCACGCCGCCCGCAACTAAAGAGTCGCCAAGCAGTGCGCCACCGAACCGCGACGCTCCAGCGCCCCAGTCTCCGGCCTGCTCCTGCTCACGGAACTTGTTGAGGTCACGCCACTCGTCCGGCGCGTAGCCGGTTCCTTTCAGCGCTTTGGCGACACCTGGGATATGGCTCTCGGCAAAGATGACCGGTTTGCTCAGTTCGCGCCCGGCGGCGTCAACCGCGTCCGCGCCGAACTGCGCCAGATTGCCCGCCCATGATCCTTGGTGTGCGTGGGCGCGCGCGGGAAGTGCGCTGTCGACCTCGTGGCCAAAGACGGACGCGAACGGGTCGGCTGACGACGCAGAAGATTGCGGTGCAGCGTCGCCGGACTTGCCAAACATGCTATCAAAGGCATTGCCGCTTTGGTCGCTTTCTCTATTCGATGGCAGCGCGGAAGTCCCGGCGCCCGCGAACGGATCGTCGCCGCCACGCTGCAAACCTGCATACTGGTCCGCCACCTTCTGAGGATAGGCCATGGTCTCAGGATTCCCCCATCTGTTTTTGTCAGTGCCCGCATTGTAGGCGCGCAGGGCGTCGGGAAGATTGCCGTATCTATCTAGGTTTTCGCGCAGGACGCGCGCGCCGCCGTAGATCGATTGCACCGGGTCGTGCGGGTCGATGCCCACGGCGCGGGCCGTGTCCGGCATGAACTGCATGTGCCCGATGGCGCCCGAACGGCTCCGTGCATCCGGGTCGCCGCCGGGGTCTTCGACCATGTGGACGGCGCGAAGAACGTTCGGGTCTACGCCCCAATATTCCCCGGCGCGCTCGTAATGGCGCTCCAGATCATCGGCCACGCGGCACCAGCCCGGCAGCGGCCATTTTGTTGTAAGTGGCCTTGAACGCGTCGAACTGGCCCGTGTCTTTCAATCCTTTGAACGTCGTCTCACGCTCAGATGGCGTCATGCGCAGGATTTGAAACGCGCGCGGGTCGAAGTTCTGATTGAACTTCTGCTCCCACGCCTGATACTGCGCGGCCGGGAGTCCTGACTCCTGCCATTTCTGCGCCTTAGCGTTGATGGCGTCCTCGTTGCCCGATAGCTGATGCAGCATCAGTTCGATGGTGCCTTTCTGCATCTTGGAGTTCGGCATTGCATCCTCAGCGGCTGCAAGGCGCGCGTCGGAATGACCGAGTGCGCTGGCCTGCGCGTTGGCGACGTTCTGCGCCCATTTGTCAAAGCTCTGCGCGGCGTCAATATTGCCGCTGTCGATCGGCACACCCCAATTACTCGCAAACGCCTGAATTGATCTAAGCTTCGACCATCCCGGCCCCGGCGTGAAGCCTTTCAAGTCAACCGCCATGTTGCCCAGCATCGCCAGCCGGTCGTTGCGCTGTGACGCTGCCTGCATGAGCGCGTTTGCGCCTTCCGCGCCAGCCTTTGCCGTCGCCTGCTGCGCCTCGAGCTGCCCGGCTGGCGGACTGGCGACATACCCGGCTGGCTGCGCTGCCGACCCGGCACCAGAGAAGTCCTGCTGCGCTCCGGGGTATCGCCCGTCCCCCATAGCGTCGACCGGCACGGTTGGCTTGTCGGTCCCGGCGACAACGCCCTGACGGACGTATCGCACCGATCCATCGGGTCCGCGCGTCTCCATCGGACGCGCGTTGAACTCTGGCGACACCTGCCGCTGCGTTCCCGCCGCAGGCGTAAACGCGCCGCCGTCCAGTGCCGATCCCTGCGTCCCGCTCTGGATCGTGCTGCCGTCGTCTACCACCGTTGGGGTTCCGAACGCCGCCGCGATGCGCTCATGCCCGCCCAGCGTGGAGGTGGCCAGCGTCTTGATGGCCTCGGCCCGCTGCTCTGGCGTCTTGAGCGAGAGAAGGTCGCGCGTCGTCGTCGCGATCTGCTGCGCGGCCTGCGGCGTCAGGTGCGCGATAAACGCCCCTGTCCCGCGAATGTTGGCGTCAGTTGGATTGCTGGCCGCGCGGATAAAAGCGCCAGCAACGGCGTCGCGCGCGTGGTTCTGGAACGAGAGCTCTTCGTCTGTCGCCTGCGCCGCGCCCGTGCGCGCCGTGTTGTTGGCAGAGAAATTGTCCGCTGCGCCGAGGGCCAGAGAGGGATTGGCGCGGGCTGCTCTAGCATAGTCCGACCGCGCCCGGTCCCAATTCACGCTGCCGTCTGCGGCTGTGTTGCCGAGAAGAGCGTTACCGGCAGCAAGTTTTGAGTCATACTCGCTCTGCCTGATCTTGTTGCCCAAGAGCGCATTGCGGTATTCCGCGCCCTGCCTCGCCACTTCCAGCGGGTTAAGCATGTTGACGGTCGGTTGACCGGCGCGCAGGGCAATTGAGGTGTCGATTTCGCCAGCCATCAGAACGAACTCCCGCCATTCAGCAGCGCATTGTAAAGCAGGTAGGAATTGCCCGCGCTGTTAAGGCCGCTCGTCAATGCATTGGTGCTGCCCACTGTTCCACTTGCCAACGCATTCCCGCTCTGCGCACCGTAGTTTGCGGACGCGCCTGCCGCAGTCAGGGCGTTTTTCGCGCTGCTTGTGGCGGCCGTGGAGCCGTAATTCACCAACTGGTTCTCGCGGCCCCACGCGTTGCTGATGTTCTGCTGATTGGCGCTGTTCGTGTTCAGGTAGTTTTGCGCGACCTGCAATTGCGTGGCGGCGTTCGTGTTGTAATCGTTCGCGGCGCTTAGAAGCTGATTGTTCGAATTCAACTGGTCATTGTAGAGATTCTGGTAGGTCTGATCGGCCATCGTCGTGGCGTAGTTCGCCGCGCCCTTCATCGCTGCGCCGCTATTCGCCAGACCGCGCGCCGCCGCGCTGTTCGTCACGCCCTGCTGCCCGAGCGCGTTGATCGCCGCATAACCCGGCGTGTTTTCAATCGACTGTTGCGTGATGCCGTTGTTGATCAAGTTTTGCGTGTTAGAGGCCGCGTTCTGAAGTGTCGAATAACCCTGATCGGCTATGTTCGACGCCTGCGTGCCGGTGCTATACGCGTTGTCCGTGTATCCGTTGTTGATATTTCCCCACAGAGCGTTGTTGCTCTCGATATTGCTGAGGGCGCTTTGCCCTGCCGCAACGTAGGGATTGAGGTAATTCTGCGCAGCTTCTCCGGCCTGCCCAAGCGCCTGCGCCTCTGCGGACGCCTGCCGGGCCTGAATTTTCGCCGCCGACTTCGCGCTACTCGACCCGAGAAGACCGCTTACCAGACCGGTCGCGCCGGACACGTCTGCGCCAATTGCCCCACTATTCACGCCAACGCTTCCTTTCTGAAAACCACGGTGTCAATCATCGACCCATCCGGCCATTCCATCACGCCGACGCGCCAGCGCTCGAAGCCGAAAGCCCCTGCCAGCATCCGGGCCGCGCCGTTCACCCTCATGATTGGCGCGTAAAGATCGACGCGCGGGTGACTCCTGCTCCACGATTTGAAAAACTGCCTGAAGGCGCGCATGACCATCGGGCGACGGGCGTCAAGTCGAGATGCAACGTGCACTTCCCACGCATCATGACCAGCCACCGGCAGGAAAATCGCAACAGCGCCAAAGCGGGAAAACACTTCTGCGCATGCCGGAATAGGGTTTCCGAAAAGCTGACGGTCACGCCACCTCAAGACACCACCATCCCGTTAAGGATTATCGACAGCCCGTCGCCGGTTGCTGTGAGTGTATCGCCTGACTTGAGGACGAACGACGCAAGCTCAGGCGGAAGCGCCGAACTCCCGGCGGCTACTGACCGACCCACGATGACCGGGAACGTCCCGCCCGCAGCACGCGCGACCGACACCGCGAGCGTGATCGCTGCGGCGCTGCTGTTGGCGACGATGCCAGTCGTGATCGTGGTGGTCGACCCGGCGCCGGTTGCGATTGTCGTGGAGGATGAGCCAAGCGTTACGCCTGGCTGGATTGCAGCAATTGTGACGGCCATATCTGACTCAGCGCGGCGAATGCTGCCGCGTCATCTAGAGATTGTGCCGTCTTTGCCACTTGGGCGCTCGACGTGAGCATGGTGACGATTAGCACATCCTGAGCATTTGACAAAGCTGTTTGCGCGTCCTGCTCGGCCTGCGCCGCTGTCGTCTGCGCGTTGTTCGCACTCAAGATGGCGGTTGCCGCCTGCCCTTGCGCTTGGGCCGCGTTCGACGACGCAGCCGCCGCGTTCGCGTTCGCCGTCGCGGCCAGCGCCTCGGCTGACTGGACATCGACATTCAGTGTCGACGCGTCCACGCCCGTAGCGCCGCCGGTGCGCTGCCAGAGGCTCATGACAAACACCTGACCTTGTTGGGTCAGAGTGCCATCCGCGTTGCACAGACGGTTGCCGATAAACGGCGTATTGATATTGCCACTCATGTCGGCAGCGGATCCGCGTCGACGAACGCGCCCATCAGGGCCGCCTGCGCCGCGCCGGTCCACGTAACGCGGTAAACCCGGTCTCGCGCGAGGCCGAGACGCCAGATCGTCGGCCAGATGTTGCCGGACGCGCCTAGTCCCAACGCTATCGTACTACAGAACGTCGCGCCGCGATCATCGGACCAGTCAACATCGACGCTGATGCCTGAACCGTTCTGCATGTCGAGCATGAACTTGCGGTGGATAGACCGCGTGCCGTTGCTCAGAAGATGCGGGAATGCACGCTGGCGTTTGATCGGCGTCCCCGCGTCGTCGAGGGCACTCGTGTCCACGCGGTAAATAGACCCGTTGTCGCGGTCCAGCGCATAGATGTTCCCATACGCCTGCGTGTAAAACAGTGGCCGCACCTGAACCTCGTTGCCGGCATCATCAAGGGCGCACCGCTCATGCCAAAGGCCGGTCGCCACATCGAACGCCCACGACGAAGACTGCCCCGGTACGGTCAGCACATAGAACACGTGCCCGTCCTGCTGATAGACGTTGCCAATTGCGCCAGACAGATCGCCCATTGCCTGCAACGCGCCGTCGACCGGATTAGTCGAGCACGGCACGGCCATTGTCTGCTGCCCGAGGTAGACGCGCGCATAACCACCAGCATCGCGCCCAACCCAGATGATGCCGCCGTTCGGCGTCGCCTCTGTCGTCGGAACCTTCGCGATCGAATACGGCGCGGCGCATCCCGTTTCGACGGTTACGCCGGTTACGCGCTGGAACGGGAAATCGCTCGAGCCGCTGTCGAACCAGAACTCAACCTGATTGCGACCAAACAGCCAGATATATTGGCCTACGACAGAAACGGCGATGATCGTGCCAAGGCTTGTCGTGTCGCTGGCGACGTAAAGACTGTCGAACGGCGTCGTGCTCTCGTCGGCAAACTGCGCCTGAGACGTATACCAGTTCGTCGTGTTCGGGTTCACGAACAGAAAGAATGTGTCCAGCAGCGCGATTGTGGATGAACCATAAAACGCGCTGTCGGCAATGCGCGTCAGATCACCGAAAGACCCGACGCCCGGCTTCGAAGGCATCGAGCAATACCACCCACCTCCCTGCGATCCGTCAACAATGAAAAGCGTCGTTCCGTTGTCGGACATCCTTACCGGACCAGTCCCGCCGCTGATAGTTCCGATCTTGGTGAGTGTGCCGTCAGCCGCCATCCGGTAAAGGATCGGCCCGATGACAAAAAGCGCATCGCCCTGGCTGGTCTGGTAGGCGGAGCGCCCGACGCCAGCCGACGTGGCGACCTGAACTAGGCCCGGCGTCGGATAATAAGCGAAGCCAATCGGCTCGCCCGATCCGTTCTTTAGCGGCTCGGGATACAGATTGAGCACGCGCTGCGCGGCTACAGCAGCTGACCGCGCCTGATAGGAACCGCCGGTGAGGTTAATCCTCGCCATCCGTTATGGCCCGATCTCGTTGACAATCAGATTGTGGGTGTTCGTGCTTGTGTTGAGGTTCGTGGAACCGCCTGCGCAATTCTGTATGATGCTGCCGTCGACCAGCGTAAACGACGTCGTTTCGTCTATCCCAACCGGGCGCATGTTCGGGGATGTCGCCCCTACCCCGTCGTGACAGAACTGCGCGTGTGAGACCGAATTGTTGGTAGATCCAATGAACTGGATGCCCCACTGATCAGCGCTCACCTCGTCGAGTCCGCAATCCGTGAACAGGCCGCCCTCAACGGTTGTGTCGTCCGAACGAAACACAGCACACGCGCCTTGGGCTGCCTGGAACTTCCCGCCGAAGATACCGAAATTTCCAGACGGAAACCGCGTCGCGCTCGTCGTGATAAGGTTCGGACCCGCCTGCGATCCGAAAAGCTGGCACGAAATGCAATCAAGATGCGCGAAGTTGTCGGCTGCAATCCCGTAGTTGTGGTTCGTCCCGACGCTGTTGTTGGTCTCGACCTCAAGCCGGTCGAAGTTCATGAACTGCGGGCACTGTCCGATCCCTGTTGAGTTGTCGCACCGAATATCCGCGCCATTTCTTACCTGATTGCAGGTCATGTTCTTGACCCACGTGGTCGCGGCGAAATCATGGATATAGAGGCAGTCTATCGGCTCATGTGTTCCATCTAGCGCCGCATCAACATGCCCGTTGAAGATCGAGAGGATATCGCCTCGGGTCGTGCAATTCGCATGGTCCGCTGTCGTGCAGCCAGTTCCGCCGTTGTTGTCAGAGCCGTAATATTCAATCGCCACGCTGAAGGCTTCCATGCCCGCAGACACGCCGTTTACAGTCTGCTCGTGGCCCTGCCTAAAGTTGAAATCGTGAATGCCGTTTGCGGCCCCCGCGAAAACGACGACAGAGCGATACAGGTCATACGTGTTGACCCGGAACACATCGCAGCCGTTGCACTGCGTGATCTTGATCCCGTCTCCCGTCTGCGAGCCGCCGTTGACGACGCTCAGGTCATAAACAGCACCGTCATACCAGTAGCGGTTACTGTCGGTCAGCGGAGCGGCCATGTCGAACAGCGGTCCCGAGCCTAACCCCATCCACACAATGGTCGTGTTGCTTGGCCCTGCTCCATGCACGTGCACTGGACATGTCCACTCGATCGGACCTGTCACGCCGTATCTGCCTTGCGGGATGAACACGTCCCCTGCTCCAGTGGAACCGGTCGAAGGATACGCCGTTCCGCCACTCGACGCCGTTACTTTTGCGCACGCAGCATTGATCGCGGCCTGGAACGCCGCAGTGTTGTCCACGGTCGGCGATGCGACAGCCCCAAAGTCCATCACGTTCGTGGTGTCGGAGTAGTGCAGTGCGTGCGTGCGGCTCGTGGTGCCGCTTGTCGCCATCGCCACCCCCGCGCTCTCGTCCGTCCCGCTCACAGTGCCGCCGGTAACGCTCGGCGTCGTCAGAGACTGGTTGGTCGACGTGCCGCCGGTGATAGACGGCGCAGCGTACGTTCCGTTGCTTTCGCTTGGGTTCGTAAGGACGCCCTTGTTGGTGTCAGCCTTCTGCGACATCGCCCAGTTCAGGCCGGTCGGCCCCTGCAACGTCACGCGGCGGTCCATCGCCGGTATAGACTGCGCCAGCGCCAGAGACGGCAGGAAGATGAGGATCAGAAGAAGGCGCTTCATAGTTTCTGTATCTCCAGACCGGGCCACCAGAACGGGTTATTCAGAGGCGTCAGGATCGCGGGCATTCCGAGGGTGGGAATTTGCGTGTTCGCGCTGCGGATAGTCGCGAGAGATGATCTCGCCTGAGACGCCACAACATCGTTGACCTGCTGCCCGTATGACGGCGCAAGGCGCGCGGCGAGACACCACATGATGGCGTCCCAATACTCGGGCGGCAGATTGATCGGGCTGGCCGCCGTAAGCCCAGCCGGAAGCGGCTGCGCGTAGAGAACGTGGAATTCCCATATCCCGGACTGCGGAATAGGCCACGGGCGGAACTCGCCAAGCGGGAACGCAGGATTGTAGTGGAAGTAATTCGGCCACGTCTTCAGGGCCTTCAGGCTCAGGCCAGCGTAATCCTCATATGAGGGGATGGGCGACAGCGGATAATCGATCGGATAGCCGGGGCCATCAAGACCGCCGTTCTGGGTCTCGAAATCCGTCGTGTCGAAATCCGTATTCGCGAAATCGCCGTCTTGTTGTTGGGGAGCGCCATTCAACAGGCGCGCATAAGCCGCCTCAATCTGCGCCGGACGAACGGGCGTGTCCAGGCTTGCCCCGGGCCCGATGTAATAGACGCTGGCGCCGGTGCTGATGAATGCTTCATCAACGAGATTCGGGACAAGCCACCGGCGGCGCTGCCACTGCGCCAGCAGAAGGTTGAGTTGCATCACGCCATCGGCGATGTCCTGATCGCTGGCGGTCGTTCCCATTGCCCCGACGCCAAGCTGACGCAGGGCCAGACCAACAAGGTCCGAGACGAGGTATCCAGTGATGGCGTTCGGAGTTCCGCCGTTACTGCCTGACATTGGGCGATCTCCCGCGTCGGCGCATGAGCGGCTTCAGCGGCGCATCACGGCGCGGCGGCTCGTCGTCTGAAACGCCAGAAAAGCGGGCTCTTACCCGATCCTCCTCGTCCGCATCCCTGACGGTCACTGTCGTGAAGCCGTCAGGCGCGTGCAGCGTCTTCGGATATCGCGACACTGGCGGTTAGCCAGCGTCCACTATGTCAGGCACGATGCATATCCACTCAGGACGCAGCACGCCGATACCGAACAGCACGTCAAGACGAGTGCCGAGGCTGTCGTCAGTGCCGTTGTAGTAGGTCAGCGTGCGCATGCTGATGCCGTCGAGATTGGCCATGCCGCAATCGACGACGCCCTTGTTGACCTCCATCAGGTCGACGGTGACGAGCGTCATCGCCTTCTTGTTGAAGATCATGTTGCGGCGGATCGTCTCGCCGGGCTTGCCGACCAGAGTGATGTTCGCGTCTGCCGTCGGCGTCGCGTCTACCGTCTGGAACTGCGCCTGAGACCCATCGGAGTTGGGGCCGACGAGTGCAGGAGACACGACGATGGACGTAGCCCCAGCTACAGCGGCCTGCTGAACCACGAACTGCATCGGAGTGCCGTAGCTCGCCTTGGTCACGCGATTGACCTGATTGACGCCAGCGATGGTGATCACGTCGCCGACATTCAGCGTCCCGACAATGGCCGACGTGCCAATGACGGACTGCTGCGGCGCGTAAATCTGGCTGATCTGCGACGGGATCGTGTTGCCGCTCTGGGTCAGGTTCGTCACCACACCTGTCGCGGTAGCGGTTCCGTCAAACGTGCCGGTCGTGGTGACAAGGCAGGTCTGGTCGCTGATCCACTCTTTTACGCCGAGCAGCGGAGCTTGCATGGAGCCAGTCGTGGTCTGGTCGCCGATCTTCGCCTGCGGATTGAACAGCCCCATGAGGCCGGAAACCGTGTTGGCGTCGGTGTCGGGATCGAGAACCGCGAAACGGTCCATGGTCGGCGCGTGCTGTTTCGTCAGCTTGGCTTTCGCCTGAAGCCACGTCGAAGAGTCAGGCGCAATCGTGTTGCCGCTTGCGTCGGTGTTGCGGACCATATTGGCTGCGCCGAGCGCAAGCTGCATCGCGATATTCGCAACGGTGCCCGTCAGGTTGTTGACGGACGGCTCGATGTATCGACCGCTGAAATCGTCGATGTTCAGCGTGCGCTCCTGCGTGTCGAACGACAGCGAGACGTGCTTGCGATACGCAATGGTCAGCGGGACCGAGCGTTCGGTGATCAACTGCGGCGATACGGTCGCGCCATCGCCCACAACCGGATCGTTGGGCAGCCGGACGTTGACGCTCGCGCCAATCTTCGCGCCGGACTTACCGAAATAGCTGTCATAGGAACGGTCGACGTTCTTGATGAAGCCGTTGGTGTCACGAAAGAGCGGCAACGCGCGCTTCGTGATGATCATGTCATTAATAAGTTGGTTTGCCACGGGTTCGGCTCACTACATGGCGCTCTTGCGCCTATCGTGCCGTTCTCGCCAAAGGCAGAACGTGTGCCGGTTAGAGAACCGGAAACAGCCGATTTAGCGTCCGTCGACGTCTGGTTATGTGACACCAGAAAACAGCCGGATTATAGCCCCGTGGCTTCTGCGGCGATATACTGCGCCGCGTCAGTTCTAGCTACGAACGCCAGATTTCCAGAGCCGATCGAACTCGGCAGGGGAAATGTTCGGATCGTAGATCGAGCGTTTGCCCGACTTTGCCGCACCGGTCGGAGCGTTGACGGGAGCCGGGGCTTTCGAAACCTGAGGCGCTGGGGCCGCTTGCGTGGCCTGCGTTTCGGGTTTCTTCAGCTTGCCAGCGAAATCCATCAGAAGCGCATACTGCCTGCGTGGTGACGCATCGAGAATGGCGCTTGCCGCGTCCGGGTCGTGGGCAAGAGCGTAGTACACATCGCCCGAGTTTGGCAAGTCCGAAATATCCTCGATCACAGAACGATGGTTGGTGTTCGTGAAATCGAGCCCGGCGCGCTCAGTGAGTAGGCTGGTTGCGCGACCTACAGCGTCCGGCCCATGAGCCGCTGCGAGCGCAGACGCGATGACGTCGGTTCGTGCGCCGAACGCTCGCTCTGACTGCTGCCCGTCAAATCTCTGTCGCTCCTCTGCGCGTATCTGGTCTTCCGTGAGATGCCTTGTCTGGACTTCTTCGCCTCTCGCGGCGGCAAGCGCCCGCCGCGTTTCCTCCAATTCCTCTTTTAGAGATGAGTTCTCGCGTTCGGCGGCCCGGCGGGCGCCGGTCAACTCGTCGAACCGGCGACGCGCCCACGCAGGCGTCTCGTCCTGCTTGGCGGGCGCGGCTTCCGGCTGCTCGCCACCATTCTCCGGCGTCTCGATCTGCGTATCGAGCGCGGGCGCGTCGGTGACGATATCGACGGCGGGGGTTTCGAGGGTGAGGGTTTCGCTCATGCGTCAACGGCTCCGGTTACGGGGTTCGCAGCGTGTATTTCGCCGCCTGGGGGATTGTCTGAAGGAAGGCGCGGCAGCGGACCTGATGGCCCGTCCTGCATTGCGGGCATCGCGCCATCTTCGGGCGGCGGTCCGTTACGCAGGGCCTCAGCCACCAACTGATGCACCAGCACGCGCAGCGCGTCTGGATCGGTCGAGCCAATGGCCGCCATGCGGTCGGTCTCCGCCTTGTATTGGTTCGTGTCAGCCGCCATCGCGTCTTTCACCTTCGCGTGGTCAGCCTCCCCGGCGCGGATGGCGATGTCGGCCTGCTTGTCCTTCAGCTGCTGCTCGAGCTGTGCAGCGTGCGCCTGCAACTGCTGGATCGCCTGCTGTGCCTGAGCAAGGCGCGGATCGTCGGTTGCTGGCCTCAGACGTTCTGCGATCTCGTCGGCCAGCGGGAAATCCGCCGCCTTGAACACGAGGTCGCCGATCTGGCCCATCAACTGCGGCGCGGCCTGCAATATCTGCGTGAGCGCGTTGAACGCCTCCTGCCGCTGCGTGGCGAAGGCTGGCCCAACGTCCGCTTCGACGTCATAGCGGCCAATGCTTGGGTTGACCGCGAGAATGGCGCCCTGAAGCTCCATCTGCTTGTCGAGCGACATCCCCTGCGGCGGCTGTTGCGGCTGGCCATCTGCGCTAGGCGGAAGCGCGACCGTGGCGGCTTTTTGTGACGACGGGTCGACAATCGCTGACGTCTGCGTGCCGTCGAGCCCAAGAACCTGAACCGCACGCATGTTGTCATACAGACGCGGGATGGCGTCGATCAGGAGGCGTCCGCAATACCGCAGCGCCATGCCCTGGTTGTCGGTGTAGTGGTAATTCGCCGTATCGCTCTGGCGCTGGCGCTCGTTGATGGCCTTGCCAGACTTCTCGTTGCCCGGCGCACCCATCTCGGCCTGATACTGGCCGGTGACCATCTGCATTTGCAGGTCGGCGGCCTGCATGGCCTGAAAATGGCCAGTGCTGCCTGTTGGCGGGTCAATGCGTGTCGGTGGCTGGAGCGTCGTGCCATCGTCGAGCGACGTGCTGTTGAACGGCAGATACGCCTGATTGCTCGTGTTCGCCTGCGACCACTGCGCCTCGTATCCCTCGATCGCGCGCGTGTCTGCGAGCCACGGCGTCTTGCTCTGGGTTGCGATGCTCTCGACGAACGCAGACGCCGAGTAGTTATACATCCGCTGCGGATCTATCAGAGACCGCACCAGCCCCGAGAAATCCGCCTCATCCTCATCACACCCGCGTCGCTCGATGCCGACGACGGGGATCAGCGGGATCATCGAGAACACCGTCTCGCCTTTCGCGATGACTGCATTGCCCGCGATGACGTATTTCTCGACCATGTGCGACGACACCTTGCGAGACGGAGCCTTCATCTCGCGCAGCATCTCGACAAGCTCAGGCTCCATCTTGCTCTGAAGCACTGGCTGCGCGGTCGGGTCTTTCGGGTTCGCCCACAGCGTGTCTTTCGTCTCACTGCGACGGTAATACGTAGCGACGCGCACGGTATTGTCGCTGCACCAGTCATCATTGCCGTCCATCACACCCAGCGGCGCGCGCGACACGTCGTCGTGGCCGGGATACAGTCGCGAGAACTCGTCGCGGTCCATCTCCTCGACGATCATCGCCCAATTCTGATCGGAATGATCAGGCTCGGTCGACGCCGGATCGAAATGCACGCTCAAAGGGTTCGGCACGGAGCGTATGTAGAAATCCTGATCGAACGTGTTGGGCCCGACGTAATCCGTGACGACGTGGAACCAGCCAAGCCCTTCCCTCACCTGACCCTGAATGGCGCAGGCATATGCGTTCTGTTGTGCGTTCGACTGGTATTCGATGTGCCGCACGATGCCTTCAAGTGCGTTGGCAGCCTCGGCCATAGCGCCAAAGCCAGTGGCGTTAATCTTCACGCCCATTTGCGACTGACGCGCTTCGTTCTCGACCTGGAACACGTGCTGCGCGGTCTTGTTGATCGTCAGCGTCGGGCGCGGCGATCCGCCAAACGTGCCCATGCGCGCCTGATAAACGGCGTCATCCCACTGTCCATGGTTGTAGGCGTCGCCGTAGAAGAACCGAAGATCGTCGCGAGCGCGTTCTCGCCACGGTCCTGTGTAGGACATGGACTCTTCGTAGCGCGACTGGACCTCGGAGATGATGTCGTCGTCATTGTCAGGCGCGTCGTCAGCGTCATTATTCGGCATGGAATACCTTATAGCATGATGCATATTGATTGGTACAGAGAAATCACAACGCGCCCCACGCGCTGGGGGATGGGGCGAATTGCGGCGTCAGGCGCGGTGCCGTCTTGGTCTCTTTTGGCCTCGGATCGTTGATGGCTACTGCCATTTGTCGCAGTGCATCCGCGCCATGCGATGCGTCGTCGTGCAACGGCTTGGATGAATACTGGCCCGTCTGTTGATCGACGTCATAACGATACCGGCGCAGGCAATCCAAACCGTCCGCACAACGCTCTTCGTCGAACCACAGGCGCGGGAAAAGCGTGCGTGCGGCTGCGATACCAGCCTTGATGGGCAGTTGCGGAAGGACGGTGATCGGCATCCCACGCGTTCGCAACTGCGTGGCGATGGTCTTGCCCGCCGCCGAAAGCTGGCCCTGATTGGCGTCGTGCGGCAGGAAATGCCGTTCGTATTTGTATCCGCGCCGCTCCAGCCAGCCGATGTAGTGATCCAGACCCTCCATGCGGTTTTGGTAGAAGTCGATCACGCGCACGTCGAAGCCGATCTTTTGCCAGACCCAAATCGACGTCATGTCGGACCAGCCCAAATCCCAGGCTGTGAAGCACGACGCAGACTTGTCGTGATCGACTGAGCAGATACGCAGTTCTTCCGTCGCCTGCCGCATCTCGTTCGCATAAATTGCGCCTTCGAGCGCCTGCCGCGGGTGGCCTTCCCATATGTGCAGCCACTCGTCCAGGTTCTTTTCCTTCAGCGCCAGCATCTCGACGCGCAGCCCAACCGGGAAGAACGGATTGTCCGACCAGTTGATCTTGCGAACGATGGCGTCAGACGGCGGATGTGCAATGAACCGCTGATACGTCTCGTCCGTGTTCAGATCCGGGTTCATGCTGATCCATATCTGAGACTTCGCCGTTCGCATGACCGTTGGGATCAGGATGTCCCACGAACCTTTGCTGACGGCCTGCGCCTCTTCGACCCATACGCGCGTGCAGCCTTCGAAGGATTTGATCTTGCTGACGTTGTGGCGCAGGCCAGCGAACAGAAACTCCGTCCCGTTGCGGCCAATGATCGTCGTCTTCTGGATCTCGTAAAACTCGTGGAGATCGTATTCCTCGATCAGGTCCGCGAACAGCTTGTGGACGCTCTCGCCAACCGAGTTCTGGAACTCACGGCACGCCAGCACGCGGTGCTTTTCCTGCGCCCCCTGAATAAGCAGCGCGCGGGCGATAGAATGCGACTTGCCTGATCCGCGACCACCATACGTCACCTTGTAGGGCGCATCGTCGAACAGGAACTTGAAGCAGTCAGGAATGACGATCTCAGGCATCTTTCCTCACGAACGTCACCGTCAGGTTCAGGTCTGTCGCGTCGCCGTTCTTGTCGACGGCCTGAAACTGCGCAGGCACCAGCGAGGCAATCGCCTTCACGTAATCGCCCGGCTTCTCTACGCGCATGGTCTGGATCGCCTGCACGCCGTGCTCTTCGAAGTCATCGTAAAGCGCTGCGATGAAGGATTCCGAGAGCTTGTTGCGCGATCCTTTTGGGCGGCCAGAGGGGTTTCCTGACTGGCCAGCCTTGAATGGCTTCCCGCGCTGCTTTGGAGCTGTAGGTTCAGCGGCCACGACTACTCCAGCCCTCCCACGCCAATACACACCACACGCGGCGCAGGGCTCTTCTGCAGGTTCCGCATCCACTTCGTCCCGCCGATATGCCAACCGGCGCACACGGCGCAGGAAAACGCCTGCACGGTCATGTCATTGCCCCGCATGAGTTTCGCCCGCGCGATAGCCTGAGACCGCGCCTCGAACCGTGCATGTCCACCGCAGTCATAGCGCTTGTGCGTGGCCATCTGGTGACCTCTTGGTGGCGTCTTGTTGCTGCATGCCGAGATACCTCTGCAAATTGAGCGAAGAAGATACCGCCTCCCACGTATCCTTGCGGCTTGCTTTTTCAATCAGCTCGTGAGCTGCCCGCATGGCTTCTGCGCCAGCCAACTTCGAGCTTATCCCCGCGAAACCGACAGCGTATTGCTTCGCGAGCGCAGCGCTCCGTTCGCGCGCAGCATCCCGCTCGGCGGTAACCGCGGCGAGTTGTGCTTCCTTCTCGCGAACCTTCTCGTTCAGAAAGACCATCGCCCTCCAATTCGCCTGCGACAGCCTGTCTAGGCGCGCAATCTCCCTCCACGGCCACACGGTCGCGTTGCGCCATGTGCGCAGGCGGCGGAGCACGCTCACAGCCCATGCGCCAAAACGAGCCCCAAGGGCAGAGCCACGCAGAGCCCAAAGAGAAATCCGACGCGGCTATCAACCCGCATCACACAAGCCGTGCAGGCCATCAGCGCCGCGAAGGCTATTCCTGAGCCGAGAGTCATGGCTGATTCTCCTGCAAGAAACGACGTCCAGCGTCCGATATCCAGACTTTTGATCCGTCCGAATTCATCCACTCAGTCGGTATTGATGTCGCTGCTAGGGGGTTGTTCTGCATTTTGACGATCTGTGAAAAATGTATCGGCCCCTGATCGTCTAGCGCCTGCAACGCCGATATCTGTTCCGCCGTGATTTTTGTATCGAGAGCCATCACCCATCCCCACCCACAACCGGCAAATAAACCCCTGCCATCCCGCTATCAGCGTTGAAAAACACACCCCGCCCAGCAAGCGCGGTCTTGATCGCCTTCAGCGTCGGCGGACGGCAGTTCCCGCCGTTCTCGAAGCTCGTGACTGTGGCTGGCGACACCGACGCGGCTTCGGCAACTGCTGCAACCGTCATGCGCAGGCCGGATCGGGCCATTCGGAGTTGTGCGGGGGTTAGTAGCGTCATGCCGACAGCCTCCAATGCAATGCAGCATCAGTAGAAATCATTGATGCTCCGATAAAGCACCATGCCGATATTGCGACACCAAATCCCAACTCAATCCATTCGTGGGCTTGATTCCAGTGCGCAACATAAAGCACCCCAGACTCACCAAGTAGCGACAAGCCAAAGGAGATGAAAAATCGAAAAGCAAAAGCGGCCACGCGCATGGTCATACCCCAACTCCTACCACACCGCACCGCGCTTGGGTACGGGTTTCTTGCGCATGACCGGGAATTCACCCGATTTCACTAGGTATGTACAAATTGCAGGGCGGTATGACGTGGGTACATATCTAAAATGAGACTGGAGAAAGAAGGGGGCAATAAGGTCACTATGTAGAGCAAAAAGATTTTATAAATATCTATATATATTAATAATATAATATAACTACATACCTTTTTGACCTTTTTGCCCCAGGCATAGTTTTCCCGTTACAATCGGCACATTGTGTTACATGATAGTTACAATATATAGGCGCTACGTGCGCCTAGGGGCAAAAAGGTCAAAAAGGGTAAGATGGTAAAATATTGGCTGTTAACCGCCATTTTTTAACTAAACTTTTTGCCCCTCTTTTTACCCCTCTCGGGGCAAAAAGCCCCCTCACCTGATTTCATAGACCGACTTTTCCCGTCCGCCCGTCCTGATCTTATTGATGCGTATTTCGCCAGACTCTTCAAGCGACAAAATCGCCTCGTCCCGCTCTCTGGACGTGAGCCTGCCTTTGATCCTTTTGCATAGAGCGGATTTGGACGCCTTCCCTCCATTTGCCCTTATGCACTCCAGAACCATCTTCACGCGGGCCTGATTTTCGTTTTCGGACGCGTAGCGCTCCGCTCCATCTTTCATGGTCTGGTAGCAAAGTAGGGACAGACTGACGCCCCACGCCATATCCTTGCGCGATATTATTGGCTCCTTCGAATGTCTGCTGATAGCCGATATCAGCGCCAGCTTCATCGCGTTCTCGGTTATGCGGCTGGCGAGCGACGTGACGTGCGTTCCCCGATACTTTTTCAGCAACGCCTCTTGGATCGCCTCAACCGCCTGGAATTCGGCCTGCGCGACCATGTCCAAGGGGACTGTGTAAGGCGCGCTCGGGGCATCTGAACGGACAATGTTCGCCACATTGGGCGGCTCGTGCGCTTCTGATCCCCTGGCGATCGCCTTCGCCATGTCGATCAGCGCGTCTGGCACTTCTTCAAACGGTGGCGACTGGACGGCTGGGTAATCGTCATCCGGCACGAACACGAGAAAGCGCGCCATCAGGCCGTCAGATAGAGAAGCGCCCGCTACAGCGCTCCAGAACTGCGCCGGGGTGCTGGTGCCGTAAATGCACGCACACGGCTCCCAAATGTCCTTACGCGGCTTCTGCTTGTCGTCGGCATACTCGGTGCCCATCATCTTGTCGCTGGCCGACGTGTAAAGCTCCTTCAGGAGGCGGGCGACGTCTGCCTTGTGCTGGCTGGCCTTGCGCCCGAGCATCGACCCCATGAAGTCGCCGAACTCGTCGAGCATGTAAACGCGCGCCGGGTGCGCGTGCAGGCTGGTGCGGAGCGCGCTGGCGGATGCGATGTCGCCGCCGCCCTGGTATTGATCCAGCTTAGCTTCGTGGCAGATGCGTTTGATGATCTTGCGCGCATGATCCTTGCCGCCGCCACTGTCGAGAATGGAGACGGTATAGACGTTCGTGCGCAGATCGCTCTCGGTTCTATACCGACGTCCAGCTATAGCTCCAACGAACGCAATGGCGGCGGCGAGAGCTACAAAAGGTTGAGGGCGCCGCGCTGTTCGCGTTGCGTAATCCACAAACGCCTTCAGGAACCCATCTACCTGCAGAAGCCCTTCAATCGATATAGGCGGAAGGTCATCGGCCTCGTAGTCGTTGGGGTCGTCTTCAGGGACGATGATGCCTTGAGCATCGAGTTTGGCGAAAATCGGCGCGATATCGTCTGATATCTCCTCGCGCTCCATAATCTCCGGATAGAGCGGCTTCTGCTTTCCGTCAGAGAACGCCACGCGCAGAGTGTCGATCGCGTGGCGTCGGTTCTTGCAAAGGTGCAAGATGCTGTCGACGGCAGACGAGAGATGCGAATACGCCATGCTTTCACTCAGGCGTCCACCCGCAACCCATCCACCGACCGTCATTCCAACCCGGTTGATGGTGTCGCGCTTTGACCCTTCGCGCGCATCGCGGATCAGGTCGCATTGCTCGATCAGGTGCTCTACGGCCCGGCTACTGTCTGGCTCAACATGGACCTGCCTTGTTTGTGAATACGATGCATGGTCGCGGCTGTCTCTCGATCCTATCAGATCGATAAGCCACTCCGGCCAGTCAGCGACAGGACTATCCTCAACAAGAGGGCAGTCAAAAGCATGCCACCATATCGCGTAGCCGCCGTCTCCCAGGGTGTCCACGCCCGGAGCGATGTCGCTTATGCGACGCCGCACCATTGGGTTGTGATTGAAAAATACGTGCAGACCGCCGGATTTCGTTCTCTGTATCCGGGTTGGCGGAAGTCGGTCGCGGTTTTCTTCCCACCAAATATCTCCACCCTTGCCCCAATCCAGATCGAGAATATCATATCCAGACACCCGTCCGGTCGGGACGCCTATCAGCGTTCCCGGCGTTTCGTGCCATAGATCGAGAATTTCTTTCTCATCTGTCGTCGCCGTGTGAAAACCACCAGATTTTAGCGCCTGCTTGTTGCTGCCGCACGGGAAAACAGGAAGCCCCATCTTCGCCACGATAAGCGCGCGCTGATACGCGACCTTGAACGCGTCGTTTCCATCGCTCATTTCTTCTGGATGCTCTCGTGGTATGAAACCGGCTTGTCGTGGATCGACCCAAGAAGCTGCGCGAGTTGCTTTCCCTGATCGACGGTATCGGTTTCGGCGATGATGAAGCCCCCTCCTGACGTGATGGCCATCACGAGGCATTTACCTACCCATAATGACTCTATCCCGATCCATGATCCGATATCCCCGGGCTCGATCATCATCTTCATTCCACTATCTCCCGCCTCGGTTCAGCGACCTGCATCATTTTGTCAACACGCCAAGTCGCGGCGCATGCCATCACGTAATCGTCGATGATCCGGGCCACAAAGCTGCGCGCATCCATCTCCGTGAACTGCTCGAAGTTCGTCTTTCCGGACTGCTCTATCCACGCGAGAGCGCCATCCATCGCCGCTTCAAGCGGATCCTTTTTCTTCATGCCTGCGCCTCGTAAAACATGTTTTTTACTGACCAGTATTTCCCCTCAGGGACGATCTCGATCTCGCGCGGCGCCCGCAGTTCTGAAGGCGCGCGCTCCAGCGCTTCCGCGATCGAAGCTGGCGCGGCGTTGACGTTCCCCGGCTCCCGAGCCTTCGACCACCACACGCGACCCATCGTGCGCGCATTAAGCTCGCCTTCAATCGGCACCCACTTGCGATAGGTCTGAATGCCGGTGTCGTAATCGACGCGCAGCGTGTCAGGCTTTCCGTTCTTCCCCTGATGGCGCGCGTATTTGACGCCGACCACACGCACCCGGCGCGGTTCACGCTGTGTCGACAGCGCAGGCAACGCCGACGCCACCAGACGCGCTTCAGGCTTCTCGACCGCTGGAAACTCGAAACCGCACGTCGGACACGTCATGATGTGGATCGGCAGCTTGGTGTCGCACTGCTCGCATTGCTTCGTGGGCGCTGGGCCCGAACCCTTGCGCGCCGGCGGCTCGATCAGGTCGACCGGACCATGCCGCGACAGCCACCCGGCGTAATCGACCAGCAGGCAGTTTTCTTTTCTAGTGCCCGGCGACAGACGCAGCCCGCGCCCGATCATCTGGATCACCAGCGCCGACGACATGGTGGGGCGAAGCGCGACGATCATGTCGACTGGCGGAACGTCGACGCCCGTGGTCAATGTTCCGACGCTCACGACCGAGCGCAGCGCACCGCGGTGAAGCGCGCCGAGGATGCGTTCGCGGGCGCCAGAGTCCGTGTCTGCTGTCACGATCTCGCAGGACACGCCGCGCCCGCGCACCGCGTCGCGAATATGCCCGGCGCTTTCGATGGACGGCGCGAAGATCATCCACGACCGGCGGTCGCCGCCGCGCCTGATGAAATCATCGACGGCTTCCTCGGTCACGCGGTCGACTGCGCCGGTCAACTGCCCGACGTTGTAGTCTCCCGCCGTCTTGCGGACGTCGCTGGTGTCGACACGCAGACCGGTCGGCTCAGTCACGACCGGCACGAGGAACCCGCGGTTGATCAGATCGAGAATGCCGATCTTGTAGCTGATGCCGTGAAACAGCCTGTCGTCGCCGTCCGTCAGAGATCCGCTATCCAGACGCCACGGCGTGCCGGTCAGGCCGATCATGCGAACGTCGTGATTGCAGATGGTGACGTCCTGCAGGAACCGACCCCACATCGTCTTCTGCTTACGGCTGATCGTGTGCGCCTCATCCACGAGGATCAGATGCACGCGACCCAAATCGTAAGCCTTCTTCCACACCGAATGGATGGTGCCGAACAGGAATTGCGCCTGAAGGTCTTTCTTGCCCAGCGCCGCCGAATAGATGCCGCTGTCCGCCCAGGGCATGAGCGCTGACAGCTTGGCGTGGTTCTGGCGCACGAGTTCGCTGGAATGCGTTAGCATAAGAACGCGCACATCGTCCTGATACGAATGCGCCTGCCGCATGATCTCGGCCATGATGATAGACTTGCCGGCGCCAACGGCGGCGTCGATGATCGGCGCGCCGTCGTTGTTCTGCATCCAGTCCCACGTCGCTGCCACGGCCTCGGATTGGTAATCACGCAGACGCATCTTTCCTGCCGTGAGCAAATCTGCCACGGTTGCCTCCTGCTCTTGTCATTGATGGGAGTGGAGATGCCGGGCGCGACCCGGCTGCCAAACTGAGCGCGCCCGGCAGGCTTTCTTAGTAAGGAATCTCGTCGTCGAGATCAGCCGTTGCGTTCTGCGTCTCCTGACGCTTCTTCAGCCACGGCTTTTCGGCCTGCGACGACTGAACCGGACGAGATGCCGCCGCGCGCGCTACCGGGCCGTTATTCGCCTGGGCGACGCGCGTCTCGCGAGGAACGCTAGCGCCCTTGCTGCCGCCGTCGAGATCCATGAAGGACTTGATCTCGTTCTGCGCCGCGTATTCGCCGCGCGCCGGGCGGACCGCAACACGCATCTTCACGCGGCACATGACCAGATCTTCGCTATCGTCGATCACGCGGCCATTCGTTTCGGCGATCTTCTTCAACTGGCTCCGGCCAATCTCCTGCGCCTGCTGGCTCGGATTGTAGACGTTCAGGTTGTGGAACAACTTGCGGTTTGAGCCATCAATCTGAATTTTCAGCTTGATATAGCGCCCATCGCGGCTTTTCGTATCCTTCATCTCCGCGCTTTCGATCTCGCCCGTGTAATCGCCGGGCGGCAGGAGATCGAACTCAGGAGCGTCTGGTGCGTCGGCGTAGTTGCAGTCGGAAAGATTACCCATGGTCGTGTGTCCTTATGCGAAGAATGGAAGATGCTGGGCGAGCGCGCCCCATGTCTGCGTCGGGTTGTTCGGCAGGTCGATCTTGTCGGGCATGCCGTAACGGTTCTTGGCGATGGCCGCCGGGCGTTCCTCGGTGTAGAGAATGCGCTGGCCGTTACCTTTGCCTTTCGTGATCTTGCGACCCATGCCTTGGTCCTTTTCCTGAACCATCGTGCGCCAGTTCAGGAAAAGGACCGCGTCGGCCCACTCCTGCAGGGTCTCGGACGCACGCTTGTGGACGGCGATCTGGTACCGGTCGTAACCGTCGTTCGTCGGATCGTCGAAGCGCTTCACCTCGCAATGGGCGAGGATGATGACGCACATTCCCTTGGCGCGAAGCGCATCGAAGCCTTCGAGAACCTTCTTCCATGTGTTCTCCGCCTCGACGTAGCCCTTGCCGAAGCCGGGCGCTTCGATCGACTTCCATCCGTTGTCTTCGCACGTCGCTTCCCAGACGAGCTTTTCAGCCCAATCGGCGCTGTCGAAGATGACGGTCCTGAAGCCGTGATCTTCCGTCACGAGTTCGCCGATCTGCATGTAAACGTCGTCAAGCGTCTTTGCGAGCGGGAAGCGCGCGACGCCGATTTCATCAGCGCCGTCTTCCGTCTGGATCAGGATCGGATCAGGCGCGCCAGCGGCGAGCGACGTCTTGCCGACGCCATGCACGCCATAGATGACGATGCGCGGCGGCTTATGAACGACGCCGGTCTGGATTTGAGAAAGCATCATGCTCATGATCAGCCCCTGAACATTTTGTAGGTGGGCTTCCCGGCTTTCTCCGTGCGGAAAGGATCGACCTGCGCGCGTAGACCGGACGGCCAGTTCTTGTAAGCCTGCTCCGGGACGCTTATCTCGATCTTGAGATATTCGTCAGTCCGCTCGCCCTGCTCTGCAAGCTCCTTCGCGAACGCGCGCAGGCCGTCGCTGTCCCAATCAACGGACTTCGGCTTGTTGCACTCGATGACGAAACCTGCGTCGACGATGCGAACCTTGCCGTAGTCGCCCTTTCTCTCTCCATCGGCGGTGTCGCCGTATTTCAGGTTGAGCGCCGCCGACAGCCGACATTTCAGGTCTTTGCTTCGCCGGTCCAGTTCGATCACTTCCCCCTCGATCTCGAAAAGCATGTCGGGCGGCAGATGCGACGCATCGCTTGCAGACATCTTCTCGAAGTCTTCGAGTGTGACGCGGTTTTGAAGACTCATTCCTAACTTCTCCATAGGTGCCCCATGCACCACCAGAGCCGACGCGCACGCCGGTTCCAGAGGGTCATGCGTAAATGGTGACAGTGGCTTTCGGGACGTCGGCGTATCGCCGCGACACATGAAGTTCGTAAATCTGGCTATCGTCTCGCCACACGATCCCATTGAGCGCGTCGCCGACAAGTTTCGCGACATTATCGACGTCAGGCTTCACTGTCGGCTTCTGCCTTCCGCAGCGAGCGTCCGACGCCTTTTTCTTCGGCCACGACTTCGGGATTGCGATCTCATATTCGATGCGCAACTGAACCGGGCCATCAAGCATCGGCTGGCCGACCTGCTCGACGGCGCAGGATCGCACCCACGCTTCCGCGTTCGTGGTTTTGGCGTCGGTGAACGTGCGGCCATTACCAAAGCGCGGACGCCCCTTTCCGCGCAGTTCGCCTGGGATCGCGATCACCAACGGCTTTGCAGGCGGACGCTCCATCGTTTGCACTGTTCCGCCCTTGCCAGACAGAAGCTCCCTGCGATTATCCAACAGTGCTGCATCATGATTATGCATGTGAGCATTTTCCCAATTCTGCTTTCAGATTTAGTAATTTCTGGTCAAGCGTCGCGATCTGACGCAGCTGCCAGCCGCGATGCCAATTGCGTAACGTGTCGGCGTCCTCGGCGAGGATCGCCTTTACTTCTCGATACCAGAACCGCTTGCACCGTCCCGGCGATATGCCAAGCACGCGCGCCGCTCGGCTGATCTGCGCCCCAATCGTCTCACCGGCGCGAACAGGTTCAGCGGCGGTCTGGACGATGGTCTGCATCTCGACGTCTACGGGTATTGCGTAACTCATTGCACTTTCTTTGTTCACGGACGAGAATTCCGCCATCTCGGAAAAGCTCCCTGCTAACCTCATTTTTGCAGAACGAGATTGAGGGAATAACTGAGAATGGGGGTGTGGAAACTCGATCCTGAGTTGAACGACGACGAAGAACTCTTGCTATCTATTCTTGTAACTACGAACCTGTGGAAGGAACTGAACCCCGACGCGACGATGGAAGACCGTC
>NZ_JAFVMF010000034.1 GCF_017377715.1 Acetobacter sacchari | reverse complement strand
TATCCTTGAGCTTCGCACCCGGAACGCCGTCGAGGATGGCCTGAATCGCCTTGTCTAGTTCGCGATCAATGCGAGGCAGTTCATTTCGCATTGCTGCGAGATCGGCACCAAGTTCCATGCGTAGTCGGTTCACCTCAAGGCGGCACCGCTTTTACTGGCATACCGATAGGGGGCCGACTGCCCTGACCCTCCTATGACTTTGGAAGGGAAGGTCAACTTCGCTAACCCGTGCGACATCGCGACTGTTCCGGCAAACCGCGACTGGGGGCTATGGGCTTACTGACCGGAGCCGAGCAGGATGCCCTTCTGCGTGTGATCGACGAGCTTGTCAGTCGGACCTAATAGTTCCAGTATAGCCTTCTTTGCAGGCGCAATAAACGCGCTCCTGTCTCTGGAATGCTCGCGTGGAGACTGCTATGCGCTCGGCCAGAGCGGCGGTCTGTCAAAAAGCCTGAAAGGGGTAGTATCGCCCGCACGCGCCCCTATGCACTATTTGAAGGATCTCTATCCTGACAGAGCGACTACTGCGAAAGCAATCCCTCCCACGATGACCTGCGCGAGCGGAATCATGAGGAGCGTAACAGTATCTGTATCGGTTGATATGATGTCAGTCCAAGCAGCCGGCACCCACGCATTTACAAAAATCGCGACGAACGCCGTCACGAGCCACACGGTTCCAACAAGAGCAAAACGTAGATCGCCATAACGACGCCAAGTTGTCAGGAGCATGCCAAGAGCCACGAGCCCATTGATTCCTATACCAACGACCATACGCGTGTCGCTGTCTTGATCAGGCGCAAGTAAATCTGACAACGTCCAGGCAAAAGTAGCCAGGAGTCCAACTATCCAAATCGCGATAGTGGCGCCAAACAAACCCAGTTTCATGATCTTCTCCCTCTCTCCGGACGGGCGTCTGGATCCACCTTCCACTCGGCTCTGCGGCGGCGGAAGGCGTTTGCTTTTATCCCCCGCCCCGAGCATGCCGTAGACCGCACCTTGCTGGGTGGATGGAAGCGCCATCGGAAAGGTCTCCCTGTGCCAGCTCCACCTCTTTGGCAACTCGCCGGCGGAACTTTTGATCAACGCGCGTACAGCCTGACCTTGGGCGCGCAGTGCATGAACCACGGAACCGCCCAGTTGTCCCGTGGCCCCGAAGATGACTTCCAGAAAACGGAGCGCGCCGGTTCTTTCAGAGCATGGATCAACTGGCCCGAGCTTATGTGGTCTCGAGCAAGATATTCAAGGATGTACGCCAGCCCTCGGCAGATGTTCTGGTCCATCACGGCGTTAGCGTATCTCACGGAAGTCATTTTGTTCTGACTCGGGGCTTCCGCCGCTCCGGCGGTGGCTACTGGTCCACCGACTGTTTTTCGTCAGACCTTGTCTACGGAATTATCTTGAGGAGGGCAGCGAAAGGAAGAAGTCGGCAATGGCGCTGCTGGCGTCGAGCTGCCGACTTGCCTGGCCGACGAATATCGGACGGGCATATTGCGGACCTCCCGGCCAAGTGTGACCGCCGCCGAGCACGATGAGAAGTTGCACCACGCCGGTGGCCGGGCAATCTTGATAACTTACGCGTAACACCCGTGTCCTGTCGAACGGCGCGACGGTTGGAATGGGGATCGGGCGACTGACCATTCCGCAGCCGTTATGCTTACCCCAGAAGGCGGTCGTCTCGGCGACCGAGAGCACAATGCCGCCCTCGCCACGCCCACCGAAGTCTGCGACAAGACCGCCCTTGTAAGGCATGATGGGATCATTCGTCCCGGCGATCTGCATCACCGCGATCCGGCGAATCGGATGGCACCGCGGCGCCACCTCGAACGGCAGAGTGCCTGCGACGGGCGCGATTCCGGCAATCTGCTGCGACAAGTCGCATCCCAGACGTTCGGCGAAGAGAGCCCCGTTGGAGATACCAGTGGCATAGATCCGGTCACGGTTGGTCGAATAGTCCGTGTTGAGCCGGGCGATCAGAGCCGCGACAAAGCCAACATCGTCTTGCGGATATCTGATAGTCGTACGGCCGTCGTTCCAGTGCTTGTTGATACCGTCGGGATACACTGCGATGAAACGGCGAGTGTTCGCGACCTGGTCGAGACGGGTCAGCCTCTCCATCTGCCGCCCCTGCATCCCTCCGCCATGGAACGCGAGGATCACCGGATATCCGCCGGGAGGCGAAAGCCCATCGGGCAGATGCACGGTGTATGTCCGCTCCCTCCCGTCGACAGACAGCCGGCCGGATCGATCTGTGGCGTACGCCGGCGCGGTGAGGCCGATGGTCGCAGTCAGGAGCACGGCGATCAGGCGCCTATATTTCGAGAAATTTGAGTGGTCGACACTGTTCATGGAATACTCGTTGCTGACGACTATCCTGATACGACCGATGGAGATCTTTCCCCCGCTCTGCTGGCGGAAAAAGCGTCATGCAAAGGCGGGGTCTACCAGCCGCTGGCGATGGAGTGGGCGATCATGCCGGTTGTCACCAATACGATAACGAAACGGATCTCAGCATAGTACCAGCTATGGCCCTCCGCGAAGTGATAACCCGGACGCCCGCCCTGAAAACCGGAGAATGGCGTACAGCCCCGCGGCAGCCGACAAGATGGCGGTTTATGGCGACGGTGCGGCCGCAGCCGCCTCGGATGACGGTGGTCACCCAAAATCCCGAGATCAAGGCCGCTCGGCAAAAACCCAAAGCATCCCAGCCAGATAGGGGGCTTGCCCAGCCGTACGGCTGTCACCGCGACATGGAGCGCCTCGTGTAGGCGCGCAAGCTGCTAATGATGGAACTCAGCCATATACGTCTGGAGCAAGAGCGGCGGCGCTTCGGCGGTCGCGAGAAAATCTGTCAGCGATGTCTGCGGGCAACCGATATACAACTTCTGGTGGTCGATGTATGAGAGTGAGCGTGCCGGGATATTCTTCTGATATCACCCGCATTGATAAAGGAAATACGCAATTATTGTTGGAGATTTGAGTAAACTAACGTGGGGGCTCAGTTAATAGCATTTCGAAAACGAAAATGGCTTCAGAGCTACAAACTTGCCCTAATGCACATGAGTTTCTTACTCGCCAGCTTTCCAATCGAGTTTACGGATTTTTCGATTCAATCATCGCCTGGGGTCAAAGCGCCTGAAGAAATGCGTTCACGAACCCGGCAAATATAGCAACGGCTTCTCATATCTCATCGATTCACACGGTAAGCGGCACAAACTTCACGCCAGAGAGCTTCGATTCAACCGCCAAGCCTCCTCCACGGCGCTTGAGATATCCGCTGCGTCCGTCGCCCATTCTCCAACTCCGCCGACCGGATGGACAGAGGCTTTCCACAGTCCTGCTTTGCCCTCCCGTTCGATCGATACAACCCAATCAGCAGGCACGCGCGTCAGAACGCGGGCAAGCTTCTGTTCCGGGGTCAACGGCTTTGCGTAATTGTGCCCCACGGCGTCATCACCCCTTCATTGCGCCGATCACCAGATCCGGCGTCAGGATCTGCGGCAGCACGCGCCCCTCCGCGTGGGGCGGAAAATAGACATAGAGCGGCACGCCGTCGCGGCCATGGGCGCGCAGAAAGGCGGTGATCGCCTCGTCCCGGTTGGTCCAGTCGCCTTTGATATAGGCAACGTTATTCTTCGCGAACGCGTCCTGCACCTTGGCGCTGCTCAACGTCACGCGCTCGTTGACCAGACATGTGATGCACCAGGCCGCTGTCATGTCGATGAACACTGGCCGTCCTTGCGCTCGTAGCGCTGCGAGACGCGCCTCGCTGAACGCCGACTGCTCAGCGCTCACGCCAACCGTCGGTGCGGACGCCGGTGCGGGCAGCGCGAGAAGCAGCGCCAGGGGCGCAACCGCTGCAATCGCCGCCAACCCACGCACCCATCGCGCCCCGGAGGCGCCGCGCATGGCGAGCGCGCGCCCATTGATCGCAAGCCAGCCGCTGAACCCCAGCAGCAGCAGTCCGACGCCCAGCAGCAGCACGGCGTCTCCGCCGCCTTGCCGCGCCAGCACCCAGGCCAGCCAAACGCAGGTTGCGAATATCGGAAACGCCAGCAGTTGCCGGAATATGTCCATCCACGCGCCGGGCTTGGGGATCAGTCTGCCGAAGCCCGGCACGATCGCCAGCAACAGATAGGGGCTCGCGAGCCCGAGCCCCATGCACAGGAACACACCTATGGCTGCCAATGGAGGAGCGGCCAGCGCTCCTGCCACCGCGGCGCCCATGAATGGCGCCGTGCAGGGGGTCGCCACCAGCACGGCGAGCAGACCGGTGAGAAAGTCGGCAACGCCGCCATGTGCGCGCGAAATAGCCCCTTGGCCTGCGCCGATGGCCGGCATTTCGAACACGCCGAGCATGCCCAACCCGACCCCGAACAGCAGCCAGCAGATGATGGCTACGAAAGTCGAGGACTGGAACTGAAACCCCCACCCGGCACTCGCGCCCGCGCCGCGCACTGCGAGCGTGGCGCCGCCGAGAAGAGCGAACGTGACCAGCACGCCAGTTGTATACGCCAGCGCGCTGCGCACCCGCGCGGCTTCCCCGCCCAGCCGCACGACGGCGAGCGCCTTCATGGCGAGCACAGGAAAGACGCAAGGCATCAGGTTGAGGATCGCGCCGCCCAGAAATGCAAGCACAGCCAGTTCGCCCCAACTCGCGGCCGCCAATCGCGCTCCGGATGTAGGTGACGACGCGACAGCGCCCTTTGCTGGCTGCGCGGTCATATCGAGAGCGCTCTGCTGTCCCGCCTTGTCGCGGAGCAACAGCACGCCTTCCAGCGGTGACCCTGCCTTGAACCCGTCGAGCGGTTTGAGAGAGAGCGACAGCCCCTCATCATTGAACGTCAGTTTCTGGTCGGCGACCTGATCGATAACACCGGGCGTGCCCGGCACGAACCATGCTTCGCTGACAGCTTCACGAGACAACCCCTTGCCGGAAATCTGCAACAATCCAGAGGGTGTGATCGACGACGTGAAGGGCGACGGCAGTGGACGGGCGGCCGCCGCGCGTTCGAACAGCGGCGCCTGCGCCGATGGCGCGGGCGCGCCAGAGTGCAGCGTCAACTGAAAGTCGCCCTGCTCCGGCACGCAGACGGCTGCGCAGACAAGCCACTCCGCATGCGCCTTGACGGTGACGTCCTGCGCATCCGAAGACCCGGCGACAGGCGTGACCGTCACTGGCAACAACACGTCGCCAGTATAGCCGTACGACATCAACGGTCCGTCCGGCAGGCGTTCCGGCGCGGGCCATGCAATGGCGTCGCCGTGACCGCCAGCCGCGCCTGAAAGCGTGACGGCAAGCGTCGGCGCTTCTCCGGCGTCGCCGGGGTTGCGCCAGTAGGTATGCCACGTCGGCTTGAGGGCGAGATGCAATCCCACGCGTATCGGCTGACCGGGTTGAACGGTGTCACTGTCGCTGACGAGCCATGCCTGATCGCGCTCCGTCGTCGCGACGGCGCTCTCCGCCGCCCGTGACGACGCGCCGCCCGTCAAGCCCAGGACCAGCGTGAGGAACGTCATGGCGAACGTCGTCGCCAGCTTGCGGCGACCGGACGAAAAGGAACTGGCTGACAGGCGCAAGAGGGCGCTCTCCTGAAATAACGAAACCGGACAGACGGAAATATGGGAGGAGCTTTACCGCTCCGCCAGCGTCGGGAACAGGGCGGGCGGCGATTGCCGCCCCGCGCCTGCCCCGTCATAACCGGCGCATGGACAACGTTCGCGCTTTTCCCGCCCCAACGCCAGCCGCCGACGACCTGCCGGTGCGTGCGATTTTGCCAGAACTGGCCGCCACGCTTGCGGAACGCCCGAACGTCGTGCTGGTGGCGCCGCCGGGGGCGGGCAAAACGACGCTTGCGCCGCTGGCGCTTCTCGATGCGCCGTGGCGCGACCCGTCGGCGCGGATTATCGTGCTGGAGCCGCGGAGGCTCGCTGCCCGCGCCGCCGCCGAACGCATGGCGAGCCTGCTCGGACAGCGTGCGGGACAGACGGTGGGTTTTCGCACGCGCCTGGAATCCGCCGTCTCCGACGCGACGCGCATCGAGGTCGTGACGGAGGGGCTGTTCCTGCGCCGCCTGTTGTCGGACCCGACGCTGTCCGACACGGCTTGCGTCATCTTCGATGAAATTCATGAGCGTTCGCTGGACGCCGATCTGTCGCTGGCCTTCACGCTAGACCTGCAACAGGCCTTGCGGCCCGACCTCCGGCTGGTGGCGATGTCGGCGACGGCGGACACCGCGACGCTTTGCCGACTGCTCGACGCTCCTGCGTTGGTCAGCGAGGGTCGCCAGCACCCCGTGACGATCCGCCACGCGAAGCGAGATCTGACGCATGTGCGCGACCTTCCGCTCGCGGCGGCGCAGGCTGTTCTGGACATTCTGCACGCGCCGCCGGGCCAGCCCGCCGCCCATCGCGACGCGCTGGCGGATGGGGCCGGGGGCGACATCCTCGTCTTCCTGCCTGGCGTCGGCGAGATACGCCGCGCCGCCACAGCGCTGGAACGGGCTCCCGCCGCCATCCTGCCTTTGCATGGCGAATTGCCGCCTGCCGAGCAGGCCCGTGCGCTGGCCCCTGATCCGGCTGGGCGACGGCGCGTGATCCTGTCGACCTCCATCGCCGAAACGTCCCTGACCGTTCCGGGCGTGCGTATTGTTATTGACGGCGGGTTCCGTCGCGCGCCGCGCTTCGATCCGGGGGCGGGGCTTTCGCGCCTTGAGACCATGCGGATTTCCAGAGCCGCTGCGACGCAACGATCCGGCCGCGCGGGGCGCGAGGCGCCGGGATATGCGCTGCGTCTGTGGACGGAAGCGATCGGGCGCGGCATGCCGCCGCACGACCGCCCGGAAATTCTCGACGCCGACCTGTCGGGTTTCGTGCTTGCGACCGCAGTGTGGATGGAAGAGATGGGTGGAGAAAATGGCGCGCTCCGTTTCCCTGACGCGCCGCCGAATGGCGGGGTCGCGACGGCGACCGAACTGCTCAAGGAACTGGGCGCGCTTGATGAGCGGGGCAAACCGACGGCGCTCGGCAAGCGTATGGCGACGATCGGGGCTCACCCGCGCCTTGCGGCTATCATGCTGGCGACGCGTACCGCCGGAGAATCCGCACTGGCCGCCGACATTGCGGCATTGCTGGAGGAACGCGACCCGCTGCGCCCACGTCATACGCCCGGCGCCGGAGGGCCGCCGCCTGTGCCGCCATCAGATATCGCGCTCCGTCTGGATCTGATCGGCGGCGGCGATCATCCGGACGCCGATCGCGGCGCCCTGTTCCGTATCCGGCAGGCGGCGGCGCAGTATCGCCGCCGCCTGCGCGTTCCCGCGGGAACGCAGGCGGAAGGAGACGTTTCCGCGCTGCTGGCGGCTGGTTTTCCCGACCGTATCGCGCAAAGCCGGGGCGGCGCGGGTGACGGCGATTTCCGTCTGTCAGGCGGCGGGTCGGCGCGTATCGGACGCGCTGACCCGCTGGCGGACCGAAAGCTTCTGGCCGTCGCATCCCTGTTCCTGCGCAAGAGCGCGGAAATCCGGCTGGCGGCGCCGCTCGATCCGGACAATCTTCCCGACACGCTTCTGGCGCGCGCGACCGAACAGGTGGAGACGGCGCTTGATCCGGTCAGTGGATCGATCATCGCCCGTCGCCGGGTGCGCCTTGGCGCGCTGGTTCTGCGCGATCGAACGGAGACGGTCCGGGGCGAAGACGCCGCAGGACTTCTTGCGCGGCAGGCGGCGGCCACATTGGGAACGGCGTTCGACTGGACCGACGCGGCGCGCCAGTTTCAGGCTCGCGTCGCCGTGGCTCGGGCTGAACTGGCGCTGGAAGAAACTCTCCCTGATCTGTCGGACGAGGCTTTGGCCGCCTCTATTGAGGAATGGCTGACGCCGTGGCTGGACGGCGTGACGAAACTGTCGGCGTTGCGGGATCTCGATCTGCTCGCCATCCTGCGGGCCAGACTGGACTACGCCGATCTGAGTGCGCTTGACCGCGAATTGCCGACGGAACTGTCGTTGAAAGGCGGGCGCATCAAGGTCGACTACACGCAGCCCGTTCCTGTCGCCTCGGCGCGGGCTCAGACATTTTACGGCACGTCGGAAACGCCCCGTCTTGCAGGCGGTCGCGTGAAACTGCGCCTCGCGCTGCTTTCTCCTGCAAGTCGCCCGCAGGCTTTGACCGCTGATCTGGCGAGCTTCTGGGCCAACGGCTGGGCCGACATGCGGCGCGACATGCGCGGGCGCTATCCACGCCACGACTGGCCGGAGAATCCGGCTCTGGCCGAGCCGCCGCAACCCGGCCCACGTCGGGAACGCCGTTGACGCAACGTCGGGTCCTGCGGCGGAGGGAGTTGGTGGGCGAGAGACGAGAAACTGGCCGCCTGCATGGCGCATCCCCGCGAGAGGACGGTGTCGAAGGAGACACAGGCGTGCGGGAAATGGCCGCCGAAACGTCCTCAGGGATTGCCCAGCTTCGCCGTCTGACCCAACACTAGGACTCGACGCAGCGTGAATCCTTGCGCAGGCGACCCAGTGTTCGGCCATTCACGAAAGCCTTCAGCCCCTGATGCCTCCTCGAACAGGTAGCCTGCCCCGGTCTTCCTCAAGCTCTCCGTGCGTCGCTCCGCGAGCGGAAGGGGTGCATTTTCCTTTGGACCGACCGCCGGGGGGGAAAGGCTTCAGCGGGCGGGCGACCGCTTTCGTTGTGCTCGCTTTTACGGGGCTAGGCGCCGCCGGGGCTGGCTCTGCAACCATGCTGGCGCGGGCCGATACGGCGCGCGCCACCGAACTCCCCGCGCCGACGCCGCTGGTGCAGGGCCTGCCGATGACCTTCGCCCCGCTGGTGAAGAAGGTCGTCCCTGCGGTTGTGAACATCGCGGTGACGCGTGAGGTCGATCCCTCTTCCGGCAAACGCATTCACGTTCTGCCAGACGTCAAGGGAACGCCGCTCGAACGGCGTTTTCGCGAGCGGCTACGCAAGCATGGCGAGGATATGCTCGGCGCTGGCTCCGGGTTCATCATCGATCCTTCCGGCGTCATCGTCACGAACAACCATGTCGTGGGCGACGCCAACAACATTTCCGTCTCGCTCGCCAATGGCCGCGAGTTGCCGGCGCGTGTCCTCGGCAGCGACGACCTGACGGATATCGCGGTAATCAAGGTCGAAAGCCTGACGCCGTTGCCTTACGTAAGCTGGGGCGACAGTCGCCAGGTGCAGGTCGGGGACTGGATCATGGCGGCGGGCAACCCGTTCGGTCTTGGGTCGTCCGTGACAGCGGGAATCGTGTCGGCGCGCGGCCGGGACATTGGAGCAAGTCCTTTCGATGACTTCCTGCAGCTCGACGCGCCGATCAATCCGGGAAATTCCGGCGGTCCGACGTTCAACATGCAGGGCGAGGTGATCGCCATCAACACCGCCATCGTCTCCCCAACGGGCGGGTCGGTGGGTATAGGCTTCTCCATCCCTTCCGAGATCGTCATTCCGGTCGTCGAGCAGTTGCGGCGGACGGGCCACATCGACCGCGGCTGGCTCGGAGTCACGCTTGAGGATGACACCGGGACGGACGGCGCCCGGGTAGTGGACATCGACAAGGGTGGTCCAGGCGCCAAAGCGACGTTGCGTCGTGGCGACGTGGTCATCGCGTTTGGAACGGACCATGTCGAGAACGCGCGGGGCCTGATTCGTGCGGTCGCGGCCGCCAAGCCCGGCGCAACGACGACTCTCACTGTGCGTCGTAAGGCGGCGAATGTGGTGTTGCAGGTGCAGATCGGTGCGCGGCCGGCTGATGATTCTCGCGATGGAGACGCCGATGGGGACAATGACGGTCCATAATCGCCGCCGTTGCGGCGTTTGACGCAGGCGTGACTGGGCGGCCAATGCCATCCGGGCGGCGCGGGCGGGGAGCCGCCGATTGGTTTCCTAATATGACATACGTCATTGTTTTTTAAATATATTTTTCGAATATCGTTCAGGCGGTTGCGATTGAAGGTGGCCGGGGCGCTGGCGCAGTGTAATTTTCGCATGGCGGAACATGGCTGTGGGATGCGCGCGCGGCTTGAATTTCCGCCGCCGATTGCGCACATAATGCGCCGCACTCAGCGGCGTGGCGTCCTTCGCGCGCCCACATCCGCAACGACGACAGGAGCTGACCATAGCCAGACCACCGCTTCCCGCGCCGCCGACTCGCGAGGGACCCCGCGTTAACGAAGAAATCCGCGTACCATCGGTCCGCCTGATCGATCAGGATGGAGAGATGGTCGGCGTCCTCCCGATGCGCGACGCGCTTCTGCGCGCCTATGGCGTCGGTCTGGATCTTCTTGAGATCAGCCCGAACGCCGAACCGCCCGTCTGCAAGATTCTTGACTACGGCAAGTTCAAGTACGAGCAGCAGAAGAAGCGGAACGAAGCCCGCAAAAAGCAGAAGGTCATCGAGATCAAGGAAGTCAAGGTTCGTCCGAACATCGACGAAAACGACTACCAGGTTAAGATGCGCGCCATGAAGTCGTTCATTGGCGAAGGCGACAAGGTGAAGGTGACGCTGCGTTTCCGTGGCCGTGAAATGGCTCACCAAGATCTCGGCGTGAAGGTGCTTGAGCGCATTCGTACCGAAATGGACGAGCAGGCGAAGGTCGAGCAGATGCCGCGCCTTGAGAATCGCCAGATGGTGATGGTGCTTTCGCCGCGATAAGCGGTGGTGTCTGCTTTTTACCACCGCGAGGCAGAGTCGCGTAGTTTCTGGGCTCCGATGAAATGGGGAATGGTGAACAACCGTTCCCCATTTTTCGTTTTGGCTCGCAGGAAGTCGCTCTTCTCGTTGCTCTCCCTTTGTAGCGCTGAATCGAGGGTTCGACGGGCGGTCGATTGGTAGTCCGATAGTGTGATTTCAGAGTTGGTGAGGGATGGATGGTGGGGGTGCTGACGTTATATCCACTTCGCATGAGGCTGCATTGATTCCTCCGGGGGCCATAGCGCGGTGCAACGTGGTAGACGATGTCGGCATGCGCGACCCTCTTGGTGCGTCACTTGTTTTGGTCATGCGGACAAACAGTCTCGCATAGGGCTTTTGGCCGGCAAGCCATATCATGCCCGAAATTGGATGCGACCTCACTCTGTCTCGTCAGACCTTCGTCCAATCTGACCCTAGTGCTACCGGTTTGCTCGGCTGTTTGACACTTGTGAATTCGTAGGATTTTTTGGCGCCGAGATCGTGGATTTTTAGTTGAAAAATTGACCGGTGAGATCTGTTGGGGAGCGCCGGTCCGACGTTGTGTGTCTATGAGCTTTTATCTCGCGGAATGGCTGACAGAATCTCTGGTCCCTAAGAGAATGCTTCGCCTGCTTGCGTGAGCATCCTTTTGGACCAGATATCGCTCACACTTTCGCATCACCGTCGTTGATATTGCGTTACTTCGACACTGATATTCGCACAGCATTACGCTCGGTGGCGTCGCGCCCCACCCAGCATCAGGCACTAACAGAATAGCCGGATCGCGATGGCGCCAGTCACCCGGTTTGGCGATCAAGCTTCCAGAGGGCGGTACGAAGCGCGAGCGCTCACAAGCGGCGTATTTTGTTGGTTGCTGAAATGGTTCAACGCGTGGATCGCGGGCGTAAAGACACATCGACAGCGGTTCTAATGGAGGGCGTTCATCTTTTGCCCCCGTTCAGATAGACGGGAGTCTTGCTTCGGATGGAAAAAGTAATCCAAAAATTTGCGATTCGGGAGAGAGCGTCGAGCGGTTCATACAATCCGCCGCAAAGGAGATGCGGCCTCTTTGACGTTAAAGAAGTTGAACTTCTTCGCGGACACGGTTTTCGACGCGGTGTCCAAGCGCGAATAGCATCGCGGACTGGGGCTGGAATGTTCGATGAGCCCTGAAATTCGCCTGCTGCGAAACGTTTATCGCGCTCGCCTGGAATCTTTATCCCAAATCTTTACCGCCGTAGCGCTAACCGTACACTGTCCTATTGAGTCGTTTTTGCCGGGATGTCGGCTTGCCGTAGACTTCTCAAGAATAAACACCGAGCGTATAAATATTTTGACGCTTATCATGGAATGGTACAATGCAAATCATCGGAACGGTAATCAGGAAGCCTTCACGGGTCGAGTTTTTCCTCACACTGACGGCTATAAGCTCGATCCTCGGAATCCTTTTTATAAACAGGAGGCCGGTTATCGATGACATTCGCAACACTCTGGATGCGGCGAATCCACCATCGGGTTTTCTCGATCCCAAAGAGAAATGATTCGCTGAACTGACGACTGGCTCCGTTTGACCAATGGGCGTGGCAAGTGCGACGTCCGTTGGTGCACGATGAGAGGCTGATTGGCGATCCGATCCGTGGACAAGTCCCATGGCTCATGGTCTGGCTTTAATGGCAGCTTTCAAAGTATGCCTCGCTGATCTCATCGGAAACGTTCTTTTGCGTAACTTCAATGTGACACAAACGTATCTCCTCACGGCGGTGAAGCCGACATTTGCGTCTCATTTTTTTTATCACGAATATGTGATGTTGTGACAGCCTGATCAAACGTAGTCGCGTAAATCAGAACGTCATTGGAATTAACGTATTATATTTACGATCCGAGATATATTTTCGAGATAGTTGAGTTTTGCCCCGATAGCTGAACAAGGGCTTTAGTTACGGTGACGACGGGTGTCCCGTCATCACAATCGACGCCTAATGTCGGATGGCCGGAACGGAGTCCTATTGTTCATGTTGTTAGAAAATATGGATTTTTTATAAAACCTTTTAAGTGAACTGCTTAAACGGCCGCACAAATTTCAACGAATGTTTTTTCAGAATGTTGCTAAAGTTTTTCTGAGGTAATGGCCGCAGCACGTTGCGGTCCCGTGTACAGACGCAGAGCCGTGTGTTTTTATTTTATTGCTGGACATAAAAATAAATAAAAATATCATTTTTTAGAAAAACACATCAGCGCCGTGAAAAGTAACAGCTATTGACGTGCCCATTAACATTTTGCTCATACTTTCCAAACAACCGGCATTCTATTTTGCTCGGTATTCTATTTTTCAAGTATTCCATTGTTCTCAGGGGGGAATCTGATGGCCACCAGCAGCGCTGTCGTTAGTTCGAGCACCATAATAAGTGCACACGCGAGTTATTACACGAGCAATGGTGCTAGGATAAACAGCCCGTGGTCCGGTCAGACAATAATCGGGACGGCTGCGTCGGTAGCTAATGGCGGAACGGCCACTATCGCGATCGCGGAGGTTTTTGACGGGGTCGCCACAAATGATACCGCCGGCCTTCTGGGGGTAATTCGTGTAGATGCTGGCGCGACGGGTAGTAGCCTGTCAGCTACGTCCGGCGGCGTGATCGTTGATCCTGGCGGGATAATTGCGGGCGCGTCTGTTTTGTCCTCTGCGGCCATGATGGTTTTCAATGGCGGCACCGCTACGAACGTCAACGTCGCGAGCAGCGCCAATCTCTACGTTGGTAGTGTAGGTAGCTTAACAAACGTTCCGACCATCAATGGTTACCTTACTTCCAAGGGGTTGAACGTAACCGGGGCAGGGCTCGTTTCCGGCGCGACCATTTCCGCCGGCGGCGTGGAAAGTCTGGGGTCGGGCGGCACGGATCGCGCCTCTCTTATTCAGGGCACGCAGTATGTCTCTGCTGGCGCGGTGACGATTAGTGATACCGTCAACAGCGGCGGCGTGCAGAACCTTCTCTCTGGCGCGATTACGACGAGCACCACGGTGGGTTCTGGCGGAACAACCATAGCAAGTTCGGGCGCTACAGTCAGCGCGACGACTGTGTCGGGCGGTTCCGTTCTCGTGTTGCAAGGTGGAAGGGTCATAGGTGGCTCGGTCAAAAACGGTGGCGAACTTGTTGTGTCGAGCGGCGCCACGGCAGCGAACGTTACCGTGTCGTCCGGGGGCACCGAGATCGTTCAGGCGGGCGGCACCGTCTCTGGTGGAACCATCCTTGGCGGAGGTAAGGAGATCGTATCGTCAGGGGCGACCTCCCTCAACGTTCTGGTCGCATCGGGCGGATCGCTGGTTGTGGCGTCGGGGTCGGTTCTGTCGGGGACGGTTGTGTCGTCGGGCGCCGTCATTGACGTAGACACTCTGGCTTATTCATCCGGCGGCACCGTCCATCTCAGCGGTAATACCTTGACCATTACCGAGGGTGGATCGTCCTGGAGCACAGTGCTGTCCGGTACATATAACTCCTCGGACTATTTCATTATCGGTCAGGATACCGACGGCAGCACGACCTTGACCTTCGTATGCTTCTGCGCGGGGACACTGATCCGCACCGAAGACGGAGACAGGTTGGTCGAGGATCTGGAAATCGGCGACACGGTTCTGACGTATGTCGACGGGAAGGAAGTCTCCAGCCAGCTGACATGGGTCGGGCGTCGGACGATGTCCGTCCGAACGGATCTGCCGGTCGATATGGCGGGCTACCCGGTCAAAATCCTCAAGGACGCTCTGGGGCCGAATGTGCCGCAGCAGGATTTGCTGATTACGCCAGAGCACTGCCTCTTCATCGACGGGATGTTTGTTCCCGCGCGTATGTTGGTCAACGGTCGAAGCATTTTCTACGACGTGTCGATGACGCACTACGATTACTACCATGTGGAGACGGAACGTCACTCTATCCTGTGGTCGAACGGCGCATTAAGCGAGAGCTATCTCGACACTGGAAACCGAAAGGAATTCGGTCAGCAGGGACGCGTCGTCAGGTTCGTCAACCGCCCGGGACTTGAATGGGCGTCGGATGCGGCTGCGCCGCTGGGCGTCACCAGAGAGGTGGTCGAGCCGATCTATCGCGACCTGGAGGCCCGTGCGCTCGAGCTGCAATTGCATCTGCAGGCCGAACCGCTCGCCTTGACCGAAGACCCGGACCTGCATCTGGTTACGCCGACCGGACATCGTCTCAATGCGATCCGCAAAGCGAACGATGGTCAGGTCTTCTTCATGGTGCCCTCGGGAGTGGATGAGGTCCGCGTCGTGTCTCGCGCTTCTCGTCCGTCCGACACAGTTGGTCCATACCTTGATGATCGCCGTCATCTCGGAGTTCTGATCGGTCAGATTTCCCTGTGGAGCGGCAAGAAGGAAATTGCGATCACGGATCATCTTGAGCAGGAAAATCTTGTGGGCTGGTGCGCTCGGGAAGGTAACGAAATGCGGTGGACCACGGGCGATGCATGGCTCAAATTGCCAGCGAACCCCAACGTCGCGGCGTCGCTTCTGTCATTCACGGTCCAGCGCGCCGGGCCATACGTCATGAACGAAACGAGCCGACAGGTTCTCGCCTCCTGAAGGTTGTTGAAATCTGACGTTTGTTGTGTGGCGCGGGTTTTTCGAGATCACGCGCCACTTTCTTGCGTTTTGAGTGATTGTTTCAGAGGCTGCGCGTGTTTGATCGCTTTCTTTTTAACGCGGCTCACTCGCGTCTCGAAGCGACTGCGTTCGACTGGTTCGACGCAGACGCAACGTTCGAAAAACTTTCCGGAGATATCGACAGGGTTGCATCAGCGCTGTTTCGCCTGCGCGACCTGAAGCCCGGCCTCGTGGGACTGCGGTGCCAGAACCCGTATCAGCACTGGGTATTTGTCCTGTCCCTCGCCCGTATCGGATTGGCGTCCGCATCGCTTCCTCACGTGGTCGATGCGAACTTCGCACGCGCCCTTGCTGCGTTGCGGCCTGATGTCCTCATTACTGATTGTGACGACGGCGCTGCTGTCGGCGGTCGTCAATGGCTTGTTCTGAACGAAATGTGGTTCAGAAATGTCTGCGAGACTGGTGAACGCCTCGGGCGCGCCGTCGCCGTAAAGCCGGACGATGTGGCGCGCGTCGCGCTCGCCGGGGCGGCGGACTCGACGCCGCAGCGCATTTCGATGACCTATCAATATGTCGAAATCGCTGTTTTTCATCTCCTGTTTCATGACATAACGGCGCATGCCCGCGCGCAAGTCGGGTATCGGGTTATCCCGACGCTGGGAGCGGAAACGCCCTCCGGGTTCCTCGTGGTTATCGCGGCGCTGACGGCCGGATCCTGCGTCCAGATCGCCACGGTTGCGCAGTTGGGCGCGGCGTTCAGTCAAAAAACTCCCTGTGTCGCTATCGTTTCTCCATCGCAGGCTGAATTTATTCTTTCGCAGTTGCCGCCGGGCATGCAGCCGCTGACGCATTTTTACCTGACGGTGGCGGGAGGCAGATTATCGACTGCGCTATGCGATCGCCTGCGACAGTCGCTAACCCCCAACGTGCAGGTCGTTTATGGATCTGATGAATGCGGGCCTGTCGCATTCGGAGATCCGGCGGTTTTGGGTGATGAGGCTGCGGTGGGCCACGTCGTACCCTGGATCACACTGGAGGTGGTGGATGCGGATGACGCTCCATGCCCGGTAGGTGTGGAGGGTGAAGTGCGTCTCATGGGCACGGGCGTCATCGGACACTATGACGATAACCCCTCCTTGACGGAGAAGAAATTTCGTAACGGGTGGTTTTATCCTGGTGACAGGGGTTCCATCGGCGCACAAGGAATTTTGAAACTTGCCGGACGATCAGATGATCTGGTCAGCTTTGGAGGTGACAAATTCGATCTGAGAGCGATCGATGCTCATATTCTTGAATGCCCCGGCGTCAGGGATTGCGCGGTTTTTGCGGTCCCTGACGAGGGCGGAAAGCCTGAACCTTGGGTAGCACTTGTCACAGCATCAGGCTTTCAGGTGGAACTTCTATCGACAAGGTTGCGTGGAGAATTTCCGAATTTTCCTCAGGTAAGAACCGTCTGGATAGAAAAAATGCCGCGTGACGAGGCTGGCGCGCCCGACAGGCGCGCTCTGCTGTCTGCCGTCAAAGCCTCGTAGGAATAACTTGTTTTACTTTCTTGATACAACCTGCCAGCGTAACGCGGATGATTGATTCTAGAGCAGAAGTTGCGGTCGTTGGGATCGGGTGCAGGTTTCCCGGCGGCGCCGATACGCCTGAAGCATTGTGGCGTCTGTTGTGCATGCAGGTTGACGCGACGAGCGAAGTGCCTGCGGATCGCTGGAGCAACAAGCGATTCTACGATCCCGATGTCGGCGTTCCCAAGAAGACCTACATGTATCGGGGCGCCTTTCTGGATCAAAAAATCGATGAAATGGATCCTCTCTTCTTCGGAATTTCTCCGAGGGAGGCCGCGATCATGGACCCGCAGCAGCGGTTGCTCCTTGAGGTCGTATGGGAAGCTCTCGAGGATGGCGGTCACGTTCTGACGAGGCTGGGATCGAAGCGTACGGGTGTGTTCATCGGGACTTTCTCGCTCGATTGGCTCGCTCTTTGCGGATCTCCTTCCAATCGTCCCTTAATAAACGACCATTTTTCAGCGGTCGCGGCATCGGCGACGATGCTCGCAGCGCGCATCGCCCACGCCTTTGACTTGCAGGGACCATGCCTCTCTATCGATACGGCGTGTTCATCATCTCTCGTAGCTATTCATCAGGCCTGTGCGAACCTGTTGGCTGGTGAGTGCGATGCCGCGGTGGCGGGGGGCGTTAATCTCATGCTGGCCCCGTCTGCCGCGATCACCATGTCCAAGGGCCACTTTCTGTCTCCGGATGGCCGCTGCAAAAGCTTCGCCGCCGACGCTGACGGATACGGACGTGGTGAGGGATGTGGCATTGTCATACTTAAGCGTTTGGAGGACGCGCGTCGCGACGGGGATGTCATTCACGGCGTAATCGCAGGCTCGGGCATCAACCAGGATGGCCGCACGCTTTCGCTGACCATGCCTAGTGAAGACGCCCAAAGTGCGCTGATCCATGAGGTGGCGGAGAGGGCGGGGATCGATCTGTCGCAGATCGGCTATATGGAGGCGCACGGAACAGGCACGCCTGTTGGGGATCCGATCGAGGTGAACGCCTTGGGCAAGGCCATCGGAACGCATCGCCCGCGTGAAGCGCCTCTGGTGATCGGGTCGCTTAAAGCCAATATCGGGCATCTGGAAGCTGCTGCTGGAGTTGCCGGTTTCATAAAGGCGCTTTTGTGCCTCCGTTATGGCGTTGCTCCGCCACAGGCTAACCTATCAGCATTGAATCCACTAATCCCATTTGAAGAGCTTGGAATTCTTGTATCCCGAGACGGCTTGACGCCATTGTCTGGTGTCACCGGGGCTCTCTATGCTGGTGTAAATTCATTCGGCTATGGCGGCACCAATGCAGTGGCCTTACTGCGCGCGCCGATCGGGAGCGAAGAGACGTTTGCGTCGGAAGAAAGCTTCGTTGCAAGACCGTCCGACCGACTCATTCTTCCACTCAGCGCGATGGGCGACGCGTCCCTGAAGGCGCTGGCGCAATCGTACGCGGACCTTCTGAGCGACGAAAACGTGTCGGCGGAAGATGTTTGCTTTTCTTCTGCGGTTCACCGGACGCGTCTACAAAATCAGGCGGTTATTCTGGGGCGTGACCGGGAGCACCTCCTTTCGAGCTTGAACGAATTGGCGCTGGGGATGGGCAGTCGCGACGTGATCGTCGGTCGGCGTCAGCTCCCGGCGGAGCAGAAAATTGTTTTCGTGTTCTCCGGAATGGGATCGCAGTGGAAGGGGATGGGCAGACACCTGCTCAGCGGTCTCCCGGAGGTTGTGTCTAACAGGCTTGCGCAAGTCGACGTCTGTTTTACACGTCTTGCCGGATGGTCGATTCTGGGCGCGATCCGCGAACCAGATGAAATTTCGCGAATTGACGAAACGGAAGTCGCTCAGCCTGCGATCTTTTTTGTGCAAGTCGCTTTGGTGGAACTGTTTCGTTTTTACGGAATTGAACCAGATGCTATCGTTGGACATAGCGTAGGGGAAGTTGCGGCCAGCTATGCCGCCGGAGCGCTTTCCATGGAAGACGCCGTTACGGTCATCTTTCATAGAAGTCAGGCGCAGGGCCGCCTTGCAGGACGTGGCGGCATGCTGGCTGTGGGTATGTCGGGAGAAGAAGCGACCGAGCGTTTATTGGAAGATTATGTTGGTCGTGTTTGCGTGGCTGCATTTAATAGTGGCAAGTCATGCACGCTCGCGGGTGATATCAAAGCGCTTGAGGAACTGGCCGTTACTTGTGATCGATTGAAGATTTTTAATAGAATTTTGAAGGTCGACGTTCCCTATCATAGTGACCTTATGGAGGAGGTCAGGGAAGACCTGGAAAAATCCTTGCTGACTATCGCGCCTGTCAACCCGACTACCCCTCTTTATTCGACTGTGACAGGCGCTCTGAACTATGAGGGCGATCGACACGACGCGCGGTATTGGTATGCGAATATGCGGCGTCCCGTAATGTTCCAGAACGCAGTTCAGGCTCTTTTGGAGGATAACTATCGGGTTTTTGTCGAAATCGGCGCACATCCTGTCCTGAGTGCGCTGATGCGCGAAGTCGCTGGCGATCACTCTGTTGACGTTATACCGACGCTAAGTCGCAAGGATTCAGAAGAGACCGCTCTGGCGCGCACCGTGGCGCGTTTGTTTATGGCCGGCGCGTCGCTTGATTGGGCGCGATTGACTGGCGGCTCCCGCACGCCGCTTCCTCATTATCCATGGACCCGCGGCCATTTTTGGGCCGAAACCGAGGCGTCTCGGCAAGACCGGCTGGATGGCACGGGTTACCCTGTTTTAGGCATGCTCCAAACTGAGAGCGCGCAGCCGAGCTGGGCTGCCGACGTAAATTACAACTATATGCCGTGGCTTCGTGATCATACGGTCGATGGTATTGTCGTGTTTCCGGCGGCTGGGTTTATAGAAGGGGCCCTCTCCCTACACCGACAACTCGGCGCCACAGACGGTGTCGTTCTGGAAGATTTGGATATTAACCAGGCGCTTTTACTGGATGGCGCAACGCCGCCGACACTGCAATGGGCGTTCAATCCAGAAACGAGGACGGTGACGGCCTCGTCACGAGCAGGGGACGATGCAGAAGGTGAATGGATCCGCCATTGCGGTCTTCGTCTACTGTCCAGTCAGCCCTGGGATGTTTCCTCACGCAGTCAGGACGGGGGGATGGACCGCGCGATACACGATGTTCCTGTGGAAGCTTTTTATGAACGTATTGCGAAACTCGGCCTATCTTACGGACCAGCGTTTCAGGTCGTACGCGAACTGAAAGTCGGCAATGCCACGGCGTTTGCCCGTCTTGCTCTTTCCGAGCCTGAACAGCAACGAGTTTCCGAATATTTTTTACATCCGGCATTGTTGGATGGCGCTTTTCAGACGCTGATCGGCGCAGGGCACAGCGTCAGTGAGGATCGCGTTTTCGTGCCGACTGGAGCGCGGAGAATCGTTTACAGGGGCGGACGATACGCTGCGTTGATAGCGCGGTCGACGATCACGAAACGCGCCGCAAACAGAATAGAGGGCGATATAATTATTTTCGCCGAAGACGGCGCTCTCGTGGCTGAAATTTTCGGGTTTGTCGCAACCGCCGTTCCGCAAAAGCATGCGCTCCTTACGGCCGCAGATAAGGCGGGCCATTTCTATCGGCAAATATGGATCGATAGCGAATTGCCGGCCATCCTTGCTGAACCACTGAGCGTGCAAACGTGTTGTCCTGATGTGGATTTCCTTGATCGTCTGAGCGGGATTCTGCGCGGACAAGGAATGACGGCCAATTCGATCGAGCTGGAGAGACCATCCTCCGGGCGCACGAACTCCCCGAGCTTACTTCCCGACGTAGTGCTCTATGTGTGTTCGGACGAAGAGCCCGACATCTGGGGAGATTCGCGCTTCCTGTCGTGCGTGAATGGCATGGTTCGTGGGTCAGAGACCGGCGCATCACCACGTTTCGTCCTTGTGACTCGAGGAGCCGTATCGCCCGATCATCGTTCTGGTGAGCCCATAAATGTAAGGCAGGCTGCGGTCCGTGGGTTCGCGCGCGCCCTTGCGGCCGAACGCCCGGAACTTGCTGTGCGGCTTGTCGACATTGGGGCGGACGCCAACGATGCGATGTTGCGCCAGCTCTGTGCTGAACTTGTCCAGGAAGACGCGGAGGATGACGTTATATTGCGTCCGGGGCGTCGCGTCGTAGGACGCTTGTCCCGATGCGACGTCATTCCTGATCGTGGGGTTACGCCGTTTAATGCCGACGAGACAATCAACGGAGAAATTGTTGGCGTACGCCTTGTGGCGTCGCCCTCAGGCAGCCTCGATCGCCTGCGTCACGAACGTTTTGTGTGTCCCGCACCCGGTCTGGGTCAGGTCCAATTCAGAACGCTTGCCGCGTCACTGAACTTCAAGGACGTGCTGAAGGCTATGGGGCTTTTGCCGTATAACGTCGTGGAGAACACGTTTCATGGCGACGGCCTCGGGATGGAGGCGAGTGTGGAGGTCGTCGCCATCGGCGAGGGGGTAAATAATTTCGAACCAGGTCGGCGCTATGTCGTCTCATGGCCCGGATGCTTTTCCTCTTGTTTCACGGCGTCGGCCACGGATGTTTTTGCGTTGCCGATCGAAGGACTGGGCTCGCCATCCGAGGCCTCGACCCTGCCGGTCGCATATGTGACAGCGTGCTACGCCTTGACCAGACTGGCGCGACTTGAAGCCGGTGAGACGGTGCTGATTCATGCGGGCACCGGAGGCGTCGGACTCGCTGCAATAGAACTTGCGCGCGGGATTGGCGCACGGGTGTTCGCTACGGCGGGCTCGGAGGAAAAGCGGGAATATCTTCGTCGACTCGGATGCGAAGGTGTGTGGAGTTCGCGCACGCTGGCATTTGCGGACGGTGTGCGGGAGAGCACGAACGGGCGCGGCGTCGACGTCGTCCTGAACTCGCTGGCTGGCGAGGCGCAAATCGAAAGTCTGAACGCCCTGGCTCCTTACGGGCGGTTTGTGGAGATCGGCAAGAAAGATATTCTTGAAAGACGCGGCCTGGCCCTTGCTCCGTTTAACGAAAATCTCTCTTTCTTCTCTTTGGATCTTGACCGAATGATGGTGGAGCGACCTGCACTTATAAGGTCCTTGCTGTCAGAGGTGGCCTCGTTGTTAGAGAGTGGGCAGGCGCGTCCTTTACCGTTCAGAGCGTTTGCGCCAGCAGAAGCGTCCGAAGCTTTTCGCTTTCTCGCATCGGCGAAGCATATTGGCAAAGTTATTCTTGATTACGAACAATTAGCGGACGTGATGGCGGCGCCACTGCCTCGTCAGCAGCCGAGCGTTCGGGCGGATGCAACTTACCTTGTTACAGGTGGGCTGAGTGGCTTCGGCTTAATGACGGCGCGATGGTTGGTGGAGCAAGGCGCAGAAAATCTCGTGTTGCTCGGCCGTCGTAGCGCCGATGAGATCGGCTTTGAAGAGAATTGGTCGTCGTTCGGTAACGCGAATATCAATGTCCAGACAGTCGCGGCGGATGTCGCGGACGAAGAGGCAATGAAGGAGGTTCTGAACAGTATAGAAAAAATCATGCCGCCATTACACGGTGTTTTCCATTGCGCGGCGGTTCTGGAAGATGCGTTGCTTCACAATCTTGAGGCAAAGAGCGTAGACCGGGTCATGAGACCAAAAGCGGAAGGCGCGTTAATTCTGGATCGTTTGACGCGCGGTTTGGCGCTGGATTATTTCGTTCTCTATAGTTCTGTGACAACACTTCTTGGGAATGTCGGGCAAGCCGCCTATATAGGCGCGAACGCAGTGCTGAAGGCCGTGGCGACGAATCGTTGGAATGCAGGCGAGGCTGCGATCGCGGTGGACTGGGGCGCAGTCGCGGATGTCGGAATGTTGGCCCGCAACCCTGCGGCTGCACGTTCACTGGAAATCGCGGGCATCGAGGCGGTGCCCGCTCCGCATGCCCTGAGTGCACTGCCAGCTATGCTGAAGCTGGAAGTCCCGAACGTCGCTTGTGCGAAGATAAACTGGAAGCAATGGGCCAAAGTGGCGCCCGGAGGAGAGTCGTTGGCTCGTTTCTCTCAAGTTCGGACGGTTCTGGAACGCGGTGTAGCGAATGGCGAGCGGATAAGCGAGTTGCTCGCGTTGCCCGATGAAGAGCGTCTGCCTTACGTCGTGGATAACGTGAAAGCATTGATCGCGCAGACACTGCATCTGAATGCCGGTGCAATAGACGAAAGGGCCCGCCTATCGGAACTGGGGATCGACTCCCTTGCCGGGGTTGAATTACAGACAGCGTTTCGGATTGAATTCGGTGTAGAAGTATCGATTCTTGTGTTGGCGCGAGATGAGACCATACAAAAAATGTCCGAATTTTTATTAAATAAAATTTCTGTTGGACAGGCGTCGCGTGTGCCATGAAGCAAGCTTTTCAAACCGTAACATCGGCGCAAGGTGAGGAAATACTGGACTGGCGGTCGAACACAATTATTGATGCGCTTTTTTATTACGCTCACGTATCGCCCGATTTGCAGCTCTATACGCTGTTGGGCGACGGCGAAAATGAAACGGATTCCGCGACTGCTGAGCAACTGGCGGTCGGGTCGCGAGCGATGGCAGGGTGGCTGCGGCGTTTGTTGCCATGTGGCGCGCGCGTGATTCTTCTTTACGACAACAGCCTTGACTACGTTCGCGGTTTACTCGGGTGCCTGAGTGCCGGTCTAACGCCAGTTTCGGGTGTATATCCGAAAGCGTTTGGCGCACGCGATCGGTTTTTGGCGATTAGAGATGACTGTCAAGCAAAAGCCGTGATAGGCAATCGTTCGGTGCTTGCGGAATTTCAACCTGTATGTCCTGACATATCTGGGCGTGACCCGTTACTGTGGATTCCGACAGATAAAATTCGCTCTAGCGAAGATCTCTGTGTCGTCCCTTCGCATGATGATCTCGCACTGATTCAATACACGTCCGGGTCAACGCGGACGCCGCGAGGCGTTATGCTTTCTCACCGAAATATTGCGCATAACCTCTTTCGCCAGGCCGAAACGTTCGGATACAGGCGGGGAGATTGTGGCGTTAATTGGCTGCCTCTCTCGCACGATATGGGACTGATCGGCGGCGCTCTTATGACGCTGGCGGCAGGTGGGCGATGCGTTCTTCTAGCTCCCGAACATGTGGTGGAAAGTCCGATAAGGTGGCTTCGTGCAATTAGTCGCTATCGGGCGACGTTATCTGGGGGGCCGAACTTTGCTTACGGCATGTGCGCGCGCTTGAGCTCTTCGTCGGAGTTCCACGATCTCGATTTGTCATCCTGGGAGGTGGCGTTCAATGGTGCGGAGTACATACATCCAGAGACAGTAAAGAATTTTTCTTCGAGATTTTCGCGATATGGATTTAAGGCGAACGCTTTTTTTGCATGTTATGGACTTGCTGAAGCGACATTGTTGGTGACGGCGACAAACCGAGGAAAGGGCATTGATTTTCGAAGCTTTTCTCGAACGGAGCTGGCCGCCGGGCAGGCGAAAGAACCTGTCGACGCGCATGACGCGAGACTTCTGGTATCATGTGGAGTTGCGCCGACTGATATTCACGTTTGCATCGCGGAGGAGAACACTGAGGCCGTGCTTCCAGACGGGAGCATTGGCGAGATACGTGTCAGTGGTCCAGGGGTTGGGCTTGGGTATGTTAACAGACCGTTAGAGAACAAGACTGTATTCGAGGCGCACGTTCCTGGAACCAAGACGCCATATTTGAGGACGGGCGATAACGGATTCATCCTGGATGGCGCATTATATGTGATTGGTCGACAAGACGGTCGGATCATTATTGATGGAAAAGCTTACGAACCTGAAGACGTAGTGGCGTGTCTTGAACCCATTCAGAAGGATATCCGGTTGTTTTCCACGGTGGTGTTCGTGGAGACTGTCGACGATCAACCGTATCTGGTGGTCGCAACCGAGCCGACTACCGCTTCGTTGTTGGAATCGGACGTTTTAGGGCGCGCGATCGGAGAGGTGCTGTGCGCCATTTACCCGGTTAAGGGATGCAGATGCATTTTTCTCAAAGTAGGCGCTGTTCTGAAAACGCCGAGTGGAAAGGTCCGTACGACCGAGACTAGAGACGCGCTTTTGAGGGGAAGTATTTCAGAAATCTCTCAGTATCTTTATAGGGTATCCGGATCTGCAAAAGTGCGTATATTGCGAATTTCGAAAGACAAGATTTGAACATGAAATCGGAAACGTTGCCTCCCGATGTGATCGCGCAGAAGATTGAGCGGCACGGGTCTTTCCTTACGAACAAGGGACCCGAGGGGTTGCACTTCGACTTCAATGACGGTTGCCGCGTGTCGTTGCCGCCAGGTGATTGGCATGTGACTCTTCGAGACATGGACACAAAATCTGTTTTGTTTTCTTCGCCTGTGGCGCAGGGCGTCGTGCAAAGCTCGAAGCGTTATTACCTGAAATTCGAAATAGAAGTAAAAAAAGATGGTAGGCTGATTTTTTCACACGAGATGAATCTTGAAGGACGGCCCGTCTTGATCAAGATGCGTCAGGGCGGAATTGGTGATCATCTCGCGTGGATGGGGCATGTCGCCGAATTTCAACGCCGCCATAAATGTGTGCTCACTTGCGTGATTCGTCCCGATTTGCTGGAATTGCTACAGGCCGAATATCCGGATGTGCGTTTGGTGTCTTCGGATGAAGAGGCAGGAGGCGGGTATTACGCTTCGTATAATGTACTTATTTTTTACAATGACTCTGAAAGAAATCACACCCCGATTGATTACCGCGCTGTTGGTCTCGAAAAAAATGCGGCGCTTATATTGGGGCTGGCTCCAATTTCCCGTCGCCCAACCGTAAAAATTCAAGAAGGCGGTCGCCCTGTTGCGGAGCCATATGTCTGCCTCGCGACTCAGGCGACGTCGCAGGCCAAGTACTGGAATAATCCTGTCGCGTGGCGCGCGGTGATCCAGTTTTTGAAAAAATCTGGATACCGCGTGTTTTGTATCGACAGGGAGAGGGTAAACGGACGCGGAACAATCTGGAATTATCTTCCTCACGGGGTCGAAGATTTGACAGGTCCCGCGCCTTTGAGCGAACGCGCCCGATGGCTGAAACATGCGGATTTTTTCGTTGGCCTTTCGAGTGGTTTGTCGTGGTTAGCGTGGGCGTCGGAAACTCCGGTTGTTATGATAAGCGGATTTACGGCCTCTTATAATGAGTTCGAAACGCCCTATCGCGTCTTGAACTGGAATGTTTGCAACGGATGTTCCAATGATATTCGATGCCAATTGGATGTGAGCGATTTTTTTTGGTGCCCTCGGCTGGGGAACACGGACCGAAGATTCGAGTGCACCAGGGGAATTTCCCCTGATCAAGTAATTGAAACAATAAAAACCATTCCAGGATTTAGAAAGACGGCGTCATGAGCGAAACTGGCACGTCGGACATCTTCAAGACGATTATGGACGCTGGTAAGGGGAATGCGGAGCGTGCAACGTCCGCCGTAATGCCGTCGGAGCCAATGGTTGTGACGTCACTGGCGACAACCGCAAAGGTCGAACGTCCGAATTTTCCTCCACCGGCGTCGATTCCGACACAATATGGTCCTGAGGGTATTCGCTTCGATTTTAATCAGGGCATTCGCGTTCTCGTTCCAGAGGGAAAGTGGAGAGTACGTCTGACGGATATCGACGCTGGCGTCGTCATATTTAACGGAGAGGGTGAGTCTTGTCTTTTTCAAAGCAGGAAGCGCCATTTCCTTAATGCCAAGATAGAGGCATTCAAAGACGACGCACTGGTCTTTGAGCATTCTTACGATGCGCGAAATCAGAAAGTGGCGGTAGTTCTTCCTGGCGGCACCGTAGGAGACACTATCGCGTGGTTTCCATATGCCACGCATTTCGCTCGAAAACACTCATGCGACGTTTCAGTCATGCTTTCGTCTCATATGAAGGAACTTCTGGAGCCTTCCTATAAGGAGATCAGATTTCTCGTTCAGGACGAGTTTGATAATTTCGCTGAAGAATTTTATGCGACCTATTATATGGGTCTTTTCTTCGGGGATGAGGACAACTCGTGGCAACCAGCAGATTTTCGTATGGTAGGTCTTCATAAGACTGCGGCTTATATTCTCGGAGTGCCTCCTGTGGAGGAGCCACCCAAGTTGTTGATCGATGGCGAGAGGCCAATTGCCGAACCATATGTCGTGATCGCGTGTCAGGCCAGCACGCAATGCAAATACTGGAATAATCCACTTGGTTGGCTTGAGGTCATCGACTATCTAAAGGGTGTCGGGTATCGGGTAATTTGCATAGACAAGGATCCTGTCTATGGGCAGGGCATGCACTGGAACCACATTCCGCATGGTGTGGAGGACGAGACGGGGCAGCGTCCCTTGATTGAACGCGCGCGTTGGTTGAAGCACGCGGAGTTTTTTATCGGTCTGTCGAGCGGATTGTCATGGTTGGCGTGGGCATCCGCAACCCCTGTGGTTTTAATTTCTGGTTTTACTCACCCTTTAAACGAGTTTTTCACCCCATATCGGGTGTTTAGTACCCATGTGTGTAACAGTTGTTGGCACGATATAAGGCACCCTTTTGCACATAATGATTTTTTATTTTGCCCTCGACATGCCGGTACTGATCGACAATTCGAGTGTACGCGCTCGATAACGTCCAAGCATGTGATAGATATGGTGGAATCGCTCGTTTTGAAATCCGCATTGAACGGCTCGGATGGATAGTCATGTTCGTCAAAAAGTCGTGTTTATTTTGTTTTGAGTAATTCTCGAATGTTTTAAAATTGGATATTTTTTATGTCGAACGTAATTCGGTATTGTGACGCGGAACTCTAAAATTGGAGGGATCGAAGAACCCTTGATTGATACTCTTGTCTGGTGATTTTAGGCTTTT
>NZ_JAFVMF010000033.1 GCF_017377715.1 Acetobacter sacchari | reverse complement strand
CATTGATCATCGCGTAAACCGTAGCGCCGCATCTGTTTCTCTCCCCCAAAACCGGAAAAACAGTCGGCACAGAGCAACAGAAAGTACAACCCTCACACAATACTCTCAGCGATTAACTGACGACACGCCGTAACGTCTCCAGCGGTTGTAGAGCGTTTTGTGCGGACCGTATTCCCGGGGAGCATCACGCCAGCGCATACCATTGCGGTTCACAAAAATGATGCCGCTCAGCACACGGCGGTCACCAACGCGAGGTTTGCCGTGGCTCTTGGGAAAGAATGGCCGCAGACGCTCCATCTGTTCGTCTGTCAGCCAAAACAGGTCGCTCATCTTCAGTCTCCTCACAAAGCCTGAATCAGATTTCCGCAATCAAATCAATGGGGCCTGAGCCTAGTGATCAAATCGACGTCTGCCTCGATGATGATCCGGTAGAGCATCGAGGCTAGCGCGCCTTTCCGCTGGATCGCACGCTTTCTAGGTGGGAATTGAGTATTTCCTCTCTAAAAATGACTCCTGAGTCTCGCGATTAGAATTTGAAACTTGGGTCGACGATTGCGTGTGCGTCGAGAAAACGTGGAACCAGACGTGTTTCAGACATAAAGTCGGAAACCAACTGCTGTTTGGCAATAACGTCGCCACTGAGAGGAATGACTTCTCCGGCCATTCCCTTGATGACATCGCGAGCGACCGGCAGGGGCAACCCCACTTCCTCCGCCCAAACGGCAGCGTAAGCGTCAGGGTGCTTAAGCATCCACTGATGTGCGGCGCGATAACTGCGTAGATAGGCCACGATATTTTCTCGCTTGTCCCGGAGTGCATCATCGGTGGCGACTACATAGCTCAAGCCGCTCATCAATTTGCCTCCGTTCACAATCTCCCTAGCTCCATCGACAATTTTTGCGCTGGAAATATAGGGTCCCCAGGTCGCCCACGCGTCGACAGCGCCAGTTTGAAGCGCCAGTTTCGCGGCGGCGGGGGGGATGAACACGAATTGCACGTCGTCATATTTCAACCCGGAACTACGAAGCGCTGCAAGCGTCAGGTAGTGACCTGTCTGAGAACGCAGTGTTGCGACGCGTTTTCCCTTCAGATCGGAGATTGACTGTATGGAGCTAGCCTTCGCTACAACGATCGCTGTCGTCGTGCCATCTGTCTGGACGCCGGCGATCGCCTTTATGGGAGATCCCCCGCCCTGGGCAAAGACAAGTGGGGCGTCGCCGACTACGCCGATTTCCACGGCGTTAGCTGTCATTGCCTGTATCAACATCGGGGCGCCAGCAAATAGAGTCCAGCGCAGAGGTGCGTCTCCCTCATATGCAACTCCAGAGGCTTGAAATAATGACCTTGCGCCGCCCTTCTGATCTCCGACGAGTAGGGGCGTGCTAGCGACAGCGGGTCGCGCTGGCAGGGTAAGAGCGCTCAGGCCAACCAGAACTTGGCGGCGGTTCGGTTGCCGAATTTTTGATGGGTTTGTGGAGTTTAACATAATATCTCGGTATATTTCCCGATTTGATTCGATCGACAGTAATGTGGCGCGCCGACAGGTTTGTCTCTGCGCGATAGGGCGCTCAACATGAATTGCTGTGGGGACAAGTGACAGTGAAAATTCATCAATGGTGTCTTGGACGCAACTCATTGGTCGATCGCGTCATGTTTTCTACGAGCGCCACTGAAACTGACGCACGCTTATTCATGGTAATTTGCGCCTTTACTTGAGAATTCGTGCGGCGTTAATCTATGATTGTAGTGAAAAATTATTCATGAAACCGCATTTGAAAATAGTTTTACGTATAAATGTAATAATATTTTGATTTCGAAATTGATAACGTGTCGGAAATAATTAAATTTCAAAAAAAGTAATATGTGCATTAATTGATGGTGTTGCTGTGATGCAATATAAAAATTTTATGTTAGTAAAAATCCACAATATCCCTTGATTGTGTGAATAAAACTGATCTTCCTTAACGGGGAATGTCTAGGAAATTATCATCATGTTCGTAAAGCGAGGTCTGATTTTTGCGGCATCCGTTTCGATGTCCGCGCTCTGCAGCCATGCTTCGTCGGCTGCTTCCCAGCAGCAGGACCGCCAGACCTCTCCTTCGGATACGCACAAACTGAAGGTGAAGTCCTCCAGAATCTCGGCGCAATCCGGGCCTCGTAAAAACGAGGCAAAGCCTGTCTTTGGCGCGCGTGGAGCTGCTCAAGCTTCCACCGAGACTTTCATCGTGACAGGCACGCATGCCTACAACCGCACCGCTCGCACAAGCTCTGCGCCGATCACGGTAATTTCGTCAGCGGCACTGCGCCGGTCGGGCCAGATAAATCTTGCGGACGCCCTGACGCGCGTTGACCCGTCCATTACGACGCAGAATTTGGCCGGCGACGCGGGAGCCCTGACCTCGTCAATTCGGATGAGAGGCCTGAATCCTAACGAGGTCCTCGTTCTTGTCGATGGAAAGCGACGCCACGTCACAGGAAATATCTATGCGGATGGGGGGCCGCAACAGGGATCGACTCCCGTCGACCTGAACATGATTCCGGCGTCAGCGATTGATCATATCGAGGTGCTTCGTGATGGGGCTGCGGCTCTCTACGGATCGGATGCGATAGCGGGCGTGATCAACATTATCACAAAGCGAGCCGACCATGGCCTTAACGTCGTCGCGCAGACGGGCGCCAACGCGTATAATGGCGATGGGTGGCAATACCTGGTTGGTCTGGATGGCGGCTTCAAGCTTGGAAGCGATGGCTTTGTTCACCTCAGCGGCCAAGCCTACCATACTGACTTCTTTGTCTCGAAGTCGCGTGGCACGGACGATCACAGATGGACGGCGACATCGACATGGCCTGCCGACTCAAATCATAGCCAGATGACACCGGAAGAAACGCGGGGCAATCTGTCCATCGAGTGGGAGAAGCCTATTACTGAGAGCGTAAAAACCTATGGCCTGATCACTTATGCCCACCGCCATGCCGAGTCATACCAGAATTACCGTCTGCCAAGCACAGCTCCTTCTTATTATCCTGGCGGATTCTCCCCGCGTGAAGTGATCGATGAAGATGATTTTCAGGCCAATATCGGTGTAAAAGGCGATAACCTTTTCGGCTTTGACTGGGATCTCAGCACGCTGTACGGCCAAGATGGGGATGTGATCCGTAACAAAAATAGCGTAAACACTGGTTGGTTGTCGGCCTACGGCTGGTCGCCCACATCATTCAGGGCCGAAAATTACACGATGGCGCAATGGACAAGCAATTTCGATCTGCGTCGGAATTTCAACATCGCTCATCTGGTTCCGGTGACATTTGCTATTGGCGCAGAGCACCGACTTGAGACTTACCAGATAAAAGCCGGCGAACCAGCATCCTATCTCTATGGGGGCGCCGCCGCATATGCTGGCCTTACCCCGCAGAACGCCGGAAATTGGCAACGTAATGTTTGGGCGGGCTACATAGACGGCGATTTCCACCCACTGAAGCATTGGGATCTCGATTTCGCTGGGCGGTTCGAGCATTACACGGACTTTGGAAACACAGAGACCGGCAAGATTACAACGCGCTATGATATCACCCGGCGGATCGCGGTTCGTGCAACGATCAGCAACGGCTTTCGTGCTCCGAGCCTCGCTGAGGAGCATTTCAGTTCTCTCAACGTCAGCCCCACGGGCGCTACTGGTCTTTTGTCCACTACGAGCGCAGCGGGGCGTCTGATAGGGGCCAATCCACTGAAACCTGAGCGATCAACAAACGTAGAGGGGGGAATCGTCATAGAGCCTCTGGACGGGTTTCACATTTCGGCCGATGTCTATCAAATCAATATCCGTGATCGCATTACAGGTGCACAAGCCGTCAATGGGCAAATTGCCTATAATGCTATTGCGTTGACCGGCGTGCAGGTGCCAACGGGGCCTGGCGTCGACATCAGCGACATCAGCGCGAACTATTTCGCGAACGTTGGAAGCACGCGCACACAGGGGGTAGATATTCAGGCAGATTATCGTTGGCGGCTTCACCATTATGGAACGCTGGATCTTTCGCTCGCCGTCAACCTCAACCGTACGCGCATTCACCACGTCAACACCAATGCCTTTGGCCAACCGATGGCTAGCGCTCAGACCATCGGATACCTGACATCCGCGGCGCCACGTAGCAAAATTATCCTGAACGCGTATTGGACCGTCGGGCGATGGGACGTGAACGTACGCCAAACGCGTTACGGGCAAACGACGTCCATGCTATCGTATGACGATCTGGCGCCAGCGGCGATCCGTTATTCCACGACGCAATTCGCACAGTTCGTGAACACGCCGGTCTGGTTGACTGATCTCGAAGTCGGTTACAGAATCGATCCCCATTGGCACGTAGCGCTTGGCGCCAATAATATATTCAATCAGCGGCCCAGAAGACTCAATCCCATTAATAACTACCTCGGTCCGAGAATGTATGACCAGAGCGCCTCCGGGATTTCGATTGTCGGCGGTTATTATTACGGACGATTAAATGTGGGTTTCTAGGATCAGGACCTGTTAATTTATCGAATTGAGCGAGTTGTTGTGATTTACAGGCTTACGGTGGAGTGTGGGTCTGTGAGTGACGTGTTTTTGCTGTCTGAGCGCCAGATGGAACGGATCAGGCCGTTTTTCCTACTGGCAAATGGGGTTCCTCGAGTGGATGACCGTCGTGCTCTGAGCGGGATTATTTGCTGATTCGCAACGGTCTTCAGTGGAAAGACGCCCCGAAAGCCTATGGTCCGTGCAAAACCTTATATAATCACTTCATCCGATGGAGCCGCCTTGGTGTTTTTGACAAAATCTTCGTCGCCCTGACGGAGCAAGCTGGTCGTTCCAGACGTTTGGTGATCGACGCCACGGATCTCAAAGCTCACGGGACAGCTGCGCTCCTGCTCAAAAAGTGCTTTTCCCGGCCATGCCGGGCAAACTAGAGGCGGCCTGAACTCGAAGCTTCATGCCGTGTGCGACGCTCGGGGCCATCTGGTCCGTCTGTATCTGACAACGGGTCAGGCCGGTGACTTCAAGGGAGCGGATGTACTTCTTGCAGATCTTCCCGACGAAACAGAAAAAATCATCGGGGAGGGAGGCTATGACAGCGACCACATCAGGCTATCACTTGCACAATGCAATATCACTGCCTGTATTCCCCCGAAAAAGAGCCGGAAAGCAAAGCCGCCTTACGACTGGCATCTGTATAAAAAGCGCCATTTGATTGAAAACATGTTCGCAAAACTGAAAGGCTGGCGACGTACTGCAACCAGATACGACCGCTACGCCCACACTTTCATGTCCGCAATCCATATTGCCGCGACCTTCATTTTCTATCTTAACGAATGAGTTCTGAGCCTAGTTTATACAGGTAAACAATCTTTATGTTTCTTATTAAATCTCCGCGTGATATCAATATTTTGTCGCTCTGCTCTTTTGTTTTATTGATGAAATAAGCAAAGCGAAAAACATAATTAAAAAAACATTGATTTTATTTATTTTCTTTTACCGTAACGTTCCGAGATGGTTTGAACAAATCTAATCTTTGTCGGAACATCCGACTGGGGGAAATGCTTTTATGACGCAACCAAAGCGCAACTTCGCTTTAGGCGCTTATCTAAGCGGATCAGCGACCAATGGCGACGCCTGGCGTGCGCCCGAGGAGGACGTCGACGCGGACATCGAGTTTGCCCGGTATCGTGACTATGTCAGCTTGCTGGAGCAGGGGCGTTTCGATTCAATTTTTCTTTACGACAATGTGCTGCCGATTGCCGACCCCAGCGCTGTCGCCGACTCACCAGGGGTGCCGCGTTGGGACACTTTTACTCTGTTGGCTGCGCTGGCGGTCACATCCCGCCACATTGGCCTGATCGGGACCGCAAGCACCAGTTTCAATGAGCCGTATAATCTTGCTCGTCGTGTCGCTTCTCTGGACAGGCTCAGTGGTGGCCGCGCGGGGTGGAACGTCGTAACCGCGACCGGCGGTGGTGAGAACTTCAATCTGCCTCGCCATCTTGACCACGCCGATCGATACGAGCGCGCTCATGAATTCGTCGACGTCGTCACCGGTTTGTGGGATAGCGTCGCGCCCGGCGCATTCTTGCGCGACAAGCAAAGTGGACGTTGGCTGGACCCGACGCTGGTGCGGCCGCTGAATCATAAAGGTCGCTTTTTCAGCGTAGCTGGCCCCCTTAACGCGCCGCCTCCCGTCCAACGCCGTCCGGTGTTGGCCCAGGCTGGCGCTTCTGGTCCGGGGCGGGAACTGGCTGCGAGAATCGGAGAGATCATATATACTGCTGAGTACGATCCCATTGCCGGGCGTGCGTACCGCGCCGACATCTTGGCGCGCGCCGCTGCGCATGGGCGAGGAGAGGCGAATCTGCGCATTCTGCCGGGTCTTGCTCCGTTTGTCGGGGAAAGCGACGCTGAGGCCCGAGACAAATTCGAAAGCTACCTGCGCTACCTGGACCATGGCGAAAGCCTGCGGGGGTTGTCATCATACGCGAGCTTGGGCATCGACCTGTCAACATGGCCGGCCGACCGACCGATTGAACTGGGCGACGTTGCGGAAACGAACAGTCATAAAAGTCGTCAGTCCCTGATTGTGGATTGGATCAGGCGCGATCGTCCGACGCCGCAGGAGGTGCTGCGCCGCTTTACCCGCGGGGGGCACCGTATCATCGTGGGTACGGCGGGTGAGATCGTCGACGATATGGAAGGCTGGTACCGTAGCGGCGCCTCTGACGGCTTCAACATCATGTTCACATCGGCCCCTGACGGAATCAGCGATTTTGTAAGGCTCGTGACGCCGGAACTCCAGCGTAGGGGATTGCTGCGCACCCAGTACGTTGGGCGCACGTTGCGGGAAAATCTCGGGCTGCCCGACCCCGTTACGGTGTGACCGACCGAATCCTGCCCGTCCATGGCGTGTCCAGAGGACTCCTGGCTCGTTCCTGCGCACTTCGAGCATATTAGCGAATGAGTAAAATGGTATATACGCCAAGATACCCTGAACTTTCTCCGTCTTCTTTCGAGCAGATTACGGCGGTGCTTGTCCTTGCGGCCGCGGCGCTGCATCTTGGAGGTTCTGAAGCACGCGCGGATGGCCTTCCGCAACAGGCCACATCGCGGGTCACTGCGGTGGCGAGCAAGCCACCGCTAGAGCTGCGGCGGATCCCACCGAAAAAGCCGACGCCAGATACTGAGCAGGTGGTCGTAACGGGCACGCGCGGGGCGGTGCGCGCATCGCACAGCATGTCGCCGATCGTCATCGTTTCGCATACCGACCTGACGCGCACCGGTCAGCCCGATCTGCGCAACGCTCTCTCCTTGCTGGACCCGTCCATCAACAATACCCCGGGCTATCCTGGGCAATTGGGGTTCACAACCAAGACGGCATCTTTGCGTGGTTTGCCGTCGAACGAAACTTTGGTTCTGGTCAACGGTAAACGGCGTCACACGATAGCGTCAATCTTTTACGGCGGCGCCATGCAAGGGCAATCGCCAGTCGATCTTGACATGATTCCCATGAGCGCGATCGACCATATCGAAATCCTCAAGGACGGCGCGGCGGCCCAATATGGATCCGACGCCATTGCTGGCGTGATTAACATCATCCTGAAGAAGGCCGACCACGGAGGTTCTGTCGAACTCAGCTACAACCAGTATGGATCGACGGTGGGAACGTTGGGTGATTACGGGCGGGGTGGGAATCTCTTCTTCAATGAAGGTTTCCGGATTGGTAATTCTGGTGGGTATATCAATCTCAGCGCCGACGTCATTGGCAACCAGTGGACAAACACCGCAGGATACGCCCCGATGAGCAAGGGGGGCACTCCCACACTGCTCTATCCGCTACAGGCTAACGGGCAGCTCGATTCACGCGAGTACGGCAACCGTTATCGTCAGTTATACGGTGTTCCTGAAACAGAAAAACAGGCTGCCTCTTATGACATGGCGATTCCGTTGGGCGCATGGGGAGAGTTCTACTCTTTCGCTACGTATACCCACCGTACAGCCTACGAACCTGGCTGGTACCGACCTTCCAATTCGTCACAGAATATTATCAGCGTTTACCCCGAAGGTTATCTGCCGATCATCTCGACGGAGGATCAGGATTTTCAGTTTACTTCCGGTTTGCGCGGTAAGAATTTTTTTGGCTGGGCATGGGACGCCAGCATCAACTATGGCCGCGACCAGACTGCCTTGGGGTTAAGCAATTCGATTAATGTTTCACTCGGCCCATCCAGCCCCCATAATTTCTATCTCGGCACGTTGACCAATTCTGAATTGACTGCGGATTTCGATTTGCGACGCAAGTTCGATACCGGATTGTTTAAATATCCACTTTCTGTATCTGGGGGCGTGGAGTATCGTTACAATCAGTACGAGATTGGCGCCGGCGAACGGGCGGCCTGGGCCGATGGCGGCTATATTTTCCCCAACGGTGTCCGCTCTCTGCCCAGCGCAGCTGGCCTGGGCGCATACTATCCCAACGCCGCTGGCGCCTATTCGCGAATGAACGGCGCATTCTACCTCGAACTGGATCAGCAATTGACGAAAGCGCTGTCGATCCAGCTATCCGGCCGCAATGAAACCTACAGCGATTTCGGTAACACCGCCAATGGCAAGTTATCTGCCCGCTATCAGGTTACGCCGTGGTTAGCCTTTCGCGGATCTGCCAGCAATGGTTTTCATGCACCCACATTACAGCAGGAGTATTTCCAAAGCGAGGCGACGTTCTACTCTACCAACGCGCAGGCGAACAATGCGCTGATCACGACGACGAATGTCTATTCTTCCGTTAATAATATCGGCGCCCGCGCTCTTGGCGCGTCCCCCTTGAAACCGGAGACTTCGCATAATTTCGGGCTCGGGTTCGTGTTGACGCCAATTCGGAATTTCGATCTTTCTCTGGATATCTATCGTATCGACATCTTCAACCAGATCATCCCGCTGAGCGTGTCCGGAAACGGCATCACTGGTGAGCAGGTCATGAATATCCTCCATGCCAGCGGGGCAGTCCCGAATGATGGGAATTACTACCAATATACGTTCATGCGAAACGCCGCGCACACCGAGACGGAAGGGATGGATCTCCAGGCTCACTACCGGAGCGATTTCGGCGATGCAGGCACTGTCTTGTGGGGCGTGACGATGAACCAGCAACAGCACATGATCAAGCGAATCAACCCGCTGGCCATTAATCTGGGCTCCGCAGTTCAACCCCTGTTCCGTAATGAAATCGGTAATCTGACCACGATCTATCCGAGAAACACGTTGCGCCTCACGGGAACGTGGAATTACGGACCGGTTTCGACAACTGTGCGAATTTCGCGATATTCATCGACGAAGAACTTGTCAAACCAAGGTCCGGCCTACGACGAGACGGTCGGTCCCGCATGGTTGATGGATTTCGACATCAGCTATCGCTTTCGACCTCGCTGGGTCGCAGAGATCGGCGGCAACAACGTGTTTAACAAGCGGCCAAACGTGTTGAATGCCCGGGCGCAGGCGGCGTCCTCGCTCTATCAGGTCAATCCCAATTACAGCACCGCGTCCATTTACGGCGCTGAAGGATCGTACTTCTATGGGAAATTACGTTATTCCTGGTGACAGGACCTTGGGGACTTCACGCCGTAGGTTCCTAGTCGGTGCGAGCGCCCTTGCTGGCCAAACCGCCGCGACGGGCCGCGCGTCGGCGTCGGGATCGCCCATCCTGTTGGTGGGCGACCAGAACAGTTCACTTCGTTCTTTGCTAGACGCGGCGGGGGAGGGCTCCCCCACGGACTACCGCATTGAATGGAAGGAATTCACCCAGGCGCAACCGTTGCTTCAGGCGCAGAACGCCGGAGCAATAGACTTCTGCCGCGCAGGAGACGTAGCCTTTCTGTTCGCCTATGCCGCTGGAGCGCCGATTGTAGCGATTGGGGCAAATTTAACCGGCGGCCAGGGGGCGGCCATTTTGGTGCGAGCGGACTCCGCAATCGCCACCGTCAAGGATCTGAAAGGGCGGCAAGTAATCCTCAGCCCGGCCGGACTGGGCGAGCCTCTGCTGTATGGTCATTTGGCGCAGGCCGGCCTTGCGCCGGGGGACGTGCATGTCGTTCATGCGACGCAGAACGTGGCCCAGCTCGCGCTTGCCACCGGACAGGTCGATGCGTGGGTGACCTGGCAGCCCTATATCGCCCTGGGTCAGGAAATCGATCACGACCGCATCCTGGTCGACGGGCAGGGAGTTCTGTCCTTCTATGTGTTTGGTATCGCCCACCGGAACGCTCTGGAGACGAAACGTGCCGCGATCATCGACCTGCAGCACCGCATCGCCCGTGCGATGGCGTGGGCGCGAGCCCATCGTGACCTTTATGGGAAGACGCTGGCCAGAGTGTCGCGAATGCCAGATGCAGTCGCCCGACGTGCCGTCGAAGATAGCAGGCTGGAGGAGGTCGCCATTGATGATCGAGTCATCCACGATACGATTGACCTCTATCAAAAACTCTCTGCTTATGGTCTGATCAAAAAAGATCTTGATATCAAGAAAGCTTTCGACTCGACGGTGCTCAATGGCACCCTTTGAGACGCTCCTCGCTATTCAATATAGTTTGTTGCAGGAGGTGATTGGGTGGTATGTGTACGGAATGTTCGCGACGTGAATGCGACGCCTACACGGGCCGCATCACTCTGGGCCGATCGTAAAACTGAGCAAAGCCTAGCTTAGATTAAAATGTCTTGTCGTGTTGCTTTTCGAACTGGTTGGGTTGCAAGCCTGTCCCAGAGGTCGGCGGCGCCTGTGTAATTACCGATCTGTTGCCCTGTCCTGAGGAAAACTTGCGGTCGTCCGTTCTGATCGATAATGGCACGCGGATTCGTATTCATCCTGCCTTTTGTGTGGCCGATCAGGCGACCGACCCCCGTGTCCTCCAGTGGACTCAAAGTCGAGCGACGTGCCTTGAAAGGTGGCGCATCAGTCATGATGATCTGGGATACTGCCTTTCTAGAAGCCAGATTGTCCATCGTCTGTACGAAGGCCCCCGCAGTGCCTCAACGTTTCCGACGATTGCAGAGCGCCTTATGTAGACCGTATATCGTGGGGGTATCACGGTCAGCGTTGACCGTTTCGGCTAACGAAGATGATGTCGCTTACACGGTGCACGTGGTTACTGCATTGACGCAGCGTATCCACTCCGCTTGGTTTCATTCCGACGCGTGGAAATACCATGCACCCAAATCAAAGGGTTAAACAGATAAATTATCTTCATCAATACCGCGCCTACGCGGCATATGTGGCAAGTGTTGTCAGGGCGGATAGACCCTCGGCCCATTCCCCCAGTTGGGTGTCCTCTCCGATGTGGCCTAGTCGACCGCAATCAAACAGTGAAGCATTCCACGCTCGCGCAAGTTGGCGCGCCCGTCGAACCTTGAGCCACGGGTCGTTTCGGCTAAAGAGGAGGAAGCTTGGAAAGTTCATGACAGATGAGGGTAGGGGCGCGAATGTCCGTACAAGATCTGCGTCGCGCCCCTCGTGCTGTTCGACGTCTGCGACGGCTACAAGGAGGGCTCCACCGATATTCGTGAGATTACACTCCGTAGCGACCCGCACGGTGAGAGTTGCTCCCAGACTGTGCGCTACAATCAGGACTGGTCGCCGGCAGCGATCATACGCTTTAATAAAGTTCTCTTTCCAGACGTTATAGTCTGGATGCGTCCAATTCGGCTGGCGCACTCGCATGACAGAAATGCCATATGATCGAAGAAGACGATCCCAACGCGATTGCCAATGAGCCTCGCTCGATCCGCGCAAGCCGGGAACTATGAGGATGTCAAACGGCTCAATGCAACGAAACCAGTGTGACAACTGAAAGGCATCGTGACGTTCTGTCGTTCGGAGGCTGTGCAACGGTTCGGTGCGCTGCTGGCAGCCGATTATCGGCATTTTTCGTCTCCATCATCATCAGTTGTGTGAGCATTTATTTTTGCTCAACCCCAAGGTTGTCCGACTAATCGCACGGCATTCCTGCGGATACACGTGACTAATGCAAATGCCAAATATTGCAAATGCTGTGTGCAGAGATTGTTGGTATTAGGAACAAACAAACGGGAACCGTGTGTGCCGAAGCTCTGGCGATGCTCCTAATATAAGATACGATTGATAGATACATGGTGAGGTAGGGGGATTTTAAGTAATAATACCTAATTCGGTAACGTCAATTGGCGCATTTGGTGGGAAAAAGTATTTCTGACGCTCCGATTTCTGGTTGCAGTCAAAAGTTTCCACAATTCAATTTGAAGGAATTATATATTCGCTATATTGTCAACGTCAACATCGGTATTGAGAACGTCATTCCAAACCCCCTGTAGTTTGGTCTCAAATGAGAGGTGGTCCTCCATTGCTTCCCCTCTTGTTTCCTGCGTCGCCCTGCTAGACAAAGGGCTCGCAACACCCGCAACCGCCTGGCGCTTCCAGTGGGCGATTATCGGCTAATTCGCGCCATGCTTCAACGCCAATTCCGTCGCCGCCAGCTCACCCCGGGCCGCGTCCAGCGCGACCTGGGGCTTAAACTCATCGGAATGCAGCTTCCGCGTAACGTTGCCCGCAAACCTGCCCTTCGTCAGATCGGACTATAGGTTGGCGTTCTATCCGAAAAGTGGTGACAATCTCTTATCATTCGGTTGTCCCGCGAACGGAGAAGATCATGGAGCGTAATGTGGTGTCACCCACGCTACATCATCCCATTGGCGTCTCAGAACCTGACTGTTAGATATAATTTGGCGACGCCACACGGCACTCTTTAAAGCAACGTACAAAACTCTCAACAATGGCCGAATTTTCCGCCGACACATCCCTGGTTTCCGAGGAATCCTCAAGAAGATCGAAAAGCTGGATTTCTCCTCCCCCGACAGGTTTCACGGCTTTCCAGCGCCCGTGTCGCGCCGCTTGCCAAAAAGATGGTTCATATGTTTCCCAATAGAGATAGCGGGATGCGATTCCTCCACGACCGAGAAGAACTGGAGAGATATCCGCTCCATCCATATCCGGATACAAGCGACCGTTGCCCGCAAGTGCGACTGCGGTCGGCAGAAAATCAGGGTGGTAAACGGGCTCATCGCTAACGGAACCGGCCCGAATGTGCCCCGGCCATGAAACTATCAGGGGCACCCGAATTCCCCCTTCGTAAAGGTCGCGCTTGTATCCCCGGAGAGATCCATGCGAATCAAAAAATTCCACCACTTCAGTTTGTTCCGCAGTAGGTTCCGACCGAGGACCGTGGTCGGAGGACACAAAAATCACTGTATCTTTTTCAAGACCAGCCTCCCGAACCGTCTGCACGACGGCGCCGACGCCGGCATCGAGAAACTCAATCATTGCTGCATAATTTTTTTCATACTCGCCCCACGGGCGTCCTGCGTAGGATCCGGTCGTGGGGGTGATATGCGGACTGTGCGGGGCGTTGTAAGCTAAGGTCAGAAAGAAGGGCGATTTTTGATTCTTGCGTATGAAATCACAAGCCTGATCGGTACATATGTCTGTTTCATAGACAGCTTGTTTCCCGTCAGCGTTCTCTGGAATGTTCCCCAGCTTCTCTCCGGAGTACCACTGCGTCGGAAAGTAACCCTGAGTTGTTTCCGTTTGCGTCAGCCAGCCATGAAACTCCTGAAAGCCGTGTCGTGTGGGGATTGCGTTGGGATCGTATCCGTCAAGATGCCATTTACCGACCAATCCGGTCACATATCCGGCTTCGGCCATAGCAGTCGCCACCGTTTTCTCACCGGGAGCAAGGCCAATGCGTCTAACAGACTCTTTTCCGCGTTTTCCGATAATTCCGCCCTGTAGAGCAAAATTATCGCGAATTGTGGAGTGACCCATGTTCTTGCCCGTCATAAGAGCGCAGCGCGACGGGGAACAAATCGGGGCGCCGCCGTAAGCGCTGTTGAAGAGCATGCCGTTGGCGGCCAGTGCGTCGATATTGGGAGTGCGGATTTTCTTTTGCCCATAGCAACCGAGGTCGTAAACGCCGAGATCATCAGCAATGATATAGATTATATTTGGACGTCGCCGCGGCTGAGGACCGGCGTGCGCAATGGATGGAAGCGCCGCCGCCATCGTCGCTTGCGCGGTGGTGGATAAAAGTGCGCGTCGGGTAAGCGTCGTCATTGAGTTTCCAGTCATTGTTTTCATCAAATTTCGTGCGCATTCGCAACGTCGGCAGCGCAGCGAAAGCCAAGATGGCATAAAGAGCTATCGGCCCCGGTGCGTGTCCTTGCGGCGACACGGTAGCGATTGCAGTAGGAAGCGTGGCATAGATAAGAACCGCCGCGAATGACGTGATCGATCCCGTCATTCGGCCCTTGCGGGTTTTTTCGCGTCGCATCGGTTGCAGCCATATGCCAGTTTGCGCTCCAGAAATCTGAACACCACTCCCACACATTCCCGGTCATGTTGAACAGCCCGTAGCCGTTAGGCTCAAACGCATCCACAGGAGCCGTTCCCGCATAGCCATCCTCGGCTACATCTGCATCCGGAAAAATTCCCTGCCAGGTGTTGCTTCGATGGTGTCCATTAGGCGTCAATTCGTCGCCCCACGGATATATGGCGCCGCTCAATCCACCCCGGGCGGCAGCCTCCCATTCACTCTCTGTGGGCAGGCGCTTTCCTTTCCAGACTGCGTAAGCCTGCGCATCGTTCCAGGAGACATGCACGACGGGGCGTCGCTCCCGCCCGGTGATGTGCGATCCTCTTCCCTCTGGTCGTCTCCAGAAGGCGCCGCGAACTGCGCGCCACCAAGGTGCGCCGGGCAACCTTGCCGACAATACGTCGCGACGGGCGGAAGGCCGCACGTCGGTGTGAAACACAAACGACCAACCAAGGCGCTCTGCTTCGGTTTTGTAGCCGGTGGCGGCCACGAAGACAGCGAAGTCCTGGTTGGTCACGCAGAAGCGATCCATGAGGAAGGCGTTTATCTCAATCTGTCTGACTGGTCCCTCTCCGTCCGCAATGTGCGCCTGCGAGCCTTCGTATCCGATCTCGTAAAGGCCTCCCGGAATGAGGGCCATATTGGATGGATCGAAAGCCGTAACTCGGCGCGACGTTCCTTCCCGGGGAGAGCGACCGCAGTTGACACCATCGGGACGGGCTATCGGCCTACCAGTAACTGATGGTGGCGACGTCGGCGTAATATGGTCCCGGGTAGGGGAGCAGCACGGCTTCACCGGTTTCTCTATTTGACTTTCAGACATGAACAATGGCGCTTTCACAAACGCAGGCGGACAGTGCCACCAAATGCGAGTGGCATACCCACCTGAGCTGTAAGGGGTGAACTTCCAGCCAGTAGTGTGAAGTATTTTTTATCCGTGGCGTTATGAATCCAGCCGGAAACGTCCCATTTTCGGTCTTCGCTACGAAGTCCGAAGGTCAGATTCAACAGTGCGTAACCATTAATCCGGCTGTAGATTGAATCATTGGTGGCGGCGAAGAACGAGGATTGCATTGTGTATGTCGCGCCGCCGTAAGCCATGAGGTTGACGCCTCCGACATGTCCGACAGCATGCTGATAATCAAAACCAAGAACTCCGACCCATTTTGGAACGAGGGCCAGGCGAGATCCGGTAAAATTACAAGATTTATTATACGAGTTCTCTATCGCGCAGGGAGCGCTTGCGAATGAATTATAATATGCGTCGTCGTAGGTGGCGGATGCGAACATGGAGAGATTCGAAGTCGGGTTGTAGCGCAGGTCTGCTTCGAAACCTCGCGTAATAGCAGATTTGGCGTTGGCGAGGTATGTCAGCGCGAGACCTGCGTTGTTATACTGCACTATCGACGTCTGGTAATTGTGATCCACCATCCAAAACGCATCTGCATTGAAAGTGATTTTTCCTTTCAGGAACGTGCTCTTATATCCAATCTCATAGTTGTCCAGATATTCCGATTTGACAGTCGCGGGAACATTGGATGCAAGCCCGATCAGGAGCACGCCTCCGGATTTTTCTCCCCTCGAATAAGTGCCATAGACCAATTGGGTGGGAGTGACGTGATAACTGACCGTCATCTGGCCAGAGACCAACCCATTGTCGTGCTTCAATGCCTGATACGGGTCGGTAGCAAGCTGTGCGGCGCGCTGTTGTAGCACCGTTGCTTTTTGCGAGGCATTCAGACCCGTGACATTTCCTCCGCCATTCAGATACTGGAGGAAACTTCCGTTTTTTGTCTCATATGTGTACCGAAAGCCTCCCGTTATATCCAGGCGAGGCAACGCGTGCCATGTCGCGTTGGCGTAAGCGGAGTACGCGTTCGTAGTTGGCTTTTCATTGGAGAGGACGCTTAGCCCGTTCAGTGCCCTGTCCGTCAGGGCGATGGATTCGGGAGTTGCTGACGCAGACGCGCTGTAGGCCGCGTACTGCGAACCATATGTTTTGCGCGAATGGTCTTTGACTTCCTGCCACAAATAGAACAGGCCCCCGCTATACTCGAACCGGCGATGAGATGGCGACGTGATTCGAAATTCTTGCGTGAATTGCCGTTGGTAATTTTGGGCCTGATTGGCTGCGTAAATGTCTATACCCGTCGAATCCGAATCCAGGCTTGGATAGAAATTCCATATCGATCCGGCAGAGATGGATGACAAGGTATAGCCGTGCAAATTGTAGTCAGCGTGCATGCTCAGGTTCGCGTCCTCTGACCGGATCATTTGCTGACTGTTGATATCGGTCCCCAACCCATAAGGGTTAGCCGCGGGAATCTTGTAACCTACGCGCTGAGCCGCCTGAATATAGGTGCTGGAGATCGGGTTTCCGTTGCCGTAGCGGGTGACTGTGCCGTTGTAGAGTCCTACACCCATACTGTTGGAGTTATGGTTATATCCGCCAACGATACGGATTTGGAGATTGCCGTCATCGTCGGGACGAAGAAGAAGCTGCCCTCTCACGCCACGGTCCAGATACCCATAAATTGTGTTGTTAGTGTAAATGTTTTTAACGTACCCACCGAGAGCAGACTGGAAATAGTCCACGCTGAACGCGGCTTTTTCAGAGTGTCCTAAAGCCTGGGAATAATCGGCCTTGATCATATATTCGCCGTAATTTCCCGCCTGCGCTTCCAGCTCCGCTCTGCGTCGAAATGAGGGGAGCCGCGTTTCGATCTGGATTGCTCCCGACGTCGTATCGATGCCGCCCAGCGTGCCTTGCGGTCCCTTAAGAACGGTCACGCTTTCCAGCTCCGGAATGTCAAAAAGCGCGGTACCCGGCCGCGCCTGATATATGCCGTCGATGTAGACGGCCGCGCCGTTTTCGAGGCCATCTGTGCCCGTCGAAGCGGCTCCGAGGCCCCTGATGTTAATGGTTGTATTACGCAGGTTCGCCGACTGAAATTGTACACTTGGCTGAAGCCGTACAGCTTCCTGCAGGTTCGTGATCTGGTTAAGCTCAATCTGCTGCTTGTCGACTGTTGTAGAGGCGACAGGCTTGTTCTGCAGGTGAATGCGTGTGGAGCGCATTCCGCGGGCCTCTATGTGCTCGACGTTCTCGGCCTTGCGCACGGCTGCGGAAGATTGTGGCGCCGCTGGCTCGGGGCCTGGGTTGGGCGCGGTTTTGGCAGTCGTAGCCTCCCGCCCGATTGCCAGACTTCCGTCGGCTTGTGTTCTGGGCGAGAGATTCGTTCCCGCCAGTGCTGCGTTCACCGCCTGCAATGGGGTCAGGAATCCTCGGATCGGACCGGCCTTAAGGCCCGCTGTGAGCGCTGGCGAGAAGCCTATATGCGAGTGACTCTGCGCCGAAATGCGGATCAGTGTTTCGGCTAGAGGCGCCGAAGGCAAAGCAAAATGATAAGCTCTCGGTGTTTCCGCCAGCGCGTGCCGCCCGGCTACCCCTGCTATCATCAGCGATGCGACGACCCGATTCCATCGCCTGATTTTTGTCATATCTTTCCGCACTCTCGGTCACGTTCAGGTTGTTTCAACCATAGAGAGTGGTGAGATAAAAAAACTGACACCAAAAAGAGAAAAAAATAATTATACTAATTTATATCGTGTTTATGCGATCATGATATCGCTGTGAGGAGAACGGTCCTGAACGGCAGGTGACTGATCTGGATTGGGAAGTCGGCGCCGAGCTGTCCTAGGGTGCGGTCGACCTGCAGAAGCGAAAACACACCTGCTGCGGGTATGTCCGCCGCCCTCGGCGACATCACGATGTGTCCATCCCAGTAGGGACGCAGGCCAACTACAATATCGCGAAGCGTGCCGCTTTCGACGACAAGGTCCCCTCTGGTCCACGCTCTCACATCGTCCCACAGCGACGTAGTCCTGAGCATGCCCGACGGTGACATTGCGACCGTGCAACCCGCTGGGACAGGCACCAATTGCCCCTTCTGACCGTGTACCGCGACCGGAGTGTCCGCAGCTGAAACAGCGAGCGAGTGAGACGACGCGCTCGCCTGAAAAGGCGCTGAAATCGTCTCGACCGCGCCCATTCGTGTTTCCACACGAATAGCAGCGGATAGTCGTGATTCGCCCGGTTCGAACAGAACGGTCCCATGCCTGAGGCGGACAAGAGAGACGCCTTGCTCGTGACGGATGTCGACAGCCGTTCTCGGCGCCAGGGTAATCCGTGACGACGCGGCGAGCTCAATCCGACTGATTTGCGCGGTCGCCGTATGAACGTCTGCCCCCATGCCCGGCAAGTCGATGTCATTGTCTCTGGCGACATATACTCCGCCGCCTGCGAGCGTGGCTGCTGTCGCCGTCCTCATCAGAAAGCTGCGACGGTTGATACGCCGCTCGTAGGCTTTTCCGACTTTGGCCGCGCCCAGTTGTCGCCGCATTTCGGCTAATGTGCGATCTAGAGCGTCTGGGGACGGTATATTGTCGGGCATTGGGGGCAGTCCTTCTATGCGTCGCTCAAATTTGCACGGCATTTTTGTTCTGATGTGGCAATATACTTTCGGACCATGCTGATCGAAACCCCAAGATGTTCTGCGATTTCTGCATGTGTTTTTCCGTCGACGCGATGCATGACGAAGGCCAGTCTCGCTCGGGGCGCCAGTGTAGCAAGCGCGGCGTCGATCACCCGGACTTCCTGAAGATGACTGACGACCGCCTCTGGAGAAGCGCTGGACGTTTCGGTTACGTGGGATAGAGCCTCGAGATAGGTTTGTTCCAGCATCCCCCGACCTCGAAGTTCCCCGATCAGGCGCCTCGCGACAACAAGAAGGTAGGCTCGTGGAGACAGCAGAGTGTCCACGTTCCGGCTGCGCGCGACCCGCGCAAAGACCTCCGACGCGGCATCTTCGCCACGTTCGGCGCTTCCGAGCTTGCGCCCGAGGTACCGTGCGAGCCACGGGAAATTTTGTCTGAAAAGGGCCGCCAGTTCGCGTGACCCTTCTACGCTCCGGAAAGTGCCTTCAGGCATAATGGATAACCGTCAGGCCAGCGGCGACGCGCATACGCGCACACACCCTGTATGTAGGCAGTTGGCCTCAAACATTAATACACTCAATGTGATAGTTTAATTTTTATCATACGATAATATTATACAGTATATTAATATAATGGTAAACGTGTGTTTATTATAATCTTAGGAACGTCGTCGGTGAGATGCGCAGACGCGCGTTCGCCACCCCTTATACTCGACGGTATTTCCTGGCAGAAACGACATGAAGTTCACCTTATAGGCCCGAGTTCGTAAGGTGGAATTTGGATGAAACCACGGCGGACCATGCAGTTCCACTCGTAGTGGCGCCCGGAGCTGACCTTGGGGTCGCTTTTCGTCTGTGCTCATCTCTGCCGGGCTGAACCTTACCGGGATTGGTCGAGGCCTTATTCTCTTGAGAAGTAAGGTCTGATGAGCAAATCTGTGAAGAGGTTTTCCCCTACGGTACGTGCCCGAGCGGTGCGGCTGGTTCTGGAACATGAGGGTGAGCACGGGGGCTAGCCGATCTGCAAGGTGCTGCAGATCGTCCAGTGAACCTGCTATGAGCGGACTCGCAAATGACGTGAACCAAGATCGCTGTTCTGTCCGGAGCAAGCGCGGCTATGCCCCGAAGTCAGAAATCCTGCAGACCGCCATCGAGCATTTCGGCGTCTACGGTGTGTAGAAAGTCTGGCATCAGCTTCGTCGGGGAAATGTTGCAGTAGCCAGATGTTGCGATCGCGAGGTCAATGCTTGCCCTGCGGCCCGCAGGACATGATCCGCAGCAAGAACGAGCCCTATCCGATTGGCCGCGTCAACCGACAGTTCACGGCTCCGCGCCGAACCGGCGCTGGATCTTGGATTTCACCTATGTCGTGATCTAGGTTAGGTTCGTCTACGTGGCATTCGTCCTCGACGTCTTTGCTCGCTGTATCGTCGGGTGGCACGTCAGCCGGACAAGGCGCGAGCGTGCGCTCGATACGCTTGAGCAGGCCACTCATACGCACTATCTGTTTGGAGCCGTTAATCTCGCCCACCATTCGGATTGCGGCTCCCGATATGTCCCATACGATATGCCAAGCGTTTGGCCGAGGTCGGGATCGCCCCTCGCCCGGAAGCGTCAGTGACAGCTGCGACAAGGCCCTGACCAAGACTATCAGCAGCTTGTTCAAGGTCGAGATGATCCGTCAGCGCGGCCTCCGCCGGTCGTTTGATGCCCCCGAACGGGTAGGCTGGCTCAATAACCGCCTCAATCTCGAGCCGATCGGCAAAATCATACCAGTCGAGGCTGAACAATAGTTATATGCCGCTATGGACCACGTCCCCTTGGCCGCCAAATTTGTACAAATCAGCCTCCGTCAATTCCTGTGCGGTCAGATGAAGATAATGTCATAGCTGAGGACGCAGCTGCGACCACAGAGATCCCAACCAAGGCAAGCTGCCGAGGGAGGCCCTGCTGCGCAGGATTTCGAGGCCATTGTCGTTGGGTAGGGGGCGTTGAGCTGCCAATCGGCGTTACTTATGCTCGCGTCACGGACGAGACAAACATCGCCCAGTAAAGACCCGTTTGACAACTTCGCCGTCAATCGCTTTTGGCGATCGTCAGAAAGCGGAAGTGTCAAGGGTTGGCGGATACGATCCGACCTAAGCCGGCAGGGTCAGGTCGCCACAACGTTCATGGTTTTGCATGGGAGGCGCTATGCTTGGGGAAAGATCAAGTAAACGCCGAAAAATCTCTCAAAGCAATTACGTGGGCTCGCTTTATTCTCGCCGCGCAATCGTCGCAACTTGAAAAGCGACCCTGCCCCCGCAACCAACGATACTTGCAAATGCTAGCGCATCAAGAGTCCCAGCCCCGAACCTGGCTGGGGCTCTTCTTGTGCGCCATAAAGACGAGGATCGCCTGTAAATCGTAGTCGCGCAAAAAGCCCAAAAACGAATCATGCACAATAATCAGCTGAAACATTTATGTGGGGTAGATTTCGTGTGCCCGTGCATTGGAGCTAGGTGCAGGACAATCAGCGATTATTCCACGTCGCGAACATCTGGCAGATATGCTATGCACGCGGTGGTTGACACAGTCACTTCAAAATTACATCAGAAAAGCAAGTAACGCCGACCACCTCGTTTCTACAAATTCAATACTATTTCACGTTTTCAGTTTTTTATGTTCATAACGATATCAAGGACCTCGCCAACGACCACTTTGACCGCCGGCCCCTGATGCCCGAGCATCTCAAATACCTCTTTCTCGATGCTGGAAGCGACGCGCAAAACCGTATCACACAGTTCTAACCCTCTGTCAGTGATAATGACGCACCAAGCTCGACCATCTGTCGCATCGGGGACGCGAGTGATGAGGCCTTGGGATTCCAAGTTGCGCAAGGTTCGGACGACTGATGACTTATCGAGAAGTAGAGCTGCGGCGATATCTTTCTGGTTCAACGGCCTTCCCTGTCGTTTCAACTCAACTAAAGGCTGCCACGTGGCGTCCGTCAGGCCATAAGGTTGCAGGCGTGTGTCCAGAATTTGACGCCAGCGACGAGCTGTCTGACCAAACATTCGGCCGAGTGATAAAAGCGTCTCGTCACTGTTTTGCATCAGTCTGTGTCATCCGTTTCCTCCGGAGTCCGTGGTCCGGAGAAGAGTTGGCCCGTGGCGTGCGCAAGACTGGCCGCCTTTACGAACGCATCGGCGGTGCTGACAGCCAGCGCACTCTGCGCTCGATACAGAGCGGTGACTGCTGTTGACGCGTCTGTCAACGTCCCGATCCCGTGTGTATAGGATTGGGAGGCGCTATCATAAGCCGTCTGGGCCGCGTCGCGTAGAACCTGTGCAGAGCGAACCTGCGCCAGTGCGGTCTCAAGGGCGTCCTGACTGTCGGCAACATTCCGTTCAACGGCGATCTTATCTGTGGCCAAAGTAGCCTCGGCTTGAGCTTGGCGTGATTCGGCAAGGTGGATCGAGTTGGCTCGAAGTCCTCCTTGGAAGATGGGCCAGCTAAACTCAAGAAACGCCCCGGCTTCAGGCCGAGCTATTGCGGACGATGCTGCAGGCTGCCCGAGTCCGGAAGTGGTCATTTCGCCGAGATAAGCCGATACGCTGCCCGCCAAGGAGATGGTCGGCCTAAGGTCAGCTCGCGCACTGTTCACCGCTGCGCGAGAGGCTCGGAGCTTCGCTACGTCCTCCAGAATGTCAGGGCGGGCACGAAGAGCCGTGTTAATCATGTCGTCTAATTTCTGCGATGGTAGCTGTGGGAGGAGACGGTTAGGCGGAGAGTGGATATCCAGTTCCGTTGTTGGAGGAAGCCCCAGCACAGCCAGTAGACTATACCGGGTGACATGTTCCGTATCCGTCGCCTTGTCGCAGTCATAGTGCGATTGGGCAAGGTTTCGCCGGGCAATAGCGACGTCCACGACTGTGGCTTCCCCGTGATTGCGAAGAGCTTCAGCGGATTGCAGCAGGAGTGTGGAATTTTCGATCGCCGCGCGCGATGTTTTCACGATGGTCTGCGCTGCTTCGTGACTGTAATAAGCTTGGATAACGTCGAGAATCAGCTGCTGATGCATGGCTGTGAATCCAAAATTCGCGGCGAGAGCTTTCTGTTGCGCCTCTTCCACACGCGCCCGGCTCTGGCCAAAATCCAGCAGAAGATAATCGAGCTCAAGTTTGGGATAAAACGCAGCGCCGCCTGATGTCAGATAGCCACGTGGCGACAAGTATTTTGGTAACGGTAGCGCCGAAAGCTGATAGCCACCCATCGCAGAAAGCGTGATCTGCGGTAGAAACGACGCACGTGACATGCCGACGTCTATTGCCGCCTGACGCGCGTTTTCCCAGGCGACGCGGGTCTTGGGGTTGTGGCGTTCTGCGATATCGATCAGTTCCGCAAGATTCGTTGAGCTGGAAAGCGCGAGGCGATCCGCGTAAATATTTTCATCCGGTTTGGTAATTTCTACAATTCCCTCAGCACCCTGTGGGCTGTTGAAACGCTTTAAGTCCGGGGGCATGATTAGCCCCGTAGACGCGACGGGCCGCCACGGTCGATCGGCGCGCTCGGGAGCGAGATCTCGCGTGTCGTTACAGGCGCTTAAAACAGCCAGGTTAGCCGCGCAGAATAAAAATATGTATTTATTCATAGTCAATATTTCAGGTCTGGGTCATCGGGATGGAGACGGGCGCTAGCGTTCGGCTACGGACGGGAGACTGCTTTTCGTCGCGTGAACCAGGTCTCCGCGAATTTGGCGCAGATGCGTATCGAGTATGTTGAACCATACCTCTCGCCCCGCGTCTTTGGGCAGAACAGGAGGAGCAGGAGGGGTTTCAAAAAACTCCCCCTCGCTCGGGCTGCTGGTAATCCAGTCGGATAAAGCGACAAGCCAACACTTTATCCGCTCCACATGGTCAGTGGCGGCAGCGTTGGCGGACAACCCGATATCATTCAAAGCCACGATCGATATGGAAGCGTTTTGTACCTTAATTACTATATCTGAATTAATCGTGCTTTGGCTGTTGAGTCCCGCCTCAAAATGCGCATTTAGGGCTGCACCGCGCAATGTAGTGATCGCTTTGTCAAATTTCTCGTAGGCTACTCGTTGATCCAGATCCACTTGTGGGTCCGTCGACGCACGCTGACTGCCCATCAAATCGGCCAGAGAGCGTATTGCGTTGACGAGATGTCTGCGTACGAGAGGCCCGACACTAACGGGCCAGAGCGTCACGGAAACAGCATAAACGACGACATTTCCGATCAAAATTCCCACAACGCGGTCACGGCCGCTTTCCATATCCAGAGTGGGACCATAGTTGTGCAGGATCGTCATGAAGTACGCCATGGAAACCTGCACCCCGGCGTAGGAGATGCGGGGGCTGCCGCATTTGATCCATCCGGCGAGCAAGGTGACCGGGATTATCGCCAGAAGAAGATCTGTGAGGTCTGTCATATATGGCATCAGCCACAAAATGGTGCCGATACCACAGGCTGCCCCGATCAGAGCGCCCCCTACACGCAGGGCCATTTTGTGCGCGCTGTCGCCTACTGTACTCAACGACACAATAAAGCATGTTCCAACGCAGGTGTGGATACCCTGCCATGAAGTGACACGCGTAATGGCGTAGCAGATGGCGACTGACAACACGATACGGACTGCTGCATGTGGGTAAGCTGGATTAGTAAACGCGTCGGGTTTGAAATAAGAATGCGCCGCGGCCCGGACATCGGCGGCAAAGCCGTGAGTAGCTGGCTCCGGATCCAGTAGGAGTGCACGAGAAATGGTCAGATTGCGCGCCAGCTCTATGGCCAACGGATACCGTAGTGGGTCATCGCGAAACCGATTGGCTAAAACGTTAAGATTGTTATCGCATGCAGCAAGGGATTCAAGTTGGGTGCTTCGATGCATGATCGCATTAGCGCAACAGCGAGCTAACTGTGCGGCGGCCTGGAGGAAAGGCTCGTCGTGGCTCCCGTTATAGCGCCGCCATGCCGCCATTGTCATGACGAGAAGCCCCACTGTTCTGATCAAGGCGGGACCTGTCTGATGGCCGAGCAATTCGGGGTGCAGACGGGAGGCAAGATCGTTTGCGGCCCGCAGTTCTGCGACTCCCGATCGTGCAAATCGTTTTAGAACATCCGTGTTTTCGTTCCACCGATTTTCGTCGCTCAGGCAAATATCGGCAACGGCGTTCATCCGTGCCGCTAGACAGGACCGCAATGATGCCAGTGGGTCATGGCCGGCAAGCTTGTTGACGATAGCCAGCAGAGCGATGGCGAGCAGGAAAAGAAAAACTGTCCAGAGCAAATTTTGAAGCATGGCCTCTTCTGGAGGTATGAAAGCCGCACTCGGGATGATACTGTCCGTCGTATTCCCAACAAAAGCGGGAACACCATACCCGGCGGATTCCGCAAGGTCCGCATTCATTGCCATATAGACAATCCAGAACAGCAGAAGATTGCAAAGCGGCCCCATTGTAGCGGCTTGTGATAGGAAGCCCGCTGCCAACGTGAGAAGCATCATGCAAGGTAGCCTGATTGCCGGTTCGGACAGGCTGAACATCAGGATGACGATTGTTAGCCCCGTTGCGGCAGTCATAGTTAGTCCGGTGACAATAGACGAACTTGCGTTCGAGACCGCATCGTTTGCCGATAAAAGAAAGGCTAAGATAACGAATAGAGACAATTGAGGAAGACGAAACGTCTCGCCGACGATGATTGTGACAAAGACCTGAGACAAAAGCAGCAAGGTATTGCGCAGGCGCCCGGGTCTAGGCGCCATCTCTTGCAGCAATGACCATGCTCTCCAGGACGAATCACCGCTGCTCAAATCAGGTGCGGCGTCGTAACTTGGTGCGGGAGGTAGTGTCATTCTGAAATGGCGACGACTACTGTCGCGCCGATCCGCATAAGATCTTTTGGTGGATCACGTAGCAAGATGCGAACGGGAAAGCGTTGCGCAATTCTTACCCAGTTCAACGTCCGGGGTACTTTCGGGAGTCCGCTGGAACTCATTCCTTCATCGGGAACGACGCCTGCGTTCAGACTATCAATTATACCATGGATCGGTGTGTCCGGCTTCGCCATGACGTATACCTTCACGGCCTGACCAGGCTTCAGAACGGAAAGCTGCGTTTCGCGGAAGTTAGCTATAACCCACCAGCTTTCATCGTCAATCAACGTAAAAACTGGACTGCCTGGCGACGCGTATTCGCCAGCGGCCGTGGTCATGTCCGTCACGATCCCGTCGCAAGGCGCTGTTACTGTGGTCAAGCGCATATCACGCTGCGCCTGTCGTAGGACAGCTTGCGCGGCGGCAAGATCCGCGCGTAGAGGCGCTACACTGTGCACTGCCCGGCGTGCGGACAAAGCCGATTGCTGCGCGCGCTGCAAATCGGCTACCGCCGTGTAGGTATCCGTACGCGCCTGATCAAAAGCCTCGCGCGTGACAAAGCCCTGCCGCATCAATGGCTCAAGGCGTGCTTGAGTGGCCTGTGCCTGGGTCAAGCGCGCGTTGGCGCTGCTGACACTGCTATTCTCGGCGTCGGCATGAAAAATCTGTGAATTCACTTGACTGATCTGCTCGTCAATTTGGCTCTGAAGGCTGTCCACCTGCGCCTGCGCTTTCTGAAGACGGTAATTATAAGGTTCAGAATCAATCACGAAGAGCGTCTGTCCGCGTCGCACATGCTGGTTGTCTCGTACAGCAAGCGACGCAATGCGCCCACTGACTTCGGGCGCAAAATGAATGATGTTAGCGGCTAGATAAGCGTCCTCGGTACGTGGGCGCTGATGTAGCCGATTCAAAACAATAACGCCAAGCGCGCCGCAGGCGAGAAGTAACCAAATAAGAATAGTCAGGCCACCAATGTTTTTTAGTGGAAGTTTTTTTTGTTTCATTGAGGTCAACCAAAAACGAAAAGCCAGGTGAGTGACGTGACGACGAATGTGAACGCCAGATAAGTGAGGAATGGAAACGCCACTGTCTGTTGAATACCCGCAAAGCCAAGTAATAACCGAAGAAAGGCTGATGCGATGGCACCTAATGTACAGCACAGCATCCATGATGGGAAAAAAGATCCCATCACATCCTGCAGCGGAGCGCGCGAGCATCCAGTTACGGTGATGACAGTGGGTAAGAAATATAAAAATGCTACTTTATTAGACTGTGAGTTTTTTATCACGATGGATTCATCCACTGTCCGCCTCAGATGCCAGGCGGCGAAAAGTTAGGTTACCGGTATTATGAGTATGTTTGTATGTCAACTAATCTTTTGCACGAAATGGTGTGTATTTTGCCGGTCTTACAAAAAAGTCATGTTGATCTCAAATTTTTTCAAAATTTTTAAAAAATATGCGACCAGTTTCAGTGAAAACACCCAGATTTTTCTAGGTGTATTGATAAGTAATTTTGCAATAGATCCAAAAATATTGCGGTAATATGTTCAATTGTTCTGCTTCATTGCCGGCGACGTCGCTGCGTGAGGACATTCTCCACACCTTGGCTCGAGCAGGTAGATTGCTACCCGATAACGATATGAAGTGGTTTAGAAAAATAGGCGTATATACTCAGCAGTGTCATTAGGAGCCCGGGAAATTATCTTTTTTACCTGGGTGCACTCATTGCGAGTCGGACCGTCACGTAATATTCCTGAGTTTCTCGGAATCGTAGCAGGCTATCGGCGGATGTTCCGGATGCATGTGACGGAATTCTTAGATTTTAGAGTGTCGCTATACGGAGTATCAGACGTCGACTGGATGGTGATTGGCCCTCCTTTCTTTTTGTCCAGATGAGCCCGAATCACGTTCGGCTCAGAAATGAGCATTTCGAGATTTTTAGCTAGAAAGGGATTTTATTTGGCTGCCCAATCCAAATAAAACTTTCAGCTTCAATATCGTTCTTTTATGTTGTTGATTTTCGTAACCGTGAATAATTCCGCAGCATAGATGGCTTTGTAATCAACGTGTTTTCTGGTTTTTGGATTGAAGTTCGTGTATAATATTATATATTTTGGCAATTTCTTCGGATTTATTTCGATTTCCGCGGTGAAGATGCCACGAATATTGATCGCCGATTACAGCAAAAACAGCCGCTCCATGTTTGGCGATTAAGTGTTTTGGATCAAGATTCTCGTCTGCTATATGATTAAGCTGCATATGCTTTACACCTAGTCCGTTCTCGTGTGTGTTTTTGAAAGAATTCTACCGAAGCGTATATTTATCGACACATTGCCCGCTACATGGTGATCGCGATCCCTTTTTCACGCTGCTAACGTGAACTTAATTACAAAACAATTAGATATGTTTTGCGATCTCGTTGCGGCGGTCGTGCCCATGATTCTTAACAATTTTCAACATACCTGATGAAATTATTTGATATCGTGGTTATTTTCTGAGCTGAAAATGAAATTATGTTCTGGTTTTCCATGATTTTTTCGAAATAATGAAAGGCAGCCTGTTTTGCTTTGTTATATTTGTGATCAAGCGGGGATCTGTGAAGGGTTAAAAACTTATTTTCTTGCTGAATGTTATTTTTTTGCGGCCATTCGAGTTTCGAAGAATAAATCTATCATTATATAATGACGCTGTATAAAAAAATATTTCATGGTTTGATAAATATTTTATGTATTTCTTGTTTCTTATCGTGAAATATTGGGAGAAGTGGCGAGCGCGCGCGCGCCGCAACCAATGAACGTTGTCCATCGGCAGTTCATCGCGCGGTTTGAGCTTGCGATCAATTGCTGATTCAGTGTCGTCAGGCATCTCGGCGTCAACCATGGATTACTTGTTGTCTATCAGAGATTCTTGGACTGGATTGACCAAGGTTGAACCGCCTGCGCCAACAACGAAACGTGCGGTCTTCATGGCGCGAATTCTGTGTCAATTTGTGGTTGGCGTACGGACGGTGAGCGTCGGTCATTTCCATGATAATTTCTTTCAACGTCTCTCACTCGGCAGGGATTACGTGCTCATTGTCGAGTGTTATTTATAATTGGTCCAATACGTATTAACGTGTCATTATGAATTAAATCGTCTTAATCGCTCAAAGGATGCGCTGAATCGTCCTTAGGATTGATGGTGGCTTGTTTATATAGATCGCGCGGAAAGGGTGAGGGAGCCAACTCGTCCGAAAAAAAAGGGGGGGCTATTTTTGCGAGTCAGACGACAGCCAGGGGCGGTATTAGTGGATTACGTAATTTTTGAGCGTGTGGTTGTTGGCGCCGACGAGAGCTCTCGCGCTGCCGGTGGGGACTCCAGGCATTTTGCGCCTAGGTTCTTCTGTGCGCGAAGGATTCCGTGGTAGCTCCTACGATTCGAATGGTGGAGCAAGCTGGAGCTTCTTGATGGGCTGTGGAGGTGAATTGACCGCGCCAGAACGCCAGAAGCAAAGCACAAGTGCTGGTTGTGTTTGTACGTTGGGAGACTGTAGAAGGTGCGAACGCCTTAATAAAGAGACAGTTTCGCCGCTCCGGAGGTATGAATGGTCGTAGAAGTGACACTAGGCCCCTGAGCGGAGTGGCCAACGCGCAGTGAGTTTACAGTTAACAGGGGCAGCCAGAAGCAATGCGGCATTTTCGTTGAATGTTCCGTGTTTGGATTTCCGCGAATGGTCGCTGAAGACACGCAGGTTCTCAGAGCCTGTTTGGAAAATCACGGGTGAGCATTTCTGCGCATGAGATTGGCGC
>NZ_JAFVMF010000032.1 GCF_017377715.1 Acetobacter sacchari | reverse complement strand
TCCACATCCAGAGCTTGAATCACATCAGACCGATTTTCCAAACAGGCTCTGAGAAGCTGCGCGCAGGCACAGGACCGGCACCTTATCAGGCTAAGCCCATCTCCTCAGTTCCACGACGCCTCAAGAGCGCGCTGCGCCTTGCTTCAGCAGGGTCGCTGTGCGTGACATGACGTCGCGTTCGTCAAACAGGCGCAGTGCGCGGGCGCGGCCGGCCGAACCCATCGTAACGCGCAATGCGGGTTCGTTGACCAGTCGCGCCAGCGCTTCGGCCAAAGGCGTGACGGTCGCGGGCGGTGCGAGGAAGCCGGTTTCATTCGGCGCGATCTGCTCTCGTGAACCGCGGATGTCGGTCGCGACCACCGGCAGACCTGTCATCATCGCTTCGATGATCGACATGGGAAGGCCCTCGAAATGGCTGGGCAGCGTGAAGATGTCGGCAGCGGCGAGCACTGCGGCGACATCCCTGCGGTAGCCAAGCATGCGTAGCCGTCCGCCTAGAACACGCGCCGCACGTTTGAATTCCTGCTCCAGCGATTCTCCGTGATCGGACGACAGGCGTTCGCCCACCACCCAGAGTTCGGCGTCGGGCACGGACTCCATGGCGCGAAGCAATTCGGGGTAGCCCTTGTGGCGCACGAGGCGGGAGACGGCGACGATTACGACGCGATCGTCCGGCGTCCCGAGTTCGGAGCGGATGCGCGCGCGCGTGGCGGCATCCGGATGAAACACATTCGGGTCCCGTCCGTTGCCGACTGCCTGCGCCAGACGATGGATGTGGAGGCGTTTGGCGTCCTGAGCCTCTTCCTGAGAGACAGTCATATAGACGTCGGTGACGCGTCCGGCCGCCCATTCAAGCATCAAGGCTGCAGTCCGCCGCAGCCGCGATCCGGGCTGGTTGAACAGAAAACCATGGCATGTGTAGGCGATGCAGGGCACGCCGCAGAGACGGGCGGCGAAGCGTGCGAGCAGTCCGCTGATCGGCATGTGGGCATGAACGACATCCGGTCGTTCGCGCCGGATCAACTTCACCAGCGCGGTGAACGCGCGCAACTGAGCAATGGGCGAGAAGGAACGGGCCATTGGCGGGGTTTCCACGCGAAAACCCTCCTTCCTGACGTCGACCAGCAGGGGACCGTCCGCGCAGACGCCGACGACGTCATGTCCGCGCGCACGTAGCTCCCGCATGAGCGGGAGGATGAAGTGGCGCAGAGAGAAGTCGACGTTGGTGACTTCGAGAATTTTCATCGTCTTCTCTCAGAGGCTTTTCCCGGGATCGCTCTGGCTAGGCCTGGAGCGCGCGCTCAACCGTCGAGGCGGGAGAACGCCCACCGGACGCCACGCGCTTGCTCGACAGGGCGCGTCTCGGGGGGAGGTGGCTCTTCTGGAGTTGTGGTCAGCTTGTCGACGCCGTTCGGCGACTGGTCCTCCGCCCATTCGCCGGACGCTACGTTCGGGTCATGCAATTCTGCGGGCGGCGTTTCCAGAGCTTCCACAGTTTCCTGCGGCCAGGCTTCGGCGTCGTAATTATCGGCAACGCTGGCCTCCGCGTGATCGCCATACGGTTCGTGATCTGTCGCGTCAGGGTGGCCCGTCGTTTCGGCGTGCTCCACCGGCGGTGCGCCCTCTTCATGCGGCTCCGCGGCGACAGGCGTCTCAATATTCGGCGCCGCTTCGATCTTGGCGGGGCGTACGACAATTTGCAGGGTCTTCGCGGGCGTGCGATCGCCCAGATAGACGCTTTCCTCGATCGACGAATACCCGTCGCTGCGGAAACGCCAGGTTTCCGTTTCTGTCAGAAGGAGGATATCGGTTTCCTCAAGCTCCACGCGCACGCCGGGATGCAGGTGAAAGCGAAGTACAAACTCCGACGCGGAGCCCTCGCCGTCCAGACGATCCTCCCCCCGCAGATCTCCGCCGTCCTGCGTCAGATACAGGCGGCGGCGATAGACGCCCGCTCCGGCATGGACATAAGCGTCGGAAGAAAGCTCCAGAAGATGATCGGCGTCGAGCATGGCATGATCGCACGCCACTTTGGGGCGCGATTCGAGGCGCCCGTCGCGGCCCCATCGCAACGCCGGGGTGGAGGGGAGTGACAGCACCGAATGCGCGGCAGTCTCGCGCAGCGCTTCGCTCCACCCCGGCAACGTGCTCGCGCCGCAATTGACAATCAACTGTGACCGGCCGGAGGACAGCTCGAAAGACAGCGCGCCAGCATGAGCGAGGGCGTCGAAGCCATGCTGTGCGGGAGAACCGCCATCAACGAACAGTAGCGTGTCACCCGCTGACAGGCGGACCAGCCTGCCTTCCGGAAGGCCGCGTGCGACGACATGGCCGCGCGGCAGCGCTCGCGCGATGATTGAATCGATGCGGGACGCGGGATGCGGCCGCGTTCCGTTGAACAGGGCGAGTCGCCCGTCGCCATGCCGGAAGGCGCGCAGCACAGGCGTCATGCGATCCAGCGTGGCGGCCATCGTCGTTGGAATCGGGATGCGGGCGCTTTGCAGCATCACCCGCATCTCGGCGAGTTCCTGAAGCACGAGAAGCTGCGTTTCGGGACTGCGCGAGGCGTGGCAGCCATCCGACAGAGCCTGTTGCTCCAGTTCCGTATCGATCAGCTTCATGTAGCGGGCGAGAAACCCCGACTGCTCCGGAAGCGCGATGGCGGCGGCCAACAGGCCCTTGAGCGCCTGAAACGCCGACCAGTCACGGCGGTCGCCGGGGGCTAGCGCCATGACGGTCCGCGCTTCAAGCACGACTCTGATCATCAGGTTCTTGCGGAAATCCTCGTCCGCCGAGGCAGCGTAGAAATCGTAATGGCTGAGCCAGGCTGCGACGCGCGCGCCGGTGACGGCGGGGTTTTGCAGCGGCGTTTCGCCGATCGGCTGCCCGAGCCATGTGGCGACCATCGCGCGCGCCTTGCTGCGCGCGGAATCGGTCCCAAGTTCCCGCAGATCGCGCAACCAGGTAAAGCTTTGCAGCCAGTCACGGAATTCATCGGGCCAGTCCGGTGCGGTCCAGCGACCGTGGCTGAGTGGACGCGTGACGCCGCGGTGCGAGGCGTGGCCGCGCACCATCAGCTCGCCTCCGGCTTCATCGCCCGTCCAGAGGTCGCGTACGGTGAGCGCGGGAGCGGAGGGAACCGAGCGCAGGCCGCCGAGCGGGCCGAGCAGCGCGAGGGAAAGGCGCGCGTCGCGCGCCCAGCGGCCTAGGCCCATGACGGGCGCTCCTTCTCGGAACGGCGATCCATGCCCGTATTCCCGTCGATCCGGCTGGCCTTGCGACCGAAGGGCGTGGGCCGTCTCCCGAAGGGGGTGGAGGCTATGATGTGCGGCGCAGCGTCGATGTGACGTGTAACGCAGGCGTTCAAGGTAATCAGCAGTCGGTTCCCTAGCTGGCCGATCGCAACGCACTTATGGCCGCTGCGTAGTCGTCTTGGCCGTACACCGCACTGCCCGCGACCAGAAAATCTGCTCCGGCTTCGATAGCCATCGGCGCGGTGTCTTGATCGACGCCGCCGTCGACGCCGATCCTGATCGCTCGTCCGGATTTCTCGATCATCGAGCGGATTTCGCGAATTTTTCCAAGCTGGCTCTGCAGGAACTTCTGGCCGCCAAAGCCGGGGTTGACCGTCATGACAAGCACGATGTCGATGAGGTCGAGAATCTCGGACAGCGCTGAGGCCGGGGTCGCGGGGCAGATCGCGACCCCGGCTTTCTTGCCGAGCGCCTTGATCGTTTGCAGCGAGCGGTGAACGTGCGGCCCGCATTCGATATGGATGACGATGTGGTCGGCGCCAGCCTCGGCGAAAGACTGCAGATACGGATCGCATGGCTCGATCATCAGATGTACGTCGAACGGCAGGCGCGAATGCGGCCGCAACGCTTTTATGACGGCAGGGCCGAAGGAAATGTTCGGGACGAAGTGTCCGTCCATGACGTCGAGGTGAATCCAGTCCGCTCCGGCTGCATCGATCGCCGCCACTTCCTCGCCAAGGCGAGCGAAATCGGCGGAGAGAATGCTGGGAGCGACGAGAAGCGGCGCGTTCTTTGTCATCTTTGCTTTATCGGTAATCCCGAGGCGGCGCGCAACAGGTCTTCTGCGCGGTGGAGAAGGTCATGTTGGGGCTTTTTCGCCTTACTTCCGCCACATCCTGTTTTATCTGCGAGACTTTCGTTGGTTCGCACGGGCGTTGGGTAGGATAACGGCAGAACAGTTAACGTTCTTTAAGAGCATGCACATTCACGTCACCGTTCGTTGAGATATTTGTCGTGGAGTTTTCTGACTGGTTCGAGGGAACGTTACTGACGCACGGGAGGCCGCGCATGGACGCGGGCGAGTTCTTCCAACGTGAAATCGATAGCCGCCGTCACGTCCGCGAACTGATAGTTCTCGCTCTGGAGCGAACGTGCGTTGTCGTCGACGCTGTCCTGCAGCGCTGGCGCCGTATCGACGATGTCCATGATCAGATCTTCAGGAAAATAAACCGGGACCGTGTCGTGCCCAGCCTGATCCATGACCCAGTGCGCCGGGCGGCGTTCGATCACGCGCCGGTTGGAATGCGTCACTCCCGGCGTAGACGTCGTCCAGCCAATCTTATGCTGCACCGACCCGTGATGGCAGATGTAGAAATCGGCGCGAGCCGCGAGGGCGATGGAGTTCAGGATCGACAAGTTACTCGCGTCGATGACGCGCCCTGCGTGGGCGGGCGTCTCGGTTTCGACCGCGCGGAGAATCGCGGCGACCTCCTCCGCGTCCCGCGCGGCGGTTTGGAGTGACTTGGCGTTCTCCTGCGCGATCAGATCCTCGCAATCGTTTTCTGCTGGGAGCGCGGAGAGGGGTGCGCCGCGTTTGCGAACGTCCTCCGCGATGGAATGCCCGTCGAGAAGAACGACCGCATTCGGCCAGGTCGCGAGCAGCCGGGCGATGAGGCCTGTAAGAAATTCGCGCTGGTTGACCGGTGTTCTGTTGCGAGTCCTGACGCTGACCCACACGATGGGACGTCGCCCCTCAAGACGAGCGGACAGCGCGCCGGCGCCGTCCGCAGCGATCGCGTCCCCCGCCGATCGCTGCAGGGCGGCGCGCGTCTGCGGGTCTATCTGCGTCGAGCCGAAGCAGAACAAGGTCCGTCCCGGTGCGTTCGGCATCGCATAGTGGGCTGGGCGTTCCACCGGCCAGTGCGCGATGTCCGGGACCAATAGCTCGATATCGCCAAGGGGTTCGAAAAACGTGACGATGGTCGGTGGCGGCGTCCGGCGCGACGACCCTGCGGTTTCTCGTAGGGCCGGAAGCTGGTTCCACAGCATATGTGCGAAATTGGGATCGCCGCAAACGGCGGCGACGTTGGTCGCGGGGCGAACAGGCTGCCACTCCTCCGCCGAGAATATCGCGATCGCGTCTTCAGCTTCTTCGGGGGAGATCGTCCACGTGCGCGTTCCGAAATTCAGGCCGCATCGCAGGGACGGCATGAGGATCGTGTTCAAAGGAAAGCCTTCGCCCAGATTGCTTGCGCAAAGCAGCAGATCTGGCGCGTCGGGGAAGCGGAAGACTGTCTTGTGTCCGCAGACCGATTTTCTTTCAGTCACTGTGATGGCGTCGCCGGACCGGATCATGCAGGCGGTAACGGGAGAGGGAATGCGAAAGAAGCGGTTTTCGAACAACTCTCGCTGATACCAGCGCAAGGCGCGTTCGGATGGCGCCGCCTGCCGAGCATCGATGTAATTGATCAAGGTTCCGACATGCGGCGCATCCGTGATCATGGCCCGCCACGTGCGCCGCCCTTCCACCGTATCGATGTGGTGAATGGTGAACGGGGCGGGCGGCTTCGTTGAGAGATCGTCTTCCGTCATGTCGGCTCTCGATTCGTCAGCGTAGTGTACGGCGGCGCCCCGATCACGTTAAGCCGGGCGGATGAAGCGCGCGGCGAAGAAGCCGTCCATGCCTCCCAACTCGGGCCACAGGCCGGGATGGGTCCGCAGCCACCCTTCGGGTGTCAGGGCTTCGGGAATGTCGGCCAGTTCGGACGGCTGGAAAGGATCGGCGGTGAAGCCGATGCGCAGGGCGGCGGCGGCGCGGTCCGGCCCTTCTTCCTTTTGGAGAGAACACACGGCGTAGACCAGACGTCCGCCCGGCTTCAGCATCCGGAACGCCGCAGACAGCAGGGCGTCCTGCCCTTCGGTCAGGGCCTCCAGATCACGAGGCCGCTTGATCCACAACGCGTCCGGGTGGCGACGACCAGTGCCGGTGGCCGAGCACGGGGCGTCGAGCAGGATGGCGTCGAGTGGCGCATCGGGCGTCCATGCGGTGGCGTCCGCGCAGATCGTGGTCACGTCCAGCTTGAGGCGGACGATATTCTCCTTGAAACGCTCCAGACGCGCCGGATCACGTTCGACAGCGGTGACCACAGCGCCAGCGTTGGCAAGCTGTGCGGTCTTGCCGCCGGGCGCGGCGCAAAGATCGGCGACCCGCTCCCCGGGCTGAACCGCGAGCAGACGCGCAGGTAACGCGGCGGCGGCGTCCTGCACCCAGAACGCACCTTCGTCAAAACCGGGAAGCGTCGTGACGCGCGTTCCGGCGGGCAGGCGCCAGGAGCCTGTCGGCAGTCGCTCGGCTTCGGGGGGCGCTTCCGCATCCGGGCGGACGGAAATGTCCAGCGGCGCTTCATGCGCCAGTCCGCGCGCGATCGCTCTGGCCACGCCCGGCCCAAGGTGCTTCCACGACGTCCACAGCCAAGGCGGGACGTCCAGACGTTCCTGATCGAGTCCTTCGAGAACCGCCGGACCCTGTGTCGCAACGCGTCGTAGCACGGCGTTGGCGAGCCCGGCGAAGGGGGCGAGGCCGCGTCGCCGCAGGAGGTCGACGGTGGTGCCTACGGCGGCGTGTGGCGGCGTCTCAAGATACAGCAATTGCGCAGCGCCGAGCAACAGCGCTGCACGCACGGGCTCCGGCGGCTCCTTGCGCAGGAACGGCTCCAGCGCCGTCGTCAGAGTCCCGAGGTGGCGCAGCGCAGCCGCCGCCAGACGGTGGGCTGCGGCCCGGTCGCGCGTGTCGGCGGCGCGCGCCTCGGGCGAGCGCGACAGGGTTGTCTCCAGCATACGCCGGTTCTCGATCACGCCGCGCAGGATATCGAACGCGATGTCGCGTGTCGGGTCCGACGACGCCGCAGGACGTTCGGCGGTCGGGGAGGCGCCGCGCTTTGTGCGGCCACGTGACGCCGATCGGGCGGCCGGTTTGGGGTTTGACGGAATGTTCATCGTTTCCGGTTTGAATGCTCGCTGGCCGACGACATGACACGTCATCCGTCCCGGCGCCAGCCGTTTACGCCGCAACGCCGGCATCAGCAGCAGCAAGCAGGATCACAGCCCGAACCATGGAGACCCGTTTCGAGCAGCACATAGTCCCTTATCCCGGCGCCTTCGTAGCGTTCGCGGGGCCGGCCGTCACGGCGGCCCCCTCTGCAGGAACGTATTTTCTTCCGACGACCAGTCCGCTGATCGGCGGCGTCGCCGTGCGGGCGCAGTCGGGTGGAGCGCTGGACGCTCTCGCCCTGAATGTTTTCGGAACAGGCGTGTTGGTTGTGCCCCCTGATTGTATCGATGATTTCGGCTTTCGGGTGAGCGTGTTTGACCGTGCGCTATTGCATGGGGTGTCGGGATTGCGGCGGGTGACGTCCGGTCTCGTGATGCGTGAAACATTGCGTGCCGCCGCAGCCGGGTTCGCCGGGCGGGAGGCCCAGACGCTCGCCCGCGCTGTGGCGCCGGAAATGACCCGGCGCAGGGTCGAACTGCGCCGACGCCTCATCTCCCATGCAGCGGGTTGGATGATCGACCCGAGGGTGTTTCGATGGCTCGCAGGGGTGCTGGTGGAAGCGGGAATGGCGAGCCTGATTGGCGCTGGGGCGGACTTTCTAGCGCCTGAATCCGCGTCGCCGCCCCGTTTGACCCTGTTGCGGGATACCGTCGCGACGCTCCCGGAGGCGCTGCCTGACGACAGGGGCGAGGCGATTCGTCGCCGTTTGTGCAATGTCGCAAAGGCGGCGCTTGGACGTATCGAGGCGATGTATGACACGCTGCGCGACCTTCTTGCGTCGCAAGATATGATCGCGGCCTATCGCGATGCTGCGCCGCAACTTTTTGCTGATTTGTCGACGCTGCGCGGCTGGACAAGATTTTGTCTGTTGGCAAGGGAGATCTCGCACTCTCCATCGTGGTCCCATGCGTTGGGCGATCTCGTCGCTCTGGCGCAGCTTCTCACACACAAAAAAAATCTGACGGGCGACGAAGCGTTTCTCGCCAACGCGTTGCGCCCGGGATTGTCAGACTGGCCCCCGGAAATTGACCACACTGTCTATGTGATGTCGCGCAACGAAAGAATCCTGAGGGCGGAAATTATGCTGGAGGTCGGAAATATCTAGGATGAAACTCGCCTCCGGGCGCGACAGCGAAAGCCACGTCCTCGACGTGCCAGACCATGCCGGGGCGAGCGCGTCCGGTTTGTTGTTCAGACCGCTCTGGCCGCTTCTCACTTCGCTGGAGCGGTGGCGCGCGGAAGCTTCTTGCGCTGTGCCGGACACACTGTTGAATCCTTTGAAAATTTGGATTTTTGATTGCTACCCGGATGCGGATATTGTCGAGCGTCTTATCAGCCATGGCGCTGGGGAACGGCTTCCGCCACGCGATCCTCTGACCGAGCCGGAGCGGGCTGATCCACTTGAATGCGCGACGGCAATGTTGTGGGCGCGTGCGGCGGAGGTCCTATCCCGCCCGATCCCGTCGATCGTGTTGACCGAAATCGCGGCAACGTCGCATCTCGACGAAGCGCAGGTAACGGCGTTGGTCGCGCCCCTTGCAGCCATCTATCGGCACGCGTCGTTGTTGTGCGTGAAGTGGGCCGATCCAGTGCCTGCCCGTCCATCGTCCGTCGCGTTGCGAGAGGCGCTGACCGAAATCGTTGCAGAGGGTGAACTGGCGTGGCGGTTCGGCCTGCTGTTGCTGCTGACCGGGCGGACTGACATCGACATAGCGCTTCCCGCCGCGCGCACCGTGGCTTTGGCTACGACGGATCAGGGGCTGCATCTCGACATCTGCGATAAGGCGCTGGCGGCTGCCTTCGACATCATGGAAAAGCGTTGCGAATGTCTTCGGCGGGAGATCGAGAATCTTCGACCGGCACGCCGCACCGATCGTAGACCGTTGATCTGGATGGACGTTCCAGAGTTCGCGGCAGTTTCGGCGTTGATCCGGTTTTCCAGTCGGTGCGGTCTTCACATGGGGGCCGCGACGCAGTTGAAGCACGCCGCCGCGCGTCTGGCGTCCACACAGTTCGCTTTTCTGGTCGAGGAAGATTTGCTTATTTCCTGGCCCGATGGCGCGTGGCCAGATAGCCTCATGACCGTGTTTGAGCGGGGCGTGCGACGGTTGCGCAATCTTGCGTCTCTTGGTGCGTGTTTCACGCATCTGACTGACTTCCGACCTCTCGTGGAGCGCCTCGCGTCTCACTACCTTGAAGACATGTCGATAGGGCTGAACACGGTTGAGCGCGTGCGCGTGGCGGAAACTCTGCTCGATGTGACGGCGCGTCTGCCGACCCGGTCCGGTGTGGCGTCAGTGACGTCGGGCGCTCGCGCTCATGGTTCGCGCGGGCGTTGACAATGCCGAGGTCGCCTGAAGACCGGGGAACGTGATGCGGGCGAGAAATCCTCTGGTCGTTCCGGGAATTGGCGAGATGAGATCGAGGCGTGCGTTCATTTGGGCTGCTATGGTGGTCGCGATGGCGAGCCCGAGACCGCTGCCGGGACTTTCATGGCGACCGCGAACGAACGGCGTTTCGATGCCGGCAAGCAGATCCGGGGTCAACGCTGCGCAATCGTTGATGATTTCGATGACATTGCTTGCCGCGAGTATGATAGTGACGGTTGGACCCCCGACGGCTGGGGGTTGACCATAACTGAGGGCGTTTTCGATTAGGTTGCGAAAAAGCAGACCTGCCGCGTCCAGATCGCCCTCTACCATCATCCGGCGGGATACGCCGGGTTGAAACCGGATGCGGGCGGGTGCGCGATTGTCGCCGCCCCCGTCGCGCCGCTCCAACTCCTCCGATACAAACGCCACAAGATCGACCACGTCGAAACGATCCCGCCGCAAGGCGACACCCGACCACGCGCGCGAGAGCTGCAGCAGTTTATCGGTGATGCCGCCCAGACGCCGAACCTGTGCAATCAGGGTTTCAATTCCAGGCGTGGCGTCGGTCGGCGTGTGTGGTGCGCCCTCTGGTTCCATCCGACTGGCATGAAGCGTTTGCAGCAACTGGGCCTGTGCGAGGATGGCTCCGATAGGGTTGCGCAATTCGTGCGCAGCGTTGGCGGCGAAAGCGCGCTCCGCCGACAGCGCCTTGTCCAGCCGGTGGAGCAGCAGGTTCACTGCGTTCTGGATGGCGGTCAGTTCGACAGGAAGATCCGGGGCGGAGACGGGATCGAGATAACCACCGCCGCGTCGTCGCAATTCGGCGCCAAGCGTATCGACTGGCCGCAGGCCGCGCCTGACGATCCAGCGCACGAGAAGCCATATGACCGGCGCGAGAAAGAGGATCGGCAGGGTGGCGATGACGATGGCGCGATGGACGGCCTCAAGGCGGTGGAACGATGGTTCGGCGACCAGAACGCCGTGCTGCTTGTCGGTGGACAGGCTGACGAAAACGCGAAAATGCGGGCGGTCGTAAAAACCTGGGACAGGCGGCGTGACGAGGGGCTCTTCCGGCGCATTCTGGGAGCGCAGGATAACGCGTCCGGCAGCATCTGTGACCTGATAGGCGAGGGCGCGCGGACCGATCCCCGGCAAAATCGCGATCTGAGGGCCGTCCGGTCGTGTTGGCGTGAAGGCGACGGTATAGACAAGCCGCTCCGCCACCTCACGCAGGGAATCGTCCAGACGCTCGGTCACCTCGAAACGGGTGAACGCCGCCAGCGCCAGAGCGAGCACGAGCAGCGACCCGAGCACCGCCGCTGTGACCCCTCCCACTATATGGGCGGACAGACTCCACGAACCGTGGGCATCCGGACTTTCCGGCGTATGGATTTCAGGGATCGGCAAGGCGATATCCACGGCCGCGGGCTGTCAGGATAATGTCGCGTCCGAGTTTTTTGCGAACGCGGCTGATGAAGACCTCGATGGCGTTGCTCTCGATATCCTCCTGATGGTCATACAGTGCATCTTCGATACGTGATCGCGAGCAGATTGCGCCAGGTCGTCGAGCCAGCAACTCGATCACCGCCCATTCGCGCGCTGTCAGATCTATTTCCGCTCCAGCGCGCGAGAGTCTGCGGCGTGTGAGGTCAATTTCAACGTCGCCCAATGTCAAAACGGGGCCGCCATAGGCAGGATTGCGGCGCGAAATCGCTTCGATCCGCGCCATGAGCTCATCAAGATCGTAAGGTTTGACGATATAATCGTCCGCTCCCTCGGACAGGCCTGCGATCCGGTCGCTGATCTGATCTCGCGCGGTCGCAACGAGGATACCGAGTTTTGCGCCTTCGGACCGAAGGGTGCTGACAAGGTCGAGGCCGTTTCCATCGGGAAGACCGAGGTCGAGCACAAGAAGGTCGTAGTCTGTTGCGGCGAGGGCAGAGCGGGCATCCTCTAGCGCGCAGTACCAGTCCGCCGCGTGTCCGTGGGAGCGGAGTTTCGTCAGCACGGCCGATCCGAGGGCGGGCTCGTCCTCGATAACCAGCAGGCGCATGAAAAACCTCCAATCGACGGACAAGCAGCGTGCGGTGCTGCGGCATAAGCGTCGGCGCATGTTATCGCCGTTTCGTAGAGGATCGCCAGTAACGCAGTCTCCACTGCTATGACGTGCTCAGGCGCGTAGGCAAACTGAATGCGGGGCAAATGGGGCTCAACGGAAGGAAACGAACTGTACGGCATTTTGCCGACAGTGACGCGTCTTAACGTTGGTCGGGCGGAGATGTTGAACGGGCGGCTGACGTAATTCAGCCTCCTCCGGACTAGGAACTGTGTCTTCCGACGTTTCTGGACTGACCGTTCAAAAGCGGAACTGGGACGGGTTCGCGGCAACAATTCCCGGAAAACCAACGCATACAGAGATATCACGTAGCGCAGAAGCGCTGCGCGTAATGTCGAGGAGGCACCGACATGCGCCGTCAACGCGTTGACGGTCGCAATTGTGTGTCACGCGTGTTCAGGTACGGAGTGCCTAATTGACGGCTATTGCTTGCACACCGCCCGGCTGGAGGGGCTGGCGAGGTACGCGGCGTGCAGTGAGCGCCGTCGCCTCGCGTTTATGTCGGGGAAGGCGTTGGAGGTTATCGCAGCGCGGGGTCTGCAAAACGGCGGTTCTGCAAGACCGGTAGCACGACCCTTGTTTTAGCGATTCGTTCCTTGGAAATTTCGCAGAATAGAAGACCAGGGTCTTGTCCGGTTCGCACAACCGCAACGCCTAGCGGATCGACGACCATGCTGCAGCCGATATTCCGCGGGCCGCATTCGCCAATGCCTGCCACATAACACGTGTTTTCCAGCGCACGGGCGGTCAGCATAACCTCCCAGTGCCATTCTTTGCCGGGGCCGCGCACCCAGGCGGCTGGAACGGCTATCAATTCTGCGCCGTTCAGCGCGAGCGCCCGCGCGAGTTCGGGGAAACGCACATCGTAGCAGGTCATCAGGCCGACCTTGAACCCGTCGATCTCGATCAGCGGCGCGATTTCGGCGCCCGGTGTCTGCCTGTCGGATTCCTTCATGGCGAAGGCGTCGTAGAGATGCAATTTTCGGTAAGCGCCGATCAGACCGTGCGCCGAGACGACGATATGGACGTTGTAGACGCGGCCGGCTCCGTCTGGAACGAAAATGCATCCCGAAACCACAAGGTCGAGGCCTTGCAGCCCAGCGATCAACCCAGCGACATACGGCCCGTCGAGTTGTTGGGCTGCGCTTAGCGTGAGGTCCGGGTCTTTCATGTCTGCTGCCAGGATGTCTTCCGGCAGCAGCAGCAGGCGAGCCCCTTCTGCCGATGCACGCCTCGCCAGATCAATGGCGGTGGCAAGATTTTCTTCCCAACGGGGGGTGGCGGCGAACTGACCGAGAGCGATTTTCATGGGCGTCCTGCAGGGATGAAAAGAGTGCAGCTTCATAGCACGATCAGGCGGCTTCGCCGACTTTCCAGCTTGACTGTGTACGGAGGGATACTCGCAGGGCCGCATATTGTTGACGTGGTGTGAGCGGGGCGGGATGGATTTTGGTGACCGTGGATACATGCGGCGGCTGCGTCAAAAATGAATTTGAGGTTTGACGGCTACGGCGCGTTGTTCATTCAGCATTGTTTTTAGATTGGTCGCAAAATAATTTCTTGCGAAATTTTATTTTTTACGCTACAATGCTTAATGTATATTTTATATTTGCATTAGATATTTCTCATCCAACGGTATTGATGTATTATTATTTTGTGCGAAATTCAAAAATCAGCCTTGAGTATGCCGATAAGTTGCCTTTGAGTCCTGATGCCTCCGGTTGTGCGAAGGGACGGAGCGTTGAGTTGATTTCCATTTAATGAAATCACAAAGTGTTTGCTAAAGTTCCATGAAATTCGTGTATTTATCGTGACAAAATTTTTGACCATGGCATTTTCAAGACTCAGGGTTTTGAAGTTGGCTTGTACATCTTGATAGTGAGACTGCCATCTGGCGTGTGTACCGATTTCGAATTTTTTGCGCGTATAATCGACGCCGCCAATAATGCTGTTGACAGGCGTCTGTCGCTGAAAGTTGATTGGTGACGATTGATCCAGATCGCGGACCGACGCCATTGCGTAGGAAATGCTCCAGTGCAGGCCGAAGTCGGTCTTTCCGTCCAGTTTAGCCTCTCCACCGATATCATCCACGCGCCCGTAGTTGTGCGGGCTGACTAGAATTTGCGCGGGAGGAACAAAAGTGAAATTTGTTGCGAAAGGCGTGCCGAGCATATTGTTCGTTCTTTGGGCGAACAGCGCCAGCGTGAAGTTGGCGTTGAGCTTTGGGATTTTGTGTGAGTAATCGGCGCCGACATTGATCGTGGTCGCAGGAACAAGGGACGAATTGCTTTTAAAATTGACTGGCCCAAACATCGTGCTTGGAGAAAAGTCAAACAGCGGGGGTAATTGCACTCCTCGCGCGACAGTAACGCCGAAGATACCTGCATCGACAGCGTCATATCGAAGTTTCGTATTGAAAGTTGGTTCTATATATTGAAATGAATCTGATTTTATTCGTGGGTATATGGTTCGTGACGATCGGGTTGGGATTGTCAGGGCGTCGAGCCGGAAGGCCGTCGTCATGGTAAGGCGTGGCGCGATGCGCCATGTCCAGGTAGCTGATGCCGCGGCAAGATTTTCGATCTGAGACCCCAGCAATTGGCCTGATGATTTCGCTGCAAGGGAGGTATTACGGTATTCCACCCCCAAACGAATATCGTTGGCGTTATTCATGGCGATGATATCAGAAGCCTGTATGACGGTGGTCGTGGTGGTGTAATCGAAATTTATCGGAAAATTCTCGCCAAGGGCTGAAACAGCAAGGTCGTTTTCTGTAGAATATCGATTGCTGTAGGCTTTTATTTCGAGGAGCCCCCACCTTGTGTCGGCGTCTATTCGAGCCATAAGGCTTCTCATCGTTGGCTCCGTGTGAACGTAGGAGCCAAAATCAAGCCACAACGCCTGCCGCTCCTTGCTGGCTGAAGCGGAAAAGAGCCAGTCGATGTTGGGTGTTATTTTTCCTCGCAAATCCAGCGCCGTTTTAAACGTCATGACAGTCGGCGTCACATTTATGGCGTTCCCAGACTTAAACTCTTTCGAACGCATTCCATCGATAGTGAGTTTAGCGGCAAAAAAATCAGAGAATTTATGAGAGAGAACCAGAGAGCCGCCAAAATAATTTTGACTGCCGCCTTTGACGCTTACAAAGCTCCTGTTTTCGTATAACGGGTCGCGCGTGACGATATTGATGACGCCGCCGGACGCATTGAATCCGTAGAGTGCCGAGTTTGGGCCACGCACGATTTCGATTTGCCGAATATCGCCAATAGCGGCGGGCAACACGCCCCAATCCATGAAATTGTAACCGTCCTGGTAGACCTGACGTCCGTTGAGAAGCACGAGCGTATGCGATCCGCCCGCTGCGTCATTGCCGCGCACTGAGACATTTTCGTCGATCATGCCGTAACGCCGCACGTCTACTCCAGCGACCATGCGCAGGACGCCGGGGACGGTGTTCGCGCCCATTCGGGAAATCTGGTCGCTTGTGATGATTTGCGTATCTGTCGAAAGCTCGCTTTCGCGCTGCGGCTTGCCGGTCGCGGAAGATGTCACGGGCTCTCCGAACATCGTTTCGAACGTGTCGTAATCGATTGTCTGGGCCTGAGCGCCGGAGGCCTCTGCGTCGATCACGATAGTGGGTGCAATGGCGGACGCCAGCAGCAACATTTTTTTCAGCGTGATCCGGCCGCTACGGCGGGTGTCTTTCTGGGCGGTCACGGAGCTTCGCATTTTAACGGCGGCCTAGCGGGAATATGAGTTCACCCGACATGCCTAAATGCATTAGCTTACCGCGACGTTAAGTGACGTCCCGGCTCCGCTTTGCGTATGATGTCCGCGACACGATGTAGCAAGCAGACTCGGATAGTGAGGAGGGTGGATGGATCAAGCAGCGGTGACCGGGGGGCGGCATCCCGATGAAAGCGTTATGGCTGAGTCGGGCGTCGAAACATCTCAGACAGTGAGCCCACCGCCGCATCCAGACGCCGTCAGTGACGTAAACCATCTTCCCATGCGTCCCGCAGGTCCGTCAGAAGGGGCGTCCTCTGGACGGGTGGTTGCGAACGCCCGTATGGATATGGCCGCGGCCCGCGAGCTTCTTCAGATGGTCGGGGCAATGGCGTTTGTGACGGCGATGCTGCTGGTTGGCTGGCACGCGGCGCATTATTCGGGCGCCTGGCCTTACTGACTACGCGGGGCTGTAGTGTATCGACCTTTCTTGTCTCGCGTTACTGACGGCGCAGCGTCACGACCAGAACATCTCGAAATGCGAGGCGGGACGGATCGACCGGCGTGATCGGGGTAACGCCGTGATACACATGGTTATCGTCGACGAACGCTGAGTCCATGGGCGCGGAGAGCGTGAAGCTTCCCAGTTTATGGCGTTGAAGGTCGTGAATGGTGGTGTCGCCGCTCGCCACGTTTTCGCGTCGAACCATCAAAACGAGCACCCAGTCCACGCCGTCGCGATGCAGCCCTTCCGGGGTCGGCCGCCCCGTCTGGTTTTCCTGGGTCTCAATGCGAAATTGATGAACCTCGGCGTGCCAGATGGGCGGGCGGGCTGCTTCCGGGGTCAGGTCGTCAGCCAGCTGGCGCGTCAGGCGAAGCGTCGCGTGCATGGCGCGGTGTTCGCCAATCCCGGGCTCCACCGGCGCGAACCAGCGCTCCACGCCGCCGTTCAGGGCGTTGTAATCGCGGCTCTGGTAATGCGGCTGATGCGCCTTGCGCACGACGGAGTCTCCGCTAAGCGCGAAATTCGCGTGTCGGCGTCGCCGATATCGTCCTCCATCGGCCATATAGCGATCTACCCCGAGCCGGTCCCAGCTTGCGGCGAAGCCTTCCCAGTCCGTCAGTCCATACGCGTGAAGCAGAGACGACATGTCCTTGGCCGGGACGATGGCGAAATGCTCGCCCCGCGTCGCGGCTTCGATTTTCTCCAGCGCATCTTGCGCACCTTGCTCTTCAAGCCTCGCCATTGTCGTGTTCCGTTCTGTCTGGCGTGTCGTTCGCTTACGTGTTTTTTGTCGGCTGCGGGGTCGTCGCTGCGCCATCGTCCACCGCGACGCGCAGCGCGCCGCCCGGCGGTGTGGCCGTGTAGGCCATAGGCACGCAGAATTTTATGCCGGCCTCGACCAGGCGGTTGCCCAGACGCCGATAGAACTCGCGCTGCACCTTCCATTTCATCATGGGGGCGGTGCGGATCGATCCCACCGTGACCGTGCCGTCGCCATCGCTGAGGTCGACGCCGAGGTCATTGTAGCCGGAATAGATCATGCTCTTGAAGTCGTCCTCCTCGCGCATCTCGTCTACGACTTTCGCCATGACGGCGACGACGCGCGCCACGTCTTCGGACAGGTCGATCTTCTGGTGGATGATGACCTGATTGTAGTCGCGGCCCGTGTTGGCGATGGTCGACACCGAAGAGAACGGGATGATGTGCAGGTCCCCGTTAGTGGCGCGGACTCGCACGGCGCGGATTGAAAGGTGCTCCACCACGCCGGAAACGCCGCCGGTGGTGACCCAGTCCCCGACCTGGATTGCGTCTTCGACCAGCATGAAGAAGCCTGTGATGAAGTCCTTCACCAGACTTTGCGAACCGAAGGCGATCGCTGCGCCCATGATGCCTGCGCCAGTGAGCAGCGGCGTCACGTTGATTCCGATTTGCGACAGCGACGTCACGACGACGATGATGATGATGATCGTCAGCAGCACTGTGCGGATGATCGGCAGCACCGTCCGAAGACGCGTTGCGCGCGCCGCCTGAGCGTTCTCTTTGTAACGTTCGAGTTGACGGTTCAGCAGGTCGTTCACCGTCTCCCAGATGATGGCCGCGACGACGAGGGCCATAAATAGCGTGATGACGGCGCCGAGCAGGTGACGACCCAGATCGGTCGACAGAAAGAAATGCGCGGTGGAGAGGCCCCAGGATTCCGTTAACGCCACGATGCTCACGAACATGACTGTCGCAGTAAGCGCGGCTCGGACGAACGGGTAGTAACGATCTGCTCGTTTCTGCAGTTCCGGGCGTTTGGCCTGCATCTCGGGCGAAAGACGGAACAGGCGGTCCTGCGCGCCGTAGGCGAGAATGGCGATCACGCGGGACGCGATCACGATGGCCACGGTCAGGCCGAGGGTCTGCAGAATCCAGAGATACCCCCCCCGCAGATGGGCCGCCCAGACAAGCCACAGAGCGGCGTCTAGGAATAGCGCGGGGATCCACCATGCTTTCGCAAGGGTCAGGGCGAACGTCCAGAACGGGCTTTGGGTCTGGGGCGCCTGACGGTTGAGCGCGCGCGTAATGAGCGGGCGCATGCGCCATATGAAGATCGCGATGATGACATGTTCGACCAGAACGACGGTACGGATAACAGCCTCTGTGCCCTGAGCGCTCAGATCGAATTGTTCTCCGAGGTTCGAAAGGCAAAGCACGGCGGCCGGAGCCGCGACCAGGACGTTCCACCACCGTGTCAGAATACGCGCGACGCTGTCGCTTGCAGGGGCCAGGCGAATGGCGGGGGAGCGTGGAGCGAGAACGGATTCGACAATGACGAACAGAAGACGCGCGACCGCGTAGGCGCCAGCGAGGATGATCGTCGTCGCTTCTGCCTGCGGCGTGCTTGTCGCCAGCTCGGCGCCGCCATAGCTGACGCCCGTGAAAACGGCCACGGGCATCAGCTTGAGGCCGAAATGAGCGAGCGTGTATGGCGCGCGTCTCAAAAAGCGCAGTGTTTCTCGTTGTCTGCGCTGGTCCTTTGCGCGTGTCTGCAGAGTCTCGATAGTCCCCGCACTGGCTCCCGAGGCGAGCGCGTCGGTAAGCGCGGCGTTGTCCGCAGCGGACTCTTCTCCATCTGGCGGCGTCGCTTCATTGTCATCGGCGCCCGCGCCGTTGAGCCGCTTTTCGCGCGTCGCGGCGTGCGTGGCTATGGCAGTCAACCTCGGCGCAATCAGCAGCACCAGAGCGCGTTCGATCGCGAGCGCCACGACGACGATCAGCCCGGCGCGGGTGAATGCGTCGATCAACACCTGCCGTGTCGTCGGGTTGGCGATCTGATGGTCGAACCAGACGCCGACGCTACGCAGGTCTTTGAACAGACCGAGGAAATTGCGGCCATAAGCGCGTGCGCGCTGACCAAGGGAGGAAAGGCCGCTGTGCAACGCAACCGCTTCGGGGGTCACGATGGACGAGCTTGTCGCGCTGGCAGTCGCAGGCGTCTGCGCAGTCGTGGCGCCAGCCTGCTGCGCCCCGCGCGCCATCAGCGACAATGTGTGCGTGAAGGCGTCCCGCTGCTTCGGATCGTTGAGAACGCCGAGCAGTTCCTGCGCCTCTTTCGGCGAAAGGGCGCCTGACGGCGTACCCGAAGTCGAAGGGGCGGCCGTCGCGCCGGGCGCGTCGGCGCGCGCCGGCGATAGGGCGCCGAATGTCAGAAGCAGGAGGCTCGCTATCCCGAAAAGCCGCCCCATACGTCGCGTGACAGGCGCGGTAGCGTTCGCGTGACGTAACTTCGGCCTACGGGGCGTTGTGACGATCATTCCTGCTCCTTCGGACTGTCCTTTACCGTGGCTACGAGCGTTGCCGCGCCCGATCAACCCCGAGGGCGGTCAGAAGACGCTCATGCGGGGCCGGTAAACCGTGTCGGGCGCTCTTCACGCAGGACGATCGTGTTGGCCACCAGATCATGTAGCCCCTGCTTGTGCCGCGTGAACGCGACCATGATGACGCCGATGAAGAGGAACGGGTAAGATATGAACGTCTTGACCAGCGTCCGTACGACCGAGCGGGGAAGTCCGATGCGGTCTCCGTTCGGATCGCAGACTCTCAGACCCAGCGCGCGTTTGCCGAGTGTTCCGCATAGCGGAGAGGCTTCCAGACCCGCGAAGTAGATCAACGGAATCAGCGTGGTCAGCGCCCACGCGAGGGGCTCGCCGTGGATGTGCGGGGTCAGCAGGAGCGAGGACGCAGCGTCCTGAGCGTCTGGCCGCCAGGCGACGTCGATGGAGCGGGCGTCTCCGTGTCCCATCCATTCGATCGACAGGGCGGGAGCCGAGAAAAACCTGAGAACGGCGCTGAACAGCCCGAGAATGAAATGATCGATCAGGGCCGCGCCCACGCGCACCCAGAAGCCGGCATAAACCCAGATCTGGCCAGGATATGGACGACCCGCCGCAGCGGCCCATGGATCGGGCGCTACGCCGCCAAAGGCGCTTCCTTGCGAGCCCCCTGTGTGACCCCATCCGGGAGGCAGGCTGTTGGACATGCGCGTGTTCCTTGACTGGCGGCGAGCGGGGGCGGAGATCCTGCGCCGGACCGGTTCCTGTGATCGTCTGGTCGAGACCGCAGAACCGCCCGGATTTTCGGCGGGAAGTTTTGAAAGCGTCAGCTTCTGTAGGAGCCGTTGATATCGATGTAGCCATGCGTCAGATCGCACGTCCAGACTGTCGCTACGCCGTCGCCAAGTCCCAGATCGACGTCGATTTCGATGTCCTGCCCTTTCATGTGCGCCACAACGGGGGTTTCGTCGTATCCGGCGACGACAGCGCCTTCGCGTGCGATGGTCACGCCGCCCATTGCAACGGAGAGGCGGTCGCGGTCGGCCGGTTCGCCGCATTTGCCGACAGCCATGACCACGCGGCCCCAGTTGGCGTCCTCGCCCGCGATCGCCGTCTTGACCAGCGGTGAATTGGCGATCGCCATGGCGACGACGCGCGCCGAAGCGTCGGAGACCGCGCCCTTCACGGCGACGCGAATCTGCTTGGTGGCGCCTTCGCCGTCGCGGACGACCATCAGGGCGAGATCGAGGAGCACGGCGTCGAGCGCTTCACGGAAGGCGGAAAGCGCCGGATCGGCGGCGCTCGTCACCGGCGCATTACCCGCCTTACCGGTTCCGAACAGCAGCACCATGTCCGAGGTGGACGTGTCGGAGTCGACCGTGATGGCGTTGAAGCTGCGCCCGACGCCTTCCGAAAGCAGCGCCTGAAGGACGGCGGAGGGCAGCGCTGCGTCTGTCGCGATGAAGGACAGCATCGTCGCCATGTCCGGAGCGATCATGCCGCTGCCTTTGGCGATGCCCTGTATTGTCACGGCGACGCCGCCGATCTCGACCTGCCGGATGGACGCCTTGGGGAAGGTGTCTGTTGTCATGATCCCGCGTGCGGCGGCTTCCCACCCGTCTTCCGACAGGGCGGCGCGCAGGTCGGGAAGCGCGTTTGTGATCCGGTCGGCAGGGAGAACTTCGCCAATGACGCCGGTCGAGGCGAGGAAGACTTCATGAGCGCTACAGTTGGCCAAACCGGCTTCCGCCTCCGCCGTCAGGCGACAGGTCTCGATCCCGGCCCGGCCGGTGAAAACATTGGCGTTGCCCGCGTTCACCACCAGCGCACGCGCCACGCCGTTACGTAGCGACTCGCGCGACCAGTCGACCGGCGCGCCGGGGCACTTTGATTTGGTGAAGACGCCCGCAACGGAGGCGCCCTCGTCGAATTCCGCCAGAACGAGGTCGGTTCGGCCCTTGTAGCGAATTCCTGCCGCGATGGCGCCAAGCCGGACGCCGCGAACAACGCCGAGGGGCGGCAGGGGCGAGGCGAGGGGAGAGATCGGCAAAGGTTTGGCCATCGAAAGGGACCTCAAGGCAGAATGGAAACAGCGCGCATCCGTGGGGAGATGCATCGCAGGGTGAAACGGTGTGGGTAAATCGGGCCGGAACGCAAGAAGGGCGCCGTAAACGACGCCCTTTGCAGCATATGAAGCGCCGTATTCTCGCGGTCCCCATATGCGACCATGAACTTTCGGCGGCGTGAAAACGCCACCGAAAGTCGATCGGTGCTTATTTTTTTGGTGTCGCCGGAGCCGCGGCGGGCGCTGTCGCCGGCGCGTCGGGGACGACCTTTCCGTCCGGTCCGTAATGGACGATTTTCACCTGTGCGGCGGCCTTGCTGACGGCGGCGCGGACGTCTTCCTGGATCAGCTGCTGACGGATCTTGTCCTTGACCTCGTCAAGCTTCGGCGTGGGGACGGTGCGGGTCTCAAGCACCTGAATCACATGGTAGCCGTATTGGCTTTTCACCGGGGTCTGGCTGTAGGTGCCGGGCTTCATGGAGAACGCGGCGTCGGAGAACGCCGGGATCATGTCGCCCTTCTTGAACCAGCCGAGATCGCCGCCATTGTTCTTGGCGCTGCCAGTGTCGGTGGACAGCTTGGTCGCCAGCGTGCCGAAATCGGCGCCGCCCTTGAGCTGCTTGATGACGTCAAGCGCTTCGGGTTCCGTTTTCAGCAGGATGTGACGGGCGTGAACTTCCTGCTCAGGCGCCTTTTTCGCGTAGTCCTGATCGTATTTCGCCTGGATGGCCGCGTCGGTCAGAAGCGGCGTCACCTGCTTGGACAGCCATGCGTTCTGGAGGGCGTTCGTCGCCGCCGTCTCCATCGCCGTCTTCACTTCAGGATCGTTCTGCAGGTTTTCCTTGTGGGCGATGATCTGAATCGCCTTCTGGTCGACCAGCTGGTTCACCAGCATCGGGAGCACCATGTTCTGCGGAAGCTGGCGGAGCTGCGCCGGCATGGTGGCGGCGGCCTGACGCAGGTCGCCCAGCGTGATTTTCTCGCCGTTCACGGTGGCGACGACCATGTTGGGATCGGACGGAGGAGCGGCTGGAGCGGCGGCGGTCGCCGCAGCGGGAGGGGCAGTCGCCGGGGTGGGAGCTGCGATGGCGTGGCCCAGAAGGGCAGGAGCAAGCAGGGCCGCCGTCGCGAGGAGGGAGGCCGGGCTGGTGAACCGCATAAGAACAAACCCTGAATATTCGAGTGGCGGGCATCATGACCGACCGTGGATGTGGTCGCAAGAGCGGCCCCGCGGATATCGCGGGCTGTATTTGACTATTCATATGGCCGCGCAGTCGCCGCGCGCGGGCGACGTTTCTGTGTGCGGCCATCGGTTGACCCGTGACGGCGCGGGTCTTATCTGATTGCGCGCGTGTGGTTGGCTGTGCGCCGCCAGCATTTTTGAGTTCGTCTTCCACGGCCCGTCGAAGGGGCGCTTTAGCGTCTTCGGCAGGAGCGCGGAGAAAATCGGGCGCGGTCAGGTCCGCACGCCGTTCCGGAAAGGTTTACATGCTCGCCTCGCTCGCTCGCGCCCTGTTCGGCACCGCCAACGATCGCTCGCTGAAGGCCTATCAGCGTCGCGTGCCGGAGATCAATGCGCTCGAATCGCAGATCAGGCCGCTCGATGACGCCGCCCTCGCCAACAAGACGGTGGAGTTCCGGGAGCGTCTCGCCAAAGGTGAAACGCTGGACGCGCTGATGCCGGAAGCTTTTGCGGTCGCCCGCGAAGCTTCGCGTCGCGTGCTCGGTATGCGGCATTTCGACGTACAGCTTGTCGGCGGCATGGTGCTTCATTCGGGCAAGATCGCGGAAATGCGGACGGGCGAAGGCAAGACCCTCGTCGCGACGCTGGCCGTCTATCTCAGCGCACTGGCGGGCAAGGGCGTGCATGTCGTCACAGTCAACGACTATCTCGCCCGGCGTGACGCCGAGGAAATGGGACAGCTGTACGGCTTTCTTGGTCTGACGACCGGCGTCATCGTGCCGAACCTGCCTGATGACGCGCGTCGTGCCGCATATGCTGCGGACATCACCTACGGCACGAACAACGAGTTCGGGTTCGACTACCTGCGCGACAACATGAAGTTCCGGCTGGAGGACATGGTCCAGCGGCCGTTCTTCCACGCCATCGTGGACGAGGTGGACTCGATCCTGATCGACGAGGCCCGCACGCCTCTTATTATTTCCGGCCCGGCTGAAGACAGCTCCGACCTCTACCGCAGCGTTGACGCCGTGGTCGCGGCGCTGGTCAGCGACGCGTCGACGTATGATAAGGACGAGAAGTTTCGCACGGTCATTCTGACCGAGGAAGGCTCGGACCGTGTCGAGACCATGCTGCGGGAAGCGGAGGTGCTTGCCGAGGGCGGCCTTTACGACGTGCATAACATCGCGGTCGTTCATCACGTCCAGCAATCCCTGCGCGCGCATACGCTGTTCGCGCGGGACGTCGATTACATCGTGCGCGGCGGCAAGGTTATCATCATCGATGAATATACCGGCCGTATGATGGATGGCCGCCGGTATTCCGACGGTCTGCATCAGGCGCTCGAGGCGAAGGAGCATGTCGAGGTTCAGCAGGAGAACCAGACGCTCGCCTCCATCACGTTCCAGAACTATTTCCGCCTTTATCCCAAGCTGTCCGGCATGACCGGCACGGCGATGACGGAAGCGGACGAATTCGCGGAAATCTACACGCTCGACGTCGTCGAGATTCCGACGAACCTGCCGGTCGCCCGCAAGGACGAAGACGATGAGATTTACCTGAACGAGGCGGACAAGTTCGCTGCGGTGGTTCGTCTTATTCAGGAAATCCACAAGGGTGGTCAGCCCATTCTCGTCGGCACGACCTCCGTCGAGAAGAGCGAGGCCCTGTCCGGGGAACTGAAGCGCGCGGGCGTTCCGCACAACGTGCTCAACGCCCGGTTCCACGAGATGGAGGCGACCATCGTCGCCCAGGCGGGCGCGCCAGGCGCGATCACCATCGCCACCAACATGGCCGGCCGTGGCACCGACATCAAACTCGGTGGCAACGTCGAAATGCGCATCCAGCAGGAGCTGGCGCATATCGAGGACCCTGCGGAGCGCGACGTCGCGATTGCGGCGCTGCGTGAAGAGGTGGCGAGCAATCAGAAGATCGTGCGCGCAGCGGGCGGACTCTACGTCATAGGCACGGAGCGTCACGAAAGCCGTCGTATCGACAACCAGTTGCGTGGCCGCGCCGGACGTCAGGGCGATCCGGGCAATTCCCGCTTTTTCGTCTCTCTGCAGGACGATCTGATGCGCATCTTCGGCTCCGAAAGGATGACCGGGATGCTGCAGAAGATGGGCATGCAGGAGGGCGAGGCCATCGTCCATCCGTGGCTGAACAAGGCCCTTGAGCGCGCGCAGAAGAAGGTCGAAGCCCGCAACTTCGACATGCGCAAGAATACGCTCAAATACGACGACGTCATGAACGACCAGCGCAAGGAAGTGTATGCGCAACGTCGCGAATACATGCTGGAAAGCGACGTCGCCACGACAGTCAGCGAGATGCGCGAGGAGCTGATCCATGCGTTGACGGAACGGCGGATTCCCGAAAAATCCTTCGCTGAGCAGTGGCAGAGCACGGAGCTTCAGGACGACGTCCAGCGTATCCTCAACCTCGACCTGCCGATCGTCGCCTGGTCTCGTGAGGACGGCATGGACCGCGAACAGGTCGCCGTAAGGATCACCGACGAGGCCGCGAAGGCGCAGGCCGTTCGTACGGTTAACTTTGGCCCCGACATCATGCGCTTCATCGAGAAGCAGATTCTGCTGACGACGTTCGATGGCGTTTGGAAAGAGCATCTGCATGCGCTCGACCAGCTTCGTCAGGGCATCGGGCTTCGCGCCTATGGTCAGAAAGACCCGCTGAACGAGTACAAGCACGAAGCGTTCCAGCTTTTCACTTTTATGCTCGACGAAATGCGGGAACGGGTCGTGTCGCTGATCGCGCGTGTCGAGGTGGCGCCGCCCCTCGACCTCGAGCCGCCCGCCAATATCGCTGAGTTTCACCCCGATCCGGGCGTGCCGGGTCTGGCGTCCGAACCGGTCGCGGTGTCGGTCGGTAACGCGGCTCCGACGCTCGTGACGATGGAGCCGCCGGGATCCGGCGCGATTCTGCCCGATGATCCGTCGAGTTGGGGAGAGACGCCGCGCAACGGGCTCTGCCCTTGCGGCTCCGGGAAAAAGTACAAGCATTGTCATGGCCGCCACGTGTGACCTGACTGATGCTGGCCCGGTTTAGGGCTGGTTGACTCAGCGCTAGCTGCGCCTCTTTTCAGGCGGGCGAACTGAGCTGAACTGCACGTGTGGCGCGGTGACGTCATGAGACATTGATCGGGGATCCTGACGGCTCCCTGTGGCACTGACGAGCGGACGACGGTCTCCGCTCAAGACGAGGACTGTGAGGGCGGCATGGCTGGCCATTCCCAATTTAAAAATATCATGCACCGCAAGGGCGCGCAGGACGCCCGACGCGCCAGGCAATTCGCCAAGGTTATTCGCGAAATCACGGTGGCTGCGCGTTCAGGTCTGCCTGACCCGGCTTCCAATCCGCGTCTACGCGCCGCCATTTCCGCAGCGCGCGAAGTGAACATGCCCAAGGACACCGTGGAGCGGGCGATCAAGAAAGCCACTGGCGCGGGCGGCGGCGATGATTACGTGGAGGTCCGCTATGAAGGGTATGGTCCGGCTGGCGTGGCTGTGATCGTCGAGGCTCTGACTGATAACCGCAACCGCACGGCGTCCGACGTGCGCGCGGCGTTCTCGAAATATGGCGGCTCTCTGGGCGAGACGAATTCCGTGTCGTTCATGTTTGCGCGTCTCGGCGTCGTCACCTATCCGGCGAAAGTTGCTGGCGAGGACGATATGCTTGAGGCTGCGATCGAAGCTGGCGCAGACAATGTGGTCTCCACGGCGGAAACGCATGAGGTGACCTGCGAGATCGAGGCGTTCTTCGCGGTGCGCGACGCTCTGGAAGCTCGTTTCGGTGAACCAGAGAGCGCCAAGCTCGACTGGCGTCCCGAGAACTCAGTGCCTCTCGACGAAGAAAAGGCTCGTTCCGTGCTCAAGCTGCTCGATGTGCTTGAAGAGAACGACGACGTGCAGAACGTTTACGCGAACTTCGATCTACCGGAGGATGTTGCGGCGGCGCTTTCGGCCTGAGCGAAAGCTTTCGCCCCCGATGCCGCATAGTCTAGCGTCGGGGGCGGATTTTCCTGACGAAGAAACAATTGCAAAAGGGACGTTGCCCATCGCGGCATCGTGTGCCGGGCGGTAAACTTATACCGGTACGCCGGGTGAGATGTCGTAAGCCTTCTGAACCAGTTCGTTTCTCTTTCCTACGCCGTCCTCGATTTTTCGGTCCCAGACTGCGTTCATCATCTCGCGCTGTTCGTCGATAATTTTCTTCGGTTCGACGTTGCGATACGTGCGAATTTTTCCGATCAGTACTCCGACAGTCGTCTCAATGACGGGTTCCGGGTCGTATTGCTCGTGTGGAAAAGCAATGTTTTCGTAATCAAACAGTCTCTGTGACGGATCGTCTGTCCAGCTTTTCCACGTTTCGAACATTCGGTCGTTGAAACCCGTCAGAAACGGACCGGGGTTGATCGTGGCGACTTCGACGCCGAACTCCTGCACTTCCTGCCGCAACGCCTCTGCGATCGCTTCGATCGCGTGTTTTGACGAAGAATATGCCCCGGCAAACGGGTCTGTGGTCAAGCCGGCGACAGATGACATGAAGACGACCAGACCGCGACCTCGCTTCACCATATCGCGTACTACGATCTGAGTAAGCAGCGTTGGACCGATAACGTTGACTTCATATTGGCGGCGAAGATTTTCTTCAGGGATATCGACCACTGAGCCGCCTTCCGATATTCCCGCATTGTTCAGGAGAACTTCAACGTTCCATGAGGCGGCCTTGCGTCTCTCGCCCTCGCTCGTCACATCAAGGGTTTCGATACGCAGATCGACCCCGCGACGCTTTGCCTCCTGTTCCAGCGCATAGACCTGGGCAGGAACCTGCACGGCGGCAATAACTTCGTGGCCGAGCGCCGCCAGGCGCAGGGCGCTTTCGGCGCCGAAGCCGGTCGCAGCTCCGGTAATCAGAATTACTGGCATGATTATGATCCTCGGTTGGGTGATCCTGTTCGGCAAGCGAGGCGAAAGTTTTGATGTTCAGTCCACGATTGTGGGGCATTCGTGTTGACCGGATTTAGGCCTTGCGGTGCCCGCCCCACGCGCTGAAACGATGCGTGGAGCTTTAGTGGCTCATTCGTAGGGAGCCGGGCAGAAGAGGTGAGGTTCGCCTTTAACCCCTTCGTCATGCCGATTGATGGGTGGAACGATATTGTCGATGAAATATTATTATATTTTTAAAATATTTCATCGTCGGGGGTGACGCTGCGTCAATATTCAGTCTGTTCGCCTTTCAACGGAACGGACGTTTTCTGCCCCTTGGTCCCAGAGTAGACGAGAATCAGCACCGTCTCCTGATCGCCCGAGACGCCGCGGTGGGCGTCTTCGACGCTTTCGGTAAACGCCTCACCAGTATGAAAGGTCTTTTCCTTGCCGCTGGCCTTGTCTTGAATGGTCAACTGTCCCTGCAGGACGTATCCGGCGTTCGGGACCGGGTGGACATGCCACGGGAGGGCTGAATTCGGCGGTATCGTCAGCTTGAGAACAGTCAATTCCGGCGCAGTGGTCGGATAATGCTCGTAAGGTTTTCCGTTCCACGATGTGCTGCTCTGGGCAAGGATGTCAGCGTGGCCGGAGGCTGTTTGCGGCGTGGCGGCGGAAGCTGGAAGCGTTGCGGCGGACGCCGCGATGACGATAGTGCCACATGCGATTTTTCTTGCGACAGACATGGGTTGCTCCCCGAGAGGTTCTTAGGCGCTTGGCTCCTCGGTTGCGTCCTTCAGCCGGAGCTTTAGCTCGCCTGCGGCGGGCGCAATGAGGAAGGGCAGGGCATGGCGCCGGTGAAGGCGGATTCCATGCTCGATTTGCCGGGCGGCTTGGGTGCTAACGGCTGTGGTCACGAAGGGTTTGGTGGCTTCATGCAGGGTTGGAAGGAAAATTTCTTGAACTGACCTGGTCCGCGATGATGGACGTTGTCGCAGCAGGATTGCTGCGAGACCAGACTCCGGATCGCTGCTGTTAGCGCGTGAACATGTAATCCCACTGAGGGTTTTTGGCTTCCCTGCGTGACTATTTGAGGGAGACAGCGATGAAATGCGGACGATCATACGTTTCGTTCACACCTAAGCGGCGCAGTCGCTTGATGGATCAATAAGTAGCAGGGAAGGGCGCGCGACGGTGTGTCCCGGGGCGCTGCAAGCATCAGTCATTCACGACTTTCGCATCCTCGCCGGGATCGGCTATACGGCGAAGACCCTGACGGGAGCGAAGGAGGTCAGACCGCGCGACGTTCCCTGTTCGCGTGGACGGTTTCCTTCCCAGAGGACCATGAATGCAGGCCGAAGCCCCGAAACGATCCGCCGTCGTCGATCTTGGCTCCAACTCTGTCAGGATGGTCGTATTCGACGGGGTCTCGCGCAATCCCGTGTCCATTTTCAATGAGAAGGCTGTTCTGCGGCTGGGCCGCGGCCTTACGATGACTGGTCGTCTGAACGACGAAGGCGTCGCCATGGCTGTGGAGGTGCTTCGGCGCTATCACGCCATTGCGCGCAGTATGAATGCCGACCCGTTCGAGATACTGGCGACGGCGGCCGTGCGCGATGCGGCCAACGGGCCGGAATTCGTGGAGGCGCTTCGCATGGAGATGCCGGGCGTGCCGATCCGCATACTCTCCGGCGTGGAAGAAGCGGACCATTCAGCTGTTGGAGTGCGCTGCGGCATACCTGAGGCGACGGGGCTGGTCGCCGATATTGGCGGCGGCTCGCTCGAACTGATCCGGCTCGACGACGACGGGCGGGAAAGCGCGAATACGCTGCCGCTGGGCGTGATCCGGCTGAGCGACCGGTCGGGCGGCGATCTGACGATCGCCAAGGGCATCGCCGACGCCGATCTCGGCGGGGTCGAATGGTTAGGCGGCATGCGGGGGCGCACGCTGTATCTGGTTGGCGGTGCGTTTCGCGCTCTGGCGCGATTGCAGATCGCACGAACGAACTATCCGCTCAATATTGTCCATTATTACTCCCTTACGCCCGCCGCCGCGCGGGAAATGACGGGATGGTTGATCGAATCCAATCGTCGTACGCTTGAACGTTTGCCGAATGCGCCGCGTAAGCGGCTGGACGACGTGCCATTCGCCGCCACCGTTCTGCGGCGGCTGCTGAAACGTGTTGAACCGGATCGCGTCGTGTTCTGCGTCGATGGCCTGCGCGAGGGTTGGTACGCGATGAACGTCGCGCCGGAATTGCAGGCTCTCGATCCTTTGGAGACGGTCGCGCAGGATCTCTGCCAACGTCTGGGCCGCAGCGAGGCCCTCCCGGAGGCGCTTTTCGCCTGGACGGCTAAGCTCTTTCCCGGTGAAACGGATCGGGAGCGTCGGCTTCGCATGACGGCATGCCGTCTGTCGGACGTGGGCAGTCACGACCACCCGGAATATCGGGCTGAGCAGACCTACATGCGGGTGCTGTGGATACAGGGTGTCGGCTTCGACCATGAGGCGCGTGCGGCTCTGGCGCTGGCTCTGGCCGTTCGGTACGAGGCTGAGCCGACGGCCGCGTTCGTCGCGCCGTCGCGGGCGTTGCTTGACGACGTCTGGTTCGGTTGGGCCGTCACGCTGGGTCTGGCGCTGCGTCTGGCGTATTCGCTTTCGGGTGGAGCCAGCGCCCTGCTCGACGGCACGCGGCTGGAGCATGACGGTGGGGAATTATGCCTGCATCTGACGTCCGCCAGCGTCGCGGTGCGCGGGGAGGCGGTGAAGCGCCGGCTCACGCGGCTGGGGCAGGTGATGCAGGTCGAGACGAGGATTACGGAGGCCCTGGGAGGGTGATGCTTTGTACTTGTAACCGATGAAGGCCAGATAGCACACATGCAACTCATGCGTTGACTAAATAATTAAACTCAATAATATATTTAATACTGCGTTCCATTTTTAACTTTTGGTCGATTGCTAATTTAATCAGCGACAGATTGAACTCGTTAGGAACGCGCCAACAGTGCAGTGGGTGCTTCCATGAGTCTGGACGCTTTGCGGAACAATCCGAGCTCTTTTTTTTCTACGAGCGACGTTTTTGTCGATGCCACGGGAGTTGGGTATCGCCCAGAGCGCGTCGGCGGCTCGTGTCAGGTAGTCGGTCAGAACGTGGGGTCGCGTTCGAGTGTATTAGGCTTCGGCTTTAAGGTCCTAAAAATAAAAATTAGTGATTTAGAAGTAAATACTAAGACGAATGCGGATTGCTATTACTATCCCTATAGAGCGAATGGTGTTGGTTATGTTGATGTTCCGGCGGATGTAAGAGACGGAACTCTGGTGCTGACCGATGGCATGAACGGATGCGCTGCGGAGGTCCTAATAAGACCGGATGGCAGGCTCCGTTTCTGCCATGATGCAGATGGCGTCGCGCTACAAGGCATGAATCCGCGGCAACGAGAAGAATATGGGCGTCGGGTATTTCGCTGTTCCTATGGACTGGAGGAGGGGCAGCCAGTCAATTATGCGCCGGGAACAGTGGGCTTTAAGAAATCAGAGCCTGTTTGGAAAATCGGTCTGATGTGATTCAAGCTCTGGATGTGGACG
>NZ_JAFVMF010000031.1 GCF_017377715.1 Acetobacter sacchari | reverse complement strand
AAAGTACAACCCTCACACAATACTCTCAGCGATTTACTGACGATACGCCGTAGTAAGACGCCAATTCTGCCGCAATGTTGGCGCGAACAGCGCTCCACGTCTGGCGGCGCAAAAACGCGTTGTCCTCGAATATCGTCTGCAAAGCGCCGCCTTCCTCATCTTCCCGCGTCACGCCTTCACGCAGGACATATTCGCCATTAACTTCGTCGACCCGCAGCAGACCGGTAGCGGATTTTTTTGTGCCGTCATCCGTCGCAGGATTTTTGAATAAGTTTATAGGCGATCCGTCGACCACGGCGTAAGTGCCTTTGGAGGTTATGGAGAGGCTGTCGCGCGTCACATACTGATAAGTGAAGGATCCAACGCCGAAGACCACGTTTGTGGATGCAAAGCCCTTGGCCTCCAGACCGGCCACGATGGCAGAGGCGCGCGCGAGTGTGATGGAGTCTCCATAAATAACACCGATGGCCGGGTGGAGCAGAATGTAGCCGGTTTCCAGCCGCTCCCCGCCGAAGACCTCATAGAGGCACTCCACCGCGCCCTTGCGTTCAGGAGAGCCCATAGGCGCTTCCGGATCGCCGCAGATAATCTTGACGGGATCGCCGCTGTCCGGCCGGAACACTACTTTGGCCTGCCCAGAGCTGTCGGGACGCCGCGCGAGGATTTCGGTCTTGAGCCTGGTGACGAATTCCGTCACGACCCGGAAGAAATCCCACGTATCAGAGACGATGCTCACAATGCCGGTGGGAAATTTTTTGACAATCAGATCCCGGAACGTGTCGATCTCTGTTTCCCGACCACCCAGGCACATTACCAGATGTTCGGTCGCGGGCACTGAGCATCCATACTGATAATTGTCGTCATGCTCTGGATAGTGTTTCTCCACGACATCGATCGCCGGGATAGTGTCCGTACCTAGAAAGCATGCAAGATGCGCGATGCCTGTGTTGGCCGCGTCGTGAACGCCGGACATGCCCCTCATGGAGAAATCATGCGCCTGATACGATACGGCCGCCGTCGAGCCTGCAGTGCGCATCGCCGCTGAGTCCAGCAGGCGTCTGTACTCGAAGGCCGTCGTTGCGTTCACGATTGTCTTCCACAGTTCGTCAGAGAAGATTGTTTCCAGATAGTTGGTCAGAAAGGCGAACCGCGCATCGGTGTTTACGACCGTCATGAAGGGAACCTTCATCCCAACGCGCCGACCTTCGGGGAGCGCCTTGATGCGCAAAGGCAGATACCCGAGATCATGTAGATCGGCGAAGTCAACGATCAATCCGTCAACATCGCAATTATCTGGAAGAGACCTTTCAAGACGGCGGCTTAGAAGTTTCAGCGCGACGTTCTTTTCTATGGAGAAAAACGTCCGGCGCCACATTTCTACGATGTCGTCGACGGCGCGTTGTACGCCCAACACCACTGCTTTTCCGTCGTAATCTGGCAGCCCCTGGAATAGCCGCGCAGTGCGAGCCGTGAAGTTTGTGTAGATCAGGGACGTGCTTTCCGGGATCATCTGTGCATGGCTTGTTTTATAAAAATCCGTCGCAGTTGGCGCAAAAATATCTAGCATAGGACTACCCTTTCGGCTGTGTCGGATGACCCGTGTTTTCACCATGTGTTTTGGAGGTGACGCACCTGCTTCGGTAACGGCGCGTCTGTCATCAGGTTGGCGACAAGGATTTCGTCATAGATATTCAAAAGGTCATTAAAACCGTGAGAGAAAATTCCATGTGTGACATAAAGGCGCAGAGAGCCTGCGACTCTTTCTCTCAGCATCTCGCCAATTCCGACAAAGGTCCGTCCGCCATCGCAAATGTCGTCGACCACGATAGCGCACCCTGACGTATCAAGTTTTTCGAAGTCGGTGGGTAGATGAAAACCGAAGAGCGCCCCGTTGTCAGGATTGCGGTTCTTTTCCGCAACGATAACCGGATGGGTGTCGCCAGCCGCCTCCCTGGCTCGCAAGACTGCGCCTTTGTCTGGAGCGACCACAACTTCACCGGGACGAAGTTCGCCGCCGACAAACTGTGCTGCCGGAACGCTTTTGAAGTTAGTAATGAGTGTCTGCGCCATCGGAGAATGGACGTCCCATGCCTCCACATAGTTAAAGCTGGCGCTATTGAGCAGGCGCGCCATGACTGCCAACGACATCGCTTCGCCCGGGAAGCAGACGCGATCCTGACGCGCAAACGGGATATACGGGCAGAACAGGTGAATCGTCGGTCGTTCTTCCAGGCGGTGGATTGCGTCGGCCACCAGCAGCAGGTCGATAAGGTCGTCCGATTTATGGATAGCCGCCTTGATTACCCAGTTCTTCGATACGCCTTTCTGATAGCCTGACAGTCGGACATGACGCTCGCCACCTGCGAATGTCATCGTGTCGATCTCGACCGGTGTGGACCACTGAAACACCCGGATCATGGCGGCTTCTCCTCGTTGCTGACATCAGCGTTAAAATACATTTTGCATTTTACAAATGAACTATGTGTAATCTTTGATGCGATCATCGAGGTTTGGGAGCTGTTAATTCATTGAAGTAAGGGGGAGTTCCGTGATTCGCAGGCTTACCGATGGAGGTGCGGCTGTGAATCACGTGTTCTTGCTGTCTGCGCGCCGGATGGAGCGAATTGAGCCATTGTTCCCAGAGTGTCACGCGTCGATGACTGACGTGTTCGGGGCAGGATCTTTTATGTGAGTTTCTAGAGAAAACATGATGTTTTGATAAAATGAAATGAAAAATTCATGCGGACGGTGATGTCGGTATAGGCATCGAGATATAAATTTTACCCGGGTGTTATTGACGTTAATTTTTATCCGGGTAAATATCCGTCGAAACGCAACCGTGGAGACGAGCATGGGCGAGAGACCCGAAATCGGCGATTTCGTTGTTTTTGCCGGAACGCAACGTATTGGGGCGGGTCCGCTGGCAGCGGTGCTCGCGGCGCTAAAGCAGGCGGAGGAACAGGGAAGCGGGGCCACCGTCTTCGACGCCACGACGGGAGCGGTCATTGATCTGGATTTACGCGGCCCCCTTGACGACGTGGCAGCGCGCTACCAGCCAAAACCCTCGACGGAAGTAAAACGAGGACGTCCCAAGCTTGGCGTTACGGCCAGAGAAGTCACTTTACTGCCCAGGCATTGGGAATGGCTCGGCGCTCAGTCTGGAGGAGCGTCTGTCGCCTTGCGAAAACTCGTCGAAGCGGCCCGCAAAGCGGATAGCGTGGATGGTCCGACACGCGCGCAGGTTGAGGCCGTTTATCGTTTCATGGTCGTGATCGCGGGAGATATGGTTCAGTTCGAAGAAGCCTCTCGCTCCCTGTTCGCTCATGACTGGACGCGATGGGAGGAATTGATCCGTCCTTGGCCAACCGATGTGCAGGACCAGTTGCGACGCTATTTGGCGGCGAACAGCGATCGGACGCACGATGAATAACAGGGAGCGCCGCCAGAATAGAGTGAGCGCCTTTATTAACGATGTCTGGAATTGTGGGCTGGGCGAAATGGTCGGTGGATACATCGCCAAAAGCTACACGGTGCATCACGATCCGGGCGATCCGTGGGACGGACAGGTTCTCAATGTGGCCGATTTTATCGCTCGCTTGAAGATTTGTCGGGCGCCATTTCCTGATCAGCGCTTCGATATTCAGACCATGTGCGTAAACGACGACGCGGTGACTATATGCTGGCTGTGGGAGGCGACGCATGCCGGAGACCTCCCAGGCTTTCCGGCCACCGGACAGCGAATTCGAATGTCCGGAGCCACGCATTATCTGTTCGACTTCGAAGATAAGATAAGCGGCCATTGGCAGGTAACAGACCGGCTGGGCGTATTTCAGCAATTGCAGAAGAATGGTTCGATCACGAGCCCGCTCTCTGGCTCCAGCCGTGATGGCTCGACGACTGGTTCGCACTGATCGTGCGTCCAATTTAGGCGCTGAAAGTAAAACACTGCAACGGGTACCAAGGAGTCAGCACCTGAATGCGGGCGTCAGCCGTGCGCAACTCCATATTTGCCTGTCTCAGTGTAAGTCCGCCGATGCGTCTTGGGAGCTGAAATAAATTTACAGACAATGTTCTCTGTAATTATATCTTATAATTCTATAATATTCTAAAAAACACTTTGACATGAAACGGAGAATAGAATGGAGGAGGACACGAGGATGGCCAAAGCGAGCATAGACGTTTTCAAGCGCATTTCTTTTGTGGCGATCTGCTGTGCTTTCGTCGTCCCTACCTCATTTGCCGCCGCGTCGGCTGAGCAAATGTCGGAAACGACTACTGTCGCTCCTGTATCCGAAAGCGTGACAAATTTGATACACGCCAAGGACGGCGTGACTCTTCGCGAATTCGTAGGGCGAAACGCACCAATACGGTCGAAAAGACAGAGTGTGGCGTTATTCGTTCTGCCGCCAGGCGCTGCGACGCCCGTGAGTTATAATACTGAAGGAGAGGAACTCATCCTCGTGCGCAGAGGCCAGGGGAATGTGCGTGTTGGCGACAGAACATGGCCGGTGAACGCGGGTGATATTGCGTCATTTCCTGCTGGTCAGCTGCATCGAGTGGCGGCGGATCCGGACAAGACGTTGGAGTTTTACGCAATCAGCAGCCCCGCCTTCGGGCCAGCCACATACCGCGAGGTTTCCCCTGTGTCTAAATGATGGCGGTAGGGATCAACCGATCGCGCCGCGCCTGATCACATGTGACAGTTTCTCCAGATCGGGACGTGTGGCCCGGGCGACGCCGATCAATATTCCGCGCGACGGCGCGCCTCCAGAGGAAGTCAGGCACATTGGTGAAAGGGCGCGAGCGCCGAATCCTGCCGCCTGCAATCTGTTCTGGAGCACGAAGTCGTCGATCGTGGGGTCGCGAAAGCGGAGCAAAAGTTGCAGTCCGCCCGTTCCCGGCCCCAACTCGATAGAGTTGCCTAACCTTCGCGATAATTCCTCGACTGCAAGATTCATCCGTTCGGCGTAAAGTCTGGTCATGCGGCGTATATGTCCGCGCAGATGTCCGTCGCGAATGAAATCTGCTAACGCGGCCTGCACGTGCGCCGGAACAGACAACCCTCGCTCTCGCATCATGGAGCGTACCGGGTCGACATATCGACGTGGAAGTATGGCGTACGCGACACGCATTCCGGGCGCAAGCACCTTCGCCATCGTGCCGCAATACGCGACCGTTTCATGTCGGTCCATACCCTGCAATGCGGCTATCGGTCGGCCATCGTATTGAAATTCGCTGTCGTAATCGTCCTCTATGATGACTGCGTCCGACCGCCGCGCCCGATCCAGCAGCGCCAGACGCCGGGTCAGACTCATCGTCACTCCCGTAGGATACTGGTGCGATGGCGTTACGTAGATCAGCCGTGGTCGCGGCAACCCGGCGGTTTCGCACGCGACGCCCTGAGCGTCGCAGGCCACAGGGACGAGATCAGCGCCGCGCGCCACGAGAATGTCTCGCGCGGCGACGTAACCGGGATTCTCGAACCATGTAACGCGACCGTCCGGTTCGGCGGGACGAAGGGCCGCTTCGGCCAGTAATGAAATCGCAATGCGTGTCGACGGTACGATCACGACCTGTGACAGGTCGGCCAAAACGCCGCGATACTGTCGAGCGTGATCGAGCACAGCCCGCCGTAAAATAGCCAGCCCTTCGGGCTCATCGTAACTGAGGTCGTGAACGATCAACGATCTGGCCCTCGCGCCGAGGCATCGCGCCCACGGAGCATGAGGAAATTCGGTCACGTCGGGTTCACCCGTGCGGAGTTTATCCAGCCGCGCGACGATCCCGCCTTTCGGCGGCGCATCGTTCAGCGACGAGTCATCCCGCCGAGGCGGGGTGGCGTCACCCGCGAGAGCCCGGCCGAAAAATGTTAAATCTGGAAGCGTCGCGACCACGCTGGCGGCGCCGGAACGTGAAACCACGTAACCTTCGCCATGCAACCGATCGTAAGCTTGCACGACGGTCGAACGTGACACCTCGCAGGCGTCGGCCATGCGGCGTGTCGAAGGCAGGCGCGCCCCTGCCGGCAGGCGCTGGTCGAGGATGGCGTCGCGCATGGCGCGGTAAATCTGGCCTTCCAGATCGCCCTGCGCGCGGTCTGGCTGAATCCATCCTTGGGGGAGGTCCAATGTCGCCATCTCCGATCCACTGCAGCAAACTGGTCTGCTCATTAAGTAAAAACTGGACCGTGAGGCCATACCAGAATCACGCCATTACACAACTGCGGCCGCAAGCCGCCTCGCCCACTCGTCTTGTTTTCCCCCGCTCCATCCGAGATGCCCCATGCCCGACACGCCGTCCGATACCTTTCCGGTCACTCAGCGCTCCCGCATCCGCAGGGCGCATCAGCGCGGCAGCTACGTCCGGGATGACGTCTACGCCGTGATCGACGCGAGCCCTCTGTGCCATGTTGGTTATGCCATCGACGGCGAACCCTATGTGACGCCAACGATACACTGGCGTGAAGGCGACGTTCTTTACTGGCATGGTTCAGCCGCCAGCCGATTTTTGGAAAGCGTCGTCGGCGCCCGTGCCTGCGTGACATGCAGCATGATGGACGGCTACGTCATGGCCCGTTCGGCGTTTAGTCATTCGGTGAATTACCGTTCGGCTATGGCCTTTGGCGTCGCGGAACTGGTCGACGATCCAGACCATGCGGCAGATGCCTTGCGGCGATTTGTGGAGGGCCTGTTTCCTGGCCGGTGGAACAGTCTCCGCCCCATGACCAGACAGGAACTCAAGGCGACCTCGGTGCTCAAAATGACGATTGAGGAAGCCGCGGTTAAGGTCCGTGACGCTCCGCCCGGTGATCCGCAGGAGGCCGATGTGCCAGTATGGGCGGGCGTGATCCCGATGGAGACCCGGATGGGCGCACCAGTTCCTGCCCCGGAATTGCCGAAAGAAACGCCATTTCCCGAAGAGTTGGCGCGGTTGATCGCGTCGGGCCGTCTACGCTGAACGAGGCCCTGCGTTGTCAGCTAAAAAGAAACCGGCGCAGGGTCTCTTCAATGCTGGCGTCTTGCCGCAACTGGCATGCGCCGATGTTGCCAATGGCGCGAAGCGAGAGCGCCGAGACCAGCCATCCCGCCTCAATGTCTTTCAGACGCGAGAGCGGGAGCGACGCCTCTGTGCACAATCCGGCCTCAAGCAGTCTAGCGCGGGACGTGCCGGGCAGCGCCCCGTCGTCGAGAGGCGGCGTCGTCAGTGCTCCGTGGCTCAAGAAAACCACGTTGGCGGCGCTTCCCTCAGCGACTGCGCCGTTCACACCCGGCAGCAGCGCGTCGTCGTATCCTGCGGCTGACGCTTCGAGGCGAGCCATGACGCCCGGCAGGTAATTCAACGATTTGACCTGACTTAACGGAGATGTCCCGTCGCGGGTGAAGCGGCTTACATGCAAGCGCGCCGGGGTTGAGAGTGGAGCGGGCGCGGCGGGAGAGCACGTCAGCAACGTCGTGAGCGACGGCTTGGCGGACGGCTCCAGCCCGCGTGGCCCCGGCCCGCGCGTCACGGTAAGGCGCATCGACCCGTCGCGCAGTTTGGAAGCGCCGATCAGATCTTTCACGCCGTCGCGAAGAGCCGCAAAATCTGGTGGAAACATCATGAGGGTGGCGCAACCTCTGGCTAGCCGCGCCAGATGGCGTTCGAGATGTGGCGTGACGCCTCCCGCCACACGAATGGTCTCGAAAAGTCCGTCGCCCAGTAGAAAGCCTCTATCCGCCGGATCTATCCGCGCTTCAGGCGCGGCAAGGACGCGACCATTCAGCCACAAAAGGCCGCTCATTCCTCAAACACCGAGAGAACGGGCGCTGCTTTCAACAGCATTTCTTCGTACTCCCGCTCGGGGTCCGATAGCCACGTAATGCCTCCACCCGCGCCGATCCGCACCGTGTCCCCTGCCCGCTCGACGCTCCGGATCACTACGGAACTGTCCATCGCGCCGTCGACGCCGATGCGAAACACGCTGCCGCAATATGCGCCGCGCGCGGAGACCTCAACCTCGTCAATTATCTCCATAGCGCGCCTCTTCGGCGCGCCGGTGACCGATCCGGGGGGCAGCGTCGCTCGGAGCAGGTCAATGGCGTCGACCCCGGGGCGCAGTTCTCCCTGTATGGCGGAAACAAGATGATGCAGATGGGGAAAACGCTCCACGACGCAAAGTTGTGGAACTGTGACCGAGCCGATCGCACATACGCGGCCGATGTCGTTGCGCATCAGGTCGGTGATCATGAGGTTTTCCGCATTTTCCTTCTCGTCCTGCGCGAGCATTGCGGCGTAGGTTGCGGTTTCTTCATCGTTCGTGCCCGGGGGCGCAGTTCCTTTTATCGGCCGTGTCTCAACCTTGCCTCCCGGCGAAAGGGAGAGAAAGCGTTCCACCGACGCGCTGAGCAGGGAAAAGCCGGGCGAGCGGAGATACGCTCCAAACGGAGCCGGGGACCCTTCGCGCAGCGCACCATATGCAGTGATTTCGTCAAAAGCTTCAGGCGCATCGGCTTTCCAGCGCATGGTCACGTTGGCCTGGAAGATATCGCCCTCGCCAATTAGGCGAATGACCTCGCGCACGGCGTCCAGCCACTGCGCTCGCTTCATATCAGGTGCGAAGCGTAGCGGCGTCTTGAACTGCGGCACTACATGCGCGTGCGGGCGGCGGCTGGGAGGACTTCCCGACTGGAAGCACCGTCGGTCAAGACGGTCGAAAGCGATCACGGAATCATAGGAAGCGGCGATTAACGTCGGCGCAGGACTATCATGACGGCACGGCGTGCGCTCCGCAAACATGCCCGCCTCGTAAGACGCCAGACCGACAACCCCCCCGCTGAAAGGCGGCGCTCCGGCTGAAGCGTCAGAAGCGGGGGGACCCGCTCGCATGTCGCGAAGATGGTCCCATGGGTCGCCTGACACGGCCTGTCCGTTGCGCATCGCCTGCCGCCCGCGGACAACCAATGTTTCTACTGGGTTGTAGCATAAGTAGGACCAGCGGGAGCGCTCCCCCGGTTCTCCGCCACTGTCCAGCAAGGCAAGCCACTCTCCGCCGTCGAGCGTCTGCAGCGCGCTCCAGGGATCCGTCCATGCTACTTCCTGCACGCCTCTCATGGCGCTCGTTTACATGGAGGACGATGGAGACGGAAGGCGTCGAGAATGGCCGCCTTTGGCTGGACGCCGACGACGGTGGAACTCCCTTCCCTCACTGCGCGCTCCGGATACAATGAAGTAACAGAATGATGAGCGTTGAAGGGGCTCGACATCGTCTCCGCGAAGCGCATGTATTGCGCATGGGGACCGCCAAACGACGCTTTCTGCGTGTGCGGCGAACAAGACCAAGATGCCTGCAAACTCGTCTCACTCTTCGTATCAAAGCGCCCGGACTGCGCCGAGATGCGGCGCCTGTCGCCTTCTCGTTCGAGCGAGAGGCACTCAATAACGAGCCAGAGTTTGACTGGGCACGTTCCCATCTGGGTATTTTTTACTACGCGTAGACATACGTCTCAGGAGCTTGAACGATGAGCGCTTCCGATCTGGGCATCCACACCACGGACTCCGGCATTCCGGTTTCCGACGACCAGTTTTCGCTGAGCGTCGGCGCGGATGGACCGCTCTTGCTGCACGACCACTACCTCATCGAACAGATGGCCGCCTTTAACCGGGAGATGATCCCCGACCGGCAGCCTCACGCTAAAGGCGGCGGCGCGTTTGGCTATTTTGAAGTCACGAAGGATCTCAGCCGCTATACGAGCGCCAAGTTTCTTCAACCCGGAGCGCGCACCGACGTCGTGGCGCGTTTTTCGACCGTTGCGGGCGAGGCCGGAAGTCCGGACACTTGGCGCGATCCGCGCGGGTTCGCTCTCAAATTTTATACTGAAGACGGCAATTTCGACATGGTCGGAAACAACACGCCGGTGTTCTTCGTGCGTGACCCGATGAAGTTCCAGCATTTCATTCATTCGCAGAAGCGGCGCGCCGACAGTGGCCTGCGTGACAACGACATGCAGTGGGATTTCTGGACCCTGAATCCCGAAACGGCGCACCAGGTGGCGTGGCTGATGGGAGATCGAGGCATCCCGGCGAGCTGGCGCCATATGGACGGGTTTTCCAGCCACACATATATGTGGGTCAATGCGGCAGGTGAGCGTTTCTGGGTCAAGTACCACTTCAAGACGGATCAGGGAATCAAGTTCCTGACGCAAGAAGAAGCGGGGAAACTCGCTGGACAGGACGCTGATTATCACCGCCGGGACCTGCATGTGGCGATCAAGCGCGGCGAGCATCCAAGCTGGACGCTCAAGATGCAGATCATGCCTTATGACGAGGCAAAGGATTATCGCATCAACCCGTTCGATCTCACCAAGGTCTGGCCACAAGGCGAGTATCCGCTGCAGGAGGTTGGACGGCTGGTGCTCGATCGTAATCCGACGGATTTCCACTCCCAGATCGAACAGGTTGCGTTCGAACCGAACAATTTCGTCCCCGGCACCGGGCTTTCGCCAGACAAGATGCTGTTGGGCCGTTCTTTCGCATACGCCGACGCCCATCGTGCGCGATTAGGCGTCAATTACAAGCAGATCCCGGTAAACGCCCCCAAATGCCCGGTTCACGCCTATACCAAGGGTGGGGCGATGCGGATGACGAACGCGAGCGATCCTGTCTATGTCCCGAACTCGAAAGGCGGTCCGGTCGCAGACCCGAAGCGCTACCCGGAGAACGCGGTGTGGTCCACCGACGGCTCCTTTATGCGTTCGGCTTATACGCTACGGCCTGACGACGATGATTTCAGTCAGGCCCGGACACTCGTCACCCGAGTGATGGATGACGCTGCGCGCGATCGTCTGGTTAACAATGTAGTCGGCCATGTGTTGGGCGGGGTCGAGGAACCGGTGCTCACGCGGGTGTTTGAATACTGGTCGAACATCGATCCGACCTTGGGACAACGTATTCGTGAGGGCGTGCAGGCAGGGAAAACCTGAAAGGGCCCGTGCTCCCGGGTTCGTCGCCTTCGCGGCGAGCCCACCGGGCCGACGAGGAAAGGTTCGCATGCAGAAGCAGAACCAGCCAGGACTTGAGTGCTTGTGCAGTTAATCCCATTGAGCCAAACGTTCTACGCCTTCGTCAGCAGGATCGGTTGTCAGGCGGTATAGGTCGAACATATCGGCGCCGGAATTGAGTGTGGCGTTGTCCGCACAGGCATTGCGGAAACGCGGGCGGTTCAAATCAGCGATCATCCCCGCCCGCGATGATACGAATGTATCAGGAAATTTTGCGACTGATTGTTAGAGATGAAGCCGGTATCGGGTATTTCTCCGCGGCCGCTGGGAAAGTCTGAGCCTATAACCTTGGTGTCGTTATTAAAACGTCGTTCCGACGGAGGCAGCGGGGCCATAGCAGCGCGACGGACAGAGGCATAAGAACGACTGTCGAGATAATGGAAAATGCCTGTGCGGTGTAGCCGTAATGTCCTGATATGGCGACGCCGCCAAAGAATATAAAAAACCACGCGCACGTTACAGCAACCATTAAAGTGACGCGGGTCGCCACAAAGGAGGCGATCACCGGAATCTCCGCAGGGCACGCCCGCATAAAGAAATGACCCATGAGCGCTACTGACGGGACTAGCAGAAACGGCAATAACGTCATGACGCTGACATGCAGACCGCGCGCCGCTATCGCGATGTCGGCATGTGTCGTTATCGCCCGAATAGGTACGTAGCTCCAGACGTTTCCAACGCACATCAGCATGAGCCAGAAAATAAACGTTCTCGTCGCCCGGTTGTCTGCTCTCAAGCGGCCAACAGTCGCACACAGACAAACGTAGGTGAAAGCGTTACCGACATAAGGTCCGGCGAGTGCAATCGCCGCCGCCGCCCACCCGTGACCGTTGCTAAAAATCGGATCGTATTTTACGTTATCATCGACGCTCGACAGGAGAACGACGTTCGCAGGGGTGATTGTCCCGTAATCGAGAGCAAGAGGATTCTGCATGTAACCCAGCGCCCAGGCGCTGAACGTGTGAGAAAATTCATGCGCCATATAAGCGACCGCATGAGCAACGACGACGAACCCCGTTGTCATCATGGTGAATGCAAGGATACTTCCGTCAGTTCGTTTCAATCTGCCGCCCAACTTATTGTGACTGTCGATGAGGACTGCGGAAGGACAGCATCGAAATTTCCCTCTCGTATGCTTCGTCTTGCGCCGTCCCTGTGTCAGGGGCGACGTCGCATCGGAGCCAGGGGAAGCGCATTCGGCCGACTACCCTTCCCAGACGCCTCCAACAGGTTGAAACGCATAGCCGACGTTACGGAATAAACGCGACGCCCGTGATTTCGACTTTCCAGTCCGGATTGGCGAGTTTCGCCTCGACCGTAGCGCGGGCAGGCTTGTTGCCTCGGTCCAGCCAAGCGTCCCATGCTCGATTCATCGCCGCAATATCGTTGATGTCGGTGAGGAAAATTTGCACGGATAAAATATTGCTCTTGCTGGTTCCTGCTTCGGCCAGCAGCGCGTCGATCTGCTTCAGGATGTCGGCGGTTTGTCCCTCGACGTCGAGGGTGGCGTCATCAGCGACCTGTCCGGCCAGATAGACGATATTGCCGCAGACGGAAGCTCCGCTGAGACGTTCTTCAGGGGCGAGGCGTTTAATCGTCATGGATGAAAACCTGTGTTTTGTGGTCGCGCTCTATGTAGCACACATAACGTCGCGCGTGAGCGGCGCGACAAAGGGCGATATCTGCCGCTCTGGCAGCAACATTCTTTGAGCCGCATGAATGCGCTCTCGGTTTAAAAATGCGTCATGCCTCCAGCGACATGACAGACATGGCACGCACGCGGCGGACCCGATTTGCGATGCTCTTCCGCGAATTTGAGATGGCAGCTTTCGCACTGGCTATGAAACTGCTCCTCAATGATGCCTGAGAGCGATGGCGTGTTCTTGTGACACGCTATGCATCCCTGAAACGGCCAGGAAGCGAGTCTGGCTTCGGTGTAATTGTGATGGCATGCGACGCAATTGAACGCGACATGGGCTTTGTGCGGAAAATCGAGAGGCATAAGCGGGCGCGTCGCCGCTATGTGCGGAGCGCCCGATAACGCCCACCATAACAAAGCGCCCCCGCAAAGTGCGCCGATGACAATTATCGTAACCGCGCGCCACGAAGCGAGCAGGCGGGCGATCACCATGTCCGCCAATGCAGAAGTGCGGCGCCCAGAAGCGGCAAAGCGGCGCCAAGAGAGAGTATTGCCATTGCGACCGGAGCGGCGAACCGTGCCGTATTGCGCGCGCGCTTTCCTGGAGTTCGGTGAGGGCGTGCGGCCCAGCGGGCCGCCCAGGGCAGCGTTAACGCGACGCCCACAGGCACAGCCAACACCACTGACGACCAGAAACCATCGAGGCGTAGCCCAGCCAGCCACGCGTGAGCGGCAGCGGCGCATAGCAACAACGTCGCGAGAACCGAATGACAGCGCCGAAACAGCCTGGCCGTTCCGAACGCTGTGCGTCGAACAGGCGGCAGGCTGGCGAACGTCGCGACCGCGAGTAGCATCAGGGTAACGGCTCCCGTTTGCATAACGCCTGTGACCGGGGGCAGCATGTCTTCTAGGAGTAGTGGTTCGGCCCAGAGGCTGAAACCGATATGGCAGGCGACAAAGGCGAGCAGTATGTACGCGCCGTATTCATGCAAGCGGATGAAGAATTTACCTTCATAGAACGGCGTCGAGAGTGGACGCCCGGTCAACGCGAACATCTGTAACAGTACAAATAACGCTGAAAAACCGCACAGCATCGCCATATCCCATAGCAGGCCAAGCGTTGGGACAGGGCTGACGAGAAGGATAGCGCCAGAGAAAACAATGAATGCGTAAGCAATGCCGCGCGAAAGCCATGCCCAACCACCCATAACCATTAACGCCAAACTCCATATCAATGCGACAGGCGGGCGCGAGACTCTTGCGCATAACGACGATACCGGAACGATACGATTTGCGGGATGGAATTCCGATCTTACGATGAAGCCGACCGTGTTACATTCGACTATATCGCTTTTCGTGAAGGAGACTGCCGATGAGCGCGCTAGACGAATTCAGGGAAACGCTCTCCGCCGCAAACCCTCCGGAAGGCGAAGATCTTGCGCTACAGGCGATCTGGTGGGCTGGGCGGGGAAACTGGACGCGGGCGCATGAGTGCGCGCAGACCAACGAAGGTGACCCGGATTGCGACTGGGCGCACGCATGGCTGCATCGCAAGGAGGGCGACCTTGGCAACGCGCGTTACTGGTATCGACGTGCTGGCCGTCCGACGCCGACCGGCAGTCTTGAGCAGGAGTGGGAGGAAATCGCGACCGCTCTGCTGGCTCGTCCGCTGACCGCAGCTCAGCGCCGGAAGCGTACGTAGAGATATCGAATAACTGCGCCGACACAAGCTTGCTGTTGACACTCTGCGGTTTGAGGTGCTGTCTACGGCCCGGTTTCGACCCCTTTTGCGGGGCGCTGACCGAACTCAACCGTCGATCCCGCATGTCTTCGGATATCTCCGAAGACCGGGGTAAGTCGTTTCGCCTCACCGCGACGCGCAGGAATTGTCGGCCCTAAACCGGTCGGCAGGGAAATATCGTTTCACATGGCTTCTGCCACACTCACCACAACCGATCATTTTGGCGGCGAAGACTTCGCCTCGCTGCTCGACGAGACCCTCGGCCTGGACACGGGCTTTGAAGGTTCCGTCGTCAAGGGGCATGTCGTCCGCCTGACCGACGAATTCGCCATCGTCGACGTCGGCCTGAAGAGCGAAGGCCGCGTCGCCCTCAAGGAATTCGGCCCGCCGGGCGTCGCCCACGAGGTCAAGCCGGGCGACGTCATTGAGCTGTACGTCGAGCGCTACGAAGACCGTGACGGCACGATCGTCCTGTCGCGTGAGAAGGCGCGTCGCGAAGAGGCCTGGACGAACCTGGAGAAGGCTTTCGAAGCCAACCAGCGCGTCAATGGCACGATCTACGGACGCGTCAAGGGCGGCTTCACGGTCGACCTCGGCGGCGCCATGGCGTTCCTTCCCGGCAGCCAGGTCGACATCCGTCCCGTGCGCGACGTCGGCCCGCTGATGGGCGTTCCGCAGCCCTTCCAGATCCTGAAGATGGACCGCGCGCGCGGCAACATCGTCGTCTCGCGTCGCGCGGTCCTCGAAGAGACCCGTGCGGAGCAGCGCAGCGAGCTGATCCAGGGCCTGAAGGAAGGCATGATCCTTGACGGCGTGGTGAAGAACATCACCGACTACGGCGCGTTCGTGGACCTCGGCGGCGTCGATGGCCTCCTGCATGTCACCGATATCGCCTGGAAACGCATCAACCACCCGTCCGAAGCCCTGCAGATCGGCCAGCCGGTTCGCGTGCAGGTCATCCGCTTCAACCCGGACACGCAGCGCATTTCTCTCGGCATGAAGCAGCTTGAGGCTGATCCTTGGGAGAACGTGGCGATCAAGTATCCGCCGGGCGCGCGTTACAGCGGTCGCGTCACCAACATCACCGACTACGGCGCGTTCGTTGAGCTCGAGCCGGGCGTCGAGGGTCTGGTGCACGTTTCCGAGATGTCCTGGACGAAGAAGAACGTCCATCCGGGCAAGATCGTCGCCACTTCGCAGGAAGTCGACGTCATGGTTCTGGACGTGGACAGCGGCAAGCGTCGTATCTCGCTCGGCCTGAAGCAGGTTCAGCGCAACCCGTGGGAGCAGTTCGCCGAAGAGCACAAGATCGGCTCGACGGTCGAAGGCGAGATCCGCAACATCACCGAGTTCGGCTTGTTCATCGGCCTGTCAGCGGACATCGACGGCATGGTCCACATGTCCGACCTGTCCTGGGACGAAGCCGGCGAAGTCGCCATCACGCACTACGAGAAGGGCCAGGTCGTTCAGGCCAAGGTTCTCGACGTGGACGTGGAGAAAGAGCGCATCTCGCTCGGCATCAAGCAGCTTCAGGAAGACCCGGCGGCCGACGCGCTGTCGAGCGTCCAGAAGGGCGCCGTCGTCACCTGCATCGTCACCGCTGTTCAGAGCAACGGCATCGAGGTGAAGGTGGACGACGTTCTGACCGGCTTCATCCGTCGCGCCGAACTGGCGCGCGACAAGGCCGAGCAGCGTCCAGAGCGCTTCGCAGTTGGCGAGCGTGTTGACGCGAAGATTGTCTCGGTCGATCGCGCAGCCCGCAAGCTGGCCCTGACCATCCGCGGCCGTGAGGTCGAGGAAGATAAAGCTGCGATCAACGAGTACGGCTCGTCCGACAGTGGCGCGTCGCTGGGCGATATCCTTGGCGCTGCGATCCGTCGCCGCAACACGGACGCCTGATAAGTCACGACTGGATGACGGCCGTAAGGCCGTCTCCTTCTGGCTGACGTTACGGAAATGGCGCCCTTCGGGGCGCCATTTTTGGTTGGAGACAGGATGCTGCATTCCAGCGGCGCCTATCGGACGCGGTTTTACGGGACCCGTCGACCGATTTCCCATACGCTGTTATCGAAAAAAAGCCTCTTCACCGGGCGTCGTAGGCTGGCAGAACACGTCTCCGCCGAATTTCCTTCACGCAAGACCTTGCGCATTGGCCCCTGCCAACCGACATCGACCACAACGACCATGCTCGCCGCCTAAGGCCGAGCCTCGAGGCGACGCAGCAGTCCAATCAAGAAAAAGGACACTTGCGTCATGCCTACCCCCCTGCACAGCATCCTTGCCGAGAAAGGATGGGACGTCATCACCGTGTTGGATACCGATCCCCTGCCCCGCGTCTGCGAGACATTGGCGCGACATGGGATTGGGGGCGCTCCGGTTCTGGATGGCGCCGGGCGTCTGGTCGGTCTGGTGTCGGAGCGAAAGATCGTCGAAGCTGTGTCGCTTTCTCCTGCCGGGCTTGGCGCCCTGGTCGCCCGCGACGTGATGGCGGCGAACACGCCAATCGCGACGCCCGACGAGGACAGCCTCACTACGGCGCGACGGATGACCCGCACTCACTGTCGCCATATGCCGGTCGTGGACAACGGTCGTCTGGTCGGCCTGGTCAGTATCGGCGATCTTGTTAAATATCGGATCGAAGATGCCGAACATCTGGCCGAAGATTTGCAGAACTACGTATCGAATAGTGGGCACGCGTCGGTAAAAGTTTCCGGAATGTGAAATTTATTGATAAAAAATTGGGGAAAATACAATCAATTGACTGTCTGCCTCACGCGTCCACCCGATGCTCATAATTCCCCGGATGTGAAGACCTGATCTTTGGTTCCGCGTTCTGCCTCTGTCACGATAAAGAGCTTCATCGAGCGTATGAGCGTCCTGTTGCGTTTATACCGCCCGGCGAAATGGGCCCGACGCCACTCGCTCATCAGGATATTGCGCGCTGGAACAAAGCGAATGTCCAAACTTTAGATGCGCGCATCAAGTCCGAATTTACATGTGGGATTGACCGCCCCCAAGACGTGATCGTCGGGTGATGTCTTGCTCATAGTTAAAATGGTCATTCGTGTCGGCATTGTTCGCGCAGCTTGAGACGCAAAGCGAGGTAAGGATTACTGCGATAAAAATCGATGCTCTCACAACATTCTCCTCAAGATCAATTGTCGGGAGTGTCGGTTAAGATGGAGACTGCGGTTGGTAATATAAAGCCTAACAGGTGCGGTGATGACCGGTTGCTGACCCGATTATTTAATTGCGCCTTCCGGTCGCAAGGTAGTGTGTCCGCGGTCCGCTGCTACGTGTTTGGGCTCTACTGCGGCAAAAGGAGCCACACCGGGGAAGCGGCGCCGATCAATGGTAACATGTGCTCGATATAAACGACCTTCTATTCGGCTGCGGCAATATATGCCTCTCAGCGCGCACGCTTTACACGGTGACGATCAGATCGTTCCGAAAGCCCGGCGTCGAGAAGCGTGGTCCTGCTGGGTTGCAGACGATGCGGGCGCCGCCCGGATGCCGCATGTCTCCAACGGCGTGAATGTGGCCGTGAACCCATAAATCTATGTCTCGACGCCAGAAAATATCTGAAAGATCAGAAGCGTAGAGGCCGATATTCCGTTCGCCTCTCAAATGCGACGGCACGCAGTCCAGCAACGGCGCATGGTGCGTCACGACGACCAGAGCTGTGCCGCGCGGCTTTTCGACCCCCAGCAGCCGGTCGAGTTGCGCGACTTGACGTTCATGCTGCGCAAGCTCATCGCCCACCCTGACGCCGCCACGGCCGTCCGGCCTCAGAAAACCTTCCCCGGTAAGAAGCCGGGGACGAACGTCGAGGCCTGAGAGACGTCCGTCCGCCCAGAGGGTGCATCCGACAAATCTGACGCCACGCAGGACACGGGCTGACTCGTCGAGCAATGTGACGCCGAAGCGCCGCGCAGCCTCTTGCGCGCGGGCCTGCTGCTGCGACAGCGTGCCACCCCAGATTTCATGATTGCCAAGGACAAACACGGCGGGCCGCCCAGCGGCCAGACGCGCGACGGTCTCGATCGCGCCTTCTGGATCCCCCTCCAGGATATCCCCCGCCGCCACCAGCACGTCGAACGCGGGGCGCGGTGGATCGTATGAATCTGGAGAACGTGCGTATTCGAGATGGAGATCCGAAAGTATCCACAACCGGGTCATGCCGCGCCCTTCTGCTCCTGCGGCATAGCCGGGAAATGAAGATGCGGACGTGACGTGCGAGGAGTCGATTCGGTTCCGTTACGCCCGCGTCACGGCCCGAGAGACTGTCCCTCAGCACAAAAGTTAATGCGGGTCCAGTTATCGTGGTATTATCTGGTTGGAAAAAAGTGCCCACACCGAACAAAGAACACCCGCCAACACGATGAACCGGAGTTGCATCCATAAGCCGGGGCGAATGGATACGACGCTGACGACGAACCGGACGGCGGTTGCACCGGACGCGCAATGCGCTCCCACGCCGATATGCAGGATCTGCTGGTGGGACAACTGCCCACGCGGCCGAAATCCAAGGCTGCGATGGTTGATAACGGCCTTCTCCGGTCTGCGCCCGTTCCTGCTAAAGTTCTCAGCAACAGTTAACTAGCTAAGGAGGAGAGCGCCAAAGCCTGCCGTGGACCACCACGGCGAACATTAACGTGCAGGCAACCGGAAGCCTCCCAAAATCCGCTACACCGTCCCTCATAAGCTCCTTTGCTTCGCCGTGAATTTTTCGTTTATGACAAGAGCTTTCGACGATTTTAACTGACGAACTCCGCGGGTTGGGATCTATCGCAAGTCAGAAATCGAATGGTCATCCCGCTGCTTCATCTCCCTTATGACCAGCCAGTTCCTCCTGCTCATTAGGAAAATCAAAACAGACGCCAATCGCCACTTCGCGCACGAGTCAGCGATTGCGTCATCATGTATAATTATATATATTTTTAGATACGTATAAAATAAAATTAGTTTGTCTAATTTGTTCTGCACCGATGAAGGAATAACAACATGGTACGAACAAGAAGCGGCAACGTTTATGCCGGTGAAAGTTATCCTCTGGCGAAAGATTATATGCTCGATCCCCGCAATATTGAAAATGTGGTGCGGGGCATGATGGCAGACCTAAGCCAAATACCGAATCAAACCACCGGCAATATCGCAGGTCTTGCTGCTGTTCTCAATTTTTTGGGTGATAATATCTTATATCAATTACATTCTCATTCAAATTCATCTCGGTATAGCTTCGAGCAAGGTTACGCACATCATGTTGCGCCAATAACTAGTAACATACCGGGAGAAGTTTCAAATCAAAGAAACATACAGATGAGAAATCACACGGAGCCTAAATTGCTTCAGGAATTCAAAGATCGCTTTTGCTTCGAGGGAAATAGTAATGCCATTCGTTGGGTAGCCCTCGTAACACAAATCCCTGTTTGTCCTTCTTGCAGGCGAGAATCCGTTTACCCGTTTTCGCAATACGCACTTGCGTCTGGGTTTGACTTTAAGGTGTACACCACACGAAACGAACCCATTCGGAGAAATGCGAGGTTATTTACTGAACCATTTGGAGAGTTCTAAGCCGGCTATTACACACGATGGCTGCCCCACTCCGCAGTGGTGCTGGCGGTGACTTGTCATTGTAACGGAAACTCAGATTTGGGACGAATGCCTGTTTTTCCTGTGACTTGCGGCATATAATCGGGGGCGATCTGGAGCGCTACACGAAGTGGGATTGGTGTCATCCAGCCTGCTCCTTGCCGGCGGAACCGCGGAGAAGTCCCGTAGCCTCACGCCCCACCATAGACAGCGCGACGGCTTCCGCAATCCGAATGCCGTCGATCGCAGCGGACAGGATGCCGCCTGCGTAACCGGCGCCCTCGCCTGCAGGAAACAGACCGCCTGTATTGAGGCTGCGCCCGTCCTGACCGCGCGGGATGCGCAGAGGAGAGGACGTGCGCGTCTCCACGCCCGTTAGCACTGCGTCCTCCATCGCGAATCCCGGCAGCTTTCGCGCGAATGCGGGAAGAGCCTCCCGGATCGCCTCGACAGCGAAATCAGGCAAACAGGCGGAAAGATCCGTCGGCGTGACGCCGGGCCGGTAGGACGGCGTCACGGAGCCGAGCGACGTGGAGGCGCGGCCCGCAAGAAAATCGCCCACGCGCTGCGCCGGGGCGCGGTAGTCGCCTCCTCCGGCGAGAAAGGCCTGCCGCTCCCAATGCCGCTGGAACGCCACGCCTGCCAGCGGTTCGTCCGGATAGTCCTCGCCGGGTCGCAGATCGACGACGATGCCCGCATTAGCGTTGCGTTCGGCGCGCGAATACTGGCTCATCCCGTTGGTGACCACCCGCCCCTCCTCGGACGTGGCGGCGACAACAGTGCCGCCGGGGCACATGCAGAAGGAGTAGACGCCACGCCCGTTGGACGCGTGGTGGGCGAGTTTGTAATCGGCGGCTCCCAGCAGCGGCGAACCAGCTTGCGGTCCAAAACGGTCGGCGTCGATCAGGGATTGGGGATGCTCGATCCGCACGCCGATAGAGAACGGCTTGGACTGCATCTCCACGCCAGCCGCCTCCAGCATGCTGAATGTGTCGCGCGCGCTGTGACCGATCGCGAGAATGACGTGCGACGCAGCGACCTCCTCTCCGCCGGACAGACGCAGGCCTCGTACGCTTCTCTGCTCATCAAGCAGGAGTTCGTCGACCCGGGCGCTGAACCGGTATTCGCCGCCAGCCGCCTCGATCTCGGCGCGAATATGCTCGACCATCGAGACGAGCCGGAAAGTGCCGATATGCGGTTTCGAGACGAACAGGATTTCCTCGGGCGCTCCCGCACGTACGAATTCCTCCAGCACCTTGCGCCCCAGATGGCGTGGGTCGCTGACCTGGCTGTAGAGCTTGCCGTCGGAGAACGTCCCGGCTCCGCCCTCGCCGAACTGCACGTTGCTTTCCGGCGTCAGGATCGACCGCCGCCACAGGGCGAACGTGTCGACCGTGCGTTCGCGGACAGCCTTTCCGCGCTCGAGAATCAGCGGCCGCAACCCCATCTGCGCGAGAATCAGCCCCGCCATCAGTCCGCACGGTCCCGCGCCGATCACAACCGGTCTTTGAAACGCGTCGCCTCTGGCCAACCGCGGACCTTCGACATCGACAGGGCGATAACTGGTGTCCGGCGACGGGCCAATACGCGTATCTTCGCCTGCTTTCGCCAGAATGGCGGCCTCGTCCGCCACCGCGCAGTCCAGGCTGTAGACCAACATGATGCCGCCACGACGACGTGCGTCGTATCCGCGCCGCGCGACGCGCAAATCGAGCGCGTCGGCGTCCGTAAGGCCGAGCCTGGCGCGCGCGGCGGCGATCAGCGCTTCCGGCGCGTGGTCGAGCGGCAACCTCACCTCGGTCAGACGGATCATGAGTTCTCCATTAGGCTTCAGACGCCTGACGCGTCTCCACATGGCGGCGAGCATGCGAGCGTGACGCCGCTGGCCCCGACAGGAGCCACAATCGGGCGGCTCATATCACGACAGATCGGCGATCACGAGAGAGTAGACTCATTGCGTGGAGCAATAGAGAGCGCACTGCTCCCATCCGACGGCGACACTGTAAACTTCCCGTTTTGCAAACGGGCGGTATGGTCTATGAGACGCGGGAATCAAGTCTTCGGGACGACCTCCTGTCAACCGTGACCTGTAGCGCAAGACCGACCAAGGAGATTGCGACATGACCGCGTCCTCCACTTCTGGCGGTCACCGCCATGGTTCACCGGATGAACACACCCATTCTTCCGATGCACACGATCATGCTCACGACGAAGGCGCATGCGGCGTACATAACCCCGACGACGCGACGGGCGGACCGAAGTGTGACACCGATATAAGCGTGCAACCCTCCGATGCCGGCCATGCGTGTGGCGACCACGACCACGACCACGACCACGGGCATGGTCACGATCATCATCATGATCATGGGCTTTTCGGGCATCACCATCATGCTCCCGCGTCGTTCGGACTCGCTTTTGCAGCCGGCATGGCCCTCAACATGGTCTATCTGGTCGGCGAAACTGTCTGGGGTCTGCTGGCGAACTCCGTAGCGCTCCTGGCCGACGCTGGTCATAACCTGTCCGACGTGCTCGCCTTGGCCGCCGCCTGGCTGGCGGAGCGGTTGACGCGCCGAGCGCCGTCCGCGCGCTTTACCTACGGCCTGCGCCGTTCCTCTATTCTTGCTGCGCTGACCAACGCCGTAGCTTTGCTGCTCGTGACCGGCGGCGTGGCGTGGGAGGCCGTGCTGCGTCTGTTCCACCCTGTGGAAGTCGCGGGGAAAAGCGTGATGGTCGTGGCGGCGCTGGGCGTGGCGGTGAACGGAGTCACCGCGCTGTTCTTCATGAGCGGTCAGAAGAATGATCTGAACCTGCGCGCTGCCTTTCTGCATATGGCGACGGATGCGGTCGCCTCCCTCGGTGTTGTAGCCACCGGCGCGCTCGTGTTGTTGACGGGGCTGGCGTGGCTGGACCCGGCTGCGAGCCTCGCCATTTCGGCGCTTATCGTTCTTACGACGTGGGGGCTGCTCAGGGACTCTCTGGATATGGCGCTCGACGGGGTTCCAAAGGGTGTTGACATCCATGGCGTCGACGCCTTTCTGCGTAATCTTCCCGACGTGACTGACCTTCACGACCTTCACGTCTGGCCGATGAGCACAACTGAAACGGCGCTCACCGTTCATCTCGTGCGCAGCGAAAATGCGGCCGTTCCCAACGACGCGATTTTGCTCTCGGCGGGCCGGGAATTGCGCGCGCGTTTCGGCGTACAGCACGCGACGCTGCAGATCGAAGTCTCGCCATGCGGTGGCGGGTGCAGCCTCGACGACGCGCTGCACGTGTGAGCCTGTCATGATTAACGCCGCCCCAATTGGGGACGCGCCGAAGCCGGACCGAAAATTCGCGCTGGCATGGGCGAGTTTTGCTGTCAGTATCGCCGCGTTCGGACTGAAATACGCAGCCTGGGTCAACACCGGCAGCGTCGCGTTGAAGGCGGACGCGCTCGAGACGATCATCAACGTCGTCGCGGCGGCGGCTGCCCTGTGGGCCATTCGCGTGGCTGAGAGGCCGGCCGACGACAACCACACCTACGGGCATTACAAGGCGGAATACCTTTCGGCGATCGTCGAGAGCGCGCTGGTGCTGGTCACCGCTTACGCCATAGGCAAAACGGCGGTGGAAGGATTTCTGAGGCCGCATCCTGAGACGGCGCCGTGGATCGGCGTCGGGCTCAACGGCGTCGCCACGCTGCTGAATTTCGCGTGGGGGCTTACGCTGCTCCGAAAAGGACGAGCGGAACGCTCACCCGCGCTGATCGCAGGTGGTCACCATGTGATCTCGGACGTTTGGACAGGATGCGGCCTGATTGCGGGCCTGTCATTGATCCCGCTGACAGGGTGGGTCTGGCTCGACCCTGCGCTGGCTGCTCTCGTTGCGCTTAACGTGTTGCGGGTTGGCTGGGAGATGCTTCGGCAATCCGTGTCGGGATTGATGGACGAAGCCCCTGATTCTGCGACCCTTACCAAACTGCGAGAAGTAATCGCTGAAACGGCGACTGGCGCGCTGGAGGCGCATGACATCCGCATTCGCACCGTAGGCGCCATAACGTTCATCGAATTTCATCTTGTGGTGCCGGGTTCGATGACGGTCGGCGTCGTGCACGAGATTTGCGACCGGATAGAAGCTGGCCTTCGGCGAGCGATCGGGCGCGCGCTGATCAATATTCATGTCGAGCCGGAAACGAAGGCCAAGCACACGGGCATCTTGGTCACGTCTCCACCGGTCGTATGACATACGGTGGCCACAGGGATGCAGGATTACGAGGGCCTTAATCACCAAGACTGCGGCTAACGCCGCTACCCGGCGAAACACTTTAAGCCGACATGTGGGATTAGGACTTGGAATGATCGCCCGGCAGGCGTAAGGCCGGGACGATATTGCGCGCTGCCTCTCATTGCTGAAGAGACCCGCCGCAGCAGGAAGAACCGATGCATACGACTACCTCGACCCAAGTCGGCCGGATCAGGCACTTTCGCGACACCGCGCGCATGACGACAGCGGAGTGGCGGCGAAAGCTGATCTACTGGGGCAGTTCGATCGCCGTCGGCATCGTGGCGATCAGCTTCGCGGCGCTGGCGGACAAGGCGGCTGCGCTCCGGAGCGATGTCATCAAGCACAACCCATGGTTTATGCTTGTAGTGACGCCTGCTGGACTTGCCTTGTCGATATGGTTGACCAGACGTTTCTTCCGTGGCGCGCAAGGCAGCGGCATTCCTCAGGCGATCGCCTGCATGCACCTCAACGATCTGGCTGTGGTCGATCGGGTGCTTTCGATCCGCATCGCTGCGGCGAAAATCTGCCTGACCTGTCTGGGGCTCGTCGCGGGCGCTTCTATTGGCCGTGAGGGGCCGACGGTGCAGGTCGGCGCGGCAATCATGAATGCTGCGGCTCGTTTCCTTCGGCTCAGCGAAATTGCGTCTCGCCGTGCGCTGGTAATGACTGGAGGAGCCGCGGGAGTTGCGGCCGCGTTCAACACGCCGCTCGCCGGAATAGTGTTCGGCATCGAGGAACTGGCTCACTCGTTCGAGCACCGGACCAGCGGCACTTTGCTAACCGGGGTCGTGCTCTCGGGCGTGACGGCAATAGCGTTGGTCGGTAATTATTCGTATTTCGGGCACACCGATGTAATCGTGCCGGTCGGGGTGAGTTGGCTCGCCGTTCTTGCTTGCGGCTTGCTCGGCGGGATCGCCGGCGGATCATTCTCGGCGATACTGATTCGAGCTTCATCTGGCTTGCCTGGGGCATTCGGCCGCTTCGTGGCCCAGCGGCCTATTTTGTTCGCTGCGCTTTGCGGCTTGGCGCTGGCGATTATAGGCGTGGCTTCCGGCGGCATGACGTATGGCACCGGCTACGCGCAGGCCCGCGCCATCATTCAGGGTGACGAGCATTACCCCGCTTCGTATTTCGTTCTGAAATACTGCGCCACCATCATTTCCTACTGCTCGGGCATTCCGGGCGGGTTATTCGCCCCATCGCTGTCAGTTGGCGCAGGCATCGGTGGTTGGATCGCGCAGTTCTTGCCTCACACGACCCCTGGCGCCGTAGTGCTCCTGGGCACGGTGGCGTATTTTTCTGCTGTCGTGCAGGCGCCGCTGACCGCCACAGTCATCGTGATGGAAATGTGCGACAATCAGCAGGTCACGCTCGCGCTTTTGGCCAGTTCATTCCTTGCGTTCGGCGTCTCGCGCATGATCTGCAAGCAGCCGCTTTATGGCGCGCTGGCGGAGCGGTTTCTTCGTTCGGTCGATCCGGAAGCGCACAACGGTGAAGCGCCAAAGCATCCTTCCAAGGAAGATTGAGCGGCATTCGTCAGAGAATGGCCTGCAACATCGTAGCTGCGAGAAATCTTTCCATCTTATTGTTTTAAGAAGCATTGCTGCCCGTTCAGGCATGCCCTGCCTGAGCAAGCCCTGCCCTAGAGGCTTAGCCCCGCGTGCAGGCCAAGAATGAGTGCGTCCTTCACGCGGCGTCCCGAAACGTAAACACCACCGCTTGGAGCGATCAGTCCTTGCAAATCCGGCTGCAAAGACAGCCAGGACGAGAGCTGCGCGCGGTAGGTCAATTCAAGATGGTACTCGTTCTGCCGCGCTTCTGTTCGCCCTGAGGGTTCGGTCGTGGTCAGGAAACGGCTGGGCGCAGCGTAACCCAACCCAAGCGCCACGAGGTCGTGTCGCCGACCGAACGGTCGATGTAGCGACAGCCCAGCGTCCAGCGCGGAGACGATCTCGTTACGATCAGCAAGTCCCGTATATTGCCAACGAACAAAACCATGCAACCGTCCGACGACAGGATCGCGCAACAGGGTTTGGTCAACGATTGCATAAATCAGCCAATTGCCTCGGCGTTGTGTGCTCGCGTAGGCCTGAAGTGGAAATGTCCCGCTGTCCACAATCACGCCAGCCTTGTAGGAACCCAGTAGTTTCCCGATGCTGACGCTGTGTTGCGCCTCGGCCATCGCCAATGTGCCAGTGCCAAAGTTGAAGCGTGTGCCCGAGGGATCCTGATTCTGGTTCCAGGGGTCGTTCGGGTTGTTGAATGTCCGTGCGCCTGTCGGATTGTCGTCGCCGACAGCGATGAGCAGGGTCCAGTCATCGGATACGTCATATCGCAGCCTGAGCGCTGGCGTTGCGAGGGGTGAGGCTGGCCCCTGATCGTAGAGATTGTTGCTGGGCATCATCGGCCAGCCGAAAGACCCGTTGAGCAGGTCCTGAGCCGTTTCGCTGACCATGAAGTCGCGACTGAGGTCCAGTTTGCCTATGCGAAGCTCGATCGCATCGCCAGGGGGATGATACGAGTAAGCAAGTTCATAGAGACGCAGGTTGGGATCGGCCTCGCTCGTGGAGGTCTGATTGAAGGCGTAAAGCGGGACGTTGCTGAAGGGACGTCCGCGAATATCGACGCCGCTGACTTCCAGTTCGCCCCACTGCCCTTCCCTGTCCGTCCCGCCATGATACAGGCGCGCCAGATCGAGCGTGACGTCGACGACCGTCGCCCCGATATAATTGGTCGAGGAACGGGAGCCGCCAACAGGGTTGGTCCAAAACTCTTCGCTGTCGCCGATATCTATGTTGACGCCAGCCTGCCGCCAACGATCTTTGATCCCTGACCACCCGTGAAGATCGTCGCCTGCGGCCGCCTTGGCCGAGTGGTGCGTTGTGGACAGCAGAGCCGTCACCCCGAACAGCGCCCGCCCAATCAGGATAAGGTTATCCAGAAACCGCGAGATATGCGGAGATGATGGCGGTTCGAGCAGACTGCTGCGTGTAGATTCCGCATGCAGTTCGTGAGATTGCGGGTATGGGGTGCGACCGTAAGCCGTCATGGCGCCACCATTTTCCGATGCGCCATTAAAGGTAGGAGGAGTTGTTCATGCGTCAGCATCTTTATCGGCTGACTGTCGATACACGTGGCAAAGGACTGACGCCCATCACCCGGCCGATCGTCGACTGGGTAGGACAAAGCGGCGTGGATGTGGGGCTGCTGACGTTGTGGTGTCGGCACACGTCCTGCTCTCTGACAGTTCAGGAGAACGCCGATCCGACGGTGCGCCATGATATCGGACGGTTTTTTGAGCGGCTCGTTCCGGAAGAACACGGGCGTTACGTTCATGACGACGAAGGGCCTGACGATATGCCCGCACATTTGCGGACCATGTTGACCGATACGTCGATGAGTATCCCCGTGGCCGAGGGACGTCCCGTTCTTGGGACGTGGCAGGGCCTCTACCTTTTCGAACACAGGGCCTCGCCGCACAGACGGGAAATCGTGCTGCATCTTCTCGGAGAAGCGTGACGCCCGGTGTTCGGCCGTCCCGTCATCGCTGGCCCGGCGCGTCGGGCGCGATGTTATCGACCGCGATGAACGTGTCGGCTGACACGTTCATGGTCGTGCCTCCTGTTGCGTCCTGCGCCTGGTTTGCGGCGATGCCGCTGGTCAGGGACCGCAGTTCCGTCAGTTCCTGACGTACGTCGTCGAGAATTTCGACGAGAGCCGCGTGATCGGCGTCGGCGCGCGCTTCGCTGCTTCGCGCGAGGATAGCGCTCCCGACAGCCAGAGCGGGCAACGCGATGAGCTGAATCGCATTGCTGATATAAAGGAGCGTGTTCTGGCACCCGGGAGCCACCATCGGGATGAGCGAGAACACAGTAAACGCGTAAACGCACCAGATACTGCCGAAAATGACTGTCATCCGAACGGCCAGCCAGTCGTTGAAGCGAACGACAGCGCCTGCCTCTGGAGAGCGTTCCATCGCTTTTTCCAGCTTGCGCGGCGCGTGGAGCAGCGACAGTAGAGAACGGGGCATTATGCGCTTCACGACTTCACTTTCTCCGGCGAGAATTTCTGCTGAAGGTCTCGTCCGGAGGCAAGGACGATAACCTGCAGACCATGAGTTCCACGCTTGCAGAACCATGGAGCACGCACGCTGTGCAAGGTTTCGGTTTGCGTCCCTGCTTTTCGCCTAACGCGCGTTATCTGCCCCCGCTCTGGTCGATGCCTGCAGTGGAATCGGCGTTTTCCGCCGCGTCCGAATCTGCCGAGGCGTCAGCATTCTCTCGTGTGCCAGCGTCTGAGGGCGCCGCTGGCGCCTGGTGAGCCACCGGTTTGAAGGACATCGTCGATCCCGAGGGTGTAATCAGATTAAAGGTCACCATGATAACGACGTTGAACGGCGTAGACGGTGGGCGCGAGCACCGCAGTCCGCGTAGAAAACTGAGCGTCGAATCGTTCAAGATCGGATGTCCGCTGCCGCGCAGGATACGGACGTTCCGCACGGAGCCATTGGCTGCAAGCGAAAAGCCCGCGTACACAATGCCTTCCTCGCCACGCTGGCGGGCGAGAGGCGGATAAATCTTCGCAGGAGTCGCGCACGACGCGCCTCCATCACTGAAACTGGAACCGCCCTGCCCGGCCGAGGTCTTGGCCTCACTGAGACGCTTGCCTGTCGTCCCGTTCGGGCTCGCGACGTCTGCGTCTTTTGCAGGCGCGTCCTTTTCATGTGGAACTTTATGGGTCAGGATGCTCGCTGAGTCCTGACCGTCGCCAACATGCACGGTCGCCAGATGATTGGCGCCGGACAGACTCGGATCCTTCGAACCTGTTGGACGCGGTGGCACTATCGGCAGGAGAGGTTCGCCAGAGCCCGGCCAGGGAATAAGTTCATCGGCGACGGGCGCGGGCGCCTGAACAGGCGGCGCGGCGTCCGGCAGAGGTGGCGGCGCAGGGATCGGATCAATCGACGCCTGACCGTGGTCGAACAGAACCTGAACATCCGCGAGAGCGAACGGGACAGGTTTTTCTTCAGGAGTCCTGTGCATGGCGATCCATGCCAGAACAAGCGCCAGATGAATCAGAAGCGCAGCCGCAAACAGACGACCGTCAAGGTGTCGATCCTCGGACGATCGACGCCCCAGGCGGGTCATCCCGGGGCGAATTTTCACGGGGAGCTTCGGAACCGACAACTCTCGCCTCACCCTGCGCGACGCTATGATGCCTGACGCCAAGCTGCCCTTGGCTAAACAGGCGCCTGTGACAGTCTGTTCATATCACACAGATTCGACGCGGCGCAGATGTTTCGCCGCGTCAAAGTGGCGCTTATTGCTCGCCGAGACGGGCGTATATCTTCAGGTAGTCTTCCGCCATGCGGCGTGCAGTGAAACGCTCGTCGAAGCGTTTGCGAATCTGCTCGGCATTCGTTTCGGCGAGGCGCGGGAATGCGGCGATGGATTCGGCTTCGCTATCGACGATCAGACCGGTAAGGCCGTCTTCCAGAACCTCCGGCACCGACCCGCGGCGCAACGCGACAACCGGCGTCCCACACGCCATCGCCTCGATCATGACCAACCCGAACGGCTCCGGCCAGTCGATCGGCATGAGAAGGGCCTTGGCTCCGGACAGGAAAGCCGGCTTCTGCGCGTCGTTGATCTCTCCAATCAACTCGACGCCCTCGCCCAGCATCGGGACGATTTCCTTCTCGAAGTATTCCGCGTCCACCCGGTCGATCTTCGCAGCGATTTTCAGCGGCAGCCCGACTGCGCGTGCGATGCGGATCGCTTTGTCGACGCCCTTTTCCGGACAGATACGCCCGAGGAATGCGAGGTAGTCGCGTGGTCCCGGCTGGGGCGTCAGCAGCTTCTCGGGCAGCCCATGCAGCACGGTTCCAACATAATTGGCCTGCGGCAATGGCTGGCGCTGGTTGTTGGAGATTGAGACGATCGGTACGTCCGGGAACGCGTCGAACACTGGTTGCAGTTCCATCAGATCCAGCCGCCCGTGCATCGTCGTGACGAACGGCGTCTTCTGGCGGCTGAAATATGTGAAGGGCCAGTAGTCCATGTGAAAATGGAGGACATCGAACTGATCCGCCAGACGCGCGACCCGTTCCATCAGCAACATATGTGGAGCGATAGGATCGCGAATCGCCGGGTCGAGACGCAAGGCCCGGGGCCACACAGCGTCCAGATTCGCCTTCGTCACGCTGTCGCCGCTTGCGAACAGGGTGACGTCATGCCCCATGGCGACCAGTTCGTCGGTGAGGAAGGAAACCACGCGTTCTGTGCCCCCATACAGCTTGGGGGGCACGGCTTCATGGAGAGGCGCGATCTGGGCGATACGCATTGACCGGAGGACTCCATCGGTTGTGATTGAATATTGCGACTGCCGACAACGCCTATCGGCGTAGGCCTCCGCAGACAAGCGGGTTATGGCGAACCGGTTATCGAGAGAGAAAGCGAACCCTGCGCTTTCGTCCTCTGTCACGAACGTTTACAAGGGCAGAAAGTTGACTGGAGAGGTGCGAGCGCATGGACGGTCACGCTTGAAGCGCGACGACGGGATTACGGTTTCCGACGAACAACTGCCGAAATACGCGGGCCGACCGGGCCGTTTCATTGCGTGCTATGCGCGCCGCCACGCGGCGTCCCACGCGATGGTGTTCGGATTCGTGACGATCGCCGTCGCCTGCGCGGTGTTCTCTTCCTACGCAATCCGCCATCTGGTCGACACCATGAACGCCAGTCAGCATGGCGATATGCTGGCTGTCTGGCGCGCTGTCGCCTGGCTGGCTGTGGTGATCGCCGCCGACAACATGTCCTGGCGCGTCGCGGGCTGGTTTGCGGCGAAGACCTTCGTCGACGTGACAGGCGACGTCCGCCGGGACCTGTTTCGTTATCTCACCGGCCATTCTACGAGCTATTTTTCGGATCGGATGCCCGCGGCGCTTGCCGCGCGGATTTCCACAGCGGGCAACGCCAGCTTCACGCTGGAGAGCCTGCTGGCATGGAACGTATTGCCCCCCTGCCTCAACGTGCTGCTGTCGATCACGCTGATGCTGACCGTCAGCCCTTTGATGGGCGGGGTCATCATCGTTCTGTCCGCCGCCCTTGCATATTTGATGTTTCGCATGGCGCAGGCCGGGCGGGAACTGCACGCGACATACGCGTCTGACGCGGCAGGCGTGGATGGAGAAATGCAGGACGTCGTGGGCAACTTGCCGCTGGTTCGCACCTTCGGGATGCTCGGCTACGAGCGACGACGACTTGCCTCCGTGCTTCGAACCGAGATGGCGTCCCGTGGCCGCTCGCTACGCTATCTGGAGCGGTTGCGACTCGTTCACGCTGCGCTGACAGCGATTCTCACTGCCGGGTTGCTGGTGTGGGTCGTTCTGCTGTGGCGCAACGGCGCCGCCAGCGTCGGTGATGTCGTGATGGTCATAACGCTCGGATTTATGATCCTTCACGGCACGCGCGACCTTGCGGTGGCGCTTGTGGAGATGATCCAGCATCTGGCGCGACTCGGCGAGACGTTGTCCACCATTCTGCTCACCCACGAAATGCGCGATCAGGTGGATGCGGTCGGATTCCGTCAGGAGCAAAAGGGCGAGGTCACATTCAATGACGTGACGTTCGCCTATCCTGGCGGCCCGAACGTGCTGGAGCATTTTCACCTTCATGTTGCGCCGGGTTCGCGCGTCGGCCTTGTCGGACGCTCGGGCTCGGGCAAGAGCACTGTGTTGGCGCTGCTGCAGAGACAACGTTACGTGCAAGGCGGCGCAGTGATTATAGACCACGAAAATATCGGCGCGCTGACCGAAACTGCGCTGCGGTCGTGCATGTCGGTGGTGCCGCAGGAAGTGTCGCTGTTGCGTCGCTCGGTCGGCGACAACATCCGTTACGGCAAGCCCGAGGCTACTGACGATGAAGTTCGGGCCGCTGCGGATGCTGCCGGATGCACCGACTTTATTATGGCCCTTCCGGAAGGATTCGCGACGGAAGTCGGAGACAGGGGCGTAAAATTGTCGGGGGGGCAGCGACAGCGTCTCGCGATTGCGCGCGCCTTCCTGCGTAACGCGCCCATCCTTGTCCTTGATGAGGCGACCAGCGCCCTCGACAGCGAAAGCGAGCATCACGTGCAGATGGCTTTGTCGCGCCTGATGGTGGGACGCACGGTGATCGCCGTGGCGCACCGTTTATCGACTCTGAAGGATTTCGATCGGATCGTTGTGATGCAGAAGGGGCGGATCGTCGAGGACGGGTCGCCTGGCGAACTGGAGCGTCGCGATGGCCCCTACCGTGAATTTCTCTCGCGACAGGCGATGGAGATCGCGCCGATCTGAGATACTTGGTCGCACGCACGAAAGAGGCTTGTCATGGACGTTGAACCCGACTGGCTCGTCTGGGCGCGCGAAATTCAGGCAATTGCGCAAACCGGCCTGACCTTCTCAGAAAATCCTTACGACCGAGAGCGTTACGAGGCATTGCGCGCCCTTTCAGCCCGCATTTTCGCAGCGAGAACGAGCGCGCTTGCAGAGCGTATCGAGACGCTATTCGAGGGTGAAACCGGGTATGCGACGCCGAAGATCGACGTGCGCGCGGCTGTCTTTGACGAGAGCGATCGGTTGCTGATGGTGCGGGAAGTCGCCGACCAGCACCGCTGGACGCTGCCCGGCGGTTGGGCGGACGTAAACCTCACCACCGCCGAGAATGCGATCAAAGAGGTTGTGGAGGAGAGCGGGTATCGTGTCGGTGTGACGAAACTTGCCGCATTGTGGGATCGCACGCGACAAAGACATCCCAATGGCGTGTTTTCATGCGCGAAGGTGTTCTTCCTGTGCGATCTGCTCGGCGGTGAGGCTACGGCAAGTCTGGAGACGTCTGAGGTCGGGTGGTTTGCTGAGGGCTGCGTCCCCAGTGATCTTTCGGTGGGGCGCGTGACGTCGGGGCAGATATCACGAATGTTTGAGCATCGGCGTAATCCCGAACTTGCGACGGATTTCGAGTAACCTCTAATCCATATGCTTCATCGGTGAAGGTGATCGACCGCCACGATTGCTTCAGATTGCAATCGTCTGCTCGTTCCGAGCAGTGGCCGCGTCTCATGTGTTGTCTGTCGAGTGGCGCAGGATTTTAGATGGGCTCCTATTGGAGGTAATTACGTTATTTTTTTTGGTCGTTGATACGTTTCCGACCGAAAAGTTAACGATGCTCGGCTAACCTGTAAATGTAACGCCGTCCGGAATACCAGACGTAATGATTATTCTATCGATAGATGTGTGATCACAAGACGATTGTTGGTAATGATTTCGCGCAAAACCGAAACCGTTATATGTGATGTGTCAATATTTTCAATGGGTATTATGAAAAGTAATTTTCTCTATTGTAAGTAAAATCCTGAAAATTTCAATGACTTCGACGTCGCATCGATTTGCATTACGATAGATTTTATTTCGATGATACGGTCTTCTCGCTACATTTTATCGGAATTTATCCTCACATAAATTCCAGGTTTTGTTTTTTAACCGATAATGTCGCGGGCTCATATTTTGTATTGTATCGAAATTAAGGAGTATTGGAAAAATTTTATAGTTTACTGGATGGTTTTATAATAATGATCCCGCGATCGCATTTCTATATAATGCCGGACTACAGGCTAACAAATCGATGTGTTCTAAAAGAAAATGGATTCGTCTGGCATCATGACTAAGAGCCTGTTTAGAAAATCACGGGTGAGCATTTCTGCGCATGAGATTGGCGCC
>NZ_JAFVMF010000030.1 GCF_017377715.1 Acetobacter sacchari | reverse complement strand
GACGGTCTTCCATCGTCGCGTCGGGGTTCAGTTCCTTCCACAGGTTCGTAGTTACCAAGATAGACAAAAGAAGTTCTTCGTCGTCGTTCAACTCAGGATCGAGTTTCCACACCCCCATACTCAGTTAATCCCTCAATCTCGTTCTGCAAAAATGAGGTTAGGGACAGAAAATGGGAAAAAGTAGGGGAATTCTTTACCGAAATTTTCGGGGAGGCAAAATGATAGTTGATGCGACCGCCTACTCCGAAACGGTCACTGCGGTTCTGAGGCGGAATTACGGGCGGATAAAGAATGCCGCGAAGGTGTTGGCCAGAGATGTTCAGACCACACCGCGCACTGTTCAAAACTGGTTTGACGGAACGAATGCTCCCCGTGGAGCCGAGTTAATCCGCCTGATGGCGGAATGTGATGAATTGAAGGCCGAGATTGACCGGCTCGTATTGGAGGAAAAATGCCGAAAGGAATTGCAATCGACGTCGGAAGGGTCGGCTTCGGCTGGAGCGGAAGGCCACCGTCTCTACGGTTAGGGTTCATCGCCTTTTACGTTCTTGGGAACGGAATCGGCGTCGTGTTCCTGAATTACAAGGCGTCTCTTGTCGTCGAGAGAAGGAATTTCCAGCGATGAAAACGGTGATCGGAATTGACCCAGGCATCAATGGCGCAGTCGCCATTATGAATGAGCGTGGAGACCTGATCGAAGTTCTCGACATGCCGACGACGCCAACCGTTGTCAGCGGCAAGACGCGCAGCGTCGTGTCCGCACCGCTTCTGGCGACGATGATCCGCGCGCACGATCCGTCTTCGGTATGGATCGAGAAGGTTCACGCCGGTCCGAAGATGGGAAGTCTGTCAGCAATGTCCTTCGGAATTGGCGTAGGCGTGATTGAGGGTGTGGTTGCGGCTCTTGGAAAGCCGCTTACCACAGCGCGTCCCGCGATCTGGAAGAAGGCGATGAGCTGCCCGGCGGATAAAGACGCGGCGCGGACGCGGGCGATGCAGCTTTTTCCCACCAGCGCCGACCTGTTCAAGCGGAAGAAAGATGACGGACGCGCAGAGGCGGCGATGATCGCTCTTTATGGCCTTAACCATTCCGCATGACCCGCTGGAACCGGCGTGCGCGTCGGCTCTGGTGGCGCATGGGGCGCCAGAATGGAGGATAACATGACAAATCATGTGACTCTCGACCAGTTTGAGAAGATGGCGGTCAATGACGCTTCGCGTCTGCCGATCGACATGCTTTATCTTCTGGAAACGGATGTGCGTGAGACGTTGAAGCGGGCGAAAACCCTCTCCGACAAACTGCAGATGGCATACAGGGCGCGTTTCGGCGATACCGCCGAGGGTGAGCGTAAGGGCGAAACCGGAACGGTGCGCCTGTATGATGGCGACTTCACGATCGAGTGCGACAAGCCGAAGACCGTGAAGTGGGACAGCGCGAAGCTGCTTGCTTTCGGCATGAAGAAAAAGACCGAAGGCAAGAACCCGAAGGAATATATCGACGTCAAGGCGACAGTTCCTGAAAACAGGTTCAAGGCATGGCCGTCTGAGCTTCAGGCCGAAGTCGAGGACGCGCGCACGGTGACGTCAGGCAAGGAGTCGTTCTCCATTCTGATGGGAGGTCGGAAATGAGTCTCCTTGGTTCCGTCAGGCGTGGCCCTGACCTGAAGCCGCCGCGTATCGTGGTTTATGGATCTCACGGCATCGGCAAGAGCAGCCTTGCGGCGCATGCGCCTGATCCGATCCTGATTGATATTGAGGGCGGCTCGGACGAGATAGGCGTCGCGCGCTTCCCGGTGGCCAGTTCGTTCTTTGACGTGATCGAGCAGATTTCTGCTCTGCTCAAAGACGAACACGGCTTCAAGACCCTGATCGTCGATAGTGCTGACTGGCTGGAGAAGCTCGTCTGGAAGGAGACGGCTGCGCGCCTGAAGGTGAAGTCGATCGAGGATGTTCCGTTCGGTAAGGGTTATCTGGAAGCAGAGAATGAGTGGCGACGCGCGCTGCGTGGGTTTGACATGCTGCGCGAGAAGAAAGGCATGTCGATCATCATTCTCGCGCACACGGCCATTCGTCGATACGACGATCCGTCATCCGACCCCTATGACCGCAACCAGATCGCCCTGCACAAGGCCGCTTCAGCTTTGGTTCAGGAATGGGCGGACGCGGTTCTTTATTACGGGTGGAAGGTCACGACCAAGGTATCCGACGCGGGATTTGGTCGACGGATCGTGCGCGGAAAAGGGAACGGCGCACGTCTGATCCACACCGAAGAGCGTCCGGCGGCGCTGGCGAAGAACCGGTATTCGATGCCTGACGTCATCGAAATGCCGGACAGCCCGGAAGAGGCGTGGGCGCACCTTGCTTCGCATATCCCGTTTTTCTCGAAACAGGTTTCATCCAACGAAATGCAGCCCGTAGAGGCTTAAGGAGAATACTGCCATGGCGTTCAATTATGGAAACTTCGACCGCAACGCGGATTATGGATCGAATGAAGACTTCGAGCTTCTTCCTGATGGTGAATACGAGGGCGAGATCGAGTCCGCCGAGTCAAAGCCGACGACAAAGGGCGGCACGATGATTGCTCTCAAAATCAGGCTGCACAACCGGCGCGTCGTCTTCGACAACCTTAATGTCGAGTGCGGCAATCAGCAGGCGGAACAGATCGCGCTGCGACAGATGAAAACCATCGCGGACTTCAACAACGTCAACATTCAGGCGGATGAGGACTTCGAGGGTCTGAGCGTGATCGCGGTTATCGGGACGCAGAAGGGAACTGGCGGCTACCGGGATCGGAATGTCGTCAAATATTACAAGGGAAAGGAAGACAGGAAGTCTGCGGCAAACAGGCCAGCGTCTACGCCTTCGCGCGGCGCTGCGGATAAAGACCCTCGTTACAACGGGGCCAACAAGAGCGCGTCACGTCAGGATAGCCTCGTCGACGACGAAATTCCGTTCTGATCTGACCGCCCGGCGCGCTTTCGATTGGACCCGGAACGCGCCGGGCTAACCCCTCCCATCAATGAGACGGAAGGAGCGGCACGATGGAATCATCGGAGCCAACAGGCAAGCGTTGTCTTACGCGCGCGCAACGCCGCGCTCTCAATAAGGCCAGTCTGGCCAAGTTCATCATGATCGACGGCGCATTCTCGGGCGTATCTTCTGGGTGTCATGTCGATGACCCCAGCCGGGATGCACGCTCTCATATCGAGAGACTTGTATCATGGAAGCTTCTCTGGCCCGGCGAGGGCTTCAACCAGTATGTCATCACGGACGCAGGAAGAAACGCGATTTCCAAAAAAAGGAGATCAGCCGATGCGTCCTCATGAAAGCATCCGCCTGACGGTGTGCCAGCAGAACGCCTACAACGAGATATTCGGCTCTCTCATGTCAGGCAATAAGACGCATGCCCTGATGGGCTACGCCGGGACAGGCAAGACGACAATGATCAACAAGCTCGTTCTGGCGCTGCGCGAGCAGAACACGGACGTGCTGGTGACTGCTACGACGAACAAGGCGACGGCGGTCATTGCGTCCAAGATGCCACCAGGCACGAACTGCCAGACCATTCACGCAGCGCTTGGCCTGAAGGTGAAAAAGGACCGCGGCAAAACGACGCTCGCGCCGAAGAACGACAGAGAGCTTCCGGAAGCCGGAACGGTTGTCATCATCGACGAATGCTCCATGATCGGGGTCGACCTCATGAAGGCAATCAGGCGCGACCTGTTCGACTGCTTTGTGCTGTTTGTTGGAGACCCGGCGCAGCTTCCTCCAGTCGGCGAGCCTGTCAGCCCATCATTCGAAGTGCCGCGCCGTTCGTTCCTGAAGACGGTCGTGCGTCAGGCTGTTGGCAACCCCATCATAGAGGCGGCGACGCTTCTGCGCGATCTCCATGAGGGAGACGTCGATCTTTCCTGGCTACACACGCAGCGGAACGGGAATGATGGCGTTTTCGTGCTCGACCCGGTGAAGCAGCGCCAGTGGATGGATGCTGCGTTCACGTCGGAAGAGTTCGCCAAAGACCCTGATGCGTTCCGGTATCTGGCGTTTTCGAACAAATGCGTCGACCGCATCAACCGCCGGATACGCGCCAAGATATACGGCGAGACAGAAAGTCCGTTCATAGCGGGCGAGAAGGCGGTGGCCGGAGAAATGATCACGTCGCCGCGCGGAGAGGTGACGATCGCCAACAGCGAGGTCGTGACCGTCGTCGATATCCAGCGTGGCGGCAGGCGCTTCGAGTTCGAGAAGGTCTCCGGATCCGAGGCGTGGACAGCAGGGATACCGGCGTGGCGGGTCGTGCTTGAGGGCGATCAGGGAAAGCTGACTGCGTGGCTCCCGGTCGAGCCATTCATCGTCAAGCGCACGCTTGGGAGGCTGGAGAGCGAGGCGGAGCGGCTTGATCACGCCATGAAGGCGCGCGGCCAGTCGTCGGAAGAAGAGAACACGCGCTGGCAGGCGTGGAAAGAAATTTCCGAGACGTTCTGCGACATCAAGCATGCCTACGCGATGACGGTCCATAAATCGCAGGGGTCAACGTTCAGGCGCGCGTTCGTTGATCTTGGCGACATCATGAGCGCCGCCGACCATTCCGGGCCGCTTGTCGTGTCACAGCTTCTGTATGTGGCGGCTACGCGCGCGTCATCCGCGCTCATGATGGTGAACGTTCCAGCCGCCATGCGTGCCGAGGGCGCCGCTGCCTGATGCGGCCCCTGACACCGAACGAGGCGCTTGAGTGCGCCATCCAGCTTGCACGGGGAGGACTACACGTCTTCCCGTGCAACACAAAGAAAATGCCGTCATGGCCGAAATCGAAGGGAGGAAAGGGATTTCACGACGCCACGACCGACGTGGGCGCGCTCACCGATATCTGGAGGGCTTGGCCGGGCAGTCTGATCGGCGTCAGAACAGGCGCGGCGTCCGACCTGTCTGTTCTCGACCTTGACCTTCAGCATGAGACGGCGCGGGAGTGGGTCGACCAGTTCGGCGACCTTCTTGGTAGCTATCGCACCAACCTCACGCGATCAGGCGGAAAACACGTGCTGTTTCGTCACGCTGAAGGCGTCACCAACAGCGCAGGCAAGATTGCGAAGAACGTCGATGTGCGCGGGGAGGGCGGATACATCATCTGGTGGCCCGCGTGCGGTCTGGGGCAGATCAATGCGGATGAGCCGCTGGTTGAGTTCCCGAAGTGGCTTTCGGCGCTTGGGAAGAAAGAAGAGCGCAGGGAGAGACGGGAGGAAAAACCGAAGAAACTGACCGACAGGTATGTTGGGTCGGCGATAGAGCGGGCGTACGAAACTGTCGCTATGGCTCCTGAAGGCCAGAGGAACGACACGCTGAACCGTCAGACGTATTCTCTGGCGCGCTTCATCCATGACGGGGCGCTCAGCAGCGCCGACGTGATCCACGCCATGTCGGCCGCCGGGTCGATAGCCGGGCTGGACGATAGAGAGATAGAAGCCACCATCAATTCGGCGTTGCGCGCGAGGTCTTTGAATAATGGGTGAGAGCGCCAGCGCTTCGACGCGCGTTCAGGAAATAATAGAACGCGCCAAGGCGCGCGTGGGGCAGGTTCGCAAGCACGACTGGTGCACGAAACTGGACAGAAACGAAAAGGGAGACGCTCGGCCAACATCAGCGAACGCCCTGATGGCGCTCCAGAATGCAGACGAGCTTTCCGGTTTGGTGGCGACGGACGAGCTTGCCGGAGCGGTGATGCTGACGAGAGCGCCGCCAGTCACCAGCGAAAGCGATGAAGACGACGGCGATGAGAAGTTCCCGCGCAGGATGATCGATGCGGACGTAACGGCCATGCTGGTTTGGATGCAACGGAACGGCCTGCCTACCATGAGTTACGACGCGCTGTTCAAGGCCGTGACGCTGGAGGCCGGGAGGATACGATACCATCCGGTGAGGAACTGGCTGACTGGCCTCGTGTGGGATGGCGAAGAGCGCATCAACGACATTCTGCCGCGATACTTCAGGTCGGATGACACGCCATACACCCGGGATGTCGGTAGAAAGTTCCTCGTGGCCATGATTGCGCGCGCCATGACGCCCGGCTGCAAGATGGATTACATGCTGGTGCTTGAGGGCGATCAGGGTGTCAGGAAGTCCACGGCCTGCTCCATACTCGGCGGATCGTGGTTCAGCGATAACCTGCCCGACCTTCGCCACGGCGGGAAAGACGTATCGCAACACATTCAGGGAAAGTGGCTGATCGAGGTGGCCGAGATGTCGGCGACCGACAAGGCGGACGCGAACGCTCTCAAATCGTTCATCACACGGCCGGTGGAGCGATACAGGCCAAGTTACGGGCGCTTCGACGTTGAGCAGCCGCGACAGTGCGTGTTCGTCGGCACGACCAACAAGAAGGTCTACATGCGCGACGAGACCGGCGGTCGGCGCTTCTGGCCAGTCAGGGTTGGTGTCGACGGGAAGTGCGATACCGAAGCCCTAAGGAGAGACAGGGACCAGATATTCGCCGAGGCATTCATGGCGTGGGCGACCGGAGAACAGCACTGGCCATCAGACGACACCCAGGCGGAGCTTTACGAGCCAGAGCAGGAGAAGAGGTTCGAGTCAGACGAGTGGGAGACGGTCGTCGTGGCGTATCTGATGGACAAAAAGAACGATCAGATAAGGTTGCTCGACATAGCAGAGAACGCCCTGAGCATAGCGCCAAAGGACTTCGGGACGACATCCATGCGAAGGCTCACGGCGATCATGGAAAGGATAGGATGGGAAAGGATGAGAACGAACAGAGGTAGCGTATGGACGCTAAAAAGGTGACATCAGAAACACGGAAATAAACACAGGTCGCTTCGGCGGCCTTTTTTTTTGGCCATGACGGTGACACCATATGGTGTCACCAGTGACACCATTATGTTTCAAAATCAGAATGATAAAAATCAACAAAAACAAGATGATAATTGCAGAGTGACACCAGTGACACCAAGTGACACCACTTTTTAAAACATTCTGACGCAGAGAGATAATTATGTAATTGCGTATAGAGAATACGCGTAGTGCTCAGCGCGTAGGGAAAAGTTAGAAAATGGTGTCACTGGTGTCACTGGTGTCACCGATTCAAGTTTCTGCTTATTTAATCATGAAACTATGAAAATGAGTGGTGTCACCAGTGGTGTCACCAGTGGCGCCACTTTTTCGATCGATATGTACCCACGTCATAGCTAACTACGGCCGCCATGCAATTTGTACATACCTAGTGAAATCGGGTGAATTTCCGCTCATGCGGCAGAAACCCGTACCCAAGCGCCTGCGAGTCTGCTAGAGTCGGGATATGACCCCAAAGGACGCAAATAAGCGGATATCCGAAATCATGCGCGAGGCGCGTGGTGCCGTAGGCCTTTCGCAGCGTCAGGCGTCTGAAGTGTCAGGTCTGGGGGTGAACACGATCAGCATGATCGAGCGAGGCGCAGGATGCAGCTTTCTGACGGGCGTTCGGTTGCTAGGCCACTACGACGCAGACCATGCGTATCTTGGGCGTGTGATCGATGTGGCTTTGAGGGTTGAGGTCCAGCCATGACCCTCGGCTCAGGAATAGCCTTCGCGGCGCTGATGGTCTGCACGGCTTATGTGCTGCAGGTGGATATTCTAACCGCGTTCCTTTTCGTGCTCTGCACGGCGCTGCCCTTGGGGCTCATTTTGGTGCATGGGCTGTGAGCGTGATCCGCCGCCTACGCACATGGCGCGACGCGAACGTGTGGCCGTGGAGGGAGATTAGGCGGCTGAAGCAGGAGATAGGATCGCTGACGATCGAGCAGGCTGGCCTGCAATGGAAGATAGACACCGTTACCGCCGATCGGGATAAGGCCGTCTGCCGTCGCCGGGAGTTATACCGGGAGTTGGAGAGCACCGTTGATCGTGTTCTGGAACTTGCTGAAGAATCCGCCGTAGCCAAGAAAGAGCGTGATGCGTTGCGGTCTTCCATAGCATCCGGGCGCTACATGACCCGCAATCCTTCAACCGGACGCTTTGAGAGGGTGACCGCCCTATGACCCGTCTCCCGCGCCACATCCGCACGATCCTCGCGACGAAGCGTGAGATTGTCATAACGAAATAGTTCGTTACATTGGGCCGCGCATGGAGGGTGAGATGTCTTTTCTAATTGTAGCGTCCTTTCTCGTGGCAGGAGTTTATTTGCTCAGGATCGGTCACCCGGTAGCGGGAGGATGGATGTTGGTTGGGGCCTTTTTGGTTGGGGTGAACGCGGTTTGATTCGGTCGTCTTTAGCCCTAAGCGACAGGCGGGGAATGCGGAGAGTGGAGAGGGGTGTTTGATGACGGAGGATTTTGAGGGCATGTCGAGCCAGAGCATCTCGGCGTCTGGTTTCTGCGATTTTCGTTCGCCGGAGCAGATTGCGCACGACGAAGAGACTTATAAGGCGAGCCTAATAGAGCAAGAGCGCATCCGTGCCGAAGTGGATGCGTGCGAGCCGTTGATGGCCGAGGTGGCGCTATATACGCGGCACTGGCTGGCGAAGGGTAACGAGGCATCTTTGTGGATGTTCAGCATGTATGGCGACAGGTGGGATTCACCTAGGTTGCCCGGCTGGGTATCGGCGCACCCTAAAGATTTCACAGCGACTGATTACGACGGCATGGAATACGTGCAGATGAGGCATAAGGAAGCGACGTATCGCGGGTATCGTTACGTTGGGCCTCTCGTTGCGCCGGATGGGTTGGTGTTGGGCGGCAGCCAGGGCGAGTGATCGTGTATCACACAATCTTCCTGTCGCGCCCTTTTGGAGGGCACGCAGCACTGGCGCCGCTCAGGATGCTTTTGGCTCTCAACATCGTCGCCTCGGTGTTGGGTATATGCTTGCTTGCTTTCATGGTGGTTGACGTGCTTCGAGACTAGCGGACGTAACTCCTAGTACTCCGCGCCGCGTTCTGCTATCGTGAAATATGCACGGTACTATGATTTGATTATCTCGGAATAATCAGCGGGGTCTCCATGTGTTATGATTGCTACATCGTCCGCGCCGACGCGAAACCCAAGGCGGTCATAAACTGCGGCCAACTCGCTGCGGAATTTTCCATGGGCGTGACTGATCTGCCGCTGAACTGCGATGAGGCGCGCGATCCGCTTGAGGAATGCGAGTGCTTTTGCTGGGTGGACTTTCCCGCGCTCGCGTCGCGGTTTGGAATGAAGTGCGAGGAGCCGTCATTCGCCGGACGTGGACTGAACAATGACGCTTGGGTTCTCACGGAGACCGCCCCATGACCCGCCGCATCATAATTAACCGCGCAGTTGATAACGGGCCGACGCCGGAGAGGGTGGCGAAGGGGGATTTGGAAAGCGCACAGGGCGGCGTTCAAACGCGTCGTCGGTGGCGTGGGCTCAATTCTCTCCTGAAATCTGGGGAGATCGAGAGCCAGCACGTCAATGCGGCTGAGCGTTGGTATCGCGACTATGTGCTCTCGACCGTTGGTCACTTCGAAAGCAAGCTCGACGAGGATCTGTTCCTTGCTGACGAGGCGGCATGGTCGGCGCACGATGAGAAACTTGCGCGCATCGCGGCTGAACGCGAGGCTGGGTATTCGCACGACGCAATCTCCTGGGGGATCATGCGTGGCCGGGCCGGGTGCCGCGTCGGCGTCGTGCGGGACAAGATCCGTAAGCCGGGCGAGAACCTGCTGGTCTTCCTGCTCGCTGATAATGTGACGTTCTGCGATGCGGCACGAACGCTGCTGCCGAAGGTGTCGCACAGCTACAACGGCGCCCGGCTCGTCAAGGCGATGTGTGTTCTGGTTCTGACGCAGTTGGAGGACATATACAGCCCGGCCAACCGGTCGGCATTCGATGTGTGCTACCTCAACCGGGACACGGTGCTGAAGCGCGCCGAAGAAAGGTGTGTCGAAAGGGTTTGACAAACCGTACGAAAATGTGACATGAATTTATCAACATGCGGTTACGTGCGCGCGGGCGATCTTCGGGTCGCCTTTTTTGTGCCCGGATGGCTGGTGAACGGCCGGTTTGGTGGGTGTGAAATCCGCAAGAATAACTAAAAGTTATCTGGCGGGGTGCATGGACGAATCCGCTGGATAACAAAGAAATCAGGCCGATATCCGCAAGATAACACTTCTTATCTTGCGGGGGTGTTTGAGCAAAAACCGCAGTCGCTCTAGGGATTCCTGACCTCTGGCGGTTTTCGAGAAAAATGATCGATGGAAAACCTCCCGACCTCTGGCGACAAAATGCTCGTCAAAATGTGGTTGGTGGGAAGAGCGAAAAAGACCGTCTCGGTCTATCGCAAGGACGCGGAAAATTTCCTCAGCTCGGTCGCGATGCCGCTGGCCGACGTCCGGCTTCAGGACGTGCAGACTTGGTTCGCGTCCCTAACCGGAGCGTCGGCATCCCGCAACCGAAGGCTGGCAGCGATCAAGTCGCTCTACCGCTTCGGCGTCGAGAACGAACTGCTCGAGAAGAACCCGGCGCTGGCCGTGAAGCCGGACAAGCTTCGCAGCGACATGGCCGAGCGGATCATCTCCGAGGCCGATGTGCTGCGGATGATCGAGGCGGAGAAAAACGACCGGAAGCGTGTAGCGCTCCGGTTCCTTTACGTGGCGGGCGTTCGCGTCTCGGAAGCTGCCGACGCCAAATGGCGAGACGTGGCTCGAAAGAAGACGCACGCAAACCTGTCGGTGTTCGGCAAGGGCAGCAAGCTGCGGACGTTTTCGATCCCACTCACGCTGCTGGCCGACCTCGAAAGCATCCGGCTCGACAAGACGCCCGATGCGCCACTCCTACTCGGGCAGGATGGCCGAGCGATCAGCGTTGACGCGATCCGCCGCCTCGTGGCGGCCGCAGCAAAACGAGCAGGGATCACGACGCGAGTAACGCCTCACTGGCTCCGGCACTGCTGCGCCTCGCACGCCCTCGACAACGGGGCCGCGCTCCATGTGGTGCAGCGGCAGCTTGGACATTCATCGGTCGCGACGACCGGCGGTTACGCCCACGCGCAAGACGGCGTTGGGGCGTCGAATTATCTCAAGGGCTGACCCGGCGTATGAAACCGAACTGCGGCAACGTCCTGCAATTCAAACGCGGGCACGCGGTCTGCGTCGGTTACGACGACAAGCGGCCCATGTTCGTTTTTGTCATGCCACCATCGGATGAGACGCGACACCGCGCCGATATCACGCTGGGCCTGATGCAGCACGTAACGTCTGGGCTTCATCCGGACAGCCGGTTTCGATGCGTGATCCGGCCGATCTCGGTCCACGGCACGCTGGTCGGCGAACTCGGCCATAGCGCGATGGCGGCTATTCTCGCGGGTTGCGAGCTTGAGGCTGAGGCGCAGCGGTTCGAGGCTAACAACGAGCGGCGACGGGCTGCGGTTTAGGCGCCGCCAGACGCCGAGACGAAATAGCGAAACCCCGGCTGAGTTGGCGCTCACCGGGGTTTCTGATTCATACCTGGGCAGGACAGGCACGAACCTTGGTCGATATTAGCGGGATCGCGCGCGTGGTACAAGCTCTGAACGCAATGTCCGCGTGGCGATATGTGGCGTTGCTTTCGTCGGTCGTGCTGGTCGCGGCGTTCTACGCTGTGCATGGGCTGGATGTCGCGGACATAATCCGCGCCATCACCGGCCACTGAACACCAAAAAACGAGACGGCCCATGTTCCGCAGCCCGACGCAGTTCTCCGTCGTCATGATCGGCGAAGATTCTTCGTTCGAGGCTCTACGGGCAGCCCTGCTCAACGCCGGGTTCGTGATGCTTGAAGGCGCGGCGCAAACGCTCAGCGACGACGAGTTGCACGAAATGGGTATCGAGCGGGTCGTTGAGACGACGCATTGAGGGGATGAGTATGGATATCCAAGAGTGCAGAAAGATCGCGCTTGAAATTGTGCTGAGCGGGGAAAGCCTCGTCGGCATGGATTTCTCGAGGATCGCATCGGTTATAACGAGAGCTGAATACGTCGCGCAGTTCCTCTATAATGGGTCTGTCCCGCTGTATCATCCGACCTAATCCAGTTTCGGGGGCTGCATCCTTTCGGGCTCTGACACGGAGCCTATAAACCCCGACCTCCCTAACCACGACCGACCCGGAAGCGCCAGTGTGCGCACTCATGTGGCGTGGAAGTGGGCAAACCGCGCGGCCTTAAACGTAGAGCGGTAAGGCGGGGAGTGTTTCACAATGATGGAGATCGGTGCGCCGATGTGAGTGATGGCGGACCTGACGCCGAAGCAGCGACGGTTCGTCGAAGTCTATTTGTCCAATGGCGAAAATGCTGCGGAAGCCTACCGCGTTGCCTATAGTCGAACGTGCCCTGATGCGACGGCGAGAGCCAATGGTTCGCGTCTGCTGAAGAACGCTAACATCGTACATCTCATCAGCCGCGCACAGAGAGCCGCCAAGAAACGAACAGATCGCATCGTGGATCGCTACGCCATCAACAAGGAAAAGGTGCTGCTCGAACTGGCGCGCATCGGCTTCGCGGACGTGACGGACGTGGTGAACGTGGTTGAAGATGGCGAGACAAGGAGGGTCGAGATCAAGGCTACTGCCGACCTGTCGGAAGACGTCCGGCGCGCGATTTCCGAGATCAGCGAAACCACGAACGAGAGCGGCGACCGAACCATCAAGGTCAAGCAGCACAGTAAGCTGACCGCACTTCAACAGATTTCGAAGATCCTTGGATACGACAAACCCACGCCGCAGGACGATGGCGCGGTCGATGACATGGCGGGTGATCCCGACCCGGAGCGGATAGACCGTGGCGAAAGTTCTGAGGGCGGGTGAACGTGCCCAACTAACGAACCCTCAATGGGACATCTACTCACACGGCTGGCGCCCGGATTGCCGCTTCCGTGTCGCTGTGTGCGGTCGACGCTTCGGTAAGACGTTCCTCGGCGGCGAAGAGATGCGCCGCGCTGTGCGCGAGGCTGTTCGTCAGAACGTCAGCCCGGAGAATGAAATTTGGTACGGCGCACCGACGTTCAAGCAGGCCAAGCGGGTCATGTGGAACCGGCTTAAGCGGTCGTTCCCTGAGAAATGGCTAGCGAAGAGGCCGAATGAGTCCGAGTGCAACCTGACGTTCAAGTCCGGCCATATCGTGCGGATCGTTGGCCTCGACAATTATGACAATCTGCGCGGCTCTGGCCTCTGGTTCTTTCTTGGTGACGAGTGGGCTGATGCGAAAGAGCCTGCATGGACCGAGACTGTCCGGCCGATGCTCTCAACCGCCCACGGCCATGCGTTGTTCATAGGCACGCCGAAGGGGTTCAATCACTTCCGCGACGGATACCTCAAGGGGCAGGTTGGGCCGCAGCATGAACCGGGCTGGTGGTCTCGCCTCTACACATCTCTGGCTGGCGGCAACATCCCGCCCGAAGAAATCGAAGCCGCCAAGCGGGACATGGACCTTCGCCAGTTCCGCCAGGAATACGAGGCGTCGTTCGAAACCTACGCAGGCCGCGTGATCTACGCGTTCTCCCGCGCGGGCAATGTCGCTGAGTGCGCTTATAACCGATCGCTCGACGTGCATATCGGCATGGACTTCAACATCAACCCGATGAGCGCGACTGTCTGGCAGGAGCGCGACGGAAAGCTGTTTCAGATCGACGAGATCATCATCCCGACGTCCAACACGGACGAAATGTCGGATGAAATCGCACGTCGATACGGCCGGCTTGAGGGAATGGCGCACATCAAGGTCTATCCTGACCCGGCTGGCGCCCAGAACCGCACATCGGCGCAGGGCCGCACTGATATCGGCATCCTTCGCTCACGCGGCTTCACCGTAATCGCGATGTCGTCTCACCCGCTGGTGCGCGACCGGCTGAACAAGACCAACGCCATGTTCGAGGCAGCGGATGGCGCGCGGACGGCGTTCGTGTCGCCGAAATGCGTCAAGTCGATCGAGGCTTACGAACGGCAGACCTACAAAGAGGGCACGAACGAGCCCGACAAGAGCAGCGGCTACGATCACATCGTGGACGCCACTGGATATTACATGTTCGGCAGGACGGCGGTTATCAGACCGCGCGTTCGCCCGACGTCGTTTGGTATGAGTAGGTAAAGCGTGGACTGGTTGCAGCTAAAAGGCACGTATCCCGCGCCGAAGGATCAGCCTGCACGCTGCGGCGAAATCCTCGCCCGGCTGCGCGTTCTCGACGGCACGCTCTACGACGACATTCCGAACCCGTTTTCGAAGGAATATAGCGGCGCGAGTGAATACATCAAACTCGACGAGCGACGCCCTTCGATCCGCACGCATATGATCACGACCGTGATCGAGGACGCTGTGTCGCTATTGTTCGGCGACAAGCACTTTCCGAAGATCAAGGCTGACAACGCGGCGACGCAGGACGCTTTGACGGACTTCGTGCGTGATGCGGGCATTGGCACGATCATGCAGCGCGCGACGATACGCGGGTCTGTCGGGTCTGTGGCGATCCTCGTTGAGGTGCAGAACTTCCGCCTGCGCGTGAACGTGCTCGACACGCCGTATCTGACGCCTACCTGGAACCGGGCGACTGGTGCTCTGGTGAAGGTATCCGAGCGCTATCAGGTGCAGGGTTCCGACCTTCGCGAGCAGGGGTACCAGATCGCGGACGAAGACTTGCGCGTTATGTTCTGGTTCCAGCGCGAGTGGGACGATGAGAGCGCGACGTATTACGTGCCGGTTCGCGTGTCGGATGACGTCGACGCCGCGAAAGACGATCAGCGGTCGACCAATCACGGCCTTGGCTTCGTGCCTATGATTTGGGTGCGAAACCTGATGACTGAGGCCTGCGACGAGATCGACGGTCCGTGTTCGTTCACGCGCGCGATCGACAACATGATCTCCGCCGATTACCTGCTGTCGCAGTCCGGGCGCGGTCTGAAATACAGCGCCGATCCCAAGGTCATCATTAAATATGACCCAGATAAGGGGGGTGGCGTAGACACCAGCGTAAGCGGAGAGGGTGTCGCCGCCTACGCTGGCGGTGCGTCCCAAGCCTACGAGATCGCCAGCGGCGACGTGAAGCTGCTAGAGATCAACGGGACCGCCGCAACGACCATCGTCGAGTTCTACCGCACGCTCCGCAATATCGTGCTGGAGCAGATGCACGGCAATCGCGCCGATGCAGACCGCATGAGTGCAGCGCAGTCTGGCCGGGCGATGGAGATGATGTGTCTCGGGCTGACATGGTTCGCTGGGCGTCTGCGCGATCCATACGGCAACGGGGCGCTTGTCTCGCTGCTGGAGATGGTCTGCGCGATGTCATCGGCTGTCACTGACGGCGTGCTGATCGCGGGCAGGAAGGTCTCGGACATCGATCCTTCGGGTATCTCGCTGACGTGGCCGCAATGGTTCCCGCCGACGCCCCCCGAACTGCTCCAGCTTGCCCAGGCGCTCGTGACTGCCGTTGACGGCAACATCATGAGCAACGAGACGGCTTGCGCGATGTATGGCGCGGCCGTTGGCACTGACGACGCGGCCAAAGAGTGGGCGCTGGTTCAGGCACAGATCGCCGACAAGGCGGCGCAGGCCGCGCAGGCGGCGGGGCAAGAGGCCGCTACCAACACCCGCAAAGCTGGCCTCGACGGAAAGTCGAAGTCGCACAAGGTTCAGGCGTAACGCGCAAGTGTCGCGCCGACCCGGCTGATGCCGGTTTTCTTCCACAAATATCGAGGGACAGATGTCCGAAGACAACAACACGCCTGATGGCGGCGTTGACCAGAACACCGTGCGCGAATTGCAGCGGGCTCGTGCTGATCTTGTAACGCTCCGCAAGGAGAACGCGACGATCCGTGGCGAGCGAGATGCCGCAATCACCGAGCGCGACGACGCGATCAAATCTCGCGATGGCTACAAAGGCCAGATCGAGAAGCAGCGCGGCGAGTTCGAGGCGCAGGTTGCGGCGGCCAACGAGGCAGCGACCAAATCCAAGGCCGACGCAGACGCCGCGATGAGCGAGCGTGAGGCTTCGTATCGCGCTGGTCTGATCCGCGCGAATGCGGAAGCCGCAGCAACGCGCCTCGGGGCTGTCGACGCGAAAGACGCTGTGCGGCTTATGGACCTTTCGTCCGTCACTGTCGCTGACGACGGTTCGTTCGTCGGTCTCGACGAGGTTGTTGCGGCGGCCAAGGAGTCGAAAGGCTACCTGTTCGCCGAAGCGGCCAAGCCGGGCAGCGTGACGGGCAATACCGTGTCGTCGCCTGCGCCGAAGCCTCCCCAGACTGGGGCGCCGACCAACGTCCGGGACCTGTCCCCGGCGGAATATGAGGCCGCCAAGCGTGGATACATCAGTGAGAGCACGCGCCGCTGATCAAGTTTCAACCCGGCTGATGCTGGGTTCTCCGGGCTGATGCCCATCACTCCCCACAATCCAGCATCAATGAGGTTTCCCCAATGGGAATCGAGAATTTTCCTGCGTCTCTTTCTGCCGCGATCCAGCAAGGGTATCTTGCCCGTGAATTTCAGGACGGCCTTGAATCCAGCATCGGCTACGACGCGACTTCGGATAAAGAGATTTTCCCGGCGCGTATCGGTGAAACGCTGACCAAGACCCGCAAGGGCCTGAAGTCGCCCGTCACGACGCCGATGAACCCGACGAGTAATACGAATTTCGACAATGGTCTCACTGCGTCCACCTGGTCGGTCGAGCAGTACACCATGTCGATCTACCAGTATGGCGACACGATTGATCTCAATACGGTCAATGAAGGCGTTGGCATCGCTGATCAGTTCCTCAAGAACGCGCGAACCAACGGCGTGCAGGCTATGCAGTCTCGCGACCGTATCGCGCGCAACGTGCTGTTCGGCGGTGCGTCCAACGGCGTTGGCGGCTACCTTGGTGGAAACACGCGCGTGCGCACGACGCTGACTGCGACCGGGACGACCGTCTCCGTTGACGACATTCGTGGCTTCCAGAATGTGCTTTCAAGCACAGGCCAGGTTGTCGCGATCAGTTCCACCGCCGGGATGACGGTCACGATCGGCTCAAGCAGTTACACAGTTACCGCCGCGACCGCCGATTCAACGAACGTCTCTACCGCACCAGACGGCGTGTCCGGCACGCTCACCACGTCGGCGAACGTGACTGTTTCTGATGGCACTGCTGGGAATGCCGTCGTGGCCTCGACCGCGCCACTGGTGATCCGCCCGAACAACCGGCTTACGACGGCCGCCTTGGCCGCTGGCGACACGCTCGGTATCCAGAACGTTCTCGCCGGTGTCGCGGCTTTACGCCGCAACAACGTCCCGACGATCAACGGCGCATACAACTGCTACCTCGACGACTTGCAGTTGCTCGGCCTGTTCCGGGATGCGGATTTCAAAGAGTTGTATCGCGGCGCGTACCAGTCCGACACCTACCGTCACGGGACGGTCTTCGAAATCCTTGGTGTTCGGTTCGTCCCCACGACCGAAGCCCCTCAGCAGGCTGCGATCTCCACCGCCGCCGGGCCGATCCATCGGGCACTGCTGCTAGGGCAGGGCGCTCTCGTTCGTGGCGACTACGCCAACACTGGCAATATGGATATCCCGGACGTCGATCGGTCGTTGCTGGAACTTGTCGATGGTGTTGCGATGGTCACGCGTGAGCCGCTGGATCGCCTGAAGCAGATCATCGCGCAGTCCTGGTATTGGATTGGCGGCTTTGCGCTGCCGACCGACGTCACGGCAAACACGACGATCATCCCGACCGCGACGAACAGCTACCTGAAGCGTGGCGTGGTGATCGAGTCCCTCGGGACCGATGGAAACGCGGCGGCGTAATGGCGCGTCCACGCAAATACGTGGCGCAAGGGGAGGGGGTGGAGACGCCCCCTCGTCCTGTGCGGCTCACCCGCCCCTTCGGCTTCATAGAAGAAACCCACGGGAAAGGGCGCTTCTATTGGGTGGCGGGGGAAGTTGTGACCAATCCTCACACTATCGCCCTGCTGCAAGATCGCGGCGCTCCGCTTGAGGTTGTTGATGAATGAGTATGTCCCCAATCCCGGACCGCTGACGGAATACGAACTCGTCCAGTTACGCCGGATGCTCGGATACACGGCGCTCGGCGGCGTCAACTCAGGCGAACAGTCGTGGCGCTTCTTCCAGCAATACGGGTTCAACGAGTGGCGCTTTAAGAACATGGCGCCCGAGGAATACGGGCAAATCCGCATCCAACTTGAGGATTGCTTGCGGCTGGAGCGAGATATTTACGGCTCTTCCGAAAATCTCGACACCGATCAGGCGGCAGTCTGGACACGCAACCGAACGGAAGTCGCGGACCGCCAGCGCCTTTACGCATGGGCGCGCAAGCAGCTTTGCGGGTTCATGGGCATTCCGCCCGGTCCCGCGCTCCAATCCGGCCGACGCATCGTAATTTGAGGCAATCATGAAATACGAAGACGAAGCCCCGCGTCATTCCGCCGCAGGCTTTCCACTGCCGCAGACTGCATGGGCGCTTGTGCGCGATGGCTCGATCGAGATCATCGTGAAGAAGAACAGCCGCGACGTGCATCCGTTCGGCGACGAGGTGGAGATCGCTGACCCGCACGCTGGCCCTATCCCACTGGATGGCGTCTGCGCCCTGCGTGTCACCGGCACGCTCGCGCATACCGGCGACCTCGTGGACGACAAGGGCAACGTGACGCCTCGTGAGGGGCGCGACAGGCCGTTGCGTCCTGGGGAGAGCGCCATGCACTCAGGGCCGGGCGCTGCGCGTGTGGCGGCGAAGGTTGCGCCTGTGGCCGAACCTGTCGCGCCTGAGTCTGAGCAGCACGAAAGCGCCGAATAAGCGTGGTCGACCAATTCCTGATCCAGCGCCGCGTCGCGCGTGGCATGGCGAAGGCAGCTCAGAAGGTTGGCGCTCCGGCGCAGATCATGCGTCCGACCGCGTTGGCCGCTCCGCTGACGACTGAAAGCCGCTGCCTGATGGCGGATTTTAGCGCGTCACCGGACTATGCGTTTCGCGCGCCGCCGCTATGGGACAAGCCGACGACGTGGGCCTTGATGGACACGGACGACGTTCGGTCGGGCGACATCATCGTGGCCGCCACAGGGACGTATTTCGTGTCCCGGTTCGAGCCGTGGCGCCCGGTGTCGTGCGTGCTGACCAATTCCGTCGTGTCGCTTACCGAGACCGCAATGTCTGGATCGGGCGTCACCACCGATGACGGCTCGCTGACGACAGGAATATGCACGGTCGCTGGCCTGCAAGACCCATACGGCACGAGTAGCAGCAACACGTCTGGCGATACGACGAGCGCGACGGACTGGCCCGCGTATATCAGCCAGCCGAAAGCGGGCGTCATGCCACAGTCTGGCACGTCAGGCGCGGTGAAGGCGGCGGCTTACGGTCTGCTTCTGCCGCTCATGCCGAACTATCTCCCACGTCCCTACATGCAGGTCACGGACGCGCACGGCATTTCCTACACGATCTTCGGCGTCACCACGTCTCAATACGGCAGCGAGTGCCTGATGACGGTCAACCAGGCTTAAATCATGGCGGACATCGGCACAGTTGCGAACGCGCTGGCCTATACGATCGACGGGATCGTTTACCCGAGCGGCGACAGTAGCGCGTCGCTGACGGGCGCTCGCACGATCATCAAGCGCGGGTGGTTCACCGACGCCGACCTGACCGGCGAATGCTCGATCAAGGGCGGCACGGATTATGTCTACGTCATGCCTATCCAAGGCGGCTGGAAGGATCTTCCCGCACCGCTCGGTATGCCGTGGTCGGAAGGCGACGTGACGCCCGCGACTGTCGCGCTTGCAGTTTCCGGGCAGACGGTCACGGTTTCACTCACGTCGGGCGCAACCCCGCTTGGCAACGCAGGCATCCGCATCGATCATTCGACGGACGCATCTATCGAGCCAAATTCTGTCGCGCTCTACGCCGTGCAAACCACAGACACCGCCACCACGATTGCGGCGGCTCTGGCGGCGCTGATTCCCGGATCCACATCATCCGGGGCTGTCGTCACCGTTCCGTCCGCTGTGTCGCTCACGGCGCGCGCGGGTGGATCAGCAACGGCAAAGCGCATCACTCGCCGCCAGTCCCAGCTTTTCACCGTATCGGTCTGGTCCGGATCGTGGGAAGGCCGCGACAAGCTTGGTCACGCACTCGACGCCGCGCTCTCAGGCATCAGCTTCATCACGTCGAAAAACGGCACGAAGGAACTGATCCAGTTCGCAGGCTCGTATGACATCGACACGATGCAGTCGCAGTCGATCTTTCGGCGCGATCTCCGATACGCAATCACCTTCGACACCACGCAGCACGAACAGGACGCGCAGTTGCTATTCGGCGGCTTCAACGTCCTGCTGAACGGCAGCGAGACAGTGAAAATCGGCGACGTTCTCCTGAACGGCTGATCATCTCCCCTTAATCACCCGCGAGAAATCAATGACAGACGAAAGCCCGACGCAGGCACCCGCCGCGCCGTCTGCGCCCGTGCGCGCATCTGTTTCCCAGGCATTTTCCTACGTCGTGACCAAGCCCGGCCACGGATACCCGGTTGGCGCGAAGCTGACCGACGCGCAGGTCGCCGAGGAAAAGAAGAAGAACAAGCTCGACATTTTCACCGTCCGCACGGCTCTGGGGGGCTGATTCATGGCGCTTATTTACCAGTCTGGCGCGTTCTCGACTTCGGGGCAGATCGTCCCGAATCTCGCTGTCCAAATCGTGCAAGATTCACAGGTCTCGCTCAACGGCGTCACCTATAGCCGCATCGGCATTGTCGGAACCGCGACATGGGGGGCGAAGAACAGCGCGACGACCGCTGGCGGCCTCGACGATTATCTGGCAGCGTTCGGCCCAAAGGTCGCGTCGTCCACGGATGCAGGCACCGCACTAAGCATCTGCGTGCTTCAGGGAGCCAGCGACTTCCGCATCGTGCGCGTGTCTGACGGCACGGACACGGCGGCGACCGGCACGATCGGCACTGTCACGGCGACGGCGATCTACACCGGCACGGCAGGCAACTCGATCAAGCTGACGCTGGCCCTCTATGGCGCGAGCACGACCACGTATCAGCTTACGGTCTCGCATTCCGTTCTCGGCACGCGAACCTATGTCGGCACGACGTGGACGGCTATCGCCGCGGCTGTGACTGCTGACACGAGCGCGCTGATTGTCCTGACGGTTCCGACGACCGTTCCGACGCTGGCCGCTGCGACCGTGACGCTCTCCGGTGGTGCAGACGGTGGAACGCCGACAACCGAGCAGTTCATCGGCGAGGACTCCGACCCGCGCACAGGTATGTATGCGCTACGCAACCAGTCCTGCGCGATCGGTATGCTGGCTGGTCTGGATGACGTCACCAGCTACACCACGCAGGCGGCGTTCGGCATCGGCGAGGGCGTCTACATGATCGCGACCGGCCCATCCGGCGACACGATCACCAACGCCGTCGCAACGTCTGCCAGTGGCGGTTACGCCTCCTATGGCCTTAAGGTCATGTTCGGCGACTGGCTCTGGTGGGACGACAGCACGAACGGCCTCATGCTCGTCCCGGCTCAGGCGTATGTCGCCGGGCTTCTGTCGCAGCAGAGCCCGGAAGAGTCTGGTCTCAACAAGCAGATTTACGGCGTCGCAGGCAGTCAGAAGGCTGGTCTCGTTTCTTCGGGCGCGACGCAGACGTATTCCACGGCGGAACTGTCTTCCCTGTTCACCGCCGGTTTCGATGTGGTCACGAACCCGATCCCGCGTGGCGCGATCTGGGGATGTCGCGGCGGCTATAACTCGTCGCAGAACGATCTCATCTACGGCGACGAATACACGCGTCTGACGAACTACATCGCCGAGACGCTGGCGACCGGCATGGGGCCGTATGTCGGAGAGCCGATCAACTCCACGCTGTTCGGCAATGTGCGTGCGTCCATCCTTGGGCTTCTCTCCACGATGCGCTCGGCTGGGATGCTCGACAACACGGGCACGACCGTTCCCTACACCGTCATCTGCGACACATCGAACAACCCCACGGCGCAGACCGCGCTCGGCTACCTCGTGTGCGCCGTGAGCGTCCAATACATGGGCATCAACCGCTTCTTCATCATCAACCTTGAAGGCGGCGCGGGCGTTTCCGTCACCGTCTCCAGCAGCTAACGGAGACCAGCGATGGCAAACGCGCCTTTCAATATCGGCCGCACCACGCGGATCGTGTTCATCTGGAACGGAACGACGGTTGATCTGCCAACCGTCACTCAGTTCCGGTCGAATCAGCAGACAGTGCAACTCAAGTCTGCGCCGCTGAACAGCAAGCCGATCACTTATGAAGTCCCGAATGGATGGTCGGGAAGCTTCGTGATGCAGCGCGACAGCGACACGCTTGATGCGCTGATCGCGTCGAACGAGGCGGCGTTCTGGTCGGCGGCGACCATCAATTCCGGCACTCTGTACCAATACATCACCGAAACTGACGGCACGACCACAACCTACGAGTTCTCGGACGTGGCCATCACGCTCAACGATGCGGGCCAGTGGCAGAACGACAACATTGTTAACCAGACAGTTAACTTCACTGCATCGCAGAGGATCGCAATCTGATGTCCGAGAACGGAAACACCGTCGTCACCGACGCCAAAGGGCGGAAGATTGAGGTGAGGGAACTGCGCGGCAGCCTTCTGTCGCGCTTCACGCGCATCGCTGGAGCGCAATTCGGCGATAACTCGTGGAGCGCGAACACGCTTGCTCGGCTGCGTGTGGTTTCGATCGACGGACGCCCAACACCGCCGTTCCCCAACAACATCACGGAATTGGACGGGCTTTGGGATGTTGTGGATAGCGATGCCGCATCTGCCGCTGTTGCCGTTGCTGAGGAGCAAAGCGCCGCCGTTGAGGCCGACGTAAAAAACTCCGACGCGCCCCAGGAATCACAGACCGCCTCTGGCTCGTGAAGAATGGGGTGCCTTACAGCACCGCAATGGATGAACTGTCTGCCGCTGAGGTGATGCTTTACAGCATCACGTTCTCGGAGTTCGAGGGCGCGCGCTTCAACTGGCACGCCATGCAGTTTGAGGAAAAGCAAAGTGGCTGAACTTTCGCTGCTCGGTTTCGCTGCCGCACTGACGGAAATGACGCTTGAGGTCGATCACGCGACACATTCCGGGCTGGAGGCAGCGGCGCGGATCGTGCAGACTGAGGCGAAAGCGGAGATCGGCCACTATCAGGGCGCGATCGGCGGGCTGCCTGCGTGGGCGGAACTGGCCGACAACACGAAGGACGATCGCGTGCGCCACGGTTACACCGAGAACGATCCTGGCCTGCGGTCGGGTGCAATGCGCGACAGTATCGAGACGAACGTGTCGGGTCATGAGGCGATGATCGGCTCAGATGACGATCATCTCGTCTATTTTGAACTCGGCACCACCAAGCAGCCGCCTCGCACGGTTCTGGCTGGCGCGCTGATGCGGAAGGAGAAGGAAGTCGTCCACGAGATCGGGGAACGGTTCGTGGGGACGCTGGTGGGCGGTGAGGTGATTGGCGGGGCGCTTCGATTAAAGCGTTGAGATCAGTTCGCTGGGGAAATGGATGTCACGATACTCTGGTTCAGCATGCCGTCTTTGTGAACGATTAAAGTAGTATAGTATAATGTTCCATTTAATGCGTCGTTCTCGATAATTGCCTTCCGGGAGGCGCGGTCGAGTTTTTTTATATCAATCATCACGTAAACAGACATATTGTCTGGCGAATATATGTAGCACAGTTCACCGCCAGCACAGGCCAAACGCCCAGGACCGACAACCTCGCGCACCCCGCTCTTCGTATCGGGGAAGTCGACTAAAAAATCAGAAACGGAGACCGCCCCAACCGGGGCGGTGACGGCGGCCGGAAGTGCGGGGGTGGGATAAGTGCTGCCGTCCGAGTCTTTAGGCGCTCCCTTCGCAAGGAATATGTTCCCTGCTACGGCGAAAACCGCATAGCACACGCATAGGCATAATAACGTCTCTATGGTTCGCTTAATAAACTTCACCCGTAACTCCTTAGTGGGCGCGAGGCACACGTGATGAACACTAAAGGATGCTGATTGGTTATGGAATCTGACGCCTATTTGAGGATATGGAGCTTGCCATATTATCCTGAGTTTGAGTGAACCACAGACCAGCGCCGATGCACGCTACCAATGTAATTATACCTATTGCGATAGGTAATTTACGACTCTCTCTGCTGGAGGCGAGCCCTATCTGCAATATTTCAATTCCCTTAATTACCAAATAAAAAGACAGAAGCCACGTTATGATCTGAAGCATGCCAATCATGTAGGTAAACCGATCACGTAAATTGGTTATTACCCATCATGAACATATTTTCAGAGACTCATCAATATATAGCAAGGTCGGCATCGATGGGCTGACGCGGAAGATTTAAGGGCGATCACGCCTTATCTGATCTGTTGGAGATGGCAGGCAAGAGACGTGGCGGTTTGTCTGCTCTAATGCGAAGTCTGCCACATGGCAGCGTCAAAGTCGCTTGGCGCCCCGAAAATGGCGTCGTGGATCACAAGCGCGGCCACAGTCCCGATGACGACCACAAACAAAAACGACCAAAACAACACCTGTCCGGTGATAAAAATCTGGGCCGGGGTAGCCATATCCCACCACTCACGCAGGGTCTGCGGCTGCCTGCGCGCAGGAGCATTGATCGTCACGCGCTGACGCACGTGCGTCCTGCGCAATTCCTGCTGACGCTCACGCCACATAGGCGTTCCGCCGTCGTCGAACTCATCGTCCGTTTCGAAATAAGGTGGCTTCACGCCGCGAGGATAGCACGCGCAAATGGCTGACATCTACAAAATCGGCGTAACCATCGCCATGAAGGACAACGCTACGGCGGTTCTTCAGGCGCTATCCAAGCATGTCGTCGGCCTCAACATGTCGGTCGAACAGCTTCAAGGGGGCTTCAACCGCGCGAAACTTGCAGCTCTAGGGTTCACTGGCGTCATCGGCGGAACGGCGATGCTGGCCGGGATGGCCAAGCTGGCAGACGCCGGGAAGGAGTTCGCGCACCAGCAGTCTTTGATGTATCAGGCCGGGCTTTCTCAGGTAGAGGTGGCGCAGGCGACTGGCGCGGCGTGGCAGACTGCCGGGAATGTAATTGGATCGTCGGCGGAGAAGAACATCGCCCTCGTTGCCGACCTTCGAAACCAGCTTGGCTCGATGAAGGAAGCCATCGCGGTTATGCCGCAGATGGCGCAGATGGGTGTTGTTCTGTCCAATCTGACGGGGCGCGATCAGGAGCAGTCTGCATTTACCGCTGTCCGTTATTTGGACCAGCGAGGCGCTCTTGTAGACCCGAATACCCACGAGATCAGCGCAAGCCACCTTACGCAGCAAGCACGGCTACTGGAGGGTATCGCGATCGGTTCGCGTGGACGCGTCGGACCTGAGCAATTGCTTGCCTTCCAGCAGTATGCGCGGACGGCCGGGGCTGCTTTGTCGGATAGGGGACTGATAAACCTAGCCCCCGTCATAGCCGCGTCTGGCAGCGCATCGACGGTCGGGACGCAGCTTGCGTCACTCCAGCAGCAACTCGCGGGCGGGATTATGACGCAGGCGGGCGCGACGTGGCTTGAAAATCTCGGCCTGATGGATGCGAAGAAAGTTCATGTGGGTCGCGGTGGCCATCTTACGATCGATCGCGGCGCGCTTGCTGGCGGCGACGAAATGCGTGCGGATCCGGTGTCGTGGGTGCGTGATTATTTGTCGAAAGCCCTCCAGAAGAGCGGGTTCGCGACGACAGATTCTCAGATGGCAGAATTGCTCCGCAGCCATCTACGCGGGACCGTGATCGGTCTTCTGTCGGAAATTCTCAGGAACCAGCCTGCGTTCGATCGCGACGCGCAGAATATCCAGCGAGCAGTCGGCGTCGATCAATACAAGGTCGCGAACGCGACCGATCCAACCACAAAACTCAACGCCTTCGAAAATGCGTGGCACAACCTTCTCACGGCACTAGGAGCGCCATTGGTGAATGATGCGACCGGAATGCTGGCGAAGCTGACGGCCGGGATCACGAAGCTGACGGATTTTACACGGCGACACCCGCGCGCCGTGGAGGATTTGGAAATGCTCGCGGCGGGAACGGCGGCTTTCGTCGCGCTCGCGGGTGGTATGGCGCTAACAGCTGCGGCTCTCGGGCCGCTTGTCTCTGGCGTCGCCGCATTGGGTTCCGTGATGGCGGGAGCATCGGTGGCGGCGGCTATTCCTGCGATGGCGGCGTTCGCAGCCGGTGCGGGGGCGCTCGCGGCAACTTTGGCCGCTGCTGGCGGCATCCTCTACGGAACACACAAGCTGGCGGGGTGGGCGAAGTCGGAGGATCACAAACTCGGTTATGACGACGGATCACCGATAACCTGGAAGGATAAGCTGGACCCGTTCCAATGGTTTCACACGCATGTCGGCAGTCCGGCGTCAGCGCCTCAGGCTCACGTCAATGACCCATTCGCGACAGCATGGCAGTCCGTGCCGATATGGCAGCAGGCGCAGGCGTCACGTGCGCAAGAGCGACAAACGCCATCAACGCAACCCCAGCCGCAACCGCAGCAATTCGTAATCCGCCCAGCCCCCGTCATGCTGGACGGCAAGAAGATCGGAGACATCATGTTCAACGTCGAATACGGCCGCGCGATGCAGGATTTGCGCGCGCAGGGGAGTTACGCTGACGGCGTGGGCAATCCGCGTATGCCGGGGATGGCGTTTGTGAATTGAGGGACTGGGTGTAATTCCCACCGAAACCAAGACGGGACAAATAGCCTTTGGCAGAATGTCGTCTGGAGGAAGCGTGAAATACGAGACAAAACTGCTCGATCTTCGGGTCGAGCCTAATCAGGAAGGGAGCCTTCGGGTATCGATATCTGCTGAGGCTCGGTTGCTGCCAAACCAGCCCCAAGGTGGTGAAGCTCCTGAAGTATCAACTCACGCAGCCGCGTTGCAGTCGACAGAGGCTCTTTTATTTGAAAGCTTAGCTGAAACTCTCCGGCGTCATGCACAACCCGAACGGTAACTATTTTGACGCCAATTCTGTAGTCGGCTGACCAGTCAGTCCACACCACTTCCACTGAAGCTGCCATTGTCGATCTCCGCTCATGGAGATCATCCGATCACCCGCGCCAGAGTCGGGTCAACGCCCCGTCACCGCTCCCGCAGCTTGGCCTCGATCTCGTCCATGCGGCGGTCGATCTCGTTTTCGAAGTTACCCAGCCGACCCATGATCTCGGACTTGAGCATCATCTCAAGATCGTCCTTCAGTTCGTCCACACGGCGCTCGCCCTCGGCAACCCGGCGCTCGATACGGCGTAGCAGGTCGGTGTGGTGCAGCAGGAGCGTGCGCTGGTCCGCCTGCTCCTTACGGATCAGCTTCAACTGCTCAAGGATGAGGTTGGTCGGCTCGTCGGTCATGGGCGGAGTGTAGCACGGGGCGAGGGGTGGGTGGGAGTGGGGGAGATTATCTTGACGGCGTTAAAATTGGTATCGCGTTGCCGTATTGAAGTGGCTGCCAAGTATATGTGTAAGATCCAGTATCTTTGCCGTTTTTATCGCCTATAGGGCTCCTTACTAACAACCACGTATTTCCTGTGCATTTATTAATCAGAATTGGTTGGTAAGGCGGAAGTTGTTGCTTCTCAAATTTTATATCGAAGCATTGTGAGCCATCAGAGATTTGCTTCGACACGGGCTGAAGGTCGCGCGCTTCCTGTGCTGCGGCGTCATAGGTATAGCATAACGACGAAATCGTCCCCACCACCAAAACTCTCTTCACGCTCACCCCCGTTACATTTGTAACGGAACATCACATTCGCAGGGTGGAGAGGTCAACCGGGCTATTGGTCTCTCGGCTTACTAACCGCGTCCCTGCCTTCGGCCATTCCGCGTAGCACACCCCGCAGAATCATCCGCTCCGGCTCGCTCATGGAGCGCATGATGGCAATAAAGGATTTCTCTTCGGGAGATATGGGGCTGCTATCGTCTGGGGCGTCAGTTGGCCACATAGCAACAGGCATTAAAGACGCCTCAAGGCGCTGCACGATCTCAGCGTTCATCGAGTGCGAGCGCTCCAACGCCAAGTCTTGAATGACGTCGAACACGTCCTTCGGGATTCTCAGGTTGAATCTGCGGTATCTGTCATCGTCGCTCATGTTCGCATTTTGGCACAGGTGATGTGTTTTTTCTATTGCACATCGCCTGTGCCATGGCATATATGGTGTGCCATCAGCGAAGGAGGCACACATTCCTACCCCATTCCAAGATTGCCCTCGGATGACATTGCGGTTGAGGCCGGATGTTTACGAAGCGCTTCGACAATCCGCTGCGGAAAGCGTTCGCAGTATGACGTCGGAAATCAACGAACTGCTCGCCGAAGTTCTTCTGAAAAAAGAAAAGGCATCGGGGTCCGGTTTGGCGACTTCCCCCGATGCCTCTGAGTGAAACCCAGAAAGGTATCAACGGATGACAGATAGCATACCTGCGCCCGAAAGGGCAAAGCGCATCTTCGGCATGCCCGAGGCTTGTTCCTATAAGGCTCTATCCATACTGACCCGAGAGCAGCTTCTGAAACTCGCTCAGTCTCAGATGATCTCCATTACGATTCTTCATGACGACGTAATCAATCTTCTTACGATCGATAATCCACCGTCGCGGGAGCAGATGATCAAGATCGCTCACGACATGCTTGAAACCATCGAGGACAACGAAACGGAGCACGAGGTTTTCTACGGCGGGAAGCCGAGAGAGAAGCTTATGGAGATGTTCCCCGCCCTTCGCGCGAAGGGAGAGGCAGCATGAGCGCTCTCACCATCCTTTCGTCTTCAATCCGCCAGGACGAGGCAGGTCGCTACAGCCTAAATGATTGCTGGCGCGCCGCTGGTTCTCCCGCGAACAAGACTCCAGCGGAGTGGGGGAAGAACGCTCAGACAAGGGCATTAGTGGCGGAAATCTGCCAGAAGGGAAATTCCCCTTCTGAGAAAAATCAACCACTTAACGTAATCAATGGCGGAAGCGCTTCTGGGACTTATGGAGTGCGCCAACTGGTCTACGCCTACGGGGAATGGATTAGCGCAGCTTTCCACCTCAAGGTGCTTGAGGCCTTCGATGCGATGGTTCGTGGCGAAATTCCCGCTACCGCTACCCCCTCCTTCAACCACATCACCCTGATCCGCAAAGCTATCGCGCTACACGGCTCGACGCTCGCGTATCACAAGCGCCAAGGCATGGATGTGACGCAAGCGCGTCTCAAGGCAAACGCCGTCGTGAAGGAGCAGACGGGCGTTGACCTCCCGAAAGTGCTCGGTTGGCAGGCTCAACCGCTCGTCGTTCAGGAGCGGACGATGACTGCGACGCAGATCGGCGCGGAGTTGGGGATATCAAACCGCGACGTGAACCAGCTTTTGAAAGAGCAAGGCTTCCACAACGACAGCCGCGATGCAAAGAACCGGATCGTCTGGACGCCAACAGAAAAAGGACGCCGGTTCGGGCGGTATGAGGACAAGACTAAGGCGCACACGCAAGGCACTGTTCAGCCGTGGGTCTGGTTCCCATTGATCGTGGATGTGCTGCGCCCTTTCGCCAAGACCCCGGAGCCAGCGTTATGAGCGCGCTGGCTCTGGCGGGGACGCCGCAGTCGCCGAACCACGTCCTGCGTCTGGAGACGAACAACCTCTACCCGTTCTTGCGGCGCGGCGACTTTGTGCTGTGGCAGCCGAGCGGGTTTGTGGCGGACGGCCTGCATGTCTGTGACGTGAACGGCCACCCGAACATCTATCTCGTGCAGCACGTGGGCGGCGCGAAGTTCAACCTGTTCGTTCCTGATCGCGACCACGATCCAAAGACAGGGAAGGTGAAGCCGAACGCGACGCCGCAGGTCGTGGACAGGGAGACGTTCGACAAGATCTGCGCCGGAGCCGTGATCGCGGAGTTGAAGGTCACGCACGCTGAGGCGTTGTTTGGCGGGAGGCTCCCGCAGAGTGGGCGGAAGGTGAGGGCGTTGGTCGATGCCTAGAGTTAACTTGACCTAAACCACGGGTATGATCATGTATGTGCCGTCCGGTGAGGTGAGAACGGCTACCTCACGCACCAGCCTCGCAAGGGTTGGTAAATAAGCATCTTGGTCCTAAGCGCGCGGGACCGGGTGCCCAAGAGATCGGGGATTGCGTCCCGCCCGGACAGCAGGAGGTCGCCTTGGCGGCCTCTTTTGCTATCTACAAGGAAGTTTAAGGTGCCCGTTAAGTCGCCGCCTCTCGACGGTGCGCTCATCAATGGAATAGGCACTCTTCACGCGATACGCTCCTCGCTCATCTCGTTCGAGTCCTATGGCTACAAGCACGAACGGCTTCTGAGGATTCGCGGATCGGAAACGGACAATCGCCTCAAAATTAGACCCATGCTTTGGGGCTTGCCCGATGAGCCCAGGGCGGGCGCCCACTGATTTCAGTGCGAGTATGCACGCATCGTAATCCTCGGGGTGATCTTGCGCTATGTGCCAGTGCGCTTGACGGCTGAGGTATAAGTCGCCGCCTATCAGCTCCGTCCCTAACGTGTCGTTGACCAGCTTTACATTCAGTGGCCCAAGCAAAATCGCATGGCACATAGATCGTATTTTAGGAGCCGCCACGCCTCTGCCGATGCCTCAGTTGCCGCGCGCCGCATGGACGCTAAGGCGGCATAGATATCACCAGCCTCCCATGGAACAAAACACCAAAGCGCGGAACGTGAGGGCGTCGGAATTGGCATAGAAAACGGGCGGTGGAAAACCTCAAACCCGTCGATCTGACGGGTTTAGTGCCGTGAGCGGGCAATACTCGCTGGTCGCCCCGCATTCACTGCCTTCCACAGCTCTCGACTGTTCACGGACAATGCGGCCACGATTTTGCTGATCATGTTTATGTGGCGCGCATTCTCTGTGGGACTCGCGCTGCCCATGCGGGCTTGCAACTCGGCCACCTGCTGCTCAAGGACGGCAATCCGGCTCAGTGTCTCGTTAGACATCTTTTTGGCTTTCGGGGCGCGCAGAAACTTGTCGCCAAAGCTGCGGGAAGGTAGCGGCCCGCTATCTTCAGTGGGCCTTTAAGTTACGTTTTGCAAGGAAGTTCTGCGCGAGGCGCATGATGGTCGGACGGCACCGATGAGCCGGTGACAGATGAGGCTTGTTCTGATGCCGTCCGTGTAGCGTCAACGCGGGGAGGGGTGGTTAGTTCACCAAGCCCGTCGCCACACGAAGCATATCGTTCGCGCGCTTCTGCCACCCCGGCCCGTCAGCCTTGAGGCGGTCAATCAAATCGCGGTCCAGGCGAATGGAGACGGGCATCTTCACCGGAGCTTGCTGCGCACCCCTGACGCGTTTCGCTGCGGCAAGAGCGGGCGTCGCGCGTTGCGCGGGCACCATTGCTCGCAATTCTCGATCCGTCAGTTCGGGGTTGTCGGCGTCCTGCGCGATCCCGGCGTTGATCGCAGCGTCTTCCGTGTCGGTGGGGATGATGAACTCACGCTTGCGAGACATAGTGCTTGGCCTCCCGTTTATTTGCCTTGCGCAGGCTGATGATGCGGACGATGCGCGTTTCGATGCTGAAGACGAGGACGTAGAGGCGATTGCCGATCGGCCCGAGGGCAACGAGGCGGGGCTCCCGAGCGCTTTGGCTTGCCGTTACGAGAGCGACGTCCCACTCGAAGTCATCGGCTTCAGAGAAGTCGACGCCGTGCTTCTTAAGGTTGCTCCGGCGCTTCTCTTCGTCCCACGCGTATCTCATGCAGATTGTATATACGATTAGATTAGGTCGGTCAAGCGGATTGTATATACGATTTGCGTAATCTGGGAAGGCTTCTCACGCTGCGTGCGTGGCTGGGCGACGCCATCCATCCCCGAACCGCGCCGCCCGGCGGGATGGTGGGTAATACGTTAGTGTTTCGCAATGATGTGGATCAATGAGCGGGAGGCTCTCTACTATCGCAGGGACCTGCGGTAAGTGGCGTATTCGGCCTCAGCATGCTTCTTGGCCCTATCCTTGAACCAACCGTCATAGGTGCTGAGTAACTGCTGGTCTTGAGCAATCAAGAGTGCGTCAAATTTATCGGCCAATTGCTGCATGGTTAGAGCTTTCCCTTGCGCAGATGATAACTCCATAAACATCAGAAATTGCTCACATAGTATGTGCAGTTGATATAGTTCGTTCTCTTCGAGATAATTCTTTCCGATATGAATATCGGACGCTCCAGGGCCAGCGCCAGAGAATGATTTCAAGCCCATGTTGGGCTTCTTTGAACTTGCTCTTGTAAGCACTATTTGTGCGGATGTGTTCCCGGTTACCGCATAAGTCAGCTTGTCTTGCAACTTTGCATAGAATGACCTGACTGTCGGTGATGATTTGTCGTAGTCTATTGACCCAAAGGCAAACACATCCCGGACCGACTTGTATATGTTCTTCTCATCCGCCCTAAGGGCTCTTATTTTTGCAGCTAGAGCCTTTAGGGATTCTGGGTCATCCCTGAGCCTCTCCTCATTTAGTGCGTAACCCTTCGTCAAGAATGACTTTAGAACGCCTGTAGCCCATTGGCGGAACTTGGTGGCCTTGGTGCCACTCACCCGATAGCCAACACTTAGAATGGCATCGAGGTTGTAGTGTAACGTGTTGTAACTCTTGCCATCTTTTGCAGTTGTCCGGATTTTCCGGACAACTGCCTCCTCTATCAGTTCCTGCTCTCGGAACACGTTTGCAAGATGCTCACTGACCGTCTTGCTGCTAATGCCGAACGCGTCGGCTATCTGCGCTTGCGTGGCCCATACCGAGCCGCCGCCCTCATCAAGTTTGAAGTCAATAGAACACTCTGGCGTCTCGTAATGAGCGAGAGTGAGTTCGAATTGAGAAGAATCCGACACTGTGGCAGTCGGGCGCGCTGGGGGTCGTTTCGCCATATGATAACGATATCGTACTAGTTCCGATCTTCATTGTTACGATTTTCTAATTGTGCAGCCACTAGCGTGTCATCAAATTAGGGATGCGTCTCAATTAAGTCACCCCCACAATCCCCTTGACAAACCGTACGGTTACTGACCTATAAATCTCTATCATCCGCATTCGTGCGTCCAGCCGCTTACGCCGTAAGGTGGGGCGGCTTTTTTGTTGGCTTGACGCGTCGAGTCGGGCGGCTTGATACTGTCGTCAGTATCACCAACCGGACGACGATCTTGCGGCTCTCCATTCTCGCGGCGGTTATTCTTCTGGGCGGATGCGCAAACACCGGACGCTTTCCCGGCGCGACTGATATCGAGTGCATGCACACGATGATGGCTCACGGCGACGTCAACGGCGTCCCGCTAGAGTTCGATCGCGCTTACAGTCGGTGCGAGCGCTGGAGTAATATCCACGATCCGGACTTGTATCATCGCAAGTTGATCCCGCTCGATTTCCGCGCTGATCCGACACTGCAAGCGCTGGCGGAGAGTAACCAGTCGAACCCTCAGCACTGGCCGTTCGTGCCTCGCAACTCGACTGCGCCGCTGCAAAAATGGCCGATATTCACCGGCCAGCCGTAACTCAGGAACACCATGTCACTCACGTCTATCGAGGCAGCCATCGGATCGATTGGCCGCCTCGGGACGAGTGCGCCTGTCGTTATCGGGAGCGTGACGCTCTCAGGGGCAGAAGTCCCGGACGTTATCCGCGACGGCGGCTTGCAGCAGCTTGTCGTGCAGAGGCTGCCGGGCGGTGGCAGGATAGTCGATGCGGTTGGCAATGATCCGAACAGGATCATCTTTTCCGCGCGCTTCCTAGGCCCGAACGCGCTCTCCCGCGCACAAGCCATCAAGCAGATGCGCGTGGCTGGGCAGGCGATTGCGTTCTCTGCTCCAGGCTTCTCGGCACAGGTAAAGATCGCCGAATACTGGTACGAATATACCCGCAAGGGCGCGGTCATCCCATATGAGATCCAGCTTGAGCAGATCCTGGCGTCCGCGACGACTACCAGCACGGCGTCGAGCGCGCTGTCGGCTCTGATCGGGTCTGATGCTGCAAACGCTATCACTTCCGTCACGGACACGATCTCCACAGTTTCGTCCGCAATCTCCAATGCGTCCAGCCAGTTGGGGGCTGTGGTGGGGCAGATCACGCCACTAGCCAGCCTTGTTGGCGCGGGATCGGCGCTGGCGAGCGTATCAACCGACCTCTCTGCGGTGACGAGCCTGACAGGCGCTGCGACAAATCTTGCGTCTGCGCCATCGTCTGTCGCTACTATGATGACTTCGATGCAATCAGCAGCAACGTCGCTCGGAACCACGATTTCCGACGCTGGGGCTAATCTTGAGGCAATCACGGTCGGCAATGCTTCGGCTTTGACTGCGGTCGCGCAGAACGCCAGCATCACCTCAACAGCAGTGGACGCGCGTGCATCGGTTGGACGCGCCGCGCTCAATACCGGCATCGCATCCGGCACGACAGTTTCGGTAATTTCCTGATGGCGACGGTCACGGTCACGGCGTCTGATAGAACGCTCTATCACGTCGCAGCGACGCAGTTGAACGACGCCACGCAATGGTGGCGCATCGCCCAGCTTAACGGCATGTCCGACCCGGACCTGTCCTCATTCACGACGCCGGTCACGCTCCAGTTGCCGGTTGTTGATTCCACGCAGACGGACGGCATCCCAGCTCAATGAGCGACAGCATCACAGTGACGGGGACGCGGCGTAGTCCGTGGCGCTCCCCCCGCTGTCGCTTGCTCGTGAACGGCGTGGAACAATCAGGTTTCGGCGTTCTGTCGTTCTCTCTGGACCGTACACGCTACGGTCGGTGCGACACACTGACGCTGGAACTTGCGTTCGATCGGTCAGTCACTCAGGCGCCATACTGGTTCGACGTTTCCGATCCCGCTTCAGGTTCGACGCTCTCCGACATCGATATCCAGCTGCAGATGCGAGACGAAGAATCGTCCGGCTCGCAATGGACGGCGGTGTTTCAGGGTATCGTCGATAACGTCGCTTTCCGGCCGTTCAGCAGCAGCGTTTCAGTCACCTGTCGCGACTACCTCGCGAAGCTGATGGACATGCGCGTGATGGACACGTGGTTGAATCTAACCGGCACGGAGTTGCTGAAGTCGGTCATCACGGCGGCCGGTTTGACGCCGAATGTCACCGTGACGACTGGCTACGAGGGGCAGTTCTGGCAGATTGAGCATAAGCGCCACGCGGCGGCTGGCCAGCATCGTTTTCAGACGGCGTTCGACCTTGTGCGATATGTCGCCAACGGATCGAATTGCGATTTCTACGCAGATGGAAAGACGATTGTCGTTGCGCCGTATCCATCAAGCGACGACGCGACGGCCCACTCGCTGAAGTATTCGGACCCCGGCGGCGGATCTCCGATTGTCGCGGACTTCTGGGATGCGAATTTTGGCCGCGACTACCAGACGGCCAAAGGCGTCGTCGTCCACTGCCTGTCTTGGGACAGCAAGCAGCGCATCAAGTCTGAGGTGTATTTTTCCGCTCTGGGCGCAGGGAAAAAGAACGCGCTGGCCAATGGGACCATGCACAGCTTCAAATTTCCGGGGCTGAAGCAGGATCAGTTGCAAGCGAAGGCCGAGGCGCTTTACCGACAGATCGTAGCCCATGGCAGGGATTTGACGTTCACCGTGCATGGCCGCGCGTCGCTGGCCCCGCGTCAGTTTATGACGCTGACTGGCACCGGCACGACGTGGGACGGCACGCATGATGTTGATGCGGTCTCCAGCACGTTCGGTTGGGATCAGGGCTACACGCAGAACGTGACGCTTCGAACGCGCGATACGACAGACGACGAGAGCAGCGAGTATGACTAGGAGCCTTCACGCCGTCATCTCGCGGATGGTGGCGCAGGCAGTCGCGAACTCGATACCGGCTCCGTCGTATGGTCTCGTCACCGCCGTAGATCCGATTAACCACGCGGTTAAGGTTGCTCTCCAGCCAGACGGCGTTGAAAGCGGCTGGGTCCAGTATGGCGTCGGCGTGCGATCTGGTGATCTGCGCATGTCCGCGCCGCCGTCCATTGGTCAGCACGTCAAGGTGACGCCGGTTGGCGGAGATGCTGAACACCTTGTCGTTTCCGCTGATGTCTTTGACGACATCATCCAGTCGCCGACATCCCCCCAGACGGGGAAGGTCGCGCAGTCTGGTGAGATGCTGGTCATGGCTGGGTGCGGAGCGCCGCCAACGGACACGGATACTCGGACGGCAGGCGACGCTACAGAGGGCGCAGGTTGGTTTCACATCACCGCTGATGGATTTTATGCGGGGGCGGCCGGGGCGACGCTCTCGATCACGACGTCATCCATCGTCGCCAAGGTCGGCGGGTGCACCATGACGCTCACCAGTTCTGGCCTGTCGGTGACGGGCGGCGACATAACGGCGACCGGTACGGTGACCGGGCAGACCGATGTGAAAACGTCCAGTCATAGCCTCAACAGCCACGTCCATACGAACGGCAACAACGGCGCGAATACCGGCGGTCCGGTGGGTTGATGAACGATGAACCTCATAAGCCACGTCTTCGGCGGCGATATCCTGCTGGATAGTTCGGGCGGGATCGCTGTCGTCGATGAGCCGACTGCGACGCAACAATCCATCCTGCGGCGGTTATGCACCAATCCCGGCGGATATCTCTGGTCGCTCGATTACGGCGCGGGCGCTCCGGCGATGATCGGAAGTCCTATAACGGCGGCCATGATCCAGGGCGTCATTGCTGAACAGATGGCAATGGAAACTGGTGTTGACCAGTCCCAGCCGGTCACGACGACGGTCACGGACAACGGAGGTGGGTCGTTTACCTGCCTGATCCAATACACGGATGCGGCGACGCAGACGCAACAAGCACTGAGCTACGCGACCTGAAATGTCCCTGACACTCCGATCATTTACGACGACCGTATCGACAGCGATAACTGCGGCGCAGGGCGCGTGCGCGTCTTTGCTCGACATGACCGTTGGCACGGTCGGCCGCGCACTGATGGAGGCTGTGGCTGGCGTCGGGCTATGGCTGCAATACGTCGCGCTCCAGATCCTGACGCGCGTTTATCTGACGACTTCGACCGGATCGGACATTGATACGTGGGTCGAGCAGTTCGGCATGACGCGTGAGGCCGGGACAGCAGCAACAACCAACGTCATGATGACGTCGTTCTCACCGTCCGGGCAGTCGGCGACGGTTGCTGTTGGCGACACGGTAAAGACGGTCTCCGGCATCATCTTCACCGTCACGAAAGACACGTCGAACAGTGCGTGGAGCACGGCGGCTGCGGCCTATGTGCGGGCGGCAGGAACCGCAGCGATCACCGTCCCTGTGCAATGCACAACGACCGGCACGACGGGCAACGTCGCGGCTGGCGCGATCTGCCTGCTGGGAACGGCGATCTCCGGCATCGACATTGTGACCAACGTGACAGCCGTCGTGAACGGATCGGACGGCGAAACGGACGCGGCGCTGATCGCGCGTTTTCCGAACTGGCTTGCGGCGAAGGCGACAGCCTGTGAGGCCGCGATAGAGAGCGCGATTGCGGGCGTGCAGACGAACCTTACCGACGCAATCATGGATGGGCAGGCTGCGGACGGGACGACGCGCGCAGGGTATTTCACCGCCGTTGTCGATGACGGCACAGGCGACCCGTCCGATACGCTGATCGAAGACGTTTACACGGCGATAGACGCAGTTCGCGCGTGCGGGGTTGGTTTTGCGACCATTGGCCCCGTCGAGACTGTGGCGAATGTGTCCATGACAGTTACCGTCCCGTCGGGGACTGCTACGGCGGCGGTCGAGACTACTGTCCAGACTGCAATCACTTCCGACATCGACGCACAGTCGGTCGGTGCGGGCTATGCCTACAGTCGCCTCTCAGTGGTCGCATGGAATAACGCAACAGTCACTCCGACATCCATCACCGACGTGCTGCTGAACGGCGCGCAGGCTGATCTGCCAGCGTCCAGCACTGGCGTTATCCGCGCAGGCACTGTCTCGATAACCGTAGTGGCGGCATAATGGCGACCGGAGATCAGGCCGATTTCGTTCGGCGACTGCGGCAGCTTTTGCCGGACGGATGGTTTCCGGATGCGCCCGGCGTCGATGAGGATGAACAAGCGCCAGTCCTTGTCGGCGTCCTGACGGGATTCGCGAGTGTCTTTGCGTGGATATGGTCGCTTTTTGATTATGTGAACGACCAGACGCGATTGCAGACCAGCACAGGCGCTTCGCTGGATATGCACGCGGCGGACCTGTTCGGCGAAGATGGATTCCCACGCAATACAGACGAGACCGATGCGTCCTATCTGGCGCGGATACAGGCGGCACTTGTCGCTGGCAAAAACACTCGGGCAGCTATCATCGCGGCGGTCAACGCCTCCCTTGGCGTTACGCCGACGATCATCGAGCCGACGAACGCAGACGACTGTAAAGGTTACGGATCGGCAGCATCCCCGGCGATAGGCGGTGGCTACGGATATAATAATGGCCTGCACTACGGGCATCTTTCGGGCGGCCAGTTTTTCCTAACTGCCGTCGTTCCGTCATCATCTGATAAGACTGCCGTCTACGCCGCGATCAACAGAACCAAAGCTGAAGGCGTTGTCGCGTGGGTGCAATGCACCGGGTCGTCAGCACTGCTCGGTGAATTCGAAACCGGGTTCAATTCACTAGGATAATCATGGACCGGAACATCATCTATGCGGGCGCAGTGCCGCTCGACACGGATATGCTGTACGCAGGGCGCTTTGCAAAAGTCGGCCTCGGTAAGCTCGCATCGCAGGTTTATGGCGATGGCGTCTCGGCGGCTGAAGGCTTCGCACTGACGTTCTCAACCACGGCCATGACGCTGACGGTCGGTGTTGGCTCGGTCCTCGCGCCGGGCGTCGTCGATGTCACAGCCATTGGCGCGACGACAGCCGGGCTTGATGCAGACAGCACAGCCGTGACGGTGCAATATCTCCTGCCGGCCGCGGCGACTCTTACGCTCGCGGCTGGAACAACATACGGCATTTACGCGGTGTGCAGCGACAGAGACACCGGGAGTGAAATCCTTCCGTTCTATAACTCATCCAACCCATCGCAGACCCTATCCGGACAAGACAACGACGCAACGGCGTTGCCGACCGTCCGCAGTTCGCTCGCCACTATCCAAGCCGCAACCAGCGCGCCAACTGCGCCGGCCGGCGGCGCGGTTGTGCTGC
>NZ_JAFVMF010000002.1 GCF_017377715.1 Acetobacter sacchari | reverse complement strand
GGCGCCAATCTCATGCGCAGAAATGCTCACCCGTGATTTTCCAAACAGGCTCTTAGTGCCTGATGTTGCGAAAAAAATATCTGCTGACCCTGTATTGTTGGAACGTGCGACGCTAGAAATGATGGGAAATGCCTATATAAATCAAGAAAATAGAGAGTCTGTCGCTGAGGTGGCGCTTAAAGATGTCGTCGATAAACACGACGATCACTCTGAGTCGAACGAACCTCTGGACGAAGATTGGCTTAATATATTTTCGTCGTATGCTGAAAAAGCAAGTACCGAAAGAACGCGTCAACTTTGGGGACGTATTCTTTCAGGAGAAGTGAGGCATCAGGGTAGATTTTCACTGTCGACTTTACGTATATTATCAGAAATAGACAAAAAAATCGCAAATAATTTTTCAGAACATGCATGTTTATTTTTTTCAAATGGATCTTTGCCGTATTCAATAGAAAAAATAAATGAAAATGAAATTGATTTTATTGGTATGCAAGAGTGCGGAATTATAGACTCCTTATCTACAAATAGAAAAACAAATTTTACTCCAGACATGGATTTAACATGTTCTATTTCTATGGATAATATTTTAATAAATATTTTGTTTAGAGCAAAAATAACAGCGCACATTAACACTATTTTCTTAACGAAATCAGGGCGCGAATTGTGTCATTTAATCGATGCTGTGCCAAATATACAACGCCAAGCTCAAGCAGTTAGTGAGGCTATAAAAGAAAATCATATTATATCAAAATGCTCTATATTTGAAATTAAACAGGTAAAGGCTAATGGTTTTGTGGATTATTTCACACCAGCCATCATTGATTGGGAAAAATAAGAGCTAAATCGGAAGAAAAATTTTCGAGCTTTCTATGCTCATTTCGGGTGGTCGGAGGCAAGTAAATAGATTGTCGAGCTCTATAACATGAACCGATTGGCAGGGCCTTTACCGAAGACGATCAGACTTTAGGGAACGTTTCTGCGAACTTCACAGGAGATATCTTCATGGATATTTATAATGATTATTAAACGGACGTGAGAGAGATCGCAGGGCGACCATTACGAAAACATTTTCTAATTACGTCACTGCTCTATCCCAACTCCATCAAAACCGGCACATGATCCGAAGGCTGCGGCTTCGCCCGCTCATCCCGATCCGGCGCGGCGGCCGCCAGCCGCTCCGCTACGCGGGGCGACAGCAGCGCATGGTCGATCCGTATGCCCAGATCGCGGTTCCACGCCCCGGCCTGATAATCCCAGAACGTGTAGCAGTTCTCGTCGGGGTGCAGCGCCCGCACGGCGTCGGTCAGGCCGAGCCATAGCAGGCGGCGGAACGCGGCGCGGCTTTCCGGGCGAACCAGCGCGTCTGTCGCGCTCAGCGCGCCGGGGGCGAGGTCGCGTTCGGTGGGGCACACATTGTAATCGCCCGCGAACAGGAAGTCGGCGTCGGCGCGCAGCAGCGTTTCCGCCCGGCAGGCGAGCGCGTCAAAGAACTCAAGCTTGTTCTGAAAGCCTGCCTCGCCGCCGGAATTGCCATTGGTCAGATAGAGATTGCCGATGATCAGACCATCGGCCTCGACCTCGATATAGCGCGCGGGCGGCTCCGGGTCGGACAGGCCCGGCAGCTTCGTTTCGCGCAGTTCGACCGGGCGGCGGGAGAGCACGGCGACGCCGTTATACGATTTCTGGCCGACGACATGCGCCGTGTAACCCAGCGCCTCGAACGTATCCGCCGGGAACTGGTGCGCCTCGCACTTGATCTCCTGCAACAGCAGGACATCGGGCTGGACCCGTTCCAGCCAGTCCGCGACCAGAACCTGACGCTGGCGGACTGAATTGACGTTCCAGGTGGCGATCTTCATGGCGGCTCGTTTCAGGCGGCGGCTCCGGGGAGCCGGTGGGTCGTCGCCGTGGCGACCGCGATCCGCCCGCCCAAGGCCCGACAGCGATGGCAGCGCGCCGCCGTCCCGTCAACCCGAAGCGGGGCTGGTTCAGCCCGCCAGAGAGAAGCTGGTGCCGCAGCCGCAGGACGTGGCCGCGTTGGGGTTTTTGACCGAGAAATGTGCGCCCATCAGCTTGTCGGTGAAGTCCAGCTCCGCGCCCGCCAGCAGGTCGAGGCTGGCCGGATCGACCGTCACGCGCACGCCCTGTTTCTCGATCACCACGTCGTCGTCGGCGATCTCCGGGTCGATGCGGAATTCATACTGGAACCCGTTGCACCCCCCGGCGGACACTGCGACGCGCAACGCGGTCTGCGCCGCGTCGTCGCCGCGTTTGGCGATGATCTCGGCGATGCGCCGCGCTGCGGCGTCCGAGACGGAGAACTGCGCGGGGGCGAGGGTCTGATCTGCCTGGGTCATGGCTGGATAATGGGGTGTCGCATGGTCGTTGGGAAGGGTCGGGACACGGGGATTTTACGCCTGCCGCAATCCAGCCCTCCCGGTTTGTCGCGCCTGATGCGATTTGGCCGATGGCCGCGATGGCGGTAATCGGGTCTGCGACTTCCGCCAGCGCCCCGATCCGATGAGCCCCGCATGACCGCATCTTCCCCTTCCGACGCACGCGATGCGGACCTCGCCGCCCAGTACGAGGCCTACCCCTATCCCGAACGCAATCCGCGTGATGAGGCGAAGCGCCTGCTGATTGGCAGCCCGAGCCATCTGCGGGAGATCGACTACTGGGTCTTCGGCGCGCGCCGCCCCGCGAGCGCGCCGCTGCGCGCGCTTGTCGCCGGGTGCGGCACGGGGGACGGCGCGATCATGCTGGCGACGCACATGGCGCGGGCGGAGCGCGCGGGGGAGGTCGTGTGCGTGGACCGTTCCACCCATGCCTTGGGGATCGCAAAGGCGCGTGCGGAGGCGCGGGAACTGGGCAATATCCGCTTCGTGCAGGGCTCGCTGACGGAGATCGACGACCTCGCTCTCGGCGTGTTCGATTACATCGACTGCTGCGGCGTGCTGCATCATCTGCCGGACCCGTTGGCGGCGCTGAAGGGGCTTGAGCGTCATCTGGCGCCCGGCGGCGGCATGGGGCTGATGGTGTATGCGCCCTATGGCCGGACCGGCGTCTATATGATGCAGGAGGCGCTGGAGATTCTGGCGCCGTTTTCGGAGGCTCCGGCGAAGCGTCTGGAGACGACGAAGCGCGTCATGCAGAACCTGCCCGCCACGGCGTGGCTACGCCAGAACGGCAATTTTGGCGACCACCTGACCGGCGGGGACGCCGGGCTCTATGACCTGCTGCTGAACCCGCGCGACCGGGCCTACACGATCGGCGCGTTTCTCGATCTGCTGGACGAAGCGGGGCTGGAGCCGTCCTGCCTGATGGAGCCCGCGCGGTATGACCCGTCGCTGTTCCTGCCGAACCCGAAACTGCGGGCGCGGCTCGACGACCTGTCATGGCGGGCGCGGGCGAGCGTTGCGGAGGCGTTGACCGGCAACATGGCCACGCATGTCGCCTATGTGACGCGCAAGGGCGCGCGCGTGACGCCGCCTGATTGTTGTGATCCTGCTTCCGTGCCGGTTATGCGGGAGATACCGGGCGCGGAACTGGTGAAGCAGATACGCCCTGATGGCGTGCTGCCGTTCGCGTTCGGCACATTGACCGTTCCTGTCCCGCTGCCGCCGCTGGCGCGCAGGATTCTTCCGCTGATCGACGGGCGGCGCACAGTGAGGGATCTGGCGGAGGCGATGGCGGGGGGCGGCATATCCGAAGAAAAATTCTACAGGATATGGAAAGAGTGTTTCAAATCTCTTGAGGCCCTTAATCGCGTGCTGCTTCGACCGTCGACGTAGAAGGTCGGTGGAGGCTGTCGAGGCGGTGTTGAAACTGCGTTCGCAAACGCTCAAATGTAGCTGCAGTGTGTACCCGAGCGAGGTGGATGCCGTTCCTTTCCGCACAGGGAACCTCTCTATGCGTTGACTCTACCCGAACGGACCAGGTGTTCGTTCGCTATTTTTGTCCAAGAAGATTATGATTCATTTTTGAATGATTGCTTTAATTTCTCGGCGTATAAAAATCATCTCTTTCTGCGTAAAAAATTGAATGCATTGCGCAGCGGCGCGGTCAGTTTCCACGATGAAGACGCGCGTATGATGTCAATATCCTGTCTGGCTTGGAGCAATTCCTGCGCCAACCGTTCTTCGCGCGCACTACTATAAGGCTGTGCGTCCTGCTTTTTCACGCCCTCCAGCGTAGATCCCGCGCAAATGACCCGTCTGGTTTCGGAATTCAGCTCGGTGCAAAAGTTCTGCCGCAGCATATCTGGAACCGATGAAAATAGAAAATCATCCACCTGCATCGCGCCAAATTCGGCTTTGGCGTCTTCTGGCAGACCGTTCTTCCACTCCTCCATCTGCCAGCGCAGGGCGTGCAAGGGATGAAAATGCTCCGGCACGCTGCTCTGCGCGATATCAAACCACTTCTCAAAAAGACTGATATTTCCTTCAGGGGTAGCGTTGAAATAATGTGATGGATATCCGTGCACAGGCTGCAGGAATGGGTAATCGATCCGCACGATGCCGCCGGGCTTGAGCACGCGACAGATTTCCGCAGCCACTTCCCAAGGACGTCTTGTATGCTCCAGCGTTGCTGCGCAGAGCACAAAATCAAATTGAGCGTCGGCGAATGGAAGGTTTTCCCCAACGCACACCACATCGGTGCTCAGTGCGGGGAATACGTCTACATTCACCATCTGCTCGGTGACGGTGTCGCGTAAACCGGCCCCGACATCCAGAAACATCCAGTCAGGATGCTGTTTTTGCAGGCCGGAGATATAGTCGCCGTAATTATGAGCGGAAATCGGCGGAAAAGGCGGGATATGGAATTCCCGTTTTATGGCGTCCGTCATGTAATTGGCAGGCTGGCCATGTGCGCGTGGCGTAGTCGGCTTTTCGCGAAAGGCGATGCGATTGAGCTTGCGTTCCCGTATAACGCCAACAACATCCGGGTCCGCCGCTTGCATGCGTCCTTCGTACTGGCCATGCCGGGCGTAATGTTGAGCGGCGGGAAGCCCGCAAGAGGCTATATCCGGATTGGCCTGCCAGTAGGACAGATCATCTGCTGGAGTGTTGAAAACCGGTTTTTTGATCGTGGGCACTTCATTATAGGAACGGCTTGACATCCATTCTACCTCGTTAGACGTGCGCACTACAGTTTCGCTTTTCTGTCTGATCCGGTCTACTTAGCACATCGTTACAAAATGCTAAGGGGTTTTCCGAGATGTGCTTACGCTTCTCGGCGCGCTTCATATTTCGGGACATTGGATTCGACCGACATCGTCTTCGTCGCCAAGGGTGGCTTAATTCGTGAAGAATCCGCATTCCAGCGACGTGAGTAAGCTGGAGATGCTCGGTGTGTGACTCCATGCGTAGCGGGCGGCCCGGAAAGTGATGCGCCCGATCCGCGTCGCGCCGTGACCTGACGTATCGTGTGGACGGCCTTGTTGTGCGGTGATCTTGAGCCGTCGCCCCTATCCGCTAAGATCCCGCCGCCAGCAAGCTCTGCATCGTATTCTCCTTCGTGTCTTCAAAAACAAGAGCGCGCACGGCGGCGGGCAGGTCACGCCGATGCGGCAAGTCTGCCTCGATGCACCTTGCCAGCCGGGGAGCCATGTTTGCGGCGCGACGCGGGTCGGTCAGCCAGAAGCGAAGAAACGCCCTGATTCTGCGCGCCAGGGCGGACGGCGTGTGTCGATCCGCCTCCGCCTCGCGTAATTCGATGACGCCAAACCCGGCGACCATGATCGTCATATGACGTTTGAAATACGCGTTGCGATGTGCCGCGGTTAGCGTGGCGGTTCTGCGGACTGAACGGACAAGGCTGTCGGCGTTCGAGAGCAGCCACCGGGACGAATTCGGCGTTCTCCGCCGAGTTGCCAACCCACGCATGTTTTTCTCCGCCCAGGCGAGCGTCCGGCGCAGATGGTCGTCTGGACTGAAGACAAGGATATTTCTGAACATAAGGCCCGCAAATACGACGGCTCCGAGAAAGGCCGCAGTATTGTTAAGGAATGCCGATTCGTCATAGCGTCCCTGATTGGCTGGACCAATCAGGACCGGCAGAAACATGTTGAAAGAAAAAGCGTAGTTGACCAGACGCGGCGTACGCGCGGCAAGTCCGCCGATCACCATCGGGACGAGCAGCGCAAACGCCAGCATCTCCGGTGACGTCAGCAGGGGCATGACGAGCACGACGTAAATAGCCGCAACGAACGCGCATAATATCGCTCCTTTGGAAAAATCGCCTGAAGCGGATGACGGAGTTTCACGCGTCGCCAACAGCCCGTAAACCAGCGCGACGTTGAATATGAACGTAACGCCGTTGGGCCACGCAGTGACGATCCAGATCAGCGCGGCGGCGACCATCCCGGTCATGACGCGGGCCGCGTTCCGCGCGCCGTCGGTCGCCTGGCGGATGGAGCGGCGTGGAAACCGGAATCCGTCACGCCGGGCCGGATGCGCGATCGCGTCCACATGGCGGAGCGCGGAGCCCAGGCGCGTCTCGATCGTCGCCCGGTCGCCGTTCGCGCACGCCCGCGCAGTGGCCGCCAGAAGGTCCGCGATTGCCGCATGGGCGTGATCTGCGGCGCGAGGGGATTCTCGTCCCAACTCCAGCGCGTCGAATTCAATTCGCGCCGACGCAGTCATGATGTCCGCCAACAAGGCGCCGTCGACGGAGGCGTCCGTGAGTGAAGTCCGTCGCTGCTCAAGAGCGTGGCGGGTGGTGGCGATCACCCCGTGCATGCGGCTCAGAAGCGAGTGGCGCGCCCGCTGGTGCAGGTTGGGCGAGCAGAGCGCAGCCAGCAGCGCTTCGCACAGGATGCCGAGTTCGATGTATGTGCCGCGTGCAATGGCGATGGAGAACGCCTGATCAGGGTCCGGAATGGCGTCGACGGCTACAATCGCGGCGGTAAATCCTGCGACGAGCAGCCCGTAGCTGCGGTATCCGTCAAAAAAAGTCGCAAGCCCACAGCAAAGGGCGATCCATATCGAGAGCGCCATGAAGAAAAGCAACGCCTCCTGCGGGAACGCGGCGATCAGAACGACGCCAAGCCCACACCCGACCAATGTGCCGAGAAGACGCCAACGCGCCTTGGACAGCGACTCTCCGCGGGACGCCGTCGCCACGACCCAGACGCTGAGCGGCGCCCATTGGGGACTGCCAAGCTCCAGCTTCATGGCGATCAGGAGCGATAGTATCGCCGCGCAGGACGTTCGGATCGCGAAGCCGAAATCGGAGGCTGACGGCGCCAGAAGCCATTCCCACTTCCTCGCGCCGCCCAGTTCTCCGCTCTTGCCCACGTCCGCCATTCCCTCTGTCGCGGGCGGACCGTGGCGAAGGGACACGTCAGTGTCCAAGCCATTGTTTTGATGAGGTGATAGATCCTGCTTATGATCGGCGGCTTAAAGCGCGAATACGCCCTCGAACGACAGACCGGATGCAATGCGCCAGCATCGCTCCATCAGAGCGCTTTCGATGGGAGTGCGAAGACGCGCCAGTCCGACTGCGGCTTCTGCCGTTTGTTCCAGATGACGAAACTGGAAAGCGTCGCTGCCTGCCGCCACAGGAAGCGCCGAAATCGGCAGAATTGACGCAAGTCGGCCCGCCTTCAATTCCGAATGAAGTAGTTCCAGAGCGTTGCTTTCGAATGGCACGTCGGGCGTGACGCCTGCTTTCTCGAAGGCGAAGTCGATAATCTGGCGGCTGCGCATCGAACGATCGAGCAGGCACAGTGGCAGACTCCCGGCCTGCGCCCACGAACACCGGCTTTTTCCCGGTAATGTGACGCCAGCCGCGCCGACAAGCACGAGCCGTTCGTCATACAGCTTCCTGATCTCGAGCGCGCCTGTGTCGGGAAGCTGGTCGAAATAGATCACGCCAAGATCGATCCGCTGTTCCGCCAGTCCCTGCAGGATATCCCTGTTGGCGGCGACGGTCAGAGAAATATGCAACGCCGGAATGGCCGCACGCAGGCTTTCGACCAGCAACGGAGCAAGCTGCTGTGTCGGCGGCATGACCGCAATGGAGAGGCTGCCGCCTGCGATTTCGTGAGCGAACTTCGCTTCCTGCCGTAGCCCGTCCAGAGCCGACAGGCTTTGGCGCGCCCAGGCGAGCACCCGCTCGCCCTCCGGCGTGAAACCCATGACACGCTGGCGACGCCTGACAATAGTGACGCCAAGTTCATGCTCAAGCTGGCGAATGGCGGAGGACAGGGCTGGCTGAGAGACGCCGCAATGTTCGGCCGCGCGTGAAAAGTGGCGAAACCTGTCGATGGCCACCAGATAGCTCAGTTGCCTGAGGAACATCGTCGGCTTTACTCCCTATCCTCACGTGCGCTGCAGGCGGTCAACGCTTGCTAACAGCCTGTCCGGATGCTGACAAAAAGCAGGGTCTTTGAAGAAGCGTTTGGCGAGGCTGGCCAAAGTCAGACAGACAATCGGCTCCGAGCTGATAGTGGACAAGTCCGAGTGCGGTAAGCATCCGCGGCCCGCGTAAACAGCGTCTGTTGGTCACGATGATGGGGGCGGCAAGAAACCGGTATCAATCGACTGTAGGTCACGGCCTTTGCTGAACGCTGGTGTGGACGGAACGGGACGGTAGCTCGTGTGAAAGCTGGAGCGACGCGTCGGTCCGCTCATAACGTGGCGTCTGCTTGCCGACGCCATGCGAAAAAAAGCGCGCCCAGCGCGCTGACGCCATATCCCCACAACAGCCAGGCCGACGCAACGCGACAGACGCGATCGTCCGTGGAATATAGGCTGCTGAACCAGCGTAATGCTGTCGCGTCGCATAGCATTGCGACCCCGAGCACCACGAGAGCGCCTGAAGGAAGCTGTTCGCGGGTTAGGCCTGCATAGCGTCGGACCGCCCAAATGCAGTAGAGCGCGACGGGGACGGAGGTAAGAAAGCCGACGTCGCCGCGCCACCCGGTTAGACTGCCGGGAAGATAGTGAAGGTATGTGGTTGCCAGACCCCAGAACAGCAGGGCCAAAGCGATACAGATGATGATTTGTCGCCTGTGGAGCATGATGAACCATCCATGTGTAGCGCATGCTACATACATCAAATGTAGCATGCGCTACAATCGGAAAATGTGACCATGGCTGAAATCGGAGACGCAACCGGGGAGCGTGACGCACGCCGCATCGCCCTGACGGACCGCCTCGTTGATCTCGTGTTGCGCGATGGGCTGGGTGCGATGGGGCTGCGCGGCCTTGCAAAGGCGCTCGACACCAGCGACCGGATGCTTCTGTATTATTTCGGGACGAAAGACGCGTTGGTCGTCGCCGTGATCGGCCGCATTGTGGCGCGTTTGCTGGATGCTACGTCCTCTGCCGCCGAGGAGGCGTCGCCGCCCGACGTTTTCCTGCTGCGCGCACTGGCGACGGCGCAGGCGCAGGATATTCGACCGTTCGTGAATGTGCTGTCTGACGTGATCGCGCGCGGCGGGCAGGGAGAGGCGCCCTATGATAGCCTGGCGCCCGATCTGGTGGCGCGCTGGCTCGATTTTATTCGGGTGTGCGTGATCGGCGCCGATGAGGATCCGAGCGTGGCTCCCGCCATTCTGGCCATCGTCGAGGGCGTCGCGCTGCTGGAGCGGGCGAACCCCGGTTCCGCCGCGCTTGTAGGACCGAAACTTGCGGCGGCGCTGGCCACCGAGCGGCAGCGCCCGAAAACTTGAAATTTTTTGCAGCTTCTTCCTAAATTCACTCTCCTGGAGCAGACGCCCATCCGCTCCCGTTTCAGCACCGCCTAAACGTCCGTAGAAGAAGACGAAGCAGGGAGAGACGCAGTGCCTCAGGTTTCAGAAACCGTCGTCAACGAACTCGCGCCGACCGGGACGCTTCGCGTCGCCATCAATCTCGGCAATCCGGTGCTTGCGCAAAAAGACGCAGCAACGGGCGTGCTTGGCGGCGTTTCGGTGGATCTGGCGCGTGACGTTGCGCGCCAATTGGGTGTCGATGTGACGTTTGAGGCGTTCGACGGTGCTGGCAAGGTCGTCGACGCGGTGAAGACCGGCAGGCTCGACCTGATGTTTCTTGCCATCGATCCCCTTCGCGCGGAGGAAATCCTCTACACGGCGCCATATGTCGTCATCGAGGGCACGTATATCGTGCGCGAAGATTCCCCGCTGCACGACATCGCCGATTTCGATCACGAAGACGTCCGGATCGCCGTCGGCAAGGGAGCTGCGTATGACCTGTATCTCAGCCGCGCGCTGAAATACGCGGCGCTGGAACGTGCGCCGACCTCTCCTGCAGCCATCGAGCTTTTTGTCGACAGACGTCTGGAGGCGGCGGCGGGCGTACGACAGCCGTTGCAGGCGTACGCCGCTGAACACCCGGGCTTTCGGGTGATCGAGGGGCGTTTCACCGCCATCGAGCAGGCCGTAGGGACGCCACAGGGGCGGGACGCCGCACGTGCATGGCTGCAGACGTTCATCGAGGAAGCGAAGGCGAGCGGTTTCGTGGCGGAGGCCCTGGCGCGCAGCGGGCAGACGGCCGCTACGGTGGCGGCGCCAGCCAGGGACTGGCCGAGCTTCTGAGGGCGTCTGCTTCTGGACCGAAACTCCGGGACGTGTGACCCTGCGTCAGGCAGGGGCGCCGCTTCGGCGAAGGGGGTTGCATGAGCATTGCGAATTATGCGGTTCACGCGCGTCCATCCCGTGGACGTCTGTTCCCGGAGGCCGAGTCGCCGACCCGCTCTCCGTGGCAGCGCGATCGCGACAGGGTGGTGCACTCATCCGGCTTTCGGCGCCTCCAGTACAAGACACAGGTGTTCATCAACCACGAGGGCGATTTCTTTCGCACGCGCCTGACTCACTCCCTTGAGGTCGCGCAGATCGCGCGATCAATGGCCCGTCATCTGGCGGTCGATGAAGACGTGACGGAAGCCGTCGCTCTCGCGCATGATCTCGGCCATACCCCGTTCGGTCACGCAGGGGAAGACGCTCTGGCGGAGGCGATGGCGCAGTGGGGTGGTTTCGATCACAACACGCAGGCGATGCGTCAGGTTACGGTTCTTGAGCGACGGTATCTCGACTTCGACGGGCTCAACCTGACCTGGGAAACGCTGGAAGGGCTCGCCAAACATAACGGCCCGGTCGATTCTCCTTCCGGGTGGCTGCGCGATTACGATGCGGCGCATCCGTTACAACTGGATCAGTTCGCGTCCGTTGAAGCACAGCTCGCCGCGCTGGCTGACGATATCGCCTATCACGGGCATGATCTCGACGATGGCGTGAGGTCGGGTCTGCTCTCGCTCGACGATCTGGCGGACGTGCCCATTGTGGGCGAGGCTCTGGCGGAGGCGCGCAGACGCGTCGACACAACGCCGCCCGGTCGGGAGACTGCGTTCGGCGTCGCGGGTATGGGCGACGCGCCGCAGTTGCGTCGGGCGCGCGCGATCGATCGGGATCAGCGTTTGCGCCATGAGACGGTGCGTCGGGTGATCAATGTTCTGGCGAGCGATGTGCTGGAGCAGACCCGGCTGAATCTCGGGCGGCTGGAGCCGCGCTCTGCTGACGACGTTCGCCGGGCTGACCGATCGATGGTGGCGTTCAGTCCTAGGATTGCAGACGCCAACGCGGCGATCAGGGAGTTTCTCTTCGCCCGGCTTTATCGCCACTGGAAAGTCAATCGTATGACACACAAGGCGCGGCGCGTCACGAAGGAGCTGTTCGCTACGCTCAGCGAATCTCCGGCCCTGCTGCCCGATGAGTGGCGTGCGCTGGCGGGGGCGGACAAGACCGTGCAAATGCGGGTGGTGGCCGACTATCTGGCGTCGATGACTGATCGTTTTGCGATGGAGGAACACCGACGGCTGACGGATCTTTCCGTCGCAGAGTGAATCTGGCGCTGCGTTCAGTGGGCGTTGCGAAGGCGGTTCGCTGAACTTGCAGCCTCGATTGCAAACGCTCTTTCTATTCCCGTCGCGCGAGGCCTGATCTTTGGACCCGCGCCGGTCAAGCAGCCGTCGGTTTGACAGCGCCCGTTTGCTTCACAGAAGGCCCAGCCGGCCCAGTTCGCGGCTTAATGAAGCCGGGAGCTGCGCGAACGCGCGGGTCTCGAGATCACGCGGCGCGTCCTTGGGATCGAGATATCGCCAGCCCTGAAATGGCCGTGCGGGGCGCGGCTCCACAGGCACGATCGTGTCGTCGAGCAGAATGAGTGTGCCGCTGGAGCCGTCGGGGCGTTCGACGCTTTCAATGTCAAGAATGCGTTGCCGGCACAGGACCAGTCCCGTGATCACGCGGTAGATCGACCCCCCGGCGAGGATCTCCTCGCGCCGGCGTGGAGCAGAACGCGTGCGGACGACCGGCGGTCCACCGGCGTCGCGTTGCAATCGTTCGAGATGCTCGAGGCTTTCTGCGCCGACAGCGAGTTTGATCAGATGAAGCAATGCGTAACGGACTCCGAACTTCGGCTTCTAGAGAGAAAACGAGCATTTCACCCGGTCAGACAGAATTATCTGATCGAACAAAAGCAGTCAGGAAAACAAAAAACGGTCCCTCGTCCGTGAGCCGATGCGAACGCACGGGGACTTGTGGGCATGATCAGCCCGCGATTTCAAGGCGCGCTGCGAAGACTCACGGCGGTGCGCCGAGTTAATGAGACGAAAGACAGGCGTCACCCCACAAAAAGAGCCCGACCAGCGCTACGGCCGATCGGGCTCTTTTTGTGGGGTGACTCCCGGACGTGGAATCAGCGCCCGGGAGTCATGCGTCGTGTGGGCGTGAATCAGGCGACGCGAGCGTCGTCCTGACTTTCGGCGATCTGATAGGATCCTGCGCCAAGCATCTCGATCTCGACCATACGCGTCACGGCAGCGGAGTTGGCGACGCCGAGAACGACGACAGCCGCGCCGTTCGTCCAGCGCGCCGTCGGGCCCTCGTAACCATGCCAGCCGTCGTGCTCGCCCGGCGCAAGATGACTGGTGAGAACCTCACGGCTGCGCGCGGAGGTGATGGCGATGTCGCCCACCAGTACGCCGAGGTCGCGGCGATCGTCACAGAACGGCCCCGTGACAATGGACGGACGGAAGGTGCGGCTCGCGATTTGGACCGTTTCGACCTCGGCCGGAACCATGAAGCTATATACGTTGCCGGTTTGCCGAACCGGGCGAATCTCGCGCCCGTCTTCAGTGACAAGGCGGAGCGCCGGATCGGATGTCGAAGCGCCTGTCTGAGGCGCTTCCGGCAGGCCAAGCTCATCGGCGCGCTCGTTCAGACGCTTCCAGATCGGTTCCACGGTTTCACGGTCCGTCACCAGCGGCGCTGCGGCGTCCTGTTCCCAGCTTTTGCCGCTGGAGATCACCATGCCGCCTGCGAAATGCGGACGCATGGCTCGGATGACCGAGTTCTGAAAAGTGCCGCGGTTGCCGGTGTCGAGGTAGCTTTCCGTCGGCAGGCCATTGGAAAGGATCACGCCGTGATCGGCGAGTTCCACGTGGTAGTAGTCATACTCCGTGATCGAACGCTCGATGGACACGGAGCGGCCGTTCACCAACATGCGCACGGGCACGAAACCGCCGTCGACGTAAACGCCGTGCTCGGACGTGACCAGCAGGTCCTCCGCAGGCAGACCAGCACCGAAAGCGTTCTTGCCGATACGCACCGGATAGGCGTCCTGATCGAAATCAAGTTCCGCGACGTCCGCGTGCGAACGGCCGAGCCAGGAAAGCGGACGGTAGGCAGTGTCTCCACCGGCCAGAACGGCGATTTCATCGCCCTCGACCAACGTTTCCACCGCCTTCTCGCCCGCCCGGGTCATGATCATGGAGCCGGCGAGAAAACAGCCGTTAACCTGACAGGGATTGTTGGGGTCTACGTAATAGGGAACCGTGCTGCCATTGGGCGGCGCGGTGACCGGGAGCCCGATTGAGCCGCCGGTGACGTTATTGCCGCAGGGGTCTGACGGGTAGCCGTTGACGGGGATTCCTCCCTGAATGTTGCTGCCGCTTCGCAGCACAAGCTGAGAACTGTCCTTGTAGTGCGGCGCGATGCCGATGGAGTTGCCGATTCCGTTCGGAATGTCGCAGGGGACGACAGCAGTGCCCTTCGTGCCAAAATTCGTAATGGTGGCGTTCTGGAGCGATGGATAGGTGAACAGGTTGTCGCCGCCAGCGGAGAGATCTTCGCCCGCCATGTTGGCCTGGTAGGACCATTTGCCGCTGGTGTTGTCGAGCACAAGGATCGATCCCGTCGTGCCCATATCGATCTTGCCCGCGACGCTGGCGTTCGTCTTGATTTCCAGATGCGCGCCGTTGACGTTGATGCCGCCTGTCGAGCCTGAGGAATTGTATTCGCTGGTGACCACAGTTCCAATTTTGGCGTTATCCGGCAGCACGTACCACGCGCCGGGCTTCAGGGTGATCGTGCCGGAATTGGAAGCGAGCACGTAGGGGTCGGTCGGGGTGCCGCTGCCGCTTGTGTAGCTTGCGTACGTCGTGGTGGTGGCCGCGAGGGCGGAATCCGTGTTGAGAGTGCTCGTCTTGGTCATATTCCGATCCCCGTTTTGCCGATTTTGGATTGGCCGGCCTGCCAATCACTGAATGTGTGGCAAAAACAAACATTGTCTCAGGGATGGTGGTCAAGAGAACATTATCGATTAACGTTTTATTTGTGGGATGCCGTTCGCATGCCGATACTGGAGGAAAGTTCTGTGGATATTTTTCAATACAGATATGCGTGACACATATAACGATTATATATTGAAAAATCGCTCCGATCCCGAAAGGCGATTTGCGAGGAGATTAATTGTTTAACGATTTATTTTCTGGTGTTTGTGTTCCAAAAACATTAACAGCCACCTCAGTTACAACGATGCAAGGCCGGGTTGAGGTCGCAGGTGACGCAGGGTTTTAACGGCTGACGTTGCGTCACAGTGCGGGTTCTCCATGCCTTGTTTGGAGTTTAGGTAGATGCGTGAACTGAGTGCCGTTGAGCTTGATACAGTATCGGGTGGCTTCTTTTCTTCCTGCGGTTCCCTCTCGTTTGGGTGCTCGTCCTCGTTCTCGTATTCCTGTGGCTCCTGGTCGTCGTCGTCGTATTCCTGCGGATCTTCCTACAGCAGCAGCCTCAGCTCGCTGATCACCGGGTCTGCGGGTCTGCTGGCCGGCACCTACAACGTGCTTGCCGATCTTGTTAACGGCGCAAGCCTGTCGACCGTCATCTCGGCGATCAACAACATCAGCGCGGACTACAAGATTGGTTATGCCGCCGGGCAGGGCATGACCCTCGCGCAGGCGAACACGTACCTTAACAACACCATCTCAGCCATTCAGAGCGCTCAGGGTTCGACGATCGCTTTCCCGGTCATCTCGACCGGCGGCCTCGGCTGATAAAGAAACAATTACGATTGACGGCGGCAGTTTAGTCGCCGTCCGGTCTCGTGACTCAGCCTCCGACGTCCCCGCAAGGACATCGGAGGCTGAGTCGTTTTTGTTTTTCATTATTCTTTTGATGCGCCATTAGGGATCCTGTCGATCCGCATTGGGGAACCGCCCGCTCTCATGTCGTCTTTATATCGTCAGGAAGCGCTGGACGCTCGCAGGCAGGCCTGGCTCGGGCGCGTGCAGGCTGCGCAACCCATTTCGATTCGGGTTGTGTGCTGGGTGACGTTGTTCCTCGTAGCGCTCACGGTCGTGTATGTCCGGTTCGGAGTTTATACTCGCCGCGTCCACGCGACAGGCCTCATGCTTCCGCCCACAGGTCTGATCACGATCGACGCGTCCAGCGCTGGCGTCATCACTGAGAGACTGGCCGAAGAGGGGATGCGCGTCACACACGGACAGAAGCTGTTCGTCGTCGATCTGGACGCAAAAACCTCCAGCGGACGCACGCAGGAGCAGATTCTCGCCGAATTGCGCCGCCAGCGCGCATTGCTGGTGAAACAGAAGGACATCCGAACGGACGACGCGCCGGTCGAGAAGCAGGCTCTGGTGAATCAGATTCGCAATCTTCAGCAACAGCACACGCTGATTGGTCAGCAACTCGCCAATGATGCGAAGGTGCTGCCGGTCGTCGAAGCTGCGGTCAACCGGATGCGCGCGGCGGAGACGGCTCATCTCGTGACTGAAACGCAGTTCCAGAGCCAGCTTTATACATACGCGCAACTTCTTGGCACGCACGCGCAGTTTCTACAGAACTTCACCGACGCCGAGGGCAAGATCGCCGACAACACGTCGAAACTGATCCGATATGACAGGACGACGGCGCACGACATCAATGACCTCGATCGCCAGATTGCACAGATCGACCAGCAGATCGACGAAAGCGAAGGACATCGGGAGAACGTCGTCGTCGCGCCTGAAGACGGTATTCTGACCGCGATCCGCGCAAACCTGGGTGAGCAGGTCAACGCGGGAGCGCCGTTAGTGACGTTGCTGCCGACCGGTCGTTCTCTTGACGCCGAACTGTATGTCACCAGCGCGTCCATAGGCTTTTTGCATGAAGGGGAGCGGGTGCTTCTTCGCTACGCCGCCTTCCCGTACCAGCGTTTTGGCCTTCACAAGGGCACCGTGACCGAGATCACGCGGGCGCCGGTCTCAGCCTCAAGTCCGTCGCAGGCGCAAGGCCAGACGCCGGGGCAGACCGACGCCGCCAAAAGCGAGAAGAGCGATGGCTCCTCCAGCGTTTACCGTATTCGTGTTCGACCGGACGAGCCCTATATCATAGCCTACGGCAAGCAGAAGCAGCTTGAGGCCGGGATGGAAGTGGAGGCGGATATCGCTATCGACTCTCGTCCCCTCTACCGGTGGATATTCGACCCGGTCATCAGCATGCGTGACAGTATGAGCGCCATCAGCGGGGGGCTTGCCGAACGATGAGCGACGCGTTCGATTCCCTCCAGTTCGGTTTTGGCAAGTCGACGCCGGTCATCCTGCAGGTAGAGGCTGCAGAATGCGGTCTGGCGTGTCTGGCTATGATCATGGGCTACCACGGGCATCCCATCGATCTCGCCACGCTGCGGCGGCGCTACTCGGTTTCGATCAAAGGCGTCACGTTGCGCAGCCTTGTCCAGATTGCGGACATGTCCGGTTTTTCGACGCGCGCGGTGCGTCTGGAAATGGACGATCTTCGAAATCTTCGCCTGCCCTGCGTGCTGCACTGGGGCATGAATCACTTTGTCGTCCTGACGGCGATCAAGGGCGACCAGATCACGATCAACGACCCGGCCGTCGGGCGGCGAACGTTGCCACTGGACGCCGTGTCGCGCGAATTTACCGGCGTTGCGCTCGAAGTTACTCCGAATGAAACGTTCGAGCGCAAGGACGAACGCGAAACCATTCGCCTGCGTGATCTTTTCCGCCATGTCGGCGGTCTGCGCGGCGCGCTGACCGGGCTGTTCATGCTCTCGCTGGGACTGGAAGTGATTTCGCTGATCACGCCGATGATCTCGCAGGTCGTGATCGACGAAGTCATCGTCACGTCAGATTACGATCTTCTCAAAACGATCGCGTTCGGTCTGGGCCTTTTGCTGCTTCTGCAGATGTTCATCGGCTCCGTGCGGACATGGGCGGTCACGCTGCTTGGCACGCGCGTGGGGCTCGACTGGAACACCAGCCTGTTCGATCACCTGACCCGCCTGCCGCTCGATTATTTCGGCAAGCGTCATGTGGGAGACATCCTGTCGCGGTTCGGCTCTCTTGGGACCATCCAGCAGACGCTGACCACCGACATGGTGCAGACCGTCATGGACGGGATCATGGCGATCGGTATGGGAATCATGCTGTTCCTCTACGGTGGCTGGCTTGGGCTGGTCGCCTGCGTTGCGACCGTGCTCGACATCATCCTGCGACTGGTCACCTACCGTATCTACCGGGAGGCGTCGGAGGAGCAGATCGTCGTCAACGCACGACAGCAGACCCATTTCATCGAGACCCTGCGCGGCATCGCCAGCGTCAAGTTGCTGGGGCTCAGGGAGCGGCGGCGCAGCACGTGGCTCAATCTGGTCATCGAGAGCATCAACATTCGTCTGCGCCTGCAACGGTTCGATCTGATCTACGGGCGGCTTGGCGATTTCATCTTCGGCGCGGATCGGCTCATCATGATGGTGCTGGGCGCGCGGGCGGTGATGACCGGGTCCATGTCGGTCGGTATGCTCGTCGCGTTCCTGTCTTATAAGGACCAGTTTGCGAGCCGCATCGGCGCCCTGATCAACACGGGCTTCAAGCTGCGTATGCTCAATATCCAGAGCGATCGCCTCGCCGATATTGTCATGACTGACCCGGAGCCACTGGCCCATTTCGAACCGGAACTGGCGCCCGGCGCCGGATCTCTGGTCTGCCGTGGCATGTCGGCGCGCTACGCAACGCACGAGCCATGGATATTCCGGGGCGTCGATCTCGACGTGCCTGCGGGCATGAGCGTCGCCATCGTCGGACCTTCGGGTTGCGGCAAGACGACGATGTTGAAAGCGATGATGGGGCTGCTCAAGCTCGACGAAGGTTCGTTGTTTCTCGATGGAACCGACGTCGCGGCTCTGACGCTGGAAGGATACAGACGCCGCATCGCGGGCGTTCTGCAGGACGATGGACTGTTCTCGGGCTCCATCGCCGACAATATCTGCGGTTTTTCGGAGCACCCCGATCAGGAGCTGATGTTGCACTGTGCGGCGCAGGCTGCGATTCTGGACGACATCAAGCGGATGCCGATGGGTTTCGAGACGCTGGTCGGCGATATGGGCGGCGCATTGTCGGGCGGCCAGAAGCAGCGGGTCATTCTTGCCCGTGCGCTCTACACCCGGCCACACATCCTGTTTCTCGACGAAGCGACCAGTCACCTTGACGAGCATACCGAATCGATCGTGGCGGACAGCCTGCGCCGCCTGAATGTCACGCGCGTCATGGTTGCCCATCGCCCGGCGACTATCGCGCATGCGGACTATATCTATTACCTTCAGCCGGGTGGGGCGCTGGTGCTCAAAAAGGCGCCGGAGGTTCACTCGACGCCGAAACCGGTCGCGGCCCCCATGGCGGCGACGATCGGTTATGGCGGCCCGTCCCAATACGGGGGGAACTGGACGCTTCCCTCCGCCTAGCGACGTAAACGCACGGCGTCGCGTTCGCGAGAAAGGAGCGCGCCACAGTGCGTTTTGTGCATAGTTCGGACTGGCAGATCGGCAAGACGTTCGCGTTCGCCGGAGACGAGGCGCTGCACGCGCTGCAGGCGGAGCGAATACAGGTCATCCGCAGGCTCGGGCATCTCGCCCGCAAGGAAGGCGCGGCCACGATTCTTGTCGCGGGCGACGTGTATGATCACGAGAGTCCGTCGGATAAGACGTTGCGGCAGCCGCTTGAGCGGATGCGTGACTTCCCCGACATCCAGTGGCGGCTGATCCCCGGCAACCATGACGCGCATCTGCCGAACGGCGTATGGAGCCGCCTCCTGAAGGCCGGGTTGCCCGACAACGTCACGGCGCATCTCGAGCCCGTGCCGACGCCGATGAACGCGGAGGAAACTGCGTGGCTGCTGCCGGGCGTGCTGACGCGACGCCACACCATGACCGACACGACGGCATGGATGGACGGCGCGGCGACGCCCGAAGGCGCGATGCGGATCGGGCTCGCCCACGGCTCCGTGAGAGGCTTCAGCTCTGACCCGTCGCAGCAGACCAATCCCGTGGCGCCGGATCGGCCGGACAAGGCTGGGCTCTCCTATCTCGCGCTTGGGGACTGGCACGGTTTCAACCGGATCGGACCGCGTTGCGCCTATTCCGGCTCGCCTGAGTGCGACCGCTTTGACACCGGCGGCGCGGGTGGGGGCGAGTCCCTGATCGTCACGGTCGATGCGCCGGGCGCTCCGCCGGAGATTGAGCGTCATGTCACCGGCCGCTTTCTGTGGCGTGAGGTTTCGGCGACGCTGAGTTCCCTTGAGGATGTGCGGGCCCTGGAGGATCGCCTGCGCGCGATAGATCCCGACGAACCGAGCCGCGTTCTGGCGCGTCTGAAGGCGGACGGCGTTCTGCCGCTGTCGGCGATGGCCGTATTCGAAGAGAGCATTCTGGGCGCCGTGGCTTCAGCGTTGCTGCTGCTGCGCGTCGACCAGACGCCCGAAACGACGGCCACAGAGGGTGACCTCAGCGTATTCGAAGGCGCAGGCGCGATCAGCGAGGCGGCGGCGCGGCTTACGGCGCTTGCGGCGTCCGGGGGGCCGGACCAGAAACACGCGTTGCCGGCGTTGCGACGGCTCGCGGCGTTGTGGCGGCAGGAGAGCGGGGCGTGAGCGGCATGATTCTCACGGCGCTTGAGGTCGAGCAGTTTCGCCGTTTTTCGACACGCCACCGTCTGGATGGGCTGGGGCCGGGGCTGAATGTCCTCGCGGCGCCTAACGAATCCGGGAAGTCGACCATGCTGAAGGCGCTGGAGGCGCTGTTCACGGTCCGACATGGTTCGAAGGCGCAGACAGTCAAGGATTTCGCGCCTTATGACGGCGGATCGCCACTGGTCAGCGCGGAGTTCTTGCTTGATGGCGCCGCCTTGCGCATGGAGAAGCGCTTTCTCGGGCGCAGCCATGCGCGTCTGCTGGAAGGGGGCCGCACGCTTGAGGGCGACGACGCTGAGAACCGTCTGCAGGCTCTGATCGAGCCGGATGTCAGTAAACGCGGCGAGGCCGGGGTCATGCTCGGGGCGCTTTGGGTCGCCCAGGGGGAGAGTTTTTCACAACCGACGCTTTCGGACGCCAACAAGCTGACGTTACGCGATTACCTTGGCGCCGATCTTGGCGACGCCGTCGGTGGTGCGGATGCGGCGCGGGTTTTGAAAAGAATAGCCATAGATCTTGGTGAATTACTTGACGGTCGTGGAAAGCCCAAAGGGCGTTTTTTAACCACCATCGAAGGGGAAGCCGCGGCTGAGGCACGTCTTGTCGAATTGAACGCCAAGCGGGCCACGCTGGCTGAAGATATTGCGACGCTTGAGCAGACGCGCCGCGAACTGGCCGTGGCGAGCGACGCGGGGCGACGGGAAGTCGAGCGGGCGGAACTGGCGGCGGCGCAGGCTGCGAAAGAGGAACTGGGGCGTTTTGACCGGCGGCGAGCCGAGACGGCGCTTGCCGCTGGAGAGGCTGAACGACTGACGCTGGGGCTGCGGGAGGAACGAAAACGCAGGGCGGACCGTCGCGTTCGCCTCATGTCTCTCACCAGTGATTCCGAGCGGGCGCGGGAGGCGGCGGAGGCGGCGACGCTGCGGCGTGGACGCGCGGATGCGGAACTGGCCAGAAAGCGCACAGCGATGACCGAAGCGGAAAAGGTCGTGGCGCTGACGACGGCGCGCGTGAAGGACGCCGAGCGCGGCGTCGAAAGATTACGCGTGCTGGGCGAACGCGCCATGACGCTCCGTCAGGTCGCTCGACTGGAAGAAGCGTTACACCGGCAGGAAACTGCACGCGGGGCGCTGGAAGCGATCCGGGTCGATGACGCCGCTCAACGCAGGGCGGAGACCGCCGAGCGCGCGCGCGCCGCCGCCGCCGCTGCGTTGATGGCGCAGGCGACCGGGCTTGAGATCGCGCTGGAGGCTGGCGCGCTGGATCGCGTGACGCTGAACGGCGCGCTGCTGGCAAGCGGTCGTCACGATTTGCTTGAACCGGCGGAGCTCAGGATCGAAGGCGTGGGCGTGTTTCGCATCACACCGGCGGCGCGCGAGATGACGGCGGGCATGGAGGCGCTGCACCGAGCAGAGGCGGAACTGTCGGCGGCGCTCGCCGCCGTGGATTGCAGCGACATGCACCAGCTTCACGCGGAAGCGGAAAGACGTCGGCAAGCGCAGGCGACGCTTGCATCTGCGCGCGCGACGCTCGACGCGGTGCTTTCGGATGGCGGGGGAAAGGGCAAGGCGAACGCCGAAGGGACGCTCTCCGCCTTGCGCCAGCGCATCGCGGTCTGTGACGCTGAACTGGAGCGTCTCCACGCCCGATCGGCCAATGCTGCGACCGACGCTTCCAATGTCGGCCGTGAACCAGATGCTTCGGAGATTCAGGCGGCGCGCCTCGCTCTGGATGATGCGCAGCAGGCTCATCTGCGCGCCGAGCAGGCGGTCGCGGCCGCGCGCAACGACATGCTGGAGCCCGATGGCGCGCAGCGTCTGGCCGAAAGCGTGCTGGCCGAGACGCAGACGGAGCTGCGCCTGATCCTGGAGCAGTGCGAACGGCTGCGCGTCGAGGAAGAGGCGGCGCGGGCGCAGGAACCGGACGAGGCCCTGGCCGCGCGGCTGGATGTGGCGGAACGCGCGCTCGACCAGGCGGAGCGCGCCGCCGCGCGGGTGGAACAGGAAAGACCAGAGTCGAACGAGGCTCAACTCGACGCCAGAATTCACAGGTTGAACGTGCGGATCGAGGGCGGTCGAGAGCGACTGTCGCAGTTGCAGCAGGAATGCGCGGCAGGAGAAGCTCGCGTGCAGGCGGCGGAGGGGCTGGGACTGGATGAGGAGATCGCCGCCACCGAGCGCGAGGTGTCCCGGTGCCGCGGCGCAAAGGAAGCATGCGAACGGGAAGTCGCGATTCTGACCCTCTTGCGCCGTACGTTGCAGGAGGTCGAACAGGAGACGGTAGAGCGATATCTGGCGCCGCTGACCGGCGCGATACAGCCTTCTCTGGACATGCTGTTTCCGCGTTCGCGGGTTCAGGTGAACACCAAGTTCGAGCTGACCGGCGTCAGCCGCTGGCGCGAGGATGAACCGCTGGAGTTTCTGTCGGACGGCACGCGCGAGCAGATCGCCGTGCTGGTTCGACTGGGTCTCGCGGAACTGTTGCGCGCGCGTGGTCGTCCGGCGATGCTGGTTCTGGACGATGCGCTGGTGTTCTCCGATGCTGGCCGTTTGTCGACGATGTTCGATATTCTGGCGGAAGCGTCGGAGAGAATGCAGATCATTGTAATGACGTGCCGCGCCGAAGCTTTCGCCATGTTGCCCGGGCGGCGGCTGCGGTTGCAGGCGGTCTCGGGCGGCTGACGCCGCAGTTCGGGGCACGCGTTGGGGGGATCGAACGACGCCTCGGACGCATGCGCGACTTTGGTTTGCATCGCCTGTCCGGGACGCAATCAGGTGTGCGCCGAGCGGTCTTTTTCTCCGTTGGAACGCGCCTCATCCGCGATGTCGCCAACACGTAGCGGCAATCGTAGCGCGGCCAGGACCGTGAGAGCCTGAAGGCCGCAAAGCAATACGAAGGCTCCGGTAAAGGCGTTTGAAACCACGTGATTCGTGCTGTTCTGTCCCAGTTTCCATGACAGGAATGACGCGCAGAGCGTCGTCATCGTGGGACCGCCCAGACGTTGCACGATGTTGGCGGAGGTCGTCGCCATGGGCAGATCCTGTCTCCTGACCGAGGCGTAGGCGGCCGTCACCGATGGCAAGCCGATCACCCCCATGCCCATTCCGCGAACGAAGAGGGACGGCAGAAGAACAAAAAGACTGAGCCCTCGGGAAGAAAGATACAGAAGCGGCAAAGTGGCGGCTAGCGTCAGTAGCGCGCCTCCTGAGGACACGCGGCAGACGCCGAACCTGTCCACCAGCGCTCCGACCAACGGGACGGTGGCCATCATGCCAAGCCCGAGCGGCGCAAGCATCCACCCCATTTCGCTGGGCGCCCGGCCACACGCTTGAATCAGAAACGCCGGAATAAGCATCTGACCGGAGAACATGGCGCCGTTTGACAGGAACTGCGTGGTGGTGGCGGTTGCAAAAACTCTTTCTCTAAAAAGGCGAAGATCGACCAATGCGTCGTCGCCTTTTCGTCTGGCGCTCAAGATGAACGCCACCATCATCAGGGCGCCGGCGGCAAGGCTCGCGCTGCCCGTCGTCTGGTTCATACGCTCCATGCCATAGAGGAACAGCGCCAGCCCGGGAGAAAGCAGCACCAGCCCGGTCCAGTCCAGCTTTCGCCTTGCCGACGCAGTGTGGTTTTCGGGCAGGATCAAAAACGCCAACATGATAGCGAGCGCCCCAACGGGAAGATTGACCAGAAAAAGCCAGCGCCAGGAAGCATGTTGCAGGATTGATCCCGCGATCACCGGGCCGAGGACAGGCGCCAGCAACACTGGCAGCATTGCGTAGCCCGCAACGCGCGTCATGTGTTTGCCCGCAGCCTGCGCGACCATCATCTGCGCCATAGGCGCCAGCAAACCGCCGCTCAGACCCTGTAGCGCGCGGAATCCGATTAGTGAAGGCGCGGACCAGGCGAGACCGCAGAGCGCCGAGGACAAGGTGAATGACGCAAGGCACCAGAGATACAGCCTCTTCGCGCCGACACGGTCCACCAGCCAGCCGTTCAACGGCAAGGCCAGCGTGAGCGCCAGGAGATAGCCACTTGTGACCCACTGGATCGTCGAGAGCCCGGCGCCGAGATCGGTCGCCAGATTTGAAAGGGAAACATTAACAATCGTTGCATCAAGTTGTGAGAGCAGGGCGCCGAACAGCGCAACCGCACAAATTCTCCAGGCCGCTGGATCAAGCCGGTCATCGTCCGGGGCAGTCATTGCGAGAGCGCTTTCATCGCCGAACAAGCGTACGCTGCGCTGCTGCAATCACCGTATGAGCGCAGGGAACCGGCAAAGCGCCGGAGCGTCGGGCGGCGGCGATTCATAAGCAGTCTGAAGCGGATTTTGCTGAGTGCATAGGCGTCCATTCATTTGTTCGGCTGCAGATTCTCGCATAGGTTGACGCGTTCGAAGCGTGGTTCAGGACTCTCCGATCCGTCTGATGAGCGGGATCGCAGTTGCAAGAGCCTGTAACTCTTCAGCGTCGAGATTTGAGGCCGCCGCCGTCAGCCAGTCACGTTTGGCGATTTGACGACGGCGCCTGACCTCAACCCCTTTCTCAGTCAGGACGAACAGAACCTGCCGCCCGTCCGTAGGGTGCGGCTGGCGGCGGATCATGCCTTCATGCTCAAGGCTCGCGAGGATGCTTCCCATCGATTGAGGTTTCATCGATTCAACCCGCGCAAGTTCGGCGGTCGTCATGGGACCGCCGTGTTCGATGCGGGCGAGGACGCTTGTTTGCGACAGGTTCAATGCGCTTGGATTGGCCTCCGAGCGCAGTCGGCGCAAAAGCTGTCCGATCGCGAGCGTGAGGTCGCCGACGACTGTTTCCAGCGAGGAATCGGTGGAGCGGTTCATGATAGGCATAATTGCATTTGGAAGGTAAACTTGCAAGGTAAACTGTCAAATATGCCTTTAAATATGAAATGCGATGCTTCGCTCGATGACGCAGGAGCGTGGTGCGCGCCGATCTCGATTACCCTACGGTTGGCGATGGCGTAGACACGCCAGTCGCCAGTTGAACGCTAGGGATTTCTATTTCGTCGTTGCCGCTGAGCGGCGAAAGCGGCGGTACGTGAAACGCATGGGCAGTTCGTCAAAACGGGGAAGAGACCCTGTCCTGGCCAGCCTGAACCAGCCGCTCCCTAAATCATCTGCCCCCCGGAAATCTCGATGCGCTGGGCGTTGATCCAGCGATTATCTTCCGTCAGCAGCGCCGCCACGGCCGGGCCGATATCGTCGGGTACGCCTACGCGGCCGAGGGCGGTTGCGCTGGCGACGAAGTCGTTGATCTGCCTGTTGTCCCGCACGGAGCCGCCCGCGAAATCGGTCTCGATCGCTCCCGGTGCGATGGTGTTCACCGCGATACCGCGCGGGCCAAGTTCCTTTGCCAGATAGCGTGTCAGCACCTCGACCGCGCCTTTCATGGCGGCATACGCGGCGTAGCCCGGCAGGGAGAAGCGCGTCAGTCCGGTGGACAGGTTTACGATCCGTCCGCCGTCGGCCAGAAGCGGCAAGAGTGTCTGTGTCAGGAAGAAAACGCCCTTGAAGTGAATGTTCATCAGCCGGTCGAAATCGGCTTCCGTCGTTTTCTCGAACGGCGCGTTGATGCCAATGCCAGCATTGTTGACGAGGAAGTCAAAACTGGTGCGGCCCCATTTCGTCGAGAGCGTGTGCTCGAGTTCTGCGGCGAACGCAGCGAAGCCTGCGGCATTGGCGGTGTCGAGCGGAAACATCGCTGCATTGCGTCCGAGAGCCTGAATGGCAGCCATCGTGGCTTCCGCTTCTGCTTTATTGCTGTGATACGCGCCAATAACGTCCACGCCCTTGTGTGCGAGCGCTATGGCCATGCTGCGCCCCAGTCCACGGCTGGCGCCGGTTACCAATGCGACTTTCTGTCCGGTTGGCGTCATTTGCTTTTCTCTTTCGGTGTCCAATTGCTTCTGACTTTGTTCGGACTATCGCTTTTTATTTTTAAGATAATCATCCAATATTCGGGATCACTATCCGAAAGTGGCGAATAATGGATCGTATCGACGCCATGCGACTGTTCGCGCGAGTGGTTGAGCGGGGGAGCTTCGTTCGCGCGGCGGAAGACCTCGGACTGCCCGCCTCGACGGCGACTGACGCCGTCAAGCAGCTTGAGGCGCGGCTTGGGGTGCGGCTGCTCCAGCGTACGACGCGTCAGGTGCGCGCGACGCTCGATGGAGAGGCATATTACCGGCGCTGCCTCACAATCCTTGATGATATCGAAGAGGCTGAAAGCGCGTTCAGTGGCGCGCGGCCGCGCGGTCTGCTTCGCGTCGGCGTTCAGGGCGCGCAGGCGCGTCGTTTGATCGTGCCGACCCTCCAGCGCTTCTTCAGCGAATATCCTGATATGGAATTGTACTTGGGCGAAACGGACCGTTTCGTAGATCTCGTGCGTGAAGGCGTGGATTGCGTGTTGCGTACAGGAGAGTTGAAGGAGAGTGATCTTGCTGCCAGACGCATTGCCCTTCTGCCCGAAGTGACTGTCGCATCGCCGCGTTATTTGGAGCGTTTTGGCGTTCCCTCAAGGTGGGACATGCTGGACGGGCATCAGATGATCGGTTTCCGCTCGTCCGCGATTGGCGGCGTTCTTCCGCTTGAATTTATGGTGAATGGCGCCTGCAAGACGGTGACGCTGCCATCCGTCCTGACAGTGAATGGAGCCGACACATATCGGGCGGCTGCCATGGAAGGGTTGGGCCTGATTCAGATTCCCCGTTATTCCGTAGAAAAAAATCTGGCCGACGGTGTATTCGTGGAATGCCTGCCCGAGACGCCGCCCTCATCCACGCCAGTTTATGCGATATATCCGCGCAGCCGACAGCTGAGCCTCAGGGTTCGCGTTTTTATCGACTGGGTTGCCGCTGAGTATGGCAGGCAGCTCGCTCCCGGTGCGTGAGCGCGAAGACCTGAACGAGGCACTCGCGGTCTCAAAACATTGCAAGAGCTATGTGTCTGACGGCGCTCATAACCGGAGGTTAAAGCTCCCGCATTCAGGGGAAGAATGAACCTGCGCGACTGACCAGACAGAGGCAGGTCCTTGGATAAATTTCTTATGAATTTATGTGCTGATCGCATGCGATGCGGAAAAGGCAAGGCGGTAAAATCCGCTACTTAAACGCTCGATTTCTTCTGAGAGAAATTGGAGCGGGCGAAGGGATTCGAACCCTCGACCCCAACCTTGGCAAGGTTGTGCTCTACCCCTGAGCTACGCCCGCATCCTTGGGTGAGCGGTCGTTTAGAATAGTCTCGAGAGGGACGCAAGAGGCGGCGGCGCAGTTTCTTTCAAAAATATCGCCGCCCCCGATTTTTCTGAGGCTTTTCCTAGATTCCCGGCAGCTCGTTCGCGGTGACCACGCGCCATGCCGCGTCGTGCCGTTCGAGAATCGTGAGGGACAGATTCTGGATGGAGAAGTGGAGGGCGGTATCGGCATGGACGCGCAGCGCGTGCGAGAGCGCCGCGCGGATCGCGCCGCCGTGACTGACCAGCACCATGTCGCGTCTGGCGTTCCGGTCGGCGAGCCTGTCGAGCGTCGCTCCGACGCGTGCGCAGACATCGACCATGCTCTCCCCGCCCGGCGGTCGTTCGACGGCCGACGTCGACCAGAACCTGTGCGCGGGCAATGTCAGCCGCTCCGGCAGGTCCTGATGCGACAGGCCCTGCCATTCGCCCAGTTCCTGCTCCAGAATACCGGGTTCGATCGTGATGGCGCGCTCGCCGTAACCAGCGGCCTGCACGGTTTCAGCCGTCTGGAGCGCTCTGGACAGTGGAGAGGAATACCACAGCGCGTCCTGAGGCAGTCGCCGGGCGAGGGCCTCATACATCGGCTGTTGCGCCACCAGGCTGTCCGGGCATAGCGGCACGTCCATCGCGCCATAAAGCAGCGCTCTGGCGTTCTGCTCCACCAGCGCGTGGCGGATCAGCCAGAAGCGGGTGACGCCCGGCTCCAGCTTTGGCGCGTCCAGAAAATGGCCGTGGTTCTTCTGTCCCTCCGGCAGGGAAGCGCCCGTCTGTCCGGTCATCAGGTCTCTCTCCATAATCCTCAGCGTATCAGGAGAGGGTAACGGCGCGTTGCGCCGGAGCATAGCCGGGGGAGGGGTTCGCGGCGACGATACGTGACCAGTGTCGACGGATAAGCCCGATTTTGGCGATGACGGTGCGGGCGTCCGCGATCTCTCGCGCCATGCGTCGGTCGATCCCGAGTCCTTCGTGGGACGGTTCGCCCGATACGAGCCTTGCGCCCGCTGATAGCCGGAGCGCCCCGGCGGGCGCGTCTCCGAGGGCTGCGTCCGGCGTGGCGACGGGTTGTCCGATATGACACTGTCGCGCGGCGAGGCCGGACAGCCGCTCGGGCTCGTCTGGCGCGAACGCCGGGCTGAGATCGGCGTTCAGCCAGTGGTAAACGCGCCGGGCGTTCGCAACGTCGAGCGGTTTAAACGGCGCGCTCGCGTCCTGAGCGTCTGGTTGATCCGGCGCCTTGACCTGAAAGCACAGGATGGTCGCCAGATCGTCCCACTGATCAGGAATGCCGGGGCGGTTAAGCGCAGGCGGAGGGACGAGGCGCACGTCTGGGGATTCTTCGATCGCGGCGCGCGCGGCGTCGAGGAACAGCGTCAGACGGCGGCGCGCTTCGGCGGCCGGGACAGCTTTAAACGCGGCCATCTCTGCTATGGCCGCGCTCCAGCGCAGGATCAGACCGTGATTTGCATGCTTCGACAGCGATGAAGCGGCGGCGCAGTCCGGCCATTCGATATGGCTGGCGTAGGACGCCAGTCCTTCTGGCAACGGCGGCCTGTCGAGCCTCGTCCGCCATTGTTTCGGCAGCAGCAGCGCGCCACAGAAAGGCGGCCCGGTCATGAATTTCGACCCGGTGATCATGACGGCTCGACCTGCTGCGACCCAACTCCCGATGCGTTCGGGCATCAGACGGGCCTGACAGGCGTCGACGACGACGTCGAACAGATCCCCGAACGTCCGTGACAGTCGGTCCAGCGTCGCCTCGTCGGGCGCTTTCAGGCCGGTCTTTGACAGGTCGAGCTGGTGCAACAGGACCCTGCGCCCTCTGGCGACTGCTTCGCGAGTCAGTCGTTCGCAGCGTTCGGCGACCTGTTCCGCGGGGATGCATGCGCCGCTCGCGTCGCGTAGGGCGACCGTAAGGACCTCGACGGCGGGTTCTTCGGGTGACATGATCGTAGAGGCAAAGCCTGCAACAGGCTCGCCTTTTTCGACGGCGGCGCCCTGCGCCGTGTCGAGGGCGAAATGACGTCCTGCGGCTGCGAGCGGAACTCCGCTCCCGGTCTCTTCCGGGGCGATCAGGATGTTGGTCACCGGCTTGTGGTCGCTCGCGCGCATTGCGATCGCCAGAGCGGCCAGTTCGCAGTCTGTGCCCGAGGGCGACAGGATGACGTCGGCGCCGGCGGGCAGGTCGTAATATGACGCCAGATAAACGCGCGTTTGAGTGGCGAGATCCGACAGGGTCGCGTCCGCCCGGTCGTAGAGGAGCGCCTGCTGCAGGTTCAGACGCGCAGTCTCGGCGCCAGCGAAGCCGCGTTCCGAAACCGAAGAGGCTGTGGATGACGCGAAGGTGACGGCCCAGGGGCGGGGGCGATGCGAGCAACCGTAATGGTTGAGGCCGGTCTGCGGGTCGAGTTGAAGGCGTGCGTCGCCGCCGGCGGCCATCAGGGTTTCGGCGGGACCGATCAATGGCCACGACCGTTGCAGCCACGCATGCAGGTCGGTCACGGCGTCCGCAGTCAGGTGGTCCGGCGTTTGCGACGTGATTGCCAAATCCTGCGAGAGAAAGCTGCGCAGGCTGCGCCAGATGAACGCAAGAACCGGCTCGTCCGGGGGCGCGTCTCCGACGAGAGGCGTGAGCCACCCGGACCAGACGTCGCTTGCGTGTGATCGAGGGCGTTCTTCGGCTTCGGAGGCGTCAAGACGGAGGAAAAGCACAGCGACGCGCGCGGCGGCAAAGCTGGCGCGGATCATGGTGCGTTGCGTCAACCGTCTGTCTGCGTCCGACAGCAGCGCCGCGAGTTCGAGGGCGTGGCGGAGCGTAAACGCCTGCCGACGAGCGCTCGCGGCGCAGACGGCGCCGCCGATCGCGATGTTCAGCGCGCTATCGAGACGAAAGGGGAGGTCGAGCGTGGGTTCGAGTCTGACCTGACGCTTTCGGGCGATAACCGCGAGATCGGGGCGTTCAAGCGCTGCAAGCAGCGCGTTGGTTTGATGGTCCGCAAGCATAGTGGAGTTCATCTACCATTAAGCGACGCTCAACCCTGACATATAATTGGTTAATGGAACAGAAGTGTGCCCGTCGCACTTGCTGCAGGGCTGGAATGGCCGTAACTTTGAAGATGCAACAAGGCGGCTTTTCAGACGCTGGGTATGACTGCGGAGACTGAATGCGTATTCTGTTGACTGGCGGCTGCGGGTTCATTGGATCGGCCGTCGTGCGCCACCTGATTGGCGCCACAGCGCATCAGGTTCTCAATGTCGACGCAATGACCTATGCGGCGTCATCCGAGACGGTCGAAGCGGTCGCCGGATCGGACCGGTACCGCTTCGCCCATGTCGATATCGCTGACGGCGCCGCGCTTGACGGTCTGTTCACGTCGTTCCAGCCGGATGCGGTGATGCATCTGGCTGCGGAGAGCCATGTGGACAGGTCGATCGACGGTCCCGGCGTCTTCATCCAGACCAACGTCGTTGGCACATACGCGCTCCTCGAATCCGCCCGGAAATACTGGAGTGCGCTTTCTGCCGAGGGACGGAAGACGTTCCGCTTCCATCATATCTCCACGGACGAGGTGTTTGGCGCCCTGGAGCACGGTGATCCGCCATTTACGGAAACCACCCCTTACGATCCGCGTAGTCCGTATTCGGCGTCCAAGGCTGCTTCCGATCATCTGGTGCGCGCGTGGTTCCACACTTACGGTCTGCCGACTTTCGTGACCAACACGACGAATAATTACGGCGTCTGGCATTTTCCCGAGAAGCTCATTCCGCTGGTGACCATTAACGCCATCGAGGGGAAGGAGTTGCCGGTCTACGGCAAGGGCGACAACATCCGCGACTGGCTGTTCGTCGAGGACCATGCCGAGGCGCTGGTCAAGGCCGTGGAGCACGGCGAGCCCGGCGAAACATACGCGATTGGCGCACGGCAACCGCGCACCAATCTGGACGTGGTCAAGACGATCTGCTCAGTCCTTGACGAGCTTGCGCCGGACGCGGCGGGACCGCGCGAGCGCCTGATCCGTTACGTTGCGGATCGCCCGGGTCATGATTTCAAATACGAAATCGATCCTACGCACGCGGAAACGGCTCTGGGCTGGAAAGCGAAGCACGATTTCGAGTCCGGCATTCGCCGCACGGTCCAATGGTATCTGGACAACCGTATCTGGTGGGAGGCGATCCGCGCCCGGCGCTACACCGGCCAACGCCTGGGCCAAGGTTAACGCCTCTGCCCCTCAACCGCGACGTCAAGGTAAATCAGGCATGACCATTCACCAGCAACCCCCTGTACAGACCAAAATGAAGGGCATCCTGCTGGCAGGCGGCTCTGGCACTCGCCTGTATCCGATGACGCTGGCCGCGAGCAAACAGCTTCTCCCGGTTTACGACAAGCCGATGGTCTATTACCCGCTGACTACGCTCATGCTCGCGGGCATTCGCGATATCATGATCATTTCGACGCCGGCCGACCTGCCGCAGTTCAAGCGCCTGCTTGGCGACGGTTCACAATTCGGCGTCACCTTCGAATACCGGGAACAGGCCAGCCCTGACGGGATTGCGCAGGCGTTCTTGATCGCTGGGGACTGGCTGGACGGCTGTCCCTGCGGCCTTGCGCTTGGCGATAATCTCATTTTCGCCGACCACCTGTCGGTTTCGCTACGCGCAGCGGCCACCAGACCTGAAGGCGCGACGGTGTTCGCGTATCAGGTGCGCGATCCAGAGCGTTACGGTGTCGTATCATTCGACGAAACGGGGCGCGCGCTGTCGGTCGAAGAGAAGCCCACCAATCCGCAGTCGAACTGGGCCATCACGGGTCTCTATTTCTACGATCATCGCGTGCTCGATTTTGCGAAGGCGGTGAAACCTTCTCCGCGCGGCGAACTGGAAATCACTGACCTGAATCGCTTCTATCTGGAAGAGGGGTCGCTGCGCGTAGATCGTCTGGGGCGCGGTTGCGCGTGGCTGGACGCAGGATTGCCGGAAAGCCTCATGCAGGCTGGGCAATTCGTGCACACCATTCAGGCGCGTCAGGGGATGCTGGTGGGCTCGCCTGAAGAAGTCGCGTTCCGGATGGGATACATATCGGCGGACCAACTGCGAACGCAGGCGGGTCGCATGGGAAAAACGGAACTCGGCCGCCTGCTGCGTGAGTTGGCGAATCACGCCTGACCGGTCGCGTGTCGTAACGAATCTTGTGGTCGTCAGCGCAGATTGAGGCGTTGGCCAGGAAGTTCTTTATTGGAGTGAGGTCATGAAAGTCGAACGTCTGGCGATTCCGGAAGTCATTCTGGTGACCCCTCCCCGGTTTTCGGACAGCCGCGGCTTTTTTTCGGAAACGTACAACGCCCAACGCATGGGAGATGCTGGAATCGACCTTCCGTTTGTGCAGGACAACCAGAGCTTGTCCCGCCAGAAAGGCGTCGTGCGCGGACTTCATTGCCAACTCGCCCCGCATGCCCAGGGCAAGCTCGTTCGTTGCACGAAGGGCGCGATATGGGATGTCGCGGTCGATGCGCGCACCGGATCGCCGACTTACGGCAAGTGGGTAGCGGCGGAGCTGTCAGAAGAGAACTGGTCCCAACTCTGGATTCCACCGGGCTTTCTGCATGGCTTCTGTACGCTCGTCGAGGATAGTGAGGTGCAGTACAAATGCACGGCGCTCTACGCGAAGGACTGTGAGAGGGCCGTGATCTGGAACAGCGCAGAGTTGGGCATAGAGTGGCCGATCAAGGCCGAAGAGGCCGTGCTGTCTGACAAGGATGTCGTCGCTCCTGAATTTTCTGCGGCCAAGGGATGGTTCCACTACTCATGAGTATCGTCATGGATCCTTCGCGTCCCATTCTCGTCACCGGCGGCGTCGGTCAGCTTGCGACCTCGCTTTCGAATCTCGGTGGGCATCGCGTCCACAGGGTCGGGCGCCCCGATTTTGATTTTGAGCGCCCTGAGACGATCGAGGCCACCCTCGATGTGGTCAAGCCTGCCGCGGTGGTCAATGCGGCGGCCTGGACGGCGGTGGATCTTGCCGAGACCGAGGTCTCCGGGGCGGAGGCAGCCAATCGTGACGGCCCGGCTCTGCTGGCTGCGGCCTGCGCGGCGCGTGGCCTGCCTTTCATTCATGTTTCCACGGACTACGTGTTTTCGGGCGACAAGGGCTCGCCCTATCTGGAAACGGACCCTGTTAGCCCTGCTACCGTTTACGGTCGGACGAAGGCCGAAGGCGAGGAATTGGTGATGCAGGCGGATCCGCAGGCCATCATTCTGCGGACGTCATGGGTTTACTCTGCGCACGGCAAGAACTTCGTTCGCACTATGATCAATGCGGGAGCCAAGAACCCCGCTCTGAAAGTTGTAGGCGATCAGCGTGGAAATCCCACGAGTTCTGATGATCTTGCTGCGGCGATTTTGCAGATTCTGACGCTGATCGAGCGTGACGGCTGGAGAGACGACTATGCGGGCGTGTACCACGCCTGCGGCACGGGCGAGGCGACATGGCACCAACTGGCTGTGTTCGCGCTTCAGGAAGCGTCCTCGCACGGACAGGCTATGCCGGAAGTGGCCGCAATCGCGACCAGTGATTGGCCTACTCCGGCAAAACGCCCCGCCGACTCCCGTATGGATAACAGCAAGCTGGTCAGTGTTTTTGGCGTTTCGATGCCGGATTGGCGCGCGAGCGTGTCCGAAGTCGTCACAACGCTTTTCTCCCGGCCCACAGGCTGACGGCCGGCGTGGGGGACGGTATGGGAGAGGCCGTATCGTCCGTTAATAAAGCGGCATGGAAGCCCAGAGTAGTCCAGGTGACACGTGATCCCCGGAGCATACATGTCGCCATCCTCCTGTCGCTCTATAACGGCGAAGCTTTTCTGAACCGGCAACTCGACTCGTTCATCGAGCAGACGCACGGGGACTGGACGCTATACTGGCGCGACGACGGGTCTACTGACTCATCGCGCGCGATCATGCTGTCTTTTCAAACGAACCGCGGCGCTGGTCGCTGCGTGGAGATCGATGTCGGCTCCAGCGAGCGGTTGGGCGTTACGGAATCATACGTGCGTCTGCTCGAGGCGGCCCCCGCGGGAAGCGTCATAGCGTTTGCGGATCAGGACGACGTCTGGCTGCCGGAAAAGGTGGCGCGTGGGGTGGATGGGCTGTCGCGCGCGTCGGACGATGCTCCGGGGCTTTATTGCGCGCGTCAGATACTCACAGACCGGGCTTTGAAAGAAATCGCGTTGTCGCCCTTCATTCCACCGCCGGTTGGCGTGTTGACTGCGCTGGCGCAGAACATCGCAACCGGATGCACGGTGATGATGAATGATCGGGCTCGTCGGTTGCTCACGGAAATGCAGCCTGCGCCGCCGTTCATTATGCATGACTGGTGGGCGTATCTGGTGGTCACAGCCGCAGGCGGCACGGTTGAGATCGATCAGAGTCCGGTCGTTTTATACCGTCAACACGGTCAGAATGCCGTAGGCGCGCCGTCTTCCTGGTGGCGCCGCGCCTGCGCGGCTATCCGGCGCGGCCCCGGAGCGTTCATGGATATCTTTCGCTCCAACCTTTCGTATCTGCTGGAGCATCGGAGGTTTCTGGACCCGCATGTTGTGGCGATCCTGGCTGCCGTGCAGAACGGGTTGGGCGGCGGGAAACTGACGCGCCTGCGGCTACTCCGTCGGTTTCCGCACCTCACAAGGGCGTCGTTCAGCGAGCGGGTGCTGTTTCGCCTCTGGTTCGTCATCGGGTAGTCGAGGCTGGAACATTCTGTTTCGTATGGCGGCAAGGGGTGTGAGCGCTTGCAGCTATGGCGCTTCGTCCGGCGATGGGGTTGGTTTGGAGAGGATGAGGAGCGCGTTGTGGTTCCCTCTACGCTTATCTCAGTTTGGAGCTTCTCCGCCGAGCGTCGACTCAATGGAAAAGTTCTGGGTGGTTAATTTTTGGGGCAACGTCACTCGTTCAAACAATTTCGTCTGAACGGGGTCTGCTCCCACCAGCGCGATGCCGACGTTTTTTTGACGCGTGGCTGACGATCGCGCGTCATGACTGGAGAATGAGCATGTTTTTGGCTCACAAGGCGGGACAGCCCGCGAGAGTAGTCGCGAACGAGGAAGATGCGCGGGACGCCGATTGGCTCGACCTCGTGGATCCCACTCCAGCCGAACACGCTCTGGCGTCCCGCATCGCTGGCGTCGCCATCCCGGAGAGAGGCAATCTGGAAGAAATCGAGAGCTCGTCGCGGTTATTTACCCGCGATGAGGCTGTTTACATGTCGACGCCGCTTGTGCGGCGAACCGACATCGAATTCTATTCGTCGCCAATAGGGTTCGTTCTTCTTAAAAATATACTGGTTACAATAAGGTTTCTCGATTACGCGTCGTTCGACGTTGTCGCTCGTCAGGTGTCGGGCTCGTCCAGAAAGCCTGCCGGGGACGAATTGATGGTGATGCTCATGGAGGCGATCGTCGATCGGCTCGCTGACGCTCTGGAGCATGTGACGCAGTCGCTCAGTCGCCTGTCGCGTGACGTCTTCACCGGAAAACGTCCGCGAGCCGGGCGGATGGCGGCATGGCAGCGGGAGATTTTGCGACGTGTCGGTCATTCGGAGGATTTGTCGTCACTTATTCGCGACAGTCTGATGGGTTTGGACCGTATAGCGATCTTCATCAGTGAGAGCGCCAAGGATGTCTTGTCCGACCCGTTGAAAACGCGGATGGCCACGGTAAATCGCGATATCAGTTCGTTGAATGACTTCGTCGCCCAGTTGGCGAACAAGGTGCAGTTTCTCCTCGATGCGGCTCTGGGGTTCATCAGCATCGAACAGAATGATGGCATGAAAGTTCTGACAGTCGTAAGCTTTACCGGTGTCGCTCCGACGCTTGTCGCCGGTGTGTACGGTATGAACTTCAAGGATATCCCGGAGCTTCAGTGGAGCTTTGGTTACTGGTACGCGTTGGGGCTGATGGCGGCGTCGATCATCGTACCCTTGTTGTGGTTCTGGAGGCGTGGATGGCTGGGAGGAGTCAGGTGATGGCGTTTGGTCGTCTTGCGGGAAGATGCCGCCCGGTAGCGGCTTTAATTTTTTCCGTATGCGTGTTTGGAGCTGTGGCTCCGGCCGCGCGCGCGGCGGAGAGCGTCTCGGACGCGCAGCGCGTCGTTGATCGGATGGGAGCGGAGCCTTGGCGTTACGGCGGCGCCTCGCCAGATGGGCGCGCGCGGATCGTCGTGGGATTGCGGCGCGACGGGGAGGACGGCGTCGCGGGCGAGTATGCGGTGCTGGATCGCAGGCTGCGTCCTCTGGCCTATGGGAACGTTACGGGATCGTTTGAGATGCCGTCGGCCGCGGGGCTGTCCGTCAGCTGCCGTATGGTTGTGACGCTGCCTGATCGTGTACTGACGCTTTCTGGAACCTGTGCTCCACGGAGTCTTTCCGGGTCAATCGAAGTGAGCCGAACGCCAAAACTGCTTACGCAGCAGGTGCAAAATTTTGTCTCTCCTGATATGTCGGTGGCGCAGTACTGGTTAACTGCTCGTGGGTTTCAGGAAGCATTTTCTTTGTCACGAGGCCTGTAATTTTCTACAAGATACGCGTTACCGCTGCCGACGTGAGGATTTCGTCACGCTCGCCGCAAATTCGAGACCGACAAATTCGAATTGCAAGTGAGAATTTTTTCTTGACATGATGTCGATGTGCGACTACCGACAGCGCCACCGCTGACGGGGCCTCCGTCAAGCGCGTTCCTCCATCAAGACCCCGCTTTCCAAGGGGGCGCGCCGAATGCGCGCCGTCCGGCCTGTATCGTATTGATATTGGGCAATGGGCGCCTTGATCCTCCCAAGTTTCTGCTTGCCACATCAAGGCGCGGCGCAAATGCATCTTTCTGAACTTAAGGCCAAGACACCGGCCGACCTGCTCTCTTATGCCGAGAGCCAGAACATCGAGAACGCGTCCTCGCTGCGCAAGCAGGAGTTGATGTTCGCGATTCTCAAAGCTCTGGCCGACAATGATCAGGCGATCTACGGCGAAGGCACGCTCGAAATCCTTCCTGACGGTTTCGGCTATCTACGTTCGCCCGAAGCGAACTACCTGCCGGGACCTGACGATATCTACATCTCCCCCGTGCAGGTGCGGCGCTTCGGTCTGCGAACCGGCGACACGGTTGAAGGGCAGATCCGCGCTCCGCGTGACGGCGAGCGTTATTTCTCGCTGCTCAAGGTCAACACGATCAATTTTGAGGCCCCCGATGCGATCCGCCATCGCATCAATTTCGACAATCTGACGCCGCTCTATCCTGAGCGTCGCTTGCAGATGGAGATCGAGGGGCAGACGCCGCCCGAGCCGGAAACTGGCGGAAAAGGCAAGAAGGGCCAGACGCGCGACTTCACGCCGCGCGTGATCGACCTCGTCTCTCCGATAGGCATGGGGCAGCGCGCGCTCATCGTGGCGCCGCCGCGCACCGGCAAGACGGTGATGCTCCAAAGCATCGCAGCGTCGATCTCGGCCAATCATCCTGAAGTATTCCTGATCGTTCTTCTGATCGACGAGCGTCCGGAAGAAGTCACCGACATGGCCCGCTCGGTGCGCGGCGAAGTCGTCGCCTCAACCTTCGATGAGCCCGCGACGCGCCACGTGCAGGTCACGGAGATGGTTCTCGAGAAGGCCAAGCGCCTCGTCGAGCACAAGCGCGATGTCGTGATCCTTCTCGACTCGATTACGCGTCTCGCCCGCGCCTACAACACCGTTGTTCCGTCATCAGGCAAGGTGCTGACCGGTGGTGTGGACGCCAACGCGCTGCAGCGCCCCAAGCGCTTCTTCGGCGCAGCGCGCAATATTGAGGAAGGCGGTTCATTGACCATCATCGCCACCGCGCTGATCGACACGGGTTCGCGCATGGACGAGGTGATTTTCGAAGAGTTCAAAGGCACCGGCAACTCGGAGCTCATTCTCGACCGTAAGCTCGCCGACAAGCGCACGTTCCCGGCGATCGACATCACCAAGAGCGGCACGCGTAAGGAAGAACTCCTTGTCGATCGTGCCACCTTGTCGAAGATGTGGGTCCTCCGCCGTATCCTTGCTCCGATGGGTACAATGGACGCGATGGACTTCCTTCTCGATAAACTCAAATACAGCAAGTCGAACAACGATTTCTTCGAGGCGATGAATAACTGATCGAACTGGTCGGACGTTTTTTAAGCCGGGCTTTGCCCGGCTTTTTTTATGATGAATAACGTCGACGCGCGTGGATCTGGTTACATGGCAGGCGATGCTCCGCTTTTTGCCTTTAAATGGCGAGATGCTGGAGCGAAATGTGTTGTTCGATTCAGGTTGTTAAGATTGACGAGAGAAGATCAATCGGAAGCCTTGAGTTCATCACGAATGGGGGCGTGATTGAGCAACGCCGCCAGGATCGTCCCGCCAACAGTGTTGCCGAGCAATGTCGGGATCATAAAACGGAAGAAATAATCAGTAATGCTCGCGTGACCAGACGCGACGCCGAAGAATGCTTCGGCAGAGCCGGCAATGATGTGTGGCGTCCCCAGGAGAGCCACCAGAGTCGTCAATAAGACAATGATAAAAGGCTTGGCTACGCCCGCTGCGGGCAGCAGCCATACCATCAGTCCGATAATCCACCCCGCGATCAAGGCTAATCCAAAGGTGTGACCGAAGCTGTGCGCCATGGTTGATTGCGAGAGTTCCAGCATGGCGGCGCGCGTAGCATCAGGAAACAGACTTGTGCGGGCGGCCGCCCAGCCCCAGAGCAGTGTAGGCACAAGATTGGCTGCGAGGACGGCTGCCCACACACGCAAAGTCTGTTGCGTCAGGGCCAGGCTGCGCTGGCCAAGCAACGGGATCAACGCAGTCAGCGTGGTCTCTGTAAAGAGTTGCTGCTGACCTAAGATGACAATCAAAAACCCGATGCTATAGCCGAAGCTTGCGAGAAGAGGCGACCAGGAAGCCTGCGGAAGATGGCTTGATATTGTTGCTTCGGTAAGGAACGAAAAGCCGACGGAAAGGCCCGCAGCAAGGCCGGACCATACGAGTCCCGGTAATGTACGTTCGAGTTCTTCCATGCCCTGCGCATGGATAATTTCATGTATGACCAGCGGGCCAATTGGCGCACGCTGCTCCGCTTGCTTTTTTTCCCGCTCGTCGAGGGGCGGGGATTCGTAACCCCCGCCTTTCTCAGCGCTTGTAGATGCTTCGTTCTTGTTCATCGTCTCGCCTCAACGTCGTATCCGGTGTTTCGTTCCTTGAGGCGCAACCCCGATGCATAATTCGATTTTTGTGTGAAGAATTTCCCCGAGGAAATTTAAGGCGATTAAGTGGTCTATCGAAATCAGTTGTCGAACGTGCGCCTGGAATCGTTCGATCCTCGGCAGTGCATGACGTCGAAGAATTTGGTCGGGCGCTGGGATAAGTGTTTTCGTTGATGGGGCTTTAGAAGGGAACGACGCTAATTTTCGAACAAGATATTTCAAAGTAAATAAAATTCTGTACTTAAAATTTCCAAAAATAGAAATTATTTGCTGTGTGCTGTGGATAACAACGAAAACGCCGACGTTTCCGCACAAAATGCCAACGCCTTCTAATAGCCCAAGTCTTGGGCAGGGTACGACGCAGCCCTGAGAGCCTCCTGACTTTACTCAGACCCCAGATGGACCACGCCGCGCGCCGTCGCCAGCCGGGTCTGGCGTTCGCGTTCGGCATAGCGCTGGCGTTGGGCCTCGCTGCGCTCGTCATGGCATGACGGGCAACTGACGCCGTCTTGAAACAGCGGAGATTCCCTGTCGGCCGCGCTGATTGGCGCGCGGCAGGCGTGGCAGACGTCATAACTGCCGGGAGCAAGGCCGTGAGTGACGGTCACGCGCTGATCGAAGACGAAACATTCGCCGCGCCACAAACTTTCTTCCTCCGGCACGGTTTCCAGATATTTCAGGATGCCGCCCTTGAGGTGATACACCTCTTCGAGTCCTTCGGATTTTACAAACGCTGTCGCTTTTTCGCACCTGATCCCGCCAGTACAGAACATGGCGATCTTCGGGGTGCGGCCTTCCTCCATGAAAGCTGCGCGATTTTCCTGAAACCATGCAGGAAAATCGCGAAACGTTTGGATATTCGGGTCTATCGCGCCCTCGAACGTGCCGACCGCGACCTCGTAGTCGTTGCGCGTGTCGATCAGGATCGTGTCGGGGTCGCGGATCAGGGCGTTCCAGCCTGCAGGTTCTATATAATCGCCAGCGTCGGTCCGCGGGTCGAGGTCCGGCACGCCCATCGTTACGATTTCACGCTTGATCCGCACTTTCATGCGGAGAAACGGCATCGTGGCGGCGCGCGACTCTTTTACGTCGAGTTCGGCGCAGCCGGGCAGGGAACGGATAAAGGCGAGCACACTCTCGATGCCGTCGTCCGTGCCTGCGATGGTGCCGTTCACACCTTCGTGCGCCAACAGCAAAATGCCTTTTACGCCCTGCGAGCAGCAGAGCTTAGCAAGAGGCGCTTTCAGGGCTTCGCAATCCTCGAAGGGCGTGAAGCGGTACAGCGCCGCCACGCGCACCGGCAGAGGCGACGACGCGTCGATGGAGGGTTGCCGGGCGTTCATGACGTCTCCATCTCGGCGCGGTAGGCGTCCAGCACCGCGGTGGTGGGGCCGTCCATGCGGATGCGCCCGCTCTCCAGCCAGATAATGCGCGTGCACCACGTTTCCAGCACGTTCAGCGCGTGGGAGGTGATGACGAGGATATCCGCGCCCTCCACCACGGCGGAGAGGCGGTCTTTCGCCTTGTCCTGAAACTTCGCGTCTCCGGCCATGAACCATTCGTCCATCAGCAGGATGTTCGGCGCGATCGCCGTCGCCAACGCAAAACCCAGCCGGATGGCCATGCCGGAGGAATACAGCCTGACCGGAAGGTCGAGGAACTCGCCAAGCTGGGCGAACGCCTCGACGTCCTTCTCAAGCTGACGCAACTGCGCGGTGCGAAGGCCCTTGTGTCTCGCCTGCAGTTGGATGTTCTCGCGGCCGGTCAGCTCGCGGTTCATGCCTGAGTTTGTGTCGATCAACGTTTCGACCGAGCCCTTGACCGTCACCATGCCAGGCACAGCTTCGTAGATGCCGCCCAGTGCACGCAACAGCGTGGATTTGCCCGCGCCGTTATGGCCGATCAGGCCAATGCGCTCGCCGGGACGGATGGTGAAGGAGACGTCCACGAGCGCCCGCACGCGCACGACGCCCGTGTCGTTGGGATCGATTTCAACCTCGCCACCGGTACGGGCCGCCCGCGTTTTGGCGAGCGGCGCGCGGGCGCGCCGGAACAGCGTTTTCTTCAGTGATCGGGCGCCGCCGTGGAAGATCGGAAAATCGAGGGTGAGGTGGTTCACCCGGATCAGCGCCCCGTCTTGACGAGAGGCGGCGCCTCCGGCGCGTTCCAGCGATGCGTTCGGTGCTGCGGGGGGGCTCGCCTGAGGTTTCGATCCGGGAGCGTCGGGTCTCGTTACGTCAGGAGCTGAAGGATGCGAACTCATCAGATTGGATGTCATGGCTCAGATCCAGAACGCAAGACGCGAGCGCGAACGGGAAAACACGACAAGGCCTGCCGCCCACAACGTCATGCTGACGCCAAGAGCTGTCGCCCAGATTGTAAGAGACGGCGCCGAGCCGGTCAGCGGCGCGCGCACAATTTCCAGCAACGAATAGAACGGGTTGAAAATCAGCCAGCGGCCACGCGCGCCAAGCTGCTGAACGTTCCAGATGATCGGCGTGACGTAGAAAGCGATCTGAATGGCGCTGCTGATGATCTGCGGCACATCGCGAAAGCGGGCGCAGAGCGATCCGAGCAGTAAAGCGAAGGCGAAGGCGTTGAGCGCCCAGATCACGAGAGCCGGGAGGGCCAGCAAACCGACGACGCCGGGGAGCAGGCCGAAAATGGCGTAGACGCCGATCGGCACGACGATGTTGTAACTGAACGTCAATCCGCTGCGCACCAGCATACGGAGCGCCTGAAGCGAGAACGGCAGGCGCATCGAACGAATCGAATCCGCCGCGCGGGTGAAGCACCCGCAGGCGTCCTGCGTCACGCCAGCCACGCCCACCTGCCAGAGGATCATCGAGATCGACAGGTAAGGGAGGTAGTCGCGCAGGACGAGGTGAAAGAGGCGGCTGTATATGCCGCCCATAGCGCCCACCATGATCGCGCTGGACAACGTGAGCCAGAGCGGGCCGACGGATGAACCGCGAAACTGCAACTTGATGTCGAGCCAGCCCAGCGCGACGGCCAGACGCCACAGGCGCAGGCCCCGCCCGATATCCTCCAGCGCGATCAGGATGCGAGAGCGCCAGACCACGGGCTCCGCGTCTTCGTCATGGTCCGCTGCCGTCGTGAGGAGATCGCTGACGGCGAAATCCGCACGATCCGCGAGGGCCTGCGTCGCGTCATGCTCGTGCGTCAGGACGTCGGTGTGACCGTTGGGGACGTTCATGATCCGATCGCGTAGCCCATAAGCCACGACCGCGGCAACCACGAGTGCGTCTGGAGGGCGAGCCGCCGCCGCCATGCTCGCCGTGTCGCCATCATGGCGACACAATGCCTCGCCAACCTTCACAATGTCCGCTTCAGAATTACTTTTGCAGACAAAATGCGTGCATTCGAAAGATTTGGACGATATTGCTCTGTCTTGAAGTGAACTGAATCAGGCGACGACCGAATTGTTGACGGAACGAGCATATTCATGACCGACTTGCGTAAGGCGACCATGATCGCGTCGTTCTCTTCGGGTTCATCGCCAGCGCCGCAGTCCGACGCTTCTCCTCTGAACCGACGCGGTTTCGTCGGGACGGCGCGTGTCGCTGCGGCAACGGGGTTGCTCGCCCTGCTCTCCGCTTGCGCCGGGCAGGCGCCGTCAAACGAGATGACCGTTTCCGTAGCGCAGGAAGAAGCGCATTACCGCGCGCACGCCAAATCCTACTACGCGCCGCCTGGCCCGCCGGAAGACCCGTGGGGCCCGTACATTGTTGAGGCAGCCAAGCGGTTTGACGTGCCGGAGCAATGGATTCGCGCCGTGATGGATCGGGAGTCGGGCGGACGGCTCTATCACAACGGATCGCTGGTCACGTCTGCGCCGGGCGCCATGGGGCTGATGCAGCTCATGCCGCCGACCTATGACGAGATGAAAGAGGCCTACAATCTCGGGGACGATCCCTACGATCCGCATGACAGCATTCAGGCGGGCGCAGCCTATATCCGGGAGATGTATGACATCTATGGGTCGCCGGGGTTCTTGGCTGCGTACAACGCCGGGCCCGGGCGGCTCGAAGACTTCCTGTCACGCAACCGCACGCTGCCGCGCGAGACACGTAATTACGTATCGGCGATCGGCCGTCAGATCGCAGGCATAACCCCCAACAACCGCTCGCAGGCCGATCTTCTGGTCGCTAGCCACGAATCGTCGGCGAACGTCGCCTATGCCTCGGCGGCCATGCCTTCCGGTGAGGCGCAGGCTGTGCGTTCCGCCTGGGCGCATCGCGAAGAGAGCCAGAGCGACGGCAACGACAACGCCGATCAGCCCGTTCAGGTGGCGGAGGCTCCGGCTGACAACGCACCCGCCGCAGCGGCTCCAGCCTACACCCATGCGTGGACGCCAGTTTCGCGTAACCCGGATTCGCCGCAGGCAGTGAACGCCGTGTGGGCGGCTCGATTGAAAAATCAGGGCGCCGCCCCTGCCGCCGCCAGCGTGCAGGTTGCGTCCGCTGATGCCGCCTCGCCAGCCTCTACACCCGCCAGTGACACGCCCGCCGCGCCTGAACCTGCGCCACAAGCGGCTCCGGTCGTCGAACGGCCAAGCCGTCGTTTCCAGCTTGTCAGTCCGGCAATGGCCGAACCCGCGCCGCTGCTGTCCCGCTCCGCACGTTCGGCGGGATCGCGCGGAGCCGGAGCCGCGGTGGACGCCGATCGCAGCTGGGCCATTCAGGTCGGAGCGTTCTCGACCTCGGCGATGGCGGAACAGGCTGCGAGCCACGCGCGCAGCCACGCCAGCAGCCTGTCCGGCGCCCGTTCGCAGGTGGCGAGCGTCAAGGCGCCGCGTGGGCAGCTCTACCGCGCTCGTCTCGTGGGGTTAACGAGGGCCGATGCGCTTGCGGCCTGCCGCCGACTGGACGCCAGCTCCGGCAATTGCGTGGTGGTTTCCCCGGATTCCGCTCGGTAAAGCGGCGCCCAGTCGAACGAAAGCGTCCACGTGAGCGCGGATTCCAACGCGTTTGCGCCTTGAAGTTTTTCCGTAAACAGCTTTCAGAGAAGCCGTCCTGGAGGCGTCGTGCGTTTTGGCGAAAAGCTGACGCCACCTTTACCAGACATTGGTTATCAGGCGCTTGAGGCAGTTCAGGCGCGGCGCTGAGCTGAGCTGAGCTTAGGGCAGTTACTGCTTTCGTCCGATGCTGAACACTGACGTGCTTGCACAGTTGCTTCAGCCCTCCTCGCTGAGTCCTGTTCGGAAAACCGCAGCGAGGCGCCTTCGTCGCTGACGCCTTGACAGGATTTCCTCCGTCGCAAGGCACGATGCAGGCGTATTTCACCATGCCCAGACGCTGCTTGTGACGTTCGACGTCCCACTCGATCCCAATCACTCGGCCGTCCGTTGTGTAATCGGCGATAGCCCTGCCCAACCCCGCGAATCGAAAAGGCAAAGGGGACGAGCAATGTCTTCCGCCGCTTGTCGTTCACGTCTCACGGGAGCAAGGTTCCATGATCTTGATCGGTCAGGGCTTCACGGTCGGTCCCACCAACAAAGAAAGCGTTTCCATGCTCCGTCGCGCAGCTTCCGTTCTGCTCCCGCTGGCGCTCGCCGCGGGCTTTGTGTCCAACGCTCATGCCGCGTTGCCCGTCGGCCACGCAGCGCCTCCCATATCCCTGCAAGCCAGTCTGGGGGGGAAGGAGTTCAGCTTCTCTCTGGCCGAAGCGCTGAAGAAAGGGCCGGTGGTCGTGTATTTCTATCCGGCCGCGTTTACGCCGGGCTGCACCATCGAAGCGCATGACTTCGCCGATGCGATGGACGATTTCCATGCTCTTGGCGCGACTGTCATCGGCGTCTCGATGGACTCTATCGACAAGCTCGACAAATTCTCGGTTAGTGAATGCCGGAGCCGTTTTGCCGTCGCCGCCGATACGGATGGCGCCGTCGCAAGCGCATATGACGCAAAGATGGCGTTGAAAGCTCATGCGACGCGCACGTCCTACGTGATCGCACCGGATGGGCGCATCGTGATGAGCTATAGCGACAAGGCTCCAGACGAACACGTGACGCGTAGTCTCGCGGCGTTGCGGGCTTTGAAGGACGGCAAGGGCGGGTGAGAGCCGCTTCAGCCTGACGTCGATCCAGATGGATCGGCGTCGGCACTGCGGCGTAACCCCCAGTTGGTCTTGGTCCGCAGCCAGTCCAGCTCAACGACGAGAGCGAGGCGTCGCCCGGCGGGCGTATCCGAAGGCGGCTCCGCTTCGTCGCCTGCGATGAAACCCCATTTGACCAGATCGTCCCGAATCTTGGTCGTGTCATAGACGTAGCCGTTGGTGACGATCGCCTTCAGCCGGTGGACGATCTGCGCCAGCAAAAGCAGGTCGACCGCGTGCTTGTCGACGCAGATCTGGTGCTCGCGCAGCACGGCGGCCTCGGCGGCGAGGCGCGCTTCCCGTTCGGTGACCAGAGGCTGAATGTCGTAGCCGAACACTCTGTAGCGTTCGGGGTCGCCAGTTTCGACCCAACTTCGGGGGCCGGGGGCTTCGACCAGCCAGGCCATGGCCTGAAACCTGACGGTGAGGTCCGGGGCTGCGAAAAGCGCGGCGGACGGGGCGTTCTGGTTCCGGTCGGTCATCTTGCCTTGCGAATCCTCCGTCACGCGCCAGTTACGCCGCCACTCCCGCGTCGCGTCCTCACGATAGCGCCGCCAGTCTCATTTCGTAGACGAATTTTCGGCTGCGGCAATGCGTTAACGCGCCCTTTTCATCAAAGGCGTCATCGTTTCTTCATAACACCAGACGCGGCAGGATGGCTTCGAGCCGCAAACGTCCGGCGGGCGTAGCGCATAGCCGCTGGGCGTCGCCCGCGCCAGTCATCTGCAGATATCCTTCTTCCTCGCAGAATTTCAGGGTGTCCGGGTCGATACAGTCGCCAAGGATTAGGCCCGTGCGACGCCCGAACCGAGTGGCGTTCACTCCTTCAGTCAGGCGTAGCCCCATCAGCAGCATCTCGCGCGCCCGGTCCTCGGGCGAGAGAAGGGTTTCTTCCGTCCGTCCGGCGCCGTCGCGCTCGACACGCTCGGCCCATGGTTCCGGCGCGCGGTGACGGCGTGTCGCTGCAAGACCATCGGCGCGCGGCATCCGACCGTGCGCGCCGGGGCCAATGCCGATATAGTCGCCATAGCGCCAGTAAGTCAGGTTGTGGCGGCTTTCCGCGCCCTGCGCCGCGTAATTCGACACTTCGTAGGGGGCGAGGCCATGGCGTGCGGCGACGTTGGCGGTTTCCTCATAGAGCGCGGCCGCCAGGTCTTCGTCCGGCAGCGTCAGCGCGCCTTGCCTGTGCAGGGCCTCGAAGCGGGTGCCGGTCTCGATGGTGAGTTGATAGAGCGAGACGTGATCCGCGACCAACGTCAGGGCGGTCTCCAGTTCCTCCTGCCATTGAGGCATGGTTTGGCCGGATCGGGCGTAAATCAGGTCGAAGCTGACACGCGGGAAGAGCGCGCGGGCAAGTTCGAGCGCCTTGATTGCGTCAGACGCCGAATGTTCGCGCCCGAGCGCCGCCAGGGCGTCGTCGCGCAGGGCCTGCACACCGAGAGAGACGCGGTTGACGCCGGCTTCGCGAAATGCGCGCAGACGCGCGGCTTCGACGCTGGTCGGATTGGCTTCCAGAGTGATTTCGATATCCGGAGTGGCGTCGAACAGGCGTTGCGCGTCATCAATGAGGGCCGCGACACCCTCCGGCGGCATCAGGGAGGGCGTGCCACCGCCGAAAAAAATCGAGCCAAGCCGCCGCCGCCCGGCCAGTGCAGCTTCATGAGCCAGTTCGCGCCGAAGGGCGGCGATGAAGCGCTCTGAGGGAATACGCTCCCGCACGTGGCTGTTGAAGTCGCAATACGGGCATTTCGCAAGGCAGAAAGGCCAGTGGATATAGAGCGCGATCGGCTCGTCCGCCGTGTCGGTCGGCGCGGCGAACTGCGCGCTGGGGGCGAGGGTTGAGGTCGCGCTCAGATCGCCACCTTCACGCCGAGTTCGACGACGCGGTCGGTCGGAATACGGAAGAATTCCGTGGCGGGCGTCGCGTTGCGCGCCATGAACAGGAACAGCGACATCCGCCAGCGCGAAATCTTGGTGACGGAAGAACGGGCCAGCAACTCGCGCGAGATGAAATACGACGACTGCATGGGGTCGAAATCGATCCCGTTGGCCTTCAGTTCTTCAAGGGCGCGTGGGATGTTCGGCGTCTCCATGAAGCCGTAACGGAGGATCACGCGGTACATGTCGTGCGCCAGCTCCTCGACGGCGACGCGATGTCCCCGGTCAGCTTCTGGTTGATCGAGGTTCTGCACCGTCACGAACAGGACGTGATCGTGCAGCACCTTGTTGTGTTTGAGGTTGTGCAGCAGGCAGGGCGGCACGAATTCAGGCGTGGCGGTCAGGAACACCGCCATTCCGGGCACGCGGATCGTGCGGGATTGCGGCAGCCGTGCGAGGAACGAGCCCATTGGCAGGCTATCCTGCCGTTGCCGCGCCACGATAAGGCTGCGCCCGCGTTTCCATGTGGTCATCATCAGTGTGAGCACGCCGCCCAACATCAGCGGCACCCACCCGCCGTCCGGAACTTTCAGCACGTTCGAACTGAAGAAGACGGCGTCGATGAGAAGCAGCGGAACGAACGTGGCGTAGACCGCAGGCCGAGACCACTTGAACTGCCGGTGAAAGACCACGAAGCACAACATGGTCGTGCAGATGAAGGTCCCCGTCACCGCGATGCCGTAGGCGGCGGCCAGTCGGTCCGAACTGCGAAAAGCGAGCACCAGCAGCGTGGCGCCAATTGCGAGAAAGCGGTTGAAGTCGGGCAGGTAGATCTGCCCTTCCTCCTCGGCGTTCGTGTGGGTGATGCGCATGCGCGGCAGGTACCCAAGCTGGATGAGCTGCCGACAAACCTGAAAACCGCCGGAAATGCCCGCCTGACTGGCGATTACGGTCGCAAAGGTGGAGAGTATGACGAGCGGCAGCCGAAGAGCGCTCGGGGCCATCATGAAGAATGGATTCGAAAGGGAGCCCGGGTCGGCCATGATCAGCGCGCCCTGTCCCAGATAGTTCAGGGCCAGCATGGGCAGCACGAAGAAGTTCCAGGCGTACTGGATCGGCGCACGCCCGAAATGTCCCATGTCGGCGTAGAGCGCCTCTGCTCCGGTCACGCACAGCACGACCGAGCCGAGGGCCACGAATGACAGCGCGCCGTGATGGATGATGAACATCACCGCGTAATAAGGGGACATCGCGAACAGCACGCCGGGGTGGTGCAGGATCTGCGTCAGCCCGAGCAGGCCGAGAGTCGCGAACCACAAAAGCATCACCGGTCCGAAGATGGTCCCCACCTTGCCTGTGCCAAGCCACTGTACGCTGAACAGCGCGATCAGGATGATCACGGACGCCGGAAGAATGAACTCCTGTGCGGCGGGGAGGCTGACCTCGACGCCCTCAATCGCCGAGAGCACCGATATGGCGGGCGTTATGATGCCGTCGCCGAAGAACAGGCAGGCGCCGACGATGCCTGTCATCCCGAGAGCGAGACGGAGCTTCGGGTTGGTGGTGACGCGCTGCGCCAGCGAACTGAGGGCCAGGATGCCGCCTTCGCCGTTATGGTCCGCACGCATCACCAGCAGGACGTATTTGAGCGTGACGACGATCAGGAGTGTCCAGAAAATAAGACTTTCGACGCCTAGCACTTCGAAATCGCGGATCGGGTGGTGACCGTTGACCGCTTCGATCGTCGAGCGCAGCGCGTACAGGGGACTCGTGCCGATGTCGCCGTAGACGACGCCCAGAACGCCCAGAAGCGCGGCGAAGCCGACCGGAGCCGCAGTGTGTTCGGGCTGATCGGCGCCAAATTCGGTGATGCGCGCTGCTGTCTGAGCAGCCTTGGCCGCCGCCGTCTGAGACGCCGGGCCGGCGGGAGGCTTGGAGTCCTGCTGGCCCGGTGTGTTGGTAGCGTCGGTCATGCGTAGTCAGACTCCTGAAGGGCGGCTGAAGCCTCCCGGTCGGGGATGCGCAGAAAATGGGATGCGGTCGAACACGGATAGTTCGCCTGATCGCGTTTTGGTGACTTAGGGCCTGTCGTCACGGTCTTGCAAGTATGGAGGGGCGTCCGCCGAAAATCGCCGTGCCGACGCGCACCAGCGTCGCGCCTTCAGCGATGGCTTCGGGGAAGTCAGCCGACATGCCCATGGACCGCGTCGGGAGGCCGTGCGCGTCGGCGAGGGAGCCCAGGAAGCGGAAATGGGGAGTGGGGTCCACGCCTTCTGGCGGGATGCACATCAACCCGCGCACCCGGTCGCCGAAGCGTTCCCGGCAGGTTCGGATGAACGCGTCCGCTTCTTCCCTTGGCACGCCGAACTTTTGGGGTTCGTCGCCAGTGTTGACCTCGATCAGCAATTCCGGGAGCCGCCCCTCCCGGTCCGCGGCGCGCGCCAGAGCGTCTGCAAGGGCCGGGCGATCGAGGCTTTCGATCATGTCGGCGAGGCGTACGGCGTCGCGCACTTTGTTGGTCTGCAAGCCGCCTATCAGGTGTAGCTTCAGATCAGGGTAACGAGCGCGCAGGGCGGGGAATTTCTCCGCTGCTTCCTGCACACGGTTTTCGCCGAAGACGCGCTGCCCGGCTTGCAGCGCGGCCTCCACGCTCGCCGCCGGGTGAAATTTGGAGACGGCGACAAGACCGACCGAGGCGGGGTCTCGACCGGCGTCGCGCGCGGCGGTCTCGATCCGGGAGCGGACGGCGCGCAGGCCTTCGGCGATCGGATCGTACACGCCTGCGGCCGGGTCAGATGACGGATCGTTCATAGACGGCAAAAATGCCGCTCCTGAGCGTCAGGTCAAGCAGATGATCGGCAGAAGGGCGTTTACTTCGCCGGGATCGACGCGTTGGCCGGATTGTCGGCGGGGTTCACATAGGTCATGCCGAACGGGCCGACGCCGCTGACCTGCACAACCGTCGGAGAGGCGCCTGTGCGAAGCGCGTGAGGGACGCCTTGCGGCAGGTGCAGGAACGAGCCGGCTGCAAGCTCCTCTTTCTCACCGCCGTCCAGCGTTTTGCCGACGAAGTGCGTGAAGTGGCCGGAGATGACAGTCAGCATCTCGTCCATGTTGTGAACATGGGGCGCGATGGTGGTGTGCGGAGGCATTTCGACGCGGATTACAAACGGGCCAGCGGCCGACACATCGCCGAAGACGTAGGAAATTTTCACGCCTTTGGGGAAGTCGGCAGGCGCGGCGGCCCATGTGATCTGCCTCGGGGTAAGGACTACCGCCTTATCCTCGGCTGATGCGCAGAAAGGGGCGAGTGTCATTCCAATCAGGGAGACGGTCAGAAACGCTTTTTTCGACATTTGATCCTCTACGCGATGCGTGACGCTGGCGTTCCGCGCACCCCAGACGGGTGCGTGGAACGGCCGGACTCAGTTCACGATATGCAGGCGGATGGACGGCGACCGCTCCACCACATTGATGGCGACTTCGTCTCCAACGCGGACGACGCGCGCCGTCAGATGCTCGCCGCCGACGGCGAGATTGAACAGGGTCAGAGATTCTATCGATTCAGGCAGGCAGGGCCGCGTGAACTCAACCGAGACTGACCCAGGATCGTAGCGCAGGCCGAGAATTGCCTGCAGCACGGCGGGCAGGGCGGCGGCGGCCCACGCCTGGGGCGAGCAGGCGACCGGATAGCGCACTGGCCCTTCCGACCTGTCGCGGGTGAAACCGCAGTACAGCTCCGGGAGACGCCGCAGATCGGTGTAGAATGCAGCCGTGAACAGCGCCTCGAAGATCTGGACAGCCTCGTCGCGATAGCCGTGGCGGGCGAACCCCATGGCGATCAGCGAGTTGTCGTGAGGCCAGACGGTGCCGTTGTGGTACGACATGGGGTTATAACGCGCTTCGCCCTCCGGGATGGTGCGTATGCCCCAGCCACAGAATGAATTGCGGTGCATCAGCGTCCGGACCACCTGTTCCCGTCGTTCGGCAGGGGCGATGTCCGTCAGCAAGACGTGCCCGGCGTTCGACGATCGGACGACGCATTGCTCCTTCTTGCCGTCCAGAGCGATGACGTAGGTGCCGATGTCTTCGTTCCAGAATTTCAGGTTGAAGGTGACGCGCAGGGTCTCGGCGCGCTCATCCTGATGAGCTGCGTAGGCCGTCTGGCCCAGCCGCCGACCAATCCGCGCAGCGGCGCGACGCGCGGCATACACGTAGGCCTGCACTTCGCACAGGGCGATCGGTCCTTCCGCCAATTCGCCATCGGCATGGAAGATGCTGTCAAAGCTGTCTTTCCAGCCCTGGTTGACCAGCCCGTCCTTGTTACGTCGGCCGTATTCGACAAAGCCGTCGCCGTCACGGTCGCCGAACCGCTCGATCCAGTCGATCGCGCGGGTGACGTGCGGCCACAAATGGCTCAGCGTTCCGACATCCCCGGTACGGTCGAGATATTCGCCAGCGAGCATTACGAAGAGCGGGGTAGAGTCGATCGAGCCGTAATAACGTCGGAATGGCACCTCGCCGAGTTCGGCCATCTCGCCGAGTCGGACTTCATGCAGGATCTTTCCAGGTTCTGCGTCGGCCACCGGATCTTCCTCGTCAGCCTGATTGACGGCGAGGTAGAGCAGGACGCCTTTGGCGATGGAGGGATCGATCCAAAGCGTCTGAAGCGCCGTGATCAGCCCGTCGCGGCCAAAGACGGTGCTGTACCACGGCACGCCAGCGTAGGGGTAATGGCCGGTCTTCTTCTCGGTCAGCAACATGTAGATGTCGCAGATGCAGCGGCGGATCGCTTCGTTGAATATCTCGTTCGAAGTTGCGATGGCGGTGGCTTGAGACGACGTTCGCCGCAGCGCCCGTCGCGCAGCGACGGCGCCGTTCAGAAACGCGCGATTGGGAGGAACGGTGCTGCGCTCCGACGGGTCGCACTGAATCTCCACATGGATCAGCACGCGTTCGCCGGGAGCTATGGAGAACTCGAACGCCGCGTAATCAGCTGACAGTTTCTGCGGAGTTGGAGAAAACAGAAGACGCGTGGAGCGTTTCTTCTTGTCGAGTCCCATATAAGAGAGCGTGACTTCATTCTCTCCGATCGCGGGGTCCAGGAACTGGCCCCGCTTTGCGCGTCGTGCGCCACGCGCTTCGAACAGGTCGGCATAGTCCGCGAAGAAACGCATGTCGCACGAGACGTTGTGCGGCAGAACGTCGAAATTACGGATTTCGATGCGTTCGAAGCAACGGCCTTCCCAGAGAAAGCGGGACCGGCGGACGTGCAGAAGATCATGAGCCAGTCGTTCGCCGTCGCTCAGGGGGAGTGATTCGTTGGTCATGTTGACCGACAGCATCACGTTGTTTTCGCGGACAACCGACGACAGAAGCACCGGTCTCTGGCCGCCGAGCCGGAACGTCAATCCGGAAAGATAGCGCGTGTCGTGGTAATATAGCCCGTCCGCGATGTCCTTGCCCCAGAGGATGTCGCCTGTCTGGTCGAAAACGCCAAACATATCACCCTGTTTCAGGGTATGCAGCTTGCGGCCCGACAGAAGCGCCGTGCCTGACAGACTGAATTCGTCCGACTTGGGGGGGGGGGGCCTTTCACCGACGGCGGGTGGTTTCTTGACGTCGCCGACCGTCGCTTCTGGCTGCATGTCCATGAGATCAGGTCCTCGCTTGCGAGAGCCGTCTTCCGCCCGGTGGCGGGCCGGAAGCGGCGTGGATGCACTGTGCGCCCGGCGCCAACAGGGGGCGTGACGGCGACTTTGGCAGGCACGATAGAACTGGCGGCGGATATGGGGAAGGTGGTTCGGCTCTAACGTGGTCGGTTTCCGATTGGCGTGGACTTCCCGCCCTACGCGCGTGATCGCGGCGCGATCAATGGGTTTCCATCGACCGAATCAGACGCTTCGAAGACGTGAAAGGTTCCCGCGAGGTTGTCAGATTCTCCGCGTCGTCATCGGCCCGACTGCTTGAATCGCGCATGACATCTATTCGCCTTTCAGGTAAATTTTTCTTTACCTGAGCGAAGGCTCGTGGCGGAATGCCGGGAAAACTCACCATGTTTGTACATTGCATGAGGGATTGGTGATTTTTTAATACAACGCAGGCGCTGGCACCTTTGGTCGCGTCATGCGTTACAGGAGCCGAACCTCCTGGAGATTGTTGATGGCTACGTTTCACAAGCCGGCAAGCGGGACGGAGTGGGCGACGCTCGTGCTCGCTGTCGTCGTCGTTCTGCTAGGCCTCCCTCTTCTGATCATGGGAGCGGAACTCGTCGCTCTCGGCGGCTCCTGGTACTACGTGCTGTTCGGCGCGGCGATTATCGCCGGTGGAGTGCTAATGTTGCTGGGGCGGACGCTCGGCGCTTTTGTATATCTTGCGGCATGGCTTGTGACCTGGCCCTGGGCCTTCTGGGAAGCCGGACTGGACGGATGGGCTCTTCTGCCACGACTTTTCGGCCCGACACTGGTCGCCATCGCGGTCGCTCTGACAATTCCGGTGTTGCAGCGCATCGAACGCTCGACCGTAACGCGCGGAGGCGTCGCATGAAGAACCGTGCGCTACTTCTGACGGCCACTGTAATTGGTGGACTGTCTCTCGTTTACTCGACAGGATCGGGCGCGCTGGCGCAGGTTCCTGAACATGATGCGCCTCCCGGTCCAGGGGCCGGCAGTGACGGCGCTGGTGGGCATCCGCCCTCCTATTTTGCCGGGCCGTCGCCGAGCGCGCCTCAGGCGCCGGGCGTGAATGCGGCGAATATTCCGGACGGTCCGCCGGCGGAACCCAGCGAGGCGACCGAGGCAGTGGCGCAACAGGGCTCCGCTCCGGCGCACGACGACTGGCCTGCATACGGGCGCGACAATGACGCGACCCGTTCATCGCCGCTGGACCAGATCACGCCGGAGAATGTCGGCAAGCTTCAGCGTGCGTTTGTCTACCATACCGGTAGCAAGCCGGGTCCGGGTCAGGCCAATAAATGGGCGGCTGAGACGACGCCGATCAAAGTCGGCGACGGTCTGTACACGTGCTCGGCCCTCGACGACATTATCAAGCTCGACCCCGCGACCGGCAAGGAAGTGTGGCGGCATGACGCGGGGGTGAAATACGCGAGCATTCCATACACGGCGGCGTGTAAGGGCGTCGTTTACTACACGTCCTCGACCGTCCCGGAGGGTGAGCCCTGCCACAACCGGATCCTGGAAAGTACGCTCGATATGCGTCTGATCGAGGTTGACGCGGCGGACGGCAAGCTCTGCGAGGGCTTTGGTTACCACGGTCAGGTCAATCTCATGAAAGGCATGGGTGAGTCCGTTCCCGGGTTCGTGTCGATGACCTCACCGCCTCCGGTCGTGAACGGCGCCATCATCACCAATCAGGAAGTTCTCGACGGTCAGCGTCGGTGGGCGCCATCTGGCGTGATCCGTGGCTACGACGCCGAAACAGGACGTTTCCTGTGGGCCTGGGACGTCAACCGCCCTGACGAGCATGGCGAGCCGAAAGAGGGCGAGCATTACAGTCGCGGCACGCCGAATTCCTGGGCGACCATGACTGGCGACAATGAGCAGGGTCTTGTCTACGTTCCGACGGGCAACTCCGCCGCGGATTATTACAGCGCGATGCGGACAGACAAAGAGAATGCGGTATCGTCGTCAATCGTCGCGATCGACGTGAAGACTGGCTCTCCGCGCTGGGTTTTCCAGACCGCGCACAAGGACGTCTGGGACTACGATATCGGCTCTCAGCCGACGATGATCGATTTTCCCGGCCCGAACGGAGCAGTTCCCGCTCTGATCGTCCCGACGAAACGTGGGCAGACATTCGTTCTCGATCGTCGTGACGGCAAGCCGATCCTTCCGGTTGAAGAGCGCCCTGCGCCGACGAACACGGATGTGCCGGGAGATCCTCGCTCGCCCACGCAGCCTTGGTCGGTCGCCATGCCGCGCCTTGGTTTCCCCGATCTCAAAGAGTCGGACATGTGGGGCATGTCCCCGATCGATCAGCTTTACTGCCGTTTGAAGTATCGTCGGGCGAAGTATGACGGCGAATTCACTGCGCCGCAGATCGACAAGCCCTGGATTGAATATCCCGGTTACAACGGCGGCAGCGACTGGGGCAGCATGGCGTATGACGCCAAGTCAGGCATCCTGATTGCGAACTGGAACAACACGCCGATGTATGACCAGCTTGTGACCCGTCCGGTCGCAGACAAGCTGGGCCTGATGCCGATCGACGATCCGCATTTTGACCCGAAAGGCGGCGGCGCGGAAGGCAACGGCGCCATGGCCGACACGCCGTATGGCATCGTCGTGACGCCGTTCTGGGATCAGTACACCAGCATGATGTGCAACAAGCCGCCCTATGGCGCCATCACTGCGATCGATATGAAGACGCAGAAAGTGCTGTGGCAGCATCCGTTCGGCAGCGCTCGCGCGAACGGCCCGTGGGGTCTTCCCACCTACCTGCCGCTGACCATCGGCACGCCTAACAACGGCGGCCCGGTCATCACGGCGGGTGGCGTCGTGTTCGTGGGAGCGACCACGGACAACCTGATCCACGCCTTCGATGCGAAGACGGGTAAGGAGCTGTGGAGCGATGTGCTGCCGGGCGGCGGTCAGGCGACGCCCATGACCTACGAGTACAAGGGCAAGCAGTACGTCGCCATCATGGCTGGCGGACATCACTTCATGCAGACTCCGGTCAGTGACGCGCTGGTGGTTTACGCACTCCCCGACGCGCATTGATCACCAGGTAATTAAAATCTGGCTCTCCAGAAGCCCCCGGTCGTTTCGGCCGGGGGTTTTTTTGTTTTCCGCAACGTAATTGCGGCTGATTCGAACCGTTGCCGAGGCGTGCCGGGACGAGGTGAAGAAGGAAAGCGCGTAAATGTGATTCTCGTAATTTTTTTTGAGTCTAAAACTAAGCTCCACTGTTTTTGTTCTAATAACCAACAACACATGCTTTCGTGCGTCTCCCAAAAAATATCGAAAATAAAAAGGGAGGGATAATATCATTGGTGGATGTTCTGATTGGTGTCGACGTGGGCACAGGCAGCGCCCGCGCTGGTGTTTTCTCGTTTGATGGCGAAAAACTGGCTTCTGCGACTCAGTCGATCACGACGTGGCGTCCACGACCGGACTTTGCGCAGCAATCTTCTTCGGAAATATGGGCTGCGGTTTGCGTCTGCGTCCGTCAGGCCCTGTCCCAGTTGTCGGACGTTCGGGTCGGAGGCGTCGGCTTCGACGCCACGTGTTCGCTGGTCGTTATCGGCGCGGATGGGCAAGGTCTGTCTGTCGACCCGGAGGGCGCGTCGGGTCAGGACGTCATTTTGTGGTCCGATCACCGGGCGCTCTCAGAGGCGGATGAAATAAACGCCGGCCGTTACGACGTGCTTCGATATGTAGGCGGAACCATCTCCCCGGAGATGGAGACGCCGAAGCTGTTATGGCTGAAGAGAAGACTGCCGGAGACCTATACGCGCGCGAAGCTGTTTTTCGATCTCCCCGATTTTCTGACCTGGCGTGCGACCGGATCGGAATCCCGTTCCGCCTGTTCGACGGCCTGCAAATGGACTTACCTCGCGCATGAAGGGCAGTGGGACGTCGATTACTTTCGCGGGATCGGCCTGGATGATCTTGTGGATGACGGGTTTGCGCGTATCGGTCGAGATATCCGGCCTCTGGGAGGCGTAGTTGGCCAAGGGCTGACCCAGGCCGCAGCGCGCGAACTCGGGTTGGAGCCCGGAACGCCGGTCGGGGTGTCAGCAATAGACGCCCACGCGGGAGGGATTGGAGTTCTGGGGGCGGCGGAGGCTTCGCAGTTCGATGCCGTGCTGGCGCTGATCTGCGGCACGTCGAGCTGCCATATGGCGGTCTCTTCCAGAGCGCGCTTTGTGGCGGGCGTATGGGGACCTTACGCGGACGCCATGTTGCCGGGCATGTGGCTGAATGAGGCCGGTCAATCCGCCGTTGGTTCGCTGGTCGATTTTATTGTCGAAACCCATGCGGCCGGGCCAGCGCTCATTGAGCAGGCAGGGCTTGAGAAACGTAGCGTGTTTGCTCTGCTCAACGAGCGTCTTGCGGCGCTGGAAAATGGCAGGGCGCCGGGGGAAATTGCGGCCTCCTTGCATGTTCTCGCCGATTTTCACGGAAACAGGTCTCCTTACGCCGATCCGGCCCTGCGTGGTGGAATCGACGGCCTGACGCTGTCGGCTGCGCAGGACGATCTGGTCCGCCTGTACCTCGCGTCCCTGCAGGGGCTCGCCTACGGAACACGCGACATTATCGACGCCCTCAATGCGGAAGGGTATCGGATCGACACTTTGCTTGCGACCGGAGGATGGACGAAAAACCCTGTTTTCCTGAGGGAACATGCGAACGCGACAGGATGCAGGATACTTCTGCCGAAGGAGCCGGATTCGGTTCTTCTGGGCGCTGCGATTCTGGGAGCGATGGCCTCCGGCGTATTTCCAGACCTCGCTGCGGCGATGACGGCGATGAGTCGCTCTGGCGACGAGATAGTGCCGGATTCAAGAACTTACGAATTCCATACGGCAAAGCATGAGATTTCTCAGGATATGCGGCGCCGCCAACTGCAATATCGCGCGAGGATGGAGACGTGGGCGCGGGCGTGATTGAACGATGCCTTCGTCCGGAATCTTGAGGCCAAGAGACAATAAAATCAACAAAAGGCTTTGGGGAGTTCAGAGAAAATGAATACAATCAAGGCGGTATTCAGCAAAACAGCGGCGGCCTTCTTAATCGCAGGCACGATCCTCGGCGGTGGGGCTGAAATTGCTCACGCAGACAGCACTTTGACGATCGCGACAGTGAACAATGGCGACATGATCGTCATGCGTGAATTGTCCAGCGAATTCGAAAAAGCGCATCCCGGCGTGCATCTGAACTGGGTCACACTGGAGGAGAACATCCTGCGCCAGCGCGTCACCACTGACATTGCGACCGGCGCCGGGCAGTTCGACGTCATGACCATAGGAAATTATGAAGTTCCTATATGGGCGAAACAAAAATGGCTGGTCGAATTAAAGCCAGACGCGAATTATGATCTCGACGACCTGATCCCCACGGTGCGCAGCGGCCTGACTGTGGACGGCAAACTCTACGCCATGCCGTTCTACGCCGAGAGCGTCATGACCTATTATCGGAAGGACCTGTTCCAGAAAGCAGGCCTGACGATGCCGGAGGCTCCGACATACGACCAGATCAGGCAATATGCTGATAAATTAACGAATAAATCCAACCAGATTTATGGCGTGTGCCTTCGTGGCAAGCCGGGCTGGGGAGAGAACATGGCGTTCGTGACCTCGCTGGCGAACACATACGGTGGACAATGGTTCGGCATGGGATGGAAGCCGATGCTGGACACGCCCGCCTGGAAAGGCGCGATAAACTGGTACGTTTCGGCTCTGAACGCCGACGGGCCACCGGGCGCGACATCGAACGGTTTCAACGAAAATCTGGCGCTTTTCTCCACCGGCCACTGCGCGATGTGGATCGATTCGACCGTGGCGGGCGGTTTGCTTTTTGATCCGAAGCAGTCGCAGGTCGCGGACAAGGTCGGGTTCACCGCGTCGCCGAAGGGGCCTTATGGCAAGGGACCGACCTGGCTTTGGACCTGGAACCTGGCGGTCCCTGCGAGTTCGAAGCATATTCAGGATGCGGAAGCCTTCGTGACGTGGGCGACATCGAAAGATTATGTGAATCTTGTCGCACAGAAAAAGGGATGGGTGGCAGCGCCCGCCGGAACGCGTAAGTCGACCTATGAAAACGCCGAGTATCAGAAAGCAGCGCCGTTCGCGAAGTTCGTGGAAAACGCCATCAACGAAGCCGGCCCGGATGCGCCGACGGCGGAGCCGCGCCCGTATACTGGCGCGCAGTTCGTCAGCATCCCGCAGTTTCAGGCGATCGGCACGCAGGTCGGGCAGACGATCGCCGCTGCGCTGTCAGGTCAGATGACGGTGGATCAGGCCCTGGCCGCGTCTCAAGCGTCGACAACACGCACCATGCGCCAAACCGGCTATCTGCATTGAGGATATCAGCATGAGCGCCGTAACGACTGCATCGCAACATCACCGAAAGGCAGCGATAGGGGCGGGAGCAAGCGGGGCTCTGATGCTTGCGCCTGCGGTCTTTGTCCTTCTGGTCTGGTCCGTCGTTCCGCTTGTGCTGACGCTTTGGTACTCGTTCCAGAATTATAATCTGGTCGATCCGACTCTTCATGGGTTTGCCGGCGTCAATAACTACTGGTACCTGCTCTCCGACCCGGATTTTCTGCAGTCGCTGCTCAATACAGCTATTCTCGTCATTGGCGTTTTGGTGATTTCCGTTGGCGGAGGAACGCTGCTTGCGGTCCTCTATGATCAGGAGTTTGTGGGGCGCGGCGTAGCGCGTGTCCTTGTGATCTCCCCGTTTTTCGTCATGCCGACAGTGTCCGCCCTGTTGTGGAAAAATCTCATGCTGCACCCGATTTACGGTGTGTATTCATGGATGATGCGCGCCGTAGGTCTGACGCCCATAGACTGGCTGCAGCGCTTTCCCATGCTGACGGTGATGATGATCGTGGCGTGGGAGTGGCTTCCTTTCGCTGTGCTGATCCTTTTGACCGCCGTGCAGTCGCTCGATGCGGAGCAAAAGGAGGCGGCGCTTCTGGATGGTGCAGGACCTGTCGCGCGGTTCTTTCACATCGTCCTGCCGCACCTCAGCCGGGCGATCGCGGTCGTCATCATGATAGAGACCATCTACCTTCTCACAATTTTTGCTGAAATCATGGTCACGACGGCGGGTGGGCCGGGGGTCGCGTCGACGAATCTCGCTTACCTTATCTATTCCCGCGCCCTGTTGCAGTTCGATGTCGGAGGCGCGTCAGCGGGCGGGGTGATCGCCATTGTGATCGCCAACATCGCAGCGGCGTTTCTCGTTCGGGCGGTCGCCCGCCATCTGGAGGTCTGAGGATATGGCGGGGCAACGTGCGCGAGGGAAAAGTCTCGTGATCGCGGCGGTCGGGTGGGTCGTCGCTATCTGGATTTTCTTCCCGATATTCTGGATGTTCCTGACAAGTTTTAAGGGAGAAGCGGGGGCGATCGCTACGCCGCCGCGGCTGTTCTTCGTCCCCACCCTGGAGAGTTATCACGAGGTGTTTCAGCGGGCGAATTATTGGCGCGTCACTTTCAATACGCTGGGCGTCTCGATCGGCGCGACAGTCGTGGCGCTTCTGTTTTCTATTCCGGCGGCTTACGCGATGGCGTTTCTTCCCGGGAAGCGCACACGTGGAACCCTTCTGTGGATGCTTTCAACGCGCATGTTGCCGCCGGTCGGGGTGCTGGTGCCGATTTACCTGATCGCGCGGAACACGCATCTTCTGGATACGGTCACGGGCCTCGCTCTGGTGGACATGTTCACGAACATGCCAATCACGGTGTGGATGCTTTACACGTTCTTTCGTGAAATTCCAGTTCCCATTCTGGAGGCCGGACGGATGGACGGCGCCAATCGCTGGCAGGAAATCACGCGCGTCCTGCTGCCGTTGGCCACGCCTGGCATTGCGTCCACGGCGTTGCTGTCGATGATTTTATGTTGGAACGAAGCGTTCTGGTCATTGAACCTCACGTCGTCGAACGCTGCTCCCCTTGCTGCGTTTATCGCGTCGTTCTCGTCGCCTGAAGGGCTGTTCTTTGGCAAATTATCGGCGGCTTCCACGCTTGCTGTGGCGCCGATCCTCGCCTTTGGCTGGATCAGTCAGAAGCAACTGGTGCGTGGCCTTACATTCGGCGCCGTCAAATGACCGGCATGAGCAGGGGTGAAGGAATCATCTGATGGCTACAGTCGAATTGAAAAGCATTCGCAAGACCTATACGTCCGAAGAAATCATAAAAGGCGTCGATCTGTCGATCGAGAGCAAGGAGTTTGTCGTTTTTGTGGGGCCTTCGGGCTGCGGAAAATCGACATTGCTGCGAATGATCGCGGGCCTGGAGGACATCAGCAGCGGAGATCTTCTGATTGACGGGCGACGTGTGAACGATCTGGCTCCGGCCGAACGCGGTCTCGCCATGGTGTTTCAGTCATATGCGCTTTATCCGCACATGAATGTTTATCAGAATATGGAGTTCGGTCTGAAACTGGCGAAGACGCCGGAAGCGGAGCGCCGCGAGAAGATCATGGCTGTTGCACGCACGCTGCAACTTGAGAACTACCTGAAACACAAGCCGGGGCAATTGTCCGGCGGGCAGCGGCAACGCGTCGCTATCGGTCGCGCGATCGTGCGGAATCCGAAAGTGTTTCTCTTCGACGAGCCATTGTCCAATCTCGACGCATCCCTGCGCGGTCAGATGCGCGTGGAACTGGCCACTCTGCATCGGCGGCTTGGGGCGACCACGATTTATGTGACGCACGATCAGATCGAAGCCATGACTATGGCGGACAAGATCGTAGTTTTGCAAAAAGGAATCGTCGAGCAGGTGGGGTCGCCGCTCGAGCTTTACGACTGTCCCCGAAATCTGTTCGTCGCAAAATTCATCGGTTCTCCACCAATGAATTTTCTTCCTGGTACTGTGATCGCGGCATCTGAAGAGCAAGCCCGGGTTCGCCTTGCATCGGGGCAGGAGATTGTCGTTGTAGCCGGGGGCGCTCAGGGTCTGATTGGCGCAGCAGTGACTCTGGGTGTTCGTCCCGAGCATGTCCGGCTGGGCCACGCTGTGGAGAATCGCGGGAGCGGGCAGGTGGAGCTAGTGGAATACCTAGGCTCCGCTGCACATCTTCATGTTCGTATGCAGGATGGCGCTCTTCTCGTGATCCAGACGGAAGGCGGCGTCCGCGTTCATGCGGACGATGCAGTCACATTCTCTTTCCCTGCAGAGCGATGCCATCTCTTCAATTCGGAGGGTGTGGCGCTCCATCGTCGTTCATCAGGTCGCATGGCCGCATAGGATCACAAAATCAATGTACGCCGAAAAATTTAATCTTGATCAACGTGTGGCGATCGTGACTGGAGGCGCCCAGAACATAGGTCTGTGTTGCGCGGAGGCGCTGGCGGAATTTGGCGCGCATGTCGTGCTGGCGGATCTGGATGAGGTGCGTGCGTCTCTTTCCGCTGACGAATTGCGTGCGAAGGGGTACAAGGCGAGCCAGGTGCGTATGGACGTGACCTCGACGGAAAGCGTCGATGCGGCGGTCAAAGCCGTTGAAGACGAGTTCGGCCAAATCGATATCCTTGTCGCCAGTGCGGGACTCTGCATCTCCGAGGTCAAGGCCGAGGACATGTCGGAGGCTCAATGGCTGCGGCAGATCGACATCAACCTCAACGGCATGTTCCGCTGCTGTCAGGCTGTGGGGCGGGTGATGCTGCGGCAGAATCGCGGGAGCATCGTCGCGATCGGGTCCATGTCGGGCCTGATCGTGAACCGCCCCCAGCAGCAGGCGGCCTATAACGCCTCGAAAGCGGGCGTGCATCAGTATATCCGGTCCCTTGCGGCGGAATGGGCTTCCAATAACATTCGCGTAAACGCGGTGGCGCCGACATATGTCGAAACCACCCTGACGCGATTTGGTATGGAAAAGCCTGAGTTGTATGAACGGTGGATTGACGGAACACCTATGGGGCGGGTGGGGCAGCCAGACGAAGTAGCGTCGGTGGTGCAGTTTCTGGCCTCTGACGCCGCGAGCCTCATGACGGGGGCGATCGTCAATGTCGACGCCGGGTTTACCGTCTGGTGAAGGCCGCTCAGCGGCGTCTTTCGCGAGGCGGGGCGCCCCGGTCTGGCGTCCGGATGCAGCGTTCCAGTCATGCGTGTTTGACAAGGGCGGGCACGCGATCGTCACGATGACGGGAGCGGTGAGTTGCGCTATTGTAGCGCGTGGTGAGACGGTTGACGGCTGTCGAAGCTCGCCTTCCGACACATGCAGGCCTGCGTGCTCGTCGCCGTGCTACAGGATCAACCATGATCGACCTTCGTCTCGACACCCTCAAGAATGTTCCGGAACACACTTCCTGTTTTTCCTATGACCGTTCGGTCGTAACACCGGGTATCGTTCACCTCAGCGTCGGGAATTTTCATCGGGCGCATCAGGCCTGGTATATGGATCAGGTTCTGGAGGCTGCGGACTTGCAGGACTGGGGAATCGTTGGCGTCGGGTTAATCGACGACGCGACGGAACGCCTGAAACTGGAAGCGTTTCCCGCTCAGGACGATCTCTACACGTTGACCCGGTATGCAGCGGACGGATACGTCAGGCACCAGATTATCGGCAGTATAATCGAATATATCTTTGCTCCGGGCGACCCGGAAGCCGTGCTGCGGCGTATGGCTTCGCCTGAGATTCGCATTGTCACCATGACGATCACGGAAGGTGGTTACAATCAGGACCCGGACAACGGGACGTATCGTCTTGGCGCACGAGCGACGCAGGCGGAACTCGCCACTCCGGCGACGCCGTCGTCAGCGTTTGGATACATAGTGGAGGCGCTGCGTCGGCGGCGTGAGGCGGGAACGCAACCGTTCACGGTCTTGTCCTGCGACAACCTTCGGCACAACGGCGCGATTACGCGTCAGGCGGTGATCGCGCACGCTACGGCCCTGGATTCCTCGTTGGGAGAATGGATAGAGGAAAACGTGACGTTTCCGAACTCCATGGTCGATCGAATTACCCCTGCGGTGCTGAAAGAGGACGCTGACCGGGTAAACGCGGAATGCGGCGTGCATGACCGCCTGCCGATCATTTCCGAGGATTACGTGCAGTGGGTGATAGAGGATAATTTCTGCAACGCCCGCCCGCCGTTTGAGCAGTTTGGTGTGCGGATGACGGATGATGTGCATCCGTATGAACTGGCGAAGGTGCGGATGCTCAATGCGTCGCACTCGATGCTCGCTTATCCCGGTCAACTGGCGGGACTGGAGTCAGTCAAGGGCGCGGTGGATAATCCGTTGATTCACCAGCTGGTGCTCGACTTCATGACGCAGGACGTCATGCCGCTTCTGACTGCGCCGGAAGGGATGGATCTGGAACAATACAGGGACAAGATTCTGGCCCGCTTCGGCAATCCGCATGTGGGAGATCGCCTGGCGCGCATCACGGGCGACGGGCGCAGCAAGCTGCCGACTTTCCTGCTCCCGACGCTGGCGACGCTGCGCGAGCGCGGCGCGTCGACCGATCGCATCGCGTTCGTTCTCGCCTGTTTCCTGCAATACCTTGCCGGGAAGACCGACGGCGGGGACAGTTTCGAACCGTTCGAGCCGCATTTACCAACTGTTGAGCGCGCCTTGGCGGCGGACCCGATCAAGGCGTTGACCAGTTTGCCGATGTTTTCAGAGCTGGCCATGAGCGAAGATGATCCGTTTGCCATCAGGGTCACGCAATACGTGCATGCTTTGCGCGAAATGGGCGTGATGAAGACACTGGCGACGCTTGTAGACTGAACCAGAGGACGGCGGTTTTGGTTAAAGTGGCGGTCTCAGGCTGTTTCAGGCAGGATGTCTGGCCTAGCCGATAGTTTGGACCGCCGATGACTGTGCCTTCGATTGATCCGTTTCACGCCATTACGCTCAGCGCGCTCGCGCACAGGCTCGCGGCGGAGGGCCGCAGCATTATCCACATGGAGTTCGGCCAGCCGTCGACAAGCGCGCCGCGCGAAGCCATTGAACGCGCGCACCATGTGCTGGATACCGACCCGATGGGATATTGGGAGAGCGAGCCGCTACGGGTGCGGATCGCTCGCCATTACGCGGAGAGTTATGGCGTTGAAGTCTCGCCCGAACGTATCCTTCTAACGTCCGGCGCCTCCCCTGCTCTTGTTCTTGCCTTGACCAGTTGTTTCGCGCCGGGTGCGCGGGTGGCGTTGGCGCGGCCAGGATACGTCGCATATCGGAACACTCTGCGTGCGCTGCATATAGAACCGGTAGAAATTCCGTGTGGCGAGAAAGAGAGATTTCAGCTGACTGCTGAACTTCTCGCAGCCGTCGAGCCTGCGCCCGACGGTGTGATCGTCGCGAGCCCGGCGAATCCCACGGGCGCCATTCTCTCGGGTCCGGAACTTGTCGCCATCGTGGCGGTGTGCCGGGAGCGTGGAATCCGCATTGTGTCCGATGAGATTTACCACGGTCTGAGCTTCGGAGATCCGGCGCACAGCGTTCTGGAGTATGAGCCGGACGCCATGATCGTGAACAGCTTCTCAAAGTATTTCAGTATGGCGCCGTGGCGGCTTGGCTGGCTTGTCGTGCCGGAAGAGAAGATCGCCGCAGCACGGGCGCGCATGGGGAATCTGTTCCTGACTCCGTCATCGTTGAGTCAGCATGCGGGGTTGGCGGCGTTTGACTGTCGTGGCGAGCTTGACGGCCATGTAAGGGTGTATCGCCGCAACCGTGATCTTCTTCTTGCCGCGTTGCCAACCTGGGGCTTGCAACGCATCGCGCCGCCGGACGGCGCTTTTTACATCTACGCGGATGTTGGACATCTCACACAGGACAGTCTGTCCTTTTGTGAGAAGCTTTTGAGGGACACCGGGGTGGCGATTGCGCCGGGCGTTGATTTTGATCCCGTCGACGGCAAACGTTTCATCCGCTTCAGCTTCGCAGTGTCGACCGATCGTATCGCGGAGGCCATCGCCCGAATGACGCCGTGGTTCGCTGCACGAGACGCTGAGTCTCGCGTCACCTGATGCCGTCAGGTGGGGCCTATTTGGGGCAGAGAACACATGCGCCTGTGCTTCTGGATCGATCTGCGCGGTCGGCTATCGCCGTAGATAGAATGGTTTTTCCATCGGACTTTGAGGATTTGCGTCAGATTCCGTTCGATCAAGCCAGTTTCAGAACGTATCCAAAAGCTGGCATTGCGAGGTTGATCAGAAGGTAGAGGGGGCGCATACGAACGTTGCGCCTTCTTATTCTTTATATGAATGTATGTTATTCCGAAGTGTTGTTCGGACGCAAGACGTATCGTGAGCCTCTCACAGAGATGTGTATCGGCTACTCCAGTTGATGGGGCAGCGGGTCAGAAATCGTAAGACAGGGTTACGAACGCCGCTCGTCCCGGGGCCCAGGCGCAGGCGACGGAGCGTGTGCAGACAGATACGTATTTTCGGTTCGTGATATTTGTGCCGTTAAATTGAATCTTGAACTGCCGGTAGTCGATATGGGCTTCCAGATCCCAGACGAGCTGACTTGGCACGAGGAATGTTGCTGGCAGTGCGCCAGCGGTGTTCCCCGTGTATCGCACGCCGCCGCCGACTCCGCCGCGCCAGTCTGGCGTCAGCCGCACGTCCCGTTTGAGAAACAGGGACGCCATATGGGATGGGACGGTCGTCGGCCGCTGCCCGACCTCACTTGCGTCGGTTGATTTGGTGATGCGCGGGTCCTGCCACGTGAACGACGCGAGAAAGTCGATGTTCCAGGGCAGGCGGCCCAGCCCTTCGACCTCGAACCCGTGCGTGCGCTGTCGTCCGGTCTGGATGTCGTATGTGGAATCCACAGGATCGGTCGTCAGAACATTTGTCTCGACGAGGCTGAAAACATCCGCTGTCAGCATGAAATTGCCTAAAAAACTCTTTTCTGGCGGACGATATTTCACGCCTGCCTCGATCTGCCTCCCTTTGGTCGGCACATAAGGGGTGTTGAGGCGGGTGACGCCGACCTGCGGCTGGAAGGACGTCGAATACGCGACATAGGGAGAAAGACCGAACGAGGACTGATAGAGCAGTCCGACACGTCCGGTGAAGGCGTTGTTGCGTTGAGGCGTTCGCGTAGAGGTCAGGTTGTCGACTGTCAGACTTTGAGTGAAGTCTCCCCGCCCGGACAACGTCAGATGGAAGCCGCGCCAGTCGGCTTGCTCCTGTGCATAGACGCCAAGTTGCGTCTCAGTCTCGTTGGTGTTGGTTTTGCTGCCATAGGTCGGCCACGAAATCGTCGTGTAGACTGGGTTGTATAGGTCTAGTGAAGAGACGGTCTTTTGCCCACGCCGCGTGGCGATGAAATCACTGCGGAAGTCAGTGCCGAACAGCAGGTTGTGATGGACGCCCGCCGTATTGAGTTTCAGCTCGGAACGTGTGTCGAGCGTGACGTTGTTGTAATTGGCGGACTGGAGCAACGCCTGGCGCGTCAGGGTGCGTTCGTCGGATTTCAGGGCGACGGCGGTGACGAAGCGATAGAGAAGATCGAGATGGGCGTAACGCATGTTTTGCGAAATTGTCCAATTCGGTGTGATTTCGCGCTTGAAGGCATAGCCGACGGCAACCTGCCGTTTTGAGTAGACGTCGTAATTGGGATCGCTCATCAGGATATTGCGCGGGAGCTGACCGTTCGGATTGTACTGCACGGTGCCCTGCGCAGGCAGAAACTGCGCTGTTGACCCGGCATCGAGCTGCTCGAAGCTGCTCAGAAACGTAAAGTCTGTTTTCTGATCGGGGATCCATCGTAGAGATGGCGCTACGTAAATCTCGTTATTGAGGATGTTTTTGGCGTAGGTGTCTGATTTTCTGATCAGACCGTTGAAGCGCCACAGAAGGGTGTGCTGTTTGTTCAGCGTTCCGCCCACGTCTGCTGCGCCCTGAACGCGGCTGTACGATCCTGTCTGGAACGAGATTTCGTTTTTCTGATCGGGCCGCGGGCGCTTGCTGACAGCGTTGATGATGCCGCCCAGTTGCCCGGATCCGTAAAGCGAGGAAGACGCGCCGCGAAGGACGTCGATCTCTTCCAGCCCCCATGGCTCAATGCTGAAGGATTGCGAGCTTGCAGCGTCCGGCGTCCGCGTGCCGTCGAGATAGATATCCGGCGTGAAACCCCGGATGGTGCCGAAATAGCCGCGTGGATCGTCTTTGGAGCCGTAGTCTGAAACGCCTGCGGAGTAACGCACCGCTTCAGAAACGCTGCGTGAATTCAGAAGCTGCATGCGGTCCTGAGTGATGACGGTAACATTCTGCGGCGTCTGCTCGATGGGCGTCGCGGTCTTGGTTGCGGCCGCGACCGTATCGACCAGCAGCTTTTTTCTTGTCGCACGCACGGTGACAGTTTCGGCTTCGCTGGAAAGAAACGGCCCGGAATCCGGGGACGTCGTCTGATTTGTGGATTGTGCGGCGTCGGCGTGAGAGGGCGCAAGCATGGGCGCTGCTGCACAGAGAAGCGCAGGCAGCAGGGGGGATTGGCGACGCATTCGAGAGGGGAACCGTAAATATTGGGGGTGCGGTAAGTCTATATGATATTGAGAACCATTATCAATGACTGTCGCCGAATTTCTCGCTAGAGCCTTTGGCAGGGCGTTTTAGCGTGCAGTCCAACGTTCCGGGCAATGGCCTTATTCGGCGTGCGTCAACGTCCAGGGTGCGACTGCGCTCCGGGCGTAATCGTCTCCACGTGGCGCTGGAGATGTTTCAATGGTTTATCCTGAGCTCGGGGCGCACTTGCCCTTTTCCGCTCGCGGGGCCTACCCTTCGCGGGTGTCGCCCGGGCGGCCTTTGGGGGCCGATCCCGCGTTCTCGCCTGTATACGGAGCCTCGACTGTATGGCCACATCTCAATCCGCCGACGCTGAAATCTCGGCGGGCGTCGACCGTCTGGCCCGCGCCGCCGTCAACGTGGGACTCAACATTGCGCATGGACAGCAGGTGATCGTCACCGCGCCGCTTGAGGCGGTTCCGTTGGTCAGGCGCATCACCGAGCATGCCTACAAGGCCGGGGCGTCGCTGGTGACCACGATGTATTCGGACGACGAGGCGACGCTCGCGCGTTACGCCAACGCGGCTGACGACACGTTTGACGTCGCCGCGACCTGGCTCGCGGAGGGGATGGCCAACGGCTTTCGTTCCGGCGCCGCGCGGCTTGCGATTACGGGGGGCAATCCAGGTCTGCTGAGTGGGCAGGAGCCGGACCGGATAGCGCGCGCCAGCCGCGCGGCGTCAGTGGCCAATCGTCCGGCGTTGGAGATCATCACTAGCTTTGCCGTGAACTGGAACATTGTGGCGGCGGCGACGCCCGCCTGGGCGGCGCTTGTCTTCCCCGGAGAACCGGAGGGCGAGGCAGTTTTGAAGCTGTGGCGCGCCATTTTCGCGGCGTCTCGCGTCAACGGCGCCGACCCGGTCGCGGATTGGGCTGCGCATAACGCGCAACTTCATCGACGCGCCGCCGCTCTTAATGATCGCCGTTTCTCTGCGTTGCGTTTTACGGGACCTGGGACCGATCTCACTGTGGGGCTGGCGGACGGCCATCTGTGGGCAGGGGGCGCGAACGCCGCGAAAAATGGCGTGGTCTGCAATCCGAACATCCCGACCGAGGAGGCGTTCACGACGCCGCACCGCATGCGTGTCGACGGGTATGTGCGCAGCACGAAGCCGCTCTCGTATCAGGGCTCGCTGATCGAGGATATCGAAGTTACGTTCGAAGCTGGGCGTATCGTCTCGGCGCGCGCGTCGAAGGGTGAGAGCGTACTGAGCCGGGTCCTTGATACGGACGAAGGCGCGCGACGTCTGGGCGAAGTCGCTCTGGTGCCGCACTCCTCCCCGATTTCTCAGAGTGGTTTGCTGTTCCAGAACACGCTGTTCGACGAAAATGCGTCCAGCCATATCGCGCTGGGACAGGCCTATACCGAATGTCTTGTCGATGGACACGGGCAAAGCCCGGAACAACTCGCCGAGCGTGGGGCGAACAGCAGCCTGATCCACATCGACTGGATGATCGGTTCTGGCGAAATCGATGTAGACGGACTGGATGATGCAGGCGGCGCGGCGCCGTTGATGCGACATGGAGAGTGGGTGGCTGCAGCATGAGTAACTGGACTTATCGTCGCGCGTCTTTGAACAAGCGGACCAGAGCAGGGCTTCGGCTGACAGGATCGTTGCTTGTTGCGGTGGGGGTGGGCTCTGGAGCGTTCGCTCTGCGGGCTGCGCCGGCGTTGGCGCAGGATACGCAGTCTCAGGCGGCCACGCCTCCGGCCCAACCTTCGGCCGCCGAGATGGCGGCGATGCGTCGCGATGTCGAGACGGCGGCGCGGTATCCGCTTCCCAAAGATTTTATCCCCCGGATGTACGCCACTGTGCAGTCCCTGCGAGCCAACGGCTTGCAACCGCCGCCGCCCGACCGGCTCTCCCTGGACGCAACGATCGCCCGCGTCTCCGCCGTTCCGGGCATTCAGCCGGTGTTGAGTGCGCACGGGTTCACGCCGCGCGATTTTGTGCTCGGATTGACGGCGTTCGGCATGACTGTCGCCATCACGTCGAATCAGGAGGCGCAGGCGTCCGGGCAGGCGCCCAAGCTCAACCCCGCGAACGTTGCGATGATTCGCGCCAACCCTGAGGGTACTCAGGCGTTGATGCAGGAGATGAATAGCCAGCCGCAGTGACGCTTCGGCGAGAGCGTGAGCCGTGGGAAGCCTGAAAATCGACGATGAGATTTTGTAGTGGGCTTCCGGCTGGTCGACGACCCAAATGGTCGAGCTTGTGAGCGACACGCGTAGTCAAGATTTGGCTGCGTGAGTTGTGGTTTGCGCTTGTGATCTTCGCCTTGTGGTCGGATGTGTTGAGTTGACTGGCCTCTGATAATTTACGTCATAGCGTGATCGCGGCGCAGTCCGACGAAATTCTGGAAGTCTGTTCGTCGCTATGGATATGCCGCCGAGTTTTTCGTCTTGGTGCGGCATAAAGACCGATCTTAAAGTGCATTGATGGTTAATTTATTTGGAAAATACTTTTTTCGGTAACGAATAGAGCCCATCTGTAAAGGCGCGGGTCAACTATTGAAGGCAGGAAAAACGGCAGGCTCCGGGCTGAAATCGGGGCGATATTTGAACATTTTCCCTGAAGCCCGGCTGTGCGTTTTTCGTGCTTGGGCTTTCAGTCTTGCTGTGTTGCTTCCTCACACGGCCAAAGGTCGGAGAGTGTGTGCGGCGATATTTCGAGCGCCTGTTGAAGAACAATGACGTTTCTCTCAGCGTGGGCGCTACGACTTCCGCGGCCGGTGCGTCTTACTGATGGAACCCTTCCGGCAGACGGTTTGTCTCCGAAATTAGGGATGCCTTAACAGGATGCCGATTACCATCTGATGCAGATATTCCGGGGGACTGTAGTCGATGCGTCTCTCGTAGCGCGTCTCGTCGGGTAGGGGTCATAGTGTGCCGTGGCGTGAAATCTCTCGTCGAGAGGAACGCGCTCGGCGTGGTTCGAGGATCGGAATGGCGGACAAGGCTGAAACGGACGGCGTGGACGCGCCTGCGCCCGAGAAAAAGAGCAAAAAAATTCTGCTTTTGGCAGGCGCGGCGGTTCTGCTGGCCGCACTCGGGGGCGGATTCTACTATTACAAATCGCGCGGCGCCGCTCATCCCAGACAGGCGGCCCAAAAGGTTCAGGACGAGCCATTTATTGTCGATATTCCCACGATGATGTCCAATCTCGATACGGGCGGTGGGCGTCCGGTGTTCGTAAAAATTTCGGCCAAGTTGCAAGTGCGGGGCGGAACGTACGAGGCAGTCGACGCCCAGATGCCGCAGATACAAAACATTTTTCAGTCCTACCTGCATGAGTGCACCCAGGCGGAGTTGAGCGGCAACGGTGTTTATCGCCTGAGGGAGGCGCTGCTCGGGCGTATCGCAGTTCAACTTGCGCCCATCGAAGTCAGAGACCTGCTCTTCACGGAATTTCTCGTGCAATGACCGACTCCGGCGAAGAACCTGGCGGCGCGATCCCGCGCCCTGGTCCGACTGCTTCCCTGCGAGATCTGGCCGCCAGCGGCGCGGATTATGGAAAGGCGGCGTTTGAAGACGCGAGCGCTTCCGATGACGATCATATTCTTGATCAGTCGGAAATCGACAGCATTCTGGGAAATTCTTTCGGTTCTGTGGATAGCGGCAGTGTCGGCGGGTTGGAGCGCGTCATAGGCTCTGGTCTGGTGACCTATGAACGCCTGCCCATGCTGGAGGTCGTGTTCGATCGCCTGATGCGCATCGTGTCGACGAGTTTGAGAAATTTTACAAACGACAACGTCGAGGTTTCCATAGACGGTATCAATTCGATGCGGTTCGGCGATTATCTCAATGGTATACCGGCGTCTTGCGTATTCGCCGTTTTCAAGGCGGAGGAGTGGGAAAATTACGGATTGATGGTCGTCGATTCGTCTCTGACCTACTCGATGGTTGACGTGCTTCTGGGCGGGGGCGGCAACGCGCGTCCCCTCAACGTGGAAGGGCGCGTGCACACTACAATCGAGCGTGCGCTTATCGAGAAGATGGTCCGGCTTATCCTGTCCGACCTTTCGTCAGGGTTTAACCCGATATGCGCGATAAATTTCAAGTTCGAAAGGCTTGAGGTCAATTCGCGTTTCGCGGCTATTTCACGGTCGTCGAACGCCGTGTTCGTAGCGCGCATGCGCGTCGAAATGGACGACAGGGGTGGCAATATCGATGTTTTACTGCCCTATGCGACTCTGGAACCGGTTCGCGATCTTTTGTTGCAGCAGTTCATGGGGGAGAAATTCGGTCGGGACTCCATATGGGAGACCCATCTGGGCGCGGAACTGCGCGGCACCGATGTCGAGCTGGAGGCGGTTCTGTCAGAACAGACGATGAAATTGTCCGAAGTCATAGCCTTGCGGGAAGGGGCGCTCATCGTTCTTGATCAGCGATCCGGCCAACCGGTCAAACTGCGGTGCGGCGAGATACCCATGTTCACCGGGCGTCTGGGCAGGAAGAAAGAGAGCATCGCGGTCAAGATCGAAGAAGATCTTCTCGGCGCGCGTACGCTTATCGAAAACTCCGTTAATTTGTATTCCTGACGGTAGAATGAGATGACGGCGATCCAATACGCTATCGAAATTTCTCTCTCGATCCTGCTGGCGCTGGGAATATTTTACAGTATCCATCTCGGTCGAGCGCTTGCGGTTTTGAGACGCGACCGACAGGAACTGGTTGATCTCGTCGCCCGCCTGGATGCAAGCGGTCATCGGGCTGAGGGCGGAGTCGAGAAACTGAAGCGCGCCAGTGACGTCAGTGGTCGCGCCCTCAGCCGTATGATTGATCAGTCCAAGCTGTTGCAGGCCGAGCTTGAGGCGCTGGCGGAGAAAGGCGACGCCATAGCGGGGCGCCTCGATGGTCTGATCCGGCAGGGAGAGCGCTCGGAGGCGCACCCGACCCCAGACGGGACCCGACAACTTCCGGCTGCCGGGAAAGCGCCTGTGGATGAATCTTCCATAAGCGCTGAGCCAAGAATGGCCCCGCCGCGTCCCTATGAGCAGAGGTCACGTGTCCGGACTGCAGCGGAGCAGGATTTGCTTCGTGTGCTGCGAATGGGATGAGCCGCTTCATGCCGCCAAGGTTATCCTCTCAGCGTCTGTTTCAACTGTCGTCCGGGCTCATGGGCGGGTTGCTGGCGATGAAGCTGTATGTGCTGACGTCGTCGCTCCTGACGCCGGGCGTTGAGGACGTTGGCGTCGGTCTTGTCAGCGATGCTTTGGCGCTTCCAGCTTCGACGGCGTCCAAGGATGCGCAATCCGGCACGGCTTCGTCCGCGAAAGCAGCTCCGGAGCAGGGAGGCGCGAGTGCCGCTGCGAACGATGTCTGTTCGAAAGAGACTCCCTGCGTCGGGCAGACGAACGATCCTTCTCTGGATATTGACCACAAGGCGGAGGACCGTAAGCAAACGCTCCTCGCGGATGTTGCGCAACGCGATCAGGAGCTCAAGGAGGAAGCTAGAAGCCTCGATGAAATGAAGCAGGCGCTTGAAACTTCGCAGGAGGCGCTCGAGTCAAGACTTAAGAAATATGATCAGGAACGATCGACCCTATCGAAGAAGGGGCAAGATGAAAAACGCCTGAGCGACGGCGATATCGACCGGCTGGTTAAAATATACGAGGCGATGGCGCCTCGCGACGCGGCGTCGATTTTCAATGTTCTTGACCTGCAGGTGCTTGTCCCTGTGATGGGCAAGATGAATCCTCGGAAAGCGTCGGCTATTCTCGCCGGGATGTCTCCGGAGCGCGCTACGACGACGACGCAGGCCCTTGCGGGGCTGTTTCCTCGTCGCGAGGTTGTCAGGTCCGGAGAGAATGGCTAGCGAAAATTCTTAATTCGGTTTGTAGATTATTTTATTAGTTCATTTGCGCCGAGCTGGTTCGAGTGCCTGTTGGGCCGCAATGCAGGGATTTGGTGTGCGGACAAGATTATCTTTGGCGCTTTCGATTGCGACGGCTTGCGGGTGGAGCCTAGCGGCCGACGCCGCGAGCGGCTCCGGCGTCACCTCTGCCGGAGAGCACAAGAAGGTTCATCCTGCCGCTGCGCCTGCATCGACTTCGCCAACTCCGGCGGGAGCAGGGGGGCTGCCGGTCGGGTGGAGACAAGATCTCGTAACGCCAGCGCCCAGTGGGGCGGCTGCTCCGGCGACCACCCAACCTCCCGCAACGCCCCCAGATAATGCCTCGCGTTCCGGCGCGCCTTCTCCAGCAACCCCGGATACAGGGGCGGCGTCAGGCGTGACGACCGAAAAAAAAACGCCCGCCGTAACCAAGATATTTCTGCCTTTGGGCGACAGCACAGGCGTCGCCGGATTCTGGTCGCAGAAAACCTTCGTGATCGTCGCGGATCACGCGGTAGCGATGGATGCGGCCGCTTTGCGCGACTCAGGACCGTTTTCGGCTCTCAACGTGCATCTTCTGGGCGACAGCGCCATTATCACCGTGCCAACCGGCAGGCAGGGTTCGCTGAGTTTAAGCAAAGCGCCCGGCGGGTGGATCCTCGCGACGGAGGACGGGAGCGGACACCCGCATCAGACGTCATCGATTACGCCGGAGCAAAAGGACGGTGGCGTCCTGTATCCAATGCCGAAGGCGGGGCGAGTAATCGCGCTTGCAGACCCGTCTTCCGGCGCGCGCTTGCAGATCGGGACATCGGCGGAGGAGGTATCTGGCGGAACGACATTCCGGCATCATGTCGGTTACGAAATCTGGCCTGCCGCTCAGGGCGTGGTGTTTGCAGTCGAGTCAGACAGGATCAACGTGCGCAGTGGTGCAGGCGGTCCATTTATCGATGCTATAGGGCAGAATGCGGCGCCCGTCGTTAATGCGATGCCGTCCTCTCTTGCCGATGATGACGTCGATTGGTCGTGGCTCGGGCTCCGGCCCCTGACGCCGGCCGCTTTGCGCGAGGATTTTCGGCGACGTTGGACGCAGGCTGCGCTCGCTCCGCCTGAGAGTCGTGGCGGACCGAGACTTGCAGCAGCGCGGGCGGCTTTCGCCATGGGGGATGCGAAGACCGCGCGTTCCATCGTGGACACCGCAGTCAAGGACCAACCTGCGCTCGCAGGTCGCCCCGGCGTGATGCTGCTTGCAGCCGCAGCGGCGCTGTTGAGCGGCGATACGCAGGCGGCGAGCGCGCTCGAGCAGCCAGATCCTCGCGAAAACGGAAGTTTCTGGCGTGGGCTCTATCTTGCTCGCGCCGGAGGAGATCGCGCCAAGGCGGCGGCGTTGCTTGCTGTCGGATACCCGCGCCTTAAAACGTATCCACAGCCTCTGCGGGAGCAACTGCAGCCTGAGGCGGCGACATTCATCGCTCAGAACGGCTCGGAAGGCGATCTGGGGGCTCTTGGAGAATTGTCTCCAGATCCGGCGTTCGATCCGGCTCGCGCATTTCTGCTGTTGAGGCATGGGGACAGGCAGGGAGCGCTTGCGGCCTTCGAACGTTTGGCTGCGCGTCGTGACGACAGGCAAGTGGAGCTGGGACGCGAGCAGTCGATCGGACTTAAGCTGCAATTGCAGCGTATCTCTCCCGCCGAGGCGGCGACAGCGTATCGTGACCTTTTCCTTCAGGCCCGCCTGGTCGGACGAGAGCTCGACGTTCGCAAAGCTCAGATCGCCGCACTCATGCAGGCTGGCTCGTGGCGCGAAGCGTTGCACGCGATCGATGAGATGGAGAGTGTTTTTCCCGACCAGCGTTCGGCGGATTCGTCGCAGGTCGAAACGATACTGGATAACCTGACCAACGCTTCAGATCATGGCGCGAATACCGGCGCGAACGACGTTATAGATTCGGTCGCGCTTGTTGAAAGCCATATCGATCAGATTCCTGACACCGTCGTGAAGGGGCGCATTCTGGCCGGTCTGGCGACGCAGTTGCAGGCGATCGGTCTTCCGGGGCAGGCGGCTTCCGCACTTGAGAAAGCCTTGTCGCTCGCCGCTGACGACACCTTGCGCGCGGAATGGGGCGCGCGGCTGGCGGAGGCTGACGTCGCGGCGAAGCGGCTGGGGCAGGCGCGTCGTGCGCTGGATGAAACGGCGGACACCGGCGCTCCGTCGGATGTCGTCTCCCGTCGGCGCGTGATCGCCGCAGGACTGCTTGCGCAGGAAGGCGGCAAGGACGAGGCGTTGCAGATGCTTGCGCAGGATGAGAGCGACGCTGCGCTCGATCTGCGCGGGCGACTTCTGGAGGAGCAGCGCAAATGGGCCGATGCGACGCTTGTGGTCGGGCGTCTGGCCACCCGAAAGCTTCCCGAAAAAGGTGACCTGTCCAACATGCAGCAGGATCTCGCGATCAGGCTGGCGAGTGACGCCGCCCGGGTCAATGATTGGGCGACGTTGGATCGTCTCCGTGACTGGATCGGCGGCCGCCGCATGACGGCGGAGCGGCAACGTGTCTTCACATTGCTGGTGACGTCGCCGGAGGAAGATTTGCGGCTGCGATCCGGCCAACGTTGAAGGGTTTCTGTCGCCTTGAGGCGGCCTTGCATCATGCGGATGAACTGTCCAGCCAACGCCGTTTGTAAGAAATTTTTGTGTCGCGTTTAGCAGGATTGGCCTCGTAGCCGCCAAACATCGTTTCAATTGTGCCTGAAAGGCGATATCGCCGCGGTTCCTCTCTGTGAGAGTGGCGCTCCGCCATTGGTCTGCCGGGCGCATAGCTGCGACGCTCCGCCATTGATGGCCAGCTCTACTTGGCTTGAGGCGAAATCTTCACAAACGAGACCGCAAAAACAGCTTGCGTCCCGGGGGATCACGCCCTATCAACCCCCTTCTTGGCCCAAGGGGGCAATTTTGCCCAACAGGCTGTCTACTGGTTTGGGGGTACGTGATGAACGCACTTGCTCAACTGGGGATGGTCTCGGAACTCCCGAGCAATAACCAGGTTTCTGTTTCCGTCGCCTCTCACGAAGAGGAGCGGAAGGATTACTTTGTCGAACGTGATGGCGAAAAATTCGCCGGCACTCATCTGCTGATTGATCTGTGGGATGCGTCGAACCTCGACGATCCGGAGCGGATCGACGCCGTTCTCTGTGAGGCGGCTGTGACGGCGGGCGCCACGATTCTGCACAGTCATTTCCACCACTTTTCCCCGAACGGCGGCGTGTCGGGCGTGGTGGTGCTCGCAGAGAGCCATATTTCGATCCACACGTGGCCGGAGCGCGACTTCGCGGCTGTCGACATTTTCATGTGCGGCGCATGCGATCCGCATCTTGCGATTCCGGTGATGCAGCGGCTGTTCAACGCTGGCCGCATCGTCGTTGACGAGCAGAGACGCGGCAAGGTCGCCTGATTTCAGGGTGCTCTGAAGTGTAATGAACGAGGCCGGGCAAGTCCCGGCCTCTTTTATATGGGGATACGCGATGTCGACCGAATGGCTGAATGAAGAGCTGTACTCGGCGTGGGGACAAAGGTTCCGGGTTGATCGGGAATTGGTCCGCAAGAAAAGCGACTTTCAGGATATAGTAATTTTCGAAAGTGAGTCGCACGGTCGGGTTCTGGTGCTGGACGGCGCCATTCAGATTACAGAACGGGACGAGTTCGTTTATCAGGAGATGCTGACCCACGTGCCGCTGCTGACGCACGGCGCTGCGAAGCGCGTGCTGATCATCGGGGCTGGCGACGGCGGCGTGCTGCGTCGGGTTCTGGAGCATCCAGGCGTCGAGAAGGCTGTTATGGTCGAGATCGACGGAGACGTCATCGAACTTTCCAAAACATATCTTCCGAAGATCGCGGGCGCTGCGTGGAACGATCCGCGCGCCGATGTCATCGTTGGCGACGGAATCGAGTATGTGGCGAAAGCTGCGGATGAGTCGTTCGATGTGATCATCGTCGACAGCACCGACCCGATCGGCGTGGGCGAGGTGCTGTTCACCGATGCGTTCTATCAGCACTGCGCGCGGATCCTCGGGCCACAGGGTCTGATCGTTAACCAGTGTGGCGTGCCGTTCATGCAGGCTGACGAACTGCGCGAGACCAGCCTGCGCCGCGCGCGTTTTTTTTCAACCGTGTCGGCGTATGTCGCTGCGGTCCCGACCTATGTCGGCGGGTTCATGACGCTTGGCGTCGCTTCGAAGGGCGGCAACCCGGCGAGGCAGGATGTCGGGGTCGTGCGGGAACGTGCGCGCGAGGCCGGGCTTCTGGGTAAGACGCAGTACTGGACGCCCGAGATCCATGTCGGGTCGTTCAACCTGCCGCCGTATATTGCGGCGAATTTGCCGGCTTCGAACGACTGATGGCGCCCCTGTGCGACGTGTGTCGCGCAGGGCGTTCGGATGCGTCGATTTCGTTTGACTTCGCAATGGTCGAATGCGACATCTGCGGCGTCATAGAGGGAGAGTTCGGGCTGCAAGGCCCGACGCCGAAGGAGCAACCGCCCCGGAATCTCTCAGGCTAACGGACCCTATGACACTGACTTCTGGAGAGTGACGCGGCACGCGTCCGCCGACGGGATAGCGATCTCAGGCAAACGGACAGAAGGGGCGCATAACTGACCCGGCTCACGCCGGGTTCGGGAGGTGTGCCGATGTTTTCTTTTACGCCTGCGTTCCCGTTCCTCGTCCTCTGTCGGCTCTCGTCATGAGCGAGGCGATGCTGGAGACGCCGCTCCTCGCGCTGCACAAGGAACTTGGAGCGCGTATCGTGCCCTTCGCGGGTTATGCGATGCCGCTGCAATACCCGGCCGGCATCATGGCCGAGCATCTTCACACCCGCGCCAAAGCCGGACTGTTCGATGTGTCCCATATGGGGCAGGTCTCGGTTCGCCCGCTTGACGGCGACATGGCGTCGGCGGCCCGCGCGATCGAGACGATCGTGCCCGTCGACGTCGTCGGTCTGAAGCCGGGGCGGCAGCGCTATGGGTTCCTGACGAACGACAAGGGTGGAATTCTCGACGATCTGATGATCGCCAATCTGGGCGACCGGTTCCTGATCGTGGTGAACGCCGCCTGCAAGGCTGCGGACACTGCGCTGTTCCAGTCCGTCCTGTCGCCGACCTGCGAGGTCGAGCCGATGGACCGCCGTGCGCTGATCGCCCTGCAGGGACCGGAGGCGGAACAGGCTCTGGCCCGTTTCGCGCCCGCTGTTGCGGATATGAAGTTCATGGACGTGATCCAGACCGATTTCGACGGTCTGGACGTGATCGTGTCGCGTTCGGGTTACACCGGCGAAGATGGCTTCGAGATCAGCGTCAATGACGCGGATGTAGAGCGGGTGGCTCGCGCGCTGCTGAAGCAGCCGGAGGTCGCGCCGATCGGCCTTGGCGCGCGCGATAGTCTGCGCCTGGAGTCGGGTTTGTGCCTGTACGGATCAGACCTCGACGAGACCACGACGCCCGTTGAAGGGGCTCTTGAGTGGGCGATCCAGAAAATCCGTCGTGCGGACGGCGGCCGTGCAGGCGGTTTTCCCGGCAGCGACGTCATCCAGCGGCAGTTCGCCGAAGGCGCGCCGCGCCGCAGGGTCGGGCTTCTGGTCGAGGGCCGCGCCCCGATCAGGGGCGGCGCGCCGCTGTTCGCTGAGGTCGAGGGCGGAGAGCCGATCGGCGTTGTGACGTCAGGCGCTTTTGGTCCGACTCTTCAGGCTCCAGTGGCCATGGGATATGTGGCCACGCCGTATGCGCAGACGGGTTCGGCGATTTTCGCCGAATTGCGCGGGCGCCGAACGCCTGTGACGGTTGCGGCCATGCCGTTCGTTCCTCCGGGTTTCAAGCGTTGAAGATCACGCGCCCGTCGGGCACGGTGATAAATGTTTCAAAATCGTAATGAAGAGGCGTGCATGACCACGTACTACACGAAGGAACACGAATGGCTCCGCGTCGACGGCGACGTCGCGACCGTCGGGATCACCGCTCACGCGGCCGAAGAGCTGGGCGAAATCGTCTTCTTCGAAGTGACCGCGCAGGGCGCGATCAAACAGGGCGATTCGGCTGCGGTCGTTGAGTCTGTGAAGGCGGCGTCGGACATATACGCGCCGGTGGACGGAGAGGTGGTGGATGCGAATCCCTCGCTCGCCGACGATCCGTCGCTGATCAATTCGGCGCCTGAGGCGGATGGCTGGATGTTCACTCTGCGCATCACGGACGCTTCGCAACTCGACGGCTTGCTCGACGCCGAAGCTTACAAGGCTCTGATCGGCTGACGGACTGGCGGTTCGTTCTGCGGGCCGCGCTACAGATCAGCAGTTCAGGGTGACGCGGTCCTGCCGTTGCGCATGCGTCCGCCCGTCCTGTTTGTGACGACGCTCCCCGTCGCGTCGTCTGCGCCCCTTCGCTTCACATCGCCTCATCTCACAAGGATTGTCATCGTGACCGCCCAGAGCCCCTGGTCCAGCCTTCGTCCGTCAGCCGACGCCTTCGCTTCCCGGCACATCGGCCCGAGAGAGGCGGAAATCACGTCCATGCTCGAGGCCTTGGGTCTCGGCAGCGAAGCAGCGCTTCTTGACGAGACGATCCCGGCGTCCATCCGCGCCAGCGCGCCGATGGGCATTGGCGCTGGCTGGTCGGAAGTCGCGGTTCTGAAGCGTCTGCGGGAGATCGCGGACGACAACGTCGTGATGACCTCCCTGATCGGACAGGGCTACTACGGAACGGTTCTGCCTGGGGTTATCCAGCGCAATATTCTGGAAAATCCTGCCTGGTATACGGCTTATACGCCGTATCAACCGGAGATCAGTCAGGGCCGTCTGGAGGCCCTGCTGAACTACCAGACGTTGATCACTGAGCTGACCGGGCTGGACGTTGCGAACGCATCCCTCCTTGATGAGGCGACGGCGGCGGCGGAAGCGATGACGCTGGCGCGGCGTGTGGCGAAGAACAGGAGCGCGGCGTTCTTCGTCGACGCCGACACGCATCCCCAGACCATCGCCGTTTTGCGCACGCGCGCCGAGCCAATCGGGATCGAACTGGTTTACGGCGATCCGGCTGTTGACCTGCGGGCAGACGCCGTTTTCGGCGCGTTGTTCTCCTATCCGGGCAGCTCGGGCGCAGTTCGCGACCCGCGCGCCGCGATCGTGGCTCTGCGCGACGCGGGCGCAGTCGCTGTCATGGCGGCGGATCCGCTGGCCCTGACCGTTCTGGCGTCGCCTGGCGCGCTCGGTGCAGACATCGCGGTCGGATCGATGCAGCGTTTCGGCGTGCCGATGGGATTCGGCGGTCCGCACGCAGCCTATATGGCGGTTCGCGACGAGTACAAGCGTAACATGCCGGGCCGTCTGGTCGGCGTTTCCGTCGACAGCGGCGGTCGGCAGGCGCTTCGCCTCGCCCTGCAGACGCGTGAGCAGCATATCCGCCGCGAGAAAGCCACGTCCAATATCTGCACGGCGCAGGTTCTGCTGGCTGTGCTCGCCAGCATGTATGCGGTGTATCACGGCGCGGAAGGCCTGATCGCCATCGCTCGTCGTATCGCCGGGCTGACGGCGGCTTTGGCTGACGGCCTGCGCGCGTTGTCGCTGACGGTGGAAACGGACAGCGTCTTCGACACGATCACGGTGACGCTTGCCGCTGATGAAGCGGAGCGCGTTCATGCGCGAGCCGTTGCCGCAGGCATGAATTTCCGTCGCGTGGGCGCCGGGCGTATCGGCCTGAGCCTCGACGAGACTTCTACTCCCGAGACTGTCGAGGCTGTCTGGGCGTGCTTCGGCGGCGCGAATGATCTGCTGTCGAAAATTTCAGTCGAATCTGGCCTGTCGAAAGGCGTGCCCGAGGCGCTGCGTCGCGAGACGCCGTTCATGACGCAGGACGTATTCAACACGCATCGTTCCGAGACGGAGATGCTGCGGTATATCCGCCGTCTGGCGGACAAGGATCTGGCGCTCGACCGCACGATGATCCCGCTCGGCTCCTGCACCATGAAGCTGAACGCGACCGTGGAGATGACGCCGATCACATGGCCGGGCTTCTCGGACATCCACCCCTTCGCACCCGCCGAGCAGACGAAGGGCTACACGGCCCTGTTCGCGGATCTTGAAAATTGGCTCTGTGCGATCAGCGGCTATGACGCCGTGTCGCTGCAACCAAATTCGGGCGCGCAGGGCGAATACGCGGGGCTTCTGGCGATTCGCGGCTGGCACCGTTCACGCGGCCAGACGCAGCGCGATGTCTGCCTGATCCCGGCGTCGGCGCACGGCACCAACCCGGCTTCGGCGCAGATGGTCGGCATGAAGGTCGTCGTCGTGAAGTGCGATGAGAACGGCAATGTCGACATCGACGACCTGAAGGCGCGCATCGCGCAGCACGCGAACGAGCTTGCGGCGATCATGATCACCTATCCCTCGACTCATGGCGTGTTCGAGGAGGCGGTGCGCGAGATCTGCGCGCTCGTGCATGACGCGGGGGGGCAGGTCTATCTCGACGGCGCGAACATGAACGCCCAGGTCGGTCTGGCGCAGCCGGGCCGTTACGGCGCGGACGTCAGCCACTTCAACCTGCACAAGACGTTCTGCATTCCGCATGGCGGCGGTGGTCCCGGCATGGGGCCGATTGGCGTCGGCGCGCATCTTGCTCCGTTCCTGCCGGGCCGTCCGGAGGCGCTGGGCGAGGCTGCCGTGTCGGCGGCGCCTTTCGGCTCCGCATCCATCCTGCCGATTTCCTGGGCGTATATCCGCCTGATGGGCGATGACGGGCTTGCGCGCGCCACGACGCTTGCGATTCTGAATTCGAATTACATCGTCTCGCGGTTGGAAGGCGCCTATCCGATTCTCTATCGCGGGTCGAAGGGGCGTGTGGCGCATGAGTGCATTGTCGATCTGCGGCCCCTGAAGGATGCGACCGGCGTGACGGTGGACGACATCGCCAAGCGCCTGATCGATTTCGGTTTTCATGCGCCGACGGTCAGTTTTCCGGTGGCCGGCACGTTCATGATCGAGCCGACGGAATCCGAAGGCCGTCGGGAACTCGACCGCTTCTGCGACGCTATGTTGGCGATCCGCGCCGAGATCGCGCTCATTGAGGCAGGGCGGATGGACGTAGCTGCTTCACCGCTGCGCCATGCGCCTCATACGGCGGCCGATCTTGGCGCGGCCGAATGGGATCGCCGCTATGCACGCGCCGAGGGGTGCTTCCCGCCGGGAGTTTCGCCAGCGGTGAAGTACTGGCCTCCGATAGGCCGCATCGATAATGTGTACGGCGATCGTAACCTTGTCTGCACATGTCCTGATATGACGGCGTACCGGTAAGCGGACTCCGGTTTTGGAGTCGCCTGCCACAGGAGGCGTTGAGCTATGGATTCATCTGGACCCGACATTCCCGCCCAGTTGGGCAGTCAGGAGACGCTAGGACAGCGGATTCGCTCCTTGCGGCTTTATGCCGGACTGACGCAGGCCGATCTGGCCGATGCGCTGGGCATGTCGCGTAGCGCTGTTGCGCATTGGGAAACCGATCGCGACGGTCGCGTACGCGAGCATCTACCCCGGGTTGCAGAGATTCTTGGCGTTCCGCTGGAGGTGTTCCTGAACGGCATGGCCACGCAGGACGTGGCGGTCGAATTGACAATCGACGAGGTCGACCTGCTGCGACTTTACCGGCGCCTCGATGTTGGGGAGCGCCTTGCCATCCAACGTTCTATTGCAAGGCTGCTACGGCGGCGGGAGCGTGGCGAAGAGGCTGCGTAAGCGCCTCCTCGCGAGTCGATCTGAGGCCATTATGCGCGAGCGAAGGCCTCGTGGTGCACGTCCACCCACGGATGTCGGGCCTTGATATAGGCTACGACGCGCGCCTTGTGCGCGCTCCGCTCGGTTACGGAGCTGGTCATTGAGGCGTCATGCATGCGGTATTCCGCGGCGACGCGCGCTAGACGCGCGCCTCGGAGTCCCATTTCCGCCAGTGAGCACCAGAGGTCGAAATCCTCCCACCCCATGGCCTCCCTGCTCACGTAATAACCGCCAGCGGCGGCCCAGGCCCATTTGGCGACCATAGCCATTGCGTCGATGTAGTTCTCCCCCGCCAGTCCAAGCGGCCGTGACGGCAGATCGCCCATGATTTTGGACGAGTGTCCTTCCCCGAAAGTTCGAATCGACGGGTAGGCGTAAGCCGCGTCGACGCAGGCTTCCAGCAGCGCCTCGCATGCGTCCGGCAGCAGCCGGTTATCCGCGTCCAATGACAGGAAGAACGGCGTTTCGGAAGCGGATACGCCAATGTTGCGCGCCCCGCCGAGGCCGACATTACGGTACGGTGCAAGCACGAGCAGGCGGTTGAATCTGCCCGCGTGTCTGCGCGCCCACTGCAGGACGACGGCGGCGGAATCGTCTTCGGACACGTCATCGACCACGATAAGGTCGAGTGTTCGCATCGTTTGCGCCCGTACTGATTCGAGGGCTTCAACGATGAGATCGCCATAGTTATGGGATGTGATCAGAACCGTCACCTGTGCTTCACCCAGAGCATCATGGATGAACAGCGTCTGGCTTTCGGGAATTTCCGGCAGATTACGGCTGCGGTATGAGCCGCGCGCCAGCATCGTTTCGGTGGCGCGCGCCGCTGCGACTTCATCTCCCAATGACATGATGATCGTCTCGAAGAGGAGAGCCTGACGCTCTGGGCCGAAATTCCACAGCAGATGGTTGAACGCGTCGCGCGCCATCCGCGAGCGAAGAGGCGCGTCGTCGAGCAGGCGCCGTAGGGCCTGGTCCCATTCGTCAGGCGTGTCGGCCATCAACCCGGTGACGCCCTCGACCACGGTCGCACGATACGGCGCGGTTGGAGAGACGATCGAAGGAACCCCGGCGAGAGCCGCCTCGAGAAATTTTATCTCGCTTTTCGCCTCGCAGAACACGTTGCCGGTCTCAAGGGGGGCTATGGAAATATCGAAGCGGGCGAATTCCATCGGAAGATCCGCGAGTGGCACCGTATCGCGCCATTCGATTTGCGCCGCGACCGACGCAAGTGCGGGGAACTCGTCCATGAGCAGGATCGGTTTGTGATTGCCGGGCTCGCGGAACAGCACAAGCCGCAGTTCGGGGCGTTGGTACAGCAGGCGCGCCAGCACGTCGGCCACCAGCGCGAAATCGCGTTGATGTGTGCGGGTGCCCGACGCGTAGCCGATACGCACCAGCCCGTCCGCTCCCTCCCAGGCGCGATGGCGGACGGCGAGGCGGCTTTTCGCCAGGCAAGAGTGGTCGAATATGTTGGGAAGCGTGTAGGTCAGCGGTTTCAGCCGCCGCATATGATGGGCGAGCGTGTCGGTCGTGCCGATGCAGGCGTCAGACCGGTTGAGGGTGACCCCGAACCCGGCGAACAGACTGTTGGTTTCAGACTCAGTGACGCCGATCGTTCGAATTCCGTCGATTACCGAAATATTGGCCAGCGCCGGAATGAAGACGAGGTCATCGACGTCGAACACCACTATCGCGCCACGTTCGTGTGCAAGACGAATAAGGATATTGACGTGTTCGCTGTAAACGACGCGCCATAAAATCAGCACATCCGCCCACGCCACCTCGTCAGGGCCGACAGCGGCGCAATCGCAGACCCGCGTGACGTGTCCGGCGGCAGCGCAGGCGGCGGCGTTACGTTGGCATCTGTAGATCGTGCCGGGCGTCGTCGGCTCGCCTGAGACGAACAGAACGTTACGCTGACGGGCGCTCGCTGGAATAAGGCGTTGCGCCAGAGATGGGGCCTCGATCAGGATTTCGGTGCCGAGCGTTTCCTGAGTAGGGGACGTCGACGTGATTTCTTGAGGAGGCGGCTCGTCGCGCCAGGCGGGTATGGTGGGTGGCGGCGCGCACAAAGCGAGGCGCGGTGGTTCGGGCGTCGTGGGTACGAAGGGCGAGAAATCTGGGTGCAGGACGGCGCGGGCGAAGCGGCGTACCAGTCCCGTCGGAGCTTCAAGAAATGAGCGAAGCACCGTCAGCGCCTCTTCATGCGAAGATAATTGCCGGGAGAGTTCGGCCGTCGCGGTGCTCTGGGAAGTAAGGAGAGGGAACGCCTGTTCCATCCAGATTCTTGCTGCCTCTAGCAATTCCTGCTGCTCTGCAACCCGACGTCTGGTCCGCTCCAGCGCCTCTGTACTGCGTGCTAGCCGCGCCTCGACGTCAGCAAGCTTCGCTTCGAGGCGGCTGGCGGCATCTTCACGTTCCTGGCTTGTGCGCAAAGCTGCCGTCATTTCAGTCAATCGTATGCGGGTGTCGCGCGCAGCGTTTTCCCGGGCCTGCGCCGCGGCCATCGCGCTATCGCGTCCCGCTCGGTTGGCCGCCGTCTCGCCGAGAGCCGAGAAGTGATATTTGAGGCGGGTGAGCGCGTCGTCGCTCAGCCGTTGACCGGGCGCTCCGAGTAGGCAAGTGAGCGCTGGCGGTATCGAACGTGGCGCGAGCAGCCCAAGCCCCGGCCCTCCTGTCAGCAAGAAGGAAGCGCTTTTGGCTGACAGGCGGCGCCACAATGCGGCGCCACGCGGGGTTTCGACGCCGTAGATCAAAAGCGCTCCGTCTTCACGGAGGCGGGGCATCCAACGATCAAGCCGTTCTTCAATAAGACTGGCCGGCGTCGTCGCGTCGATGTGGAGAAGGGCGATCTTATCCCAGCTTGGTGGTGTTTCTCCAGCAGCGTCGGTCGCGTGAACTGCGGTGGGCAGACTCTCGGCGACGATGAATTCAGTCGTCCACTCAGCCAAAGAGCGCGACGAATCGAGGAAAAGCGCCTCCGTTGGAATCTGGGACTGAAGCAGGCAGGCCAGAAATGGCAGATGAGCGTACGGGGAGAGGTCGCCGTCTCCCTTGAAGGCGTGTGTGAAAGCGGGCGCAAGGCTTTTGCTGGCGAAAGCAAAAAAAGAAGCGTCGCGCATTGTGGCGGCCCTATCGCGAGAATCATTCAATTGATCGCGCTCACAGTGACGCTGTTCCGTATGCATTTAAGACAAATTCACCATAAAATCAGGGCAGGTTCTATTTGCTACCCCGATACGGTGGCGCGCTCCAAGTGCGGTCGCTCTTCCTGCTCGGTTGCAGGCAAGATTCAGGCGTCGAGTAATAATATTACATAAATAATGTGAGGCGGTGCTGTGGATAAGTATAGTTTTGGGTCGATAGCATAATGGAGGCAGTTTGCTTCCGGTGAGTTTGGTTATGGCAAACCGGATGACGTGAGGAAAGAGCGATACGGAGTGTGTTTTTTCGCGAAAACGCGGCTGATCGATTCGGTTTGGAGTCTTGAGGCAAAGTCGTCGAAAATTGGGGGAGCGGCGTCGTTTTTGTTTAGATAAAATCGGTAAAGTTGCGGAGTTGGGATTTCTGTATTTGGCGATTTTTGATATGAATTTAATGAAAAATTAACTATAAAATCCCGGCTGGGTTGTATTTGCTACCTTGGGTGGTGGAGTGCTCAAAATAGAGACTGAAAAGTAAATGTTATAATGTTTTTTTTCTATTCTGGCGGTCAGATTCTGGTTGCGACGATTGCGAAACTTCATCTACAAACCAGACCGAGTGGCGATCCGCAAAAGGTGCGTCTGTCGCTGTGGGTAACGTAGAGGGATGTGACTAATGGCAATTGTTACCGTTCAGGGCGCATCTTCCGGATCCGCCATCAACGTCACCGTCGATGGGGCTGCGACTGGGTCGCTCGGAGCGCTGGTGACGAGTTTCAGTGATGAGCTGACGAGCATTGTCGGCACTCTGAACGGCGAAGCTTTATCAAGCGGCGGAACGTACGATTTTACAGGTAACGCGGCTGGTCTGGCTGTGCTCACAGGGACCGGCACCTACACGTTGTCGGGTAATCTCGAATACATCGTGTTCGGTGGTGATCTGGGGACCACGCCGACCGGGGCGTTTAACGTCAACGCCAGCGGCGTCTCGTCTGGCACGCTCAGTGTCGTCGGTGGCACCCAGTTCGGGATCGAATTTCAGGCAGGAGCGTCGAACGGCACGTTTATCGCCGCGGCGGGCAATAACCTGTTCACGGGCGATCAGTCGTCCGGCGCTGGCAACTGGTCCATCACGACTGGCGACGGAAACGACACTATTGTCGCCGGAACCGGCAGCAACACGATAAACGCCGGCACGGGCGATAACCTGATCCTGATCTATCACGGTTCGAATGCTGTCGCGTCTTACGGTCAGGACACAATTCTTGGCGGTACCAACAGCGGTCAGAGCGTTTCGGTTTACGGCGGCAGTTCCGTTATTAATGTTGGCGCCGACGCTTATATCAATGACGCTAGCAGCGGTGATAACTTCATCACGGTCGGCGGCACGTCGACGATTGTCGCGGGCACCGGCGACACCATCTCTCTTGCTGGCGCCGGATCTGCTGTTTACGCGGGTGTGTCTGACACGATTTCCGCGTCTGGCGACGCCACGGTGTACGGCGCGCAAAATGCGAGCATTGACGCCAGCGCATCTCTGACCTTCCTCGGGACCGGCACGACGACGATTACCGCGTCGTCTGCGACGATCTTTGGCGGCGTCGGGCTCGATGTCACGCTCGATACGACGGGCAGTAAAGGGTCTCTGTTTGTTGCGAACAGTGGCAACGAGACACTGAATGCGGCCAACTCGACGTATGGCGTGCAGGCGTTTGGTAATGTTGCTGGCTACAGCGGCACCCAGGTATTCATTGGCGGAACGGCGTCGGATACGTTGGTCGCGGGTGTGGGCGACGCAACCATGACCGGTGGTTCGGGCGCAGCCAACGAGTTCGCTTTCCGTAACGGGATTGCCGGCGCTTCTTATGAAATTACGGATTTCGGTTCTGCCGCCGGAAACTTCGTATTCCTGTATCAGTACACGGAAGCCGAATTGACTACTGCCCTTACCAACCAGGTAAACAGCAACGGCAGCACGACGATCACGCTGTCTGATGGCAGCACGATCAAATTTGACAATGTTGCCAGCCTTACCAGCTCGCAATTTGTTCTTGGTTCCTGAGAGCTGCACAAACAAATTTTTGACAAATTTTTTCTGTCTATGAAAAGCCGGGCATTTCGCCCGGCTTTTCTTTTTTGGCAGCAAGGCCGCTCTTGTATTTGTTTGTAATTCTCGACACAGAGAGATGGACGTTTCGTTAATGGCGCGTCTCGAATAGCCTCGGTCGGATGATTCCGCGTCTTCAATTTCGCGGTGTTATTCGAAAGGGGACTTTCGTTTTGCTGTCATACGAAAATCTCCAAGTCATGTGTGGGTATTGTGAACGAATCGTTGGCTATCAAGGCGCTCGAACAGAAATTGCGAGAGGCAGAAGCTCTGGCTGCCAGTTATCGATGCGCCGCCTCCGTTCACAGTATGCGCGCAGATGGTTTGGCGGCGGAGGGCAGTGCGCTTCGCGAGACCCTGAATATCTGGTCTGGTTCCAAGGTCGTGCGTGTAGGTCGCGCGGTTCGTCTGCTGTGGTTCGTTCTTCATGGAAAATTGCCGTCTGGCAGTCGCTTTTCCCTGCTGGTTCGGCGTGCCCGAGAAATTCGGCGCGACGAGGGTGTGTCTGCCTTATCAAGACGCGCATATGCGCGGATTCATGCGCGGCGTCAGCAAATAAAAAAACCACACAATGGACCACTAGCATCCGGTCCTAATATTCACGTCGCTGAGAATGTCGACAGCAAGAGCGTTGCTGCGTCTCGTCTGAAAGAGTTGACCCCCAAAGTTTCTATCATTGCTGAATTGACCCTGCGGCAATGTGCAAAATATCGCGTCTGGCAAAAGCAGGAGCAACTAGAGAGCCTGGGTTGGCAGGTGGAGGTCGTTGACTGGCGGGACATTGAGGCCGCGATAACGGCATTGCAGACATGTACTGAGGTAATTTTCTACCGTGTGCCGGCATTTGAGCCCGTTAAAGAGGTAATTAAGGAGGCTCGACGATTGTCGCTCTCGCCGTGGTGGGAAGTTGACGATCTGATTTTCGATCACGACGAATATGTCAAAAACAGCAACGTCTCTGGTTTGTCGAATGCGGAGAAGTCGGAACTTCTTAATGGAGTTAGGCTTTTTCGCGAGTGTTTGCTGAGTTGCGATCGTGCGATCGCGTCCACGCAGGCGCTTGGGGAGGCTATGCGTCGTGCGGGAATCGCCGACGTTCACGTGATTGAAAACGCGCTGGATCGACAGACTCTCGAAATTGCCGAACGGTTACGCGACGTGCGCTCTAAAGCATCGGTCATGCCGTTACAGGACATTCTGATCGTCTACGGGTCAGGAACCAAAACGCATGACGCAGACTTCAGGGAGTGCGCCGAAGGTCTGCTGGCGGCGATGGAGAGCGAACCGCGCTTACGCCTGCGTATTGTGGGCGAACTTACTCTTCCGGAAGAGTTTGCGCGGGTTTCTGAGCGTATCGAACATATCGTGGGTAGAGATTATCCGAACTATATGGCGCTACTTGCCGAAGCGGATATAGCAGTCGCCCCTCTTGAGGCGACATTATTTAACGACGCCAAGAGCAACATAAAGTTCATTGAGGCCAGTATTCTTGGGGTGGCTTCGATATGCTCGCCACGGGATACGTTCAGACAGGTGATCCAGCCCGGGATCAATGGACTTCTCGCGGAGGGCATGGAGGAGTGGCGAGATGCGTTTTTAATGCTCGCCCGGAATTCCGAAATCCGGCAACAGCTTGCAGAGCGCGCCTACAGCGACGTCATGACTCGCTATCGACCCGACGCAATCGCTGCGACGCAGGTCGCCGCATGCTTTCCGCCGCCAGTCGCGAGGCCATCGGGCAGGTTGCGTTTAATGGCAGCAAACATCTACTTCGCGCCGAGGACATTTGGCGGAGCCACGCTAATCGCCGAGGAGATGGTCAAACGGTTGTCTGAGCGTGAAGTGGATGTTGCCGTCTTTACGGCCTCAGCCCCCAACCCGAGGCGGTACGCCTCGTCAGTAAGATACGAGGTTCTGGGCGTTTCTGTCCTGGGGTCTCCCTTGCCGCTGCACGTTGATTCGGCGGCCTCCCTCGATAATCCGAGGGTCACGCGGCAGTTCGTCGCTTGGCTTGAAGCTTATCGTCCTGACATCGTTCATTTTCATTCGATGCAAGGACTTGGGCTGGGAGTTCTCCATGCGTGCGCCGAGCGCGGCGTGCCTTATATCATCACCGTGCATGACGCATGGTGGCTATGTGAACGGCAGTTCATGGTTCGCAAGGATGGTACGTATTGCGCGCAGCGCCGTATTGATCCGCGCGTCTGTCAGCTTTGTGTGCCAGAGGCCCGGCATTTGGGCCTCCGGGCGGATATGATGAAGCAAACGCTTGCCGGTGCGGCGCTCCTGTTGTCGCCGAGTGAAGCGCATCGCCGCCTCTACATTGAAAATGGCGTACCGTCGGACGCCATCAGAGTTAATCGTAACGGGTTTTTCTGGCCGAAGGCACCCCGTAATCCTCGTCCTCGCGGCGCTCCGTTGCGGTTCGGGTATGTTGGCGGCGTCGAAGCTGTAAAGGGGTATCCGCTCGTCCGTGAGGCGTTCGAACGGCTGGATTCGAGCGACTGGCGACTGGTGCTGATCGATAACAAACTGAATCTGGGTTTCCAGTCGATCATTACTCACGATTGGAAGGCAAAAGGAACAGTCATCGTTCGAGACGCTTATTCCCCAGACACTATGGACGACTTCTTCAATGAGATCGACGTGCTGTTGTTTCCGTCGCAGTGGATGGAGAGCTATGGGCTGACGGTGCGAGAGGCTCTTGCCAGGGATGTCTGGGTAATCGCGACGAGTCCGGGTGGGCAGTCCGAAGATATCGTCGACGGGGTCAACGGGACTTTGGTGCCGCTCAGCGGTGGCGTCGGCGCGCTGCAGAATGCGATAGAGAAGGTGCTCGGCGAGGTGGATCGATTTAGTGACTATACGAATCCTCTAAAGCATACGCTTGCGACGTTTGAAGATCAGGTTGATGAGCTCCTAACGATGCTGAAGGAGCAGGTTGAAGCACGCGCCAACCAAGGCTGAAGGTATTTCTACGCGCCCGATAAGGTTTTTATGGCAAGGAGGGGTATTTACGACAAATTAGCAGTTTCGGCCTTCTAATAAGTCGCATGCTCGATTTTTCAGAATTTTCGAACGACCCGCGAGTGGCGCGGGCCCATCTGGAGGAATGTCTGAAAGAGGATGTCCCTCCGGCGCGTCAGGCGAGTTTGCGTTATGCGCTTTGGGAAGCCTGTTTGGTGTGCGGGGACGAAAATACGGCTCTGGATCATTTGAATATAGCCATAGCTATAGACCCGTTCGTGAGATCCGGCGAAGGTAGAGCAGACCCTCTTAGATGTCTGCTGGTTCTTGCTGCGCCAGGAAATTTTCAGGCAAATGCGCCGATAGGTATGCTTCTGGATCAGTCGACGGCGGTCCATACTTTATGGATGACGGGTGATTTTTCGACGAACGCCTCTTTGGTCAGGACAATGTCTTCTTTGACGCCGGCGCCAGACTGTCTTCTGGTTGGAATAGCCGAGGACCCACGTTCCCAACAGTGTTTGTCACAAGCGGAAGATTTTGCGCGTCGTAGCGGTTTGTCGGTAATCAACCAGCCGAATCGAGTAGAAGCAGTATCTCGCTCGGAGGTTTCGCGATTTCTGTCTGGTTTGAGGAATGTTGTGGTTCCGGTTTGTCGTATTTTGAAGGAACCATTTGATTCTATTGTGGAATATCCGGTGCTTATCCGGCCAATATCGTCTCATGCTGGGTTGAATTTGCGCAAGTTGGGTTGTCGATCTGAACTGGACGCATATTGTCGCCACGCAGACGTCTCGGCCACGTTTTTTGTAACGGATTTTTTTGATTCCAAGAATGGAGACGGATTATACAGAAAATATAGAGTTGTGTTTATCGACGGTGAACCATTTCCTGTTCATCTAGCTGTGCATGACGACTGGGCTGTTTGGTACTACAATGCTCACATGGAACATTACCCGGACCGCCGTGCGGAAGAGGCGCGGTTCATGGGTGACATGGCATCGTATTTTCCTACATCGGTCATCGTTGCGTTGCGTGAGATTGCAACGCGTGTGGGACTAGATTATTTCGGGCTGGATTTCGGTTTGTCCCTCGAGGGGCAGGTCGTAATTTTTGAAGTAGAAACGGGAATGATCGTCCATGATCGCGACTCTTCGGAAATTTTTCCTTACAAACCGGCGGCGATAGCTCGTATTAGGCAAGCTTTTGAGGTTATGATTGATCGTCGAAAACGTATCGGCAGGAGTAATGTGGTTGATAGTAATGTAAGTATAAATTACAAGTAAATGCAATATAAAATAACTATTACGGTGTGGGTAGAATCTTTTGATAATTTATTTGAGAAAAATATGTTCCGTTATGTGCTTTGAGTGAAAATGGATTTTTATTTTCTATAATTTACGGATGTATCCCACAGAGTATTTTATATAATATTTTTCCAATCATATTAGGCTTCTTTGTGTGTCGACTGAGTTGTTGTTCGTGCCCCATCTGGTAAGCCTCGATCCAAAGCGGGTCAAAGCCATATTGATCCTGCACAATGTGACGCCATTTCTGCGCGACTCCAAGGTTGAAGGGATCGTCACGAATTAGTTCAATTTTAATGAACGGAATATCGTGGCCGGCTGCAAAACGACGCCAGCGTATATGCATTGGGTTGGCTGGGAAGAAGCGGCTTAAAAAGCCATCCCAGTCTTTCCATACGGCGTCAAAAGCCAGAGCGGCTGTATTGCATGCCGCCGTCAACCCCAGCTCTCCGTGCCATATCACCTCTTCGCGGGACATGTTTACAAAGTCCTGCTCAAAAAATCTGGCTATGACGGGATGCTCAAAACTTTTTTTCTCAAAGCAAACGAACCATGATTGAAGATGGCGCGTAATAGCTCTGGAGCCCACGAGGCCCCACACGGGAGCGTCATTATGCATCATTTTGGCAAAGATCGGGGTTAGGGGCGTCATTGGACCGAACACACTGTCATTGGCGAGGAGTACTTGGGTCGCGCCATCAGCGCAGCCCACGCGTCTCAGGTATTGCCAGCTGCCGAAATCGAGGCCTGCGTTGGGCCTGGGCCAGATTTTTATACCGTGCGTCTCGCAAAATGTCAGTGAATCGGGGGAGGCATGAGGCGCTCCTGCAAGAGCGATATGGATGATAAATCCTTCGTTCGAGAGCTGAGATAAATAATAAAGCGTGTGGGGCGGCAATATGCCGTCAGGCGCATATGCGGCGAAAAGGCAAACGGAGGTGGCGCGAGGAGGCATTGATTGTCCGCTTGAGAGTTGAAGCGTTGTCCGCGATGGATAACGCGTTTTGGCTGTGATCCGAATGAAGTTTCTTTATTTGTCTCGGAAAATTTTGTTTTGATCACACCATTTTCTGTGGTTTCATTATTTATACTGCGTTAACCGGCAACGCCGCTTGCGATCGTCTCGTCAATAAAATCTTTCCTGAACGGTTTAAGGCTGCGTGCAAATAGGAGGTATATCCGGCCAATGAGTAAAGCTTTTATAGCCGCCGTTATTCAGGATTCAATCAACTGCACTGGCGTTGCGGCGAACCAGGCGGCGGCGGACCTGATGGAGGCGATCGTCAAGGAGTTGAAGAAGGAAGGTGGATTTACCTTGCCTTCCTTCGGCACGTTCACGGTCAAGAAGACTAAGGCCCGCAAAGCCCTTAATCCGCGTACGGGGGAGCCCGTCAAGGTGAAGGCGGGTAAAACGGTGCGCTTCAAGGCCAGCCCCAACTTGAAGAAGGCTGTCTGATTGTCGCTCCGCACGTTTCTGACCGCTTTTCGAGTGGTGGGCTCCTTCGCCGTGGCGTCGGCGAAGGAGCTTTCCCGTGGGTCTGCGGGTGAGGCTCGCGTGTGCTCTAACGGTAGCCGTCTGATCTGAAGATAATTCGGATGCGCTGGTCCGGCATATAGTTCCGCGGCGCTTCAATATTTGTTGGATGATTTTGGCTGGGGCGGGAGGGATCGAACCTCCGAATGGCGGAATCAAAATCCGCTGCCTTACCGCTTGGCTACGCCCCACTGGCGGTAATCTCGCTGGCGGCTCTTTTAGAGCGGCTTAAGCCGCTCGTAAAGCCACTCCGCTGGTCAGTGTTCGTTGTCGACCCACTCACCGGGTTCGGTGTGGCCAGCGGCGTCCGAAGGCAGATCTGCTTCGCTCGGCTGGACGCCTTTCTCTATGGCGCCGCGAAATAGCCCCAGACGTTCCGCGCGATCCAACGCCTGCTCAAGCGCAGCCATGGTTCCGCCGAGGTCTTCGCTGTCGTCTTTTTCCCAGGCGCGCAGGGCGTAAGCCCATACGGCCGTCACGCCATGAATACGGACCAGACCTTCGAGACCTCGTGTATTCACGCCCGATGCGTCGGAGATCCAGCGCATGCTGTTAAGCGTGGCGCCACCGAGCAACCCCGCAAGCGCGGGGTCGTAGGGCAGTGCGTGCAGGACGGCGAGAACGCCCTCCCGGTACTGTTGAAACACGTCGAAGCGACGCATCAGCCGATCAAAAAGCGCCTCACGCGGTGAAGCTACGCTTCCGTCATCGACCAGCGACGAACGGTCAGCCAACGTGCCGAGAAGCAGGAGCGTCGAGCTTTTGAAGGGGAAACGCGCACGGACGTCGCCCATATCGAAATCGGCATGGCGCGCGACGTCCGTCAGGGTGAAGTTGCGCCATCCCCGGCTCGCGGCCAGCGACATTGTGGCTGCGAGAAGGGCGGAGTCGAAGTGGTCGTTTTCCATCGGCGGCGTACTCATGTTTCCGAATAACAATAAAGGCCGCTCTAGACGGCGAGTTCCCGTGCTCGCCGGGTTGCGGCCGCCACGGCTTCCGAGATCGCGGTCGGCCAGGCATCTTTCGCCGCAAGAACTCCGATCGCCTGTGCGGTCGTTCCGCCGGGGCTGGTCACTTTGCGGCGCAGTTGCTCAGCGTCATCTGGCGAGCGGTCCATAAGTTCGCCCGCGCCGGAAACCGTCTTGCGGGCGAGCAGGCGTGCGACGTCAGCGGGAAGACCTTGTTCAACGCCGGCGCGCTCGAGCAGTTCAGCCAGGAGAAACACGTAGGCAGGCCCACTCCCGGAAACAGCTGTGACAGCGTCTATCTGCTCTTCATGCTCCACCCAGACGGTTGATCCTACGGCCGTGAGCAAAGACTCGGACAGCGCGCGGCTGGCCTGTGGCGTCCCGGGAGCGGCGAACAGGCCGGTCATGCCTCGTCCAATGGCGCTGGGCGTATTAGGCATCGCACGCACCACGACTGGCGGGGCTACGGAACCTTCACCGTGCATGGCAGCTCCAATAGTCGCTGTAGTGGCGCCAGCCATGACGGACAGGATCGTTGCGTTGGCGGCGATATCGGGCCGTGCGGCAAGTAGGTCTGTGATGGCTTGGGCCGCGGTCTGAGGTTTGACCGCGAGCACGATGACGGATGGGGTGAAGTCGGCTGGGATTTCCGCCGCCGACCGGACAAGTCGGTGCGGGGCAGGAATGGATTCCTTTTTGCGGTCGAGAACGACGGAGGGCGCTAGTCCCGCCGCGGCCCACGCGTCGAACAGTGCGCCCCCCATGTTACCGCAGCCGATTAGCAGAAGAGGCGGCTTCTGTCCGGCCATCAGGCCTCGCCCACGCAATCCAGCATGGCGGCGTCGAGCGCATCCGCGGGGCTTTTCCCCCCCCAGAGCACGAATTGAAACGCCGGATAAAAGCGCTCGCATTCGCTGATGGCGATGTCGACCATGTCTTCCAGACTTTCCATCGACGCGCCCGGCGCGCCGCGAAGAAGAACGGCATGGCGAAACATCGGCATGCCGTCGTCCAGATCGAGTCCGAAATGACCGATCCAGAGGCGTTCGTTGGCCAGCGCGATCAGTTCGAACAGGGCTTTGCGCTGCTGTTCAGGCACTTTGAGATCGAAGGTGCAGGTGAAGTGCATCGCGCTCAATTCGGTCGACCAGGAAAAGTACAGACCGTAGTCGCACCATTTGCCAGGGGCCTCGGCGGCCATTTCCGAAGAGTTACGGCGGTCGAAGGCCCATTCGTAGCCTCCGACAATTTGTTCCATGAGGTCGAGAGGGTTGGAGTTGGGAGAAGAGGTGGTCATCGTCAGAGCAGGCATGCTGGACTCCCAAGCCATGAAACCATCCCATGTTCGAAGACATGGTCGGCGTCGTCTGCGAATCATGCGACGGGCGCTGGCGACTCGTCGCATTTTTTCGAGCCTATGGACCCGCGAACTCCCCTGCAAGGAGGGCAGGCGGACTTTTTGTAACGGTGGTTAGCCGACGAATCCTGAGCTGCCGTCGTTGCTTCCGGACGTAAATGTGGATTGTGAGGGAGCATAACCGTCCGAGCGCCCGGCAAGGCGGTTCTCCAGTTCGGACACACGCTGCTCCAGCGCGGCGATACGCCGTTCGGCGTCTTCGTTGGCGAGTCTGGCGTTAGCGACCATTTCGCGCACGACTTCGAACTCTTCGCGGCGGACGACCTGAAGGTGGGCAAGCGCTTCGTCGACGCGCGAACGCACCAGAGCATTGGCTTCCTCCCTGACTCCCGCGATGGCGGAAATCGCGCCGCCGGCAACACCGGCAAGGTCGTCGAACAGACGCGGTCGGTCGGACATTCCGATCCTCCTGACAACAGCAACCGCGAGAGGCGCGGTTCTTCACAGAATCTGGCTTATAAGCGTTGCCGGGCGATTAATCCAATTGGCGTGTCCCGGCCCCGTCAAGAGTTTGGCAGTGAGCGGATGCTCTTTATAAGGTGGTTCGTATGATCATCGTCACCGGCGGCGCCGGCTTCATTGGCTCCTGTCTTGTCGCCGCGCTGACGCAGCGCGGTCTGGACGTCGTCGTCGTCGACCGCCTGCGCGACGGCGGCAAATGGCGCAACCTGCGGCCTCATCCGCCGACGAAACTGGTGGCGCCCGAAGATCTGGACGGTTTCCTCTCTGGCGCTCGTGGCGTCGAGGCGGTGTTTCACCTTGGAGCGATCAGCGCCACGACCGCACGTGATGGCGATCTGGTCTGGCGCACCAACGTCGCGCTGTCGGAACGTCTCTGGACATGGTGCGCGCAGAACCGGGCGCGCTTTATATACGCGTCCTCTGCAGCCACGTATGGGGCGGCGGACCGGCCGGAGCAGTTTTCGGACGCGCCGGAGACGCTGCCAAGGCTGGAGCCCCTGAACCTTTACGGGTGGTCGAAGCACGTCTTCGATCAGCATACGTTCAGGCGGATGAGGGGTAGTGACGCGGTTCCACCGCAGTCGGTCGGGCTCAAGTTCTTCAACGTTTACGGTCCCAATGAATATCACAAGGGATCGATGATTTCCGTCGTAAAGGTCAAATACGACGATGTGTGCGCGGGCGGTCCGGCGCGTCTGTTCCGGTCGGATCGGCCGGATATCGCCGACGGAGAGCAGAGGCGCGATTTTATCTGGGTGGGCGACGTCGTTGACGTCATGCTCTGGCTCTACGACAACCCGCTGGTCAGCGGCCTGTTCAACTGCGGAACCGGGGTCGCGCGCACATATCTGGATCTCGCATACGCCGTCTGCGATGCCGCCAGCGTGCCGCGGGACGTCACGTTCGTCGACATGCCCGAGTCCTTGCGCGGTCAATATCAATCCTTTACCTGCGCTGACATGTCGCGTTTGCGCGCCGCAGGATACGACCGCCCCTTCACCTCTCTCGAAGATGGCGTGACCCGATATGTCCGCGACTATCTCGCGGGAAGCGACCCCTACATCTAACGCCTCTCCGCCTCAGGAATCCGCTCGATGCTTCCCGTTCTGATGTTCCCGCAGTTCGACCCGGTGCTGATTCATTTCGGCCCGCTGGCGATACGTTGGTACGCCCTCGCATATATTGTCGGGCTCGTTCTCGGCGTAATCCTGCTGAAGAGGCTGGTCGCGTGGACGCCGCGCGCCGCAAGTACGCGGCAGGCTGACGATTTTCTGACCTGGGCGACGCTCGGCGTGGTGTTCGGCGGGCGGCTTGGTTACGTGCTGTTCTATCAGCCGGGCTTTTATCTCACGCACCCGCTGGCGATCATTGAGGTCTGGCGTGGGGGGATGTCGTTCCATGGCGGCGCCAGCGGCGTCATCATCGCGCTCGCGTTGTTTTCCTGGCGAGAAAAGCTCAATTTCCTCGCGTTTTCAGATCGGGTGACGGTCTGCGTGCCGATCGGTCTTGGGCTGGGACGCGTCGCCAATTTCATCAACGGGGAGCTTTGGGGACGGCAGGCGAGCGACTCCCTTCCGTGGGCTATGATTTTCCCGAACGGCGGCCCGATCCCGCGTCATCCTTCCGAACTGTACGAGGCGCTGACGGAAGGCGCGCTGTTATTCACCGTGATGATCCTTGCCGCGCGGCGCACCACTCTTCGGGAGCGTCCGGGCTTTCTGGCGGGCTTGTTTCTTTGCGGATATGGATGCGCGCGGATTTTTTGTGAGTTTTTTCGCGAGCCGGACGCTTTCCTTGGCTTCCTCGCATTTGGCGTCACGATGGGACAGATTCTGAGCCTGCCGATGATCGTCGCCGGCGTGGGGCTGATGATCCACGCATTCCGGACGCCGCGATACGCAGGCGTTCCCGTGGCCGTGGACCACGCCCACGAAGTGGCGTGATGTTCGCTCGGCACGTGGAGCTTGACCCGTGACTGCGGCAGGCGCGGTGGGCGCTGAGCGGCTGGACGTTTTCATGGCGCGGGCCAACGCTGCGTATTACGCCGGGCGCGACCCTTTTTCCGACTTCATCACGGCGCCCGAAATATCCCAGATTTTCGGAGAAATTCTCGGGGCGTGGTGCGTCGTCGCAGGGGCGCGGCTGGGCGGTCCGGTACATCTGGTTGAGGCCGGTCCGGGACGGGGCACGCTCATGGCTGACGCCCTGCGCGTTATCACGCGGGCGGCGCCGGGCTTTCTTCAGGGCGGCGCCGTGCATCTGATCGAGACCTCGCCGCGCCTGCGCGCGTGTCAGGCGGACGCGCTGCGCCCGTTTCCCGTGTCGCCGGTCTGGCACGAGACGCTGGAGACCGTGCCGCGTGGGCGCCTGGTGCTTCTGGCCAATGAGTTTCTCGATGCGCTGCCGATCCGTCAGTTCATCAGAATGTCTGATGGTTGGGGCGAACGCTATGTTGAAGGCGGCGACTGGCGCCTCGAAAGCCTTCTCGACGTCCCGCCGGAACTCCCCACGCGCGATGCGGAGCTGGACGACGTCGTGGAAATCTGCCCGGCGGCGCTGGCGTTCGCCGAAGCTGTGGGCGAGAGGCTCCTCGCCGATCCGGGTGTCGCATTGTTCGTCGATTACGGGACGGCGCGTTCGCTGCCCGGCGACTCTCTGCAGGCGCTGCGCGACGGCCGTCCAACATCGCCGCTCGTCGATCCCGGTTCCGCTGACCTGACGGCGCATGTCGATTTCGAGGCGTTCGGCGCTGCCGCACAACTGCGAGGGGCACAAAATTTTGGTGTCGTGGAGCAGGGGCGTTTGCTTGCGTCGCTTGGCGCCGTCGAACGCGCCTCGGCGTTGTGCAAAAGCGCGCCGGAGCAGGCGGGGGCGATTCGTTCCGGGTTGGACCGGTTGATGGCGCCCGAGCGTATGGGGCGTCTTTTCAAGGCGCTCGCGCTTGCATCGCCAGGGCAGGTCGCTCCGCCGGGCTTCGAGCCTGACGGGGGCCCATTTTCCACGACGGGACAAAGGAGTTCGCGCAATGACGACTGACGGCGGTTTTTCCGCGCCAGAAGACTGGGTGCTGCGGGCTCCCGCTCTGCTCGGAACGCGGCATGGATTTTTCACAAGGCTGGGTGGCGTCTCGGCAACGCCGTACGCCAGTCTGAATTGTTCGGCGCGCTCCGGTGACGATCCGGACGCCATCCGTGAAAATCGTCGACGAGTGGCGGTCGAGATCGACGTCGCGCCGGAGATGCTGCTCGGGGTGTCGCAGGTCCACAGCGCCGATGCGATCATCGTTGACGAACCATGGGCGTTTGGCGAAGGCGCGAAGGCTGACGCCATGGTGACGACGCGACCTGACGTGGCGCTGGGCGTGATCACGGCGGATTGTGCGCCGGTGCTGTTCGCGTCGCGCGACGGTCGCGTGGTCGGCGCTGCGCATGCCGGGTGGCGCGGCGCGGTTGGCGGGGTGCTGGAGGCGACGCTGCGCGCGATGGAATCATGCGGCGTGCGAGCGGCGGACGTCGTGGCGGTGGTTGGTCCCTGCATCGCCAGCCGGAGTTATGAAGTCGGCGAAGACATGCGCGCCGCCGTCTTGCGGGATGGGGGCGACGCAGCGGCGGCGCAATGGTTCTCATCCGGCGTCCGCGACGGGCATTATCAGTTCGATCTTGCCGGTTATTGCCAATGGCGTCTGCGCGCGGCCGGTGTTGGCGAAGCACTGTCGCTCGGTGTGGACACACTGAGCGACGAGCACCGCTTTTACAGCCACAGGCGGCGAACTTTGGCGGGCGGCGGCCATATCGGCCATCAGATCTCCGTCATAGCGCCAAGAAAAAACGGAGACGTCGCATGACCGTGCGTCATATCGCTTCATTGGCGGCGGCGGTTTCGGTTATCGGCCTGACCGGATGTCTCGACGTGCCGCACCCGTTCAGAAATCCCGGCGGCGTGGCGAGCGAGCTGGCCCATAATCCGCCGCCGTCGCGTCTCGACGTGCCGACGCCGACGGACGTGCAGATGAAGCCCGAACTCGCGGTAATCTGGGCGAAGGATATCGCCGCGATTCTGCTGCAGCAGTCCGTGCCCGCGATCGCGCAGCCGACGCGCCCCGGCGACTGGTGGCTGAAGCTCCGGACCGAGCGGCGCGGCGGCCAGATCGTTCCGCTTTACAGCATTATGACGCCCGCAGGGACGGTGCGTGCGACGCAAGAGGGAACCGGCGTGCCGGTCGAGGCTTGGTCGGCTGTCGATTCTGGCGGCGTCGCGCAGGTCGCGCATGAGGGGGCGGATCAGGTCGTGTCTGCTCTGAGTGGCATTCAGGCGGATCAGATGGATCAGGACCCGCATAGCCTGAAGCATCGCCGGGCGCGCGTATGGTTCAAGGGAGTGACCGGCGCTCCAGGCGACGGCGACGTTTCTCTGGCGCGGGCGTTCGCCGCGTCGTTTCGGGGGTCGGAGCAGACCATCCAGACATCGCCTCAGGACGCCGATTTTACGGTGGCGACCACAGTCAAGCTGACGGCGGGTCCGCCGGGATCGCGCAACAATCCGCAGCAGGGCATCGAGATCGCGTGGCGCGTGACGGATAGCCACGACAAGGAAGTCGGGATCGCGACGCAGCTTCACGACATTCAGGCCCATTCGCTGGACGGGATGTGGGGGGACGTGGCTGTAGCGGCGGCGCAGCAGGCGGCGGAGGCCGTCGGAGAGATGATCACGCGCTACACCGGACGCGACGTCGCGCCTATCAAGCCCCCGGGGCAGGCGGGCGCGCCAGGAACTGCCGCAGCAGGTCAAACGAAGGCTCCGCCGCTAGGAGGTTGACGGCGCAAGAGCGGCTTTGCGCCACATTGTGTCGTGTCGGCAACAGAGTGAGGAAAGCGCGTCGCCCCCGCTTGTCAGAGGCGGCTTCTGCCTGATCTATATCTGCATGACTATAGACAATGCAAAATGAGTCTGGGCAACGTCGTGCGACCTTCCACATTCACGCCACGAAAAAGCCTGCGCGTGTACCGCGTTGGCGCAGGTCTTTTACTCGTGTTGATCGGCGCGGGGCTGAAGCAGGGGTGGTGTGCGCCCTCGCCACACGGCACGATCACAGCGTCCGATATGAAGGGGGAAAAGGTTTTAACGCCGGCGCATCCGGTTCGGATAGCCGATCTCTGGTTTGCGCATAACGAAGTTGTCGCGATGTTGGGAGCGGCGGATCGCGTCGTTGTCACGGTCGACAAGCCAGCCAACCAACCATGGCTGTTTCAGGTTAGCCCGGCGCTGAGAACTGCACGATTTGTGACGCCGGGTTCGGCTGACGTAGAGGGATTGCTGGCGGACAAGGTCGATCTTGTGTTCGTGTCCACCGGGCTGACCGACGCGAGCAAGCTGCGTGAAGCCGGACTGCCGACTCTCGATATGAGCTTTCGGGACATGGCGGGGTTGCGTCGTTCCGTCGAACTGACTGCAGCCGCGTTGAATGACGTCACTGCGCGCGAGAAGGCGGCGCGTTACAACGCGGCTCTCGACACTCAACTCGTCGAGTTGGATACAGTCCTTGCCGCCACGCCCGCTGCGGCCCGCCCGAAAGTGCTTCATCTTAAAAGTCTGTTTCCCCTCATGGTCGACGGACGCGACACGATCATCGATCAATGGATCACGCGCGCAGGCGGAAGAAACGCCGCGGGTGAGGTGTCCGGAAACATGCGCCCGGTCGATATGGAGCAGATTCAGGTCTGGGACCCGGATGTGATCATCGTTCAGGGGGGTGTGCCGCTTCCTGCCTCTGGTAGTCCAGCCCCGGCCGGGTGGGAAGTGTTGCGGGCAGTTCGAAACGGCAAGGTGTTCACGAATCCCACCGGAGTCTTTCCTTGGGATCGTTACGGGTCGGAAGTGCTGCTGCAACTGCGCTGGGTAGCGAAGTTGCTGCACCCGGACTTGTTCGGGAAGTATGATCTTCCAGAAGACAGTAAGAAATTTTATCAAGATTACTTCGGTGTTTCGATGACGCCGGAGCAAATAGATCGGATTTTGACGAGTCGACCGCCGGCGGATTGAAGTGGACGCATATGGCCACCTCGATGATCGGGTCGGTGCTGCCGGGATGCTCGCGGTAAGTCATGGCGGGGCGTCGTCGTATCGGACGGCGCATGCCTAAATGGCTCCCAGTCCGATGTTGTGTTCGGCTTTCCGTGCACAAGCTTTGTATCAATAAATAGCAAACAGTAATTGGTGATATTTTCTATAAAGGGCATTACACATACGTATTTTCAAGAAATTCGCCTGAGACGATACGCTTGGTCACTTCGTTATTGCCGATACGAGCGTTGTTCGTGGTCTCGAAAGCAGCCTTCGTCAACCGCGTGTATTGGTTTGCATAATTAATCAATATTCTCGCTGTGTGGACGATTTTCTGAAACGTCACACCTGATGCAAAAAATCGAATTCGGGTAGAGCATGTCAGCAAAAACCAAGAAAATAAAAATATTCCATAATGCGAGTTAATTTAATCGAAAATCCGTGCGTCCGCGTTGTCACCGTTCATCCCGATGACGCGTTTTTTCTCTGGATTCGATTGTTGAGATCGCCTCGATGCAGATGGCAGGAAAAAGAATCAACGCAGTTGGTGAAAAAATGAGAAAAGCGGCGACGGTATGCAGGCCGGGAGCAATGAACCGAGTGGCTGCGTTGCGGCTGCCCTCGTTGAAGAAATAGACCATAAGGCCAATAATGACTATGACTGTGGGTAGATATGCGTGAAGCGCCCTGACATGCGTGGCGTCAGCGCGAGCGTTGTCTACGCTGGAGACAGCGCTTTGCACTGAAGATCCTCCTGACAGCCATGATGCAAGGTCAAAAAGAAGCTTACAGGGTAGAAAAAGCGACTCCAGAACGCTTCTGAGTAAAGTCAGAAAACCAAAGATAAGGTCGGGTACGATCAACGCTGCGGCGGCTGCGGCGCAGGATGCGATGACGATTACGTTTCCGACCCCCTCCCGGATGTTCGAGGTTGCATCGGACAAAATGGAAAGACGTCTCAGTCTTTCCACCATTTTACAGGTTCTGGTTCATCAGCCAGAGTCAGTTCCTGCTGCCGTGCTACGCGCTCCCGCTTTTTGGGCGCGGCTGCGATCTGTGCCCGCAGATCCTTGATCTCTGCGAGGGCCGCTTGACGCCCGGAACGTTCGGCGGAGAGTTCGGCGGTCCGATCCGCCAATTCCATGTTGCGCGTCGCGAGAGACTGCTTCAGTTCATTGAGAAGCATCTCCGCATGTCCCAGCCGGGTTTTCATCGTGCGATGTGATGTCTCAAGTTCGCTCAACTGACGTTCGGCCTGCTCCCGCAAACGTCGCTCATCGTCGAGAAGACGCTTGTGGCGATCGAGATCGACGCTCTCCGTTTCAGAAAAATGCGCGGTGCGGCCGGTCGGGCGCGTCAACGCCTGCCGCTCGACCTGCACGTCGCCGTCCCGTACGAAACGACGTTTGCGCTGCTGGTTCTGGTCCATTGTGGGACGAAGCGAGAGACGCGCTGGCGCATCGTTTACGGGGCGGGGCGTGTTACCCGTGCGGGGCGGGCTTGGCGCGCGCTGGGAGCCGAGGCGGTTGAGAGCGGCGCGAAGAGCGGCCTCCTCGGCGCTGCTGTCAACATGGGAGTCTTCGGACAGATCTTCGTCCAATTTGGAATTTTTTAGAAATCCGGAGTTCACTACCGTTCTTTCAGAAATCGTTGTATTGTTCGGGCCTGATCGCAGGCGTGTCGCACGCTGGTTTGGCGGGACGGAATTATTTGAAAAAATTATCGCAACGTTACCGCCCGCCGCCAGAGGCTTGTTCAGGCTGTTTATACGGTAAAGTTGGCCCCCTCTAGCATGACGTTATCCACGTTTCAAGAAGGAAGATAACGAAGCCCGAATGAGTATGGTGTGGCCAACGCCCGCCTCGACGTCTGGCGTCATGTGTCGGGGATAGACGCCTCTCGCAATGAACGTCCCGGCGCCCACAGCGTGTCGTTTCTGCCGTCGTCGTTCAAATGTCTGGCGAGAACGAAGAAGTAATCGGACAATCTGTTAAGAATAGAAACAATAGCGCCGTTGATCTCGACGCTCTGGGATAGCGCAACCACATCACGTTCGGCGCGACGGACGGACGCGCGGGCCATATGCGCCCATGCTGCGGGCAGCGAACCGCCGGGAAGGATGAAGCTTCGCAGCGGCTCCTGCTTCTCTCGCAGATGATCTATTTCCTGATCGATATCTTCGGCCAGAGAGATGGAGACGCGTTGGGCCTTGGCGTTGTCCTGAGGCTGGCAAAGATCTGAGCCGAGATCGAAGAGCATGTTCTGCAAGGCGCTGAGGCGGTCTCCGAGCGCGTTGTCATTCATGACATGTGCGCGAAGAACGCCGATGACTGTGTTCGCCTCGTCGAGCGAACCGAGCGCTGCGATATGTGCGGAAGCCTTGCTGATCCGCGAACCATCGCCGAGGGACGTTTCACCCCGATCACCGCCTCTGGTGGTCACCCGGTCTATTCTCACGACCATGAGACTGGCCCTTTCAGGACTGCGGGCGAAAAAGCGTCAAGTGCATGTGAAAATAGTGTCAACACTTGCTTGCGGGTAGTGCGCTCCGCTCCGGCGACATGCGCCTGCATAGTCGAGTGTCGTTACGCAGTCACGGGGCGTTTCGCGCGAGTCCCCGTGACGTCTGACTCAGAAGCCCGTCGGCTCGCCCGGCGCAGCAGCCTGCGTATGCGCTGAGTGTCGGCGTACGGAGCGGCGACCGCCGGAGAGTTTTTCTGCGCTCTGAAGGTGGGCTTTCTCGCTGACCTGCATGTCCGCCACGTAAGATTTCAGGTCAGGATCGGCGACCGTCGTCGCTTCCTGCTTCATCAGAGCTTCTGCGCTTTTGTGCTGCTTGACGATTTCGGCAAGATACGCGTGATCGAGACGAGAGCCCTTCTGGCTGGTCAGGCGCTCGATCAGCTTCTGGTCGTCGGGCGTGGGTTCGCTCGGCAGGGTGAAGCCGTGGGCCTTGGCGATTCCACTCAGGCGATCCTGATCCGCCGTGTGGTCTGTCACTACCGATCCTGCATAGGTCTTGATATTTGCGGAGTGACCTTCACTGGACTCGGCGTTGCTGATCGCAATTTCGACGAGATTGCTTTCGGCGGCCTGATGAACGAACGCTTCGTCCATGGCGGGCAGAAGCGGTCCGCTAAACTGCTTGGGGTGGTCGGCGCAAGCGGCTAGAGGAAGCATGGCGGCGACCGCCAGCCAGTTTTTTTTCTGTTTCATTGGTAACATACTCCACTGCCGATAGCTTCGACGAGAACCCGAGGCCTGCGACCGAAGAAACCCACAGGCTGATTAGCTGAAATGGCGTTAACACGCTCTATATAGATTGCACAAACCTGACGCCCATACCGTCTTATGTTACAGATGTAATAGTTGTAAGTGATGTGTTCGACTGCTGATGACTTCTTAAGAAGGTTCGGCGAATTTCAAGGATGTCTTTATGTTGGTTCTGATGGCGCGTTTCTGGCGTTCGGCTGGCGCGCTGCTCGCTTGTGCGGCGGTGGCCATGGGGGCGGTCACGGCCCACCTTCCTGCGGAGCGGTTCGGACTCGGAGCGGGGCGGGAGATCGCGCATAGCGCTGTGGAAATGCATATGTGGCATGCTCTGGCGCTTGTGGGGTTAGGTCTCGGCGTCAGAAAGCCGACGCGCCTGATGGCTCTTGGCGGCAACGGTCTTGTGCTCGGGACGCTGATTTTCTGCGGCGCGCTCTACTTCACCGCATTCACGGGTCACCATCTGGGGGCTGTCGCGCCGACCGGCGGGTCGATCCTGATCCTGTCCTGGCTCGTGCTGGCCGTCGCGTTCGCGATCCATGAGTGACGCTGAGCGGAGCCGTTGCGGCAGCGTCTATCAGGCGGCGCCCGGACTGGAGAACGTTCTCGCCGCCGAACTGAATCGTCTGGGGGCGGGCGACCTGAACTGGATCGGGCCGCTGGCCATTTCGGAGCAGCCTCCGGCGCCGAGCGTCTGGGCGCTCGACATATGGACGGCGCCAGAGCGACGAAACATCGCCTCGATAGGAGACGCGGCAAGCGTCCTGCGTGGTGTGCAGCGCAACTGGGCACTGGTTCCCACGGGTCATTTCCGCCGGGCGAACCTTATCCTGGAGCGCCTGCCGCCGGTGAAGGCTGCTTCGCTCATCTTTCCGCAGCCGGCGCCAGCGAGCCATCTGGGCGCTTGGACGCTGCTGGAGACGGATGAACTTCTTTACTCCCCCACCAAGACGAGTCCGTTCCCCTCGGGCGTTCCCCGCTTTGTCGAGGACAGGGAAGGGCCGCCCTCGCGCGCCTATCTCAAGTTGTGGGAGGCGTGCACGCGGCTCGGCCGCTGGCCTCAACCCGGCGAAACATGCGTCGATCTCGGCGCGACGCCGGGTGGCTGGACATGGGCGATCGCGCAACTCGGGGCGTCGGTCACGGCTGTCGATCGTGCGCCGCTCGCGCCACAGGTCGCGGCCATGCCGAGTGTGACGTTTCGGCAGGAAAGCGCTTTCGGGATCGACCCTGCCTCGGTCGAGCGCGTCGACTGGCTGTTCTCGGACGTCATCGCCTACCCGGAGCGTCTTCTGGCGCTTGTGCGGCGGTGGATCGACGCAGGCCGGGCGGCGCGTATCGTCATGAGCGTCAAGTTTCAGGGTGAGACGGACTTTGCGACCATGGACGCCTTCGCCGCCATCCCCGGAGCGTCGCTCGCGCATTTGTGGCATAACAAACACGAGGTCACATTTTTCTGGGCCGATCCCGTTGCGTCGTGATCGTGCGCCGCTCATGTGAACAAGCACACGGCGCAATCCTCTTGCGTCGGACGGGAGCAGGCGTGGCTCGGACGGATTCATCCGTCTGAGCAGGCAAGCTCCCATAAGAACACACTGAAGCGCGCGGCATTCGGCCATTCGTCCGTACCGCGCTGATACCGAAGGATATGTTATGGCTGGTCGTCTGACCACGGCGGCGGCTCTGCTCGCCACGCTCCCGTTCCTGTCTCCGCTGGCGGCGTCCGCCCGCGACCTTACGCCAGCGCCGCGGGTCGGCGCTGCCGCGATCAGCCCGGTGGCGGCGCCCTATGCCCCAGCTGAAGACGGCCCGACGGCGGTCAAGGCGGCGTTCGCGCGCGCCAAGGCCAGCGGAAAATCGGTGCTTATCGATTTTGGCGGCAACTGGTGCCCCGACTGCCGGATGCTTGCGGGCGTTTTTGCGATTCCGGAAGTGAATACATGGCTGGGGCAGAACTTCGAAACGGTCAGCGTGAATGTGAACCGTTTCAACGCCAACATGGACATCGCGCAGGGTTATGGCGTGACCATTAAATCAGTTCCGACCGTGCTGATCGTGACGCCGGACGGCAAGCTGCTCGATCCGGACGGCGCGGCGGCTCTCGGAAACGCGCGTCGCATGTCGGCGCAGGCCGTGGTCGATCTGATCGCGCAATGGGCGGCCCGGACCTGAACGTCGGCTTCCGATCAGGAGGCTGGCGGTAAGGCGAGACGGTGAGGCATGTTAGCCGCTCGCAACGCGTCTCACACGGTTGCTACAGAAAAGGGGGACGATCCATCGGATCGTCCCCCTTTCTCGTCGCAGGCCGGTTTCCCCCGATAAAGCGGGACGCAGACGCGCTCCGCTTTATCGATCCGGAATCAGGCGGCCTTCAGCTGCGCCTCGGCGAACTCGTAGTTGGCGAGCTTGTCGAGGTAGTTGGTGATGTAGTCGGGACGACGATTGCGGAAGTCGAGGTAGTAGGCGTGCTCCCACACGTCGAGGCCGAGCAGAGCCTTGCCCTGCCCTTCGGCGAGGGGGTTGGAGCCATTGGCGGTCTTGGTCACGGCAAGCTTGCCGGCCGGGGTCAGAACCAGCCATGCCCAGCCCGAGCCGAACTGCGTCGTCGCGGCCTTCTTGAACTCTTCCTTGAACGTCTCGACGCTGCCGAGGTCGCTCTTGATCTTCTCTTCAAGCGCGCCCGGAATGCCGCCGCCGCTCGCGGACAGGTTGTTCCAGAACAGGATGTGGTTCCAGTGTTGCCCGGCGTTGTTGAACACCGGCGCGGACGCGGCGTCGCCCTTGACGGCGAGAATGATCTCGTCGAGCGACTTGCCCTGCAGTTCCGGCTTGGCTTCAACAAAGCCGTTCAGAGCCGTGACATAGGCCTGATGGTGCTTGTCGTGGTGAAGCTCCAGGGTTTCCTGGCACATGCCTTTGGCGGCAAGCGCATTGTAGGAGTAGGGGAGGGCTGGCAGTTCGAAGGCCATGACATGCTCCTTGGTGATTTATCCTGAGTTCAGGGCGGAGTGGCGCCGCCCGCAACAGCTATGTGCCGACCGGGGGACCGTCAAGAGACGGAGGCCCCGCGCGGCGCCATTCATCTCCATAAGGACCGTAACGCGATGAACGCGGAAGAAGATGCGGTGACCCGCGCAGCGCGGGCCTGCGCCGAGATTGCGCGCAAACGCGATCCCGACAGGTTTCTGTGCGCGATGTTCCTGTCGCCCGCAGTGCGAAGTGCTGCGTTCGCGGTGATCGCGTTCAACTGCGAGATCGTGCGCGCGCTCCATCAGCCCGTATCGTCGGCGGTGGCTGGCCCCATGGCGGGGCTTATCAGGTTGCAGTGGTGGCGCGACATCGTGCAGGCGCCTGCACGTCGTTTTCAGGCCCGTCACGATGTCGCGATGACTCTGGGCGGGTTGCTCGAAGAAGGGCGGATACAGCCGCAACCTCTGCTGACCATTCTCGAAGCGCGCGAAAACGAACTCTATGGTCTGCCGGACTGGGCGGCATGGCGGCAAGCGATGCGCGACGGCTCAGGGCAGATGCAACGTATTGTCGGGTCGTTGCTCGGGCTGAAGGACACGGCGTTGCTGGAGCGTGTTGAGGAGGCGGGCGCAGCCTACGCCGCAGGCGCGCTGCTGCGTCACTTGCCTGCGGTGCTGGCGGGCGGACGGTCAGCGCTTCCGTCCGAGGCGCTGGTTGCCGCCGGCCTCGATCCTGAAGATCGCGCCGGACTCACAAAAATCGAACCAGACCGACTGGCGCTTCTCGTCGCTTCCTTGCGCACGGAGGGGGCGGCGTTGTTGCCGTCAGGGGACTTGGGCTCCCGGCGCAGCGCAGGGTCGCAACGTCACGCCCTGCGACTGGCGTCACTGCCCGCGACGCTGGCCGTGCGCGATCTGCGGCGGGATCCGGCCCAAATGGGGCAGGAGCGGGGACTTGGGGACCGGCTGCGCGTCGTGGTCAGGGGCCTGTTGCGGTAGGGGGGCATGATCGCCGTTCGGAGGTTTTGGAGAAATGGGGCAGGGCGCCCCGACCATATCGTCCTGACGTGTGGCCTTCGCGCGAGGCATGCTAGAACGGAGGCGGTCTCGGTTCGGTGACGGATTAACCTCGTTCGGCTGTCGCGGCGCTACCTGTGTGGCGGACGTTGAGGAACGTGCGCCTGACGTGGCCGAGCGCAGACTGTGGCAGCGGGCGAGCGATAAAGCGCAAGAAAGCCGTAGACGCGCGATTATATGGATGGTGGCGTATGCGCGCCGTCACACGGGCAGGTCCCGGCTGTCGGCGATTGTCTCCATCGAGATGTAGGATGTGACCGTGTCCAGATCGATCTTCTCGATCAACTGCCGGTAGACCGTGTCAAAAGCGTTCATGTCCTTCGCCACGATCTTGAGCATGTAATCGTAATCCCCGGCGATCCGGTGGAAATCGGTCACGTTCGGAAGGCCGAGCACGAGCGCTCTAAATCGTTGCAGCCAGTGCTGGTCGTGGTGGCGGGTGCGCACCATGACGAACACGACCAGCCCGAGCCCGAGCGCCGCCGGGTCGATCCGCAGGGTTTGCCTGTCGAGAAACCCCTTTTCGCGCAATGCCGAAAGACGTCGCCAGCAGGCGTTCTGCGACAGTCCGACAACGTCCGCGAGGGCGCGTTGAGAGAGGGAGGAGTCTTTCTGCAATGCGCGAAGCAATGCGCGATCGATATGATCAAGATCAGCGGCCATGTCAGATCATATGACAACAAAATTTGTGTTTCAAAGCAGAATATGAGTTGGAATTCGCGCCTTCGATCGTGGTCGAATCACCATGACATCATTCAGGTGAGCCAAAACCATGATTGCCGATCGTGCGCCGTTCGACCGTTTCGAATCCTCTCTCGCCACAGGCGACGTTTTGTCTGCATTGCGCGACGGATTGATCGGCGAGGGCGCTCCGGTCCCGGGACCTTTCGGCGTCCATCCTCTGGTGTACGCGGATTACGTCGCCTCCGGCCGCTCCCTGCGGCAGGTCGAGGATTTCATTCTCGAGCATGTTCTGCCCTATTACGCGAACAGCCACACCGAGGCCTCGTTCTGCGGCATGTACATGACGCGCACTCGGGAAGCTGCGCGCAAGATTATTGCCGCCCAGTGTGGGGCGACGGACGATTACGCAACGATCTTCGTGGGCTCCGGCGCTACTGCAGGAATCAACCGGCTGGTGGAGCTGCTGGGTGTGGGTTCGGCCGCGCGCGAAGGGACATTTCGTCCGGTCGTTTTTATCGGCCCGTATGAGCACCACTCAAACATCTTGCCCTGGCGCGAGTCCGGAGCGGAGATCGTAACCATAGCTGAAGCCGCTCAGGGAGGACCTGATCTGGACCTTCTTGAGGCGGCGCTGAAGGCGGCTGGACCGGAGCGGTTGAAGGTCGGCGCGTTCTCGGCGGCGTCGAACGTCACCGGCGTCATGACCGACGTGGACGCTGTCAGCGCCATGCTGCGTCGCCACGGAGCGGCTGTGATGTGGGACTACGCGGGAGGCGGCCCTTACCTGTCTGTGGACATGCGTGCAGGAACGGAATTCCAGAAAGACGCGATCGTTATTTCACCGCACAAATTTCTCGGCGGGCCAGGTGCTTCCGGCGTGCTGGTCGTGCGCAGGCAGGCTGTTACGCTTGAACGGCCGGTCTGTCCCGGCGGCGGCACCGTGCGCTTCGTCTCGCCATGGGGACATGACTATTCGGCGAATGTCGTCAGCCGAGAGGAATCCGGCACACCGAACGTGATCGGCGATATCCGCGCCGCGCTGGCCTTTCTGGTCAAGGACGCCATCGGTCAGTCCAGAATGGACTCTCGCCATGCGCAGTTACGCGAACGCGCGCTGCAGTATTGGCGACGTAACGACCGGATCGAAATTCTGGGTAACAGCGCGACGGCGCGTTCGTTGCCGATATTTTCCATCAGGGTGCGCGATAAGCAGGGAGATGGATTTATCCATCAGCAGCTTTTCACGCGCATGCTGTCCGATCGCTACGGCGTGCAGGCGCGCGGTGGTTGCGCTTGCGCAGGGCCGTATGCGCACGATTTGCTCGGGATAGGGCGTGAACATTCTTTGGAATTAAGAAATTCAATTCTAAGTGGTGAAGAAATTGAAAAACCGGGTTGGACGCGCCTGAATCTGAGCGTGCTTCTCGACGACCAGAAGGCGCAGTTCATCATTGGCGCCGTGGACGAACTGGCGCGGGACGCCGCGGAAATCGCAACCCTGTATCATTGCGACAAGAGTACGGCTCGCTTTACGCCATTGGCCGCCTGAGGCGCTCGCGTAGCAGGGGAGACTCTGCGCTCCGGTCGCAGACGAAGAAAACCACGGTGTTCGCGAAAAGGATTTTGCAAAGCGAGAGAGGCGGAATCCGCCACTCCCGCTTTGTCTATTATGACGCCAGCAAGACCCAGATCGCGCTGCATAGAGCCAGCCCGGTCAGGGAGACGATCGTCTGGAGGACCGACCAGACCATCACGGTCTGTTTCAGCGTCAGGCCGAACAGTTCGTGAACCATCCAGAAACCGGCATCGTTGACGTGGCAGAAGAAAACGGAACCCGCTCCGATTGAAAGCGCGACAAGCGATGTTTGTGGAGACGAAAGTCCCATCGTCGCGAGAAGCGGAGCCATGAGCCCTGCGGTCGTTGAAGTCGCGACCGTCGCAGATCCCGTCGCCTGACGAAGGCAGACCGCGATCAGCCACGCCAGGACGACGAGAGGTAAAGGCGATGATTCCGCGATTTTACTGATCGTCTCGGCGATCCCTCCGCTGAGCAGAACCTGCTTTAACCCGCCCCCGGCGCCGATGGTCAGCAGAAGCACGGCGAGCGGCGGCAGGCTGTCATGCAACGTGCGGCCTGTTTCACGACGCGGCTGGCGGCGCAGCCAGCCGAGAACGATCACAGCAAAGAATACTGAAAGCAGAAGCGCCATAAAGGGCTCGCCAACGGTGTCGAGAATATGTGCAGCCATACCGTTCTGGGGCAGGCATAACTCTGACGCCGTGCGCGCCAGCATCAGCGCGACAGGAAGCAGGATCGTCATCGCGGCGGCGAGCAGAGAGGGCTGTCGTCCCTGCCGCATGTCGCCGGGAGAAGAGAAACTCGTCAGCGCCGCCGTCGAGATCGTTCGGTATTCCGGTCGGGCGGAAAGAAAATTTCCATACACAGGTCCTGCGAGGACGACGGCTGGCACAGCTATCGCCAGTCCGAGCAGCAATGTCGTTCCCAGAGAGGCGTGCAGGGCGGATATGGCGATGAGGGGCCCCGGATGCGGCGGGACCAGCGCATGCAGCACAGTCATGCCCGCAAGGGCGGGAATAGCGATACGCAGCACTGGCTGACGCGCGGTTCGGGCGATGCCGAGAACGAGCGGAAGCATGATCACCAGTCCGACTTCGAAAAACAGCGGCAACCCCACCAGCATCGCGGCGACGGCCACGCACCACGGAAGCGCGGGCGCCGAAAGAGGCCTGCCGCCCGGACTCAGGAGCGCCGTCACCAATCGATCGGCGGCGCCGCTGCCGGCCACCATGCCGCCCAGCAACGCGCCCAGCGCGATGATGAGGCCACTGTCTCCCAGCAAATGACCCGCTCCTGTCTGGAAGGATGCGATGGCCTTCGCTATGTCCAGACCCGCGGTGGCGCTGAAAACGATGGCGCCGAGCAGGATCGCAAGAAATGGAGGCAATTTCGCCAGACTGATCGTCACAACGATGACCAGCAGGGCGAGCGCGCAGGAAATGATGACGCCGGTGTCGTGGGCGTTCCACGCCGTCAGATGATGCAAGGGTTTTGGCCTCGTCTGTTTCTTTGGCCCGTCATGAAGCACGCCTTGGCAGGAGGGAGGGATCATCATCTCGTGAGAACTGGCGTTTCTTCACGGTTGAGGTTCGCCCGTTCTCGTTGCGCGGGATTTCTTATGGCGACTCCCGCACTTGCAGATGCGACTGTTCGCGCCCTCGCCTAACGAATACGTATGTTTTTTCTTTAGTAGACGGCATGCTTTGCGCCCCGCTCATCCATACACGGCGGCGCCCACGATGAGCTGATCAGGAGCCAGCTAAAAAAGAGACGAACGAAAAATGTTTTCGTAACTTATCGGCCAGAGAGCGGTTAAGCATTGCGGCTGATGAAGAGAGCCCGATGACAAAGAACGCCCCTGTCTCTGTTAGCATTGATGGTAGTCTTTATTCCCCGAGCCTGAACCGCGCGTTGTTCGCACTATGCGCATTGAATTTTTTCATGGCCGATGTCCAGGCGGGTATAGGCCCTTTTCTGGGGGTCTTTCTTCAGGACCATGGCTGGCGGACAGGACCAATCGGATCTGTCATGACTGCGGGCGGCATTGCCGGAATGATCGCAACCATTCCTGCCGGTGCGCTTGTCGACCATACCACGAAAAAACGTTCGCTCGTCATTGTGGCGGCGTTATGCGCCATTTCCGCCTCGCTCCTTTTATTGAGTTCACAATCTGCGTTCGTCGTGACGATCAGCCAGTTTGCGACGGCTTTGGCTGGCGCCGCGATCGGCCCTCTGATGACGGGCGTAACGCTTGGGATCGTGCGCCAGAAAGGGTTCGGTGCGCAGACAGGTCGTAATCAGGCGTGGAACCATGCTGGTAACATGGTTGGGGCCGGGCTTTCCGGCTGGCTGGGCTTGCGTTTCGGCCTGTCAGCGATTTTCTGCCTCGAAGTTGCGTTTGGCCTGTTCGCCATTGCGGCTGTCCTCACGATCCCGGCGAAGTCCATCGACCATAATGCCGCACGTGGGCTGCAGACTAACGAGAATCATGATGATGGCAGGATCGAGGGACTGAGGTCGTTTCTACGGCATAAGCCCGTCCTGATACTGGCGGCGTGCCTTTGCTTCTTCCATCTTGGTAACGCTGCAATGCTGCCGCTTTACGGAATGGCGGTCGTCAGCGCGGGCAAAGGCGACCCGGCAATGTTCACCGCGACGACAGTAGTGGTTGCTCAGGCCGTGATGATCATCGCCAGCCTTTTAGCAATACGCTTCGTCAGGGAACGTGGCTACTGGATCGTATTGCTCATATCGTTCGCGGCATTGCCATTACGCGCCGTGGTCGCAGGGAGTTTCATTCAGCACTGGGGCGTGTGGCCCGTACAATTTCTTGATGGAATCGGCGCCGGGCTCCAGAGCGTCGCCGTACCCGGGCTGGTGGCGCGTCTTCTTAGCGGAACCGGGCGGATCAATGTCGGGCAGGGCGTCGTTATGACCGCGCAGGGAGTGGGAGCAAGCCTTTCTCCTGCGCTCGGCGGTTGGCTTGCCGAGGATCTCGGTTATTCAGCGGCTTTTTATACTCTTGGCTGTTTTGCAATCATGTCTCTGGGGCTATGGATCTGCGCGGCTTCGACAATGCGCTCCGCTGACGGAGTCCCTGCATGACGTTTCATCATGAAGCGATCTGGGCGATCGCCGTAATGACAACCGCGGGCATTATTGTCCGGCCGTTCCGGGTCGCGGAATGGGTATGGGCAGTGACGGGGGCGGCCCTGCTGGTGCTCACGGGACTGTCGCCGCTGTCCACGGCATGCGCCGGCATTTTGAAAGGAGGAGACGTATACCTCTTCCTGACGGGCATGATGCTGCTCAGCGAAACGGCGCGGGCGAACGGCGTCTTCGACTGGATTGCAAACTGGGCCGTCAATCACGCAGCGGGGTCTAGGGTCAGACTGTTTACGCTGGTGTATCTTGCTGGCGTCGTTGTGACGACATTCATGTCCAACGACGCAACGGCCGTTGTCCTGACGCCTGCGGTGCTCGCGGCGGCGACCAAGGCGGAAGCTGATCCGCTTCCGATGTTGTTCGCATGTGCGCTCGTCGCCAATGCCGCCAGCTTTGTTCTGCCAGTGTCCAACCCGGCTAATCTGGTCCTTTATAACGGCGCACTCCCGGCTCTCGGGTCGTGGATGGCTTCATTCGCGTTGCCGTCATTGATCGCGATCTCGACGACATATTTCGTGCTGCGTCTGATGGAGTTGAAGCGCCTGAGACCGCCGTGCGCTGCTCGGGTCGAAACGATTCGGCTTGCCGCGGGTGGCAAGGCGGCCCTTGGTGGCATTGTCCTGACGGCGTTACTCCTCGTGACGGCATCCGCTTTCGACCGGCCTCTTGGAATGCCTACGGCGTTTGCTGGCGTTGCGACGGCTCTGGGAGTGTCCGCGATAGCCCGGTTTTCGCCGTTGACGCCCCTGCGGGAAATTTCCTGGGGCGTTCTACCGCTTGTGGCCGGATTGTTCGTTCAGGTGGGAGCGATCGAAAGTACCGGGCTGGTCAGGCAGATTGCCCTCTGGCTTCAGGAAGTCACGAAAACTGCCGCTGCGATCGGGGCGTTTGGTTCTGGCGCCATTCTTGCGGTTGTCTCGAACATCATAAACAATCTGCCGGCCGGGTTGATCGCGAGTGAGGCAATAGCACACGCTCACGCGTCACGGCTGGTGGTGGACAATCTGTTGGTCGGGGTCGATCTCGGTCCAAATCTCTCCGTTACGGGGTCTCTGGCCACAATTCTCTGGCTGCAGGTGATCCGTCGCGGCGGCGAAAATGTCGGGTTTTTGCAATTTCTGAAGGTGGGAGCGGTGGCAATGCCTGTTGCGCTGTTCCCGGCACTTTGTGCTCGACTTTTGATTGGGTAGTGGCGTCGTGAAGAACACGCTTCATCAGGAGAAGCAGCGCGAATGTTCTGGATGGAGAATTGGAGAGATATTGCTGATGTCGTCGCGGCGCTTTCGAACATTTTCTAATTCGGGGTGAGACGCGCTCGCTCTGCTTTCGTCCTGCAGTTTATGCCGTCGGGGCACGGTCAAATAGGGCGGACTGCTTATGTCCGGTATCCAGCGCCTGTACGTCATGGCGGCGCGATCAATCGGCATCGCCATGAAGCAGCGCGAAATGTTCGAGACGCGGACGCTCGTCTGGACGGTCAATCTTTTACCATCGCTGATCGTTATGCGAGTGCGGGAATATCCGCGTAGGGTGGTTCGAAGGGACGGCGCCTGTCCTGAAAGGCGTGGGCTGGCCGGGTGAATGTCGACCTGGCGCTTGCGCGCATCATGAAGATGATGGACGTTCGCTCGGCGGCTGACCGGGATCGTGCCATCAGGAACGGGCGGCGACTCAACAGTCTTATAGACGAAGACGCGCACGGGACCTTGCGTCAGACCAGTTCTCAGCATTGTCAAAAGGGATATCATGATGACCGGACCATCGGACTACGTGCCTCCTAAAGTCTGGACGTGGACAGCGCCTGATGGCGGAAAAGCTTCCAGCACAAACCGTCCGACAGCAGGGGCTACCCATGACAAGCCGCTTCCTGTGGGCAAGCATCCCCTTCAACTCTACTCTTTGGGTACGCCCAACGGTGTGAAGGTCACAATCCTGCTCGAAGAGCTGCTGGCCGCAGGGCACAACCAGGCGGAATATGACGCCTGGCTCATCCGTATTGGCGATGGCGATCAGTTCGGCTCAGGCTTCACGGAAATCAATCCGAATTCCAAAATCCCGTCGCTTGTCGACCATAGTTATGAACAGCCGATAGCCGTTTTTGAATCTGGCTCCATCTTGCTGTATCTCGCGGAAAAATTTGGGGCGTTCATCCCGAAAGATATTGCTCACCGGACAGCATGCCTCAACTGGCTTTTCTGGCAGGTGGGAAGCGCGCCCTATATCGGCGGCGGCTTTGGACACTTTTATGCGTACGCGCCGGAGAAAATAGAATACGCGATCAATCGTTTTTCTATGGAGGCCAAACGCCAACTGGACGTGCTGGACCGGCGCCTTGCGGAAAGTCCTTTCATCGCGGGCGATGAGTATACCATTGCCGATATGGCGATTTTTCCATGGTATGGCGGTCTGGTGGAGGGTTGGCTTTATAATGACGCCGCCACATTCCTGAGCGTACAGGACTATCCTCACCTCAAGGCCTGGGCGGATCGGCTGTTGGAGCGGCCTGCAGTACAGCGTGGACGCATGGTCAACCGGGTATTCGGAGAGCCGTCCAGTCAGCTCCATGAACGACATGACGCTTCGGATTTCGAGACTAAAAATCAGGGTCGATTGGTCAAGAAATCTTGAAGTTTTATATTTGAAGAAATTTTGGATTTTCGATTGCACCTGTGGTCGGGAATCCGAATGTTGAGAAATTCTCATATGGCAATGTGAATACTGTTTACGGATACTCTCTGGCATTCATGTTGATGCTCATTTTTTGAGGCGTCGAGAGAAACAGGCGTCTCACCTGCTTTCAATATCCACCATATTTACAAAAGCCATAACCGGCTTACCCCATATGATTCATCCGAACCATCGCCCGGATGAATCATATGGGGTAAGGTATCGTCTTGCTGAGCATCACGTTCATAATTACGATACAGAAATGTGTATCTCACGCCGCATCACGCTGTTCCTGCCTGTTATACTCCTCGCCGTATGTGGCGTCGCTTCGGGAAATATTCCGGGAGATCCGGCCTATGCGGAGAGCCTCAAGCCAACATCTCCGAAGCAGCCTGGCGCGATTGACGAGGCGCGCATGGCGCAGGCGGATGCCGAACCGCAAAACTGGTACGCGACGAACCGGACGTTTGCGGCCGATCATTACTCCCCGCTTAGCCAGATCAATGATTCCAATGCCGAGAGGCTTGGCTTTGCCTGGCAATACAATACCGGAACCACGCGTGGTCTGGAGGCGTCGCCCGTTGTGATCGACGGGGTCATGTATGCGACCGGAAACTGGGGAGTGGTCTATGCGCTCGATGCGGCGACGGGGCGCGAGCTATGGACATTCAATCCACATGTCGACGGACGATGGGCCAGGCGGGCGTGTTGCGACATTGTCAATCGTGGCGTGGCCGTATGGAAAGGCAGGGTCTATGTCGCAGCGCTCGACGGACGGCTCTTTGCGCTGGACGCCGGGACCGGGCGACAAATATGGGTTCGCGATACGATCATCGACCATGATCGTTTTTTGACCAGCACCGGCGCGCCGCAGATCGCCGGAGGCAACGTCGTCATCGGCAATGGCGGCGCCGAGATGGGTGTGCGCGGTTACCTCACTGCTTTCGACGCCGAGACCGGCGCTTTTGCATGGCGCTTCTTCATTGTTCCGGCCGACCCGTCCAAACCGCAGGAGAATCCTGAACTGGCGATAGCGGCGCCGACCTGGGGCCCGAAGAGTCGTTGGGACGTGGGGGGAGGCGGGGCTGCCTGGGACGCGATGGCATATGATCCCGAGTTGAATCTCCTGTATGTCGGGACAGGCAACGGATCTCCACACCCGGCGTTCGTTCGCAGTCCGGGCGGGGGCGACACGTTGTTTGTGTCTTCAATTCTCGCGCTTAATCCAAAAACCGGTCGCATGAAATGGTATTATCAGACGACACCCAAGGATAGCTGGGATTTTACCGCGACGCAGCAGATGACGTTGCTCGATCTGACGATATCTGGAAAGTTGCGGAAAGTTCTGGTTCAGGCACCGAAAAACGGATTTTTTTATGTCCTTGACAGAGCGACTGGAGAATTGATCTCGGCGGAAAAATATACCGACGTAAACTGGGCTGATCATATCGACATGAAAACCGGACGGCCCGTGTTTACGGCTCAGGGGGATTACTCGCGCGAGCCGAAGCTGGTTTATCCCGGGGAGGCGGGCGGCCATAACTGGCGGCCGATGTCATATAGTCACAGGACGGGATATGTTTATATCCCAACGCTGGATTTCCCGATGGTTTTTTCACTGTCGCGCGATCTTGCCTACCATCGCGGCACGGACAATTCGATGGATGTCACGGACCGCGCCGCGATATCCCGTGCACAGAAAGGCGAAGCTGATATCCCGGTCATTCGCCACGATACGTTGCAGGCCTATGACCCGGTTCATCAGCGGGCGGCATGGTCTGTGGTTACAAGCACGGATCCCGAGCAAAGCGGAGGCGTGCTTTCGACAGGCGGCGATATCGTGGCGCAGGGGGATGCGACCGGATTTCTGAACATATACGACGCCAGAACCGGAGCGCCGCTCAGCCATATTCGCGTCGGCACAGGAATCATGGCCGCGCCTGTCAGCTATGCCGTCGCCGGACGTCAGTACATTGCAGTTATGGCCGGTCTCGGTGGAGCGTCCGCCTGGGAGTTTCCAGAAAATTCGGCGGGGTATCGCTATGGCAACGCAGGGCGCATTGTGGTTTTCGCGCTGGACGGCGGCGCTGTGCCGACCCCGGCGTTGGTCGATCGTTCGGTGGTCGCGATATCGCCGCCATCTGGAATCAGGACTTCGCCCGAGATGATTGCGCGCGGCGCCCGTCTTTTTGACTACGCTCGTTGTTCGGGATGTCACGTTCCTGGAAAAGCCGGTATTGCCCCAAATCTTTTGACGATGCAGGAGTCGACGCATCGCGCGTTTGACCAGATCGTTCTCGGTGGTGCGCTTTCCGCGGCCGGAATGGCGAGCTTTTCCGATATCTTGACACAATCCGATGCGGACGACATCCACGCCTATCTGGCGAACGAAGCGAAAAATGCCGCGACAGGGTACGTCGCGGTGCGCCATTGATGCGTCTCGCGAGCGGGTAAAGGATGCACGTCAGAACAATTGGGTCGCGGCTACGAAATGCCGTAAGTGGATACGCTTCCGGAATACGGCGATGGCTCGATCCGACGTGCGAAGAGACGAGCCGAAGACCGGGGAGGAAGAGCAACTCGCTCGTGTCTATCGTGCGTCAGGTGGTTGCTTCACATTCGTAACAGTCTTGCGCGCCCGGGCGGGGCGTCCTTAACTCCCGGCACACGCTCACTATTCGGATTTTGCAATGCCCAGCCGTCCACGCGCCAGAGAACTAGCCCTGCCTCTTCCTGGCGCACCGGGCCCGCTGAATGCGATTACAGACGTTCCGGGCGTGCGGGTCGGCTACAAGACGCTGATCTCGGGTGAAGGCGAGCACGCGATCAGGACTGGCGTGACGGCGATCCTGCCGCGCGCGGAAGATGATCTGCTGCACCCCGTTCTCGCGGGCAGTTTTTCAATGAACGGTAATGGCGAACTGACTGGCTGTCACTGGATCGACGAGGCCGGATGGTTCATGGGCCCGATCACGCTGACCAACACCTGCTCGCTGGGCATCGCGCATCACGCGACGGCGCGATGGATGTTGAAGACTTTCCCCGACGTGATGGGAGAGACGCTCTGGCCCCTTCCCGTGGTGGGGGAGACGTTTGACGGGTGGCTGAACGACATCGCCGGACAGCATGTGACGGAGGCCGACGTGCTGGCTGCGATCGAAGCGGCCGCAGCCTCTCCGGACTTCGCGCCGGTGGCGGAAGGGAATGTCGGCGGTGGGACGGGGATGATCGCCTATGAGTTCAAGGGCGGCACGGGCACGTCGTCGCGGATCGTGCGAACAAAGGCTGGCGAATATACGCTCGGCGCGCTGGTGCAGGCCAATCACGGTCGGCGATCGTGGCTGACGGTTTGCGGCGCAGCGGCAGGGCGCGCCATGCCGGAAGATGCGCTGTGGCCATCCGAGCGCGGGTCGATCATCGTGATCCTTGCGACCGACGCGCCGCTGGAATCGACGCAGTTGCGGCGTGTAGCCAAGCGGATCGGTATCGGTATCGGGCGTGGGGGCACGCCGTCGGGGAATAATTCCGGCGACATTTTTCTGGCGTTCAGCACGGCCAATGATCCTGGTGTCTTTCCGGGCGCGCCGTTGCGGCGGATCGAGGCGTTGAGCGACGAGGCAATGGACGACGTATTCATGGCTGCGGTCGAGGTTGTGGAGGAAGCGGTGCTGAATGCGATGCTCGGCGCGGAGACGATGGTGGGACGGAGAGGACGGCTTGTGCGGGCGATCGATCCTGAGCGCTTGAAGTCGCTTGTCTGCGCCCCGCCCGGAGGCGCCGCATGACGAATGTCGTTACGCAGGACCCCGCCATTTCGGGAAAAGGGGACGCTGTCGTCCATGTCGACAGCGCGGACGGAAAGCTGCCCGGATTAAAGCGCAGCATGGGCCTGCTGGGCGTGCTGATGATCACGTTGTCGGCGATCTCCCCGGCGTCATCCGTGTTCATCATCGTGCCGGGCATTTTCGCGACGGGGGGCTCCGGCGCGCTGATCGCCATGGCTGTGGGCGCGCTGGTCGGGTTGTGCATGTCCTTCGTCTACGCCGAACTGGCTTCGGCTTTTCCGCTTTCGGGCGGCGAATATGCGATTGTCGGCCGCATCCTTGGCCCGTTCGCGGGCTTCGTCGTGTTGGGCGTGGGGGTGATGCAGCTGATCGCCATTCCTGCGGTCATGGCGGTTGGGATCGGCGTCTATCTCGACGTGCTGGTCCCCGGAGCGCCGCCGGTCGCCGCCGCCGTGTTGACGGTGGCGCTGGCGGCGGGCGTATGCGTGCTGCATCTGCGGGCCAGCGCGGTGGTGACAGGGGCGTTTCTGGCCGTCGAGTTGCTGGCGCTGGCGGCGCTGGCTGCGCTCGGGTTCTTTCATGCCGCGCGGCCGCTGAGCGAAGTGGTGCTGCATCCGGTGTTTCTCGACACAACCGGAACACTGTCCGTAGTGCCTCCGACGTTGATCGCCATGGCGGTGTCGCTGTCGATCTTCTCCTACAACGGTTACGGTTCAGCCGTGTATTTCGGCGAAGAGACGCATGACGCGTCCCGCCATATCGGTCGGACAGTGTTGCTCGCGCTGCTGGTGACGGTCATTTGCGAAATCGTGCCGGTCATTGCTGTTCTTCTGGGCGCGCCGGATTTGCGAACGTTCTTTTCATCGCACGACATGATGGGCGTGATCTTTCTGTCCTACGCAGGGCCGGTCGCAAACGTTCTGGTCAGCTTCTGTCTTGTTCTGGCGATTCTGAACGCCGTGATCGCCAATCTGTTGATGTGCTCCCGCCAGCTTTACAGCATCGGACGCGATCGCATCCTCCCTGCGCGGTTGAGCGACGGTCTGACAGTGATTCATCCACGCTTCAACTCGCCCTGGGGCGCGACGTTCGCGGCGGGAGCGCTTTCCGGCGCTGCGTGTCTGATCAGTGAGCAGATGCTGCTGATTATCACCGGCAGCGGAATTCTGGTGATGTATATGGCGCTCTGTCTGGCGGTGATCGTCGGGCGGCGTAACGGGCTGACCGCAGGGGGACATTACCGTATGCCGCTGTTTCCGCTACCGCCCCTGCTGGCGTTTCTGGCGATGGTCGGCGTGACGGGAATGAACTGGATGGACGCGCAGGTCGGACGCCCAAGTCTGGTGCTGACCCTGTTCGTGGCGCTGGGAGCCGGAGCCTATTACCTGCTGGTGCTGAGCCGTCGCGGGTGGCGGATGCAGGGACCGCAGAGTTGAACGCGTCGGAGATCAGGGCTGCGACGCCGGACGATTTGACGGCGATCGCCACGCTATGGCGGGAAAGCACGATCAGCATGGACGGCGGCGCGCCGAGGGTCCACGACGTGGAGGCGCTGCGCGCCCGGCTTCAGTCGGAAGGATGGCGGATCGAGGTCGTGGAAAACGACGACAGGATCACAGGATTTCTTGCAGTTCGTGAAAGAGAACGCGTGGTGGATCAGTTGTTCGTGGCGCCGTCGGCGCAGGGCGCGGGCCTTGGCGCAAGGTTATTGCGACGCGCGCAGGCGCTGATGCCGGAGGGCTTCACGTTGCGCACGCCGTTAAGCAATCTCGCGGGCCAGAGGTTTTACGAACGCCATGGCCTGATCATGCTGCGCGACGAACCCCATCCACAGGCCGGGTTTCTTGTCCGGTATTACGGATGGTCTCCCTGAATGTCGCGTGGCGGCGTGAGCGGTCAAGCGCCGAGCCTTCGTTATGTGACAACGCGTCTTGGATGCGCCATGCCTCCAAACTGGAAAAAGTCTTTTTGCTTCTTTTTCTTCAGAAAAAGAAGAAGCGCCCAAACTCCCCGCCACACACCCGCTCAGGCGTAACGCCGCGCGCCCGCCACACAGGCGACAACGACCATCGTGACGCCGCACATCGCCCACGACACGGCCTCCCCCAACACGGCATGGGCAAGGATCAGGCCGAAAAACGGTTGCAGCAACTGCAACTGTCCGACGCTTGCGATGCCGCCGAGCGCGAGACCGCGATACCAGAAGATAAACCCGACAAGCATACTGAACACCGAGACGTAGGCGAGGCCCATCCACGCCGACGACCCGATGGCGGCCCAGCCGCCGGGCTCGGTGGCGAGGGCGAGCGCCGCCATCGCCGGGGACGCCAGAACGAGCGCCCAGGAAATCACCTGCCAGCCGCCAAGACGACGCGACAGTGCTGCTCCCTCCGCATACCCCAGCCCGCATAACGCCACGGCCGCGAGCATCAGCGTGTCGCCCGCGACAGACCCTCCGCCGCCATGCGTCAGCGCAAAGCCCGCAACACTCGCAGCCCCAGCAAGGGAGAACGCCCAGAAGACCGCGCCGGGGCGCTCCCCGCCGCGGAGAACGCCGAACAACGCCGTCGCAAGCGGTAGCAGGCCGATAAAGACCAACGAATGGGCGGAGGTGATATGGCGCAGGGCCAACGCGGTCAGCAGCGGAAAACCGATGACCACGCCCAGCGCCACGACGCCCAGCGACGGCAAATCCCTCCGCGCAGGGCGTCGCTCCCGCAGCGCCACAAGCAGCAACGCGCCGAGAGCCGCTGCGATCAGCGCGCGCGCCGCCGTCAGAAACAGGGGCGAGAACCCGGCGACCGCAAGGCGCGTCGCAGGCAGCGACCCGCTGAAAATCAGGACGCCCAGCAGCCCGCTGCCGAATCCTTCTGTCGACGTTTTCATGAAGTCCCCCACGATTTTCGGGAACAGTAGGCGGTTCGGCGCTGGCGGCGACAGGAACAGTTCAGTACAATAGCAAAGAACTGTACCGATACTTTTTACCATACGGATTGGAAGCGATGACGGCGCGAGGCTCCCGCACGGCGGATGTGGTGATGGCGATACGCGCGCGCATAAGCAGCGGCGCATTGGGCGTGGGAGACCGCCTGCCGTCGGTCCGGCGATGCGCTGACGCGATGGGCGTGTCCCCCTCGACCGTGGTCGAAGCCTATGACCGGCTGGTCGCGGAGGGAGCCATTCGCGCCCGCGCAGGCTCCGGGTTCTACGTCGCGGGGGCCGCGCCGGCACTCGTGCTGACGGAGGCGGGACCACAGTTCAACCGGGAGATCGACCCGCTCTGGGTGTCCCGGCAATCGCTGGACGCGGCGCCCGATGCGCCACGCCCCGGCTGCGGCTGGCTCCCGGCGGAGTGGATGCCGGGCGACGCGATCCGGCGCGCCATGCGGGCGGCGGCGCGCGGCGACGACGCGCTGCTGGCCGGATACAGCCCTGCGCGGGGCTCCCTGCCGTTGCGGCGGCTGCTGGCGCGGCAATTTGCGGCAGAAAACCTGCCCGTCGCGCCGGACCAGATCCTTCTGACCGGCTCCGGGTCGCAGGCGCTGGACCTTGTGTGCCGCCTGCTGCTGCGTCCGGGCGATACGGTGCTGGTCGATGACCCGTGTTACTTCAATTTCCGCGCGCTTTTGCGGGCGCATCGCGCGAACGTGGTCGGCGTCCCTTATGAGGCCGACGGACCGAACGTCGAACAGTTCGCGCAGATCGTGGCGGAGGCGCGGCCCCGGCTCTACGTCACCAACTCGGCGCTGCATAACCCGACGGGCGCCACGATCTCGCCGCGCGTGGCGCACCGTGTCCTGAACATCGCGGCGGAACACGACATGATCGTCGTGGAGGACGATATCTTCACCGATTTCGAACCTGAACCGTCGCCGCGTCTGGCGACGCTGGACGGTCTGCGTCGCGTCATCCGAATCGGCAGCTTTTCCAAGACCCTGTCTGCGTCTTTACGTTGCGGCTATATCGTGTCCACGCCGGAATGGATCGAGGCGCTGACGGATCTGCAGGTCGCGACGTGCTTCAGCGCCGTGTGTCCTGTCGCCGCCGAGGTGACGCTGTCGATCCTGAGCGACGGCGGATACCGCAAGCATATGGAGGCGTTGCGGCGCAGGCTGGCCACGGCCAGACGCGAGACGACGAAACATCTTGGTCAGATCGGAATTGTTCCACATCTGACGCCGCGCGGCGGGTTCTATCTTTGGTGCGCGCTGCCGGATGGCGTGGACGCGGAGACGCTCGCCCGCGTCGCCCTGCGGGATGGGCTGGTGCTGGCGCCGGGCGACGTGTTCAGCGTCTCGCGCACGCTGGCGGACTCCATGCGGTTCAATGTGGGGCAGATGGGGGGGCGAGGGGTGTATGCGGCGTTGCGGCGGGCGGTTGGGGAGAGTGTGGGGTTCGATAGTGGAGTTGAGGTCTGAGTAGAGACAGTCGATGCGTTCGTACGGTGGGTGCGGAATTTCAGCTTATGTCCCTCAAGTCGGAAGTGCAGTTGTCCAGACCATTTTTTGCTAGTGGACGCCTCCACTGCAAGCGCCCATTGCCACTTTGGGCGGTCTAGAGATTGGTAGTTTTTGCCGAGGCCATCAAGTAGATGGATCGTTTATATGCAGGCTGAGAAGCGTTTTGCAGCATCGTCCAACATTTTTCCGGTGGTAACGTTCGGACTAACCGATTACCCGTCGGCAAGCATGCGATCGATCCAGCGGTCTAGATCGTTGCGTTCGACCTTGCCTAGCAGGTAACGATCTCGTTCGATACGCGCGAGCGCGCCGCGGGTGAGTACCGAAGTGGTGACAATGATCGCCTTGCTGGCGCCATGCTCTAGGCGCGTGTCAGCGAGTTCGCGTACTATCGAAAGCTGGACCTTCCGATCGGCTCTCAATTTCTTGGCCTGCCAAACGGACTTAAATAACCCTGCGCCCCCCAGATCGCGGATCGCTACGACATCTACACCACCATCCTTGGTACCTTTCATGAGTTCGACCTGATAACCATCGAACTCCAGCATCTGCGCTATCAATTGTTCGAATTGCCTCCAGTTTAAGTCGTCCAACTGCAATAACTTGCGCTGGATTTTCACCAGCAGCGGGATGCTCGGCGCAAGCGGGCGCAAATGCGCCTGCGTCTCTGCAATCGCCAAAGCATCAGGATCAAAGAAGGCGTGATCGAAGGCGAATTTACTATCGACCTGCCAATCGGGCGCCCTTTGCCCCACAAACAGCGCACGCGAGCCCGGAAAGCGAGAGAGGGCGTCTGAAGCGATCGTTTCCAATCGATTGGCCGCCCCCTCGATGCCATCGAACAGGAGTAGCCAGCGTGTACCCGGTATCGCGCTCCGCCAGATTGAGTCTGGATCGCGCGCAAGTTCCGCATGGGTGGTTGCGAGACTGGCTGTGATTACGTCACCGAGTTTGGCGCCGAATGGCCAGTTGTTTTCCCAGTCCCTCTTCAGCACATGCTGATCCGCGACAAATAGGACGCGGTCTGCTAAACCTTGCTTAAGCATGCGCGTCGCGGTTGCACGAGTGGTGACGGTCTTGCCCATGCCAGCGCCTGCGATGAGCAAGGTTCTGGAATCGCTCCTTACTAGGAATTGATCAACGAAGTCTGCTTGGTGTGGTCGAAGCCGCAGGCTTGGGAAGTCATCCATCGCACGAGGCTAGCAGCGTTGCGACCACATCGCCCAGTGGGCCAACGCCGGTTTTCGGCTGACTCCCATCTCGTGTGGGGGGGCTTGAAGCAGTTGGCCGGCAATCGGGACGCGCCAATGAGCTAGGGAACGGCGACGAGAGGGGTGAAGCTGTCACGAATGTGGATCGCGTAAATGGCTGCTTGCTCATTTTCCTGCCTAACTGCCGACCTTCCATTCATCCCGCAAATCCGGACAGCCCCTTCCATCTCACTGTCTCCCATGCCACCCCACCAGAACTGTGCCATGGTGCCCCCCCCGACCACCGCACGGAAAGCCTTGATGTCCCACCCAGTCGCCCCGCCCGCCGCCCGCAAGGATCCTCGCACCATCGAGCAACTCGGGCGCACCCGCACCGACGATTACGGGTGGATGAAGGATGACAACTGGCAGGCCGTTCTGCGCGACCCGGCATTGCTGCGCGCTGATATTGCGGAGCATCTGCGCGCGGAGAACGCCTACAGCGATTCCGTTCTGGCCTCGACACAGGCGTTGCAGGCGGAGATCGTGGCGGAGATGAAGGGGCGGTTGCGGGAAGACGAGTCCTACCCCGCGCTGCCGCATGGCGTCTGGCGCTATGGCGTTCGGTACGAAGCCGGGGCGCAGCAGCCGCGCCATGTGCGGTATCACGAGGATCGCGCCGATCAGGAAGAGGTGCTGCTCGACGCCGACGCCCGCGCCAAGGATCACAGCTACTACGTGGCGCGTTCGGCGACACACAGCCCCGATCACGCGCTGTTCGCCTGGGCGGAGGACACGCAGGGCTCGGAAATCTACACCGTTCGGGTGAAGGATCTGGCGAGCGGCGCGCTGTTGCCGGTCGAGATCGGTGACTGCTCAGGAAATTTCGTATTCTCGCCCGATTCACAATATATTTTCTGGACATGGCGTGACGAGAACGGGCGCCCGGTGAAAGTGTTCCGCCGCGCCGTCGCGGGCGGCGCCGATGAACTGGTTTACGAGGAAAAGGACCCCGGCTTCTTCGCGGGCGTCGCGTCCACCCGCTCTGGGCGCTGGATCGTCGTCAGCTCCAACGATCACGACACGGCGGAAAGCTGGGTCGTGCCGGGCGACGACCCCACCGCGGCGGCGCGTTGCGTGGCGCCGCGCGAGAAGGGCGTGACTTACGATTTGTCGCACTGGGGCGACCGCTTCGTGGTCCGCACCAATCTTGGCGACGCGACGGATTTCCGCCTGATGACGATTCTGGACGCGCAGATCGGCGACCGTGCGGCGTGGCGCGAACTGGTTCCGCATCGTCCGGGCCGTTACATCACCGACTGCACGGCGTTCGCCGATCATGTCGTGTGGGTGGAGCGCGTGGACGCGAACACGGCGATCCAGATCCTGCCGCGAGAGGGGGAGGCCCATCATCTGGCGACGGATGAGGACGCCTACACGCTGTCCCTCGACGGCTCCTATGAATTTGCTACGAACGAGCTGCGCTACTCCTATCAGTCGCCGACGACGCCGCGCCAGTGGCTGTCCTACGACATGGCGACGCGCGAACGCTCGCTGCTGAAAGCGCAGGACATCCCGTCAGGCCACGATCCGGCCGATTACGTCTGCCAGCGGCTGTTCGCGAAGGCGCCGGACGGAGAGAGCGTGCCAATCACGCTGCTGCGTCGTCGCGATGCGCCGGAAGGCGTTCCGGCGCCGACGTTGCTTTACGGATATGGGTCATACGGCATCTCCATCGACCCGACGTTTTCGACCCGCAATCTCAGTCTGGTCGATCGCGGCTGGGTCTACGCCATCGCGCATGTGCGCGGCGGGGCGGAGAAGGGATGGAACTGGTTCCTCGGCGGGCGGGGAGAGACCAAGGCCAACACGTTCACCGACTTTATCGCCTGCGCCGAGCATCTGATTACTCAGGGCGTGACGGAGGCAGGGCGCATCGTCGCGGACGGTCGCTCTGCGGGCGGGATGCTGATGGGCGCGATCGCGAACATGCGGCCGGAGCTGTTCGCGGGAATCGTCGCCGTGGTGCCGTTCGTTGACGTTCTGAACACCATGTCGGACGACACGTTGCCGCTGACGCCGCCGGAGTGGCCGGAGTGGGGCAATCCGCTGACCGACGTTGCGGCCTATGACCGCATCGCCGGGTATTCGCCGTATGACCGGATCGAGGCGAAGCCCTATCCCACGGTGTTCGCCATCGGCGGTCTGACCGATCCGCGCGTGACCTATTGGGAGCCCGCGAAGTGGATCGCGAAGCTGCGCGAACATTCGACCTCCGGACGACCGCAGTTGCTGCGCATCAACATGGAGGCCGGGCATGGCGGCGCGTCCGGGCGGTTCAAGTCGCTGGACGAGGCGGCGCTGATCCATGCTTTCGCCATCTGGGCGGAAGGGGCCGCGCGTCGGGGCTGACGCAGCGCCGTAGCGGCCGGTTCGCCCCGCCCGTTCGCTCCGTCGCACGAAGTGGGGTATGCTCGGCGTTCTGCGCCGTGTGTGGATGTGCTCCATTCGAAACGAATCGGAGGCGCAGCACAGCGTGAAGCCCACCTGCGCGTCATTCCCTGATCCACCGCGCGAGTGGTCGGACGGCGCAAGGCGGGGCCATATTTTACGCCGCCCCAGGGAGGAAGCAGGTTCGGATGTCCAAGACCGGTCAGACATTGATCGAGCCGCCGCCCGGCGCGCATGCCGCGGGCCGCACGCCGCCTGCGGATCTTCTGACCCCGTCGCCCGCGGAGGCCGAGGCTTCCACCCCGGCCCAGCGCTCGGTCATCATGCGGTCGCAGTGGCGTGCGCGGGAATTTCTGGGCATCGCCATCGCGGCGGTCGCCCTCTACACCATCGCAGGGTTTCTGACCGCGCTGGTCTGGGGCGGCGTGTTCGCGATCGCGACATGGCCGCTCTATCAGCGCACGCGCGAACGCTGGCCGCGTCTCGCCAACGGCGTCACCTTGCCTCTGCTCTTCACGGCGGCGCTGGCGCTCATTTTCTTGATCCCCCTGATCATGGTGGGGCTGGAGGCGGCCAAAGAAGCGCAGGGCATGCTTGAGCTCATGCAGAGCGCCCGAAGCTCCGGCATTCCGGTTCCAAGATGGGCGCATCACCTGCCGCTCGGCGCGGAAAGCGTGGTTGCCTGGTGGGAGAACAATCTGAGCAACCCGGAAGACGCGCACGAGTTCTTCAGTTCGCTCGACAGCCGCAGCATGGCGGTGACGAAGGCCGTGGGATCGCAGGTAGCGCACAGGACCACCCTTTTCTGCTTCTCGTTGCTGACCCTCTTCTTCCTCTACAAGGACGGCGCCGCCGCCGCGCGGCAATGCACGTTCGCGTCGCGCCGTCTGTTCGGCCGACGGGGAGAGGTGATCGCGCGCCAGATTGTCGCCTCGATCCACGGCACCGTCGCCGGTCTGGTGCTTGTGGGCGTGGGCGAAGGACTGCTGATGGGCGTCGTCTACCTGCTGGCGGGCGCGCCCCATCCGGCCCTGTTCGGGGTAGTGACGGCGATTGCGGCGATGATTCCGTTCTGCGCGATGATCGCCATCGGTCTGGTGTCCGTCCTGATCTTCATCAAGGGCGCGACGGTCGCGGCGATCAGCGTCTTCGTTATCGGCGCAGTCGTCATCTTCGTCGCTGATCATTTCGTCCGCCCGACCCTGATCGGCGGCAGCACGCAATTACCTTTCCTCTGGGTGTTGCTTGGTATTCTCGGCGGAGCGGAAACCTGGGGGATGCTGGGTCTGTTCGTGGGGCCGGCCGCCATGGCGGCGTTGCATCTGGTGTGGCGTAGCTGGACCCGCGAGCGCGGAGGCGACAAACTGGCCTGATCCTGCGCGAAGCGGCTCCGGCTGCCTCGCGCGCAACCCTGCGTCGGGCAGTCGCGGTGATCTTCACGTCAGCCACCGCTTTCGCGCGCAGCATTTCCCGAGGACGCCCATGACCGCGCTTACCCCGCAAAACACCCCGCTGCTCGGCTTTATCGGTTTTGGTGCGATGGCGACCCGAATGGGCGTCCATCTGCGCAACGCCGGTTACGGCGTGATTGCCTACACCCCGTCCGGCAAGAGCGGCGACCCTGCGGTCGAGATTCTTCAGACCGCCCGCGCGGTCGCGGAGAAGGCGGATGTCGTCATCGCCTGCGTGCCGGATGATGAGGCGCTGGAAGCCTCGATGTACGGTGAAAACGGCGCTCTGGCGGGCATGAAGGCGGGCGGCGTGTTGCTCAACACTTCATCCGTTTCGCCCGAGGCGACGGACGCACTGCTCGCGGCTGGACACGCGAAAGGCGTCGCGGTGCTCGACGCCCCGGTCTCCGGCAGCACGCCAGAGGCGGAGGCGCACGCTCTGGTAATTCTGGTCGGCGGCTCTGTGGAAGAGGTCGCAAATGCCGCGCCGATCTTCGACACCATTGGCAAGATGACCATCCATGCAGGTCCCTCTGGCAGCGGAGCGAAGCTGAAACTGGTGGTGAACGGCATCATGGGCGCGGGCCTGACCGCGCTGGCGGAGACTGTGTCTTACGGGCTGGCCTCGGGGCTGGACCGCTCGATGCTGTTCGACGCGCTGGATCAGGTCGCCGTGATTTCCCCGCATCACAAGAGGAAACTGAAGGCGGCGAAAACTGGCGACTTCGCCTCGCAGTTTCCGTCGCGGTTGATGCAGAAGGACATGCGCCTTCTGGTCGACGCCATAGCCCGACAGGCGATACCGGCGCCCACTCTGGCGGGCGCCCTGCAGGTGTTGTCGCTGGGCCGCCACAGCCGCCCGAACGACGATTATTCGGCCGCCATCGCGGTCATGGAGCGGTTCGCGGCCAACGACGCATAGAGAGCGTCGCGAGACCGCGGCACTTCAGGAACTCGGCAAGCTGGGGGTAATGTGACGTTGATCGTCTGACCCGGTTTGCCGGGCGATATATGCTCATGGCTTTTCTGAAGCCCTGCGGGGTTGTGAAGGTCCAGATCAGTTGCCGACGAATCCTGAAAGTGCCGCAGTGTTTCGGGATCGCGGGGTTTGGTTCGCCTAAATGATTTTCTATGCGATATGCATTGCAAGTTACATTTTTACACGTGGGAGTGTCGAATTTTGAACCGTATCAGGCCAGCTTATATTCTGACTGGTGTCCTGTTCTTTGGAAGCGGGTGCGCAGATAATAAATTTTCAAACTATGGCAGTAATTATATTACTCCAGAGCAGGCGGTGATGGCTGCGGCAAGAACGGAGAGCGGAATTTCCGGAAAATTTCTCATGACGGTCCAAGCCACGGGTTATGATAAAGGTAACTTATATCTTAATTCAGAAAAAGATTATAGAGATCAGAGGAATCTTAGTATTGAAATCGATCAAGAATTAATAAAAACGCTTGAAGCGCGCTTGCATGAAAACCCGTCTACCTACTACCTTAATAAGCGCATAGAAATTTCTGGTACTGCGTTGAAAGTGAGGATAGCCTTCGTAGTTAATGGAGAAATAACTGACAAGTACTACTTTCAAACTCATATAGATTTGGAAAATGCAAATAGCATACGGGTGATAAACTGAGTTGAGGCGGTGTATGCTGATCGTTCTCTCTGAAGTGGCGAGCGGCGACCGTTAGTCAGACGTTGTAGATCTAAGCGTCCGGCGCGACGCCTTTGGCGCGGTATGTGGCCATGCGGTCCGGATTTACGGATCTGTTTTGGACATTGCACTGCGTCTGCGCGAGGGCCCAGGCAAGCTTAACCACCAATCTCTCCGCTTTGCCGAGAGTGTGCTGCAGTGTGGCGTTATCAAGTGTGCCGATGTGGAGTGGGCTTTGACTGACAGGCGCCTGCAAGGTCCATCAGTTCCCAGACTCCGGACTGGATGCAAGCTGTTGAAGCCTCTCCGTCCTCTCTTCCCGCTATGGCAATGCACAGATGATGCATTGTCGGATTTTTTTTCGGCGAGGCGATTAACAGGCTCATTGTGGATTCGTCGGGAACAAAGAGGGAAAGCTAAGCGCAGGCGGCGGCCCGCCTGTCGCTGCACAGTTTATCCACAGAGTTATTCCAACACCTGTCCACGGAATCTGTGGGTAATATGACGTTAATGTGTCAGGCGAGTTGCGCCAAAAACTGGCTGAAATCCGCCATACACGGAGAATCTGGCTGTCAAGGCCAAGAATCAGCTTGCGTTTCTCATCCGCTGGGGAAAGTGCGAGTCCTGCGTTTCATTCACAGGTCGCGCTACGCGGGTGATCCCGCATTCAATGCGGAGCATTTTGGCACGTTATTTAGAAGAGCCCTGACCGTTAGGTGGCAAAACATCGTCGCGTGCTACGGGCACCGTTTGCTGTCTCCGTGGCTGCTCCAACATCTTGCCAGCGATCCTGCGGCATAGTCAGGCGCACGGAGTGGCAGCGGTGTCTGAGGACCAATTGATGCATCTTTCCGCCCCACAAACGTGTGACGGTGGACGTGTAACGCAGCATCGCAGGCCCCGATTGAGATCTCTGCTTAACTCATTAATTTTCTTGGAGAAATTTTGCTGGGGCGAACGACGGGGATCGAACCCGCGACAACCGGTACCACAAACCGGCGCTCTACCGACTGAGCTACGTCCGCCACACAGCGGCCCCGTCATTAGACAAGACACGCGCGTCAGTCAACGGCGTTGTGCGCGCCTCCCGGGCGGATTACGCCCTGGCGACCCAGTTCCGCAGCCGGAGGATGGCTTCTTCAAGAACGGCTGGTTGCTTGCAGAACGCGAAACGCACGAAGTGGCTCGGGGCCGGGCCGCCCGCCGGGTCGTAGAAAGCAGAAACCGGGATCAGTGTGACGCCTGCTTCGACCGTCGCCCGTTTGCACCACGCGACGTCATCCTCTCCGGGACGAGTCGCGGCGCCCAAAGGGCGGATATCGGCGGTCAGGAAGTAAGTCCCGTCGGAGGGCAGCACGCCGAATCCCAGATCGGACAGGCCAGCGGCGAGGATGTCGCGTCGGAGCCGCATGCCTTGCGACAGTTCCGTGAAATATCCCGTGTCCTGATCCAGGCCGATAGCGACTGCGCGCTGAAGGTTCGGCGCCGTGGCGAAGGTCAGGTTCTGGTGCGTTTTGGCGATCACGGACGCCAGCGCCCGCGGCGCAGTGATGTAGCCGACCTTCCAGCCGGTGAAGGAGAAACTCTTGCCCGCACTGCCGATCCGCACGCAGCGTTCGCGCATGCCGGGAAGCGTCATCAGCGGCGTGTGGCGGGCGTCGAAGACGAGATGCTCGTAGACCTCGTCGCAAATGGCGTAGGTGTCGTGCTCCTGCACCAGTCCGGCGATGAACGACAGCTCTTCCTGCGTGAAGACCTTGCCCGTCGGGTTCATGGGCGAATTCAGCAGGATCGCCTTCGTCTTCGGTCCGAACGCGGCGGCGAGTTCGTCGCGCGGGAGAGACCAGTCGTGCAGGTTCAGACGAACGAGGCGCGGCGTTGCGCCGAGCAGGCGGATGACCGGCAGATACGTGTCGAACGCCGGTTCTATGACGATGACCTCGTCTCCGGGATTCAGCAGGGCGGCGAAGGACGCGGCAAGGGCTTCCGTCGCGCCGGACGTCACCACCACTTCGCTCGCCGGATCGATGTCGAGCCCGTAAAAACGTGCGTTCGAGCGCGCCACCGCTTCGCGAAGCTCGGGAAGGCCGGTCAGCGGGGCGTACTGGTTGCGCCCGTCGCGCAATGCCGCGGCTGCGGCCTCGACAAGATGCGCGGGCCCTTCGGTGTCCGGAAAACCCTGACCAAGGTTGATGGCGCCGTGCTGCTGCGCCAGCGCCGACATCACGGTGAAGATGGTTGTCGGAAGCGCGGCGGTCTGGCCGTTAAGCGGTTTCACGATCTCTCCCTCGGGTTCTGAGATAATAAACGATATCGTAGGTTGGATTTTCTGTCGCCCGATTTTTGCAAGTAGATCTTGCTTGGGCAAGCCGTTTACTGCGCGTGTCGCTTGCAACTGAGGCGCACGGCTGACGTCGCTGTGGCCGGGATTGCATGGATGCGGCGTCGAATATTATTTCGCAGTCAACCCGATTGCTCCGCCCGGCGTCCCGTGCGAACTTTACGCCTGACGGGCGCGGCGCCCGGGCGCACGGACGCGCCGTCGCCGCCAACCAATAGCGGAGCGTGCGGGCCAGTTCGCCCCTATACAGATGAAGTGTGACGACGCGGCATGAAGAAGATCGAAGCCATCATCAAGCCATTCAAGCTCGACGAGGTGAAGGACGCCCTTCACGAACTCGGTCTGCAAGGCATCACGGTGATCGAGGCGAAGGGATTCGGTCGGCAGAAAGGACACACCGAGCTGTATCGCGGCGCGGAATATATCGTCGATTTCCTTCCCAAGATGAAGATCGAGATCGTGTGCCCCGACGACCTTGCGGAGCGGGCTGTCGAGGCGATCACGGCGGCTGCTCGCACCGGCCGAATCGGCGATGGGAAGATTTTCGTGCTCCCGGTCGATGACGCCATCCGAATCCGCACCGGCGAGCGGGGTGGCGACGCGATCTGATCGGTCCGGCCCGCGCGCTTTGGCTTTCTCTGCGTGTGGCGGAGAGGCTTGCGGCTCCGGACGACATGGGACAAACAGTTTCGGTATGACACCGGAGTGGGCGCCGATCTCGGCCAGCCCCTGGCGGCGTCGACAACAGCACGCCGCCAAACGGCGTTCAACAGGCAGGTAAGGGCTATTATGGCGAAGAAAGAGTCCGGTTCGACCAGCGCGGCTGCAGCTGCGGTTGCCAAGGTCTTCGACCTCATCAAGGAACACTCGGTCGATCTGGTGGACCTGCGCTTCACCGATCCCCGCGGAACCTGGCACCACACGACGCAGCACGTGTCGACGATCGAGGAAGACACCTTCACCGAAGGTTTCATGTTCGACGGTTCGTCGATCGCTGGCTGGAAGGCGATCAACGAGAGCGACATGGTTCTGCTCCCGGACGCCACCACCGCCGTCATGGACCCGTTTTCGGCCAAGCCGCAGCTGATCCTGATCTGCGACATCATCGACCCCGCCACCGGGCAGTTCTACAACCGCGACCCGCGCTCCACCGCGAAGCTGGCTGAGAAGTATCTGCAGTCCACCGGTCTGGGCGACACGGCGTTCTTTGGCCCTGAAGCTGAATTCTTCATCTTCGATAACGTGCTGTTCGGCACAGGCCCGAACTACGGCAAGTTCCAGCTCGACAGCATCGAAGGACCGGGTGCGTCCCTGAAGGAATACCCCGAGGGCAACCTGGGCCATCGTCCGGGCGTCAAGGGCGGCTACTTCCCGGTCGCTCCGGTGGACAGCGAGTCCGACCTGCGCGCTGAAATGCTGACGACGATGGGCGAAATGGGCCTGCCGATCGAGAAGCATCACCATGAAGTCGCGCAGTCGCAGCATGAGCTCGGCACGAAGTTCGACACGCTGGTTCGCTCCGCCGACTTCATGCAGATCTACAAATACTGTGTGCACAACGTGGCCGTGTCCTACGGCAAGTCCGCGACGTTCATGCCGAAGCCGATCTACGGCGACAACGGCTCGGGCATGCATGTCCACCAGTCGATCTGGAAAGCGGGCAAGCCGACTTTCGCTGGCAACGGCTACGCAGACCTGTCCGACACGGCGCTTTATTACATCGGCGGCATCATCAAGCACGCGAAGGCTCTGAACGCCTTCACGAACCCGTCGACCAACTCCTACAAGCGCCTGATCCCCGGCTTCGAGGCCCCCGTGCTGCTGGCTTATTCGGCCCGCAACCGCTCGGCGTCATGCCGTATCCCCTACGCGACCAACCCGAAGGCGAAGCGCGTCGAGGTTCGTTTCCCGGACCCGACCGCCAACCCGTACCTGGCGTTCGCCGCCATGCTGATGGCTGGTCTGGATGGCATCAAGAACAAGATCCACCCGGGCGACGCCATGGACAAGGATCTCTACGACCTGCCGCCGGAAGAGCTGAAGCAAATTCCGACCGTCGCGGGCTCGCTCCGCGAGGCGCTTGAGTCTCTGGCCGCCGATCACGAGTTCCTGCTCGCAGGCAACGTGTTCACGAAGGATCAGATCGAGAGCTACATCGAGATCAAGTGGCAGGACGTGTACCGCTTCGAGCACACGCCGCACCCGGTCGAATTCGAGATGTACTACTCGGTCTGATCGTCTTTCGACGCCGGATTACTGGAAACGCGGCCTTTGGGCCGCGTTTTTGCGTTTTCACCCTGGCGTTATATGCGAAGCCGTCAGTCAGATTCGCAGCCGACCAGTTTCCAGTAAATAACGGTCGCTGTCAGGCCGCCATGGGGTTTCAGGGCGTAATCTGGGATAGAACCCGCTCGGAAATATCCGAGCCGCTCATAGAGTTCACCGGCGCCGCCCTGCTCGGCGGTGTCGAGAGTCAGATGTGTGCGTCCATGTTCCACCGCCACTTTTTCCGCCGCGACCATGAGTGCAGTCGCCACGCCCCGACGCGCATGGGATTTTCTGGTCATCAGCTTCATGATTTCAGCTCGGTGTGGCTGATTCTCGGGAGTTGAAATGGAAATGGAAACCGTACCTACCAGATTCGCCCCTTCCATCGCGCCGAGGATGGTGCGTCGTCCTTTATCGGACTCATCCAGGGCTGCAGACCAGAATTCGCGTGCGGTTTCCATGGAGAGGGGATGCAGGAATCCGACAGAACCGTTGTCTGCGACGATCTCGATGAGCAACTGCGCCAATGAAGTGATTTCGTGTTCACGCTGATCGGGGCTTCCTCCTAGCCTATGCAAGGCCCAATCAGGTGATTTTGAGGGCATTGTGGCGATCTCCATAAATTTTTAGTCGTTGTTTCAGATTGGCGCGTACCGCCGCCGGGAGCGGAGGCAACCGCATTGACGCTGCGATTGATTAGACGTGCCGCGGCACAACGAACAAGGAGATCCGTTCATTTATGTGCATCGTGTTTGGGGCGCCTCAACCAAATCGTGTATGACCGCTATCGTGATCGTGAACAGATCATGGCGGCGCGTGGCATAGGGATGATAGCGGCGCCGTGTTAGTTCCAAACACCTTTGCCGCGACGCTTTCGGGCGTTCGCATTGCATTTATCGAAAGGGGTCGCTTAGTCTCATGGCGAAAATCAAAGTCAAAAATCCTGTGGTCGAACTCGACGGCGACGAGATGACGCGGATTATCTGGCATTTCATCAAAGACCGGCTGATCGTCCCTTACCTCGACATCGATCTGAAATACTACGATCTCGGTATCGAGCACCGTGACGCGACCGACGACAAGGTGACGGTCGAGGCCGCCGAGGCGATCAAGAAGTATCGCGTCGGCGTCAAATGCGCGACGATCACGCCGGACGAGGCGCGCGTCGAGGAATTCGGCCTGAAGAAGATGTGGCGTTCGCCCAACGGCACGATTCGCAACATCCTGGACGGCACGATCTTCCGCGAGCCGATCATCTGCTCCAACGTGCCGCGCCTCGTGCCGCACTGGGGCAAGCCGATCGTCATCGGTCGCCATGCGTATGGCGACATCTATCGCGCCGCCGAGACCAAGATCCCCGGTCCGGGCAAGGTCACGCTGAACTTCGTGCCGGAAGGCGGAGGCGAGCCGATCACGCTCGACGTGCACGACTTCAAGGGCCCGGGCGTGGCGCTGGGCATGCACAACACCCGCGCCTCCATCGAAGGCTTCGCCCGCGCGTCGCTCAGCTATGGCCGTGATCGCAAGCTGCCGGTCTATCTTTCGACCAAGAACACGATCCTCAAGGCCTATGACGGCATGTTCAAGGATGTGTTCCAGGAGATCTACGAGAAGGAGTTCAAGGCAGACTTCGACAAGCTCGGCCTGACCTACGAACACCGTCTGATCGACGACATGGTCGCAAGCGCCCTGAAGTGGGAAGGCGGCTATGTCTGGGCCTGTAAGAACTACGACGGCGACGTCGAGAGCGATATCGTGGCGCAGGGCTTCGGCAGCCTTGGTCTGATGACGTCCGTTCTGCTCGACCCGACCGGCACGATCGTCGAGTCCGAGGCGGCGCACGGCACGGTGACGCGCCATTACCGTGAGCATCAGAAGGGCCGTCCGACCTCCACGAACCCGATCGCATCGATCTATGCGTGGACGCGGGGCCTGATCTATCGCGGTCGTTTCGACGACACCCCTGATGTGGTGAACTTCGCCGAGACGCTTGAGCGCGTCTGCGTCGAGGCCGTCGAGGCAGGCGAGATGACCAAGGATCTCGCCCTGCTGGTTGGCAAGGACGTGAAGTGGCTGGACACGCAGCCCTTCCTCGATGCCATTGACGTGCGCCTGCAGAAGGCCCTCAAAGTCTGAGGCTTTGGCGGACTGCGCGCTGGCTGGCGTCTTCGGACGGCTCGTCGTGCGTTAGCCCCGTTTGGCGACGAAAGTGTCGAGCGGGTTTTAGGACGAAGATCCGTCTGTAGACAAAGAAGTGCAGGGCTCTGGAGATTAGGTCTCCAGAGCCTTTTCTTTTGATGACTATATCGCTTGCGAAGACGGCGGTTTTGAACGAGGCGGGCGGTTCGACGCCAAGCCGAGGGCGCCGACGTATATATGCCGCTTCGATTGCCGGTCCGCCTGATTGCAGACCTTCATGTGTGCAGCTGACAGTCCTCGTCTGGAGACGTTTTAGCGCCAGGAAAGCCGCCCAAATTATCTTGTCCTCTCAATTGGGCGGTATCAGGCCAAGTTGCTGCAATGCCGTCAGCGCGCCCTCTTGTCCCAGTTCATTGACGATCTTTCCATTCCTGACCTCGAGCACAGCTAGTGCCGGTAAAACGCATGGTTTTCCCGGTATTTGCACGCGGTAAAGCGCCTACGGGCAAGTCGTCGAAAGCTGAACCGGTGTGCGTCCCGCCACCGTCCCAGCGCGCGGCGACGATATCGCCTTCGGCAACCATCTCTCCCACGCCCCCAGAAATTGAGGTCTGGAAAGGTCTCCCGGAACTCGGCCATAAACTTCTTCACTTCCGCTTTGCCCTTGCGCGGACCGTGCATAGGGTAGAAGACAGTCAAATCGTCGGCGCCCAGTTCGTCGATAACGGCCTCATCGTACGGATTGCCCCAGAACCGTTTGAACCATTCTGCGACAATCGCTTTGTTTTTGTGTTTCTTTCGACATGCGTCACTCCTGTTGTTCAGCGCGATGCGCGTTTGCATCAACACCCAACGCTAGCGGAGAACGCTTCGCAAAAACGCTCCGGTTCATGACTTGAAATTGTTTGCGCGCCATCAAGACTACGCATTGGTGAGGCGTAGGCGTCGCCGCGTATGGGCCGGGCGGCCCCTCTCATCTCGACGCGTTTGCCTTTGCGATGGACGCATCAGCGTCGTATTTCGAATTTGAAAGCAAGAAACAGAGCGTGCCCTAAAGCGTCGGCGGACAGAATGGCCACATGATGAAAACTGATAAATATCCTCAGGATACTGCAAGAGATTCTCGTTGGACGAGGATACTTGCCCGTGACAGGAACTCGGATGGGACGTTGTGGTATTCCGTCTCCACGACCGGCGTATATTGCCGTCCGTCCTGTCCTTCCCGCACGCCGAACCCCAAAAACGTCACCTTGCATGACACGCTGGAAAGCGCGAGGGCGACGGGCTGCCGCCCTTGCAAGCGATGCAATCCTGAGGGGTGTTCAACCGATGCGGCAAATGCCGCATTGGTCGAGCGGGCCTGCCGCTTGATAGAAACCGCAGAAGAGGCTCCTTCGTTAGAGACTCTGGCGACCGCTGTCGAACTGAGTCCGGGTTATTTTCACCGCATTTTCAAAGCGCAGACAGGTCTTACACCCAAGGCGTACGCCAGCGCCAGCCGCGCTCGAAAAGTGCGTGAGGGGCTGGAGCAAGGTGCGAAGGTCACAGACGCACTTTATGATGCGGGTTTCAACTCCAACGGTCGTTTCTATGCGCAGTCGTCCGCCATGCTGGGCATGACGCCAAAACATTATAAGAATGGCGGCACGCACGAAGTTCTTCATTTCGCGGTGGCTCAATGCTCCCTGGGCGCTATCCTCGTCGCATCAAGTGAAAAAGGCGTTGCGTCGATCTTGATCGGTGATGATCCGGAGGCGTTGGTGCTGGATCTGCAGGATCGGTTTCCCAAGGCGAAGCTCATTGGAGCAGACCCCGACTATGAAAAGAATATCGCCAAGGTTATCGGTTTTGTTGAAACTCCGAATCAGGGGCTTGATTTGCCGCTTGACGTGCGCGGGACGGTATTTCAGCAACGTGTATGGCAGGCGTTGCGTCAGATCCCGGCAGGCGAAACCGTCACTTATGCGGAAGTCGCCCGAAGGATTGGCCAGCCAACAGCGACACGTGCGGTTGCCGGGGCTTGTGCGTCCAACCACATCGCCGTTGCGATCCCCTGTCATCGCGTTATTCGCAATGACGGGTCTCTTTCAGGATATCGATGGGGCGTCGAGCGCAAACGCCACCTGCTTCGACGTGAGGCTGAAGCAAAGTGACCGACGATTCTTTATCGGAGCGATCTGTTTTTTGACAGGGTGAGTATTGCTATTTTGCACGTTCTTTTGTCACGAAAGCGAACGTCTCGTTGATCTCTGTATCCGCGCTTGATTTGTCGTTGCGAACTGTTTGAGGAAAAATATCTGGTTTAGAATACAGTTTTTCGATCGAATACTCTCTATTTCATACGGCATGTCATGTGGGTCGCTGCCTCCAGCACCGCTGACGCACGGTTGTGGATAGGGGAGCTGGTCTCTTTTTACCTGGTTTCCCTTCGCGAATAAATTCGTTGTATCGGACCATCGTGGCGCTATTCGGCATGCTTGTCGGCAGTGAAATTGTTCTGGCCCCGCGGAAAAAATGAAGGTGGGCATAAGATTCCGTCAGCGGGGGATTACGCCACAAACTGGTGTCCTGTGCGTAAATAACGTGGACACTCTCGTGTAAAGATGCGCCGTGAGGCCCGAAAATGCGAGTGGGTTACTGTCGGGCGCGTGGCGTCACTGTTTCTGATGCGCGATAGTATTCATATATTGCCGAAAACGAGAACAATACTCTCAAGAAAATCTTGAGATTCTTCAACCGCAGGAGGAAGCGACCCTATGGTCGATACAACAAACTTTCAGGCCGATGCTTTGCGGGCACGTATTGACGCTTATGACTGGGGAACAATTTCTCAACAGATTGATCGGGAAGGGTGGTGCATATTGCCAGATCTGTTTGAAATTCTTGAATGCGATTTGATATCACGCCTGTACGGACCGACAGACGCGTTTCGCAGCCATGTCCGCATGGCTCGTCACGGCTTTGGGCGCGGTGAATACCGTTATTTTTCCTATCCATTACCGTCCCTGATAGGAAGCGTACGAACGGCGCTGTATCCACGCCTCGTCCCGATTGCCAATGACTGGTATGAACGCATAGGCAATGCCGTACGCTTTCCCAAAAGCCATGCAGATTTTCTTGAGCGGTGCCATGCCGCCGGTCAGACGAAACCTACCCCCCTTCTTTTGGAATATCGGCAGGGAGATTACAATTGCCTGCATCAGGATCTCTATGGCGATCATGTTTTTCCGCTTCAGGTTGCGGTCCTTCTTTCTGAACCTGGTGCGGATTTCACCGGTGGCGAGTTCGTCTTGACCGAACAGAGGCCCCGTATGCAATCCCGGGCGGCGGTCGTTCCGCTTGGAAAAGGCGATGGTGTTCTGTTCGCGGTTAACGCCCGTCCTCAACAGGGCGCCAAAGGGGATTATCGCGTTACGATGCGTCATGGCGTCAGCGCCATTCGGTCCGGGTTGCGGCACACACTGGGGTTGATTTTTCATGATGCAGCCTGAGCCGTTTTTTGGTGGATTGCGTCGCATATCCGCCATCTCCTATGCGCCGCTTACGCCCTGCTACCAGATGAACCGGCTCGATTTGCCTTCTACAACTGTAACAGCGTTCTCGACAGGTTTATTGGAATTGCGTTTTCCTGCTGGCAAATGGATCGAAGTTGAGCGGTGTCCCAGAGATTTCTAACTCGCTGTTAACCGGTTTCTGATCATCATGCCCGCGTTATGCATCGTTCTTTGTTGTTGCTGCTACTGATCGTGGAAAGTTTACCGCTTGATTCGGCGGTTGCGGCGATTCCCCGTGCGCTGGACGGGCCAGAGTTGAAGTCCAGCGCGAACGAATATTTGCCACGCCAGAGCACGGGCGATGACAATGCGGGAGAGATTCCGGCAGATGATGGTTCGGCGATCGGGACTGTGAACGCACGACGAGGCGCCGCCGAAATACCGGCGATCAGCCCCGACAACCCGGAATTTGAATCCCAGGCGCCTATTTCCATAGATTACGCTGCATTGGATGCTGGGTTGTGCGCACGTGCGGCCCTTTCTGCCGAGCGCATCTACCGGATTCCCGACCAGTTCCTTGTCGCGATGGGGCGTGTGGAAAGCGGACGACGCATTTCGAGCGGCCGCGTGGTCGCGTGGCCATGGACTGTCAACGCGCAAGGACGCGGGTATATCTATCAATCGGAGCAGCAGGCGATCGAAGCCGTGCGGGCGTTTCGGGCTCAGGGCGTGACGTCGATCGACGTTGGATGCATGCAGGTCAACCTTCAGCAGCACCCGAATGCGTTTCCCTCGCTGGAGGCCGCTTTCGATCCGGCGGCAAACGCCAATTACGCCGCCCGCTTCCTGACGGACCTGTTCGGCCGCACAGGAAGCTGGCCCGGCGCCGCAGCCGCCTATCACTCTTTCACGCCGGATATCGGCAACGCGTATCAATGGAAAGTCCTCGAATCATGGGCGGCGCCCTTGGGCGGTGCGGGGCGCATTGCAACGCCCGGCTCGCCACGCGTCACCATTGCCGACAGGAGATGCGGCCTTCCCTTCGTCCCTTACGGCGTCGGCCGCCCGCTCAACGAGGCCATTCAGCCCAGCGATTCACGGTTTTACGCCGCCCCCCTCGCGGCCTTCGATGGCCTCTGGGAGTGGTCGAACGCTTGCGTTCTATCGTGCAAACGCGATCCACGTCGCCCGGCAGCCATCATTGCTTCCCGCACGTTTCTGACTGGGCGTCAGAGCACGGGCGACAGGCAAGCTGAATCGTTCGTTTTGTACGAATGATTCCATGAATATAATCTACTGGATCGCGTAATTGGCTCGGATCATTCTGCGCGCATTAGCGTTGCAGGAGTATGAGCGATATGACCGAAACAGACATACGCGATATCGTCGTCATCGGCGGGGGGGCGAGCGGAGCGTTGACGGCGTGGAATCTGGCCGTACGTCATGGCGTAACCTGCACCGTGATCGATCCGTCTGAACGTCCGGGCCTCGGGCTGGCCTATTCTACGCCGTCGCTCAAGAATCTGTTGAACGTGGCGGCAAAAGGCATGAGCGCCGACCCGGACGATCCCGATCACTTCCTGAAGTGGCTGCAAGACAACGTGCCGGGCTGCGCGGAGCCTGGGGAGTTTGTCCCGCGTGCCATCTACGGCCTCTATTTGCACAACCTTTATTCCATAGCTGGGCCGGAGCATGAGCGACAGGCGGCTGTCGCATGCCGCAGACTGGAGCATGGCTTCGAGATAACGCTTGCCGATGGGCGGAAGATTCGAGCGAGTAAGGTCGTGCTTGGTTGCGGGCACTTTGATCCTGCGCGCTTGCCGGGAATTCCGCCTGAACTCGACGCGACTGGGCGTTACCATCATAACGCCTGGGCCGAGCGGGTTTTCGCCGGGATTGCCGTGTATGATGAGGTGACGGTTATCGGGACAGGGCTAACGACGGTCGACGTGTTGCTGCGCCTTCGGGAAAACGGCCATCGTGGCCGGGTGACGGCGTTGTCACGACACGGTCTGTTTCCCGAACGCCATGCCGACTACACGCCTCTGCCTGCTCCGGTCGTTACGCCTGGCGGCGTAACGCCTACGGCGCGCGCCTATCTACGGGCGTTCCATGCGGCGCTAAAGCGCGGCACGAACTGGCGCGCGGCGGTGGACAGCATGCGCTCCGTGACAAACGTGCTTTGGCTCGCGTTGCCGGATGCGGAAAAAATTCGTTTTCAGCGGCACCTGTTACGGCGTTGGGAGGTGGTGCGGCACCGTATGGCGCCGCATATCGCGGAAATTCTCGATCAGGAGCGTCGCGCCGGATCGCTGCGGGTGCTGGACGGCCGGGTCACCGCGGTTGCGGCCGATAACGAGCACCTGAACATCACGGCCGTGGCTGACGAGACGGTGTTCAGCCTTCGCGCGGCGCATGTGATCAATTGCACCGGCCCCAGCTTGAAATACAAACGTGTCGCTGCGCCTCTCCTGCACGATTTGTTCGAAAAAGGCGAGATCGTGCCGGGTTTCGGGGGGGCGGGCCTGTCCTGCACTCCAGATGGCGCACTGATCGACCGCGCAGGAAAAATTGCCGATGATCTGTTCGTCGTGGGGCCAGCACGACAGGGCGTTCTGCTGGAATCTATCGCTATTCCTGAAATTCGTTGTCAGGCAAAAAAAGTAGCGGACATTATTGCCAAGGTGAGTGCGCCATGATTCCTCGCTATACCGATCACGCAGCCAACGAACGCACATTCCTGGCGTGGGTGCGCACTGCGCTCGCCATCCTTGCTTTTGGTGGTGTGCTGACGAAGTTCGATCTGTTTCTCAGGCTCGTGGCGGCCCAGCATGACGTGGGGGCTCCTCGACCCTATGGCGCGACCGCCGAGCTTGGGGTCACGTTTGTCGCGTTGGGAATCGGCCTGTTTGTGGCGGCCTATCGCCGGTTTCGCGTTACGCGCGACGCGATCTCGGCGGAGACTGAATTGCGGAGCGCTGGTCCCGCGATGGAGCGCGCTCTGACAATAGTGCTTACCGTGCTTGGCTGCGGCGTGCTGGCTGCGCTGGTGCGGGCGATCGTGTCATGACGCTCGAACAGCTCAGGATTTTTGTCGCCGTCGCTGAGCGAGAGCATGTTACGCGTGCGGCGGAATTCCTGAACCTGACCCAGTCTGCGGTCAGTCACGCCGTAACTCAGCTCGAGGGGGAGTTTCAGCTTTCGTTCTTCAGTCGCGTCGGTCGCCGGATCGAACTGACGGAGGCCGGGAGGCGCTTTCTCGACGAGGCGCGTACGGTGCTCAGCCGCGCCGAGGTCGCGCGTGAACGGATGCTTGACCTCAGCGGGTTGCGGGACGGCGTTCTGCGCATTCACGCCAGCCATACGATCGCGAGCTACTGGCTTCCGGCGCGGTTGAACGCGTTTCGGGCGGCGCACCCCGGCATCCGTCTGCATGTCGTCATCGCCAACACGCGCGACATCGGTCGTCTGGTGCAGTCGGGCGAAGCGTCCATCGGTCTTGTTGAAGGTGATCTGCCGGCGCTCGATCTTTGTTCCGATATCGTAGCCCATGATCGGCTTCTTCTGGTCGTGGCGCCCGATCATCCGTGGGCGACAACGCCTCCGGACGTCGGAAGTCTGCTCGATACGCCTTGGGTGCTGCGTGAGGCCGGATCAGGCACGCGTATGGAGTTTGAGCAGGGTCTGCGCGCGCTTGGCGTTGACCCTGACAAACTCGATATCGTGTTGGAGGTTGCCTCCAACGAGGCTGTGGCCAGCGTGGTTGAAACAGGGGACGCTGCGGCCGTATTGTCGGCCAGCGTGGTTGCTGGGCGCGTAGAGGCTGGACTGCTGTGCGTGGCTCCCTTGCCTTTGCCGGATCGGCAATTTCGTGTGTTGCGTCACCCGCAACAGCGATTGTCGCCTGCTGAACATGCGTTTCTGACGTTATTGGGTCTCACAATAACGCCGAACAAACCTATGTGACATTGTCGTAGCGCAACGCGTGTGAGGCCTGACATGGCATAGGTCATGATAAGCTGAAATGTTTTATGTGATTTATACCGTTCGCGGTTGCTTTGGTTTTATACGGAATTTCTCATTTAATTATTGCTTGATTCGTAAATTTTTCGACAAGACGGCAGGCTTACGCAGGCGTGCGAACTTCCAGATTGACGCCGATGTCAAAGAACACCGCTTTTATACGCTGAGTGTAGGCCAAACGATCAAGTTGGCGCTGGAAGTATGTTTTCAAAAAATTCCAATTCAAAGTCGTGCGGTTTTCATAAAAATAATCGAAATTAAGGAGTGCGGAAAGCGCAAATGTAGGAAATTAATAATGATGGTCTGAACGTCATCTATTGTTTGCGTTGAAAACATCGAAAGATTCGATAATAGAGTTCGAAGAGCAGTGACGGAAATTGAAGTCATGGTGATTTCTCCGACATGTGAATAGTGGATATAAACGGAATTTCGTGCCTTCTTTGCAGTTTCGTTTCTATCCCATTTAGAAAATTTGAAGAATGAAGCTCAAATGTAACCATCGGATTAAATGGTTTCATTCGGCCTTGCGTCCACGTGGCATCGAATAATTGCGCAATATCCTCACACGTTACGTTTACGTAACGCTTATCTAGGGATATTCTCAATTTGTTGGTGATATTTAAATCGTTTCGCAGGATAAAGTATCTTATTGTGACAAAATTTGTTGTCAAAGATTTTATCCGCCCCCTATATTCAGAAAAAAAGTCAGGCCGCGATATCTCGCTCCTAGTAGATGTATGTTCAAACTCTGTATCGAGCATCTCAGAAAAATTGTCTGTTAACTTGATGCTCTTTATATCTTTAAATTTTGATAGGAATGACATGAATTCACTTTTATTCCGCCTCTCTTCATCAGGGCCAACTGCATTCACCAGTTTAGAGCCTGCTCTCAACCGACTCCTCATATTACCCTTCCTTACTATTGCGTCGCCTCTAAAATCCGCTACAGGCGACGAGCCAGCCATCAGTCTGAACTGATGACTATCATCTATTATATATCAAAACGAAACAATATGTAACAAAACGTTCAGCGGCATATTCCACAATTTCTTAAAAACAATCGCTATTGTGTGGCATGTGGCTGATTCGAAACGGTCCCCGCTTTTGAGGTGATCCTGATGATTCCATTCCCCTGTGGTGCTTGGGTGGATCATGAGGCATTCCGGTCCCGTTGATGTTGAAAATGGACTTGCGCCGCTGGTGCGAAAGCGGGGTGATCAAACGGATTTTCCGGCATATGGAGGCCGATCGCGACAATGAATACATGATGATCGACAGCACGATCATCAGAGCACATCAGCATAGTGCACGCGCTCTTAAAAGGGGTGCGGATCAGGACATCGAACGGCCCCGGGGCGGACTGATCAAGAAGATCCACACCACTGTCGATGCTGCGAGGAAGGTCGTGGCTCTTTCCCTGACGTGAGGGCAAAGGGCCGACATCGCCGAAGCAGACACCCTTCTGGATGAAGTCGATCCGGCAGCCGTTATTGCCGACAAGGCTTATGACGCTGATCCATTCATCGGAAAGCTCGAAGACGGGCATATAGCATCGGTTATTCCGTCAAAGAAAAACCGACGCAATGCACGGGAAATCTCCCGATCGTTATATAAAAACAAAACATCATCGAGCGCGATTCGCCAGATTGAAGCAGTTCAGAGGCATTGTAACACGACACGAAAAGCTGAAACCAACATTCCACTCAGTAGCAGAACTCGTCTCTGCTGCCATCGGAATCAACTGACGATACGCCCTAGAGTGAGCGTTTGGATTTGTGCAGAGATGCAATCGAATTCGTCGAGATCGATCGACTGCAAGGAGGAGCGCCAAGACGCGATACCTGTCTTGTCTGATTTTGGCGGGCGTTACGCCCACCAAAATTATAGAGCGAGCCGTTGAATTGTATAAAATATATATTTTTTATCAATCATTCGTATACGACGCACCATGCGGCTTGTTGGCGGCGCGTAAGCTGTCATCGGCTGCCTCCAGTCTCCGGAACTCTCGTCCAATCTGACGCAGCACCATGGTCGCTGCACTAGGCAGTTGCCGACCCAGACGCGACATTACATGCATGCTGGCGTCCAGCACGTTATGCCTGAGCGGAACCGCGACGAACTTACCGCTTTGAATTTCATTCGCCGCTACGAAAGACGGCGCGAGCGTAATGCCGCCGCCATGCTCCACGAAGCTTTTGAGCATGGAGATGGAGCTTGTCGTCACTGCTGCGGGAATACGTAGTCCTGAAATATGCGTGGCGTTGTCTATGATCTGACGAATTCCGTAAGAATGCTGGAGTTGAGCGATCCGTTGGTCGAGCAGTTCTGTTATGTCCAGAGGCCGTCCAAGCGCCGCAAACGGATGGTCGGCGCGCGCAATGACACGAACCGGTTGGAGCGCCACCGAATGCGTCCTCAATCGGGGTTCCTTTGGCGGGTTGTAGATAAGCCCTATATGAACAGCATCTTCCAATAGCAGCCGCGCCACGTCATTCGTGCTTGTCACGTCAACGTTCAGCGAAATTTCCGGATATCGCTTCCAGAAGCGGGCCAGGGGGCCAGCGGCGATCGTATCGATGAATCCCTCGCCAAGCGCCAGACTGATGTGGCCGCGCCTCAGGCCCTTGATATCTTCGATGCGGCTCAGCGTGTCGTCGTGGTCGGCGCGCCGTCGGCGATAATAATCGAGGACGAGTTCCCCGGCCTCGGTCGCGCGGACGCCCTTGCTGTGGCGCTCCATCAGGCTGGCGCCAACGGCTTGTTCAAGGTGAACAATCTGTCTGCTGATAGCTGAAGGATTCACATTCAGCTTGTCGGCAGCGGCTCTTACGCTGCCGCCGACGATTGATTCATGCAGATAGAATATCCAGCGCTCGTCCAGTTCCACGAAACGACCCTCCGGCGTTGCTTTCAGGGCAACAGTTATGACGGTGTACATGCCTTTCGCCAATCGCAGAACCGTTTTCACTAGGCACGACGTGGTGCGGATTTGCGACGAAGGAGAGTGGCAGGGTGTCCAAAATCGGTGTGGTCGGGCTTGGAAACATGGGGCGTGGGATGGCTGCGTCCCTGATGCGAAAGGGTTTTGACGTTCTGGGGCATGATCCGTTCCTCGACGGGCCACTCATACTCGAAGGACGAGATGTTTCGCTTGCGACGTCGTTGTCCGACGTGACGCACGCCTGCGATGTCATCGTCCTTTCCCTTCCGACCGCCGCAGTCGTCGAGCAGGTTATTGCGGGCGAAGGCGGTGTGCTGGCTTCTGGCCGCGCAGGAGTCACGATCATTGACACGTCGACGTCGCACCCCGACGTGACACGCCGTCTGGCGAAGCTGATCGAAGAGGCTGGAATGCATCTCGTTGACGCCCCGGTCAGCGGCGGTCCTTCTGGCGCCATGGCGGGCGCGCTTGGCATGGTGCTCGGCGGAGACGCGGCCGATATCGCCCGCATTGAACCGGTTCTGGAAGCCATGAGCCGCGTGCGTACTCATGTTGGCGCAGTGGGGGATGGTCACGCGCTCAAAATCATCAACAACGTCATGTGTGGCGCAAACCTTATCCTCGCCGCCGAAGCGCTCGCGCTTGGTCGAAGCCTCGGCATGCAGGACGACAAGCTGAATGCGGGCCTCAATTCCGGTTCGGGCCGCAATGCTGCGACGGAAGTCAACATGCCGCGCTGGATTCTGAATCAGGCGTTCGATTCAGGCTTCACGATGAAGCTGATGCGCAAGGACATCCGTCTGGGTGACGATCTGGTGCAGCATTCCGGCCTGGGGCTGCCCCTGATGGAGCGGACTATCGTCGCATGGGCGGACAGCGCTCCCGCACTGGCTGATCAGGCGGATTTCAACCGTATCGTCGAAATGACGCTTCACCAGACCTCTATCTCGGAGCCCCAATAATGACCGCCCAAGCGCATCGCGTCGAAGCTCTGTTCGCGCATTTTTTTCCGGAAGAGAAGGCTGTTGGTTCCTATGTTGGCGGCGCCATAGTGGAAGGGCGCGGCGACCAGATTGAGATCATAAGCCCCGTCACGACAGAAACGCTTTGTTCGTTCTCGGACGCCGGGGCTGAAGTCGCGCATCGGGCGGCCATCGAGGCGGAGCAGGGGCTGCTTCGCTGGCGGTCCTTCACCCATGCGGCACGAGGGCGCGTGATGCAGGCGATCGCGCAGGCGGTGCGGGCTGAATCCGAAAGTTTGGCTGAACTGGAAATGCTTGTCTCGGGAAAGCCAATTCGCGATTGCCGGGGAGAGGCGATCAAGGTCGCCGAGATGTTCGAATATTACGCTGGCTGGACTGACAAGCTTTTCGGGGAAGTCATTCCGACGCCCACGTCGCACCTGAATTATACGTTGCGTGAACCGGTTGGCGTCATTCTTCAGATTACGCCCTGGAATGCGCCAATCTTTACCGCCGGATGGCAGCTGGCCCCGGCGATTGCGATGGGGAACGCCGTCGTTCTGAAGCCTTCGGAGCGGACGCCCCTGACGTCCCTTGCGCTGGCCAGGGTGGCGGAGAAAGCCGGGCTGCCAATCGGGGTCATCAATGTGTTGAACGGCTATGGACATACCGCTGCACAGGCGGCCGTCGCCGAACCTGCGGTCAAGAAGGTGGTCTTCGTCGGATCGCCAGCCGTGGGCGCGCAGATCGCCGCCGCCGCCGCGCGCTTGCTGAAACCGAGCGTGCTCGAACTGGGCGGTAAATCCGCCAACATCGTGTTCGAGGACGCGGATCTGGCGCTTGCGGCCAAGGGCGCGCAGGCTGCGATTTTCGCGGGCGCGGGCCAAAGCTGTGTCGCAGGGTCGCGCCTGCTGGTGCAGCGTTCCATCTATGATCGGTTCGTCCGTATCGTCGCCGAGGGCGCTGCACAGATCAGGGTTGGAGATCCGGCCAGCCCGGACACCGAGGTTGGGCCGATCAACAACATTCGGCAGTTCGAGCATGTGCGCACCATGATCGACAAGGGCGTTGAGGCCGGCGCCGTGGCGACGCCGCCGCTCGGCGACGTCGATCCTGCGAAGGGCTATTTCGTGCCTCCCACGATCCTGACGGGCGTCGATAACGACATGTCCGTGGCCCAGACTGAAATTTTTGGTCCGGTGGTCGTAGCGATCCCGTTTGAGGATGAGGCCGAGGCGGTGGCCCTTGCGAATGCAAGCCCGTTTGGTCTGGCGGGAGCGGTCTGGACGCGCGACGTCGGTCGGGCGCATCGCGTCGCTTCAGGCGTGCGTGCTGGCACCTTCTGGATCAATTCCTACAAGACGATCAACGTGGCTTCGCCATTTGGCGGATCAGGGCAGAGCGGGTACGGTCGATCGAGCGGCGTAGACGTGCTCAGGGAGTACACGCACATGAAAAGCGTCTGGGTCGAGACGGCAAGGGAGCCAACGGCCGCCTTCGGTTATGCTCCCGGTCTCGGCTGAGTGATGAGCGCCGGGTCTGTCTCCCCGACCGCGACGCCAACGCCAGCCGCCGGACGCTTTGTTCCGAAGCGTCCGGACATGCTGCGCATCCTGCTTGCGACTACGTTCATCGTGATCGCTGCCGAGGTCATCGGTCCGATCACCGTTCCGATTGGCCCTGGCGGCGTCACCCTTCTGCCGCTCGTTTGGGCGCTCATCGCGGGAGCGCTGTACGGCGCCTGCGGACAGGTTTTTTCCCGAACCATGACGCTGTCCGTGCAAGCGCAGGTGACGGCGGCGAAACTTCTGCAACCCGTATTGTTGCTCTTCATCACGCGATTGGGCCTGTTGGTTGGAGGCTCGATTCCGAAAGTGTTGCAGGCCGGATGGGCGCTCGTGTTTCAGGAGTTCGGGCATTTTCTGGGAACCATGGTTTTCGGCCTGCCGCTAGCCCTGCTGCTTGGGATAAAACGTGAAGCGATAGGCGCGACATTTTCCATCGGCCGTGAACCGAGCCTTGCGATCATCGGAGAGCGGTTTGGGATGAACTCTCCGGAAGGGCGCGGCGTGCTCGCCGAATATCTTACTGGCGCCATTTTCGGCGCCATTTTCATCGCGCTGTTTGCAGGTCTGCTTACTGATACTGGCTGGTTCAGCCCTTACGCCTTGGCGATGGGCTCTGGCATCGGCTCGGGCAGCATGATGGCGGCTGCTTCCGGGGCGATTGCGGCCCGCATGCCGCCGTCTGTGGCTGATGACATCGCCGTTTTCGCCGCTGCGAGCAATCTTATCACGACCACGATCGGTACCTATTTCACGGTGCTGATCTCTCTGCCTTGCACGATATGGGCGTATCGCGTCCTGGAACCACTTCTAGGGCGCAGGGTGACGTACCGAACGTCGGAAATTCGCGACGTCGACGTCGTGCATGACGACGGGCGGCAGTTATCCTTTCGCTGGGTGCTGGTCTGCTGGCTTTTCATCGGCTGCCTTGCGCTAGTCGGGAACCGGATCGGTCACGGCGCCGCCGTGACAACATCCACCATGCTGGGCATGGTGATCATTGTTGCAATCAGCGTAGCAGGACTCGGGCTTTATCGTCTGGCAGGCTGCCGCATACCGGCCGTTCTGTGGTGTTCCATCGTCGCCATGCTGGTGACGTTGCCCGGCTTTCCCGGCGCCGCCACGGTGAGGGCGATGACTGCGCCGATCAATTTTCTGTCGCTCGTCACCCCGATCCTGGCTTTGGCTGGACTATCCGTAGCCAAGGACATTCCGGCTTTCCGCCGGTTGGGGTGGAGGATCGTGGTCGTGTCGTTTTGCGCGAACGCCGGAACATTTCTGGGCGCGACGCTGATCGCCCAGTTTTTCATGCACCAACCGAACTGAAGCGGTTATCGTCTTCGCTCTTCGTATCCTCCGCAATGATAGAGAGCGCACTTCATCCGGCCATGCCGACGCCCATCGCGGGGTCGGTAATGCTCGCCCGGCCGGTTTCAACGTGACCGGCGACGCGAATTTCGCTGCCTGCTTCATCCGCTGCAGTGACGGTCAGATCGTACCAATGGTGGGTATTCGCAAGATCGAGTATCTGCGTCATTTTTTCCATCGCAGGAACGGTGAGGATACGGTCGACGGAGCCATAGGCGTTGTCGCGGAGCGTCAGCTGTTTGGGCGTACTGGCGCTGTTCGCGATTTCAAGAACGAGCGCGCCCTTCGCTGCATCGTGTCGTGCGATGAGCGAAATTGCACCCGGCCCCGCAAGTCGCAGGTATCGGGCGAAACCGTTGGGACCAAGCACGGCGAAGCGGCGTTCGGCCGATCCGTCGGGCGCCCATTCGTCCTGAAGCGATTTTCCCGCTTCAATTGTATATCGCCGTGGTGCTTCCTGAGTGAGCTCGCGATAGACGAGAAGGCAGGCCGCGCGCGCGCCGTCATTGCGCATGGTGATTGTCACTGCGCCGGAGAGGGAGGTGGCAAAGTCGGCGGCAAGCGCATAAGGTAGAGCGCGAGCAGGCCGCGCCCCCGGCTCCACGAAGCCAATGTCCTCGATTCGACTTTGCGGCGGAATGACAGGATTTGGTAGTTTGCACTGAGCGTCTGCAATTTTCTTGTAAACGTCCGTATCTGGGAGTGGTGTTTTGATATGTCGCTTACGCGAGAAGTCGAATGCGCTGGTCAGATCGCCGCAGACTGCGCGCCGCCAAGGCGTGATATTGGGCTCGCGTACGCCGAACCGCGCTTCGATGAAACGAATAACAGACGTGTGGTCGAAAACCTCGGAGCAGACGAAACCGCCTGTGCTCCACGGTGAGATGGCAAAAGCTGGCACGCGTGGACCAAGTCCGTAAGGCAGCAGATCGGCCGTATAGCGTTCCGGTTCATAGCTGCTGATCCTGTCGTGAATCTCGCCGGTCGTCGCAATCGTGCTCTTGCCCGGAAGAACCGGCGTGGGTGGTTGCGGCGGCGGAAGATGGTCGAAATAACCATCGTTCTCGTCATACATGATGAGGAAGGCCGTGCGCGCCCATACTTCCGGATTGGCTGTCAGCGCATCAAGCGCATGAGCGATGAACGTTGCGCCGTAGCCCGGCGTCCAGCGCGGATGCTCCGAATATGCGGCGGGGGGAAGGATCCACGACACCTGCGGCAGGCGGTCCGCCAGAACGTCGGCGCGCAGCTGGTTTAGGGGGCGGGCGACCATGGCGCGTTCGTAGAGCGGCGAACCCGGCTGCGCCTTCACGTAGTTCTCGAAGCACATCAGGACATTGGTGCCGAAATTGCCGTTTTCGACATCCGATACGGAGACACCCTGTTGATAAATCCGCCAATCCACGCCCGCTTCCTGCAGGCGCTCGGGGTAGGTTGTCCACGAGAAGGGCGGCGCGACGTGCGGATAAAAGGGCCGGTCCACCCAGTCCACGTTGTCGAGGACCGGACCGCCGCCCGCGCCTGTCGGATCCACCATGCCGGTCATCAGATAATAACGGTTCGGATGCGTCTGTGTCGGCGTCGAACAAAACCAGTTGTCGCAGGTCGTAAATGCGTCGGCGAGCGCGTAATGAAACGGAATGTCGTCGCGCGTGTAATAGCCCATCGTCATGTCTTTCTTGTGACGGGGCCACTGATCGTTCCATCCCTTGTTGATCGCGGCGTGCGTGGGCGCCCAGTTATGATCGAGGTCGATCACGCATTGGGCGCTTGTCGTCTGGGTCGGAAGGTGAAAGGGCGTGATCCAGCCGTCTTCCGCCTTGTGTCGCTGTTGCCACCAGATCGGCAGGCCTTGCGGCCCGCGCACGACATGCCGGTCGCCATAGCCGCGCACGCCGTTGAGGTGACCGAGGTAATGGTCGAAAGCACGATTTTCCTGCATCAGCACGACAATGTGCTGAACGTCTTCAATCGTTCCGCTATCCCGTCCGGCCGGAATCGCCTGTGCGCGACGAATGGAAGGCAACAGGGAAGTCAGGGAGAAACCCGCCCCCAGTCCGAGAAGCGCACGGCGCTCGAGTTGTGACGCCACTGCAAGCGCTCCATATGTTTATTTGGTTATGTTATAACGTCGTCGTCGAGCGATGGAAGGAGGCAGGTGTCTGGTTCTTGTGTCAATTCCGTGAATCTCTATGCCTGGAAAAGGCGTGGCCGCCTCCATTCCTCACTTTATTGAAATATATATTGGATATCCGTCCAAATAGATTCCCAAGCTGGCCTGCTCACCGAGAGTAAATGGTCGATTGGCGTCGCTGTTTTGTCTGTCGATGGGGGGTTATTTGCATGCACAAAGACATTCGTAGAATTTTTTTGAATTTAGTTTCTGTGTGCCGTGTCGGAAAAACAGGTATTACCTGATGGCGTAATATACGAACATAGAGTCTGTTCGGATGGTCTGTTCAGAAAATCCGTAAACTTCTTGGTTCTGGACGGATCGTTTCGCGCAGGCTTGTAACAAGCCTGCGGCGTCGGGGGGAGGCGTCCGCGTGCGAGGAGTATCCATCGGGTAACAGATGATCGTTCTTCAAATTGGCAGGGGTAGTGTCTGTTTTTTCTACGAAAGCCTCGATCGTTGGTTTAGGCAGCCCGTTTCCGGCAAAATGACGTAAAGCCAATCGATAGATGCGTCTTGGTGCACGAAAAACGACCTACGGTAGCGGGGCGGAAAGCTGCGTCAGAGTGCGCAAGGCATGTCATCACCGCTGCCATATTCGAATTCCCTTTGAAATATCAGGCGATCGCAACAGGTCGGGAACAACCGAGGCGGACTTCGATCCACCACACCGCCGCTCGTCAGGCGGCGGTCAGCACCGTCAGGCCTTTTTCAAGATCCGCGATAAGATCTTCCGCCGCCTCCAGGCCAATGTTGAGTCGGAACGACGGCCCTTCATCGCTTTGCTCCGAAGCGGACACAGACCGCACGATCCCTCCAGTCGTCGGCAGCACGAGACTCTCGAACCCCCCCCATGACGCCCCGATGCCGAACAGACTCAGAGAGTCGACCATCGCTTCCATGGCCACGCGCGTGAAGGCGGGCGTCAGAGAAACGCCGAACACCGTGCCTGCCCCTGAGAAATCGCGTTTCCACAACGCATGACCGGGACAATCGGGAAGAGCCGGGTGCAGGACGCGGGAAACTTCCGGTCGCGCGTCCAGCCACCGCGCGACTTGCAGAGCTGTTCGCGACTGATGCGCAAGCCGCACGCCCATGGTGCGCAACCCGCGCAGAGTCAGCCAGCATTCGTCCGGCCCGGCGAGCTGCCCGAGCTGGATCGCAGCGTCACGCAAAGCCCGCCACAAACCGTCATCCGCGACAGTGATCGCGCCCAGCACCGCATCCGAATGTCCGGCTGCGTATTTCGTCAGAGCCTGTACCGACACATCAACGCCATGTTCGAACGGCGAGAAAACGCCGAAGCCCCAGGTGTTGTCGAGCAGCAGCCGAGCGCCGCCTTCGTGTGCCACACGGGCGAGCATCTTCACGTCCTGTATTTCGAAGGTATGGCTGCCTGGGCTCTCCGCGAACACAACCTGCGTGTTGGATCGCATCAGCGCGCGCAACGCATCTTCGCCAGCGCACGGATCGTAATACTCAGTCTCGACGCCGAAGCGTCGCAACATGGTGTCGGCGAAGCGCCGCGTCGGCCCGTAGCAGGAGTCGGGGATCAGGCAGTGACCGCCCGCGCTGGTCCAGACCAGCAGCGCCGTGGTGCAGGCCGCAAGCCCGGACGACACGACCTGCGTGTTGGCGCCGCCTTCCACGGCTGCGACAGCACGCTCGAGCTGATGCTGGACCGTCGATCCCATCGCCCCGTAGATTGCGACGTGTTCGTAGCGCTCGCGCCCCACGCTCTGCATCGTGGCGATGTCGGGGAATAGAACCGTCGACCCTCGCGTCACGCTAGGGTTGACCAGCCGCCCGCCTTGCGGCGCCTCGTCAGCTTCAGGGCGGCCGACGCGAACGAGCAGGGAGTTCAGACGATCCCACCCGGCGGAGACTGCGTTTTCGTCGCTCATCCCGCGCTCGTGGCGGCTGGACCGCCAGTCCCTGTTTCGATTGGCGCTCCGGGCGTCGACGCCCATTCGGCCCAAGACCCGTCATAGATCGCCGCAGGCGGAAGTCCTGCAGCCTCAATGGCGACGGCGATAACAGAGGCGGTCATGCCAGAGCCGCAGGTCGCGATGACGGGCGCCGCGCCGGTTGCGCCGGCGTGGACAAGGCGTTCGTTCAGTTCGCCTGGCGACAGGAACCGTTTGTCGGCGCCCAGCAATTCGCCAAAGGGGAGGCTGACTGCGCCGGGTATGTGGCCGGAAGACAGCCCCGGTCTTGGCTCGGGTGCGATGCCTTCAAAACGTCCCCGCGCACGGGCGTCCAAAATGATCACTTCGCCCGGGTGTGACGCATGGGCGAGCATGTCTCCCAGACCGGAGAGGCGCTGAACGGTCAGCCGCGCCTCGTAAACGGCACTCACTGCCGGAGTTGGTGGACCGTTTTCCACAGCGCCACCAGCGGCGATCCAGGCGGGAAGCCCGCCGTCAAGCACATAGACGCGTTCATGGCCGAAAAGGCGGGCCAGCCACCAGGCGCGGCAAGAGGAAGCGATATTGCCCTGATCGTAGAAAACGATCGTGCTTTCGCGCGTCAGCCCAAGCTCCCCGGCGAGGCGGGCGAAGCGGGAGGCCGTCGGCGCCATATGGGGAAGGGAGGCTTCGGGGTCGGAAAAAACATCAATGTCGAATCGTCTGGCGCCCGGAATGCGGCGCGCGAGGAATTCCGAATCGGGGTCCCGCGTCTCGCCGGGAAGCAGAGCCGTGGCGTCGAGGGCGACAACCCCCGATCCAGATATGCTGGAAAGAAGGGTTTCGGCCGATATCAGCGGCGTCTGGCGCGGCGACGACGCGGGATGAGCGGACATGCTATCAATTGCTCCTCTTCACGCCTTCAGGCGCTGAGAGGGCCATAGGATCATCGGATCGCATACTCGGCAAGCAGCAGGCGGAGACGATCCGCAGCCTCCTTGCCCTTCAGCGAATCCTTCCACAGCGCCTCAATGACGCGCTGGTGGGCGTTCACCGCTTCAGGCGCGCTGGTAATCAGCGAAACGCCCGTGGACGCTGCGGGAGACGTGTCGGCGCGGAACGGGTTGATCGCCAACACCATACGTTCACGCCCGCGCATGAGCATGCAGTTGGCGGTGTTGTCGACTTCGGAGACGACGCTGAACTGCAGGCCGATCGGTTCGGCCTCTATCATATCCACGATGCGTGAGATCTCGGTTGCAGCGACCCGACGGGCGGCATCCCGCAATTCCGGCGACAGGGACGCGGCCTCGCAAACGCCCCGCAGGAGGAAGCGCTCCACCGCCTGCTCGGGCAGCATGGTGATCATCGTGGGACGACGCGCCTCGTAAGCGGATTTTCGCGCCGCCATGATCGACGGGTATTGCTCCCCGGACGCCCCATCCTGCGTTTCGGCGATCGCCTGTGAGAGAACCCTGTCGTAGTCAGAGGAGGTCACAAGATAAGCCACCGGATCAGCGATCTGCAGAATCTGATCGGTCTCTTCCTCGATCTGGCGGATACGTTCGAAAAAACCGATCGGGCGGCTGTAGTATTCGACGCCGATTCCGAGCAACGTAAGTGGCGACACCTTGAGAAGCTCGGCGAGGCGCTGGACTGTGTCCAGCTTGATGACCTCGCCCTTTTCATAACGGTACAGCGCGGCGCGGGAGACGCCCAGTCGAGCCGCGATTTCGTCCGCTCGCATGCCGGATTCGAGGCGGAATGCGCGGAGCTGCTGACCGATCTCGCTAAGACGCATAGTGACAGCAGCCATCGTTTAGATTTCCTTGCGACTTTTTAGGGATGGACGTTCGTCAATATTGCGTTAATCCATTTTTTTGTAAAGTGTTTCGGTACCGCGACTCTGAAGTTGCTGGCTGCAAAGTTCCGACCGAGGTTGTTAGGCGTCGTGTCGGGGCTGTTCAGCGAACGTTGCATAGTTCAAAATATTGAACAGCGAAATACCACCCGGAATATCGGGGGGTTGCGTCGGCACGGAGGCTATGGCGACCGAACGGATCATTGCAGGATTGTTGCTTGCGGGCGTGGCTTATGGCTGCGTCGAGGTGATGGCCCCGTTCTCTTCCGCGTTGCTTTGGGCCGCCATTCTCGCATTTGTGACCTGGCCGGTGTACGCACGTCTGCGCAGGCGAATCCGTCCAACCCTCGCCGCGCTCGCCATGGCGGGCCTGTGCGCCATATGTCTCCTGCTTCCGATTGCGTTGCTCGCTTCAAAAGGGGTCGCCGACGGGCCGGGCGCAGTTACGGCGTTGACTGATTTTCTGGTTCCAAGGCTGAAAGTGCCCCAACCTCCGGCCTGGGTTGCGGCGACGCCTCTCATCGGAGCGGAAGCTGCTCACGCATGGACGGAGGCGGCCAAAGACATTGGCAACCTTGGCCAAAGTCTCCGCCCATACGCTGGCGACATCGCCCAGTCCGCTATTTCCCTGCTCGTGCAGATCGCTAGCGGCGGCCTGCATATCGCGATGGCGCTGTTCATCGCTTTCTTTTTCTGGCTCAGCGGCGACTCGCTCGGACGGACCCTTCGCGCCCTGCTGGAACGGGTGGCCGGGCGACAGGCTGATCGTCTTTTGCGGATCATCGGCGGCACAGTGCGCGGTACGGTGTACGGCGTGCTGGGCACCGCAATCCTGCAGGGCGTACTGACAGGCGTCGGTTTCTGGATCGCCCGACTACCCGAGCCGGTTCTGTTCGGCACGGTGGCGGCCTTGCTCTCGGTATTGCCGATCGGCGCGCCTCTGGTCTGGATTCCCGCCTCGATCTGGCTGGTCGCATCCCACCATTTGTGGCGAGGGCTGGGGCTGGCGGTTTACGGAGTCGTAGCGATTTCAGGCGCGGATCATTTCATTCGGCCTATCTTCATATCGCGGGGCGCGGAACTGCCTTACCTGCTGACTTTGATTGGCGTCATCGGCGGCGTTCTGGAGTTTGGCGGCCTGGGCATCTTCCTCGGCCCGGTCCTGCTTGCGATCGGATATGCCCTGACTGTTGAATTTGCCGCCGGGCACGTCCCGACAAAACTCTCCAAAAGCGGAGGATCTGAATCGTGACGGTCAAATCCGTCCTGACCCCCAGAGTTGTGTCGGGACTAGCCCCCGTGGGCGGCCTGCGTTTCAACCGAAACAGATCGCGATCATTCGCCTCAGGCGCCCAGGGCGGCGCGGCGGTTACGATCATCAGCTGGAACTTGCTTCACAGCGTCGGCGCCACCTTGGGCGACGTCGTCGCATTGATCGAGCGTGAGCGCCCCGATCTTTTACTTATGCAGGAAGCGACTGCTGACATCGATCTCCTGCCGGAGCGGATCGGCGGATATTATGCGCGCGCGCCGCTGCCGGGCCGCATCCACGGTCCGGCATGCTGGAGTCGGCGGCCATTCGCGCGCGCACCACGCGCCTGCGCCATCCCGTCAGGAGCGCTGGTTCGACGCGTAGCGCAGGTGATCGCCCTTGGGGACTTCACAGTCGCCAACGTTCACCTGTCGCACGGACAGATCATGAACCGTCGCCAGTTGCGGCGCCTCGCCGCCATTCTGCCTGCGCCGGCGGCCATCCTTGGGGATTTCAACCTCGTCGGCCCTGCTCTTGTGCCGGGATTTCAGGACGTCGGCCCGCGTGAGCCAACCCATCGCATGGCGGATCTCCTGCCGATCCGCATCGATCGCTGCCTCGTGCGTGGCATGAACTGTGAAGGGGCGACGGTGCTGCCCGTTTATGCTTCCGATCACCAGCCAATTATGGTGCGCGTCAGCCCGGCCATTGTTCGGGCGGCAGGGTAGCACTGGCGACCGCGTTCGCGGTCTTGTTTTGTATTGACCTTTCGTAGGACACGCCTTCGCTCGTCGTCGGCAGACGAGCTGGAGTGGCGCCACTGATGTCTGTAAGGTCTCGAAGGGGCCGAGAAAATGGATACGCGTCTTGCGAATGCTGCAATTATGACGGCAAGCGACAATCTCTGACGTCTGAATAAGGCCGGCGCGATAATCGCTATGGTATACTTCCGCCATACTGCTTGGTGCGTAAGAAGTCGGGCGCTGCACTGTTAAATCCCGGAACTAAACAACTGTAGCGTTGTTCGCACACTGACCAACAAATATGCACGATGCACATTGTGGCGGTGGAGAGGGGAGATGGTATGGCGAATCAAAAAATAGCGAAGCGTCTATGCTCCGTGAGAAAATATTTCATAAATATCCATGAATTATTTTGTATTTCCCTCTTCATGTGCGTAGCGCACGGACTTCACGCTCGAACTGTCTACGTAACCAGCGGGTCGTGTGATGGCTTCCCGCGTGTCAACCTTCAGACGCCCAAGGGCGCATGTCTGGGCCTCGTTGCATCGGGAATGCGGTTTACCCGGGGTATGGCGGTCAAAGGCGCCACGATTTACGTTGTCGATATGGGAGGCTGGCAGCCTCATCGTGGCCGTCTGCTAGCCATTGAACAGAATGGCCACGGACCGGAAAAAGTCCTTCTCACCGGCCTGGATCGTCCCAGCGGCCTCACGTTTGCATCTGATGGACAACTTTACATCGGATTGCCAGACCGCGTTCTGCGGGTAAACGTGCGCGGCGATGGAACGGCGGATACGCAGGATGCATTGACGGGATTGCCTTCAACGGGTCGTCATCCCCTCAAGGGACTGGCCGCTGACCACGATGCCGGCCTATATGTCAGCGAAGGGTCCGCCACGAATAATTGCGAAACAGCATCTGGTGGTCTTCCTGTTGCGTCACAGATCTGTCCCGAATTGCGGGGAGCTGTCCCGCGAGCATCGATTCTTTATTTTAGACCTAAAAGTGCTCCCCAAATCGCCTCGACTGAAAATGTTGTAGCGACGGGCATGAGAAATCCTGCTGCGCTGGCGGTCACCCCGGAGGGCGTATTGCTGGCTGCGGTCAATGGCCGTGACAACATCAACGTGGTTGACCCAAAATTGTCAGATGACGCGCTGCCGCATGAACCGTTCCTTGTTGTGCGGAAAGGCCATGATTATGGGTGGCCTTATTGCTTCGATGACGGGAAGCCTGCTCCGGAGTATCCGCAGCACGATTGTTCCACGCTCACTGCGCCGAATCTGCTGTTGCCAGCTCATTCAGCGCCTTTGGGGATGCTTGTTTATACCGGCGCAGCTTTTCCTGCACTACAAGGGCGGGTCATCATGACTTATCACGGCTACCGCAATGCGGGGCATCGCGTGGTGAGTCTGGCCATTGATTCAGACGGCAACCCCCGGGGTTCACCGCAGCCTCTTGTCCAGGGTTGGCGTAATCTCTCACAATCAGGAAGCGATCCGACGGGTTCTCCAATCGGGCTCGCCGTGATGGCTGATGGAGCCTTGCTGATTTCGGAAGATCATAACGGTACGATTTTACGTCTCGCTCCGGAGAAAACCGGTGATTGATTCTGAACCTTGCCGCATGGCGTTAAAGTGAGCGTCGGCGCCGGTTCGCATTAATCTCCGAGGTTAAAATCGCGGATAGCTTTGGTAAAACAAACTGGGTGTAAATGATGTATCGGTGGCCGCCGCGATAGATGCGGCTGCTGCGTCGCCACCCGCCAGCTTATGCCCATATCGGCGGATTGCCGATGATTTCCTTGATAGCCGCGGTCACGGCCCGCAGGCGTGCGGATGGCTGGGCCAGAGCCCGCAATAGCCACACGCCGGTCGGCGTCGCATTCCACGGTTCTTCCTCAAGAGGTATGCGTATCAAAGACCTGTCGTTGACGTCGGAACCGACTACCCAGTCTGGCAGCAGGGCGACGCCCATCCCGCCAACGGCTGAGAGGCGCATCGCTTCGAAATCATCGCACCGAAAAACAGAGTGAGTGCCTGAACCCTCGCCAATCCGACGTCCGAGAATGTCCGCCCAACCCAGAAGATCAGCTCCGTGCAGCTTTTCGATGAGACGATGCCGGGCGAGCGCTTCGACGCTATCCGGCATGCCCATATCCGTTAAATAATCCTGGCTCGCGACCAGTAATCGCCGCTGATCTGCAAGGCGGGTGGCAAAGAGGCCGCTATCGGCGAGCTGTCCGATGCGGATCACGGCATCGAGCCGATCCAGCACGGGGTCGGCCAGCCGTTCGGTCAGGTCGAGTTCAATCTGCAAATGTGGGTGCGCTTGCATCATCTTCGTCAGCGCCGGGATCACGTAGCGCTTGCCGAAGGTCGGAAAACAGGCAAGGCGCAGAGTCCCCGCCACCGCTCCGTCGAAGGCCGCTACCTCTGCATGGGCGTCCGCCAGTTGATCCAGCAATGGTTGAGCGCGCTCCATCAGGCGCTCGCCAGCATCGGTCAATCCAAGCGCACGTGTGGAGCGAACCAGCAGGGGGACGCCCAGAGACTGCTCCAGCGTGTCGATCTGCCGCACAACCGCAGAGGGGGTTTGTCCCCGTCTGCGAGCTGCCGCAGAGAAGCTGCCATGGCGCACGACATCGACGAAGACCGCCAGATGTTCGGCAAAACGTGGATCTTTCATCATAAACCGCCTGACCTTTGCGGAAACGGCAAAAGCGTTTCGGCACAATTCCGGCTTATCCCGCGCCTCCGCGCGGCGCAAACCTTCGTTCATCGAACAGGGCGCGTCCCCTGTCGAATTGAAGGAGCAAAACAAATGAAAATCCTCGAACAGATACTCTCTCAGTCCGCTTACTCTCACGAAATCGACGTGCCTTTCGCCGAAGTCGATATCGCCGAGTGGCTCTTTACGTTGCCTGAAGCTGAATATCTCCGTTGCTGCGCACCCGACCACATTGCGGCAGGCATTACGACGACGGACGACGGACGCCGCATGTCCATCAATGTCGAAATGATAGGCGCGGGTCTGGTGGTGCAGCATTACGTCGCCGAGGAAGCGACGCCGAGTTATTGCCGGATGAATTCAATTTCCGATGTTTTCACCCCTAATGGCCGGACGCAGGTGAATGTCGTCTGGGAGCTGATCGCCGAGGATCTGGGCGGCGGGCGTACTCTCTACACCAACCGCGTGACCGCCCATCCGACGGACGCCTTCATGACGTTTCTTGGCGAGCATGGCGTCGCGTTTGAGCAGGCCGCCGCAGCCCGGCAGGAGGCGGGCGGCGATCATAACCGCCGGGAGACGCCGTTCTTCGCGGAAAGCATCGCCCGGCGCGCCCTGGCTCGCCGAGTCTCTGGGAACGCATGATCCAAAGAAGCTTCTACGGTAAATCAGAGACAGTTGCCGACGCTACCTGTCGTGGCGTCCCGCGGCTGCCGAACTGAGGAAGTTTCTGGAGTTATCGACCGACGGCGTGGAAGCGCGCGTCAGCGATCGCAATACTTGCGTCTCTCAGCGTCGCAAACGGTGCGGCTTTCGGGAAAACCGGCACACCGTCTCGATTTCCGGCGACCAGAGAAACTGATCGACGACGGTGACAGCATCCAGAGAGTAACCAGCTGCGAAGAGGCTTTTCGCGTCCTTCAGAAGAACCTGTGGGTTGCAGCTTACGTAGATCAGCGCTTCGGGCGTGGCTCGAAGGATGGCCTCCATCTGCGCGCCCGCGCCCGTGTAAGGGGGGTCAAGCACGACGGCCAGAGCGCCGCCGAGATCCTTCGCGTCGACTGGTTGTCGGTTCAGATCCCGTACAGCAGCGTCGACGCGACGCCCGGCCGCAGCCTTGCGTAACGTCTGCAGGGCTGCAGGATGGCCCTCGTACGCCTCGACCCGCGCGCGTTCGGCAAGGGGGAAGGTCAACGTGCCGCAGCCTGCGTAAAGTTCTATGATCTTCGCTTTGCGTCCGGGCGCTGCAGGCGTCGCGTCCAGCACGGCGTCGCGTATTGCGGCCTCGCCCGTTGCGGTTGCTTGGAGGAACGCACCCAGCGGCGGCTCGACGGCCACATCTCCGAAGATCTGCCGCACCGGACCAAGCTGTGAGACTGTTTCGGGCTCGTCCCGCAAGCCCGGTCGCCAGCCTATGCGCGGGATCGCATGTTCGCGTGCAAAAGCGGCGAGCTTTCCCCGGTCGGCGGACGAGGGCGGCGCGTCCGTTGTGAAAAGTAGATCCGGTCCCGAATCCAGAAGATTGACCAGAAGGTCGCCGGAGCCGCGCAGCAGGTCGAGACGCGGCAGCAACGCGCGTAACGGCGGCAAAAGCGCCATGATGCCCGGATGCAGCACATGGCACTCGGTCAGGTCGAGAACATCTCCACCGCGGCGGTGCAGGCCGATGACGACGACGCCCGCATTTCGCTTCAACGCAAATTCGGCGCGCCGCCGTGTGGAAGGAGGAGACTGCACGGCGCGTGGCTCCGGAACCTCCGCAAAGCCTGCGTGGCGTAAGCCGGTCACGATCTGCTCGACTTTCCACGAAAGCGTCCAGTCCATCGGCAGGTGCTGCAAAGCACATCCGCCGCACTGTCCGAACAGCGCGCAAGGCGGCGTCACCCGAACAGGGGAGGGGGAGACAATCCTTTCGCAGGACGCGCGACCACGGCCCACAGGCTGGGCCATGACCGTATCGCCCGGCGCGGTGAACGGGATGAACGCCGTCTGGGCCTGCGCGTCGCCGTTCTGCTCCTCTCGTGCGACGCCATCGCCCCCGGCGCCGAGGCGTTCGACAACGTAGAGGCCGGCGGGACCGAAGGATTCAGGCGGCGGAGGCGCCCGTCGCCTGCGCGGATCAGCTTTCCGCGCCATCCTGACTCAGATCGACGGGCGCGGGGCGGCGCAGGCGCCGAGGAGCCGACATGAAGGCCGGTGCGTCCGCGCCAAAGCCTGGCACGCCGTCCGCCGTTGTGTCGGCGGGGATTTCGTCGCGTCTGCGGTGGTCCTTGTGACGCTGGTTCCGTTCGCCGTCGCGGGACTCACGTCCCCGATCGCGATTACGGTCGCGACGATCATCATCGCGACGGAAGCCGTCGCGCGCTGCGGCGTCGGCGCGGCCCTGCTCGTTCCGGGACGGCTCATGACGGGACGATTCGCCGCGCGTGTGATGAGGCTTCGCCGTCTCGCCCTGCCCGCCGTCCTGCCGCTTCGCGTCGTTGCGGTGCGGTTCGGCCTGACGCGCACGGTTATCGGGCTCGCCGCCGTGTTTCTTGCCGCGATCGTCGCGGCGCTTCTTGCCACGATCATGACGCGGCCGAGCTTCCTCAGACCATTCGAGCTGGGCGACGCCGTCCAGTTCAAGGCGCGGGATCGATTTGCCCGTCAGCTTTTCAATGGCTTCGGCAAATGTACGATCGTACGGAGTCGCAATGCTGTAGGCGCGGCCTTCGCGACCAGCGCGGCCCGTGCGGCCAATGCGATGGACGTAATCCTCGGCGTGAAACGGCAGGTCGAAGTTGAACACATGCGACAGGCCGCCAATGTCGATGCCGCGCGCCGCTACGTCCGAGCAGACGAGAATTTTCAGCTCGCCCGCCTTGAACTTCTCAAGGGTGGAAAAACGTACCGATTGAGGAAGATCGCCATGCAGCGCGCCGACGGAGAATCCATGCTTCTGCAACGACTTCAGGAGCATATCCACGTCGCGCTTGCGGTTGCAGAACACGATGGCGTTCTGAAGATCCGCAGACCGCAGCAGTTTGCGGAGAACCTTGCGCTTGTCGTCCTCGTCCACGACGACCAGTCCGGTCTCGATCGTCGTCGCCACCGACGAGGGGCGGCTGACGGTGATTTCGACCGGATTTTGCAGGAACGCGTCGGCAAGGCGTCTGATCTCCGGCGCCATCGTGGCGGAGAAGAACAGCGTCTGGCGCATACGCGGCAACAGGCCGACGATTCGCTCGATATCCGGAATGAATCCCATGTCGAGCATGCGGTCGGCTTCGTCGATCACCAGCGTGCGCGTCTGGTTCATCAGGAGGCCGCCGCGCTCGAAAAGATCGATCAGACGCCCTGGCGTCGCGATCAGCACGTCGACGCCTCGATTGAGCGCCTCTTTCTGATCGGCCATGCTTTCGCCGCCGATCAAAAGAGCATGGGTCAGCTTGAGATGCTTGCCGTAGTTTACGAAGTTTTCTGCAACCTGGAGCGCAAGTTCACGCGTCGGCTCGAGGATCAGCGAACGCGGCATGCGAGCGCGAGCGCGGGAGCCGGACAAGGTCTCCAGCATGGGCAGCGTAAAAGAGGCCGTCTTGCCGGTGCCCGTCTGAGCGACGCCAAGAACGTCGCGCCCGTTCAGCACCGCAGGGATCGCCTGAGCCTGAATGGGCGTCGGGTGGACGTAGCCCATTTCCGCCACGGCGCGGAGGATTGGTTCCGAGAGCCCGAGCCCTGTGAAAGTCGGCCTATCTTCCGCTGGCGGTTCAGTCGCTGGCGGCTCCGTGGCGGCGGCTGGCGTGACATCCGGCTCAACCGTCGCGCTCACATCAAGCCCGCCGCCGACATGCAGCGGCAGGGAGACCTCATCGACGTTCGTGATCTGGATGTCGGCGTCGGTTGAGACCGGCGTTTCGTCAGCGGCAGGTTTCGTCGCGTTCCGACGCCCGGCGCCGCGCGTCGTTCTGGGCGCGGGCTTTTCAGCGGCTTCGACTGCAGCGGAGGCCCAGCGCGACGCAGCGCTCTTCCGCGCTGTGACTTTTTCGGCCTTCGGCTTTTCGGTGGATTTCGGGGAAGACGCCGTTGCGGGCTTCGTTTTTGCCGCTGTAGCCGGCTTGCGCGCCGTTTTGGTCGACTTCACGCTCGGCGTCTCGACGGTTTCGTCGGACACGGTCACAGCGGATTTTCTGGTTGCTTTTTTCGTAGCAGAAGCGATTTTTGGCGTTTTCGTTGCGACTTCGGACGATCTGGCGGTCGCGCGTTTCGCCGGGGTTTTCGTTGTCTCTGCAGACTTTGCTTTCGCAGGCGTCGACGCCGCACTTGCGGCAGCCTTACGGCCTCTGGCGCGCGGCGCGGCGATCTCCGCAGCGCCGCTCTCGGGGGCTTCGCCGGAAAGAACCGCGGTTTCAGCCGCCTTGGCGCTCTTTCGAACGCGTGGCGTCGCGACTGTTTTGCGGGTCTTTTTTACTGACGTATCAGTGGTTTTGGCGTTCAAATCGCTCTCGAAGCTGTCAGCCGCACTTGGCGCGCGGCGGTCGGGCCACGCTGCACGGGCGCCTGACCGGGTAATGAAGGCGTGGGGAACTTAAGGGAAAGTCCGCGGCTGTCGGTAGAGTGTCCGGCGTGAAAAATCAAGCGTTCATCGGCGAATGAGCGCGATCAGACCGCAGATTTGGGCGTTGCGGTCTGATTTTCGTCTCGTGACGCTACGCCTGCGATGCGAAACATGATGCACGGCGCTCGTAGCGATCGGATATGCGCGTTGAGTCAGAAACCGTGTCCCATCGACGCACAGAGGATGGTGAGCAAGCCCAGCGCTGCGACGCCGAGTACGAGAGTGCGGATCGAGTCGAATGTTTTCTGCTGCGGACGAAGGGCCCTGCGGGCTGTCTGGTAGGGACCGAAGACAATCCGCAAAAACAGTGCGGCCATGAGCAGGCCGAGAAGCTGCATTGCGTTGGTCGTCCACGGGACGACGGCGAACCCGCCTTCGTGCAGGATCATCAGCCAGCCGGTGACCAGAACGATCGGCATGACATGCCATACGACGCGCAGGAATTTCTTGAGCGTCAGCAGATGAACGGCGTTACGCTGCGCGCCGTCCAACAGCGTCAGGCTGGGCCGCAGGATCAGGGCCGCGTAAGTCGCGCCGCCCACCCACACGGTCATTCCAGCGATATGGAGGGTCAGGATGAGGCTCCAGAGAATATGGGGCATGCGAACTCCGTTTCTCGCTCCGGCAAAGCAATCAAGCGGCTTGATCGCGAATTCGGCGCGCGAACGCAAGCGTCTCGACCAGGCTGGCTGCGTCGGCAGCGTCGCTGAAACGCCCGACGCAGCGGGCGGACGCCTTGAGGAGATTTTTTTGTGACGCTTTCGATATCATCCCTTGCTCTCCCGTCTCCCCGCGAGATGGGGGAAATCGATCGCATCGCCTCCGACACGACGCCAATTGCGACGCTGATGGAGAATGCAGGACGCGCGGTCGCGAGGGCGGTCCGAGGGTGGGCCCGGCCGTGTCGTGTGCTCGTCCTTTGCGGACCGGGCAATAATGGCGGCGATGGCTATGTGGCCGCGCGCCGTCTCGCAGAATGCGGCTGGCCGGTCGCTGTCGCCGCGACCGCCGAGCCGTCCCCGGGCGGCGATGCGGCTCGCGCCAGCGCGCTTTATCGCGGTCCGCGCGTTCCCTTTTCCGTCTCCGAAGTCGCGCGCGCCGATATCGTGGTGGACGCAGTTTTCGGGGCGGGGCTGAGTCGTCCCCTCGCTGACCCGGTCTCGGCCGTCCTTTCCGCATCGCGACGGGTGATCGCGGTTGACATGCCCAGCGGCGTCGACGGCGCGACGGGCGCGCCGCTGGGCTACGCGCCAAAAGCCGAACTTACAGTCACGTTCTTTCGCGCAAAGCCGGGACATCTGTTGCACCCCGGGCGAGAGTTCGTTGGAGCGCTGCAGGTTCACGACATCGGCATAAATGCGTCGCTCCTCGATCACGTGGGCGTCAATACGTGGCGTAATGAGCCGGGCCTGTGGCGGCTGCCGGTGCTGGAGTCTACGAGCCACAAATATACGCGGGGCGTCGTTAGCCTCTGTGCGGGCGAGACCATGCCGGGGGCGGCGCGCCTCGCTGCGGCCGGCGCTCGTGCGACGGGGGCCGGCGTCGTCCGTATCGCGGCGGGCGTGATGGCGGACGCGCTCCGTCTGGGGCCGCCAGGTTTGATCGTCGATTCCGACCCTCTTCCCGAATTGTTGAAGGACACGCGGCGGCGCGTGTGGATTTGCGGTCCGGGACTCACGCCCGAAGAGGCGGGGCTAATTCTGCCTCAGCTTATCGCCGCCTCGCGCTGTGTGCTTGCGGACGCTGGGGCGCTGACATGGGCGGCCTCAATGCCCGAGCGCCTGCGGGGCGTCGCCGTGATCACTCCGCACGAAGGAGAGTTCACGCGCCTGTTCGGGCCTCCGGGCGCCGATCCGCTGGGCGCGGCGCGGCAGGCGGCGCGACGGATCAACGCTGTCGTGGTCTTGAAGGGGGCGACCACCATCGTGGCGTCGCCGGACGGCCGTGCGGCGCTCAACATTCACGCCACGCCGGCGCTTGGCACGGCCGGGTCCGGCGACACGTTGACCGGCGTGATCGGCGCGTTGCTTGCGGCGGGGATGGCGCCGTGGGGCGCGGCGTGCGCTGGAGTCTGGCTGCATGGGGAAGCGGGACTGTGTGCCGGGCCGTGGCCGCTGGCGGAGGATCTGGATCGGCATCTGGGCGCGGCGCGGGAGCGGGCTGTCGGCCTTCAGGAATAATCGCGAGCAGGAAAAACGGCGCAGATTGGGGCGGCGCCTTGCCGAGCGTGGAGGTCTGGGGTAAGTCGGCGCCCTCGGCGACGTGGGTGCGCTGAAACGCCGTGCGGGCGTGGTGGAATTGGTAGACACGCCAGATTTAGGTTCTGGTGGCGCAAGTCGTGGGGGTTCAAGTCCCTCCGCCCGTACCAGGTTCCGTCCCTAAGGGGGGCGGCGACGCTCCCTTCATTGCCCAACCGTTGCTACGCGGTCTCCGACATTCCGGGGACCGCTTTCGTCTGTTTGACCGAGTTCGTACGAGAGGATGGCCTGGCATATGCAGGTTACTGAGACGCTTTCCGAGGGCCTGAAGCGTGCCTTCACCGTGGTCGTTCCGTCGACCGAGCTTGAGAGCAAGCAGGCGGCCCGCCTGAAAGAGGTCGGCTCGACCCTTCGCCTGCCCGGTTTCCGCCCCGGCAAGGTGCCGCTCGCGATCGTGCGTCAGCGTTACGGCGCCGCCGTGAAGGGCGAAGTGCTTGAGCAGGCTGTCTCCGACGGCGTGCGCGATTTGCTCGAAGAGCGCGGCCTGCGTCCGGCCCTGCAGCCGAAAGTCGATCTGGTCGGCGGCGCTGACGCCTCCGCGACCGCCGACCTCGAGTTCAAGGTCGAGATGGAAGTCCTGCCGGAGATCGCCGAGCCCGATCTGTCCAACCTGTCCCTGACGCGCCTGAAGGCGACTCCTGACGCAGCGACGGTCGACAAGGCCCTGAATGACATCGCCAAGCGCCAGCGCCAGTTCGAGACGATCGAGGAAGAGCGTCCGGCGACGACGGGCGACGTTCTGACGGTCGATTTCGTGGGCAAGCGCGATGGCGTGGCTTTCGACGGCGGCACGGCTCAGGACGTGAACGTCGAGCTGGGCGCCGAAGGGTTCATCCCCGGCTTCGCCGAGCAGATGGAAGGCATGAAAGCTGGCGAAGAGCGCCAGATCACCGTGACTTTCCCGGAAGATTACAGCGCGACGGAGCTCGCCGGTAAGGAAGCGACGTTTGACATCACGGCGAAGGCCCTGAAGCGTCCCGTCGACGCCGCCGTTGATGACGAGCTGGCGAAGAAGATCGGCTTCGAAGGCCTTGATCAGGTTCGTGAGCTGATCACGAAGCAGGTCGCCGAGGAATACGACCAGCTTTCGCGTCTGCGCATCAAGCGCGACCTGCTGGACGAACTCGCGAAGAAGACCGATTTCCCGGCTCCCGAGAGCATGGTTGAAGCCGAGTTCGCCCAGATATGGGCTCGCGTCGAGGCCGACCGCACGGCGGGCGAGCTGGACGACGAGGACAAGGACAAGGACGAGGACACGCTGAAGGCGGATTACCGCAAGATCGCGGAGCGCCGCGTGAAGCTGGGTCTGCTGCTTGCGGAAATCGGCCGCAGCAAGAACATCGTCGTGACGCAGGATGAGCTGGCCCGCGCGATTCGCGCCGAAGCGTTGCGTTATCGCGGTCAGGAACAGGCCGTGTTCGACTTCTTCACGAAGAACCCGCAGGCGGCGGAGTCGTTGCGTGGGCCGATCTTCGAGAACAAGGTCGTCGACTATCTGATCGAACTGGCGAAGGTCGAAGACAAGGAAGTCACGCCGGAAGAACTGTCGGACATGCCTCCCGCCGACATCTGAGACTTGATCGACTGAAGCGGCGGCGCGCCTTTCGCGACCAGAGGTTCGAAGGGCACGGTCCGCACGATGCGCTGTGGTCCCGCTCGGCAAGAGCGTGAATGGCGAGTCGCCCGCCGCCGTGAACCGCTCTGACTGCCGTCAGGGCGGTAAATTTGTCCTGTGGACTGGCGTAGCCGCCTTTTCTCTCTATTTTAGGAAGACCGGCGTATGTGTCGGGATGGTTTTGGGTGTCGATTCCCGGTTTCGCGACTGGTGAATTTGTCGTCGCGGGCCGTCCGGATCGGGCCACCTGGATCGGGAATGATGTGATGAGGGATTCAAACCCTGTCGAAGTTTACAACAACGCGCTCGTCCCGATGGTGGTCGAGCAGACGTCGCGCGGCGAGCGGGCGTTCGACATCTTCTCTCGCCTGCTTCAGGAACGCATCATTTTCCTGACGGGGCCTGTCTACGATCAGGTGGGTTCGCTGATCTCGGCGCAGCTTCTGTATCTCGAGAGCGTGAATCCGACGAAGGAAATTTCCTTCTATATCAACAGCCCTGGCGGCGTCGTATCGGCTGGTCTCGCGATCTACGACACGATGCAATACATCCGCAGCCCGGTCAGCACGGTGTGCATCGGGCAGGCGGCTTCAATGGGGTCGCTACTGCTCGCAGGCGGTGCGCCGGGCCGCAGGTTCGCCCTGCCGAATGCGCGGGTCATGGTGCATCAGCCGTCCGGCGGTGCGCAGGGTCAGGCCAGCGATATCGAAATCCAGGCGCGCGAAATCCTGACGATTCGTCAGCGTCTGAATGAGATTTACCGCGAACATACCGGTCAGACGCTCGAAGATATCGAGCAGAAGCTGGAACGCGATTCTTACATGTCGGCGGACGAAGCCAAGAACTTCGGCATCGTCGATGAAGTGATCAAAAGCCACGCGCCGCAGGCTGTTGCTGAAAAGTCCTGACGACGCAGTTCTGTCGCCGGGGCTGTGTCGGTGCCCCGCTTGATGGGGGGCGTGGGCGCGGCTAGGCTTTTCGTCTTGCCCGGAAGTGTGGCGGGTGCTCCGTAGGGAGCGAGGTTAGGAGGACCGATGAACGCGAAGTCCGGCGATTCCAAGAATACGCTTTACTGCTCATTCTGTGGGAAGTCGCAGCATGAGGTCCGCAAGCTGATTGCCGGGCCGACGGTCTTCATTTGCGACGAGTGCGTCGAACTCTGCATGGATATCATCCGTGAGGAGCACAAGACGACTTTCGTGAAGTCTCGCGACGGCGTGCCGACGCCCAAGGAGATCTGCAAGGTCCTCGACGACTACGTGATCGGGCAGTTCGACGCCAAGAAGGTGCTGTCGGTCGCCGTTCACAACCATTACAAGCGTCTCGCGTACTCCCAGAAGAGCAACGACATCGAGATCGCGAAGTCGAACATCATGCTGCTCGGCCCGACCGGGTCCGGCAAGACGCTGCTCGCGCAGACGCTGGCCCGAATTATCGACGTGCCGTTCACTATGGCTGACGCCACGACCCTGACCGAAGCCGGTTACGTGGGCGAGGATGTCGAAAATATTATCCTGAAGCTGCTTCAGGCCGCCGACTACAACGTTGAGCGGGCACAGCGCGGTATCGTCTATATCGACGAAATCGACAAAATTTCGCGCAAGTCCGACAACCCGTCGATCACCCGCGACGTCAGCGGCGAAGGCGTGCAGCAGGCCCTGCTGAAGCTGATGGAAGGCACTGTCGCCTCCGTGCCGCCGCAGGGCGGGCGCAAGCATCCGCAGCAGGAATTCCTGCAGGTCGACACAACCAATATGCTGTTCATCTGCGGCGGCGCGTTCGCGGGACTTGAGAAGATCATTTCCGCGCGCGGCAAGGGATCGGGCATTGGCTTCGGCGCAGACGTTCAATCGCCTGAAGACCGCCGCACCGGCGCGGTTCTGCGCGAGGTAGAGCCCGAGGATCTGCAGAAATTCGGTCTGATTCCCGAATTTATCGGGCGTCTGCCGGTTGTGGCGACGCTGGAAGATTTGGATGAAGCGGCGCTGGTGCAGATTCTGGCGGAACCGAAGAACGCGTTGGTCAAGCAATACGCACGTCTGTTCCAGATGGAGGGCGTCAAGCTGACCTTCACGGATGACGCGCTGAAGGCCATCGCACACCGCGCTATCCAGCGTAAAACCGGCGCTCGTGGCCTGCGCTCGATCATGGAGAACATTCTGTTGTCCACGATGTTCGATCTGCCGGGGCTGGAGAATATCGAGGAAGTCGTCGTCAACCGCGACGTCGCCGAGGGCAAGGCCCAGCCGGTTTATGTTTACGGCAAAGGTGCGGACAAGCAGCCGGCGGAGCAATCCGCCTGAGCGCGGTTTGCGTTAAGCTAGGATACGGCGGGGCGACGCAATCCGTCGGCTCCGCCGCGCTGACAAAGGCCGACCTAGCCTGATGCGAGCCCGAGCCTTGTTAGAAGCCCATCGGGCGCCGATATATCTTTATAGCCGGGTGATGGGGGCGGATGTTTTTTCGCGCCTCCCGGCAAGCATTCGCCGCAAGGCAGATTGGGGAACGCGCGCCGCAGACGGGCGCGATCCACAGGATCGTCCAGTAAGGAGATCGACTCCATTATGACTGAAAAACCTAAAGCTCCCACACCCCGCCGCCGTCGTGTGAAGGACGAGGCGTCCGCGCCCAAATCCGCTGCGAAGTCGGCTGCTGCGCCCGCGCCTGCCACGGAACGCGTCGCAGTTCTGCCGCTACGCGACATCGTCGTCTTCCCGCACATGATCGTGCCGCTCTTCGTCGGGCGGGAGAAATCTGTTCGTGCACTGGAGTCGGTGACCAAAGACGACAAGCAGATTCTGCTGGTCGCCCAGAAGGACGCGGCGCAGGACGATCCGGGAACGGACGACGTTTACCGCTTTGGCACGATGTCGACGATCCTGCAGTTGCTCAAACTGCCGGACGGCACGGTTAAGGTTCTCGTTGAAGGCAGTCGTCGCGCTCGCGTAGTGGCGTTGCACGATGTCGATGGTCACTTCGAAGCCGATATTGAACCGGTGATCGAGGAGCCCGCCGTGGGCGGGGAGGCCGAGGCTCTTGGCCGCACGGTGGTTTCCCAGTTTGAGCAATATGTGAAGCTTAACAAGAAGATCGCGGCTGAAGTTATCGTCTCGCTGAACCAGATTTCGGATCTGTCGAAGCTGGCGGATACGGTGGCGAGCCACCTCAATCTCAAGATCGCCGAAAAGCAGGAAATTCTCGAACTGCCATCTACGACGAAGCAGCTCGAGCGGATTTTCGCCCATATGGAGGCGGAAATCGGTGTGCTGCAGGTGGAGAAGCGCATCCGTAACCGCGTCAAGCGGCAGATGGAGAAGACGCAGCGCGAGTACTATCTGAACGAACAGCTCAAGGCGATCCAGAAGGAGCTCGGCGAGGGCGAGGACGGCAAGGACGAAACCGCCGAGATCGAAGAAAAGATCGCCAAGACGCGTCTGAGCAAGGAGGCGCGGGAAAAGGCCATCGGCGAGCTGAAAAAGCTGCGCACGATGAGCCCGATGTCAGCCGAGTCGACCGTGGTCCGCAACTATCTCGACTGGCTGTTGGGCGTGCCGTGGAAGAAACGCTCCAAGGTCAAGAACGACTTGGCCGAGGCCGAGCGGATTCTGGACGAGGATCACTATGCGCTGGAGAAGGTCAAGGAGCGTATCCTTGAATATCTGGCGGTGCAGAGCCGTTCGCAAAAGCTGAAGGGGCCGATCCTCTGCCTCGTCGGACCTCCGGGCGTCGGCAAGACGACTCTGGCGCGCTCCATCGCGAAGGCGACCGGTCGTCAATACGTCCGCATGTCGCTGGGTGGCGTGCGCGACGAGTCGGAGATCCGTGGCCACCGGCGCACCTATATCGGCTCGATGCCCGGCAAGATCGTGCAGGGCATGAAGAAGGCGAAAGTTTCGAATCCGCTCTTCCTGCTGGACGAAGTGGAGAAGATGGGCTCCGACTGGCGCGGCGATCCGTCGTCCGCGCTGCTTGAGGTGCTGGACCCGGAGCAGAACGCGACCTTCGCGGACCACTATCTGGAGGTCGATTACGACCTGTCGGACGTGATGTTCGTAATGACCGCGAACAGCCTCAACATGCCGCAGCCTCTGCTTGACCGCATGGAGATCATCCGTCTGTCGGGCTACACCGAGGACGAGAAGGTCGCGATCGCCCGGCGTCATCTGATCGCCAAACAGGGCGAGGCGCACAACCTCAAGTCCGAGGAATGGTCGATCTCCGACGACGCGCTGCTGGAGCTGATCCGCTCCTACACGCGCGAAGCCGGCGTCCGTAATCTTGAGCGGGAGATCGCCAACGTCGCGCGCAAGGTGGTCAAGGAGATCGTGACGGGCAAGGCGAAGAAGATCGCAGTGACCGTCAAGAATCTGGGCAAATATGCGGGCGTGAAGCGCTTTTCGCATGGCGAGACCGAAACCGAAGACATGGTCGGTGTCGTGACTGGCCTGGCCTGGACCGAGGTGGGGGGAGAAATCCTGACCATCGAAAGCGTGGTCGTCCCCGGCAAGGGCGCGATCAAGCAGACGGGTAAGCTGGGCGACGTGATGCAGGAAAGCGTCGCTGCGGCGCTATCCTACGTGCGCAGCCGTTCCACGAATTTCGGCGTGAAGCCGACTCTGTTCGAGCGGCGCGATATTCACGTCCATGTGCCCGAAGGAGCCACCCCTAAGGATGGTCCGTCGGCGGGCATCGCCATGGCCACGTCGCTGGTCAGCATCCTGACAGGCATTCCGGTTCGTCGGGATGTGGCGATGACGGGCGAGATCACGCTGCGCGGCCGTGTTCTGCCGATTGGCGGTCTGAAGGAGAAGCTGCTCGCGGCGGTGCGGGCGGGTATAAAGACGGTCTTCATTCCGAAGGACAATGAGAAGGATCTCGCGGAGATTCCTGATACGGTGCGGAAGAGTCTCGAAATCATCCCTGTCTCGCATGTCGACGAGGTTATCGGTCGAGCGCTTGTGCGCGCTCCGCAGCCCATCGAATGGGAAGAGCCCCCTGAAGCTCTGGCGGCTCTTCCCTCGCCAGCGGCGGCGACGCCTCTTCCTCACTGAGCAGGGGCGACCTCAGGGCTGCACGGATGAAAACGGCGGGGGGCGCAACCCCCGCCGTTGTTTTTTTTGGCGTGTTTCGGCGCTTCGTTAGTGTTGACGTAAGAAAAAACGGCTTCATAGTGCCCGCCGGAACGCTCGCTTGCCGCCTGGTGCGGAAGTCGGGCCGGAACAAAGAAAGGCGTATTAATGGACAAGCCGCTCAACAAGCAGGAACTCGTGGCCCTCGTTGCTGACGATGTCGACCTGCCCAAGGCGAAAGCTGGCGAAGTGGTCGACGCGGTCTTCACCGCTATCGAGAACGCCCTGAAGAAGAATCAGGAAGTCCGTCTCGTCGGGTTCGGTTCGTTTGTCACGGCGCACCGCAAGGCCACCAAGGGCCGTAACCCCCGCACCGGCGAAGAGATCGACATTCCGGAGTCCACCTCCGTTCGCTTCAAGCCCGGCAAGACGCTTAAGGACGCCGTTAGCTAAGGCTGACTGACGCCTGAAGCGTTGTGCGCGCTCCGCAAGGGCGCGCACACGGCCCGGTTGACCGGGCCGCAAACGCCGAGGTCCTGAAGGCCGAGGCGTACTGCGATTGATCGATTGCAGTATTTTGTTTATGCACTGGCCTCCCTGAGGGCGATTAGCTCAGCGGTAGAGCGTCTCGTTTACACCGAGAGGGTCGGCGGTTCGATCCCGTCATCGCCCACCATGGCGCCGTGATGATTCATGCCGGTCTCACCGGAAAAAGAATCGGACACGGCGCATACTCCCTGAAAATCTGATTTTGCATGTCTGGCGCGCGTCGGCGCGATATCGCGCTTGATGTATGTCATTTTGTGTCTTTTCCGCAGTGGCGAACAGTAGAACCGGGTGGCGGAGAACGGCATTGTTGTGCGTCGTCGTCGCGCCTTCACGGGAAAGTGCCTCGTGCTTGGCTTGGGCAGGTCTGGCCACGCCGGGACTGCGGGCATAGGTTGGGCCTGACGGACCGGTGTGTCGCGCAAGCGGCGCGTCGTCGGCTGGGTGGATGGTAGCGGAGGGTGGTTTTGCATTCGGTGATAAACGATTACCTGCCCGTTCTCATTTTCGGCGTTCTGGCGGTCGTCATCTCTGCCGGCATGCTGGGCGGGTCGCTGCTTGCAGGGCATCAGAAGCCGTACGCCGAGAAGCTGTCGGCCTACGAGTGCGGTTTTGCAGCCTTTGACAACGTCCGCCGTCGCTTCGACGTGCGATTTTATCTGGTCTCGATCCTCTTCATCATTTTCGACCTTGAGGTCGCGTTCCTGTTCCCGTGGGCGATCAGTCTGTCTCGGATCGGGGCGTTCGGGTTCTTCTCGATGCTCGCGTTCCTCAGCGTTCTCGGGATCGGTTTTCTTTACGAATGGCGCAAGGGCGCGCTCGACTGGGATTGACGGGCTGCTGTCGATTATTTTGATGTCGAGACAAGGCGGAGGCGCGAGATGAGCATGAACGACGGTAAGGCGGTCGGCGGATCGGAGACGATCGTCTGGAATCGCGACATGGTTCCCCCCGGTCCGGAGCAGGACGCTATCGTGCGTGGCGTCACCGGGGAGATCAGCGAGAAGGGGTTCGTCGTCGCGAATCTCGACAAGTTGGTCAACTGGGGCCGCACCGGCAGCCTTTGGCCAATGTCGTTCGGTCTTGCCTGCTGCGCGGTCGAGATGATTCACGCCTATATGCCGCGCTACGATCTCGATCGTATGGGGGTGATTCCCCGGGGTTCGCCGCGTCAATCCGACGTGATGATCGTCGCAGGCACGCTGACGAACAAGATGGCTCCGGCGCTGCGCCGCGTGTACGACCAGATGGCTGAACCGCGCTGGGTGATCTCTATGGGTTCCTGCGCCAATGGCGGGGGGTATTACCATTACTCCTATTCCGTCGTGCGTGGCTGTGACCGCGTTGTGCCGGTGGACGTCTATGTCCCGGGCTGTCCGCCGACTGCGGAGGCGCTGATTTACGGCATCATGCTTCTCCAGAAAAAAATTCGTCGCACGGGGACCATTCTGCGTGGCTGAGGAAACTGCACGTCTCGCCGGAGCCGCGTCGGCAGACAGGCTCGGAGCGCTGGCCTTCACCCTGTCCTCGTCCTTTCCGGGCGTTTCGTCCGCCGCTGTCGAACGTGGCGAATTGGTCGTGCGCGCCGACAAGGACGTCCTGATCCCGCTGATGACCCTGTTGCGCGACGATCCGCAGTTCCGGTTCGAGCAGATGATGGACCTCTGCGGCGTCGATTTTCCGGCGCGAAAGAACCGGTTCGACGTCGTGTATAATCTGCTGTCGGTCAGCCTGAACCAGCGCGTGCGCGTGATTGTGACGACTGACGAACTGACGCCCGTTCCCTCCGTGCACGGCCTGTGGCCTTGCGCGACGTGGTGGGAGCGCGAGTGCTACGACCTGTTCGGCGTGCTGTTTTCCGGTCAGCCGGATCTGCGCCGCATCCTCACCGATATCGGGTTCGAGGGGCATCCGCTGCGCAAGGATTTCCCGCTGACGGGCTATACCGAGGTTCGGTACGACCCCGAGCGTCGGCAGGTGGTGCGCGAGCCCGTGTCGCTGACCCAGGATTTCCGCGACTTCGATTTCGTGTCGCCGTGGGAGGGCGTCCTGACGCTCCCCGGCGACGAAAAGGCGCATGAACTGCGCCAGATCATGAAAAAGCTGAGCTGACGGGGCCGTCATGACGAATGCGATCGAGCAGGCAGCGTTGGACCACGCCCTTGGCGAAGCGGCCGTGCCGGTGTCTCTTCTGCCCGAACAGGCAGTCGAGCAGGCTGAGCGACGCACGGTCGAGATTGACAGCCACGCGCTGAATTTCGGGCCTCAGCATCCGTCTGCGCACGGCGTGCTGCGTCTTGTGCTGGAGATGGAAGGCGAGGTCGTCGCCCGTGCGGTGCCGCATATCGGCCTGCTGCACCGCGGCACGGAAAAGCTGATCGAATACAAGACGTATCAGAAGGCGCTGCCGTATTTCGATCGCCTCGATTACGTCTCACCGATGTGTGAGGAGCACGCGTTCGCGCTGGCCACCGAAAAGCTGTTGGGGATCGAGGCGCCGGATCGCGCCAAGTGGATTCGTGTGATCTTCGCGGAAATTACGCGAATCCTGAATCACATCCTCAACCTGACTGCGATGGGTCTGGATTGCGGCGCGGTGACGCCCGCCCTGTGGGGGTATGAGGAGCGGGAGAAACTTCTGGAATTCCATGAAGCCGCCTCTGGCGCACGGTTTCACGCCAATTACTTCCGTCCCGGCGGCGTCGCGCGCGATCTGCCCGCTGGTCTCGAAGAACGCATCGCCAGCTGGGCGAAGGAATTCCCCTCCTGGATCGACGACCTTGAGAGCCTGCTGACGGAAAACCGCATCTGGAAGCAGCGTACCGTCGGCATCGGCGTATTTACGACAGAGCAGGCGCTGGCCTGGGGCTTCAGCGGCCCGTGTCTGCGCGGTTCCGGCGTGCCATGGGATCTGCGCCGCTCGCAACCTTACGACAATTACGACAAGGTCTCGTTCGAAATTCCCGTGGCGCGTCACGGCGACTGCTACGACCGGTATCTGGTCCGCGTGGCCGAGATGCGTGAGAGCGTGAAAATCATCGAGCAGGGGCTGGCGCAGATCAAACCCGGCCCGATCAAGGTGCAGGACCCGAAATTCTCCCCGCCGAAGCGCGCCGAGATGAAACAGTCGATGGAAGCGTTGATCCATCACTTCAAGCTCTTCACGGAGGGATATCACGTTCCCCCCGGCGCGACCTACACGGCGGTCGAAACGCCTAAGGGCGAGTTCGGCGTGTATCTGGTGGCGGACGGCAGCAACCGTCCCTACCGCTGCAAGATCCGTCCGACCGGGTTCTCGCATCTGCAGGCGATAGATGAATTGTCACGACGTTCCATGCTGGCCGACACGGTGGCCATCATCGGTTCGCTCGATCTCGTGTTCGGTGAGGTGGATCGATGAGCGCTCAGACGCCGGAACAACCGGTCCATTTCGCGTTCGACGAGGCCAGCGAAGCGGAAATCGCGACGATTCTGGCGAAGTATCCGCCGGAGCGTAAGGCCAGTGGCGTGATTCCGCTGCTCTACGTCGCCCAGCGGCAGATGGGTCGCCTGACAGACAGCGCCTGGGTGCCGGTCGCAGCCATGGACGCCATCGCCGCCCGTCTGGAGGTCGCGCCGATCCGCGTCTACGAGGTCGCGACCTTCTATCTGATGTTCAACACGAAGCCGATCGGGCGCTACCATCTGCAGGCGTGCACGACGACCTCCTGCTGGCTGCGCGGGTCGGACGATGTGGTCGCGGCCTGCAAGAAGGCCACAGGCATCCAGCATTTTGGAGAAACCAGCGAGGACGGGATGTTCACGCTGACGGAAGTCGAATGCCTCGGCGCCTGCGCGAACGCGCCGATACTTCAGGTCGACAGCGATTATTACGAGGATCTCGACGGCCCCCGTACGGAGCAGTTGATCGAAGCGCTCCGCAAGGGCGAGCGCCCGGCCTATGGGCCTACGATCGATCGCTTTAACTCCGCGCCTGAAGGCGGCCGCAAGGTGCTGCTCGACGCTGGCGAACCGGGTCAGGGATAGGGAGAAGACGCGATGCTCAGCGACAAGGATCGGATCTTCACCAACCTTTACGGCCAGAACGACTGGCGTCTGGCTGGCGCGCGCGCGCGCGGAGACTGGAATGGCACGGCCGAACTGATCGCGCGCGGCCGCGACGCCATCGTCAACGAGATGAAGGCGTCGAACCTGCGCGGCCGTGGCGGTGCGGGGTTCCCGACTGGTCTGAAATGGTCGTTCATGCCGAAGGGCGACGGGCCTGTGCCGCGTTACCTCGTCATCAACGGGGACGAGTCCGAACCCGGCACCTGCAAGGACCGCGAAATCCTGCGGCACGAGCCGCACAAGCTGATCGAAAGCGCCCTGCTCGCGTCTTTCGCGATGGGCGCGCACGCGGCGTATATCTATATCCGCGGCGAGTTCTTCAACGAAGCGCGGCACCTCCAGATCGCGATCGACGAGGCGTATGACGCCGGACTGCTCGGCCCAAACGCCGCAGGCTCTGGCTGGGATTTCGATTTCTACATCCATCGCGGCGCGGGCGCGTATATCTGCGGCGAAGAGACGGCGCTGCTGGAGAGCCTTGAAGGCAAGAAGGGTCAGCCGCGCATGAAGCCGCCGTTCCCGGCGGGCGCCGGTCTGTATGGTTGCCCGACCACGGTGAACAACGTCGAGAGCATCTCGGTGGCGTCCACCATCCTGCGGCGCGGGGCTGCATGGTTTGCAGGGCTGGGACGTCCGAACAATTGCGGCTCCAAGCTGATGGCGATTTCCGGCCACGTGAACACGCCTTGCGTGTTCGAGGAGGAGTTGGGCGTTCCGCTGCGTGAGATCATCGAGAAGCACGGCGGCGGTGTGCGCGGCGGGTGGGACAATCTGCTGGCCGTCATTCCGGGCGGATGCTCGGTGCCGTTGCTGCCGAAATCGGTCTGCGAAACGGTGCTGATGGACTTTGACAGCCTGCGCGCCGAACGCTCTGGCCTCGGCACCGCGTGCATGATCGTGATGGACAAGTCCACGGACATCATCAAGGCGATCGCGCGCTTTTCGCAGTTCTTCAAGCATGAGAGCTGCGGGCAGTGCACGCCCTGCCGCGAAGGCACAGGCTGGATGATGCGCGTGATGAACCGCATGGTCGAAGGCCGCGCCGAGATCGAAGAAATCGACATGCTCGAGCAGGTTACGCGTCAGGTTGAAGGACACACGATCTGCGCGCTGGGCGATGCGGCCGCGTGGCCGATTCAGGGGCTGATCCGGCATTTCCGACCGCTGATGGAAGAGCGGATTCACAACTACAAGCGGCTGCATGGCGGCGCGGGACGGATTGATGCGCCGTCGCCCGCGACCCTCGCGACCCTCGCGGCGGAGTAAGGCGAATGGTGAGGGTTATCGTCGACGGAACGCCGGTCGATGTGCCGGCGGGCTCATCCGCGCTGCAGGCCTGCGAGGCCGCCGGGAAGGAAATTCCGCGCTTCTGCTATCACGAGCGTCTGTCGGTCGCGGGCAACTGCCGCATGTGCCTTGTCGAGGTCGTGCGCGCGCCAAAGCCGGTGGCGTCGTGCGGCTTTCCCGTTGCGGAAGGCATGGAGATCAAGACGGATACGGAGGTCGTCCGCAAGGCGCGTCGTTCTGTCATGGAATTCCTGCTGATCAACCATCCGCTGGACTGTCCGATCTGCGATCAGGGCGGCGAATGCGATCTGCAGGATCAGGCTTACGGTTACGGTAGCGGCGTGTCGCGGTACGACGAGCCGAAACGGGCAGTTACGGACAAGAATCTCGGACCGCTGGTCAAGACGGTCATGACGCGCTGCATCCAGTGCACGCGCTGCGTCCGGTTCTGCGCCGAAGTGGCTGGAACGCCGGAACTGGGCGCCGTGTCGCGTGGCGAGAACATGGAGATCACGACCTATGTCGAGAAGGCTCTGACGTCCGAGCTTTCCGGCAACCTGATCGACATCTGCCCTGTCGGCGCCCTGACCTCCAAGCCCGGCGCGTTTCAGCAACGCCCGTGGGAGTTGAAGAAGACCGACGCCATCGACGTGATGGACGCGCTCGGGACCAATATCCAGATTCAGGCGCGTGGCGGCGAGGTGAAGCGCATCGTTCCGCGCGTCAACGACGAGGTGAACGAGGAATGGCTGTCCGATAAAGGCCGCTTCGCCATAGACGGCCTGCTGCGCCGCCGTCTGGATCGCCCCTGGGTGAAGGTCCACGGCAAGCTTCAGGCCGTGTCGTGGCAGGACGCGTTCGTCGCCATAGCCCGCCGTCTCGAAGGCGTTCCCGGCTCGCGTATCGGCGCAATCGTCGGCGACCTGTGTGACGCCGAGAGCATGATGGCGCTGCGCGACCTCATGATCTCTATGGGGTCGCCCAATCTCGATTGCCGTCAGGACGGCGCGCATTACGACGTGTCCGACCGCGCGAACTATACGTTCTCGTCCGGCATCGCGGGAATCGACGAGGCCGACGCGCTGCTGGTGATCGGAGCGAACCCCCGTCACGATGCGCCGGTGCTAAACGCGCGCATCCGTAAAAGATATCTCGAAGCAGGCCGAGGCGGTCTTCCGATCGGTGTGATCGGCGATATGGGCTCCGACCCGACATGGGCATACGAATCCCTGGGCGCGGGCGCTTCGGCGCTGGCCGATCTGATGGCGGACGGAAACCCGTTCCTCGAAAAGCTGAAGGCGGCGAAGCGCCCGATGATCATCGTTGGGCAGGGCGCGCTGACGCGCGACGACAGCCCGGTTGTGCTCAAGGCCTGCGCGCTGCTGGCGGAAACTGTGGGCGCGGTGACGGATGAGTGGTCCGGCCTGAACGTCCTGCACACGGCTGCTTCGCGGGTGGCGGCCCTGGACCTCGACTTCCTTCCGGCCGAAGGCGGGCGCAGCGTGCGCGGCATGCTCAGCGGCGGCGTCGATGTGTTGTGGCTGCTCGGCGCGGACGAGTTTCCGGTGCACGGGATCGGGCCGGACACGTTCGTGATCTATCAGGGGCATCATGGCGACGCGGGTGCCGCCCGAGCGGACGTGATCCTTCCGGGGGCTGCGTACACCGAAAAGCAGGGCACCTGGGTGAACACCGAAGGCCGCGTGCAGCGCGGGTTCCAGGCAGTGTTCCCGCCGGGTGAGGCGCGCGAGGACTGGCGCATCCTGCGCGCGGTGTCCGACGTGCTGGGGCATACGCTGCCCTACGACACGATCGAGGCGCTGCGCGAGCAGCTGCAGGTCGGGGCGCGTCATGTGACCGCGCGGCGTTCGACGACGGAAGGGCTGTCCGACAGCGTGCTTTCGAAGCCGTTCGCGTCTTCGGGCGCCAGCTATTACCTGACGAACCCGATTTGCCGGGCGAGCGCGACGATGCAGGAATGCGCCAGCGTTCATGCCCCGCACGCGGCTGTGGCGGCGGAGTAGCGACGTGGAACAGTTCTTCTTCCATACGACGACCGGCAACGTCATCCTGCTGGTGCTCGAAGCGCTGGCGATTCTGGTGCCGCTTCTGATCGCGGTCGCCTACCTGACGCTCATGGAGCGTAAGGTCATGGCCGCGATGCAGATGCGGCGCGGCCCGAATGTGAACGGTCTTTTCGGCGTGCTGCAGGCCTTTGCGGACGCCATCAAGATGATGACCAAGGAGACGATCATCCCCAGCGGGGCCAACCGTTTCCTCTTTCTTCTGGCTCCGTTCCTGACGTTCTCCCTCGCCATGCTGGCATGGGCGGTAATCCCGACGGGAGATGGTCTGGCGGTCGCCAACATCAATGTTGGCATCCTGTATCTGCTCGCGATTTCCTCGCTGGGCGTCTACGGCATCCTGATCGCGGGCTGGGCGTCGAATTCGAAATACGCGTTCCTTGGCGGACTTCGCTCTGCGGCGCAGATGGTCTCGTATGAGGTGTCGATCGGTCTGGTGATCGTGTCGGTGCTTCTGGCCGTGGGCAGTCTGAACCTGAACGACATCATCCTGGCGCAACGGCACATATGGTTCTGCGTGCCGATGTTCCCGATGTTCATCATCTTCTTCATCTCGGCTCTCGCCGAGACGAACCGTGCGCCGTTCGATCTCCCCGAGGGCGAGTCCGAACTGGTGGCCGGGTTCTTCGTCGAATACTCGTCGCTGTCCTTCGGTCTGTTCTTTCTCGGCGAATACGCGAACATGATCCTGATGTCGGGGATGGTGAGCATTCTCTTTCTCGGCGGCTGGCTGCCGCCGCTGGGAATTGCGCCGCTGACCTGGATTCCTGGTCCGATCTGGCTGATCGCCAAGATCCTGTTCTGCCTGTTCGTGTTCATCTGGGTGCGCGCTACGTTCCCCCGCTACCGTTACGATCAGCTCATGCGGCTGGGCTGGAAAGTGTTCCTGCCGTTCTCGCTGCTGTGGATGATCGCGACCGCAGGGTTCCTGCTCGCAACGGGCAATCTGCCTCAGGGAGTAAGCTGATGGCCGGCCTCGACCGCAGCCTCAAGGCGTTTCTGCTGACCGAGATCGTCGCCGGCATGACCGCGACGTTCAAGACGATGTTCAAGCCGAAAGTCACGCTCAATTATCCCTATGAGAAGGGGCCGCTTTCGCCGCGTTTCCGGGGCGAGCACGCGTTGCGGCGCTATCCAAATGGCGAGGAACGCTGCATCGCGTGCAAGCTGTGCGAGGCCGCGTGCCCTGCGGAAGCGATCACGATCGAGTCCGAGGCGCGCGACGACGGTTCGCGCCGGACAACGCGCTACGACATCGACATGACGAAGTGCATCTATTGCGGCCTGTGCGAGGAAGCCTGCCCGGTGGATGCAATCGTCGAAGGGCCGAACTACGAGTTCGCGACCGAGACCCGTGAAGAACTGATGTACGACAAGAACAAGCTGCTCGCCAACGGCGACAGATGGGAGAGCGTGCTGGCGCGGAGGCTCGAACTCGATGCGCCGTATCGCTGAGCCCCGGCTGGTGGAGAGTCCGACATGATGATCCAGCTTGTCTTCTACGTCTTCGCGGCGGTGCTGATCGCGTCTTCCGCCATGGTGATCTTCGCGAAGAACCCGGTCCATTCCGTGCTGTTCCTCATCCTCGGCTTCTTCAACGCGGCGGGGCTGTTCCTGCTGGCGGGGGCCGAGTTCCTGGCGATGATTCTGGTCATCGTCTATGTCGGCGCGGTCGCGGTTCTGTTCCTGTTCGTCGTCATGATGCTCGACATCGACTTTGCGAGAATGCGCGAGGGGCTGCAGCGTTACGCGCCGTTGGGCGCAGCCGTTGGAGGCGTCCTGTTCGCCGAGCTGGCGATGGCGGCGGCGCACTGGGCCAGTTCGCCGGTCATGCCGGAGCCGATTACGGGCGGCCTTGGCCAGCCGGGTGGTCCGATGACCAACACGGCGGCGCTCGGGACGTTGCTCTACACCCATTACATTCTGCTGTTTCAGGCCTGCGGCCTCGTTCTGCTGGTCGCGATGATCGGCGCGATCACGTTGACGCTGCGTGAAAAGCCGACGGGGCGTCGTCAGGTGATCGGCAAGCAGCATGAGCGCATGCGCGCGGACACGCTGGAGATGCTGACCCTGCCGCTGGGCTTCGGGACCGACGCCAATGGCGGGTTCCTGCGTCCGGCGAAGGGGTATTACGACACGGCGGTTCCGGGTTCTTACGGCGTGCCCGCCGCGCCGGAGCCTCCGCGCGAAGAGGTCCGCAAGGTTGACGGAGACGCGCCATGAACGACGCTTTCGCCCAGATCGGTCTGGGGCCTTTTCTTACGGTCGGAGCGGCGCTGCTGGTGCTCGGCGTGTTCGGGATTTTCCTGAACCGCAAGAACATCATCATCATCATGATGTCGATGGAGCTGATCCTGCTGGCCGCCAACATCAACCTCGTCGCGTTCTCTGCGGCGCTGGGCGATCTGTCGGGGCAGGTCCTGACGGTCTTCGTGCTGACCATCGCTGCGGCGGAGGCGGCCATCGGCCTTGCCATCCTCACCGTCTATTTCCGCAACCGCGGCTCGATCCAGGTCGAGGACGTGGCGTTGATGAAGGGCTGACCGGCGATGCAGGCGGCATTGATCCTTTTCGCGATTGCTGTGCTTGCCCCGCTGGGCGGCGCCGCGATCTCCGGGCTCTTCGGACGGCGTCTTGGCGACGGCGTGGCGCAGTTCGTCTCGATCCTGTTCATGGTCGTGGCGGCGCTGTGCAGCTATGGCGCGCTGATCGGCGGCATGACGTCCGGCGCGATGCCGGGCGTCGCGCTGCTGGCGCACTGGGTTGACGCCGGGTCGTTCCACGCGGCGTGGGCGCTGCGTTTCGATACGCTGTCGGCGACGATGACGGCGATGGTGCTGACGGTCTCCCTGCTCGTCCATATCTACAGCGTCGGGTACATGTCCCATGACTCGATGCCGCGCTATCGCTTCTTTGCGTACCTGTCACTGTTCACCTTCGCCATGCTCATGCTGGTGTCGTCCAATGACCTGATCCAGCTTTTCTTCGGCTGGGAAGGCGTAGGCCTCGCGAGTTATCTGCTGATCGGGTACTGGTTCCAGAAGCCGAGCGCGAACGCGGCGGCGATCAAAGCCTTCGTGGTGAACCGTATCGCCGACCTTTTCTTTATCGTCGGCATCGGTCTGCTGTTCGTCACCTTCGGGACGGTTCAGTACGACAATATCTTCTCGCTGGTCCCCGATCAGGCGCGCAATGCCTACATGCTGTTCGGCAGTCCGCATTCGCTGCTGGAAGTGATTGCGACGCTGCTGTTCGTCGGCGCGATGGGCAAGTCGGCGCAGTTGTTCCTGCACACATGGCTGCCGGATGCGATGGAAGGTCCGACGCCGGTTTCCGCGCTCATTCACGCGGCCACCATGGTCACGGCGGGCGTGTTCCTGATGGCGCGCATGTCGCCGCTGATCGAGTTCACTCCGTACACGCGGGAGTTCATTGTCCTGATCGGCGGGACGACGTGTTTCTTCGCCGCGACGGTCGGCATGGTGCAGCCGGACATCAAGCGGACCATCGCCTATTCGACGTGTTCGCAGCTTGGCTACATGTTCGTCGCCATTGGCGTCGGCGCGTATCAGGCGGGTGTGTTTCATCTGACGACGCACGCTTTCTTCAAGGCGCTGCTGTTCCTTGGCGCTGGTTCGGTCATTCACGCCGTTCACGACGAGCAGGACATGTTCCGTATGGGCGGCCTGTGGCGGAAAATTCCTGTCACCTATGTGGTGATGTGGATCGGTAGCCTCGCACTCGCCGGCGTGTTTCCCTTCGCGGGCTACTGGTCCAAGGACGCGATCCTGAACGCGGCCTGGGCGTCGGGCAGCAGCGTCGGCATGTATGGCTGGGTTCTGGGTACGGTCACGGCCTTCATCACGGCGTTCTACAGCTGGCGGCTGCTTTTCCTGGTGTTCCACGGGAAACCACGCGACCAGCATCTGCATGACGGCGCGCATGAAAGCCCGCCGGTCATGGTCGCGCCGCTCGTGCTGCTGTCCATCGGCGCGCTCGCGGCTGGCGCGGTGCTGGCTCCGCTCTATGTCGGTTCGAAGCAGGCGATGTTCTGGGCCGGGGCGATCGTCAACGCGCCAGGCAATACAATCATGAGCATGATCGAGGAGGTTCCCACGCCGATCGCGCTGCTGCCGAGCGTCGCTGGGCTTCTGGGTATCGCTGTGGCCTATGTCTTTTACATAGCGAAGCCCGAACTGCCTGCCGCAGTGGCCTCGTCGTTCCGACCGCTGTACCTGTTCCTGTTGAACAAGTGGTATTTCGACGAGCTGTATGACCGCATCTTCGTGGGGCCGTATCGTGTGATCGCCCGCCTTCTGCGTCGCAACGACGAGGGCGTTATCGAGAAAGCGCCGGTTGAACTGGCCCGCTTGACGCTGGGCGGCGCGGTGCTGGCCACGCGCTCGCAGACCGGCTCCATTGCGATCTACGCGCTGTCGATGCTGATCGGTCTGGTTGCGCTCGTCACGACGGTGGTGTTCTTCCAGTGACGGGCGCGATGCCTGCGGCCGTGTCGTTCCGTAAGCCGGGCGGCGAGAGCGGCGGTCGTCCCGTCGGGTGTTTTTTGCGTGCTTTTCCTGCGCGTGAGGGGATGGGGCGCGTGCCTCTGCCGCACGTCCGTTCGATGGAGTTGAGACGATGAACTGGACACTCGCCCTGCCGGAGATCGTGCTGGCGGTCAGTGGTCTCGTGATCCTCGCTGCGGGCGTCCTGATGCGCAAGGAGGAGGCGTTCCTTCCCAGCGCCACGTTGAGCGTCGCAGCGATGATCGTCTCCGGGTTTCTGGTGACGACGTCTTCCAGCGGCTTCGGCTACGGCGACGTTTTCGTCGTGGACGCCTTCGCGCGCTTCATCAAGCTGCTGGTGATCGCGGGCGGCGTCGCATCGATCACGTTGTCGATCGGGTATTCTGACGGCAAGAGCGCCCTGCCGTTCGAAACGCCGATCCTGATGCTGTTTTCCACGCTTGGCGCGATGATCATGGCGTCGTCGGCGAACCTGATGACGCTGTTCGTCGGGCTCGAACTGTCGTCGCTGTCGATCTACATTCTCTGCGCCATTGAGCGGGATCGGGTGGAGGCGGCGGAGGCCGGGCTGAAATACTTCATCCTCGGATCCCTGGCGTCCGGGTTGCTGCTCTATGGCGCGTCGCTCGCCTACGGTTTCGCGGGCACGATGGAGTTCGCGCCGATCGCCGTCGAAATCAACGGCGCTGGCGCCTTGCCGGTGGGACTGGTCATCGGTGTCGTGTTCATCGTCGTCGGCCTGGCCTTCAAGCTGTCGGCCGTGCCGTTCCATATGTGGACGCCTGACGTCTATCAGGGTTCGCCGACACCTGTGACGGCGTTCATGGCGGGCGCTCCGAAGTTCGCCGCGTTCGCATTGATCCTGCGGGTGATGATGGGGCCGTTCGGCGCGATGTCGCCGCGCTGGCAGCTTCTGATCGAAGTGATTTCGGCGTTGTCGATGCTGTTTGGCGCGCTGGCGGCGATCCCGCAGCGCGACATCAAGCGTCTGATGGCGTATTCGTCGATCGGTCATATGGGATACGCGATGATGGGCCTCGCGGCGGCGACCCCGGTGGGAACGCGCGGGACGCTGGTCTATCTGACGACGTATCTGGTGATGAATGTCGGCGTGTTCGGCGTCATCTCGGCCATGCGCCGTCGTGGACGTGAGGTGACGACGATCGCTGACCTCGCAGGACTCGGCCGTACCAACCCGGCGATGGCCATGGTGATGGCGATCTGCATGTTCAGCATGATCGGCGTGCCGCCGCTTGCCGGGTTCTTCGGTAAGTTCATGGTGTTCGGCGCAGCTTGGAACGCGGGCCTCTACGGGCTGGTCGCTGTCGGCGCGCTGTCTGCGGTGATCGGCGCCTTCTATTACCTGCGCGTGGTGAAGGTGGTGTATTTCGACGCTTCGGTCGCGCCGTTCGACAAACCTGCGCCGTCCATCGCGTTCGTGTCCGCCGCCATGGGGCTGGCGACGGTGCTTTTTCTTCTGGCGCTCGGACCGGTGAGTGAAGCGGCCGGAGCGGCGGCGAAAGCTCTTGTCGGCTGAGTTCGTCCGGGAGGACGTCTCCGGCTGGCGGCTCGAGCTGCATGACGAGCTGCCCTCGACGTCCGACGTCTGCATAGAGCGCGCGGATCTCGGAGAGGCGGAGGGGCTCGCGCTACTGGCGCGCCGCCAGACCAAAGGGCGTGGCACGCGGGGGCGCACGTGGGCCGATCCCGGCGACAGCCTTGCGCTCTCTGTGTTGATGAGGCCTGAAAGGAACGTGTCCTCGGTCAGCGCGCCATGGTCGTTCATCAGCGCGCTGGCGTACTACGACGCACTGGCCGACGGCGTGCTGACGCCGCGTCTGCGCGTCAAATGGCCGAACGACATCCTGCTGGATGGACACAAGCTGGCGGGCATTCTGGTCGAAGCCAGCGGCGGCGAAGGCGGATGGGTCGTGATCGGTTTCGGCGCCAATATCCGGCGCGCGCCGGAGGTGGAGGGCCGCACGCTGGCGTGCCTCGCGCAATACGATCCCGAGGCGGAAGCGGCGGTCGTGGGACGGCGTGTGCTGGCTGCGCTGACGCGCTGGCGCGCAGTGTGGGAGCGCGAGGGTTTCGCCCCGATCAGGCAGGCCTGGCTGGAGCGGGGGCCGCATCGGGGCGCGCCCCTTGTGGTCAGCGGGGGAAAAACCTATGTTGAAGGCGAATTCGAGGGGATCGGCGAAGGCGGGGAACTTCTTCTGCGCTGCGGTCCGGAGTTGAAGCGCATAGTCACCGGCGAAATTTTGTACGGCGATATAGCGTTAATAAAAATGGAAGCGCAAAATGCTTCTGGTCGTTGACGCTGGCAACACCAACGTCGTCTTCGCTGTGCATGACGGCGCAACGTGGCGCGGGAGCTGGCGCGTCTCGATGCAGCCGCAACGCACGTCGGACGAATACGCTGTTTGGTTGATGACCTTGCTGCAGGCTGCCGGGCTGTCAGTAAATGACGTCAGTCAGGCGGTGATCGGCACCGTTGTGCCAGCGGCGCTCTATCACCTGCGCCTGTTGTGCAGACAGTATTTTCAGACCGAGCCGCTGATCGCGTCTTCCCGTCTGGATTGGGGATTTCGTATTGCGCTCGATAATCCGGGAGAAGTCGGCGTCGACCGGCTCCTCAACGGATTGGCGGCGCACAGGATTTACGGCGGTCCATTGATCGTCATCGATTTCGGCACGGCGACGACATTCGACGTGGTGGATGTGGACGGGGCGTATTGCGGCGGTGTGATTGCGCCCGGAATTAATCTGTCGGTTGAAGCGCTGCACAAGGCGGCGGCCCGCCTGCCGCGCATCGGCGTCGGGCGCCCGGCGGGCGGGCTTGTCATCGGGCGGGATACGAACTCGGCTATGCGGTCGGGCGTTTTCTGGGGGTATATCGGGCTGGTCGAGGGGATCGTCGAGAGGATCAGGCAGGAATTCGGGGCGCCGATGAAGGTGCTCGCGACCGGCGGTCTGGCTCCGCTCTTCTCGGAGGGAACGAGTGTGTTTGAACACATCGATCCTGAACTCACCATCAACGGTCTTCGGTTTCTGGCCGGGAGGAATCCCGCGCCACATCTTACAAACGACAAAGATTTGATTACGGAAGGATAATATCTAAAAATGAACGAAAACAAGGACGGTCTGGCCTTTCTGCCTCTCGGCGGAACGGGTGAGATCGGCATGAATCTCAACCTGTACAGGTTGGGCGACAAGTGGCTTGCGGTTGACTGCGGCATTGGCTTCTCCGGCAACGACACGCCGGAAGCGGAAATTCTCACGCCCGACCCGACCTACATTATGGAGCGCCGGGACAAGCTCGTCGGTCTGGTGATCACCCACGCACATGAGGACCACCTCGGCGCGGTCGCTCATCTGTGGACGCGCCTCGGGTGCCCGATCTATGCGACGCCGTTCGCGACCGCCGTGCTGCGCCGCAAACTCGGCGAGGCGCGCCTGCTCCAGCAGGTGAAAATCCACACGATCAAATGCGCAGGCCGCTTCAACGTAGGTCCGTTCGACATCGAGTTCGTGCCGGTCGCTCACTCGGTGCCGGAAGCGCAGGCTCTGGCGCTGCGCACGCCGCATGGCCTGATCGTTCACACCGGCGATTGGAAGATTGATCCGACGCCGCTGGTCGGGCCGCCGACGGATCTGAAGCGCCTGAAGGAAATTGGCGACGAAGGCGTTCTCGCGCTGGTCTGCGACAGCACCAATGTGATGACGGACGGCGCATCGCGCTCGGAAGCCGAAGTGCGTGAAGGCATGACGGCGCTGATCCAGTCGCTCAAGGGCCGCGTCGCGGTGACGTGCTTCGCCTCCAACGTCGCGCGTGTCGAGACCATCGCCATGGCGGCGCAGGCTGCGGGCCGCAACGTCGTGCTGGTGGGGCGGTCACTGCGCAATCTCGACGTTGCTGCGCGTGAGTGCGGCTATCTCTCGGGCGTGCTGCCGTTCTTCTCGGAGCAGGAGGTCAACGACCTCGCGGACGACAACGTGGTGATGATCATTACGGGCAGTCAGGGCGAACCGCGCTCGGCGCTGTCTCGAATCGCTTCGGACGTGCATCCGAACGTCTCGCTCGGCGAGGGTGATACGGTCGTCTATTCCAGTCGCATGATTCCGGGCAACGAACGCGCCATCATGCAGGTACAGGACAATCTTACCCGCCGTGGCGTGACGGTCCTGACCGATCGCGACGCGATGGTGCATTGCTCGGGCCATGCGACGGGTGATGATGTGCGGACGATGTACGATCTGATCCGTCCGCAATACGCCGTGCCGACGCATGGCGAATGGCGTCACCTGACCGCTCATGCGGCGCTTGCACAAGAAAAGGGCATTTCGGCGATCCTGCTTGAGGACGGCGATATCCTTAATCTGTCGCCCGGCAAGGTCGAGGTCGTGGATACGGCGCCGACCGGTCGTCTGGCGGTCGACGGCAATCGCCTGCTGGCGATGGATGGCGATGTGCTTTCCGCTCGTCGCAAGATGCTCTTCAACGGCATCGTTCTGGGCAGCTTTGCGGTTGACGACGAGGGTTATGTGATCGGTGAACCGAAGGTCAGCGCGCCCGGTTTGCTCGATGCAGACGAACCGGAGAGCGTGCGCGTCAAGGAAGAATTTGCAAGCGCCATCGACGAAATTCCGGACGAACTGCGGATGGACGACAACTCCTTCCGTGAGGCCGCGAAGACCGCGTTGCGCCGCGCGCTTGGCCGCAAGATCCAGAAGCGTCCACTGGTCGACGTCCATGTGCTGAGGGTCTGAGGACTCTTGGCTCCGGCTACCCGTCCCGCATAGAAAAAGCGGCGGTCGGGTCGCCCCGGCCGCCGCTCATTCTTCAGCTTTAGTTATTTTTCTTATTCTTGTTAGGTATATATATCCGGGAATTTAGGTATGGGCAAGCGCTCGTGCGTTCACAAAAACGTTGCCGACGCTCCGTCATCCTGAGTTCCGTCGCCCGGATCGCTTGCATCCCCTGCATGAGTAGGAGATAGGCGTCGGTTAATCCGGTGATGAGCCGGTTTGATGCACTCCCGTGGGTCTGTTCCCGCCGGATTCTGGTTTCGCCCTTTCATCATTGAGAAAAGCCCCAATGCGCCTGTCACGCAGTTTTCTTCCCACACTTAAGGAAACGCCGTCCGACGCGCAGATCCCGTCGCATCGACTGATGCTGCGTGCCGGTCTGATCCGCCAGACGAGTTCTGGCATATACGCGTGGTTGCCGGCGGGTCTGCGCGTGCTGCGCAACATCAGTCAGATCGTGCGGGAAGAGCAGGACCGTATCGGTGCGCAGGAAGTGCTGATGCCGACGTTGCAATCCGCCGAATTGTGGAAGCGTTCCGGCCGTTACGACGCCTATGGCCCCGAAATGCTGCGGATTCAGGACCGGCACGAGCGCGATCTGCTTTACGGACCGACGAATGAGGAGATGATCACGGATCTGCTGGGGCAGTCGGTGAAGTCGTACCGCGAACTGCCGCAGATGCTCTATCACATCCAGTGGAAGTTCCGTGACGAGGTGCGTCCGCGCTTCGGCGTGATGCGCGGGCGCGAGTTCCTGATGAAGGACGCCTACAGCTTCGACGCGTCGTATGAAGCGGCCGTGGACACGTATCGCCGCATGATGCTGGCTTATCTGCGTACGTTCCAGCGGCTGGGCGTTCGCGCCGTGCCGATGGTGGCGGACACCGGGCCGATCGGCGGCGATCTCAGTCATGAATTCCTTATTCTTGCGCCCACAGGTGAAAGCGGCGTGTTCTACGACGGTGCGCTGGAGAGCAAGGACTGGCTGAGCGACCCGATCGACGTTGACGACAGCACGTCTCTGGCCGGCTTCTTCAACACCCTGACATCGTATTACGCCGCGACGGACGAGAAGCACGACGAGACCGCATGGGCCGCCGTGCCGGAAGAAAATCGTCGTGAAGGCCGTGGAATCGAAGTCGGCCATATTTTCTACTTCGGGACGAAATATACCAAGTCCATGGATATTTCGGTCACTGGCCCCGACGGTGCGTTGCTGTACCCGGAAATGGGTTCATACGGCATCGGCGTGTCGCGTCTGGTCGGCGCGATCATCGAGGCGAGCCACGACGACGGCGGCATAGTGTGGCCGGACAGCGTGGCGCCGTTCCGTGCGGCGATCCTGAACCTGAAGGTCGGGGACGCGGAATGCGACGCGTTGTGCGAACGCCTGTATGCCGCGGGTGACGAGCAGTTCCTGTATGACGACCGCACGGACCGTGCGGGCGCGAAGTTCGCCGACGCCGATCTGATGGGGCATCCGTGGCAGATGATCGTCGGCCCCCGCGGCGCCAAGACAGGCACGGTGGAGTTGAAGCGCCGCGCCACGGGCGAGCGTTTTGAACTGCCCGCCGAAGAGGCGCTGGCGAAAGTTCTCGGACGCTGATGTTCGGGCCCTTCGAGCGCGCGGTTGCGGGACGATATCTGCGCGCCCGCAAGGGCGAGCGCTTTGTGTCGGTGATCGCGATCTTCTCGCTCGTCGGCATCGGACTCGGCGTGGCGACGCTGATCATCGTGATGGCGGTGATGAACGGTTTCCGCGCCGATCTGATGGGGCGGATTCTTGGTCTGAACGGCGATCTCAGCCTGTATGGCGTGACGCGTTCGATCACGGATTACGACGACGTCGCAGCCGAAGTCCGCAGGGTTCCGGGCGTGACTGGAGCAACGCCGCTGCTCGAAGGACAGGTTTTGCTCAGCGCTGGTCCCTACAGTTCTGGCGGCGTCGTGCATGGCATGACGAAGCAGGGGCTGAGCGACCTCAAGGCGATCAGCTCGAATATCATCGCTGGCTCTCTCGACAAATTCGAAGGCGACGACGCGATCGCGGTGGGCGAAACTCTGGCCGAGCGAGCGGGGCTTGGGGTCGGATCGCAACTGACGCTGGTGTCGCCCAATGGCGCGGCGACGGCGTTCGGTACGGTGCCGCGTGTGCGGGCCTATCATGTCGTCGCGATCTTCGACGCGGGCGTGAACGATTATAACGCTGGCTACGTGTTCATGCCGATGTCGGCGGCGCAGATCTATTTTCAGAAACCAAAGGCAGTCACCCAGATTCAGGTGATGGTGCAGGACGCCGACAACGTGCGGCCGGTGACGCGTGCGATCCAGCAAACGCTGGCCGATCCGCGCATCCGCGTGATGGACTGGACGAACAGCAACAACGCGTTCTTCGGCGCCGTGCAGGTCGAGCAGAACGTGATGTTCCTGATCCTGACGCTGATTATTCTGGTCGCGGCGTTCAATGTGATTTCCTCCCTGATCATGATGGTCAAGGACAAGACGGTGGACATCGCGGTCCTGCGCACGATGGGCGCGACGCGCGGGGCGATCATGCGCATCTTTCTGATGTGCGGCGCCTCGGTCGGCGTGACGGGAACGGCGTTCGGAACGCTGCTCGGCGTCGTGTTCTGCGAAAATATAGAACGTATCAGGCAGGTTCTGCAGCGTATCACCGGAACCAACCTGTTTAATCCGGAAGTTTATTATCTGGAGCACCTGCCGGCGAAGCTGGTCTGGGGGCAGGTGATCGAAGTGATCGTGATGGCTCTCGCGCTGTCGTTGCTGGCGACGCTGTATCCATCATGGCGTGCGGCGAAAACCGACCCGGTGGAGGCGCTGCGTCATGGCTAAGTCTCCCGGTGATGTTGTGCTGCGCCTTCAGGGCGTGCAGCGATCCTATGTCAGTGGCGACGGTGAGCGTCTGAGCGTTCTCCGTGGCGTGGACTTCACTTTGCACGCGGGCGAGATCGTGGCGCTGGTCGCGCCGTCCGGCACGGGCAAGTCGACGTTGCTGCATGTCGCGGGCCTGCTCGATTCACCCGACGGGGGATCGGTCGAGATAGGAGGGCGGGACGCCACGCGCCTTTCGGATGGAGAGAGAACGGTCATCCGTTCGCACGAAGTGGGCTTCGTCTATCAGTTTCATCATTTGCTCGGCGAATTTACGGCGCGTGAGAACGTGATGTTGCCGCAGATGATCGCCAGGCGTGCGCGTGGCGCGGCGCGCCTGCGCGCCGACGCGTTGCTGGGCTCATTCGGGCTGGCGCATCGTCTGGATCACCTTCCGGGTAAATTGTCCGGCGGCGAGCAGCAGAGAGTGGCGATCGCCCGCTCTCTGGCCAATGAGCCCTCGTTGCTTCTGGCGGACGAACCGACGGGGAATCTCGATGTGCGCACGGCGGATGTGGTGTTCGAGGAGTTGCTGGGCGCCGTTCGACGGTCCGGGCTTGGCGCGCTGATCGCAACGCATAATGACGCTCTGGCCGCACGGATGGATCGCGTCGTGACGTTGCGTGACGGGGCTCTGGTCGCGCTTTAGAATCTTATCCGGTCAGACGGAATGGGCTGATCGGCTGAAGATGCTCGTCAAAACAACAAACCGGAGCCTTATCCGTGAACCTGTGTGACCGGATAAGGCTCCGGCCTGATCATTGAGCGGTTTTCCCGACGCGGGCAGGAAAAAGTCAGTTCTTGTGCATATGTCTGTGTGCATGGACACGGGTTTCCCGGCACATTCCGTTCGAACGAAAGCGTTTGGAGAGGTGACGTCGCGCGGTAAATAACGACCCTGAGGCGCGGCCGTTGATCGGATGTTCAGCGGCAATGCGTCCGGGGGCGGCCTTATGCGGGCGCATGTCTTCGTTGGAGCAATCAGCTATGCCTTTCATGCGAACCGATCTTTGGCGTTGTGCGGTTGTTCATGCGCCGATGGCCGATCTGGTTGCGGCGGGATCACTGGCTGGCCGGAAAATCACCTGGCTCAACGAAACGCGGTCATTCCGCTTTCTGGCGGATCCTTTTGGATACTGGCGTGACAGCGTGCTGCATGTTTTTGCCGAGGCGCTGGATTATCGTGACAAGCGCGGGCGTATAGACTGCCTGCGGTTTGACGCCGATTTCCGCCTTCTCGACCGCCAGATCGTGCTCAACGAACCGTGGCATCTGTCTTATCCAATCGTTTTCGAAGCCGACGGCGAGATTTGGATGCTGCCGGAAGCCTATCGCTCTGGCGCGTTGCGGCTGTATCGCGCGGCTCGGTTTCCGGACAAATGGGAGGTTGTCCCCGACTGGTCGTTTCCTGTGGCTGCGATCGACGCGTCCCCGGTCTGGCATGACGGACTCTGGTGGATGTTTTTCTCTCCGCCCGGCTCATCGGTTGAAAAACAGTCTTTGTTATGCGCTGCGTATGCCGAAAGATTTTCCGGTCCGTGGCGGCTTCATCCCGGAAATCCATTGCGTCGCGACCTGATGTCGGCGCGTCCCGGAGGCACGCCATTGGTCACGCCACAGGGCATCGTGCTGCCGACGCAGGACTGCACGCGAACATATGGCGGCGCCGTGTCACTGCTCGCTATCGACGAACTGACGCCTGAGCGTTTTTCAGCGTCGGTCGCAGGGCGTGTGACAATGCCGGACGCGTTCGCGCCGTGGGTGGACGGGCTGCACACGCTGTCGTCGGCGGGGCCGGTCACCCTGATCGACGCCAAAAGGGTCAGTCGTTCGCCCGCGCGCCTGCTTTTTGATGCACGTCGGTGGGCTGCTGGTCGCATTGGGCGAGTGAGTCGGTGAACCGGGCAGACCTTCCGACAGGGACCCTGTTTCGGACACTGCTCTGGAGACGTCCATAATTCCCTCGTTTGATCGACCATTTTTGGTGCGAGGAGAGGGTGGCGTGGAATTTTTTGTTGGATATCTGGGATTGATCGTGAGCGGGCCGCCGGAGACCGGCCTTGAGGCGAGTGGGGCGGGATATGCCCGGCGTCTGGTGGCCTTTGGCGCTTTGGGTGACGGTTCGCGAAGCGTTGCGACTTCCCTTTCGTATAGTTTCGGGGTCGCTGAAGCTGATTGGGGCGTTGTAACGGGCCTTGCGTTGTACCCTGACGCCCTTGCGTCATCGTCGCCTGTTGCTGTCTGGGAAACACGACCGCGGCATGTGCCGGCGGGAACGACATTTCTTGTTCCATCGGCGTCGCTGTCTCTGCTGATTCATGCGCGCGGCATATGCCCGGCGGGAGAAACGTTGGGACAGGCGTCTGACGGCGCGGCTGTCATCGCCGGGCAAACGGTGTCTATTCTCGATGGCGTTCTGGCTGCAGCGGCTGCGGAGGCGACGATGACCATGTCGCAACTGAGCAGTCTGCTTTCGCAACTTATGCGCGCGCTGCCGACGAGTGATCCTGGGGACGGCGCCTCACTGTGGAGTAACGCCAATCTTTTGGCCATTTCAGCAAAAAATTAAAATTGTTCTGTGATGTTTTTGTTGTGCGCTGAAATGAAGGCGTATGATGAAATTTCTAAATATAAAAGATAGTTTTATAAAATATTCTGAACACGCTCCCGTTTTTTCAACCGTGATTGATCCCGGGTGGTGTTCAGGGCGCTCATTGTATGAAAATGATTTCCTCCCCCGGAAATCATGTGAGAACGTCTGAATGTGACGTTCTTTCCATACGATGGCAGTAAAGTGTGGGGCATATTTGCATCATTTACTGAAAATTCATTACGGAAGGAATTTTCAGTAAATATTATCCTCTATTAAAAATACGCTGGACGCGCGCTACACGCCCATTGCGTGCCGCACGAACGCGCGTCGCAGGCGCGGCATTCTGTGCACTGCAGCGATCCCAAGATCGCGGCCCAGACGCAAGACCGGGTTGTTGTTGCTGAACAGGCGATCGAGTGCGTCTGTTGCAGCGAGCATCAGCATGTTTGCGGGCCGGCAACGCTTCTGGTACCGGGCCAGCAGCGCCGGGGAGCCCGGATCTTCGCCCTTTCGATGCGCTTCGATCAACAGTTCGGAAAGTGCGATCACGTCCCGGAAGCCAAGATTGAGGCCTTGTCCGGCGATCGGGTGAATGCCGTGCGCGGCGTCTCCCGCCAGTACAAGGCGCGTCGCCGTGTAGCGCTGCGCATATTGCGCTGCGAGCGGATACACCCAGCGCCGTCCGACCGGGGTCACGTCGCCCAGGCGGTCGCCAAGCCGACGTTTGAGTTCGCGGGTGAAGCTGGCTTCGGGGAGGGCGGAGAGACGACGGGCGGTCTCGTCCTTTTCACTCCAGACCACCGCAGAGAGATTCGGGTGTTCCGCCGTGCCGCTCATAGGCAGCTGCGCGAAGGGACCGCCGGGAAGAAAATGCTCGAGCGCGCTGTTATCGTGGGGAAGCTCATGGGCGATGGCGCAGACGATGCCGCTCTGGCCGTAGGGCAGGCGGGTGATCGGGATGCCAGCCTGTGACCGGGTGCGGCTGCCGCGCCCGTCGGCCGCGACGATCAGGCGGGCGTGGAGCACGCGTCCGTCTTTGGCGGCGACGGTCGCGCCTTCCGTCGTCCGCGTGATCGACACGTCGGCGGGGGCGAGAAGCGTGACGTTGGCGGATTCATTGAGCGTCGCGTTGAGTGCGACGCGCAGGGCGCGCGCTTCGGCCATCCAGCCAAAAGGCTGCGTCGCGTCCTCGCGCGAGAATTCGAGCGACAGCGGCGACGGAGGCTCGCCCGGGCGGCCATCGGTCACCAGAATCGATTCTATCGGGTTGGGCGTCTGCGGCAGGCGTTCCCAGACCCCGGCTTCCTCCAGAAGGCGTTTCGGCCCGGCGGCGATGGCGTAAGCCCGGCCGTCAAAATCGGGGTGCTCCATCGGCGGCAGGGGCGCGCGATCGACGATGCCAACGCTGATTCCTTCGCGCGCAAGGCGACATGCGAGGGTCGCCCCGACCGGTCCCGCGCCGATGACGCATACGTCCACATGCGCCGGACTTGTTGCGCAGGCGTAAACAGGAGAAGCTGTATCCGGGCTCGTCATGATCTTTCCTTTCCGGCGCGCGGCGTCAGGGCGTCGCGGAGGGGGGAATTATGGAGCCCGTGCTGGAAATCGGGCCTGCCATGCGCGCGGAACTCATGGCATGCTTCACGCCTTGATACTATCCCGTCGCCGGTCCCGGTTGCGGGGCGCGTCAGGTTCTTTGGTTTGAAGGTCTGGACGCACGGGGTGGAACATGAGGAGGAATCGGGGATGAAGCTCGTCACGGCTATTATCAAGCCATTCAAGCTCGACGACGTTCGCGACGCGCTTGCGCCACTGGGAATTCAGGGCCTTACCGTCTCCGAGGTAAAGGGTTTCGGCCGTCAGAAAGGCCAGACGGAGATTTACCGCGGCGCGGAATATCACGTCAGCTTTCTGCCGAAGATCAAGGTCGAGGTAGCGGTCTCTGATGCGCTGGTCGATCAGGTGGTGGAGGCGCTTCTGCAGTCCGCGCATACCGGCAAGATTGGCGACGGCAAGATTTTCGTAAGCGATCTGGCTCGGGTTATCCGTATTCGTACGCGCGAGAGCGGTGAGGACGCGCTGTAACAATCCACTTTCTGTCGTGCGGGCTACGAATGCGGTCCCCGATGGCCGGTTCGACGCCGTGCGATCTTCGCTCCTGCAAATTCGTATGAATTCATGACGACGGGGCGTTTCCGATCAAGACGATGATAAAGGTCCGCCGCGCAGTTCCGCAGGCGCCTCGGCGGCGCATTTTCGCAAAATTCGAAATCGGCAGGTCTCTGGAACCGGCGACTTGCGCATGCACGCAACTGGTGGGTCGGGTAGCGGCTGCGGCCCGCAGGCGGCGGCGATGACGTCCCGCGCGGCGCTTCCGATCTTGGGGCGCCCATGGCGCGCGCTGTTTCCCGTTCTAATGTTCGAAGCCACCGAGCGCTTCGGCTTTTATGGTTTGCAGGGCCTGCTGCTGCTATATCTGACGCGCTCGCTGAACATGCCGGAGAGCGACGCCAATCTGATCGCGGGAAGTTTCAGCGGGGTCGCGTACGCCAGTACGCTGCTGGGCGGCGCCCTCGGCGGGCGGCTGTTTGGCGCTCGTGCGGCGGCTCTGGTCGGCGCGGCCTTGCAGGGGTGCGCCCTGGCGGCCGCAAGCATGGCGACAGATAAGCGCTATTTTCTCTTCGTTCTTGCGGCCGTGGCGATGGCGAACGGGCTGACGCGGCCGAATGTGGCTACGCTTGTGCGCGCCCTTAAGTTGCCCGGAGAGCGCGCGGACGGCCTCTTCACGTTGTATGCCCTTGCGGTCAATCTTGGCGCCGCGTTGGCGTTTCTTGTCGCGCCCTGGCTCGCGCGTACGGAGGGATGGGCGGCAGCGTTCGGTCTGTGTGCGTCTTGCGTCATTGTCGGGATGGTCGTGCTGGGGATATTCGCGCCCCGAAGTGGCGCTGACCGCCAGCCTGACAGAGGTCAGCGCTGGAGAGGCGCCGTTGGGTTGGTCGTCGTCGCGGCCGCCGTCCTGTGCGTGTTTTGGCTGCTGAATGACCTGCGGCTTGGGCGGTACGCGTTTCAGGTCACTGCATGCGCGGTGCCAGTGTTTTGGGCGACGATATGGGCGCGCTGTGACGAGAGGGAGCGGAGGGGCGTCCTGATCGCGTTACTTCTGATCGCGCAGGCCATGTTCTACGCCCTGTTCGACGAGCAGACGACCTCGACTTTCATTCTGTTTGCGCTGCATGACGTCGGGAGCGATTTTCAGGTCGGGGGCGTTACGATCGCGCATTTGTCGGGCGCGCAGTTCGTTGCGGTCAACGCGGGGCTGACGATGGCGCTGGCGCCGTTGTTCGCGCGTCTGTATCAACGACTCGGCAAGATCGGTCGGGAGCCTCCGCTTCATACGAAATATCTGATCGGCTCTGCGTTCATCGTCCTGTCGTTCGGGCTGCTCTGGCTGTTGATCCGAAGTCAGGACGGGGCGCTGCTGTCTCCCTGGGGGCTGACCGCCGGTTATGCGTTGATCTCGGTCGCAGGCCTGCTGATGAACAGCCTCGGGCTTGCTGTCGTCTCTGAATATGTGCCTCTGCGTTTCAACGGGGTAGCGACGGCGCTGTTTTACATTGCGCTCGGAACGGCGATGTACACGGGCGGCGTGCTGTCCAATGCGTTCGCGTTGCACGATCTGGCCGCAGTTGCGTCGCAAGAGAGCGTAAGGGGCGTGTTCGCACGGTTGTTCCGCGATTTCACCCTTCTGGCGATCGCCGGGCTCTGCGTCCTTCTGGTCCTTCAGCCTGTGCTCAGGCGGATGCTGGGCAGTTACATACGCGGCTGAGTGTGGCTCTGTTCCGCCTTTGGCGCGGCGAGTTTTCCGACATGAAATTTTCATTTTCTCTAGAAAAAATATGAAAAGTTTTTACATTTAATAATATTTCTTCGCATAAATCGCAAAGAGACATTACGATATCAAAATATTATTTCGTGACCCGTAAATATTTCCATGTAGAAACAAATACCAGTCCATGCCACCGACGTCGGTTGGGTGATTCTGTTGTTTGTAAGCAACAGTTCGAATTCAGAATGACACGATATCGATATCTTCTCTTTTGTCGGGCGCGCTGTGTACCGTAAATCTCAACCATAACGACGCAGCGCCTAAGCCGCGCGATACTGGAGCCTCCGCCGAACATGACATCTCGACGCAGACTTTTCGCCGCCACTATTCTGGCCGTGCCGATGCTGGGAAGCACCGCGTCTGCCTTCGCCGACACGCGTCCAGCGTCGACGACCCATGCGAAAACCCACAGCAAGACGTCTGCGCACGGGGTCAAGGCGAAGGCCGCTTCGACGGCGGCAGCGAGCACGACCGCTCAGACGCGTGGCGTGACGCCGGCTGCGGCTCCGGCGAAGCGGGCGCATTTTACGAATGACGCCAACGAAGCCGTCATCGTAACCGGCACGCACAGCGCCAACCGTCACGCGCGCCAGAGCGTCAGCCCGGTGACGGTCCTGACGTCTGCGGTGCTGCAGCGCTCTGGTCAGATCAATCTCGGCGACGCCCTGACGCGTACGTATCCTCAGATCAATGTGCAGCCCATGGGCAGTGACGCTGCGGCGCTGGTGTCAGCCATCCATATGCGCGGCCTGAGTTCCAATCAGGTGCTGGTGCTGCTTGACGGGAAGCGTCGTCACACGACCGCTAACATCACGGCGGATTCAGGCCCGAACTTCGGTGCGACCGGCGTCGATCTCAGTATGCTGCCAGCCAACATGATCGATCATATCGAAGTGCTGGAAGACGGCGCGGCGGCGATGTATGGCTCGGACGCCATCGCGGGCGTGGTCAACATCATCACTAAGAAGACCGATCACGGCATCAACATGAGCGCCCAGACCGGCGCCAACGCCTATGCGGGGTCGGGCTGGCAGTATCAGCTCAACCTCGACGGCGGCATGAAGCTGGGCAAGGACGGCTATATCCATCTGTTCGGGCAGGTGTCGCACGCGGACCATTTCTACGTGAATGGCGTGCATGACCATCGATTGATCAATCAGCCGTCTTACGCGGGCGCGGCAAGCTATACTGGTCAGTCGATTCCGAGCGATTCCAACCATATCAGCAGCACGCCGGAAGAAACGCGCGAGAATTTCGGTCTGGACTGGGGCAAGCCGCTGAACGACGACGTCGAATTCTACGGCAACATCACCTACGCTCACCGCCACTCGGAAGCGTATGAGAACTATCGCGTGCCGAATGTAGGCGGCGGCGTCGCGGAGTCAGTCTATCCATACGGCTTCTCGCCTCTGGAGACGATCGAGGAGAACGACTACGCCGCGACGGTGGGCGCCAAGGGCGACAATTTCCTCGGCTTCGAGTGGGACGTTTCTTCGACGTACGGTGCCGATTACGACAAGGTCGGCAACAAGAACACGATCAATACCGGCGTTCTGGCTTCGACCTGTTCGACCGACGCGTCGAGTTCGTACTATTCCAGCGTTGGTTGCGGCACCAGCCCCACCACCGCGCGCGCCGAGAGCTACAACATGGCGCAGTGGACGAACAATCTCGATTTCCGGCGCCACTTCAATATCGGCCATGTCGTGCCCATGACGCTCGCTTTCGGCATGGAGCAGCGCATGGAATCTTACCAGATCTGGGCAGGTAACCCGTACTCCTACGTGCTTGGCGGCACGCAGGGTTATGCGGGCCTCGCGCCGCAGAACGCAGGTAAGTGGTATCGCGACATCTGGGCGTGGTACATGGACGGCGATTTCCACTTCACCAAGAAGTGGGAGATGGATTTCGCGGGCCGCTTCGAGCACTACACCGACGTCGGCGACACCGAGAACGGCAAAATTTCGACGCGCTATGATTTCACCAAGCGTATCGGCGTCCGCGCGACGATCAGCACCGGCTTCCGCGCCCCGACCCTGGCCGAAGAGCATTTCAGCGCCATGAACGTGTCGCCCACTGGCGCTTCGGGCCTGCTGGCTGCCAACTCCAGCGCTGCAAGAACGCTCGGCTCGCCTGGCCTGAAGCCTGAGCGTTCCACCAGTGAGAGCGGCGGCATCGTGCTGGAGCCGATCAATGGTCTGCATGTCGAAGCCGACGTCTATCAGATCAACATTCGTGACCGCATCGTGCAGGGCGGAACCGTCAACGGACAGACCGCCATCGACGCAATTCAGGACATGGGCTTCTCCCTGCCTGGAAACAGCTACAGCGCCAGCGGCGTCAGCGCGTATTACCTTGCGAACGGCGCCAGCACGCGTACGCAGGGTCTGGACATCAAGGCCGACTACACGTTCCATATGCAAAAGCACGGCAACCTGATGCTGAGCATGGCGCTCGACCTCAACCGCACGCGTCTGCATCACAACGGCATCGGCTCCACCGGTTCGCAGCTTCTGAACGCGCAGAACATCGGCTACATCACCACGGCTTATCCGCGCAGCAAGATCATCCTGAATGCGTTCTATACCGTTGGAAACTGGGATGTGAACGTTCGCCAGACCCGTTATGGTCAGACGACGAACATGCTGACCTATCAGGACTGGGCCTACCCGAAGACGCTCCAATACAGTGTCAATCAGTTCCAGAAGTTCGAAAACTCCCCTCACTGGCTGACGGATATCGAAGTTGGCTACCGCTTCAACAAGAACTGGCATCTGGCCGTCGGCGTGAACAATATCTTCAACGTCCGCCCGCGTCGCGTGTCGCAGATCGTCAACTACCTCGGTTCGCGCGCCTATGACACGGCGTCCATGCAGATCCCGATGACGGGTGGTTACTACTACGGCCGTGTGAACGCTTCCTTCTGAAGCGCTATTGCCCCTGCCACAGATTTGAAGCCGGTCAGCCGCAAGGTTGGCCGGTTTTTCTTTGTAGAAAGTAATGTTGGGGTTTTCCTGATTCTCCACGCCGTATGTTTCGGTGATGCGAACGGTATGTTGCTTGCCGGCAACAGTTTGGGTTCGGAATGACACGATATCGATATATTCTCTTTTGCTGGGTGCTCTCTTTACCGTAAGCCTGAGGCATCACGACGCAGCGCCAAGCTGCGCGACACTGGAGCCTCCGCCGAACATGACATCTCGACGCAGACTTTTCGCCGCCACTATCCTCGCAGTGCCGATGCTGGGAAGCACCGCGTCTGCCTTCGCCGACACGCGTCCCGCGTCGACGGCCCATGCGAAAACCCACAGCAAGACGTCTGCGCACGGGGTCAAGGCGAAGGCCGCGTCGACGGCAGCGGCGAGCACGACCGCTCAGACGCGTGGCGTGACGCCGGCTGCGGCTCCGGCGAAACGGGCGCATTTTACGAATGACGCCAACGAAGCCGTCATCGTGACTGGCACGCACAGCGCCAATCGCCATGCGCGTCAGAGCGTCAGCCCGGTGACAGTCCTGACTTCCGCTGTTCTTCAACGTTCGGGCATGATCAATCTCGGGGATGCGTTGGTGCGCACGTATCCTCAGATCAACGTGCCGACCATGGGCGCGGACGCTGCGGCGCTCGTGTCGGCGATCAACATGCGCGGCCTCAGCGCTAACGAAGTTCTGGTTCTGTTTGATGGCAAACGCCGTCACTCGACAGGCAACTTTACCGCGGATTCGGGGCCGAACTTCGGCGCGACCGGGGTCGATCTCAGCATGATTCCCGCCAACATGATCGACCACATCGAAGTGCTGGAAGACGGCGCGGCGGCGATGTACGGCTCTGACGCCATCGCGGGCGTCGTCAACATCATCACCAAGAAGACCGATCACGGCATCAACATGAGCGCCCAGACCGGCGCCAACGCCTATGCCGGGTCGGGCTGGCAGTATCAGCTCAACCTCGACGGCGGCATGAAGCTGGGCAAGGACGGCTACATCCATCTGTTCGGGCAGGTGTCGCACACGGACCATTTCTATGTGAACGGCGTGCATGACCACCGCCTGACTGGTAACCAGCCATCCTATGCAGACGCCGCCAGCTATACTGGCCAGTCGATTCCCAGCAATTCCAACCACATCATGAGCACGCCAGAAGAGACGCGCGAGAATTTTGGTCTGGACTGGGGCAAGCCGCTGAACGACGACGTCGAGTTTTACGGCAACATCACCTACGCTCACCGCCACTCGGAAGCGTATGAGAACTATCGCGTGCCGAACGTGGGCGGCGGCGTCGCGGAATCGATCTTTCCTTACGGCTTCTCGCCGCTGGAGACGATCGAAGAGAACGATTACTCGGCCACCGTCGGCGCCAAGGGCGACAATTTCCTCGGTTTCGAGTGGGACGTCTCTTCGACCTACGGTTCGGATTACGACAAGGTCGGCAACAAGAACACGGTCAACACGGGTATGTTGCAGTCGACCTGTTCTACCGACTCGAGCAGCGCTTACTACTCGAGCGCTGGCTGTGGGTACAGCCCCACCACCGCGCGGGCTGAGAGCTACGCGATGACGCAATGGACGAACAATCTGGACTTCCGCCGTCGCTTCAACATTGGTCATGTCGTGCCCATGACGCTCGCCTTCGGCATGGAGCAGCGCATGGACGCCTACCAGATATGGGCAGGCAATCCTGTTTCCTACGTGCTGGGCGGGACGCAGGGTTACGCCGGTCTCGCGCCGCAGAACTCGGGCAAGTGGTATCGCGACGTCTGGGCGTGGTACATGGACGGCGATTTCCACTTCACCAAGAAGTGGGAAATGGATTTCGCAGGCCGTTTCGAACACTACACCGACGTCGGCGACACCGAGACCGGCAAGATCTCGACGCGCTACGATTTCACCAAGCGCATCGGCGTCCGCGCGACGATCAGCACCGGCTTCCGCGCCCCGACCCTGGCCGAAGAGCACTTCAGCGCGATGAACGTCTCGCCCACTGGCGCTTCGGGCCTGCTGGCCGCAAGCTCTGCGTCAGCGAAAGCGCTTGGCTCGCCAGGCCTGAAGCCGGAGCGTTCGATCAGTGAGAGCGGCGGCATCGTCGTGGAGCCGATTACTGGCCTGCATGTCGAAGCCGACGTCTATCAGATCAACATGCGTGACCGCATCGTTCAGGGCGGAACCGTCAACGGACAGACCGCCATCGACGCGATCGAGTCCATGGGCTTCTCTCTGCCGGGCAACGCTTACAACGCCAACAGCGTCAGCGCGTATTATCTTGCGAACGGCGCCAGCACGCGCACGCAGGGTCTGGACATCAAGGCCGACTACACGTTCCATATGCAAAAGCACGGCAACCTGATGCTGAGCATGGCGCTCGACCTCAACCGCACGCGCTTGCACCACAACGGCATCGGCTCCACAGGTTCGCAGCTCCTGAACGCGCAGAACATCGGCTACATCACCACGGCTTATCCGCGCAGCAAGATCATTCTGAATGCGTTCTATACCGTTGGAAACTGGGATGTGAACGTTCGCCAGACCCGTTACGGTCAGACCACAAACCAGATGACTTACGAGGACTGGGCGCCGACCGCCCTGCAGTATTCCGTCGATCAGTTCCAGAAGTTCGAAAACTCTCCGCACTGGCTGACGGATATCGAAGTTGGCTACCGTTTCAACAAGAACTGGCATCTGGCCGTCGGCGTGAACAACATCTTCAACGTTCGTCCGCGTCGCGTGTCGCAGATCGTCAACTATCTCGGCGCCATGCCTTACGATCAGTTCTCGATGCAGATCCCGATGACGGGCGGCTACTACTATGGCCGCGTGAACGCTTCCTTCTGAAGCGCCATCGTTCCTGCCGCAGATTTGAAACCGGTCAGCCGTAAGGTGGGCCGGTTTTTTCTTGCTCGCACGATGGGCGATTTCGCAGTGTGGGAAGGCGTTCTACTTCGCGTCTTTAGATTGTCTCCTGGAATTTGTTATTGTTTTTTCGGGCATTCAGGGGTGGTAGTTTCTGGAGGTTGTGTGTTGCGGTTCATGCGTTGATTAGGGGGGCAGTTAATTCCGATGATGGCCGAGACGAGTTGCATTGGTGCCATGGATGTTGATTTCAGCTTGTCGTATCGTGTTGCAATGTCCCTGAATTGCTTCGGTCTGGCGAAGAACCGTTCGATGGTGTTTCTGTTTTTGTAAAACCGAGAAAATTGATTTTTTGTGGGCGACGCCGGTTCATTCTTGAGGGAGTAACCGGTGTGATCTCGAGCTTTTCTATGAGTGGATCAGCGTCATAAGCCTTATCGGCAATAAAGGTTGCCGGATTGACTTCATCGAGGGGAGATTCTGCTTCAGTGATGTCCGTCGTTTGTACTGGCGTCAGGAAAGCGCTACAGCCAATCTCGCAGCATCGACAATAATAGCGGGTATCTTCGTCGCCAGGGTGCCCCGGGACCGCCCGATGGTGATCTGCGCCCCTCTTTTGCGGGCGCCTGCACTGTGCTGGTGAGCGCGGACAATCGTGCTGTCGATCATCATGTAATCATTGTCGTGGTTGGCGATCAGATGCCGGAAAATCCGTTCGATCACACCGCCTTCTTACCAGCGGCGTAAGCGTCGGTGGACATTTTTCCTGTCACCAAAGCGGACCGGCAGATCGCGCAAGGGAATGCCTGCGCGGTAACGATACAGCACCGCATCGGCAAACAGATGGTGATGCGCAGCCGTCTCGCCAACATGACTTTCACGATCTGGAAGAAGATCCTTTATCCGCTCCCATTGACTGTCGCCCAGGCCGTACCAACGCATTCACAGTTCTCTCCATTCCAAAAACAGAGAGAAAACATCGCAGATTAAGTGGAATTACAAGCTTCATGGCGCGGCGTCCTAACTGACGACGCGCCCTGGACCGACCAGCTGCAGCGAGCTTTCGACAAAACCGGTCGCCTGCCGCAGGGCAAAGCCAAACAGAATTTCAGCGTCGGACGAGACTGGATCGCGACTTCACTGTCCTCTGCCGTCATCCGCGCCGGCCCGTCGGTAGGCCTTCCCAGATCATCGAAGGATCAAACCACACAGTCAGAGACCAGCGATTCTTCAGAGCCGTATTATAGGATCGCCAGTTCATCGTCCGGTAATGGGTAGGAGGTGGCTTGCTCATGCCGTCCAGCGATCAGAGCAAATTCACCCCCGAGAATCCCGTCTCCACAAATTCTGCAACAAAGGCGCATCAAATGACAGCTGCGATCAGCGCCTCATCGTGCCGGGGCTCCAGGACATAAGGCCCTGCAGCCAGAATACGCACAGATAGAATATCACCCTGCCCCGTACGCGATGCGAGTCGAATCAGGGCGTTGCCATTGGTCCATCGACGCGGAGAAGTCTCTACGACCTCCCAGCCCGAGAGATCGTCATTGAAGAGATGCTCGTCCAGAGAATACGAACTGGCGCCTGTCGATACGGAGATCTCACCGACCAGAACGCCAAGCTCACGACGGTCATCTACAAAGGGGCCGATGACGTCGGAGGGTTTGCTGGTTCGGGATACAAGACGAACAGATTTCGTGTCAGACGGGAGTTTGAACGATATCACTCCGTCCACTTCGCCGCTTTTGCGAACCATCTGACCTCTGTCGGTTACAAGATGCAGATCTGCGTCCCCTGTCAGCACTCGATCGTACCTGACCTTGTCGTGCTGGAATTTAACCGCGCGCTCCTCGATCCTTCGGAATATCGGCTCAACCACGTGACGACGAACTTCTAGCGGCGCCGCTCCATCATTCGCCCACGAGCGCGGTTTTCCGCCGAGACGGGCGACAGGGCCATGCTGGCGGAAGGTCTGGCGATTACCGGTGTCTAAATAGCTTTCCGTGGGCGCGCCGTCCGCGACAATGACAGAATGTTTTTCCGTCTCTACGTGATAATACTCATACTCTGTGATGGACCGATCATAAAAAACAGACCGGTCATTCACGAGCATGCGCGCGGGAACGAAGTTGCCGTCAAACAACAAGCCGTGTTCAGGCGTAATCAACATATCCTTGTAAGGTACTCCGTCTGCAATCGCATTTCGGAGAATACGTATCGGATAACCGGCCTGATCTACGGGACGTCCGACTTCGGCTATGACCTTCTTTGAACCCACCCAGACGACAGAGCGCAGGTCCTCGACGCCGCCCAACAGCGTTACGATCTCATCACCTATCTTAAGGTCCTCTACCGGGAGATCGCCCTTCGGCGTTCGGATCATTGATCCAGCTAAAAAACAGGTTTCATAAATCAGATTGCCAGATGAGTCGGATACGAGTGAGTAGCCGACGCTTTGCACGCCGTTGATATACAGCGTGATGGTCTTGCCGGACGTTGTGGTCAGAACCACATGATTTGCGTCGCTGTATGACACGGCTGTTATGTCGGACGCCTTGACGCCCGCAACGACGATCCCGTCGGATGCACCAGAGCCCTGTCCGTCAAACCCCTGAATTTGGGTCGTCGCTGCGCCGCCGTTTGCAAGCCCGTTTATGGTGAGGCCGACATTTGTGCTGCCCGCGAGGTTAATGACGCCACCAGCGCTGGCTGTAATGCTTGCCGTCGCCCCGTTAGCCAATGTTGTTGTTCCAGAAAGCGTTCCCGCTGAGGTCACGTTCAGCACACCGCCAGACTGGATCGTATTGCCGGAGGCGTACCCGGAAGTGACGTTCTCGGTGACCCCGCTTGCAACAGTCGTTCCTACAGACGCCCCTCCAACGATATTCAAAGTCGCGCCGGCCATCAGCGTGTTACTGACCGAGGCTCCCGAATAAACGTTTTCAGTCGCACCGGACATCACCGATACATTCGTAAGCGTACCACCGCTGACCTGAAGCGTGGAGGCGCCCTGAAAGACAGTGTTGCTCATGGAGGCGCCGTTGTAGATTACCCCAGCGCCACCCGCGCTCACAACTGTGCCTGAGTCTACACCTGCTCCCCTTAGGACGAGACTGCCGCCGCTGCCGATATGGCTACTGATCGAGGCGCCGCTGCTGACGGTAACATTCGCGCCCACGCCAGATGCGACCGAGCCCGACGCTACGCCGCCTGAGCGGACATCAACGCCTGCGCCACTCCCAACGAGCTGTGCGGAAATGGCTGTGCCGCCATAAACCTGCAACACCGGATTCGCGCCAGAGACATAAGCACTGATCGCTGTCCCGCCCGCCTCGACCCGCAATATGGGAATCCCTGTGTCGCCGACCACGCTTACTGCGGCGGCTGTACCGCCCGACCGGACATCAAGGAGCGCTCCTTGGCCACTAACAACCCCACTGGAAACTATCCCGCCGTTTGCGACATAAACATTCGCCCCGCTCTGAACCGAAATTGCGGAGACGACGGCTGCACCAGTTACGCTGAGCACACCCCCTGACAGCACAGTAACGCCAGAGCTGTTGCCTGAACTCAGGGTGACGTTCTGCCCTGATGAGACAGTCCCCCCGCTCGTTACGGAGAGGCGCGATATCGCATCCATGTGTGTGTTGGATCCTGCCAGATGATGGATTTTTCACTTAACCCAGTTCCAAAAGAAACGTCCACCTATGTTGTCACATTAACTCTGACGGTTAAGTGAGGGGGTGGTAGTTTTGTGGCGTCAGCGCGGGATCTGTGAGCTACAAACGTCATCGCTTTCGGCTGATAGAGTAAGTGTCGCTCCACCGTGGAATTGTCGTCTCATATGAGATGCTGCGCTGGTGCAGCCTGAAGTTCGGGCGGCGTTTGCGCGCAGGCTGTGCCGTGGTCGTTGTCATTGTCATGCAGATAGCCCTATCGCCTCGGGAGCCTCCACTCTTCGCCGGCATCTCCACCGCCTGACCGCGTTCGCCCAATGTAATGCCGAAAACACGCTCTCCGCATGAAACGCCTGAATTGTCGCCACCCTTCAAACTACCGCAGTTAACGTGACAGCGCTGCTTCAGGCGATGCAGAACCGGTGGGGCAATTGCTACATAGGCGCCGCAATTGCGCTGAATCCGTGTCTTGTGAAAACTATCCGTTACTTCGTTGATTATGCGATCTAATGTGATCTGCGCCAACTGAAGGAGCGCAATTTCAGAGAGTTGTGCGGATAGGTAAGATCTCTCATCTGCAACACAGTGCTTCGTAAGTATTGGTCTGGTTTGGCCGCGGTGATTTCGGCGCGCATGGCGAAGGTCTTTAAACCGACGGAATTTTTCAGACCTGAGCGGCGGCGAGCGCTGTCGAGTCGAAGACGACGTCAAAGACGTCGTTCTCTCGACCGCTGGATATGCCGAGCCAACTTGTCCAGCCCAGACGCGCCTCACCGATGCGCGCGTCGGGCACCTCATTGCTCTTAACCGAGAGAGTCACTGCGGCTTCAGCCTGATCGTCCAGATACGCGGCGACGACGCCGAGCGATTCCTGCAATCTCTTCTTGTCAGGCAAAAGAGACTCGAAGTCCGTATAGGACAGCGGGCCGATCACGATGTTAATGCGCGTGTTAACGTCCCAGGTCTGTTGCCCTATGGCCGCGTCGACGCCCAGTTGCGAGAACTGTCCATCTCGCCCGGGAGCGGGAAGGGCGCTCTGCTGATCCGGGTCGAGCGTGCGCCAGACGCCGGAGAACTGCTCTATCTGGACATTGGTCGCCAGCCATTCTCGCAGAAGCGACGCCAAACGTTCGCTGGATCGCGGCCATGACGCGAACGTTCCTGAAAAATACAGCAATTGCAAAGGCGAGATCGCAAGCCTCTGGCGATCGTGGTCGGATTCGTATCCCGTTAGCGCGAACAGCGCTCTGGCGAAAGCGGCTTTCTCCGGGCGGAGCCGGGGATCTTCGTGCTGTCGGTGTGGATGATATTTGGCGCCAGCTTCGGCGAACTGGGCCATGCCGCGCTGCGCCAGAACCTCCATGAACGCCGACAACGCAGGAGACCGTTTGCGATGTTCCTCGTCGACCAGCGCGGTGTAGGGGCGGGGCATCGTTCCGCCATGGCCGGTAAGACCGGAGAACGCGGTCGTGACGTCGTGTCGCCCATCCCCGCGCGCCTTGACGGAGAGAACGTCGCTGGCGGGCGTGGCGAGGCCGGGGGGAGTCTTGAACTGGACGGCGTCGGGGACGTCGCGAGAGGCGTGCGCCCGCCGGACGATTTCTACGGCGGCGTCAAAGGAAAAGCGTGTGGGCTCTTCGATAACCTGAGCAAGCAGCGAGTCGGCGAGGGTTCGGACGCTGATCGGCGTCTGGTCGTCGCGACGCTCGGCGTCTGGCGTGACGGTGGGTGTTGGAACCGTATCAGCCGAAGCGTGAGCGATGTCGGGCGTTCCGTCGTTCACAGCAGGGTCCTGTATCCGGCCCGCGCAGGGAAGCGGGCGATCGGGTCCGGACGCCCGGTGAGCCGCACGGTGGTGCGCACGAAGGTGTTGACGGTGACATGTAGCGCTAGAAACCGCTCAATCACGCTCGCCAGCAGGAACAGCCCGTCTTCGGCCCAGCGGGAGGCTTCGAAAGTCAGGGTGACGTCAAGCCCGCGGCAAAAGCTGCCGAGTTTGCCGCCGGGCGGGCGAGCGATCGCGTCTCGCGCGTCGACCGCGACGAGGCTGGAGATCGCGACGGCGGTCTGTTCGCTGCGACGCATGTCGTAAAGGCTGAGAATTTCGCGGAGGGAGGCCGCCGCCTGAGGGCCGCCGACCAGAGAGAGTCGCCCGAGCGTCAGATGCGAGATCAGGCGCCAGTTGTTGCGCAGGCGCAAATCCGCGCGCCAGCTCTGGGTCGGTGGGAGCAGGCAGTCGATGGCAGTAACACTGCCAAGCCCTTCTGTCGGTTGCAGCGATTGGCTGGAGCCCCCGAATGGCAGGCGCGAAGGGAGCGCGCCGTTGGTCAGCAGCGCGTCGATGGACAGAAGGCGGTCCGCATTTTCCGGCGCGTCGAGTTGCAAGTCTATCGGCGCCAGTCGTGTTTCCGTGCCCTGTGCGACGAATTCCGACGCGCGACGGATCAGCGTGTAGACGCCCGCGGAATCGCCTGTGTCGTGCGCGAGCTCCTGATAAAGCGGGCGCCAGGGACGCGTCGAACCGTCAGGTTCAATCTCGCGCACGCTTTGGACTTGCCAGATCTCGTAAGCCTCCGGGTGCGCGAGGTCGGCGTCAATGGGATAGTCGGTCTGGGTGTGTGTCAGACGCAGCGGTTCGCATTGGCCCGGGAAAAGATTGACGATCGGCGCGCAGCCCAGCTTGAGCGCGTCCGGGCGGAGGTTTCGCTGCAACTCTGGAAATGATCGGTCGAAATAAATGAAAAGATCGATCTTGTTCTTGTCGGAGACCACCGTGCGGGCGTCGAGGCCGTCGATGTCGATGAAGAGGAATTTTTCGGGCAGCGCGAAATATTCCGTCAGAAGACGGAAGCCTACGAACGAGCGTTCAGGCCACGGCAGCAGTGCCTCTTCGGGCGAAAAACCAGCGGGTTGCAATTGCGAGGGCGTGAGCAGCGTGGGTCGGACATCATTTGGTCCGTCCGCCAGCGCCATGCCAATGGTATGCTGGCACAGCAGTTCATAGAGCTGTATGGCTTGCGCAGGGGCGCCGTGGATGAAAAATCTTAGGCGAGACGGCGCAATTTCGTCGAATTGCGCTTGCGGGTCCGTCAGGGAGAGCGTCACCCGGAGGCAACTCGTCGCCAGATGGGAGGCAGGATGCGCAGGCGCGTCGATCGGCGTGCCCATCAAGCGTGCGTCATGCGCGCGTATTGGCCAGACCTCGATCGGCATGGTCGTGCGAAAGCGGCAGCGCACATCGTCGAGGGCGCCGGTCTGCAATTCGGAACCCGCCGCCACCGGAAGGGGCGTTTTCGCATCCGGCATGCAGAAGAACTGCGCCACCGACGACGACGGAACCGGCGCGAGATAATGCGGATACAAAATGTTCAGCAGGGCGTCCGTTAGTTCCGGATATTCATCGTCCAGACGCTGCTGCGTTCTGGCGGAGAGGAACGCTACGCCCTCCAGCAACCGCTCCACATGCGGATCGTCGACAGTGTCGCGCGTCAACCGCAGCCGCTGCGCGATCTTCGGATGGTCGTCGGCGAATTGCGCGGCGAGGTCGCGGATCGCTTCAAGTTCGCGTTGATAGGCGCTGGTGAGGTCGTTCGGCATCGATCAGACTTCGCGTTGCTGGGTCAACGTCACGTTCTCGCGTGAGGGGGAGATCGCCGTATCATAACGCACGTATTCAGGTTCCGGGTCCACAAGCAGGTAGGCTTCCACCATCAAGGGTATCACCGCGCTCAGCGGCGCATTATCCGGCAGCAGCGACACCCGGACGTTGATCAGCCGGGGCTCGAAGCGGCGTATGGTCGCCTCGATTTCGCGGCGTATGGCGTCGCGTTCCTCCTGATTGGACATGACGTTCGCCGTGACGTCGATCATCCCGTAACCCATTGGAGAGGCAGCAAGGCTGAAGCCCGTTTTCGGTAACAGCGTCCACGGGCGTCGCGCGTTGAGCAAAAGCTCCAGGTCCCGTTGCACAGAACGTTGAAGCGCAGCCATGCTCTCCCCCGTTCCTAGCGGGCGCTCGGTTTCTCGTTCCGGATGCTCATCCAGAAGGCGGTCTAGTACCGATAACGTGACGCGTGACGCTTTGGGACGCGGCGATCTCATGAGAATTCGAGTGTTCCCAACTCCATGACGTCGAGAGATTCTTCTCCGATCAAGAACATACGGCGGCCAATGCCGCGCACAGGTTCGCTCTCCGTCCAGTCGGTCGACCGACCAAGGCGAAGGGCGTCGTCATCGGACGCTGTGGTCAGAGGGTACGTTGCGGGAATATAGACATCGCCCTCCGGGCCGTTACGCACCATTGCGGTGCAGCGACGCCAGTAGAGGTCGCGCGGGCGGACGGGGTCGTGAAAATGCAGGCTGATCAGAGATTCGTTCGGAATCCAGAAATATTTCCCGGTTGAAGTCAGCAACTCGGTCGTTCCACCGATGATGTCGTCGGCGTCGCGGAAATCGTCGAACGCGGTCGTGTCGGCGCCGACGATGCGTTCACCCGTCGGATGTGGGCGAGCATTCTCGGCGGCTTTTACAGCGCCTTGTGCGCTGGCGTCGTCGCCGGATCGCAGCGCCGTCAGCGCGCGCAAGGACTCCTGCTGAACCACCGTCGGTTCCTGCAAAAACTCCGGCAAGGCGCCATCGGCGAAGACGGCGCGGCGCTGGGTTTCGGCGCGAAGCAGTTGACGAAATTCAGCGGCGATAAGAGCGGCTTTCGGTTCGATGGATTCGATGGCCGTCAACATGGTCTCCGCGCGTTGCAGATCACCGCTGAACAGGGCGAGTTCAGCAAGCAGGAGACGTGGCCCGGCTGCAGCCGGGCTGGCCTTGACGGCGGCGACGGCGGCGGTCAGAGCGCCAGACAGATCTCCGCGCTGAAACAGGGCGTCGACGGTTTCTGTGGTCATGCGGGTTTGTCCTTCTTGGTGGTGAGGGCGACGCCGCCTGGCGTCCCGCCGTCGGGCGCCAGACTGGTCACCAGACGAAACGTCGTTGAGACGTCGTCAAGTTGATAATGGGGTTGCAGGTGAATGACGCAGTGGTACTCGCCGGGGCGACTTGTCGCCTCCGAGACCTGAACGGCGCTTGCGAGAAGTGGAAAACGCGCGCGGCTTTCGCGGGAGGCCAATGTGCTCATATTGCAGTAATGGTTGAGCCATTTTTGCAATTCCCGCTCGATTTCAGGGGGAGACGTATGGCGCCCAACCATGTCGCGGCCAAGCATCTTGATGTGGTGCGCAAAACGACAGACGCATAATAGCGCATTGGTTTCCGCCGAAAGACGCCGGTTGGCGGCCGCTGGCGTGGGAAGGTCGGAACCCGGAGGCGTATATTGCAGGCTGGAGACCGAGGCGAACGCGACTTCGCCGTAGGGAAGTGTGTTGAGCGCCATAAAGCCTGACAACGCCAGCGCACGTTCCTGCTGGTCGGTGAATGAGAGTTCGGTGGAAGCGCGTGAAAGCTGCGTCGCCGCTCCGAATACGAATGGGTCGCGTGGGGCGTCGAGCACCACGCCGCCGCTGTTTGCTCCAGGCGTCACGCCGCGGATGTCGGCGGGCCAGCGAAACTCCGTCTGGGCGCGGACAACGTTACGGGCGAGCGCGTAACCGGCCGAGAACCAGCTACGCTCGCGTTCCGTTGGAGCGTATTCCACATGCTGTCCGCGAGTGGTTGCGCGCGTCCACGGCGCTCGGGCAAGGATGCGCGGCAGGGTGACACATATGAAGCGGGAATCTTCCGACTGCGTGACGGAGTTCCAGCGTCGATGTTCTTCGTTCGAGACTACGACCGCGATTTCTCGCGCGAGGGTCAACTCGGAGAACTGGTCGACGTCGAACAGGCGCGGAGATGCGGCGGCGACGACCGGCACGAATGCGGCGGCGGCGATTGCAGCGAGCCGCTTGAGCATCATGACGTCGTCGGTGGGCGCGTCGCCTGCAAGACCGCGAGGGCCTGCCCGGTGCGCCAGTTCGTAGTCGAACACGATCAGGCCGTAAGGTTGGCCGCCGGGATGGCCGAACTCGCTTTCGTAGATCAGTTTGAACAGGGAGGACTGGTCGAACTCCAGCGCCCTTTCCAGATCCCGGGAGATTTCGCGTCGTCTGGCCGAAAAGACGCGCGCGATGACACGAGCGTGCGGCTCTATGGAGGACACCAGCCACAGTAGTCCGCGCCAGGAACCTTCCAGACGTTGAAAGGCTGGGTGATGCAAAATGGCGTCCGTCTGACGGCGAAGCGCCGTGTCGATTGCGGCGACGTCGCGATCAATGCGGCCCCGGAGCAGCTCCTTGATTTGGTCGCGATCCATGTCCCGTAGCGTCGATACGGGAGGCAGGGCGTCGCCGAACCACAGCGCCAGCGCCTGCGAGTCGTCGCGAAGAAAGTCTTCGAACGCGGAAAAATCGAAATCCCGCCGCGTATGCGCCCCGCCGAGAAGCGCTTCCCGAAGAGAGGGGGCCACGGTCGGCTCTGTGGAGCAGGCCGTGGCCCCCGTGCGGGGAGACTCAGTGAGGGCGGGTGCGCTCATTCAGCTTGTGTCAGGTCCGCTCGGGAATGCGGGCGACAAGACGCATGCTGGTGGTCAGTTCCTCAAGCTGCAGCCAGGGGCGGAGATACGCCACGGCGTTGTAGGCGCCCGGACGTCCGGGAATCTCCTGAACCGCGACGCGGCCGTCACGCAACGGATACTTCGCCTTGCTTTCTGCCCCGACGACATCAGAAGCGTTGACGTAGCGCTGTATCCACTTATTCAGCCATTTTTCACAATCTTCGACTTCCATGAACGAGCCGATCTTGTCGCGCGCCATGACCTTCAGATAATGCGCGAAACGGCTGGTCGCCATGATGTAGGGCAAACGGGCCGAGATTGCCGCGTTCGCGGTCGCTGCGGGAAGATCATAGGTTTTTGGCTTCTGCGTGGTCTGGGCGCCGAAGAAAACCGCGTAGTCTTCGTTTTTGTAGTGACAGAGCGGCAGAAAGCCGAGGTTTGACAGCTCGTTCTCGCGGCGGTCGGTAATGCCGATTTCTGTCGGGCACTTGGCGTCCATGTCGCCATCGTCCGACTGAAAAATGTGCTGCGGCAGGTCGTCAACCAGGCCGCCGTTCTCCTTGCCTCGAATGGTCGTGCAGAATCCTGTCCGCGCGAATGCCTCGGTCAGGCGCGTGCCCATGACGTAGGCCGCGTTCATCCAGCAATATTCGTTGTGTGGCAACGCCAGAGGCTTGCCGTCGGCTGCGCGAGGCGCTTCCTCGTAATCGAACTCATCTATGGCTTTTACGCCGTCGCCATACGGAAGGCGGCTGAGAACACGCGGCATCACGAGTGAGACGAAACGGCTGTCTTCACTGTCACGGAAACCGCGCCATTTCAGATACTCGACCGTATCGAAAATTTTGGCGAGATCACGGGGCCTCGACAGTTCGGTCCAGTCGTCGAAGCCGAACATTCCAGCGCCAGCGGCAGAGATAAACGGCGCAAACGCCGCTGCAGCGACATGGCTGACTTCGCGCAGCGTCTCGACGTCTTCAGGTGCGTTGGACCATTCATAATCACCGATCAACGCGCCATAAGGCTCACCGCCTGGAGTGCCAAACTCGTTCTCGTAAATCTTGCGGAACAGCATGGACTGGTCGAATTCCACCACGCGGGTAAGATCGCGGTGCAATTCCCGCTTTGTGGCGTTCACCACGCGGATTTTCAGGTTGTTGCTGGTTTCGCTATTTTTGACCAGATAGTGCAGGCCACGCCAGCTGCCTTCAAGCTTGAGAAACCGCGGATCGTGAATGATCGCATTGAGCTGCGTCGACATCGCTTCGTCGAGCGCCTGCACGGCGCGTTCGATCGTGCGGGTCAGGTTGCGGTCGAAGGAAATGACGCCTTTTCCGGCCTCTTCGACCAATGTGCGGACGAGGTCCGCTGCACGGTCCGGCTCGGTCTGGCGGGTGGCGGCGACAACCTGCGAAAGAAGGCTGGATGACGCTTCTGTGGTGCTGGCGGGGGCGGATTGGGGCGAGGCGTTTGTCTCAGACATTGATCAATCCTCCGTCTTCTTTGCAAGTTCGGCGCTAAGGGCGTTGAGTTCGTTCTGGTCCTTAAGGATGCGCTCGAGCAGCAGTTCCAGCTCTTCCGAACGATCAGCCTTGCTCATAAGGTCGCGAAGCCTGTTGCGTGTTTCCAGAAGGGCTTTCAGCGCGGGAACCTGATCGACAACACGGCCGGGTTCGAAATCCTCGATGCTATTGAACGCCAGATCGACGGCCATTTCCTTGTCGCCGCCAGCGAGCGTATTGGCCACTTTCAGCTTCAGACCGGGCGCCATGCGTTGCATGATCTCGTCGAAATTGTCGCGATCAATCTGGGTGAAGCGCCGTTCGGCGAACGGACGGAGCGGTTTGGTCGGGTCTCCCGAGAAATCTCCGACCACGCCGACCACGAAGGGCAGTTCCCTGATGACCTCAGCGCCTTCTGTCTCCACTTGATAGGTGATGTGGACGCGAGGGCGACGGACGCGGGCCAATTTGTCGTGAATACTTCCGCTCACTCGACTGCTCCATTCATTTGCGGCGGCCTGATGTCTGGTCGCCGACGTTATTAAAACTCAGCCCTCAGGGGTCTGGATGCCCAGGCGCGTCATGATGTCGGCTCGTGACGCGCCGTCGGCGACAATTTCAAGCAACAACTCTGGCAGCGTCATCCGCGCGCGGCGGACGGCGTCTTCAAGAGTGTAACTAAATGGCGAGTTGGGCTCTCGCTCCCGGAACAAGGCGGCGATCCTCAGCGCCTCGTCAAGAAGATCCTCCCGCGTCAAGGGTTTGGGGTGTGCGGACGCGGTCGGGTTGTCCGACAAGGCGGCGATTTCCTCGTCGTCGGTCACTGGCGCTGCTTCCTCCTCTGCCTCCACGCTTTCAAGCTGAAGTTCGCCGGGGGGAACATAACGCGCCGCTATCTGGACCAGTTCATCGAGGATACGGGCGACGCGCGTCATTGATGGCGTCTCGGGGAGTGTATCGGTCGTCTGGTGAATTGTCTCCAACGACGACTGAAACTCGCTCCACGCGATTCTGGTGAAAGCGGCTTCCCGCCCCATGGTGGCGAGTTGAGGTCGCCCAGGACCTCTTGCGATCGCTTCGAGGGCCTCCAGAGTCGGCAAATTGCCGCTCTTTGCCTTGGCGCCCATAACCGAAATTTCACGGGCTCGCTCATATTGCCAGAATGTCAGCGGCTCGCCGTTGGAAAGCGTAAAAAGTTCGATTTTACGCAGTGGCTGGATCAGTGAGCCGTCTTTTTCGCTGCCGCTCAATCCGCTAACGGCAAAGGTGCGGACCTCCGGGTCGTCCGCCTCGAGGCTTGGATATAAGCCACTGTTCCAGAATGACGTGACCAGCGCGGTCATGATCCGCGCCCCGAGCGCCAGACCGACAAGGCCAAGCTGGCGCGTGAGCGCTTCGGTCATCCAGCAACCGACCTCAAGGTCCTTGCTCAGGCCGGTCAACGCTTCCTCCGCAAGTTCCGCGACAGTCGCCCAGGACGGTCCCGCGCCTATTCCGGCTGAAGGATCGTCATCCAGCGTGCGTTCCTGAGCGCGCGCCTCGGAGCGAGCGTCGCGGAGGCGGGAATAGAGCGACTGGGGAGCCAGATTTTCGCGTAAGTCCACGCCGCAGGGCGCGTCGTCGCCCAAAGGCGCCGCTACACGCTCCAGAAGCTGCTCCTGGGTGGAATCGAGCATGCCGACGTGTCGAACCTTTCGCGTGTGGCGCTCGCTTCCGAGCTTTGGTTTCGAACTGGGTCTGGTCAGTTCTTGGCGTCGGTCGTTCTGGCGAACGCTTAACTTGTCCGCCTGAGGACTATGAGCAACGGACACGGGCGCGGCAATAAGAAACGCGTGCATAAAAAGCTACAAATGAAACCTTTAGCAGGTGGACGCGCTTCCGGATTAGTTGGAAAGATCGGCGGCAGGATAAGCGGCGTCTTGCTTGCTAAGAGATACAGTTGTGGGGGTTGGCGTGACGGTAGCGATCGATTTGCAGAAGTTGATCGGCCGATTCGATGAACTCTGCCGCAGGACGCTGGAAGCGGCCGCGGGCGCAGCGATGTCCCGCAGCCACTTTAATGTCGAGATCGAGCACTGGTTGCTTCAGCTTCTGCGAAGTGAAGGATCGGATGTCGATTTCATAATCAGGCGCTCGGATATCGATCCGGGGCGCCTTGAGGCCGGTCTCAATCATGCGCTGGATCGGCTTTCCACGGGAAACGGTCGCGGACCTGCCTTGTCACCGGATCTGGTGGCGGTGGTGAAGGACGCCTGGCTTGTAGCTTCGATCGACATGGGCATGGGCGCGTTGCGGTCCGGTTATCTTCTCTGTGCGTGCCTCGCTGACGAAACCATCGCCCGTCGCCTGCATGTGGCCTGTCCGGATTTGCGGACGCTGTTGCCTGAAGTAATCAAGCGGGATTTTGCGCGTCTGACCGACGGCAGCGTCGAGCGGGCTTCCCACGCGCCCGGCGGCGACAATCTGGAAAGTGATCAGGGTGGCCGGGAAGGCCGCGCGTCGGCGACCCCGTCTCTGGACAAGTTCACGACCGACCTTGTGGCGCGCGCCCGAGCCGGGCGGATTGATCCGATTTTGGGGCGTGATGCGGAAATTCGGCAGGTCGTCGATATTCTGACCCGTCGTCGGCAGAACAATCCGATTCTCACTGGCGAGGCCGGGGTCGGCAAGACTGCGGTGGTCGAGGGGTTGGCGCTACGGATCGCGGAGGGCGACATTCCCGAGGCGCTGGCCGATGTGTCCGTCCGTACGCTTGATCTTGGACTTTTGCAGGCGGGCGCAGGCGTCAAGGGCGAGTTCGAGAACCGTCTGCGCGCCGTCATAGACGAGGTTCAGGGAAGCGCGACGCCGGTCATCCTGTTCATTGATGAGGCGCACACGTTGATCGGCGCCGGCGGTCAGGCGGGTCAGGGCGATGCGGCGAATTTGCTCAAACCGCCGTTGGCGCGTGGAGAGTTGCGGGTGATCGCGGCGACCACCTGGGCCGAGTACAAGAAATATATCGAAAAAGATGCTGCTCTGGTGCGGCGTTTTCAGGTCGTCAAGGTCGAGGAGCCCAGCGTTCCGGTTGCGACCGATATGCTGCGCGGTCTCGTGCCGGTGCTGGAGAAGCACCACAAGGTTCGTATTCTGGATGAGGCGACCGCCGCTGCAGTGTCGCTGTCCGCGCGTTATATCCCGGATCGCCAGCTGCCAGACAAGGCTGTCAGCCTGATTGACACCGCCTGCGCACGTGTGGCGATGAGCCAGAGCACGACCCCGGCCTTGATCGAGGGGCGCAGACGTCGCCTTGCTGCGATCGAGGCCGAGCGACGGATGCTGGAGCGTGAGGGCTTGTCGGGAAATCCGCACTCGGGTCGGCTTGAGGTTTTGGCTGGCGAAGAGGCGCAACTGAACGACGAGCTGGCCCAGACGGAGGCGCGTTGGGAAAGGGAGCGCGAGCTTGCTCTCAAGCTCGCCGAGGCGCGTGAGAAAGCCGAAAGCGGCGTTGATGGAGCGAGCGCCGAACAGATGCGCGAGGATGCTCTTCGTGCTGCGGAGGAGTTGCGGGCCATTCAGGGCGAACATCCGATGGTGTTCCCCATGGTCGACGCGCAGGCTGTTGCTGAAATTGTTGAGAACTGGACGGGGATTCCGGCTGGTCGGATGCGCTCGGACGAGGTCGAGGCGATCCTGCATCTTGAGGAGCGGCTGCAGGAACGTGTCGTCGGGCAGGATCACGCGTTGCATGCGGTCGCCGAGGCGATCCGCGTTTCGCGCGCCGGCCTCACTGATCCGCGCAAACCTGTCGGCGTGTTCCTGATGGTCGGCACGTCCGGCGTAGGTAAAACGGAGACGGCGACGGCTCTTGCTGATCTGCTGTATGGCGGGTCGCAAAGCCTGACGACGATCAACATGACTGAGTTCAAGGAAGAACATAAGGTCAGCCTGCTGATGGGCAGCCCGCCTGGCTATGTCGGGTATGGCGAGGGTGGCGTGTTGACGGAGGCCGTGCGGCGGCGCCCGCATTCGGTGTTGCTGCTCGATGAACTGGAAAAGGCGCATCCTGGCGTGCAGGACGTGTTTTTCCAGGTGTTCGACAAAGGCGCGATGAAGGACGGGGAGGGGCGGGACATCGATTTCCGCAACACCATCATCATCATGACGACGAACGCCGGAACCGGTTTGATAGACACGCTATTCTCGGATCCTGATACTGCGCCGGACGCCGCTGGGCTCGCGGAGGCGCTGCGCGAGGAAATGCTCAAGCACTTCAAGGCGGCGTTCCTCGGTCGAGTGACGATGGTTCCGTATCTGCCGCTCGGCCCCGATACGCTGACGAAAATCGTGACGTTGCAGCTTGGCAAGGTCGTGCGCCGGGTGGCGCAGGTCCATGGCGTGGCGCTTACGATTTCGGAGGCTGTGCGCGAAGAATTGTTGCGTCAGTCTGGGGTCTCGGCCAGTGGCGCGCGTGCGATCGAGCAGACAATCGCTGGGCGCATTCTGCCGACGCTGTCGCGTCTTCTGCTCGTCCGCGCGCGCGATGACGTTGCGTCTCGTGCGACGCTTGACTGGCGAGGCGGGGAGTATGTCGCGGAGCTTGACGTTTCCAGGTAGTCTTGATTTTTCAGTAAATTAATTTGACGCGTACGCGATTTTGGCTGGGTCGGCGAACTGAACGCCATGGGGGCGGTGAAAAATTCGAAGAATACAGTTGCGACGCCCCCTAGATTCTACCAGTTTCCTGTATTTTTTTGGTTGTAATTTTACATCGGTAACCTGAATTGGGGCGACGTGGTCTCAATTCTGTTGCTAAGTGTAAAGGACCGCAGGAGACGGCAACCGCGCGGCGAGGCGAGCATTTGCAAGGAGTGTAGAAAGTCATGGGTATTTATCTGAATTTCAACAGTGTTCAGGGCGATGTCACTGAGAAAGAGCACACCGGTTGGATTGAGGTTCTTGATGCGCAGTGGAGCACGTCGCGAAGCATCCGCAGTGCCGTAGGCGCCAGCACGAACCGTGAATCGTCCTCTGCCTACGTGAGCGAATTCACCATTACCAAGTATGTTGATAAGTCCAGCCACGAATTGACGACTTCCGCCATGACGGGTGCGGCGGTGACGAATGTAGAAGTCGACTTCACTCGTACGAACCAGGAAGGTGAGTTGACTTTCCGTAAAATTGTCATGACGGACGTGATTATTTCCAGTTTGGTGAATTCTGGTCACAATCAGGATCGTCCGACGGAGACTCTGTCGTTCAACTTTACGCAGATTGCCGTTACGGATACCACTGAAGACGATGCGGGTACGCCGGTAAACAACAAGACTGTCACGTTCGATCTTGGTCTGTCGAAAGTGACCTGAAGTCTGTAAAAGGGGGGCTGGGGGCTGTCTGCGCATATTGACGTTGCTGACATGTTCTCAGGTTTACTCCTTTGTTGTTATTTTAGTGAGGTATGAGCATGGGGGGGGCGTTCCCTAGTCTTCTGTTGATGAAGTCGCCTGTGGGCGACGACACTCAACCGTTTGAGGAAGGGACGCTCCACGCGGTTGGCCTTCGTGCTCACGAGCGTCTTTCTGCTCCTTACGTCATGTCGATCGAGGCTGTCTGCACAGAGCAGGGCCTCGACGCTGATACGTTTCTGGGGCAGTCGGTGTCGATCACCGTTCGTCGCAAGAATGGAATCGACCGATTTTTTCACGGCGTCGTCAGGCAGTTCGTGGCGCTCGGCATAGAGCAGCGCGGACGCTGGCATTACCGTATTGAGGCCGTACCCTCGCTCTGGTTTCTAAGCCAGAGCGTCGATTGCCGCATCTTTCAGAAAAAGACGGCGGTCCAGATTCTGCGTCAGGTTTTCAGCGATCATGGCGTCACCAAGGTCAAGTTTCAGGTGACTGGCGCGCAGACGCCTCGCGAATACACGACGCAATTCAATGAAGACGACCTGACTTTCTGTCATCGCATCATGCAGGAAAGCGGCCTCTTCTATTACTTCGAACATACGAAGGACCAGCACACCCTGATTGTGACGGATTCCAATCAGGGGTTCCAGAAGATGGAGCAGCCCGATCACCGCGTGATCGAGTTGGGCGACAACGTCGACATTTTCAACGACTGGCGCACCAGCGCCGCTACCGGCTTTGGCGTCGTAAAGACGCAGGATTACGACCCGACGCAGCCGACGACGCCGGTTTCCGGGCGTGGCGTGGCGCAGTTGGCGGGGCCGGACTCCGGCAAGCGCGACGTTTATCGCTGGCCATCAATGACCACCGAGCACAGCATTGCGGGTGATCGCGCGCGGTTCGCCACTGAGGCGTCCGACGTTCGTTCGACATTGTGCGGCGGCCGTGGTTACGATCCGAACCTCTGCCCCGGTTTCCGCTTTATGTTGCTGGGCGATCCGACGGATAACGGCGCGGATAACGAATATGTCGTGGAGGAAGTCTTCCACAGCGCCCAGGACGACACGTGGGTGGGTGGAACTGCTCCGGCGGATTACGTAGCGCAGTTTTCCGCGTTTCTGGTCAAGACGCCGTGGCGTGAGCCGCTGGTTTGTCATCGGCCGGTGATGACTGGCATCTATTCGGCGATCGTGCTGGGCGATGGTGGGGAGGAAATCCACGCGGATCGTCTTGGGCGCATCAAGGTGCGACCGCTGTTTGATCACCGTAAGGAGACGGTGGCGAGCATGGCGATCTGGGCGCGCGTACTCCACCCTTGGTCCGGCAATAAGTGGGGGTGGCAACATCTGCCGCGCGTGGGTACCGAGGTCGGTATTTCGTTCATGAGCGGCGACTGCGACAACCCCGTTGTCATGGGATGTTTCTATCACGAGCAAAATCCACCCGTTTTCGATATCCCATCCGAAAAGACGAAGATGGGTTTTCGCAGCCGCTCGACGCATGGGGGCGGGACACAGGATTACAACGAACTCTCGTTCGACGATCGTCTCGGGCAGGAAGTGTTCTTCATGCACGCGCAGAAGGACCACCTCATGGAGGTCGAGCGCAACCAGAGCGACAGCATAGGGGGCGAACGCGACACCGTCGTGCATGACGACGATTCGCTCACCAGTCGGACCGGCAACATAAGCGCCACGGCGGAGATGGGCAGCATTCTCATGCAGGCCGAAACCAGCATCAAGCTGCAATGCGGAGAGTCGATTATTACCATGACTCCGGCGGGCATCACTGTCGAAGCGCCCGAAATCACGATAAACGGAACGGCGACTGTGACGATTTCAGGTGGTATGGTGTTGATTCAGCCGTAATCGGGTGAGTGTTCTTAAATAGCCGCATGGTGCGGCGAACGTTCCTGACGCCCTGAAGCGCCAACCTCTGGGTCGGCGCGTTCTGGAAGAGGGAGTAGCCCGGCTGACGGCAAGCGACGTGTATCAGGCGATTCGTTCTTCACACGGAGCAATGGGAGGAGATCGCACATGAAAAGCCTGATTCTCGCGGTGCATCGCGTCCCGACCGGTGTGAGCCTTCAGGATTTCAACGTTCAGGGCGACAGGGTCACGCTCGGGCGCGGCGCCGGGTGCGACTGGGTGCTGGTGGATCCTCAACGCCTGTTGTCCAAACGTCATTGCGAGATCGTGCGTCAGCAAGCACGCTGGATGGTGACCGATCTCAGCAGCAACGGCATGACAGTCAATGGTCGGTTGTTACCGCCGGGCGTGCCGTGCGAACTCCGTGACGGAGACCGTATAGGTTTTGGCAGTTACGAAATCGACGCGAAGCTGGTCGAGGCAGCGAACCCCTCAGGTGACGAGGCGACGCTCGGGGGCAAGGCCGCGGGCGGACGGTACCCGCCGAAGCCGATGACTCAGAACCGCGAGACCACGTTCGAAAGTGTGTTTGAGCAGGAGACCGGGCCGGGCGCTTTCTTCGACCTGACAGGCTCAGGCATCCGATCAGACAAGCCGCGGACGCTGTCGATCGTTAATCCTTTCGATATCGCCTTGGGTGAGATTGAAACGCCGCCCGTGTCCCGGACGAAAGGCGATTCTTTCACTCCAAGCGATGCGGTGTCGGATCTGGAGGCTTCGTTTACGCCGCCTAGACCGACCTCGCTGCTGCTGCCTGATGATTGGGAAGTCCCGCTGAGCGAAGGGCCTCCGGCAATAGAGAGGCAATCGTCTGCTCCGCCGGAGCCCGAGGCGCGGTCGCCGCATCCGGCGCTCGATCCTACTTTGCCGTCCGGGCCACTTCCGACAGCCGCCCCCTCGGCGGCGTCGCCGTTCGAGACGCCGCTTCAGCATCACGCGCCTGCGTCGCATCCGCCGTCGCCCCATGCGCCGCAGCAGCTATCGGGGTATGCGCCTTCCCCACAATCTGGCGAGAATGAGAGTGTGGTCGCCGCTTTTTTTCGTGGAGCCGGAATTGACGGCGCATCGGTCGAACAACCTGCGCAGTTGATGGAAGAAATGGGACGGGCGTTTCGCGCGATGGTGACGGGTCTTCGGCGGGCGATGATCGCGCGGGCCGAGATCAAGGGCGAATTCCGCATCGACCGGACCATGATCCAGCCGCACGGTAATAACCCGCTGAAATTCGCAATCGACGATGACGACGCGATTGCGGCGTTGCTCGGGGTCGGTCGCCGCACCGGCGTCAGTCCGTCAGGCGCGATCGCCGACACGATGGACGACATTCGCAAGCACGAAATCGCCGTTACGCGAGCGATGGAGGCCGCCGCCGAGGAGTTGCTGCGCAGCAACGGACCCGAAGCCGTGCTCGGGCGTCTGGCCTACGAACCCGGCAAGCCGTTGTCGCTTCTTCGGCGGGCGAAAGCCTGGAACGCCTACGTGCAATCCCACGGGGAGGTCGCGCGTTCACTCGAGGAAAATATGGACGGGGTGTTCGGGCGGGCTTTCGGCAGGGCTTATGAGGCGGCCTTGCGCGACATTGGAGCCTCCGACCAGCGGGTTCTGCGAGACGCGAAGGATAAAAGATCGTGAGTTGGGCCAATCGCGTTGTGTGGCAGGAGGGCATGTTCCTCCGCGCGCAGCATTTTCAGCAGCAGGACCGCTGGAGCAGCCAGGCTCTTGGTCGGGGTCTGACGATGCTGCGGCCCTACTCCTGGGGGTTCACCGAACTCGTCATCGCGCGGGATCTGCTTTCATCAGGCCGTTTCGGCCTCGCCTCCGCTGCGGGGCTTTTTGAGGACGGCACCCAGTTCTTCGCGCCGGATGAGTCCGAATTGCCTCAGCCTCTCCTTGCGCCGGACTCGGCGCGTGACGTGCTGGTGCATCTTGCGGTTCCCATTGCGGGTCCCGGCCGGGCGGAGTTTGGGGACGCAGGTCGGCCCGTACGGTTTCAGGCCCGGGAAATGGATATCGACGACACCCATTCCGGAGCCACTGCGCAGGCGACGATCCAGATCGGGCGTCTGGCGCCGCGTCTGATGCTCGATACGGATGACCGGGCCGGTTTTCTCTGCCTGCCCGTCGCGCGCATCGTCGAGGTGACGGCCGATCGGCGTGTCATTCTGGATCCGAACTGGATTCCGCCGGTCATCTCCTGTCACGTGTCGTCAGTGCTCGCGAACCTGCTCGTCGAACTCGTGGGGGTGCTGCATCAGCGGCGCGAAGCGATCGCCGCGCGTCTGACGGCGATAGGCGCGAAAAGCAACAGCGAGGTCACTGACTTCATGTTGCTGCAACGCATCAACGGCTGGCAGTCGCTGCTATCCCATCTGGCGGATACCGGGCGCATTCATCCCGAAGAGCTGTATCGAAAATTCCTGGAAATGGCCGGGGAATTGGCGACGTTCACAGAGTCGTCCCGCCGTCCGGAGAGTTTCGAGACATATCGCCACGACGACCTGCAGCGTAGTTTCGCCCCGGTGACCGCCGCCATCCGTCGCTCGCTGTCGAGCGTGCTGGAGCAGACGGCGGTGCAAATTCCTTTGCGCGAGCATCGGCATGGCGTCAGGGTCGGGACGATCACCGACCGTACGATCCTTGTCGGCGGCTCCATCGTGCTCGTGGCTCGCGCCGACGTGCCAAGCGAGACACTCCGTCGGGATTTCCCGAAAACCGCGAAGATCGGCGCCGTCGAGCATATTCGCGAACTGGTCAACGTCGCGTTGCCGGGCATCGAACTGCGTCTGCTGCCGGTGGCGCCGCGGCAGATGCCGTATATTCCCGGCGCGCAGTATTTCGAACTTGAGCGTCATTCGCCTCACTGGGAGGCGATGAAGCACTCAGGCGGCTTCGCCATTCACGTTTCCAACGATTTCCCGAATCTGATGCTTGAACTCTGGGCCATCCGCGCATGAGTGAATACGCAAATCCCTTCGCCGAGCCCGAGGACGACGATCGCACGGTCATCATGCCTCGCTCCGCCATATCAGCCCTTGCGCAACGCGCGAACGCGCCGGCGCAGACGGCGGCGTCCATGCCGGAAGCCGATTTCGCGTCTCTCGCAGGCACCGGCGAATCGCCGGTCATCTCCTTCGCAGGTCCGCTGCTTTCGCTGATCGCGCGGCTGCGCAATACGCTGACCGTTCCTGATCCCGGCACCCTGCGGGAACGCACGGTCGGTGAAATCCGGAGCTACGAGGCCGCGTTGCGCGAGGAGCGGATCGATCCTGATATGATCCGGATCGCTCATTACGTGCTTTGCGCCAGCCTGGACGATGTCGTGCAATGCACGCCCTGGGGCAGCCGTGGGCCGTGGGCCGATCTGTCGCTTACCTCGGCATTCCACCGTGATGTTAAAGGCGGTGAGCGGTTCTTTCAGATACTTCGAAAGCTTCTCGGCAGCCCCAACGCGTTTCTGCCGTTGCTGGAGTTGATGTATCTTTGCATGTCGCTGGGCATGCAGGGTCAATACCGCCTTTCGCCACGTGGTCCCGCCGAGCTGGATCAGGCGCGGGAGGAGACCTACGCGACGATCATGCGCCTGAAGGGCTCGGCGCCCCGAGACTTGTCTCCGCACTGGATGGGGCTCGCTCGTCCGTTCCGCGCGCCGCGGTTCGAGACGCCGCTATGGCTGGCCGGGATTGTCGGCGTCGGGTTGCTCAGCGTTGTCTACGCCTTCGCGTCCTTTGGAATAGGCAGTTCTTCCGACGACCTGCTTTCGGCCGCCGCGCATCTGCCGCCAGCGACGATGGCGACGATCACCCGCGCCGGGCCGGAGACTCCGCCTCCGCCGACGCCTCAGCGTCCGGGTCTGCGCTCCCGCCTTATCGCGGCGCTGCAGGGTGACATCCAACAGGGGCATCTGTCGGTCGAGGGAACGGAGTCAGTTCCGATTGTTCGCCTGCAAAGTCAGGGAATGTTCGCATCCGGGCAGGCGACGGTTCTGCCGCAATATGTCGCTGTGCTGCGGCGCATCGGCGACGCGATTGGGCGCAACGAAGGTAAGACGCGGGTCGAAGGCTACACCGACACCCAACCGATCCATTCGCTTGTCTTCCCTTCCAACTATGATCTCGCTCTGGCGCGCGCGCGGGCTGCGGCGGAAATTCTCTCGCCGTATATCGGCGGAGATCGCGTTACGGCGATTGGCATGGGCGATCAGTCTCCGATAGGCGACAACAGCAACGAACAAGGACGACGGGCGAACCGTCGCGTCGAGATCACGGTGGACGGAACTTCCGGTCAATGAGTCAGGTTTTGTCGTTGCTGCGGATGCTGTTTCGCAACCGCTGGTCCACCGCCTTCGGCATAGCCGTGATGATCGGCACGATGCTGTGGTTCTATCTGCCTTTCGTGCCATTTTTCGCACCGACATTGCGTCGTGCGATAGCTGTCGCGGTCGCTTGCCTGATCGTTGCAGCGGTTACGTATGTGCTTCATCGCCGCCGCCGTACAGAGGAAAGCAAGGTCCGGGACGCGCTGATCGACAAGAAGGAAGGGCAGCAGGACGAGCAGGCGGCGAACGATGAAGTCCGGGCCCTGCGAAAGAAACTTCAGGAGGCGATCGTCGCACTGCGTCGGCGCGGCGTGCGCCGCCTCTACGAACTACCATGGTATATCCTGATCGGACCGCCGGGATCCGGCAAAACCACATCGCTGCGTCACTCGGGCCTGCATTTCCCGCTTGAAAAGGATGGGGACGAGGCGCTTCGCGGCGTTGGCGGCACGCGCCTGTGCGACTGGTGGTTCGCCGAGGAGGCGGTGCTGATCGACACCGCTGGCCGCTATACCACGCAGGATTCTGACCGCGCCGTCGATCGTGCGGGCTGGCTCGGCTTTCTTGACGCCTTGCGCAAGGCGCGTCCGCGTCAGCCGGTCAACGGGTTGCTGGTGATGATTTCGCTGGTCGAGATCATCGAGGCGACGCCTGAGACGCTTGAGGCCCATGCGCGCCAGATTCGGCTTCGAATCAACGAGGTGACCGAACGGCTAGGCATGAGGATTCCGGTCTATCTCATGTTTAACAAGGCGGATCGCCTCGCGGGCTTCGACGCGTTTTTCGATGATCTCGACAGCAAATCCCGCGAGCAGGTCTGGGGCATGACCTTCCGACTGGAGCAGGGGCAGGACGCGTTTCTCGAGGAGTTTCGATTGTTGCTCGGACGGCTGGAGGCGCGTTTGATTGAGCGTCTGCAGGCCGAGCGCGGCGCCGACAGGCGCGCGTTGATCAGCGGCTTTCCGCTGCAAGTCGCAAGCCTTCTCGAGCCGCTGGCGTCGTTTCTGCAGATCGGTTTTAGCGGCAGTCGCGTCGATCAGGCCCCTTTGGTGCGCGGCGTCTATTTCACGTCAGCGACGCAGGTCGGCGCTCCGCTCGACCGGCTTGCAGGCGCGCTCGTCAAGTCGTTTGGGATCGACCAGAAACGTGTGGGTGCGCCCGAAGGTAACCGGGGCAGAGCCTACTTCCTCACCCGGCTTATTCGCGAAGTGGTGCTCGGTGAGGCGCTGCTCGTCTCGCAGGCGCCGGATCGCTACAGGCTCAGGCGAATGGTGCGGTCGTCGGCTCTCGCGGCGCTCGTCTTCTGCACGGTCGTCGGTCTTGTGCTGATCTGGCGCGCAGAAATGGAGGCGCGCGCCATGGTGCAGCAGCGTCTTGAGATATTTGCGGCTTATCGCGACGCGGTGACGCCGCTCGCGGGTAAGGCGGTGGATAGCGACGCGGATCTGGTGCAGGTCTGCGACGTGCTGGACAAAATTTCAGCGGCGCAGCAGCCGCAACCGGATCGTCTGGCCCGATTTTTTCATCTGGCGCCGCGCGGTGCGATCGACGACGCGGGCCGGTCGGCGTACGAGAACGCCTTGCGGCGGCAGTTTTATCCGCGGCTGGTCTGGCGGGTAGAGCACGAGATGCGCCAGCACATGCACGACCCTGGCGTGCTTTACGAAGCGACGCGTGTCTATCTGCTGCTCGGTGGCCTTGGTCCGCGGGAGCCGGGTATCGTCGAGGATTGGTTCCGCCAGGCATGGGGCGGACTTTTCCCGGGTTCCCTCAATGTCGCGTTACGTGAGCGGCTCGACCATCATCTGGACGCGCTTCTGGCGCTGCCGCCGCCAGCGGAGGCGCATCTCGACGGGGATCTTATCCGTCAGGCGCGCATCGCCTTCGGTCACGTGACTCCTGCGGAAAGAATCTACGGGCGTCTCCGCGCTGGTGCGCTGCCTGCCGATATTCACGCGTGGTCGCCCGCAGGCGTGCTGGGCGCTGTGGCTGATACTGTTTTCTCCCGGCGTAGCGGCGCGCCTATGACGGACGGCGTGCCCGCTTTCTATACCGGTCAGGGCTTCGCGGTCGCGGTCAGAAAGGACCTGCCATCTGCGGCCCGTGCGGTAGCGGATGAATCCTGGGTGGTCGGTCGCGATCCTGACGTGACTGTCAACGGATCGGCTGTTGGGGGATTGGAGTCCGAAGTTGCGCAGCTTTGGGTCGACGACGCGCGCAAGCATTGGGATCGCGTCCTGAACGATCTTTCGCTGCGGCTGACGGGGGACCGTTCACAGGTGGAGAGTAGCCTGTATATGCTGTCTTCGCCGCAATCGCCCTTGCGCGATATGGTGGCGTCCATTGCCGATGCGCAGACCGTACCGATGCCCAAGCCGCCCCAGAGTAAGGAGCAGGGCGCTGGTGCGGCGGCGATCCAGCAGGTTCCGCTTGATCCGATGGATGTTGTCGCCGCGTCATGGAATGACAGCAACAAGCCGCTTTTTTCACTGATTCATCCTGAGGGCTCGGGAGCCCCGGCGATCGAAACGCTTCTCAGGCTTATCGGGCAGCTCAGCGATGAATTGTCGCGGGGGGTCGCTTCGCCCGGCGCCCTGCCGATGACGGCGGGCGCGTCTTTGGACCCTGCGCAGCGGCTGCGTACAGAGGCGTCGCGCCAGCCCGAACCGGTCGCGACATGGTTGCAGCAGATCGCCGAATCCGGCGGCTCGGCGCTTGGTCAGGCGGCGCGGCAATCGGCGTCCGGGGCATTTAACGGAGCCGAGGGGCCGGGAAAGGCTTGCACCGCGCTGGTTAAAAACCACTTTCCGTTCGACGTGGAAGCTACGACGGACGCGCCGCTGGATGGTTTCGTGCGGGTATTCGCGCCGGGCGGTCTGCTCGATCAGTATTTTCAGACGTCTGTCGCTCCGTACACGGACCAGAGCGGCCCCACTTGGCGGCTCCATCCGACAGGCGGCGTCACGCCGCCGTTCACGGCGCAGCAACTGGCCGCTTTCCAGCGTGCCGCCGCGATCCGCAAGGCGTTTTTCCCGGCGGGAGGCGCGCCGTTCGTATCGTTCCCGATAAGTCTGAAAAGTTCGCCCGAATTTTCGCTCTCACTCGGTGCTGCGACGGTACATCCTGACGCTACGGCGCATCTGACTTGGCCTGGGTCCGACGGTCTCTCGCCGGCGACCATCACGCGCACGCGAAAGGACGGCGCGCAGACTTTGGCGCAGGCGCAGGGCCCGTGGGCGCCGTTCCGTCTTTTGCAGCAGGGCTTTCAGCAACCAGCCGAAGGCGGTCAGCGAGTGTTCCTGTTCCCGGACGGCGAGGAAGTGCACGTTACAGTTCCGTCGGATGGGGCCTTCGTTTTCGATCTTCTGCGCGGATTCTCCTGCCCGGCGGTTCCGTAATGATTACGCCTTATGTCGGATATTACGGAAAGCTGCCTTCCAGAGGCGATTTTTTGCGGGGCGGTCTGCCGGACGACATGAACGACCGGCTGCATGACTGGATTACCCGGCAGATCGCCGGATCTCGTGAGAGGCTGGGGGAAGCGTTCGAAGAAGTCTGGCACGCCGCGCCGTTCTGGCACTTTACGATCACGTCGGGGCAGCTGAGTCCGAATTGCGCCGTGACTGGCGTATGGGCCCCTAGCGTCGACAAGGTCGGTCGTTGCTTCCCGTTCGTTCTGGCGATCGTTCATGATCCGCGAGACGTGCTGTATCGCGCGCTGACGCCGTTCAGCGACGTCGTAAGGGATGCGATCGCTTCAGGGAAAGACCCCGATGTCGTCGATCAGGAGATAACTCGGCTTTGCGGTTACCCTTGGCCGTCGGCTCCGCCTGAGAGAGATATCTGGTGGCTGGAGACGCAGTCGGGACCGCCGATCACGCTGCGTTGCGCGCTTCCGGTCGATCAGGCGTTCGACTGGTTGCTCACGACCCCCGACAGAGGGCGGTGATCGTGAGCGTCGAGCGTTGGTGGTCGTATTACTGCGCGCTGGAAGCAGGGGCGTTTCCAGACGCGGTCTCGCCCGGAGCCGCAGGAGCGGTCGCGTCGGCGGGGGCGTCCTGAAGGTGTTCGACAGTCCGTTGTGCGAAAAGATCGAAAACCGAGGGTTCGGTCGTCTGACTGGTGTCCGGGGCGTTCTTGGGCTTCGTTTTCGGCGGCGTGACGGAGACGGAAACGTCGAAGGATTTTTCGATCGAGAGATCCGTGGCGTGCCCGTTCCTTACGGTCTCATGCGCGATGACGGCAGTCGCCGGTCCCGGCGTCCAGTGGCGCTTCCCGTTACGAAGACGGGTCGAAATCTGCGAATGACGCACGCTTTGCACTTCGGCCTCGAGCACGTGATCGACAGGCGAGGCGTCCGTCACAACGGAGGCGGCGACGCCGCTGGACACCAGCGCCGCGCTCAGCGGACCGGCAATGGCCGCGGCGTCGGCGTCGCTGGCGCCGGTAACGGCGACGCGCCAGGTCTGCGGGGTTTTTTCTTGGTGAGCCGACTTGCTCGCGTCATCCGCGCATCCGGCGAGAGACAGGGCCAGAAGCAGCGCTCCGGACCAGCAGCCGTTATGGACCAGATGATTGGAACGACTGGACGTTGTCATGATTGTATTGGCCTCAAGGACGATGAATACTCGGGAGAGATGACACAAGGAAATATTGCGGTCAATTGGCCGGTAATGAGTGCTCAGTTTCAAGAATTTTTCGTTATATCTGAATATTGGACGTGTGAGCGGATGGGCGGGCTGTGAAGCCCGTGCCATGAATTGAGAATGTCGACCCGGATTCCTTCAGGACTGATTGCGGCCAAGGGTGGTCGTGGCGCTTATCAGAGTGTGGCGGCCAGTCTGGCGGCTGCGCATTCAGCCGAACTCGCCGATGCTATTGACGACGCGCTTTGCGTGCTCGGGGCGTGCTGCTCCGCACGAAGCGTCGCTCTAACCTCTCCGGGACGCCCGATACGAAAAACATGGCTGGCGCCGGAAACACCGGCGCCAGCCGAGCTTGGAGAGGCTCTACGTGCGTTCGCGGCGGAGCGCGCGAAGGACGCGGTCGCGGAGCGTGCGCTGGTTCTGGATCCGGAAGCAAAGGGGGAAGGAGAACGCAAGCTTGCGCGGCTGGGGCTTCTTTACGTGCATCTGGTTCCCGTCCGCGGTCGACACGATGTAGCGGGTCTTTTGTTGCTGTGCCGGTCGTCGCGGCCATGGCGAGATCGTTTCGGGCCTGGCGGTCCGCATGCGCCGACCGAAGCGCGGCAGATCGCCGAACTGATCGGACTTGCGCTGGAGCGCAACCGACTTTCGGAAGAGCGGGGTGAGGTGAAGCGCCGCCTGCGGCAGTCGCAACGTCTCGAAATTGCCGGCGCCACGGCGGCTGGTATGGCGCATAATCTGAACAATGTGCTTGCGGCGATGTTGGGACATACGGAAACGGCGCTGGAGGCGTCGCGGGGGAGCGCGGCCGTCTACAACGCTGTGCTGTCGATCAAGAACGCCGGCGAGCGGGCTGGCGAGCTGATTGAGAATCTTCTCGGTGTCGGTCGACGGGACTTCGTCGAGAAAGTGGTTCAGCTTGGGTCACTGTGCGAGGAGACGATTCTCCTCGTGCGGCCGTCGATTCCAACCCGCATCCGTCTCGAACTTCGCGAACGTAGTGACGGAGCGGAAACGATAGGTCGGGTCGAGGAGATCCAGCAGGTCCTGTTCAATCTCATCCGAAATGCGGCGCAGGCGATTGCGAACGAGGGCGAAGTCGTATTGACGCTGGAGACGCGCAGCGGCGACCCTTCGCTCGCCATGCAGATAGGGGCTTTGGCTCTGCGCGAATATGTCGTTCTGGAAGTTCGGGATTCAGGGATCGGGATAGACGCGGTCGCGCGCCTGGAAATTTTCCGACCATTCTATACGACGCGCCCCGCCGGCACCGGGCTCGGCCTCTCCACTGTGGCGGACATTGTCTCGGAGCATGGAGGAGCCCTGCGCGTGCTGGATGCGCCAGGCGGCGGTAGCGTGTTCGAGGTCTGGTTTCTGACGCATGACGAGGCTGCCCGGACCGTCTTCCTGCCAAGGGGAGAGGGGGAGCCGGTCCTCGTCGTCGCCGAACGTGCAGTCCGTGAAAGAATCGAGGATGTCGTTGCTGCGCTGGGTTACGAGCCTCTGGGCCTGTCGCACCCACGTGAGGCGCTGAGGGTCATCGAGGGGGATCCCGATAACTATCACGCCGTGTTCCTTTGCACCGACCTTATAGAGCTGGATGATTATTTTTTTCTTGCGGAACGCTTTCACTCCGTATGCCCGACACTGCCGCTGACTATACTGACGCCTGGCCGGACGCCGCCAACGTTGTTGGGCGGCGTGTCCGGGCGGCAGGTTTGGCTTGCCGGACTAGACAGCAGCACCTCAATTGCAGCGGCGTTGCGATTGATGTTCAGCTCGGGCGATGGATCGAGAGGGGCAGGGCGTGAGTGAGGTGTTTCATACGCGAGTGAACGGTTGTTTGCGTGATACTGAAAACCTATACTCAGGAGCTGGACGATTTTTGTCTCCGGCGGGCGTGGGCTTCGATTTATTTATTGCGTGGTTCGCACAGGTTTGACGGAGGCTTTTCGACTCATGATGTTTCGTCCCCTTTCGCGCCTCCCTCGCCGGGCGTCTTTTGCAGCGCTTCTGCTGGGTGCGGCTTTGGGAGGTTCCGCTTACGCCGAGCCCGTCTCCGCCACGCTGATCAACCTGCCTACTGTTGAAACTCTGCCGAAACTCAGCGGTTGCGCTGCAAAAATGCCACTGCTGCAGGCGAGTTTAAAAGCTGCCGGGGTGCCGACTCGCCTTCTTGAATCGCCCGACGCGAACGGGGTCCGCGCCGCGATGATGGCCGCATCCCTTGATGCGAGCCGCACGCCGCAACTGCTGGTGGTTTGTGGATACGGGGCCGTCCGCGGCGGCCGCCTGTTTCTGCTTCCGAGCGGCACGCCGATCGCTACCGAAGACCTGTCTCGCGGCGCGATGAGCGCCACGGCGTTTTCCAGAATCGTTCAGCCGAACGGCGGCGTCATTCTTGATCTACACCCGCTTTCGGCTGATCCGCCGCTAGGAAACGCCGTCGCCCAGTGGCGCTCCGATCCTGCGATCGGGGGGCGGAAGCTCGGGGGCGTTGACGAAGACGCCAACGGCGCCAGCGTCATAGATACCCTCATCACCACGGCGCTGCGCGGCGCCGACGCATTCTTCCCGGGCGTGTTCCTCCCGGCTGCGGCCTCCCCCCAGCCATACGCTGCGGGTAGTTCCGCGGCAGGTGGCGCTCTGGCCGGTGCGCCTGCCGCTGCGGCGGTTACTTCGCAGGGCGCGACAACGCCTTCGCAAGTTGCGCCATCGGGTGCTCCAGCCCCGGCTAAACCGGCGACGCCTGTCGTCGCGCCGCCTCCCGTAACGTCATCACCAGAGGCGGTCGCGGGCGCTACGAAGCCGGCGGTCATTACTCCGCCGCCAGCTCCAGCGCCTTCGCCAGTCCCTGTTGCAGCTGCTGAAGAAAAACCAGCGGCTGCAGCAGAAGGTTCTGCAGCAAGCGCGCCCTCGGTTGCAGCTGCTGCGCCGGTAGCCCCGCCGCCGAAACGCGTCGTGCCGCCGAAGACGGATCCGGCTGTGCGTAATGCGCAATTGGCGCTGCTCGCCAAGGGTTTCTATTCCGGTCAGGTGACCGGTTACGACAGCGCTGCGACGCACGCTGCGATCAAGCGGCTGCAAGCCGTGCTCGGGCACCCCGTGACAGGAAAGCTCTCGCCCGAAGAGTCCCAGCAACTGATGGGCGAGTGACATAATGACCCTGCGTCTCAAGGCTAACATCGCATTCGCCGCCATTGCGGCGGCAGGACTGGTCCTTTTGTGGTTTGTGCTCGGGTATAGCCTGAGCGGAGACCGCATCACGGAGGCCACGCGTGAAGCGCGTATATTGACGGCGCAGGCTGACGCGATCGCCCAATATACGGACAAGGAAGTCGCACCGCTTCTGAGTGGCGCAGATCGGGGCGGCGCGCTTTTTCTCCCGCCAGCGGCGTCGTTCTACGCTGTTGAAGCGAACGCGAAACTCCTCGAGAAGCTGGCGCCGGGCGTGCGTCTTCGCCGGGTCGTGCTTGACCCGACCAATGCGGACGACACTCCTGACGAGTGGGAGCGTGATGCGATCTCCGAATTGCGCGGCCCGCGCGACGGCCAGCAATTCACCGAGGTCACTCCGGACGGAAGCATTGCTCTCGTGACGCCTTTGAGGATGCGTCCCGGCGTATGTGCGACGTGTTATTCCTCGCTGGACGCCGCTCCGGCTGGCGTGCGCGACGCTTTTGGCGGAGCCAAGGGATTCAATCGGCAGGCTGGCGAAATCGTCGGCGCCACGATCGCCACCGTGTCGCTCCCGCCAACGTCATCTGCTTTCTATTGGACTTTCGGCGCTGTCGCCTGCATCATTCTCGCTCTGTGGGTCGCCGCGAACGTCGTTCTGGAGTTGCTTGTGCTTCGCCCGATCGCGCGGGTTTCGGCCATTGCTGAAAGCGTCTCTCTCGGTCGCGCGGGCGTCGTTGAGTTCGATGTTCCGAAGGCGGGCGAGTTGAGCATTCTGACTGCGTCGTTCAATCGCTTGCGGCGCAGCATGGAGAGCGCCATGGCTCTGCTCGAATCATGACTGCGGCCGCGACGACGACGCATATGCCGGAACGCATCGGGCGTTTCCGGCTACAGTCCATGCTGGGTCGCGGCGCCATGGGCGTCGTCTACAAGGGGCATGACGAGGAAATCGACCGTCCGGTCGCGATCAAGCTGATACGCGCCGATCTTCTCGATAGCGCGGAACGTGAAAGCTATTTCAAGCGCTTTCGTAATGAAGCGAAGATCGCCGGGCGATGCGTTCACGCGAACATCGTCGGTTTGTACGATTTCTCGCTTCACGAGAACAATCCTTATCTCGTCATGGAGTACGTCAACGGGGTTGGTCTGCAGCAGGCCATTCCACGCGGCTCGCAACGCCCTGTCGAAGAGGTGATGCCGATAGCGCTGCAGGTGCTCGACGCGCTGCAATACGCACACGAGCGCGGCATTGTTCATCGCGATATCAAGCCTGCGAACATTCTGCTGACGCCGCAGTCAAAGTTGAAAATCACCGATTTCGGAATTTCGCGCCTGACCAGCGCGGAGATGACGCTGACGCCGTTGTTGATCGGCACGCCGAGCTACATGTCGCCCGAGCAGTGCATGGGCTCCGCACTCGACGGCCGTTCGGATCTGTTTTCTTTAGGGTGTGTCGTCTACGAACTGCTCGCCGGGCAGAGGCCATTCACCGGTTCGAATTACACCGACACGATCCTGAGCATTATCAACAAGCCGCATGTGCCGCTGTCCTCCCTGCGAGACGATTTGCCGCAGGGCTTGAGCGAGGCGATAGACCGCGCGCTGGCCAAGCGTCCGGAAGACCGCTTCGCGGACGCTGACGCTTTCTCGCAGGCGTTGCATGATGCGAGCAACATCCGCTCTCCAAGCCCGCCGCCTCTAGCGCAGACACTGAAAAGCGTCGTTGCTGGGCATACGTCCGGCTTGGGGCATGATTCGGACGAAACTATCGTCGCGCCGCCTCTTGATCCGACATTGGGAACTTCTGGAGGGACTTCTGGCGCGTATAGCTCTGGCGACTACAGGCCGGCCGTCAGTGCGCCTGAGGAATACCAGCACTACACGCACCACGAGGCAGTCGAGCTTGCCGAAACACCAGCCTATGAAGCGGCTCCGGAATCCGGGCCGTCTGAGACGGTGTTCGAGAGCGAGGAAGGTGCATCCGACTGGTCTGCGGGGGGGGGGGATGCAGAGGCTCCGACGCAGGATTCGGAGACGCACACTCTTGTTGCGCAGGATGAGATAATCCATACGACCGGCGATATCGTGGACTACGCCTATGAGTCGGTTGTAGAGACGCCGACCGTTGTCGAGCCTGCCGTCGAGGAGGTCTCCGAATCTCCGACGCCAGTAGAGAGTTTTGATGAGGCCGGGTGGCAACGGTGCTGTGAGTGGACTGCCCGCTGCTTGACCTACGTGCTCGGTCCCATCGGACCCACTGTCGTCGCGCGCATGGCTGCGCGAAGCAACTCGCCGCTGACGCTGGTCAGTGAGTGCGCCGGATTTATCCGCCATCAAAATGAGCGGGACGAGTTTCTGCGTCTGATCGGGAAAGGACCGGCCGATGTGCGTCGGACGATCGGACAAGCGCCGACCGGCGGTCGGAGGGAGGCGTCATGACGATGCTTGTCCTGTCCATGACCAGCGCTCCTAAAGGGGTGCAGCTTGAAACCCGCTGTGTTTCCAGCGGATATTTCTCTATCGGTCGCGACGCGACGAACGATTGGGTGTTGGCTGACCCTCATCGTCAGCTTTCCCGGCGGCACTGCCTGTTCCAGCAGGACGAAGACGGCTGGTCGCTGTCGGATATGAGCCGCAACGGTGTCTCGTTCGATCAGGGGGGCGGCTCCTCCCCTGTCGGCGCTGCGCCGCTCAGGTTGGGTCGTGGAGATCGAATCAAGGCTGGCGGCTATGAGCTGGTCGTCGATCTGCAGGAGGACGAAAGCTCCTTCAGAATCATGCCATTGCCCGGTTTCGTCGCTGACGCCATCAAAGGGTTGCGGGCGAGCGCCACGGCCACTGCGGCCGCCATGCCGCCGCCGCGTGCGCCCAGGCGTGCCGGTGGCAAGGACGTGCAGGACGACACCGTGGAATTGCCGCGCATCACGGCTTCCCCGAGGCGGGGTCCAGCGCCTGAAGCTCCTGCCAGTCCGGACGCGTTGCTGGAGATACTTGGCCTTGACGGAACGAACGTCACCGACGTGCGGCGTTCGGTAATTCTGTACAGGCTGAGTGCGTCGATGGAGGCGTTTGTCAGGGGATTGCGGCGTCTGACCCGGTCCAGTCTGGATGGAATTGAGACGGATCGCCGTCGTCGCGCATTGTCGACATGGCGGAAATCGCCGCTGGCTGAAGACGCTGACGACGGGCAGGTTCTTCGCTGGATTGCGGGTTTGCGGAATGGACGGGCCGAAGCGCCGGAACTGGCGATAGCGGATGCGTTTGACGAAATGCAGTGCCATCTGGTGTGCGTTGACCGGGCCTATCGTCGCTGCGCGCGCGGTGTGATCGAGGTGCTCGATCCTGACTACCTGCCTGGTCAGGATACGGCCCAGGCCGCAGATATGCTGACGCCGTGGAGACGTCTGAGAGCTACGGCCTTGTTGCGCAAGCGTCATCGGCGGTTGCGTTCGAATTTCGACGCGCTGTTCGACGCCGAGTTCGCGCGCGCTTATCAGGAAGAGTGGGAGAGGATGACACCGCGGTGAGAAGGCGCGACCAGAGCTGCTTTTGCGGCGCGCGGGGGCTGCGCCCATGAATCCGATTGCTGAGTACAGCTACCACGCGACCGATCCGGGCGCGTTCAGGAGCGAGAATCAGGACGCGTTGATCAGTCGGCCCTCGCTTGGGGTTTACGCAGTCGCGGATGGCGCTGGCGGGCATCGGGACGGACGGTGGGCCGCCAACACCGTTATCGACGCGATTGCAGCCATTCCGGAAGGTTTGCCGCCGTCGCAGCGTCTTTCTGCAATTCGCCAGAGCATCGCGCACGCGCATGACACGTTGCGTCAGGCTGCCGGGGAATGCGAGGATCCTCGAGGCGCGGCGGCGACTACCGTCGCTGTGCTGTTGCTGGAAGGCGATTATTTCGTGGTGTTGTGGGTGGGGGATTCTCGCGTCTATCTCCTGCGTGACGGCGAACTGATCCAGCTCACGCACGATCATACGCTGGTCCAGCAGATGGTGGATTCGGGCGCCATCATGTCGCGCGAAGGACGTAATCACCCGCACGCTAACGTCATAACCCGCGCGGTCGGCAGTTCTGATCCGGAACTGGCCATCGACAAGCGTACTGGCACAGTGCTTCCCGGTGACCGCTTCCTGTTATGCAGCGACGGTCTTCTGAAAACCATGGACGACGACGAGATTTGTCACGCTCTGGGGCAGGATGGGGATGTCGCCGGGGCGATGGTGGCGACCGCGTTGCGCAGGCGAGCGCGGGACAATGTATCGGCCGTCGTGGTGGTGCGCCCGTGACCGTGGCGCCGCAGGTCTTCGAGGGGGCGGACGTCACCCCCGATAACGGGATAACTGCGGCGACCGTGATCCTGATCGACGACGACCATGAATTTCGCAAGGCCATAGGCGACTATCTGGAATCGAACGGCGTCAATATCGTCGCGATGGCGGGTGTCGCCGATATAGCTGCTCGGGAACTCGACCTTTCCCAGTGCGTGATCGTCCTCGATATGCAGCTTGGCGATGCCGATGGCCTCGACGTGATGCGTAGATTCCGCGACGTCACCGATGCGCCTATCATTCTTATGACAGGGCATCGCAAGGCCGAGATCGACAGAGTTGTCGGGTTGGAACTGGGGGCCGACGATTATCTGATCAAGCCCTTCAGCCCGCGTGAGTTGCTGGCTCGCATTCGGGTTGTTGGACGTCGGCATGACACATTGCGAATGGCGCGTGACGAGCATGCCGGGCGCAGCGCAGAGAAGCGCGTGGAGCCTGAGCCGCCGCGCGTCTATCGTTTCGGCGGATGGAGGCTGGATCGGCGTGGCCGCCAGATGACGGATCCGTCTGGCAACGTGGTCAGTCTGACCAAGGGAGATTTCAATCTTCTTGTCGCGTTCCTCGATGCGGCTGGAAAGACGTTGTCTCGTGAATATCTCCTGAACGCGACGCGGGTGCACGAAGACGTGTTCGACAGGAGCATAGACGTTCAGATTCTCCGGTTACGCCGTCGGTTCGACAATGGCGGCGGCGCCGCCGGGCACGACGGGCGCAGCATCATCCGAACAGAGCGGGGCGCCGGTTATGTTTTTACGATTCCGGTCGAGGCTGATTAAACTGTTTCTGCAAGCCGTATGATGATCGCAATGCTCTGTGACGTTCTCTCGCGGATGCAGTGATTCGTTCAGGCGATCCATTTCATGTAAAAAATCTTTGGCGGTGTGCTGCGGCAGAATCGCTGGTCATGGCGCGGCTTATTCAGTCGCTTTCGTTGCCCTCGCTGCAGTGCAACCTTGGCGTCGGCGGATTCCGGTCGGCGTCGCGCGACCTTTTCCCAAAGCGCGGCAAGCCGTTCGAATAAGGGCGATCTTTTATCGTGGGCTTGCGCGCGAAAGATTTTCAGGCGGCGGTAATTCGCGTGCGTCATGACGTTTTTGGGAGTATTGTTTCGAAACCGTTTTTATGTGACCAGGTGGTTCGACGCGTCTGGGCCAAATCGAACGGCGTTCGGCCGTGATTGTCTGGAAAGTCTGTATGCGGAACATTATTTTGAAAATCGTAACCGGAGTGACGGTGATGACGCTGATGACCGCCGTAGCGCGCGCCGAAGCTATGTCCGTTTTTCAAATACGGCCCCTGAAACCGCTCTCGACGCTGCTTCCCGCGGCGCTGCGAGCCACTCCACCTGCGCCGCGTGGCGACGAGCGGCAGCCGGACCTCGTAGAATTGACGACGCTCGATCCGGATTTTCACCTCGATATTCGATACGCGACGTCGCGCAATTTTCTGGGCGAACCGCTCTATTCGCAGGCGCGGGCTTTTCTCGAACGCCCGGCGGCGGAAGCGCTCGCTCGCGTGCTGAAAGCCCTCAAGGCGCAGGGGTATGGGCTGTTGATCTTCGACGGTTACAGACCATGGTATGTAACGAAACTGTTCTGGGACGCCACTCCTTCGGACAAGCACATGTTCGTCGCAGATCCGGCGCTGGGGTCGATGCACAATCGCGGCTGCGCCGTCGATCTTTCGCTGTATGATCTGAAAACCGGTCAGCCTGTTGAAATGCCCAGCGGATACGACGAGATGACGCGTCGCGCCTATGCTGATTACGCGGGCGGTACGGAGGCGCAAAACGCTGCGCGGGCGCTGTTGCGTGACGCCATGGCGCGAGAGGGCTTCACGCAACTTCCCGAGGAGTGGTGGCATTTCGACTACCGCGACTGGCGGCTCTATCCAGTGCAGAATATCCGTTTCGAGGATATCCCAGCTAAATAAATAACTTTTCCTCGGTTAAGGGGGCGATGGCGTCTCGTATGTCATCGTTTCCGCGTCTGACCCATCTTCGTAGTAATTGCGTCGTGTGCCTGTCGAGACAAAACCGGTATCAAGATAAAGGCGCTTGGCGGCGTCGTTGAGAATGGAGACTTCAAGAAAAATTTTGGCGACGCCGTTGTTTTGCGCATGCTCTTGCAGCGCCTGAACAAGCCCACGCGCAACGCCGCGCCGGCGGGAGGGACGACCAACGGCGATCGTGAGAATTTCGGCTTCGTCGACGATGCAGCGCGCCACGAGGAGGCCTGCAGGTTCTCCGCCAACTGACGCCAGCAGGCAGAGTGCGCCGCGCAGGCTGAGAAGCGTGATAAAATCAGACGCCGACCAATGCTCCCGCCCGCCGAAGCCGTCAGCATGCAGCATCGACAGGATTTCGGCGAATGGAGGCCCGACCTCCTGGACGATTGGGGGTTGGTTGGCCGGAGTCGTCAAACCGGCATAGACCTCAAGCCGCCTGCGGGTTTGCTGGCTTCAGGTTGGTCGACGTAGAGCGGAAGCGGCGCGCGAAATGGCGACGAATTCTGGAACTGTGCGACCGCAGCGCGTGCGATCTGCACACAATCCGCGCCGGTTTGCACGGCGAGTGACAGGGCATTGGCGTCGAATGCGCCGATTACGTCCGCTGCGGCGTCTCCCGCCAGAAGCCACCGGCCTTGCGGGGGCGCCCACCCGGCGCTCTCAACCGCTCGAGCTTCGCTGATCTGGTTATTGGCCTTGCACTGCTCAACGAACCAGCGGCCGCTCCGTGCGCCATACAGAGCAATCCAGCCGTCGAGACGTTCGGCGGCTACAGCGGCGTTCAGCACCTCAGACAGCGCCTCGCCTCTCGTGACGCCGATTACGGGTACGCCGACGCCCAACCCCAGACCCGACGCCAATGCGCAGGATGTCCGCAAGCCAGTGAAGGAGCCGGGACCGACACACACGGCGATCAGGTCGGGAGCGTGCGGCTCCACTGCGCGAAGACATGTCCGTAGCATGTCGGCCATGGCGGCAATTCCGTCGTGACCGGCTCGGGCCTCGTCGTGAAGGGGCGTCGCCTCACGGTTATCGGCGATTCGCACTGCGGCCACGCGTGCGCCGACCAGCGCGCCCGCTGGAGAGGCGTCTAGGACAATGACGGTTAGAGCGGCAGGGGCGGTCACAGCAGGCGACAGGCCTCGTCGAACTGCAGGCGCGCCGCGCGGGACGTGTCCAGCGGTTCGCCGTGACCGAGGCAGATAAGGAAATTGGCGCGCCAACCGTCACTTGCAAGAAATGTGTCTTCGACCAGCGCCCCGTCAAAGCCCGACATGGGCAGTGCGTCGAGGCCGAGCGCGCGCGCAGCGAGGATGAGATAGGCGCCCTGCAGCGATCCGTTGCGGAAGGCGGTTTCTTCAGAAAGGCCGACATCGGCTGCGAACCAGCTCCGCAGGTCCGGCTCCGGGTTCAGGTAGGATAACTGATCGAAGAATAACGGGTCGTGCGCGACGATGACGACCACGGGCGCCGCGAGGGCTTTCTCGACATTGCCTTCGGAAAGTGCCGGACGCAGGCGCTCTTTCGCGTCTTGAGTCGTAAGGAAGACGAAGCGCCCCGGCGAGCAGTTGCCCGAGGTCGGGGCCATCTTCAGCAGGTCGTAAAGCGTCCGTAGCGTCTCTTCGCTGACGGGTTCTCCGGTCCAGCGCGCAGGCGTTCTGGCGTCCCGGAAGAGGAGATCGAGAGCGCTGTCATCCACTGGCATAAGGCTGTCCCTGGCGATCGGGGCCGCGCCGGATGAGGCGGCCTGCGGAACGCTCAATACCCCCGCAGGAAAGCGCGTGCCAGAGGGCGCTTTCCAGGGCGAGGCGTGATAGGTCAGCCCATGACCTGTTCGACGGAGACGATTTCCGGGACGTAATGGCGCAGCATGTTTTCCACGCCGTGCTTCAGGGTCGCGCCCGAGGACGGGCAGCCCGAACAGGCGCCCTGCATGCTGAGCCGCACGACGCCATCACGATAGCCGCGGAACACGATGTCGCCGCCGTCGCTGGCGACCGCCGGCCGGACGCGCGTGTCGAGCAGTTCCTTGATCTGCTGCACGATCTCCTCGTCGCCGGGCGCGATCGGGTCCTCAATCGTCGCGGCGTCGTTTTCGACGGCCGGGCGCCCGGACACGAAATGATCGACCAGCGCGGTCAGGACCAGCGGCTTCAGTGTGCTCCAGTCTTCATCGTCGCTCTTCGTGACCGATACGAAATCCGAACCCATGAACACGCGGGAGACGCCGGGAAGCGCGAACAGGGCTTCGGCGAGGGGCGAGCGGCCCGAAACAGCATCAGCGTCAATGAAATCGACGGTTCCCGCGTCGCCGGTGACGTCGCGTCCCGGGAGGAATTTCAGGGTGGCGGGATTGGGCGTGCCTTCGGTCTCGATGAACATTGATGGCTCCTGTGTCGACCCGTGCGCCTCGGTCAGAACGGCTGGAACGTCAGGGTCGGTAAAGTCCGGGTCGTTTAATTGAGGACGGAAACAGTCCTGTATGGCTTTCCAGATGTGGCGCCCGGTCGCCGAAGGCAAGGCCCAGCGTCGGAATATCAGCGTCGCGGCGCCGTGATGCGGGTCGTGGACGGGGGGCTCAGCGGCCCCGAATGACGAGCCGGGGCGGCGGGATGACGACCGGCGTCGGCTCGACCAAAGTCACGGCGATTGGCGGGGGCGGCGGGAAGGTTTTGTGTGTCTTCACGACATCGACGGGAATGTCGACGATCGACATGACGGTCTTCCGCGCCGGCCGGTGGCTGAGCGCCCAGATGCCGACGACGTAGACAACGGCGAGCACTGCCATCACAGCAAGCTTCATTCCCTTGGGCTTGCGCATTTTTGGCAGGTCGGGAGGTGGTTGAAAACGCCGGATGGGTGGCATGGTCTCGCAGACTGTGTTTGGCGGCGGCGTGGGCCGTCGGCGCCATGTTCGATTTCGGCAGAGCGCACGAGATGACTGGCTCGCGATTTCGCAGCTGCCTCACCCGGCGCGCCTGATCACGCACGCGTGGCCGCTTCCGTGCGATTTCTAAGATGAATCGTATTGAGCCGCAAACTTGATGGGCTGACCGCAGCGAGAGCTTGTGCCGATTCGCTATCGCAAGGATTTGCCTTTGGCCCCCGACCGAGGCCAAGTATGCGCCGCGTAACCGGTTTCGCGCTCATTGCGCCGGACGGTGAAGTCTAAAATCACAACAACCGGACAGAGCGGATTCATTGAACGGACAAGAGGCGGCGCCACCGCGCGCGGCGAAAATACGCCGGATTGACGGAGAGCCGTCGGCCGGTCACCCCAGAAAAGAGTGCGACTGCTTTTTGGTAGCGCTTGGGCGGCGCGCATGACGGGACTGCTCGATCCCGTGGTGATCCTCGCCTGGCTTGCCGCCCTGACTGCAGGCTCGCTGTGGATGTCGCGCGCTTCACGGACCGGGGCGGATCTCGTCGAGGCGCATCACGATCTTCCCGCCTGGGCGATCTGTCTGTCGATTGTCGCCACCGAAACTTCGACGCTGACGGTGATCAGCATCCCCGGCATCGCCTATGGGCACGGTTTCGTCTTCGTCGGGCTGGGTGCGGGATACCTGCTCGGTCGTTTCGCTGTCGCGCGCGTGATGCTGCCGCTTTATATGCGCGGAGATCTGGCGAGCGCGTATGATTACCTGGGGCTGCGTTTTGGTCCCGCCATGCAGCGTCTGGCCTCGGTCACGTTTCTTCTCACCCGGCTTCTCGCCGAAGGCGTCCGGCTTTTCGCCGCCACTCTGCCGGTTTGCGCGCTTCTTGCTGCACGCGGGCTCCCCCTTTCGCCACTTACGGTGCTGGTCGGTATGACGGCGTTAACGGCCGTGTACACCGCCATCGGCGGGTTGCGCGCGGTGGTCTGGTCGGACACGGCGCAGTTCACGCTCTATGCGTTCGGCGCAGCGATATCGGCGTGGCTGTTGTGGAGCAGGCTGGATGCAACGCAGCAGGGAGCGATCTGGACGTCAGGGCGACTCGCGGTTTTCGGGTTTCATGACGCCGTGCTGACCAGCCCTTACGCACCGGTCACGGCCATCGTTGGCGGAGCGCTGCTGGCTATGGCCTCGCACGGAGCGGATCAACTTATGGTGCAACGCGCGATGGCGGCGCGGTCGCTGCGCGACGCACAGCGGGCGATGGTCGCCAGTGCGGTCGTCGTGACCGTGCTGTTCGCGCTGCTGTCGCTCTGCGGCGTGTTGTTGTGGGCGCGTGAGGGTGGGCGCGCCTTGGCCGATATGGGCTTCCGGTCGCCGGACGAACTGTTTCCGCGCTTCATCGTGCAGGATTTGCCGCCGGGACTGTCGGGTCTGCTGGTCGCGGGCGTCATCAGCGCGACGATGGGGTCGCTGTCGTCGGCGCTCAACGCCATGACAGGCTCTACTCTGTCGGACCTGCTGGGGCGTCGCGACGAAAGTCGGCTTCTTGCGCGCGCCGTGACGGCGTTCTGGGCGGTGGCGCTGATCGCGGCGGCTCTGGCGTTCGCCGGATCGTCGCATTCGGCGCTGGTGTTCGGATTGCAGATCGCCGGGTATTCTTACGGGGCGTTGCTGGGCGCGTTTCTTCTGGGGCTGGTCGTGCGCGGCGCGCAGGAGCGAGCGGCGATGGCGGCGTTTCTTGCGACGATCGTCGCGATGGCGATGATCATCGGGTTTGTGCGCCCCGGGGGCGCGACCATAGCGTTCCCGTGGTTGGTTCCGCTCGGCGTTTGTGTCACCTTTCTCGTAGGCGTTCCATTGACGATGTTGAATCGGCGTGGGCGCGCCTAGGGCGTCCTCTTGTCGGTAGATGTCGACTGATTGGACAGGCCCTTTACTTGAGCGCGGACGCGAGCGGATCAGGTTCGTGTCGCAGGGCCCGGCTGGGAAGGTGAGCTTCGATGACGATCGTCGATAATGTAAGCCAGAATCGTTTCGAAACGATCATGGAAGGCCATCTGGCCACGCTGATTTATGAGCGTAGCGGCGACGCGCTGGTCATCCAGCATACGTTGGTGCCCGACGCGCTTGGCGGCCGAGGCGTGGGCTCCGCTTTGGTGAGCGCCGCCGTGGACGCTGCTCGTGCGGAAAAACGTTCGATCGTTTCACATTGTTCTTTTGCGACGGTGTGGCTGAAGCGTCACGGAATCGAAACCCGCCCGGGGTGAGGCGGTGCGATAGTTTCTGGTTGGAAGTTTTTCCTGAAATATAGGGCGTTTTTTTGCGAGCGTAGTTGGGCCTGTAATGGCGTTGCCCCTGTTGGGCATAGAGAAATCTCTCAGATCATGTCAGGAGACGCTATTCGTCTCGAAATTCACGTGTTGTGTTTTTTAGGGGCGTCCAAGTTTAGAGTCTTTGGATTGCCTCCCGACATTTCATAGGATATTCACAAATCTGTCACCAATGGTAATAATCCCGTTGATATGTTGCGCGCGTTTTTAACGAGAAGTGAAAATACGCCCCAATGAACCAGACGGATCGTCGAAATTTCCTGAAACTTCTCGGTTCCGGCGCCATGGCCGGGTCCATGCAGGCGAGCATTGGCAAGGCGATGGCTTTGCCGGCCAACAACCGCACGCGTTCTATTGACGATGTCGAGCATGTCATTTTCCTGATGCAGGAAAACAGATCTTTCGATCACTATTTTGGAATGCTTCAGGGCGTACGTGGTTATAACGATCCACGCGCCGTGCGTCTGCCCTCAGGAGACAGCGTCTGGAAGCAGCCCCACGGCAGTTCCGTGGTGATGCCTTTCCATCCGGACGCGCCCGATATGGGTATGCAGTTCCTCGCCGACCTGCCGCATGACTGGAAAACGACGCACGAGGCGTGGAACGACGGAAAATGGGACGGCTGGATCGCGGCGAAGTCCACGACATGCATGGCCCATATGACGCGTGACGACGTTCCGTTTCACTATGCTCTGGCCGACGCATTTACGATTTGCGACGCGTATCATTGCTCCATCATGGGAGCCACCGATCCTAACCGCTATTACATGTGGTCGGGCTGGGTAGGAAATGACGGCAGCGGCGGTGGCCCAGTCGTCGATAACGCTGAAGCCGGGTACGGCTGGTCCACATATCCGGAACGACTGGAAAAAGCAGGTGTGTCCTGGAAAGTGTATCAGGACATTGGCACGGGGCTGACGGCCGCCGGATCCTGGGGATGGACCAGTAATCCCTATATCGGAAACTACGGCGATTCTTCTCTGCTGTATTTCAACCAGTACCGAAACGCGCCTTCATCGTCTCCGTTGGCGCTTAAGGCGCGGACCGGCACGAACGTTGCTGAGTCGGGCGGATTTTTTGACATCCTGCGCGCCGACGTGAAGTCAGGAAATCTCCCCCAAGTTTCATGGGTCGTAGCTCCGGAGGCTTATTCCGAGCACCCGAATTGGCCTGCGAATTACGGAGCATGGTATGTTTCGCAGGTTCTCGACATTCTGACGGAAGATCCTGAGGTCTGGAGCAAAACTGCCCTGTTCGTCATGTTCGACGAAAATGACGGCTTCTTTGACCATATTGTGCCCCCTTCTCCGCCGACCGACGACCGTCATGGAAAGTCCACGGTTTCCATTGAGAACGAATTGTTTCCCGGGAGTGGCAGCTACGCAGCTGGCCCGTATGGATTTGGCCCGCGTGTCCCGATGGTCGTGGTTTCGCCATGGAGCCGGGGAGGGTGGGTCAATTCCGAGGTTTTTGACCACACCTCCTTGATACGTTTCCTCGAAACGCGTTTTGCGCCGCATTACCCGGGTCTGATCGAAAGCAACATCACTCCGTGGCGCCGCGCGGTTTCCGGCGATCTGACATCCGCCTTTGATTTCAGCAATCCGAACGGAAGGCTGGAAGCGCTTCCAGCGACCAGCAGCTACGCGCCAAAGGATTCCAAACGACACAGCAGCTATGTGCCGGCGGTTCCTTCTGAGCAGGCGACGCCTGTTCAGGAAACGGGAATCCGTCGTGCCCGTGCTCTGCCGTATAATCTGCACGTCCATATGACGCCGCATCATGAGTCAGGAAAGCTCGTCCTCGGTTTCCGTAACTCGGGCGACGCGGGCGCAGTGCTCCATGTGCGTGACGCGACCGCGACGTCGGAGATGCGTTATTACACGGTTGAGGCGCGCAAGCGGTTGAGCGACGTGTGGGACGCCTCCACGGCGGGTGCGTATGACCTGAGCGTTTATGGACCGAACGGATTTTTCCGCTCCTGCAAGGGGAATTTTGAATCGGCGAACGCCACGCGATTGGGGATGGACACGCGGGTCGACCATGGAGAGCAGATTCTTCATGTTGATCTGATCAATCACGGTTTCAATAGCGTGAGACTGTTGCTCACGGACGCCTATACCGGGCAGAAGCTGTCGGGGCACTGGTTACGCCCGATGGAATCTCACATGTTGCGTCTGGAGGCTGGCGCCTGTGGCGGCTGGTATGATCTGACCGTGGAAATTGAGGGCGACAGCAACTTCCGCATGCAGTTGGCCGGACACATTGAGAATGGGCGCGACAGCATTACTGACCCGCTGATGGGCGGCGTGGCTGACCATCTGCCTGAGCCTGGTCATCCTCACGGCCATCATCATAATTCAGATTATCCAGCCTGAATTTTAAGTGCCGCGAGCCTGCGGTAAAAGGCCGCAGGCTCGCGGTCGTCGTTTTATCGCCGCGTGCGTCCTTCAGCAGGGACACGCCGCGATGCGGTCTGTTATCGTTGTATCTCAGGATGCGGCGCAGCGTGGTCGGTGCGCGCCCAAAGTACCGGCGTCGCATCAAGATCCAGTTCATGCCACCGCGCCAGAGTCGTGAGCGCCGCTCCTCCGATAAAGCTTTGAGGGCGGGCGTCGCGGGCGGCGGTCGTGTCTTCTCCCTTTTTTTCGGCCATGGCGCGACGCGTTTCAAGGCGTATGACGCGTGCGGATATGGTGGACTCCGTATCTGCCTGCTGCGCGACGACGGTTTCGGAAGGAAGCCCCGTGCGTGCAGAGCGGGGCAGCCAATGTCCGGCTCCGGCCATGCAGGCCCCAAGAAGTGTAATGGCCGTGACGATTGGTCCCAGCACTGCATGATGGGGGAACAGGGGGCGCAGAATGTCCCGCGCGCGCGTCCGTTCGCCATTCTGCGCGGCGGAGGTCGCCGCGAGGAAGCGCGCTTCGGTTTGCGTCACGCCTTCCGCCGCCGGCAATCCGATATCGCCGAGGCGCATGTTACGTCGGGCAAGACGAGAGGCGGCGCGGCGGAAAGCTGCGGATACGGCTTCGAAGTCCTGACGGAAACAGGGCATCGCCAGCGTTGTGCGGTGTCGGAGAGATGGCTGGAGCGGCCTGTTAAGTCGGCGCACAGTCCATATCGTCAGGCGCTCGCTGGTGGAGAGGTCGTTCAGGGCGAGGGAGCAGGTCATGGTCGCATTCATGGGCAAATCCGACGCCGCCGCGCCGGCCTCCAATGTGGTGCGCTCACTCTAATTGCGATCCAGTCGCATTTGCAATATCTATCTGCGAATGAAATGCAAATGGAATTGCCGCCGCTGACGGGCGCCAGCCGGAGCGGGCACGCGCTGCCCATAGCCGCCCATCATTCGCGCAGGCCAGAACAAACAAAAAACGCGGACCGAAGCCCGCGTTTTTCTGAAAGATCGAAAGACCGGCGTTAGCCGCGCCCGATTTTCCCGAGAACGAACTCAGTCAGTTCGCGCGCATGTGTTTCGGCGGACCCTGCGTCGGCGGCGATGCGCAATTCCGGCTTCTCCGGCGCCTCGTATGGCGCGCTGACGCCAGTAAAGTTCGCGATCTTGCCTTCGCGCGCCGCTGCGTAGAGCCCTTTGGAGTCCCGGCCTTCGCAAACGCTCAGGCTGGTGTCGACGAACACCTCATCAAAGCTGTCGCCAATGATGCGGCGCGCAAGGGCGCGGTCTGCGGCCAGAGGAGAGATAAGCGCGACGACGACGACCTGTCCGGTCTCGGCGAGGATACGCGCCACTTCGGCTGCGCGGCGGACGTTCTCATGGCGGTCGGCCTCGCTGAAGCCAAGATCGCTGCACAAGCCCATCCGCAATGTGTCGCCGTCCAGAACTGACACGTCGACGCCCTGCGAGAACAGAAGCTGCTCCGCATGACGCGCGATGGTGCTCTTGCCCGCGCCAGACAGGCCGGTGAGCCAGACCACGCGCGCGCCGTGACCCTTGACGCGTCGACGCTGCGCCGCGTCGACGGCGCCGCCGGACGGGTGGATCGCGTTGTGCTCGGCGCTGACCTCAGCGGGTCCCAGAAGAGGCGCGCCGCCGACGATGCGCTGGTTGCGATCGACGAGCACGCCGCGACCGTCGGCCGTGCCCGGCGTGAACGGATCGAACTGGATCGCCTCGGCGGCGGCCAGGGTGATTTCGGCGAATCCTTCCGGTGGGACTTCGCTTGCGGCCTGTTCGGTCAGATCGTCGAGACGCACGACCGAATCAATCGACGCCACCGTCACCTGATGTTCGGCGGTGGCGAGGCGCAGGCGGAAACTTTCGCCAACACGCAGAGGCTCCTGTCGCAGCCAGAACAGGCGTGCGCGGATGCGCGCCGCCTTCAGGGGCTTTGCGGAAGGGGGGAACAGCAGGTCGCCGCGATCGGGAATGACGTCCGGTTCAAGCGTGATGGCGACGGATTCGCCCGCCAGCGCGAAATCGCGCTGCGGAGCCTGCCAGCGCTCGATGGAGGCGACGCGCGCGACGCTGCCTTGGGCGCCGATCGTCAGGGAGTCGCCGACGCGGATTTCGCCGCGCTCGATACGACCCGCCACGTAGCGCTTGTCGTCAAAGCGGTAGACGTCCTGCACCGGCAGGCGCAGGGGCAGCCCGGCGCGGGAGTCGGCGCCGGGGACGGCGGCCAGCGCCTCGGTCAGGATCGGCCCCGTGTACCAGGGGGACCGGTCGGAACGGCTGGCGATGTTGTCGCCGTCGCGTGCCGAGGCAGGGACAAAGAGAGCAGGCTCAAGCCCGAGCTGACCGAGCAGGTCGGTGACCGAGCGGCGGACGGCGGCCACGCGCTGCTCGTCGAAGTCAAGCAGGTCGACCTTGTTCAGCAGCACGATGATGTGGCGGATGCCGATCAGGCGCAGCAGCATCGCGTGGCGGCGGGTCTGCTCCTGCGCACCCTCGTTGGCGTCCACGACCAGCACGGCGGCGTCGGCATCAGCGGCGCCGGTGATCATGTTGCGCAGGAATTGCCGGTGGCCGGGGGCGTCGACGATGACGAACTGCCGGTCGCCCAGACGGAAGGGCAGGCGAGTGGAATCGACCGTAACGCCCTGATCGCGTTCGATCTGCAGGCTGTCGAGCAGGAAGCTCCACTCGATGGCCAGACCGCGCTTCTTCGAGGATTCGATGATCTGCGCGACCTTGCCGTCTTCAAGGTTGTCGGTGTCGTAGAGCAGACGCCCGATGAGGGTGGACTTGCCGTGATCGACATGGCCGACGATGACGATCGGCGTTGCGGCTTCGAGGGCGACGTCGCGATCGATCGGGTCGATGACGGTCGTGGCGGTCAGTGTCTCGCTCATGTTTATGCTCCGCCGCTCACAGATAGCCCGCGACGCGCAGTCGCTCGAACGCATCTTCCGACTCATGATCCATGGCGCGTCCTGCGCGCTCGGAGGTCCGGGTCGTCTCAAGCTCGGCGATGACTTCGGCGAGCGTCGAGGCGTTGCTCTCGATGGGGTTGGTGATGTCCTTGTCGCCCAGCGAGCGATAACGCTTGCCGTTCTTGGCGAAATAGAGGTCCACGAGCGGAATGCCTTCACGCTCGATGTAGCGCCAGATGTCGATTTCCCGCCACGCGAGCAGCGGGTGGACGCGGATATGCATCCCTTCCTCGTGCGGCGTCGCGTACTGGTCCCAGAACTCCGGCGGCTGGTTGCGGATGTCCCATTTGTGCGAGGCGCCGCGTGGGCTGAACACACGCTCCTTGGCGCGGGTGCCCTGTTCGTCGCGACGGATGCCCGCGATGACGCCCTGCAGCTTGTGCGTCTCGATCATGTTGGCGAGGCCAGCCGTCTTGCGCGCTGCAGAACGGGCGGCAGGCGGCAGCGTGGGGTCCATTTCCTCGACCGGCGGGCAGTAGCCCAGCAGGAGGTCCAGATTCCACTTCTTCGTGTATTCGTCTCGGAACTGGTACATCTCCGGAAATTTCTTTTCCGTGTCGACATGCATCACCGGGAACGGCACGCGGCCGAGGAAAGCCTTGCGCGCCAGCCAGACCATGACGTTCGAGTCCTTGCCCAGCGACCAGAGCATCGCCAGCGGCTTCAGCTTCCGGTACGCCTCGCGCAGAATGAAGACGCTCTGGGCTTCCAGTTGGTCGAGGTGATCCATGATCGGGGTAACCTTCTCTTATAAAGCCGGGCGATGAATGCCGCATTCGGTCTTGTCGAGCCCCGCCCAACGTCCGGCGCGCGGGTCTTCGTCCTCGCCCACCGCTCGCGTGCAGGGCGCGCAACCGATGGAGGGGTAGCCGTGGAGGCTCAGCGGATGGCGGGGTAGCGAACGCCGATCGATCTCTTCGTCGAGGTCGGCGGCGGACCACGTCGCCAGCGGGTTGATCTTGATACGGCCTTCGCCGTTGGGTTCGACGATTTCCATGCGTTGCCGCGTGCTCGCCTGCGACCGTTTGCGCCCGGTGATCAGCGCGTGAAATGGCAATGTCGCCAGATCGAGGGGCTCGACCTTGCGTAGCTGGCAGCAGGCGTCCGGATCGAACGCCCAGAGCTGTCCTTCCGGGTCGCGGTTTCTCAGTGCGTCCGGGTTCGGTCGGATGTCGCGTACGTCGGTCAGACCCAACTGCGTCGCCAATGCCCGGCGATAGGCCAGGGTCTCCGGGAAGTGCTGTCCCGTCTCCAGAAACAGGATCGGCGTCGCGGGCGCGATGTCTGCGACCAGAGACAGCAACGCCGCCGATTCCGCACCAAAGGACGAAAGCACGGCGACGTCGCCGTGCAGCGTTTCCAGCGCGCTGCGCAAGACCGCTCTGGCGTCGTCGCCGGCCCGTTCGATGGTCGATATCTTGTCGGAAGTCAGGGACATTATCGCGGTAAGTCCGTGTTGCACGAATTGTGGTCGTAATTTGTGGCTTCCATTTAGTGGGGGGGACGCTTGATATCAAGTGATAAACCCCGGTCGCTCTTGATGGAGGAAATCACTATTTTTAATGGTGTAAATTGAACGTCGGCGACAACACACCGCTATCCACGAGATCAACGGTCCGGCCCGGCGCAACTGTAGCCTGTTACTTTTCGCTACACGTTCGCCGTATTCGCTACAGGCAATGCAGCTATTGGTTGGGCGTGACGCTGCGCCGAAGGGCGTGGTGCGGTGGTGGTGAGCGCTTGAGGAGACGGCATGAAAACCATTGTTCTGACGCTTCTTGCGCTTTCGGCTCTCGCTGTCGCAGGGCTGGATGCACGCGCGCAACTGACGAGCTGGCGTCCGTGGGACGAGGCCCGATCACCTGTAATGGAGCGGGCGCTTCCGGCGGTCGGCCCGACGCTCTCGCCTCGTGCTGCGGCGCAGCGGCCAACCGGCAAAGCGATTGGCGTGGCGTTTTCGCCGAGGGCTTCTGCGGTTGTCCCGCCTTCAAAGTTGTTACAGGTTCACCGCTGACGCATCACAGGGGCGCTCTTATGTAATATGGGCGTCGCGCGTTTCCTGCAGGGTCGCTGCGCAAATCGCGGCTCCGACAGCAAGGACGAGTCCGAGTCCAGCGATCACCCGCTGCATGCCATAGGTTGTCACCAACTGCGGGAAGATAAACGTCGCGACTGTCGCCAGCGCCCGGCTGGCTGCGACCGTCAGGCCGATGCCCAGAGCGCGTAATGCGGTGGGGAAACATTCTGGCGGATAGGCGTAGGTAAGACTGTCTGCGGACGCCAGCACCGCGCCGAACAGGGCGAGCAGGATCAGCGTAATCTGGGGCGACGTGGAGCAGGCGATCACGCCGAAAAGCAGGGCAGCCTGAATGCAGAGGCTGCCAATCGCGAGCGTTCTGCGCCCCACAACGTCAATCAGTTTCAGGCCGACCAATGCGCCCGCCAGGATCAGGGCGTCGTAGAGAATGCCCGCAGTGAACGGATTCCGCACGCCGACTCCCGCCAGAACGCCGGGCAGGAAGGTGTTCAGTACGAGATAAGGAACGTTGTGCAACGAATAGAACGCAACAACGCCAAAGGTGACGCGATGTTGCGGAGGTCTGACGAGGGCTTTCCAGCCGGACGAATGTGGAACCGGGGAAGCTGCGGCGGTAGTTGGCGTCCAGTGCGCCCCGAAGCAGCGTCTGCCGACAGCCAGCGCCGCTTTTATTCGTCCGTGATGGGCGAGCCATGGCGCGGTTTCGGGGAGATTTCTACGAAAGGCGATGGCGACGAGTACAGGGACGCTGGCGCTGGCGAAAATCAGTCGCCAGTCGTTGGCGCCAAAAATTTGTCGGAGCCCGGAGCCTGCGACGAACGCAGTGGTGTATCCGGCGATCCACGAAACGCTGAGCCAGCTCATCATCACGCCACGACGTTCGTTCGCGACGCATTCCGAAACATAAACCTTGCCTGCGACGTAATCGACGCCGAGCAGCAGTCCGGTCAGAAAGCGAAGGGCGACGAGATCCGCCAGTCCATGGACGAAAACATGTCCGATGGCGAAGAGAAGGAACAGCCACATGTCCCACACGAACGGAATGCGTCGACCGTAGCGGTCGATCACGGGGCCTCCGAACAGGCTGCCCAGCAGGAGCCCGAGAAATGGCGCAGCAGCGACGGCTCCTGCGCCAGTCGATCCCAGCCCGAGCGTGGCGATGGCGCCCGGCAACGCCGGGCTGATCGAGCCGAGCATATAGCCGTCCGTAAAAAGACCGCTTGCGCCGGCGAAAAGAACACGACGTTGAAACTTCTTTACAGATATGGACGAAATCGTCATGGAGCGGTCGTCATGAGAAATTCCATTTCGTGACATCGTGGTTTATGGTGCGCAAATCGCCTCGGGCGATTTCTTTTCTGTAACGTATTGAAGGAAGCGGCCATGAACAACCTGCATACGCGTCGCGTCGCCATGATTTCTGGAGCAAACAGAGGAATCGGCCGCACGATTTCGGAGCATCTGCAGTCTTCAGGGTGGTCCATTAGTGCGGGTGTGCGCGATCCCGCAACTTTGGAGGCGTCCCCCACGCTGCATACGCACGCGTTCGACGCCAGTGCAGGAGGGGAAGAGGACTGGGTGTCGTCGACGGTCACTGCGTTCGGACGTATCGATGCGGTTATCGCCAATGCCGGGATCATGATTCCGAAATCGATCCTCACGATTGAAAACGACGAGATGGACGCAATGCTGGACGTCAATCTCAAATCACCGATTCGTCTTGTTCGCGCGGCGTGGCCGCATCTAAGGGAATGTGGAAAGGGGCGCGTGATCATCGTCGCTTCGCTTTCAGGAAAGCGCGTCAAATCTGCCGATTCCGGTCCCTATGCAATCACGAAGCATGCAGCCGTTGCTCTTACGCACAGCATCAAGCGTACGGGCTGGAACGACGGAATTCGCGCCACCGCCATATGTCCCGGGTTCGTTGCGACCGACATGGCGCGCAGCATCACCTCGCGTGAAGATGCGGAGATGACGCAACCTGCTGACCTGGCGCGTATGGTTGGCATGGTGCTTGACCTGCCGAACACGGCGAACGTCGCCGAGCTGGCGGTGAGTTGCTCGGAAGAAGACCTTTACTGAGCCGAAGAAGTCCAACGCCAGCGTGCGAGATTCCATAGGTTGGAACGCACGTTGACGTTGCTTTCAAATCCGGTGAGGCCCGTGCGTACGCCTTCGACATTGCTTTGTTGATATAACGGCAGAAACGGCAAATCGGCGCGCACAAGGCTCTGGATCGTCCGATAATAAGACAGACGCGTTTCGTGATCGAAGCTGGCGTTCGCTTTCAAAAACAGGGAGTCTATCCGGCTGTCAGCAAGCTGAAACACGTTCTGCCCTGCGCCGCCCCGTGCAGGCGATGCGTCGGATGTGAAATAGCTTGAGGCGTCGGGGTCCGATCCTGTCATGAAGTCGACGGACACCAGCGCCGTGTCGAAGCGCGATTGTGACCAGTATCCCCCCCACATCACGGCGGCAGGCCGGTTCTCAATGCGCATGATGATGCCGATATCGGCAAGGTTTTGCTGAATGACTTCCTGCACCTGCTGGCGTAATGCGTTGCCGGAAGTCGTGGCGTTTACGAATTCCAGCTTGACGCCGTCGCGGGCGCGCACGCCGCCAAGCCTGCGGCGCCACCCGGCCCGATCGAGGCTTTCGGCGGCGGCTTGCGGATCGAATTTCTGCTTTGGTAGATCCGGGTTGTAGTAGGACGATTGCGATGGCAGGAAGGATTCCGTATCGGATTCTATATTTTCAAAAAGAGTCTCCAGTATGCCTTGCTTGTCAATCGCTGTGTAGATTGCTTGCCTTACCACAATGTCGTGGAATTGAGGCCGGGCCAGATTGATGGCTATGCTTTCGACAAATGGCTGCGGGGCTCGAAAGACCTGCCGTCCTGGCAACGTCAGCGCCTGACGATATCTGTTGGGCGGAATGCCCGGCATGCCGAGGTAGTCGATTTCTCCCGTTTCGAACTGTGTGAACATGACTGTCACGTCGGGAATGTAGCGAATTATTGCGTAATCGACGCCGGCTCGCCCCAAATGCCAATGTGGGTTGGCGCGCAGGCGTATGTGGTCGGAAGGAACGCGCTCGTCCCACATAAAGGGACCGCTTCCCACAGGTTTGGATGTAAAAGCCGTTGTGTCAGAAACGCCTTTGAGAAGATGCGCCGGGACGATCATGGCGCTGGCCAGAATGGCGTGAAACGGCGCATACGGCTTGCGCATGCGCCAGGTCAGTTCAAGAGGACCGGTCTGTTCGACATTCTCGATAAACTCGAAACCTTTCCTGCTGTAAGCGGGGAAGGATGGATCGAGAAGCGTTTGAAATGTGAAGACAACGTCTGCGGCTGTGACCGGGCGTCCGTCGTGCCAGAACGCATTGCCCCGTAACTTCACGCGCCATGTCAGCCCGTCTGCGCTCACACCGCCATTGTCCTGGTCGGGCACATTTTCAGCCAGATCTGGTACGAACGCACCCTTGGCGTCGATGGACCAGAGGGGGCTGAACAGGTTCATATGAACGCCGTCATCGACCTCGATATGCGGCAACAGCGGATGAAAAACGGTCGGCTCCTGCGCCAGGCCGACGATGATCTGGCTTGGCGCGTCAGCGGAGGCGGGCCATCGGGGTGCGGCGACTGCGACACAGCCAGCCGCCCCGATGAAATTTCGCCGTGACAGGGGGGGCGTCAAAGCCTCAAAATCCGCCGATCAGTCGCATAGGCGTGCCGTCAGTGAAGCGCGACAGACGGAAGGGCGAGGGATCGACGCAGGGCGTCTTGCCGGTCGCAAGGTCGGCGGTCAGGACGCCCGCGCCCGGACCGATGCCAAATCCATGACCGGAATAGCCGGTGGAAATGGTCAGGCCGGGTATCTTCGCCACAGTGTCGATGACCGGCACGGCGTCCGGCATGACGTCGATAAGACCACCCCAGTGCTGAAGAATGTGGATTGGTCCTGCCGCAGGAAACAGTTTTTGCAGATCAGCGACTTTGCTGCGCGTCAGCGCGATGTTGGGCTTGGGATCGAGAACGCGCGTCTTTTCGAAAACGGTCGGCATATCGAGATCCCAACTGCGCGGGGTAAGCAGTTCCGTCAGGAAGCGGCTATCGAGGCGTGGTTTTACAGATTTTCGCTCCGCCATGAACGCCGGCAGATACATGCGCGCAAGCCGGAGCATATCCGGGACGATGGGCACGTTCAGGCCAACGCTCGGCGCGATGTTATAGCCACCGTCATCGCGCTTGCGGTAAGCAACGCCGCCGAAATATGCGGATGTTTCGGGAAGCCCGCTCAGCGGCGCGGTGCGGCAGACGGAAGACAGCACTTTCATTTGCGGCAGGTCGACGCCAAGGTTGCCGCAAAAGAGGCGCGACCAGGCGCCGCCTGCAACCACGACCTGACTCGTACGGATATAGCCCAGTTCAGTCACGACGCCGCAGATACGACCGCCCTGCAACTCCACGCCACGCACGGCGCAGTGCTGCACGATTTCCGCGCCCAGGTCCCTGGCGGCGAGAGCTACGGCCGGTGCTGCGCGTTGCGGTTCCGCGCGGGCGTCGGTCGGGTTATAGAGAGCGGAGCGCCCGTCTCCTGCGTATCCGGGCAGTATTTCCCTGATCTCGTTCGATGTGATGACACGGCTGCCGATCTGGAAAGCACGTGCATCCTCAACAAACTGTTCGTGTCGGGCGCGGTCGGCGTCGGTTTTCGCGATCGAGACGACGCCGCAGACGGTAAATCCGGTGTCGAGCTTCTTCGAAGCAAAATCGTTCCACGCCCTGAAGCTCTCCATCATGAGCGGGAGTTCGCGCGGATCGCGGCCGTTGCGTCTCACCCAGCCCCAGTTTCGGCTCGATTGTTCGCCTGCGATATGGCCCTTCTCGCACAGAATGACCGATACGCCCCGCTGCGCCAGCGTGTACGCCGTGCTTACCCCGACGATGCCGCCGCCGATGACAACGACGTCGGCGCTTGCGGACGGCTTGGCGTCGGTTTGTATCGCTTTGACCTCAGGACCCATGATGTCTTCCTCTGCTTCTTTTCAACAGTGCGTCGGGCGAAGGTCGAGATCGGCGCGCCGACAGGCCGTCCAGTGATCCGGCGCGGTTTCGCGCATGACGGGTCTGGTCGTTCTGCATTCGGTGATTGCGTGTGAACAAAGCGCCGCGAAGGCGCAACCCTCGGTCGACGTGGGAAAAAGGCGCCCCGCATCGACTTCGGCGTGCGGCGTAAGTTTGCCGCCCTGACGCGGGGCGGCGGCAAGCAGGCGCGCGGTGTAGGGGTGGCGGGGGCGCTCGAACAGTTCGCGGGAGGGGGCGATTTCGACCAGGCTTCCGCGAAACATGACGCCGACACGGTCGGATATCAGCCCGACGACGCCGAGATCATGGCCGATGAACAGGATCGACAGGCCGAACTGATCGCGCAGATCCAGAAGAAGATTGACCACCTGCGCCTGAACGCAGACGTCGAGAGCCGACACGGCTTCGTCTGCGACGATGATGTCCGGGTTCATCAGAAGCGCCCGCGCGATGCTCAGGCGCTGTCGTTGCCCACCGGAAAACATGGCGGGCGTACGGTCCAGCGCTTCTGCGCCCATGCCGATAATCGCCAGCATACGCACAATTTCCGCATCGTCCGTAATTCCGCGCAGTCGAAGCGGCGTTCTGAGGATTTGCCGAATGGTCTGGCGCGGGTTGAGCGACGCCGAGGGATCCTGAAAGATCAGTTGTATCCGCCGGCGCATCGGCCGTAATGCCGCGCCGGACAATGCGGTGACGTCCTGCCCGGCCAGATGAATTTCGCCCTCGCTCGGTTCGACAAGACGCATGGCGATACGCCCCACCGTGGTCTTTCCGGAGCCGGACTCGCCCACTAATCCCAGGATTTCGCCTGCGCGCAGGTCGAACGAGACATCTCGCAGGGCGTAGGTTCGGGACGCTCGGCCGAATAGCCCTGCGCGTTGCGTGTAGGTCTTGGACACGCCCTGCACACTCAGAACCGGCGCGGTCATCGGGCGAGTTCCTCCCATCGACCGCAACGTACGGCGTGAACTTCGTTTTCGCCATCGGCGATGGTCAGAAGATCAGGCATCTGTGTCTGGCAAGGCGTCGGACGCATGGCGTCGCAGCGCGGGGCGAAGCGGCACCCAACGCCGCGTTCGCCGGGCGCGGGAACCTGCCCGCGAAGTGTGGGCAGGCGCCGCGCGCCAAACACGCTGTCGATCCCCGGCGCGGCCCCGAGAAGGGCTTTGCTGTATGGCATGGCGGGCGCGGCGAAGAACGCGTCGGCTGGAGCGTCCTCCACGACCTGTCCGGCGTAGAGGACGATCACTCGATCTGCGATGGAGGAGGCGACGGCGAGGTTATGCGTGATGAATATCATCCCCATGCCGGAACGGGCGCGGAGTGAGAGCAGCAGGCGCAATACCTGCGCCTGCACTGTTACGTCCAGCGCCGTGGTAGGCTCGTCGGCCAACAGCAATTCGGGCTCGCCGGCGATCGCCATGGCTATCAGCACGCGCTGCCGCATTCCACCGGACAGACGCTGCGGGATCAGCTTCAGGCAGGCCTGTGGATCGACGATCCCGACTTCATGCAATAATTCGATTGCGCGTGCCTGGGCTTTTCCGCCTCGCAGACCGCAATGCAGCGACAGAACTTCGCGCATCTGTGCGCCGATTGTCTGGATCGGATCGAGGCTGCTCAACGGGTCCTGAAAAATCATGGAGACATGCCGACCAAGCACGCCGCGTCGCTCGCGCGGACCTATCCGCACGAGGTCGGTCTCACGTCCGTCATTCAGGCGCAGCATGGCGGAGCCAGTAATGTTTCCCCGTCCCAAAAGTCCCATCAGGGCGAGCGAGGCGACGCTCTTGCCCGAACCGCTTTCTCCGACAAGCGCTACGATTTCTCCTTTTTTCATCGAGAAAGAAACACCGTCAACGATCAGCGGACCGCCAAAATCGACGCCTAGATCGCGAACGGACAGCAGCGTCATGACCTGCGCCCCTTCGCCTGGATGGAGGGATCGATGGCGTCTTGCAAGGATTCACCCAGCAGGTTGAACATCGTCACGGTCAGCGCAATGGCGACGCCGGGAATGATGGCGAGCCAAGGATCGGATTCAAGATATTCCTGCGCATTGTTGAGAAGATTTCCCCAGCTGGCGTCCGGCGGCTGCACGCCGTAACCAAGATAGCTCACATACGATTCCAGAAGGATCGCCCGGGCGATGGTAAGCGTTGCGCTGACGATCACCGCGGGCGCGACGTTGGGCAGAACTTCGCGCATCAGCACATAACGGTCAGTCGCCCCCATGGCGACAACTGCAGTCACATAGTCCATCTTTCGGATCACGCGCGTTTGCGCCTGCACGACGCGGGCGGCCTCCATCCAGCTGACCAGCGTCACGATGCCGATGATCGTCCCTACGCCGGGGCTGAGCACGGCGGCGAGCGTCAGCATCAGGAATACGACCGGAAAACATAATGTGGCGTCGATGATTGTTGTAATAAGGAATCTGGCGGCCCCACTGTTGTAACCAGCAACGAGGCCGAGCGTCGTGCCGATCACGGTGCTCAGAATGGTGGACGCCAGTCCTACCAGCAGAGAGACGCGCCCGCCCATCAGCACGCGCGTCAGCAGATCGCGTCCGATTTCGTCAGTGCCGAGTGGATGCCCGGCGCTGATCGGAGAGAGAAAGCGATGATGCAGATCGATATGCGCGTGGCCGTATGGCAGAACCCACGGACCTGCGACGCATGCGATGACGACGAAAACGATGTAGTAAGCAGCAACCCGGCCGCGCGGACGCAGACTGCGCAGATGCGCCCAGATTGACAGGATGATCTCGGCGCTCTTCATGTGCGCAGTCTCGGGTCCGCGGCGTGGTGCAACAATTCCGCTGCAAGGCTGCACATCAGCACGAGCACTGCGCTGAACATCAGAACGCCGAGAGCCACCGGGTAGTCGCGGTACTGCAGACTGTCGAGAAACAGGCGTCCGACGCCGGGCCAGGTGAAGACAGTCTCCGTAACGAGCGCTCCACTCAGCAAGGTCGGGAGATAGACGCCAGCTATCGGAATCAGGGGAAGCAGGGCGGCAGGCAGGACGCGTCGAAGAACGATCCGCCAGCCGGGAACGCCCAGCGCCCGTGCTGTGCGGATGTGGTCCTGGTTCAGCGTGTCTCCCGCGAAAGAACGTATGTATGCTCCCCAGACCGGTATGGACACCAGACCAAGAGTCATTGCTGGAAGCGCAAGGTGACGCAGGCGATCGGTCGCTGAAGCGTGGCCCGGCGACATCAGCCCGCCCGCCGGAAACCATCCCGTGCGAACAGACAGGAAGTAGATGAAGACAAGGCCAAGCCAAAAAGTGGGAAGCGAAAGCAGGATGACGCCGACAAGGGAACAAAGCGCGTCGATAGCCTCCCCAGCCCGCAACGCGCCGATCAACCCCATCGCCAGTCCGCCGAGGAAGGAAATCACCAGCGAAGCAAGGCCAAGTTCGACCGTAGCGCCAAGATGGGAAATGATGATCGAAAGCACCGGGGCATGATCACGATAGGAATGACCCCAATCGCCTTTCAGCAAGCCCCCGAGCCACTTCACATATTGCAGCCATAAGGGCTGATCCAGCCCCATGGAGTGGGCGATCTGGTTCAGGCGTTCACTGGTCATGCCCGGCGACAGGGAAAATTGGGCGAGCGGGCCGCCGGGCGTCGCATGAAGAAGCATAAAGCCAGTCAGCGAGACTAGCAGCAACAGCAACGCGTTGACGCCAGCCCGGCGCGCCGCGAAGGCCAGCATGCCTTCAGCCATGCAGTGTGACCGGCTCAAAAGCGCTCGCACCTGTTTTTGCAAAACGGGACAATGAAAAAGCGGAAATATCGACAGGCGGCTTCTCATCCCTCACGAGGGCCGCCATAATTTTTCCGGTGATGGGACCAAGACAGAAACCGTGTCCCGAAAAACCGCGAGCGACAAAAAGCCCTTTGGCGGCTTCGACACGATCGAGCACGGGAAGGGAGTCCGGCGTCTGGTCGATCAGACCACACCAGTAGGCGTCGATCTCGGCGTCCAACGCTGCGGGCACGACGGCGCCGAAACTTTCGATTGTTTCCGCCAGCGCGCGAATAGGCGGCGCGATCGTAGGGCGCCCGTTTTGTTCGAGCATGGCGCCGCTCCAAGGCTCGATGCCGCTGGTGAAGCGAAAAGCTCCGTCCAGTTGTTGCCGCCCTGCACAGGCGGCTTCTGCGTTGCTGACGTCGGCGACGGAGATAACCTGTTTGAGAGTAGAAGCTATCGGCTTCGTACGCACGACGGTGACGTATTTGACGTCAAGCGGCACTTCGGCGCCGAACGGTGCGAGTAGGTCGTCACCCATGACGCCGCTGGCCAGCACGACAGCGCCCGTCGCGATGCGATGTGACGCAGTTCGCACAGCCATGACTTTACCGGAAGAGGTTTCGATAGCGATGACGGGCTCGCCAAACAGGGTCGTCGCCCCGGCCCGGCGCGCGGCGGCGATGTAGGCGTTGACGGTGGCGTCAGGGTCGGCATGCCCGTCTGTCGAACAGAAGGTCGCACCCGCGATAATGGGCGCGATCGCGGGTGCGATGTCCCGGACGGAGGCCGCACCGTCCAGAAAGGAAATGGGCAACCCGTAGGCGGCGCCTGTTTCGGCGATGCCTTTCAGCGCGGGAAGATCGCCCGCGCCCATGCCAATTCGAAGATTTCCGTCCTGTGTGTAGCCGGTTGGCGCGTCCAACGTTTCAGCGAGGTTTTCCCACAGTTTCACAGCGGCGATCGCCAGAGGAATTTCGGCAGGATCGCGGCCGGACTGGCGAACCCCGGCAAGTGTCCAGCCGCTGGCCATAGCCGCAGGGCCGTAGCGGTCGACAATGGTGACCGACAGGCCCGAACGAGCCAGTTCCCAGGCAGTTGCGGCCCCGCTGACGCCACATCCGATGACGACGACATCCGTCATGGTTTTTCTCCGTTCCGGCTCAGGCGCTACCTGCGGTAATTGATCTGGAAGTAGTAGTATCCTCCGTTGAAGCCGATCTGCTGCACGTCGAAGTTATAGCGCTGCACGCCAAGGTAGTTCGTGCTGTATGGCACCCTGCGCTGTTTGGAGTTGAACAGGTTGTTTGCTCCCAGCCCGACCCGCCACGATGGCGTTATCTGATACGACACCAGAATGTTTGTAGCCTCTTTCGGACGGTTGTTGAAGGGCAGATAGACCGTATTCGAATAGGCGTAGGGTCCGGTGACATATTGTTGTTGCGACGTCACTTTCCCGTAGCGAATTTCATGCACGCCGACAGACCAGGCGCCCTTGCTCCATGTGAAGCCGACAATCTCCTTGTTTTTTGGCGTGTAAGTCGTGAGGAAGCCGCGATACAGGGCGTTGAGCAGCGGTTGTCCGTTCTGGTCATCATCGACGTGAGTGATGGTGGTCTTGTTGAGATTGATAGCCAGATCCCAGGCGACGTCGCCGAACTTTCCGAAATGGGTCAGATAGTTCGCGGTGATGTCCATGCCGCGTGTGCGGGTGTTGGATGTGTTGGCGAAATATTGCGCGGTCACATCTTCGGCGATCAGGCCGCTTGGCAGCCCAAACCCGCCTGCCTGCAACGCGTCGATCGCCTGGTCGCCATTATAAATGCCGCCCAGAGTGATGCGGTGTTTCAGGGAAATTTGATAAACATCTATGGAAATATGTAGCGGGTCGATAGGGTTGAGGACGATGCCTGCAGAGTAGTTCATCGAGCGCTCAGGGCGCAGAGGTTTTGAACCGAGCAGAACAGCCGACTTCGAATCTACGGGAAGAATTCCGGAAGCCCCGGTCGGAGACACGCTGAGGTTGGAATAATGTTCTTCCGCAAGGGTAGGCGCGCGAAAACCATTGCTGATGGTGCCGCGAACGCCGACACGTTTGTTGAAGTCGTAGCGCATCGAGGCTTTGCCGGTCTCGGTGTTGCCTGCGTCAGTGTAATGTTCGAAGCGGCCAGCCAGATCGATCTGCCAGTTTTTGAGAAGATGAGTCGAGACGTCGAGGTATCCCGCTGTTACGTCGCGGTAGTTTTTCGACGCCGACATTGGCGAAAGTCCGTCGTCTGCGGATGGTCCGCCCCCGTAATAGGATGCGGGTTCGCCGGCGCCGACCTGATATGTGTCATACCGATATTGCGCGCCCAGCGCAAAATTGAGCGGTCCTGCCAGAACAGGCACGTCGAAACTGCGCCTTACTCCCGCGTCGGTCGTCCATTGCGTATCATTGAACGTCATCATTGGAGAAAAACGTGTGGGCGTGTGTCCTGTCGCCGCGTAAAGGTCGGGGTTCACGGTATCGAACATGCCCACGTCTGCGACGTTGCCGCCATAAGTCGTGCTGAGATCCCAGTCCCATCCGAATTTCTTGCCCCTGAATCCCGCTGTGAAACTGTAGTCATTTTGTGAAACGGAGATTTGTGGCGAAAATCCCTGAGGATAAACTTGGGGAAGGACCGAAGGCAGGCGGTAGTTCTGGTAGCTTTCGCCATTCACGTGGCCGTAGGATGCGAAGGAGTAGAACTCGATCGCGTCCGTAATCCGGTAACCCATATTGTAGGAAATCGTCTCCCGCTGGATGCGCGGATTTCCCATGATATGGTTGTCATATTGCCCGGTGCGGTTATCAATGCCGCCCCGGTCGGTGTGGTCCATGTATTTGTATTCTGCGCTCAGATCGAAGAAGCCACGCCCGCCGAGATCGGTCCCCCAGTTTACAGACTCGCCCGACGTGAAGCCGTCTCCGGCGTAGTAGCCGCCGTTGACCGCCTGCATCGTCAATTCGTTGGCTGAATGTTTGAGAATGATGTTGATGACGCCAGCAATCGCGTCGGACCCGTACTGAGCAGCCGCGCCGTCCTGCAGAATTTCCACGTGATCCACGGCGGACACCGGGATCATGTCGATGTCGACGGGAATGGAGCCTTGTTGCGGGCCGGTATAGTCGGTCATGACGGAGGTAGTATGACGACGTTTTCCGTTGACCAGAACAAGGGTCTGGTTCGGCGTCAGACCGCGCAGCTGCAACGCGTCGGTCATGTTGGAATTGCCGATGTTCATCGTCGATCGCGTCAATGACGGCGCAAGCTGGGTCAGCGCGTCGCGCAGGTCGGCCTGCCCGGTTTGTTGCAACTGGCGTGACGAGACGACGAGAACGGGGCTGGTGCTCTTGCGCGCGGTCTGGTGGGGGTCGCGCGTGCCGGTGACGATCACCTGCTCGTCGTCCTGCTGCAACGCCTGAGCGGTCTGTCGCTTGCTGGGCGTTGCGGCAATCGCAGGAGCGACTGTCGTTCGCGTCGCCGGACGAGACGCGTGCGCGCCCGCTGTGGCGACCTGTTTGCTGTCTTGTTGCAAGGTGGAACTGCTTCCGGTCGCTGGCGCGGCGAGTGCGACCGTCGACTGCAGCAGGGGAAGCAACAGGGCGGCATGACCGACCTTGACGCCACGATGGCGTCTGGATGCATGTCTGCGCGCATAAAGCTCCATACGTCGCTCCTGGGAATGGCTCTGGACGGCGGCGTGGCCGCTGTTGCGCCGGGAATTTGTGGCGGTATCGTTACGAACCGTGTTAGAGCGGGAGCGTCAGGTCAATACGGGATCGAACTGGTATCCGGAGAATTCCATATGGTGGAACGCGGGGCGGAGGGGGGCGGGACGGCGAATGCGGTGCGCAAGGCTGCGCGGCTTCTCGCGGCGCTGTCAGACGCCGGACCGCAGGGTATGGAGTTGAAAGATATAGGGCAGGCTTGCGGGTTGCCGAAATCCACCACTCACCGACTGTTGGGCGCGCTGTGTGACGAAGGGCTGGCGGCGCGCGTGCCGAGAACGCGACGGTACAGCCATGTCTGGCGCGCGCCGCGTCACGAGACGATAGGCGCCTTTCATCCGGCGGAACGTCTGGCTCAAAGCCGATGGTGGCGTTCGGCGGTCGCGTCGCTTCCGGTTCGCGAACACGACGCGTTTTTCCTGCTTGTTCATGCGGACGATCGTGCGCTTTGCGTCGACGCATGCTTCGGCCGTAGGGTGATTCCGTCGCTGACCCGCGGCATTGGAGGCCATGTGCCTTTAGGCGTCGGGTCCGGCGCCACGATATTGCTGTCGTTGTGCGAGGATCAGGCGGTGGAGGCCATCGTGTCGCGCAATTTCAATGCGCCGGCTCGGGGAGCCGTCAGGCGCGAGGTCGAGACGGCGCGTCGCGACGGTTACGTGATGGACATGGGAACCTGGATCGCGGGGGTCGGCGGCGTCGCCGTCTCGGTGCCGACCGGAACGCCGGGTTTTGGTCTTGCTCTGGGGGCGGCGTTTTACACCAACGAACACAGCATCGGTTCGGTCGAGGCGCTCGGCGTCAGGATGCGGGAGGTTGCGTCCTCAGTCGTTTTCTGACGGAGGGGGCTTCGGCTTTTCTCGCCCGTTTGATACGACTTTCAGCGCTCGCGTATCCTGACAAAGAATGCGCAGTGTGGCGACCCAGAGTTCCGCCGCAGGGACGTTGCTGACATGCAGTTCATGACGCGCCTGCCGTTCCGCGATATCGGGGGCGGAAAGGCCGTGTTTGCGTAACAGTGTTTCGGCCAGAGTATTGGCGTCAGGGCTGTCTTTCAAGGCTGCTCCCGTCAACAGAGATGTTCTTGTGGATTGAGGAAGACACGGGCCGGAGCGCGCGCTTTCGGCGCTGCGGAGGCGCTCGGCGGGGCAAGATCGATACACTTCATTATATGAAAATTCCGTTGTCGATATTTCTCCGCGAATGCGGAGTGCTACAGCATGAAAAGCCATGCCCCCACAGCAGTGGTCGAGTTTCTGACTGCCGATCCAGTGGGCGTGCCCATTCTCGCCAAAGCGCGATCCTGCCGACTCCTCTGGTCGAATACGCTTGAACGGCGCAGTAACTAAGGTTGCCGACAGGTTATGGAGCCCTTGCCGCTGGGTGCAAGGGCTGCGGTATAGTGGCTCCCTGACTTGGAGGGGGCGCACTGCGGGGAAGGTGATGCGTGTTCGGGATTGGTCTCACATCACGGGTCGTGTCGGTCGGGATTTTTGTCGGGGCGTCGCTTTGGGGAGGCGGCGCGGCGTGACAATCTCCAGCCAGTCGTCGCTCGCCGCCATCGACCAACCCATCGCGGCATCGTCTTCCGCAATCTATGCGATCTCCGACGTGCGACTTGAGGGATTGGGACCGGAGCATGCGGAGATCATGTTCGAAGGGCTCTCCGACCCGGCGGCTTACCGCTACATCAGGGAAGACCCTCCCGTTTCGGTCGAGGCGTTGCGGGCGCATTACATTCGCCAGATCGAGGAAGCGCCCGTCGGCGAGGGCGAGGCGTGGATCAACTGGATCGTCCGGCGCGCGTCAGACGGCGCCCCGCTCGGTTACGCGCAGGCGACGGTGGGCGGGGGCGAGGCGTTGTTGGGCTACCACGTCTTTCCTCGATACTGGCGGAGGGGCGTGGGGAAGGCGGCGCTCACTCTGGCGCTCGCCCGCTCTTTCGAAGACTCCGCCATTCACTGCGCGCGTGTGGCTATCTGCACGCGCAATATTGCGTCTCTGGAACTGGCCAGAAGCGTAGGTTTCGTTTTCGACCGGCTCGTCGAACATGCCGACTTCTTCAAGGGGGAGTGGAGCGACGAATACGAACTGGTTTTTCCACGTCCCGCTTCTGCGGCATCCCGTTTCGAGGGAGCGGATTCTACCGTCTGACCGGGGCTGCCCGACCAGAGCGGGCATGCGCCGCTCTGGCGGCAGGCTGAGCTGAGTGGTGCACGCTCTGGCATCCATGGCCCGCGCCAGCTAAGAACGAAACATGATCACGCGCACCCGACTCATTGGCATAGATCCCGGCCTGCGCTTCACCGGCTGGGGCGTTATCGACGTGGAGGGCAATCGTCTGATGCACGTTGCCGACGGCGTTATCGCCACTGACGGGGACGAGGCCGTGCCGGACCGTCTGCGCGCTCTGTACGACGCGCTGACCGCGTTGATCCAGACGCACAAGCCGCAGGAGGCGGCGGTCGAGGAGACTTACGTGAACCGCAACGGCTCATCGACCCTGAAGCTCGGTTATGCGCGCGGCGTCGCCCTGCTTGCTCCGGCGCTGGAGGGACTCAGCGTGTCGGAATACGGCGCGATGACAGTCAAGCGAGCCGTCGTGGGGACGGGGGCCGCCAGCAAGGATCAGGTCGAGATGATGGTGCGTCGCCTGTTGCCCACCGCGAAAATCAGCCGGGCCGACGCGTCTGACGCTCTGGCTGTCGCCATTTGCCACGCGCATCTGCGCGCGAGCGCCCAGCGGGTGGCGGTGGGGCGGGCGTCGGCTGAGAAGCGCGCGGCGTCGGGCGTCGGGCGATGATCGCTTCACTCGCGGGTCTGCTCGCGCAGGTCGATGCGGATCGCTGCGTGATCGACGTCAACGGCGTCGGCTATCTGGTCTTCGCCTCGACGCGCACGCTCTCCGCCCTGCCGCAGCCGCCGGAGCGGGCCCGCGTGCTGGTGGAGACCGTGGTGCGCGAAGACGCGATCCTGCTTTACGGATTCGCCGACGCCTCCGAGCGCGACTGGTTTCGCGTGCTGACCGCCATCCAGGGCGTCGGCGCCAAAGTCGCGCTCGGGCTGCTGTCCACCATGTCGCCGTCCGAGCTGATCGCCGCGATCAGCAGCGCGGACAAGGCGAGCCTGACACGCGCGCCGGGCGTCGGCGGCAAGCTCGCGGAGCGGTTGTTGACGGAATTGCGCGACAAGACGCCGAAAATGCCCGGCGGCGGCTCCGGCACGGCGACAGCCTCGATCGTCGCGCAGCGGGGGGCTGAAAACACGATCGAGAGCGATGCGCTGCTTGCGCTGGCGGGGCTAGGGTTCCGCCGGGCGGAGGCATGGCCTGTCGTCGGCAAGCTGATCGCGGAAGCAGGCGACAGCGCAGCTCTGGACGCTATCATTCGTGACGCGCTGAAGGAGCTGGCGCGATGAAGGGACGCCCTGAAACCGAGCGTGCGGTCGATCCTGCGCGCGGCGAGGAGGATCTGGGCGAAGGGTCGCTGCGCCCGCAGACGCTGGCGGATTTCACGGGGCAGAAGGCCAGTCGCGAGAACCTCGCTATCTTCATCGAGGCCGCCCGCGCCCGAGACGAAGCTCTGGACCATGTGCTGCTCCACGGCCCCCCGGGCCTTGGCAAGACCACACTGGCGCAGATCGTGTCGCGGGAGCTTGGCGTCGGTTTTCGCGCGACGTCAGGGCCGGTCATCCAGCGGGCGGGCGATCTGGCGGCGATCCTGACAAACCTGCAGCCGCGCGACGTGCTGTTCATCGACGAAATTCATCGTCTGCAGCCGGCGATCGAGGAAATTCTCTACCCCGCGATGGAGGATTTTCAGCTCGATCTGATCATCGGCGAAGGTCCGGCGGCGCGTTCCGTGCGAATTGATCTGGCGCCGTTCACGCTGGTCGCCGCGACGACCCGCGCCGGGTTGCTGGCGACGCCGCTGCGTGACCGGTTCGGAATTCCGCTGCGTCTGGTGTTCTACACCCCTGAAGAATTGCAACTTATTGTAAGCCGAGGCGCCAGAAAGCTGGGTTTCGCGCTGACGCGTGAAGGCGCTGCGGAAATCGCCCGTCGGTCGCGCGGCACGCCGCGAATCGCCGGGCGTCTGTTGCGCCGTGTGCGTGATTTTGCGTCTGTCGGAGCGGCGTCCGGCGTCGAGGCGGGGGAGTCGGTCGGCGCGGAGGTCGCGGATGCGGCGCTGACCCGGCTGGAGGTGGACAGTCTCGGCCTGGACGGCATGGACCGGCGGTATCTGCGGCGCATCGCCGAGCACCATCACGGCGGCCCGGTCGGCGTCGAGACGCTGGCAGCGGCTCTGGCCGAAGCGCGCGATACGTTGGAAGATGTGGTGGAGCCCTACCTGATTCAGGAAGGGCTCGTGCTGCGCACCAGCCGAGGCCGGGTTCTCGGAGAGCGCGGCTGGCGGCATCTCGGGCTGACGCCGCCGGCGTCGGCAGGGCAGTTCGACCTGCTGGCGGATGACGGGATCGGATAGGAGGCGTCATGACGACCCACAGCATCGATTTCCGGATTTACTACGAAGACACGGATGCGGGCGGAGTGGTCTATCACGCCCGCTACCTTGCGTTCGCCGAGCGCGCGCGGACGGAGGCGATTCGCGCCCAGGGCATGGCCGCGATCGATTTGCTGCGGGATTACGGTCTGGCTTTCGTGATTCGTTCGGCGTCCCTCGACTATCTCATGCCGCTTCGGCTTGACGACGTCACGACAGTCAGGACGCGCCTGCTTGAGCAAGGGGCTGCGAGCTGTCGGCTGGAGCAGATTTTTTTTCGTGGCGCGGACGTTTGCGCGCAACTCGATGTGCGGCTGGCCTGCATTCGCGTCGCCGACGCTCGGGCTGCCCGATTTCCGCCGTCTTGGCGTGCTTTGTTGCTGAAACTGGCCGACACTGGTCAGTGAGGCGCCTTCTGCTTTGCGCGGGAAGTCAGTAAGGATCGCGGCGAGGTTCGGCGTTCCGCCGAGTCGCTGCGGGTTCGGCGCGCGTCATGACGGCGCGCCCGCCCGGGTCACCTAGAGCCGAAAGGGCAGGAGGCGTTTTTGGATCATGCGGTAGACGCGGCAAATCTCGGCGTGGCTGCGGCCGGGGATCTGTCGCTTTGGGGCCTGTTCATGCAGGCCTCGCTCGTCGTCAAACTGGTGATGATCGGGTTGATCGTCTGCAGTGTCTGGGTCTGGGCCATCGTGTTCGACAAGATCGTGACGCTTCGTCGGATCAACCAGCAGGCGACGACGTTCGAAGACAAGTTCTGGTCTGGCGGCAGTCTCGACGATCTTTACGAGGCGGAGGGCGCGAAGCCTGCTCATCCTCTGGCCGCCGTTTTCGGCGCCGCGATGGGGGAATGGCGGCGTTCGGCGCGCATTCCCGGGGTCGATCTGCTTCGTGGCGGTGTGCAGGAGCGCGTCGATAGGGCGATGTCGATCACCATTACGCGCGAGATGGAACGTCTTGAGCGCTGGATGATCTTCCTCGCCACCATTGGTCCGGTGGCGCCGTTCATCGGTCTGTTCGGCACGGTGTGGGGCATCATGCACTCGTTCAGCTCGATCGCGGCGATGCACAACACCAATCTGAGCGTTGTCGCGCCGGGCATCTCCGAAGCCTTGTTCGCCACGGCTATCGGCCTCGTGACGGCCATCCCGGCGGTGATCGCCTATAACGTGATCAGCAATTCGCTGTCCCATTTCCAGGACCGCATGGAAGGATTCGGCACGGAGTTCGCCGCAATTCTCTCACGCCAGTCCGAAGAGAGGGCCTGACCTCATGGGCATGTCGGTCGGAGGTAGCGGGCGCGGTCCACGCAGGAAGCGGCGCCCGATGTCGGACATCAACGTCACGCCGCTGGTCGACGTGATGCTGGTGCTGCTCATCATCTTCATGGTGACGTCGCCGATGATGACCAGCGGCGTGAACGTCGATCTGCCCAAGACCGACGCCAAACCGGTGAACAGCGACACGAAGCCGATCACCGTCTCTATCAAGTCCGATGGAACGATCTATCTGGGCGATAACCCGGTCTCCAGCGATCAGTTGATCGATCAGCTGAAAGCGGCGTCTGAAAATGACCCCACGCATCGTATTTTCGTGCGTGGCGACGCCCATATCGACTACGGCAAGGTCATGCAGGTGATGGGACAGATCACGGCTGGCGGCTTTACGCATGTGGCGCTGCTAGCGCAGCAGCCCGCAGGCGGACACTGAGGGGCCCGCGCCGTGGATAGCCACTCACCCGCCTCGCTTCTGTCGTTCGGCCTCGCATGCGCGGGCGAGGGCGTTTCACGCGCTTTCGTGTCCCGCCCTGCGTTCGCCTGAAGAGGGGAGCTGAAACCCTCATGGTTCGGCCTCGCCGTTCCGAAACGGTCCTGATGCGACGCTCGGCCGTCATGTCGGGCTTGCTGCATCTGGCCATCCTGCTCGCGGCTGTGCTGTCTCTGCCGACGCCCAAGCCGCCGGAGCCTGAAGAGCCTCCGCCAGTCGAGATGCAGTTCGAAGGCGCTTCCGGCGGCGGCGCCCCTGCGCGCGCCGCGAAACCGGCGCCGCAGCCCGCACCGGCCCCTGCGCCCATACCGTCGCCGGAGCCTCCGACCCCGACGCCGCCCAAGCCGCAGCCGACGGAGGAAACGCCTCCGCCGCCTCCGCCCCCGCCGCCGGTTCCTCCGCCGCCACAGCAGGAGACGCCGCCGCTGCCGGATACGCCGCTGCCGCCGAAGGCGGAGGAGCCGACGCCGGACGCCGTGAAAACGCCGCCGTCGCCGCCCGCGCCGCCGCAGCCGACGCACGCGGTCGCCCCGCCGTCTCCGCAGACGCAGCCGACGGATGCTCTGCCGGATACTGCGATTCCGTCGCATATCACGCAGCCGAACAAGGCGAAAAAGGCGGAAGCCGACACGCATTCCCTGCTTGAGACGCTGGATTCATTCAGATCCGACACGAAGCAGACGCATGCGCCGAAGGCGAAACCGAATCCCGCGCAGGGCGGCGCGCCAAATGGCGGCGGCACGCCCGATGGCGATATCACTGGCGCGATGAGCGCGGGCGATCAGCGTGCGATCGGCGGGGAAGTGCGGCGCTGCTACGCCGAGGATACGGCTGCGAAGGATTACGCGAGCTTCGTCGCGCATCTGATCGTCACGGTCGACGCTACCGGTGAAGCGCGGCTTGTCGCATTTGCGCCAGAAACGCAGGCGAAAATGAACGCTGACCCGTCGTACCGCGCTTTAGCGGAGCGCGCTCGGGCGGCGGTGCTCAGTCCGACCTGTTCGAAGCTGCCGATACCGAAAAACCTGCTGGGTCAAACCCGGCAACTGAAGTTCGTCTTCCGGCCCTGACCCGGAAGAGCAAGGAGACACTGACCATGGGTTCGACTGAACGCGGCTATCTGTCCGACCGGGAGGCGGAAGCCTTCGCCGAACTGTTTTCGGCGCAGCGCGCCGGGTTCGGCGGCGAGGGACTGGGACGTCGCGCCCTGCTGGGCGGGGGCGCCCTTCTCGGCGCAGGCCTGATGGCGACGCCGCTCGCCGCGCGGGCGGCTGAACAGCCTGCGGCGGAGATCACCGTCGATCAGGCGCGGACGGCGCCGATCCCCATCGTTATCCCTTCTTTTGGCGCTGGCGTCGGCGACCAGATCACCGGCGTCCTGACAGAGGACCTGTCGAACACAGGGCTTTTCAAGGTCATCTCGGGCTCCACCGGAACGGGTACGCCGGATTTCGGCCCTTACAAGGCCATGGGCGCGCGCGCGGCTGTGACTGGCGCCGTGACGGGCGCGGGCTCGTTGCGCGTTGAGTTCCGCCTGTGGGACGTTCTGACCGGCCAGCAGATCCAGGGTACGGCCTACACGACCAGCGCCGCCAACTGGCGCCGCATCGCGCACATCATCGGCGACGTGATCTACCAGCGGATGCTGGGCGAGAAGGGCTATTTCGATACGCGCATTGGTTTCGTGTCCCGCTCAGGCGGCAGTCGCAACCCGCGCATGCGCCTGGCGATCATGGATCAGGACGGCGCCAACTACCGCGTGTTGAGCAGCGGTCAGACCAAACTGCCGGCCTTCAACCCTGTTCGCGATCAGATCGCCTTCCTGTCGTATGCGACGGCGACGCCCCGCGTCTACGTGTTCGACCTGTCGACGGGGCGCCAGCGCATTCTGACAGAGTTCAATGGCGTGCCGCTGGGGCCGCATTTCTCCCCCGACGGCGGCACCGTGATTGTGCCGGTCGCCCGCGGCAGCGGTTCGGAACTTGTGGCGGTCGAACTGGGGTCGGGCGCCAAGCGCCAGCTCACCAACTCCGGCGGGGCGATCAACGTCAGCCCGAGCTTCAGCCCGGATGGCTCGCAGATCGTGTTCAACTCTGATCGTGGAGGCTCTCCGGCGCTCTACGTGATGAGCGCCTCGGGCGGCGCGGCGCGGCGCATCTCCTATGGCAACGGCAGCTACGGAGACTCGGTGTGGTCGCCGCGCGGAGATCTGATCGCCTTCACCCGTATTTCAGGGGGGCAGTTTTCTCTCGGCGTCATGAACCCTGACGGCACGGGCGAGCGGATCATGACGCAGGGCTATACGGTGGAAAGCCCGACTTTCTGTCCGAACGGCCGCGTTCTCGCTTTCTGCCGCCGCACGGGCGGAGCCAGCAGTCGCGACACAATCGGCACGATCGACATCACGGGGTTCCACGAGCGCGTGATCCCGACCCCGGAGGGCGGGTCCTCGCCGACCTGGTCGCCGCTGAACGTTTGACGGCGCCGCCGGTCGTTTCATTTATGCAACTCTGTCCCGAGGAAACGGCGGCGCCACGCTATTATCAGGCTTGACCGGGGCGAAAACCTGTGGCTATGGCCTGTGTAGTTCGAAAGCCAACTGCTTTCTGCGGCGAACGCTGTTCGCGCGGTTTCGGTTGGCTTCGGCTTACGGAGAAATCCGGCGTCATTTCCTTTACTTAATCTCTACATGTTCCCGCTGTGGAACTGATCTCAGGATCGAGACAATGAGACTGAAGTTTATCGGTGCGCTCGGCGTGGCCGCCCTTTTGGCCGCCTGCTCGAACGATCAAGCCAACACGGGCGCCGCCACGGGCGCGGGGGCGGCGGTTCAGCCGAGCGGCCCCGTTCCGGGAAGCGAAGCCGATCTGGTGGCCAATGTTGGCGACCGCGTGTTCTTCGACCTGAACCAGAACAGCCTGAGCGCTGATGCGAAGGCCACTCTGGACAAGCAGGCTGACTGGCTTGCGAAATATCCGCAGGTTTCCGTGCAGATCGCCGGTAACTGCGACGATCGTGGCACCGAGGAATACAACCTCGCCCTGGGCCAGCGCCGCGCCAACGCCGCGCGCGACTATCTGACGGCGAAGGGCACGGCTGGCGCACGTCTGTCCACCATCTCCTACGGCAAGGATCGCCCGACGGCGACCGGCGACGGTGAGGACGCATGGGCGCAGAACCGCAACGCCATCACGGCTGTGCAGTAATAAACAGCTCGATTCGTTTCTAAACGCGTCGAATTGTTGAATAGAGCCGGTCGGACCATTGGTGTCCGACCGGCTTTTTCATATTCAGAACCGGATTGCTCCAGAGGCGAGTTATGGCGGAGATGTCCGGACCCGGACGTCTTTGCGTGCTTCAGGGAGGATGCTGCGAGTCCTTCCCGCCTCTCGATGTTCTGGACCATCATGGTATTGACGTCGTCGCCACGCGTTATTCCCGAAGCAGGGAGTGGGGCGACGCATGAACGCTAACGGCAGGGAGCCGCGAGAATGACGCGCATCGTGAAGCGCATCGCTGGGCAGTCATCGAAGTCTGGCGGAATCGGGATGGCGAGAACGCTGGTTCTGGCGTTGTGCGCAGGCGCTCCCGTCGTGATCGGCTCCGCGCCCGCGTTGGCGCAGGTCAACAGCCGCGAAGGCATCGAACTACAGAACCAGATCATGGAACTGCGCCAGCAATTGAGCCAGATGCAGTCTGCGGGCGGAGCTTCAGGCGCTTCCTCTGGTTCGCTACCGCCGCCGACGCCTTTGGGCGCAGCCCCGGCGGGAAATAGCGGAGACCTTGTCGCGCAACTGGTTGACCGCGTGAATACGCTAGAGGACCAACAGCGGGATATGCGCGGTCAGATCGAGCAATTGACCAACCAGTTAAAAGAACAGAACGACGCGCTGACCAAGCAGATCGGCGATATGAGCTTCGCGATGCAGAACGGGAAGGGTGGCGGCGTTCCGGCGCCTGCAAGCGCCCCTGCCGTCGAGGCGAGCTCGGGCGGTGGAGCTTCCGACGCGCCGCACGCGCAGACGCCGGACGCCTACCTCAAGACAGGGAACTCGGCGTTGCTCAAGCGCGACTACTCGGGCGCGCAGCAAAACGCCGAATCGGCGCTGAAGACTGCAAAGGGCGGGGCGAAGGTCGACGCGCAGTTTCTTCTTGGGCAGTCGCTCGCAGGACAGAAGCAGTATCGTGACTCCGCCGTGTCGTATTACGACGCCTACAAGCTGTCGCCGAAAGGCGCGCGTGCGCCGGACGCTCTTCTGGGGGTGAGCGCGTCGCTGATCGCGCTCGGCGACAAAAAAGCCGCGTGTCAGGCGCTGGGTAAGCTGAAGGCGGAATTCCCGTCTCCGGCGGCTCGGGTGTCGCATGCGTCCCAGATCTTCACGCAGCGCGCCGGGTGCTCCTGAGCGCAGCCTGGTGATGACGTCGGGAGGCGGATTGTGACGCCTCCCGGCGACGCGCCTTCGGAGCATCCGTTCGACGAGGCTGGCGCGAGGCCGGTGACGCCATCGTATTTCGCCGCGGTTATGGCGCGCCTCGGTCCGTGGCTGCCGGATGTTTCCGACGTTCCTCCTGCCGCGCTGGCGGTTTCAGGCGGCGGGGACTCGCTCGCTCTTGCATGGCTGGCGTCACGATGGCGTCGTGGTCTTCAGGCGTTCATCGTCGACCACGGCCTGCGCCCGGATTCTGCGCAGGAGGCCGTCGAAGCTGCGGAGCGGCTTGAAGCCATGGGGATCAGCACGCGAATCCTGACCCTGCACACGTTACGGGCAGGACCCGGGGTGGCCGACCGCGCACGGGATGCGCGCTACGCCGCACTGTTCGCCGCATGTCGCGAAAGCGGATGCGTCGATCTTCTGCTCGGCCATCAGGCGGACGACCAGATCGAGACGATTGCGATGCGTCGTGCGCGAGGCGAGGGTTTTGGCCTCTCAGGTATGGCGTGGATAACAGAAACGCCGGACGTGCGTCTGGTGCGTCCGCTTCTGGGCGTCTCCCGTGCGGCGCTTCGCGAGACGCTGCGCCATGCGGGCGTGGCGTGGGTGGATGATCCCTCGAACGATGATCTCCGGGCGGAGCGCGTACGTGTTCGCCGCACCCTGTTGGAGGGAGGCGAGACGTTGAAGGCGGAACTGTTCGCGCTTGGGCGTATTAGCGGGATCGCCCGTGCGGCGCATGAGGATGCGTGCGCCACGGAGCTGGCGTCGATGGTTTCGCTGAGCGCGGGTGGTTGGGCGACGCTTGGTCATGACCTTCCGGGCGATGCCGCGCTTGCGGCGCTGATCCGTTGTGTGGGCGCAGGCGCTTACCCGCCGTCAGCCGATGCAGTGGCGGCGTTACGGCGGCGCGGTCGCGCAGGGACGCTCGCCGGGGCGCGGCTGCTGCGGGCGCGAACCGCCGCTGCCGCTGGGCAGAGCTGGGTTCTGGCGCGCGAGCCGGCGGCGATGGATGGACGGATCGAAGCGCGAGATGGCGTCGTGTGGGACCGGCGCTTCGTGCTGCATTGCGATGCGGACATGGTTGGTCTGCGTGTAGGCGCGGCCAGCATGGGGATCGACCGGCGCGCCAGAGGCGGCGTGGCGGCGGCGTTGTGCGAGACGCTGCCCGCGTTATGGCGTGGGGAGCAGCGCGTGTGCGTCCCCTATCTAGGGATATGTGAGGAGGAGGCTCTCGTTGGGGCTGAGTTTTCGTTCGCGCCGAACGTCGCCGCTGCGTCAGGCGGCGTATGGGGCGTATCATGAGGTCGGACGTGCGCTGAGCGGGGCGTATGCAATCACGGTGTTTGACGGATGCAAGCCTATGCGCATCGGGGTGTTTGCCTGGGGCTATATGTTGTTTTTATGGATGTTTTATTCGGGTGATCTCGCCGGAACGGGCAAAGCTGCGATCAGGGCTCGCCCCTTCTGGTGAACGGGAGCCATATCCTGAAATCAGTCAGGCCGTAGCCGTCGGCGATGAGACCTCAGGTTCGGCGGCAGGGTATAACGCCAACCCGCCGATAACGTATGCTCTCGACACATCCCGTCCTAAATTTGGCGTGGCGCACTTTGAAAGCGCTGTCTGACCACCATGTAACCCAAGCAGGATTGCAATCGGCGGCCGAAACCTTTCTGATTAGGGTTTAGGCGGACGAGCGAGCCGCCTGCGGGAACAGCATGGAACGGATGCCGTGATCAATAACTTTGGACGCAACTTGGCGCTGTGGGTCGGCATCATCGTCCTGCTATTACTTCTTTTTAATATATTCCAGCCCGGATCGGTCCAACATTCGGCGCAGCAACTCGCCTATTCGGACTTCGTGGCTGACGTGGACAATGGTCGCGTGCGGTCGGTGGTGATCCAGGAGCACAATATCTCGGGCACGCTGACCGACGGCACCTCCTTCGACACCTACTCTCCGCAGGACCCGGGTCTGGTCTCGCGCCTGACCGGGAAGGGCGTCGAGGTTGTGGCGAAGCCGCTTGAGACCGAGGGCAATCCGCTCCTGCGCTATCTGCTGAACTGGGCGCCTGTGCTGCTGATCATCGGCGCGTGGATTTTCATGATGCGCCAGATGCAGTCCGGCGGTGGCCGCGCCATGGGTTTCGGCAAATCCCGCGCGCGGATGCTGACCGAGAAGCACGGTCGCGTAACCTTCGAGGACGTGGCGGGCATCGATGAAGCCAAGGGCGAGTTGCAGGAAATTGTCGAATTCCTGAAGGATCCGCAGAAATTCACCCGTCTTGGCGGCAAGATCCCGAAGGGCGTTCTGCTGGTCGGACCTCCGGGCACCGGTAAGACGCTGTTGGCGCGAGCCATTGCGGGTGAAGCGAACGTGCCGTTCTTCACCATCTCGGGCTCCGATTTCGTTGAAATGTTCGTCGGCGTGGGCGCCTCGCGCGTCCGCGACATGTTCGAGCAGGGCAAGAAGTCTGCCCCCTGCATCATCTTTATCGACGAAATCGACGCTGTCGGTCGTCATCGCGGCGCCGGTCTCGGCGGCGGCAATGACGAGCGTGAGCAGACGCTGAACCAGATGCTCGTCGAGATGGACGGGTTTGAGAGCAACGAGGGCGTGATCCTGATCGCGGCGACCAACCGTCCGGACGTGCTCGATCCCGCGCTGCTGCGTCCCGGCCGCTTCGACCGTCAGGTCGTTGTGCCCAATCCGGACGTGAACGGCCGCGAGAAGATCCTGCGCGTTCACATGCGCAAGGTGCCTCTGGCGTCCGACGTCGATCCGAAGGTGATCGCGCGCGGCACCCCGGGTTTCTCGGGCGCCGATCTGGCGAACCTGGTGAACGAGGCTGCGCTGCTTGCGGCGCGTCAGGGCAAGCGCACGGTCGCCATGCGCGAGTTCGAGGATGCGAAAGACAAAGTGCTGATGGGCACCGAGCGCCGCTCGCTCGTCATGAGCGAGGAAGAGAAGCGAATGACCGCCTATCACGAAGGCGGCCATGCTCTCGTGTCCGTTCTGACGCCAGGCACAGACCCGGTACACAAGGCGACGATCATCCCGCGCGGCCGCGCGCTGGGCATGGTGATGAGCCTGCCGGAGGGTGATCGTTACTCCAAGAGTAAGGCCAAGTGTCTGGCGGAGCTGGACCTTGCGATGGGCGGTCGTGCGGCTGAGGAAATCGTCTTCGGGCCGGATAACGTGTGCAGCGGCGCTTCGGGGGACATCAAGATGGCGACCGATCAGGCGCGTCGGATGATCACCGAATGGGGCATGAGCGAGAAGCTCGGCATGATCGCCTATGGCGACAACGGGCAGGAAGTGTTCCTCGGTCACTCGGTGACGCAGAGCAAGAACGTGTCGGAGGACACTGCGCGGGAGATCGACGCCGAGATCAAGCAACTGATCGACACGGCCTACAATCGCGCGCGCACGCTGCTGATCGAACATATCGACGAGCTGCATCGGCTTGCCGAGGCCCTGCTTGAGTATGAGACGCTGAGCGGTGAGGAAATCCGACAGGTTCTGCGTGGCGAGAAGATCGAGCGCGTGGTGATCGACGACGCGATGCCGGAAAACAGGCGCTCATCGGTGCCGCCGGTGCTCGGTCGGAAGGATGATAGCGGCGTTTCCGTGCCGCCGACGCTGGGAGGCGCGACGCCTCTGCCGGGTTGAGCCGGTCAGCATAATATGCGTTCGGGAAACGCGCCGTCCTTGTGGGCGGCGCGTTTTTTCGTGCGGAGCTTCCGGGTGTGTGGCGAAGGCCTTGTTGATGAGGGATATCCGCAACGTTCGACACGGTGACGGCAGGGGAGCAATGAGGAATAGCCCGGCAGGGGTGTTCAGGAAGGGGCTGATGGACGCGGTGAAACTGGTTGAGCCCACGGGGCTCTTGTATGGGAATGAGGCTGTCGCAGCGGTAAAGGCCGGCGTCGCGTTGCCTTTTGCTGGCGGGCCTGTTGCTTTCGCATTGGCGTTTCTTTGGGATGGCGCTCAACGTACGGGGCCAGTCCCGGTGGAGCGTATCCCGGCCGGGTGGCGAGAGGCGATGAGGATGGTTACGACCGCGCCGCCATCATGCGGTCTGCCCGTCGGGGCAACTGTCATGGGGATTTTGAACGTCACCCCAGACAGTTTCAGCGATGGCGGCGACTACGAAAGTCCAGAAGCCGCAACACGTCAGATCGGTGTTCTGCAGAACGGGGGCGCCAGAATCATCGACGTAGGGGCGGAAAGCACGCGTCCAGGCGCAGCAGCCGTTTCTCTTGAAGACGAATGGCGAAGGCTAAAACCCGCCGTGGAACGTCTGCGACAGGCGGGCGCCGTGATCTCTGTCGACACACGTAACGCACGGACGATGGAGGCGGCTGTGGATGCGGGCGCGGCTCTCGTCAACGACGTTTCTGCGCTTCGTCATGATCCCGATGCGGCGCCGATGCTGGCGACCAAAGAGTGCGCGGTGGCGCTGATGCATATGCGCGGGGAGCCCGCGACGATGGATATGCTGACGGACTACCACGATATCGGCGTGGAGGTCGTAAGGGAGCTTGCTGCGGCTGTTCGTGATGCGGAGAATGCAGGAATCGACCGGTCGCGTATTCTGGTGGACCCGGGCTTTGGCTTCGCGAAAACGAGGGCTCAAAATTACGAATTACTCCGCCGGCTGCCGATTTTGGCGAATCTGGGTTGCAGGGTCCTCGTGGGCCTGTCGCGTAAAAGAATGATCGGTGACGTAACTGACGTTGCTGAAGCGCGTCTGCGCGATCCCGGGACTGTGGCTGCGAATATTCCGGGTCTTGTGTTCAGCGATGCGATACTCCGTGTTCACGATGCGCAGGCCATGACGCAGGCGGTGAAGGTTTGGGAAGCTCTTTGTGCGACGGCCTGACAGCGAAACAGGGCGCGACCGCAACGCTTTATGGGGAAGGAAAGTCTTCTTTCTTTGACGTTTATTTTCTCGATGCCTGAAATGGGGACGACATGGACGCCCTGAAGCTTTCCCAGTTGCAATTTTTTTGTGCGATCATGGAGGAGGGCTCGATCGTCGCGGCGTCGCGCCGGATGCACTGCGTCGCCTCCAACATCACGGCGCGTCTCAAGGAACTCGAACAAATTCTCGGGCAGGAATTGTTTCTGCGAGAAAAGGGACGCCTGATCGTTACCCCGGCGGCGCGGCTTTTATACCGCGAGGTCACGCCGCTGGTTGCGGGGCTTGGACGCCTTCCTCATTTGTTCGATGCGGACAGGCCGAGGGGGATTCTGAAGGTAGGGGCTCTGGATGTGGCGTTGCGTCATTTTCTTCCCGAGCGTTTGCCTGCGTTCGCCGCCGCATATCCAGGCGTCGAACTGACGCTTTTAACCAGGCCGTCGTACACCCTCGAGCGGATGCTGTCAGATGGCGAACTGGATCTTGTTCTGACCGACGGGCCTATCCAGCATCCGCTGCTGGACAGTCGTTTTGCCTTCAGCGAAAGCCTTTCGCTCCTCACACCGCAATCCATAAAGGCTGTGGATGATATAGATTGGCTCACGACCACCGTCTTTCTGTTCAATACGGATTGCTTTTATCGCAACCGTTTTGAGGGATGGCTTAATGCGCGCGGACTGGAGACGCCGGCGATTCAAACCATAGAGTCTTACGATGTGTTGCGGGCATGCGTGGCGGCGGGCCTCGGTGTTTCGTGCTTTCCGGATAGCATGTTGCACGAGAGATCCGGGCATGGTGGTGGAAATGTCCGTGTGTTCAGACCAGAAGATCTCGACCCGGGTCCGGTGTATTTTGTCTGGCGCCGTGAAGCCCTGAGCATTCCGGGGGCTCGTTTTGTAGAGCATTGTCTCGGTTCCTAGGGCCATATCCGCTTGCATGTCTATCACGGACAGGTGTCGTCGTTCATTGGGAGGCGCGCATTTCCACATGGGCGCGCCGACGAATAATGCGCTGAAGCATGCTCAATTCGGCCGAAAGTGCTTGAGGGTCTGAAGGTGCTCCGTGAGATAATCATTGAATTATGGTTCTTTAAATGCCGGGCAAAGCGGATGACGCGTTTGGTTTAATCGTTCACTTTTTGTGAGTTACTTGATCATATATCATTGCTTTTAATGATGTGACGGTTTTCCGATACTCCCCTCATCCAACGAATGGGAGTTTCTGATGACAAATGCGCCCCGATACAATCTGTTCATCGACGGAGCCTGGACGGCTCCGGGTTCGAACGAATGGATCGCAGTTGAAAACCCGGCGACCGGCGAAACGGTTGCTCATGTCGCCAAGGGCGACGCGGGGGACGTGGAAAAGGCTGTCTCCGCCGCGCAAAAGGCTTTTCCAGCCTGGAGCAGAAAAACGGCTCTTGAGCGCGCAGACTATCTGCTCGCGTTGAACACCCTGATCGAACGCGACAAGGAGCGTCTGGCCGCGACGATCACCTCTGAAATGGGAAAGCCTCTGAAGGAGGCTCGCGGCGAAATCGACTTCGCCATTGGCCTCATTCGCTTCGCGGCAGAAAACACCCGCCGCCTGGAAGGAGAAATCGTGCCGGGCAGCACGCCGGACGAGAAGATTCTGATCGATCGCGTGCCGCATGGCGTTATCGGAGGGATTGCCGCATGGAATTTCCCTTTTGCGCTGTGCGCCCGCAAGATTGGCCCTGCTATCGCCGCAGGCAATACGGTCGTCGTCAAGCCGCATGAACTGACGCCTTTTGCAGGGCTGGAGATGGCGCGTCTTGTCGAGGAAGCGAAAATTCCAAACGGCGTCGTCAATATTGTGACGGGCGACGGTCCCGATGTGGGCGTTCCGCTGGTCGCGCATCCGCTCACGAAGCTGATCACCATGACGGGCTCGACGCCTGCGGGCAAGAAAATCATGGCGGCGGCTGCGGAGCACCTGAAAGAGGTTCGTCTCGAACTTGGGGGGAAGGCGCCCTTCATCGTTATGGAGGACGCAGATATCGAAAAGGCGGCGCAGGCGGCGATAGAGTCCAGATTTACGAACGCCGGACAGGTCTGCACCTGCAACGAGCGCACCTATGTTCATGAGGCGGTCTATGATGCGTTCACCTCGAAGATTCGGGAGAAGATCAGCGGTCTGAAAGTTGGCTCTCCGACGGACCCTGATACCGATATGGGTCCCAAGGTCAGCCTCGCTGAACTGGAGAAAGTTCATGCCATGGTCGAAGGGGCTGTGCGGCAGGGCGGCAAGCTCGAAGTTGGTGGTCATCGTCTGACCGGGCCGGAATACGACAAGGGCTTTTACTACGCGCCCACGCTGCTGACTGACGTTCGACAGGATATGGACATCGCCCATAACGAAGTATTCGGGCCAGTCTTGTCCGTCATCCGGGTTGCGGATTTTGATCAGGCGCTGGCCTTCGCTAACGATTGCCGTTACGGCCTGTCGGCTTATCTGTTCACGCGCGATCTCGGTCGTATTCTGCGAATGACGCGGGAGCTGGAGTTCGGTGAAATTTACGTCAATCGTGGCGGCGGCGAGGCCCCTCAGGGGTACCATCATGGCTACGGTGAAAGCGGCCTGGGGGGAGAAGATGGCAAGCATGGTCTGGAAGCTTACGTGCAGACCAAAACCATCTATCTGAACGCCTGATATGACAATATTCGGCGTCATTTCGGTGCTGGCGCCGATCTTTGGTCTGATCGTCTTCGGGGCGATCACGGCAAAACAAAACTGGCTGGGCGCGGACGCAACGAACGTGCTCAACCGTTTTGTCATTCGTCTGGCGCTTCCGGCGGAATTATTCAAAATAACCTGCGATGTGCCGCTGGCGGAACTGAATCATGTTGGGTTCGCCGGGGCATTTGGGCTGGGAATGGTTCTGACTTTTGGGCTGAACTGGCTCGTGTGCTGGCGACGCGACGCGGGACGCCCGCATCGTCTTTCCAATGCGGCTATAGAAGGGTTGTCGGCGGGTTACGCCAACACGTCGTTTATTGGCATTCCGGTTTGTCTCGACGTTTTTGGCGCGCAATCTATGGCGGCCATCACGATATCCACGCTTCTCACGGCTTGCAGCTTGTTCGCCATTGCAATTTTCATGATCGAGGTCGACGAGCGGGCTGGCGGACGAACTGGCTCGGTCATTATCTCCGTCTCGCGCGCTCTGGCGCTGAATCCCCTGATTTTTATGCCGTTTCTTGGTCTCGTTGTGAATATCACGGGGGTGTCGATTCCGTCCGCAGGGACGACGTTCGTGACGTTGCTCGCCGGCGCCGCAAGCCCGTGCGCGCTGCTCACGATTGGGATGTTTCTCGTTGAATCGAGAAAAGCTTCGACTGCGCCATTGTTCGGGACGTTACGGTTGGCGGGAATGAAGTTGCTTGTGCAACCTGCGTTGACGTTTCTTCTTGCTGTCACAGTGTTTTCTGAGCAACCAGTGTGGTCGCGTGAGGCGCTTGTGTTGAGCGCGTTACCCACCGGAACAGGGCCTTTCATGCTGGCTAAGCTTTACGGGCGGGAGGCTGGCGTCGCCAGTCAGGTGACCTTGCTGACGACGATTGCCTCCGTCATTACCTTGTCCACAATTCTTGTCTGGGTGTCATAGCTGTCGCCTATTTCTTGGTGTGTGGCAGACAGCCAATAAAAAATCCGGTCAGCGTGGCTGACCGGATGAAGAGACGAAGCTGAACTTCCGAAGACTGGTGGTTGCGGCCTTACGGCGTTAGCAACCCTTTCGACGACATAGAGGCGCCGGGCCCAGGCAACCCAGTGTCTTTCGGTGTCACGGGCTTGCCGTTGTTCTGATCAGGAACGCTGCGCTGGCTCCATCCGCCGCCCAATGCACGGTAGACAGTCACCAGATTCTGGTATTTCAGAACATCAACCTGAATACGGCTTTGCTGAGCCTGAAGGTAGTCGCGTTGCGACTGCAGCGTAGTCAAATATGAATCGGAGCCGGTTGAAAAACGCAGTTTCGCAAGATGGAACGCCTCGTTTGAAGCCTCTACCAGCTGCTTTGCCTGCTTCGCTTCATCAAGGTAGGTTCCGCGCGCAACGAGAGCGTCGGACACTTCCCTGAATGCGCTCTGCACGGTCTTCTGATAGGCGGCAAGATCGACGGCGCGTTCGCCTTTCGCGGTGTGCAAATTGCCGGAGGCCTGACCCCACGTGAAAAGCGGTATCGAAATCTGCGGCGTGAAACCCCAGGTTGTCGCTGCTGACGTGAATAGGCTGTGGAACTGCAGGCTGGAGAGCCCGTCAGTGGCCGTCAGCGAAATTTTCGGGAAAAACGCAGCGCGAGCGGCGCCGATATCTGCGTTCGCCGACAGCAGCGTATGCTCGGCCTGCTCGATGTCAGGGCGCCGGTCAAGTAGGTCCGACGGCAGGCCTGCAGGGATGTCGGCGAGCAGTGTCTGCTCGCCCAACTTGCCCGGCGGCGGCAGGTTGGCCGGGATGGGCGCGCCGATCAGCAGGACAAGGGCGTTTTCGTCCTGCGCCTCCTGTCGGAGCGCGTCATCACGCAACGATGCGGACTGCGCGACCTGCTCTTCGGTCTGACGTAATGTCAGCATATCCGCTTCGCCACGGTCGAAGCGCAGTTTGGTCAGCCGATACGTCTCGGCCTGCGACTGCCACGTATTCTGAGCAACTTCGGCGAGTTCTCTGGCGCCCAACCAGGCGATGTATGCGTTGGCGACCTGCGACACAGTTGAGATCAGAACCGAGCGCTGGTTGGCGACCTGAGCCAATGCTTTTTCACCGGCGCTGCGCGACAGGCTCCGAATGCGTCCGAAGAAGTCGATTTCGTACGATGAGAAACCAATGCCAGCTGAGTAGTAACGGAACATGGACAGGGTTCGTCCTTGTCCCGGCGCGAAGCTCAAACCAGCAGTCCGCGACGGCGACAGATACATGCCTTCGCCTGTCGCCCCGATAGGCGGCAATAGAGTGGCGTGCTGAACATCGTATTCACCAGACGCCTGTTCAATCGAACCGGCGGCCTGACGCAAGTCGCGGTTTTCCCGAATAGCAATGGCGATCAGGGCGCGCAGACGCGGGTCTGTGAAGAATTCTTCCCAACCGATTCGCCAGGCTTCACGGTTGATCGCGCCGGGCGACGTCGTGACGCCGACTGCCTTCATGGGGTCGGCGGGGTAGGTCGTCGCCATTGGCGGCGCGGTTCTGTGATAGTCGGGGATCATCGTGCACGCCGACAACAGGGCGGCGCTGAATCCGATGACGCCCGCTTTCCGGGCGCCGCGACGGCGCATGGAAAGCTTGCTCGGAGAGTCGATCATGAATGGGCGCCCTGGTTGGTGTTCCCGATTGTCTTTGGCTCATCGCCGATCTTCTTGGGCTGGACGCGGAAGAGCTTGAGCACGACCACGAAGAACAGCGGCACGAAGAACACGGCGAGCAGCGTTGCGGTCAACATGCCGCCGACGACCGCCGTGCCGATGGCCGTCCGTGCGCCGGACCCGGCTCCCGTGGCGATCGCCAGCGGAAACACGCCGAGAACGAAGGCGATGGAGGTCATCATGATCGGGCGCAGGCGTTCACGTCCGGCGTTAAGCACGGCCTCGGTGAGCGACTGACCCGCTTCGAAATTCGCCTTGGCGAACTCGACGATCAGGATCGCGTTCTTCACGGCCAGACCGACGGTCGTCAGCAATCCGACCTGAAAGTAGACATCGTTGGCGTATCCACGCCAGAGCGTGCTGACGATGGCGCCCAGCACGCCGAGCGGTATGACCAGGATCACGGCGATGGGAATCGCCCAGCTTTCATACAGTGCGGCGAGGCAGAGCAGGATCACGATGCTGGCCAGAGCGTAGAGAGGGCCAGTCGAGCCGCCGGACGCTTCCTGTTCGAACGACAGGCCGGTCCATTCGTAACCGATGCCCGGCGGAAGTTTGGCGAGCGCGGCGCGGATGGCGTCCATGGATTCACCCGAACTGTGTCCGGCGGAAGGCTGACCCAGAATCTCATAGGAGTTCAGGCCGTTGTAGTTTTCAACCTTCTGCGGTCCCATGATCCAGTTGCCTGATGCGATCGCATTGAATGGCACCAGTGTTCCGCCGGAGTTGCGGAGATACCATTTCGCAAGATCCACCGGCAGCATACGGGATTCCGGAATGCCCTGAATGTAGACCTGCTTCACGCGGTCGTCGCGCAGGAACTGGTTCACATAGATCGAGCCCAGCGCGCCTTCGATGGTCGTGTTGATGTCGGCGTTGGTCAGGCCAAGCGCGTTGGCTTTCTCTCGGTCGATATTGAGGTGATACTGTGGCGCATCTTCCATGCCGTTCGGACGAACAGCCATCAGGCGGGGATCTTTCGACGCCATGCCGAGGACCATGTTTCGGGCGGCGAGAAGCTTTGCGTGACCAAGATGCGCGCGGTCTTCCAGTTCGAGATCGAAGCCGGTCGCGTTGCCCAGTTCCAGCACGGCGGGCGGATTGATCGCGAAAATCTGCGCCTCAGGGTCGCCCCAGAAATGCATCATGATTCGCATGGCGATGGCAGAAGACGTCTGGTCCGCGTCGGGACGGACATCCCAGTCCTTGAGGCGTACGAAGAATGCGCCTGCGGACTGCCCGCGTCCGGCGAAGTTGAAGCCGTTCGCCACGAAGACGGACACGACGTTCTTCGCTTCGGTTTTCATGATGTAGTCGGACACACGCTGCGTGACAGCAGAGGTCTGTTCCATCGTCGCGCCCGGCGGCATCGTCACCTGCCCGAAGATCAGGCCCTGATCTTCGTCGGGCAGGAACCCGCCCGGCAGCCTGGTGAACAGGTAGCCCGTGGCGCCGGTGATCACCACAAACAGCACCAGAGAAACGGCGACGCGTGAGACCATCCAGTTCACGCCGCCGAGGTAACCCTTGGTGAGACGCGTGAAAGAACGGTTGAACCAGCCGGAAAGACCCTTGGTCTTTTCGCCGCTGCTCGGTTTCAACATGGTCGCGCACAGGGCGGGCGTCATGATGACGGCGACGAGCACAGACAGCCACATGGCCGAGCAGATGGTGATGGAGAACTGGCGGTAGATCACGCCGGTCGAACCGCCGAACGCCGCCATGGGCAGGAACACGGCGGTAAGAACCAGCACGATGCCGACCAGCGCGCCGGTAATCTCGTCCATGGAGACGCGGGCAGCTTCCTTCGGAGAAAGATTCTGCTCATGCATGACACGTTCGACGTTTTCGACGACGACGATGGCGTCGTCGACGAGCAGGCCGACGGCCAGCACCATGGCGAGCATGGTCAGGGTGTTGACGGAGAAGCCGAACGCCGACAGCAGGCCGAACGTGCCGAGAAGCACGACCGGAACGGCGATCGTCGGGATCAGCGTGGCGCGGAAATTCTGCAGGAAGACGAGCATGACCAGGAACACGAGGCCGATGGCTTCGAGCAGGGTGATGATCACCTCCTTGATCGACAGGACGATGAAGGGAGCCGTATCCAGTGGGTAGACGGTCTTCAGGCCTGGCGGGTAGAATTTCTCGAGTTGGTGAATCTCTTTGTAGACGGCGTCTTCCGTCGACAACTGATTGGCGCCGACAGCGAGTTTCAGCGCGAGGCCTGCCGCCGGATGTCCGTTGTAGACGGAGTTCATGTTGTAGCTCTGCGCGCCCAGCTCGACCGAGCCGACGTCGCCGATATGAACCTGCGAGCCGTCAGGCTGCACTTTCAGCAGAATCTTCTTGAACTCGTCAGGAGAGGTCAGACGGGTCGGACCGATGACGGAGGCGTCAAGACGAATGCCCGGCTTGGCGGTCAGGCCGCCGAGCTCACCCGACGAAACCTGAATATTCTGGGCCTGGATGGCGGATTCAACGTCGCCGATCGTCAACGCGTATTTGTAGAGCTTTGACGGGTCGACCCAGATGCGCATCGCATATTCGGAGCCGAACAGCGTGTGATCGCCGACGCCGGAGACGCGGGAGATTGGATCGGACACGTTGGAGGCCACGTAGTCCGCAATGTCGACGCCGCTCATCGACCCGTCGGTCGAGATGAAGGCGACGAACATCATGAAGTTCTTCACAGCCTTCGTGACGCTAAGGCCCTGCGTGGTGACTTCGGTCGGGAGCAGCGGCTGTGCGAGCTGCAGCTTATTCTGGACCTGCACCTGCGCGATGTCGGGGTTTGTCCCCTGTTCGAACGTCAGGTCGATTTCCATCTGGCCCGACGCGTAAGATTGCGACGAGATGTATTCCAGATGATCCAGACCGTACATCTGCTGCAGGATCGGCCGGACAGTGGTGTTGTTCACCGTTTCGGCCGACGCGCCCGGATAGGTCACGGTAATCGCGATCTGCGGCGGGGCTATGCTCGGGTACTGGGCGATCGGCATCTGGAATATCGAGACGCCGCCGACCAGCATGATGACGAGACCGATGACCCACGCAAAGATGGGGCGGTCAATGAAGAAACGTGACATGGCGGATTAATTTCCCGACTTCGTGGTCTCGTCGTCGACGAATGGCACGGGGGTCGTCTTGTCGCCGGGATGGATCTTCTGCAGCCCCGTGACGATGACGCGATCGCCAGCGGCGACGCCGCCGGTGACGATCCAGTCCGTTCCAAGCGCCTGCTGCGTTGTGATCGTACGAACGGCGACTTTGTTATCGGGCGTCAGCACCATGACTTGCGGCGCGTCGTGAGCGTCGCGGGAGACAGCCTGCTGCGGCACGAGAAGAGCGTTCGGGTCCATACCCTCGTCGAGTGTCGCGTGGACATACATGCCGGGGAGCAGGAGCTTGTCGGGATTGGAGAACTTCGCGCGTACGACGATCGTGGACGTTGCTGTGTCCACGTTGACTTCACTGAATTCCAATGTGCCGGGGAGGCTGTAAGACGAACCGTCTTCAAGCGTCAGCTTGACCGTGGCGGCGTTGTCGCCAGCGCGTTCGATCTGACCGGACGCCAGTTCGCGTCTGAAACGAAGCAACTCGACGGCGGGAAGGTTGACGTCGACAAAAATCGGGTCAAGGCGGGTGACCGTCGTCAGCAGATTTGTCTGCCCGGCCGTCGCCAGAGCGCCGACAGTGATGACGGAGCGGCCGATGCGCCCCGAGATCGGTGCGTTGACCTTTGTGTAGCGAAGATTGACGGCAGCGTTCTCTACCTGCCCCTGCGCAACCTGAACCTGCGCCTGATCCGCCAGATAAGTCGCCTTGGCGTCGTCCAGATCCTGCTGGCTGATCGCGTGTTCGCGGATCAGGGACTGATAGCGCTGATACTTGGCCTGGGCGGTCACAAGGTTGGCTTTGGCGGCCGCCAATTGTCCCAGGTAGCTGTCGTAGGTGGACTGATAGAACGAAGGATCGATCTGGTACAGCTGCTGTCCGGCCGTAACGTCGGAGCCTTCGACGAAGAGGCGTTTTTGGATGACGCCGTTCACCTGCGGGCGAACCTGAGCAATCTCATATGCTTCGGTTCGGCCCGGCAGTTGCGTATGCAACTGGACGGCCTGCGTCTTCAGGGTCACAAAGCCGACTTGCTGGGGAGGTGGGGCAGGCGGAGCGTGCTTGCGCTCACACCCAGCCAGCACAAGAAGTCCCGCTGTGGGGATCAGGGCGGCCCGAACGGCCACCGGGAGACGAGAGCGCCTGGTCACGGACGTGATGTACCTATTTTGCTGCGAACGGATTCTGACGCGGCCCAGCGATGCAAGATTTCGCGAGGACAGCTAACCACACTCGACATTATGAAACTATTTGGTTTCTTATCGATTGGAAACTATATGGTATCCTAAACCCGGTCAAGCTGCCCCTGCGGACATCGCGCGGGTATTGCAATCACAAACAGGAATCGGAGCAGAGGTGAAGCAGACGGAATCCCATCCAAAGCGCGTCGGGCGGCGAAAATCTTCGCCTTCGGAGGGCTTGCGTGAATTTTCTGCGCACTCGGATTCAGTTCGTGACAAAGAATGTCACGAACTTCGCGAGGCGGAGGTAGCCGAGGCGTGCTGTGGCGCGCGCTCGCCTGGCCGTCCCGTGACGATGCAGGAGGACGAGCGGCGGGAACGGATTCTCGATGCGGCGTGTGTCGTTTTGCGCGGACATGGTTACGTCGGCGCATCGATGGACAAGGTCGCCAACGCGTGCGGCATGTCGAAGCGTACGCTGTATCACATCTTCCCGTCGAAGCATGAACTGATACACGAGGTTATTGCGACCCGATTCTTCTTTGTGCAGGCGCCTCTGGATCCAAATACGGGGACTGCGAAGGAGCGCTTGACCGCGCTGCTCGTCTGTCTGGCGAACCACCTGCTGAGGCCGGATCGTGTAAGTCTTGCTCGGGCAATTATTGCGGACGCCCAGGAATCCGAAGAAATTCAGGATATTATCGCTCAGTTGAAATTCGAGGGCGAACGCGACCCGGTCGATGACGAACTGCGCGCCTGCGTCGCTGAGCTGGGGCTTGTTTGCGATATATCGAGAGCGCGACGTATTCTGTTTGGCGTGACGATAGGCGAGTTGCTCCTGCACCAGTTCTGTATGCCCGGTCATCCTGACGAGTGGAGCGAGGTCAAGCTTCGCGTCGAGACCGGCGTGGAAATCTTCCTCGCCGGGCTGAAGGCGGTCGACTGGGAGGCGTTGCCCCCAAGCGCCTGCGCAGCATGAGATTGAAAAAGTAGCGCTTCAGATAATGTAGTCGATCGGAGGCAGCGTCTGGTCCATCGTCAACGAGGGCAGGCCCAGATGGCGGGTGCCGACCTTGCGCGCAGGATTGCCGACGACGGTGGTATAAGGCGGCACGCTTTCCAGAACGATCGATCCCGCGCCAATCTTGGCGCCTTCGCCGAGCTCGATATTTCCCAGTATTTTGGCGCCCGCGCCGATCAGAACGCCGCGCCGGATCTTGGGGTGACGGTCGCCCGCGTGCTTGCCTGTGCCGCCAAGGGTCACGTTCTGCAGGATGGAGACGTCATCCTCGACGATCGACGTCTCGCCGATGACGATGCCGGTTCCATGGTCGAGGAGTATGCGTCTGCCGAGGCGGGCCGCCGGATGGATGTCGACTCCGAACAGCTCGGACGCTCTGCTCTGCAGGTGAAGCGAGAGATGTCTGCGGCCAGCGAGCCACAGCCAGTTCGCGACGCGATAGGACTGTACCGCGTGGAACCCTTTGAAGAACAGGAAGGGCGTCACGTAATCGGGGCAGGCGGGGTCGCGCTCGCGAATGGCGTGGATGTCCGCAGCTGCAGCGCGAAGCGTCTCGGGCGTCGCGGCGTAGCATTCGTGCACAAGCTCAGTCAGGGCGTCGGCGGCGACGGCGCGGTCTCCAAGCTTGCGTCCGATCAGTGCGGCCATTGCCTCGGCGAAGCAGCCGTGGCTCTTCACGCCCGTCCAGAGCAGCCCTTTCACCAACGGGTCGGCGCAAATCATTGATTCACTGAGCATTTGCGTCCAGAGCGCGGTCAGATCGATCTGACGATCGAGATCCTTGAACTGGACGCCGCTGCGTTCTGCGTCGGTGTCTGCAAGTGAGAGCGCTGAAGCGTTCAGTGTGTTCGAGCGGGCGGACATGCGAGGCTCTCCTCGGCTGATCGTATCGGTAGCAGATCGCATCACTTGGAGTTGTCTGACGCGGAAACAAGGGGCGCCTCGTCACGTTCACTCGTTGTTGCGGCTTTCGTGTCACGCGGCGGCAGCGAAACAATCTGAGTCTTGGCGAGATAAATCGAATGGAGGCGGCGCTTTCTGGTCGACGTTTCGACGCGCCTTATCGTAAGTAACCGGATTATCTATTCGATATGCACATAAGGGGAGTGGAACCCATTCAAGAAAAGTCGAACGTGCCGCTGGCTATCGGAGTGCTGCTTTGCGCGGTCGCCGGGCTGGGTCTGACGGTCGGGGGAGCATGGCTCGCGCTGCTGGGCGGCTCCCCTTATTACGCCATTACCGGCGTCGGGCTCCTTCTCACCGCTGTTTTGCTGTGGCGACGACATGAGGCGGCCCTTTGGGTCTACGCCGTCATCGTCGCCTATACGCTGGTCTGGAGTGTGGTCGAGGCGGGGTTCGACTTCTGGGAACTTGCGCCGCGCGGCGATTTCCTTTTGCCGCTTGGGATTTGGCTGCTGTTGCCGTGGGTCACAGGCAAGCTTGGCCCGGCAATGAACCTTTCCAAACTGCCGCTTGCGGCGGGCATTGGCGCGGGCGTCGTCATCTACGGATACGCGCTGACGCAGGACCCGCAGGATATCGCAGGCTCCCTGCCGCAGGCGTCAGCATCCGCGCGCATTACCCCTGCTGATCAGGGCGAAGCTGTCGCCGCAGACTGGCCGGCCTGGGGCCGGACGCAGTTTGGCGATCGCTACTCGCCGCTGACCCAGATCACGCCTGCGAACGTTGGCAAGCTCAAGGTCGCGTGGACGTTTCGAACGGGTGACACACGCGGGCCGAACGATCCGATCGAGACGACGGACGAGGTCACGCCGATAAAGATTCGCGACACACTTTATCTTTGCTCCCCGCACCAGATTCTCTTTGCTCTGGACGCCGCCACCGGCAAGCAGAAGTGGAAGTTCGATCCGCAGATCAAGGCCAAGCCGACGTTTCAACATCTGACCTGCCGTGGCGTTTCGTACCATGAGACGCATGAAGGAGATCAGACGATCGATGGAGCGGCGGTCCCCAACGACTGCGTGCATCGTATTTTCCTGCCAGTGAACGACGGTCGGCTGTTCGCTATCGATGCGGACACGGGGCAACGTTGCTACCGTTTCGGCAATGACGGCGAGATCGATCTGACGAACGGTATGCCGATGAAGGAGGCGGGTTTCTACGAGCCAACGTCGCCGCCGGTCGTGACCGATAAGGTGGTGATCGTTTCGGGCGCCGTGATGGACAATTACTCCACGCATGAGCCTTCGGGCGTCACGCGCGGATTCGACGTCTATACCGGCAATCTGGTCTGGGCGTTCGATCCGGGCAATCCGGATCCGAACCAGTTGCCAGAGAATGGCCACGCCTATGTGGCGAATTCGCCGAATTCGTGGATTACGTCAGCGTACGATGCGAAGCTGAATCTGGTCTACATTCCGACTGGCGTCGCCACGCCCGATATCTGGGGTGGAAACCGCACGCCAGATCAGGAACGTTATGCCTCCGGGATTCTCGCTCTCAATGCCGACACTGGAAAGCTCGCCTGGTTCTATCAGACCGTGCATCACGATCTGTGGGATATGGACGTGCCGTCGCAGCCGACTCTCGTCGATATCCATAAGGACGACGGAACCGTCATCCCGGCTATCTATGCTCCGGCCAAGACAGGCAACATCTTCGTGCTTGATCGTCGGAACGGACAGTTGGTGGTGCCTGCGCCCGAGACGAAAGTTCCCCAGGGCGTGGCGCCAGGCGACAGGCTTTCGCCCACACAGCCATACTCGGAACTCAGCTTCCGGCCTCGTCGCAATTTGACGGACGCGGACATGTGGGGGTCGACGATGTTCGACCAACTCGCCTGCCGCATCATCTTCAAGAAGCTACGGTACGACGGGCCCTTCACGCCTCCGTCGCTGCAGGGCACGCTGGTGTTCCCTGGCAATCTCGGCATGTTCGAGTGGGGCGGCATAGCGGTTGATCCTGTGAGGCAGGTCGCGATCGCGAACCCGATGGGGCTGCCCTTTGTTTCGACGCTTATTCCGCGTGGGCCGAAGAATCCGGCGACGCCGGACCACTCACAGCCTGCAGGGACCGAAACGGGCGTTCAGCCGCAGTTCGGCGTGCCTTATGGTGTGGATCTGCACCCGCTGCTTTCGCCGCTCGGCATTCCATGCAAGGCGCCGAGCTGGGGTTACATGGCCGGGATCGATCTCAAGACGAACAAGGTGGTCTGGAAGCACCGGAACGGCACGATCCGCGATAGTTCTCCGGTTCCTCTTCCGTTCAAGCTCGGCGTTCCCACCCTCGGCGGACCGCTCACCACTGCTGGCGGCGTGGCGTTCCTGACTGCGACGCTTGACGACTACATCCGCGCGTATGACGTGACGACCGGAGCGCAACTCTGGCAGGACCGTCTTCCCGCCGGGGGACAGTCCAACCCGATGACATATGAAGTCGGGGGAAAGCAGTATGTCGTGACGGCCGACGGCGGACATGGCTCGTTCGGCACGAAGATGGGCGATTACGTCGTGGCGTATTCGCTGGATCAGTAAATGTTTCCTCCCGTCCGGCTTATCGCCGGGCGGGAGTCTCTTGAGGAAGCGGCAAATCCGATGACGTCCTTCGGGTGATATCCCGGTCTCGGTTTCGTCGACGTCGGCTATGTTGTCCGACGCTCGCGCTCCGCATTGCGGTAGACTACGCGCGGAATCACGGTCAGAAGTCCGCGTATCGTCGCTTCGCGGGATAGCCCCGTCTCCCTCGAAAATTCCGTGATTTTCTCATCAGGAATCAAGGCTCTTACCAAATCGACTTCTGCCGCCTCAGTGAGAGGGCGGTCGCGCCAGTGCTGAAGCAGGCCGTCCAACCCGGCTTCTTTCGCGCGTTGTCGCACGACGGGAATACCTTCCGCCCCTTCCCTGCCCATGTAATCGCTGACGGCGGATGTCAGGCCTGAGTGATCGCCGTGCGCGCGGGTCAGGAAGTCTGCGACGTTGTTGGCCCTTCCGGGCAGGTTGTCACGTGTTGCTGTTGCCATGGGAGTGTCTTTCATAAGGAAGGACGACGATGGCGACGTGCGAGCGAGGATCGGAGTAACTGCGCCGCGCTCGCGTGACGCCTGTTCCATGCAACGTTGAGGCAGGAGCGCGGTTCAGGGCGCCCTGGCGACTTCCTCTCGCACACGACTGACCCCTTCGGACTCGTCGGGGATCAGGTAGGAGACATGTGCGTCTTGCAGGTGGAACCGTCGAGCCGTGCTCTCGGTGTGCTTGCTAAGCTTGGGAGTTCAGGCCCGGGGCGTATGAACGGCCAGGAACATATCGACGGAGCGTGTGGCGATCCGCTCTATTTCCTCTGGTGATGTGTCGACCGTCATTCGCAGGCGGCACCGCATGGCGACCCGAGTCTGACATAGGGCGAAGAACTGCTCGGCGGCGAATTCGGGTTCGGGGACGACGAGGTGTCCGTTCGCTGTCTGCGTCTGTAGCCAGCGCGAGAGAGTTCGGATGCCGATGGCGGGACCGTTGTCCCAGAATGTCTGAGCGAGGTGCGGGAAGCGCGGCGCCTCGGAGATGACGATGCGGTAAAGCATCAGGGTGGTCGGCGCGACCACCAGACCGATCATGCCTTTTGCGATTCCAAGGAGCACGCCTCGCGGAGGCAGATCCTGACGGATGGACTGAAAGGCGTTGGGCAGCCCGTTGCGGGACGTCTGCCTTACGAAGGCGGTGAACAGCGCGGCTTTGTTGTCGAAATAGTTATAGAGAGTGCCTTTGGACACCCCGGCGCGGCGGGCGATGTGCGACATGCTGGCGCCTTCGTACCCGAGTTCCGCGAATATCTCTCCGGCGCCGACGAGAATTTGCTGATATTTCGCGCCGCCTTCTTCGGGGTCGCACGCCGGGCACGTCAAAACGTCCGCGGCTGGCGCGCTGGTCGGAGAATCTGTCTCTATACCCGTCGGGGTCGCGCCCGTTCCGGGGTCAGTCTCTGCCATAATATCCTCTGCGATGGGGCGCTCACGATTGACGCCCGAGGGAAAGCCGATAGGTTTGCATGCTGACCGAACGGGTCGGTCAGCGTCAAGGCGGGTGTGATATGGGCGGGGCGGGAAGCTCGGGGGTTCGTAATCACGCGTGGGGCGCGAGTGATCGACCAGTATCGCCCCATCGTCCGGAAGTGCTGCGACGTGCGGCGAAGATTACATGGCAGCGGAAACTTGTTGGTGAGGAATTCAGCGTGAGAGCAGCAAATTCGAGGCGGCTTGTAACAGGCCTCGCGGTCCTGCTTGCCGGATGCGCCGTCGGCCCGAATTATCAGAAACCTCAGACCTGGACGCCGCCAAAATGGCGGCCTTCTCAGGTCGCGGACGGAGTGAAGGGCGGTAGCGTGACCGTTCCGGACGCGCCGGACGTCGCATGGTGGGATATTTTCCACGACGCTGAACTCTCTTCTCTTGAGCGGCGCCTCGCCAGCGAAAACCTCGACGTGCAGCGCGCCGCGGCACAGCTTTCGCAAAGTCGTGCGCAACTCGTCATCGCTGGAGCCGAGCGGTATCCGGGGCTTAGCGCGACCGGATCGTATTCCAGAGCGCAATACAGCACCAAGATGCTGCAGAGGATTGTCTCGGACGTCGGCAAGAGCGCAGTGGGTGGCCCGGACGGGACGTTGATCGATCAATCGACCGGCTACGCCACGATCCCGTTACTGGATCAGTGGCGGGATAGCGTCGACGCGACATGGGAGGTCGATCTCTGGGGACGCGTTCGTCGGCAATATGAAGCCGCCAAAGCTTATCTTGATGAGAGCGCAGAGCAGCGCCGGAGCATGCTGATCGCGCGTGAGGGCGATCTCGCTCGGGATTACGTCGCGTTGAGGGCTGCCCAGGAGCAGCTTCGCATTCTCAAGGCCAATCGCGACGACGCGCAGAAGCTGCTCGATCTGAGTTCGGCGCGCTTCAAGGCGGGCCTTGTCAGTGAACTCGACCAGCAGACCGCCAAGTCGCAGCTTGAAGCGACGTCGTCGCAGATTCCGCAGTTCGATCAGCGGATCGCACAGCAGATCAATGCGATCTCGCTGCTGATGGGGTCGCCGCCGGGTGCGTTGTATGATGAGCTATCCCGTCCTTCGGCGGTTCCGCCCGTGCCGGGACATGTTCCCGTCGGCGTTCCGTCCGAACTGGCTGAGCGTCGCCCGGACATTCGGGCGGCGGCGGCGCAATTGCATGGCGCAACGGCCGAGATAGGCGAGGCTGAGGCAGATTTTTACCCGAAGGTGACGATCGACGCCGGGTTCGGTTTCCAGTCTCTGTCATTCCGGGATCTTGGTTTCTGGAACGCGCGTGCGTGGAATGTCGGTCCATCGATCACTCTGCCGATCTTTCAGGGCGGCCGCCTGCGTGGTCAGCTTGCGTTGAAGAAAGCCGCACAGAAAGAGGCGGCGCTCAATTATCGCAGCACCGTCCTCAGTGCGTGGAAAGACGTTGACGACGCTCTGACGGCGTATTCGACCGAGCAGGCGCGGCGCGACCAGTTGCAGGCGGAGACGGCAACCAATCGTCGGGCCTACGATCTGGCGCGTGAACAGTATCGTCACGGCATGACCAGTTCGCTGCAGGTGTTGGATGCTGAACGCCGCGTTCTTCAGTCGGAAATGGATCTGGCTGACAGTGCTGCGACCGTCTCGACGAATCTCGTTCGCCTCTACAATGCGCTTGGCGGCGGGTGGGAATCGGCTTTCCCGAGCGTTGGGGTGGCTACGACTGGCTTGAAATCGCGGTTGGCTGCTGGTTCTGCGGGTTGAGGTGAAAAATCTGCGTTTTTTTTGTGGGTTGGTGTTGACGGTGTGGTGTGAGGGGGCTTATACCCCCGTTCACCGGCGGCGCTGGGGGGTTGATCTCCTCGGACGAAGCGGGTAGAGTTCTCGGCCCGCGGGTTGGCGGGTCTGATCTTTGACAAGAGAATATGGAATAGAGAGGGATATGCTGACGGCGTTTCTTCTTG